>NZ_JAHGAJ010000018.1 GCF_030248535.1 Vibrio sp. D404a | reverse complement strand
AAAACAAAAAGGGTTGACCCACTAGGTCAACCCTTCACACTTCTTCTCGAATCTCGAATCTCGAATCTCGAATCTCGAATCTCGAATCTCGAATCTCGAATCTCGAATCTCGAATCTCGAATCTCGAATCTACTTATAAATACACAACATATTCAAGTAGCTGTCAGTCAGTGAGTGCAGCTCATCAGTTGAGTTAGCACGTTTTGCCTGAATGAACAGTGAGTAGCAGATACCGTGGAATAGGTTCGCCAAGTGTTTCGGTTCATGTTGGTCACACACTTCGCCACGCTCGATCGCCTTAACGAACATGTTCTGTACCAGCATTTGGTTCGTGCGGTTGGTCGTCACAAACAGTGGCCATACTTCATCACGAGTCGAAGCACTCCATTCGAACCAAACGTTGAGCCAGTGGCAATCTTGCTCTACAAGCGCAACCATCTCATTAGTGATGTTTGTTAGGTTCTGCTTAGCATGAATATCAAGGTCGATATTGTCTGAAAGAAAGTTTGAGAACTGACGAACAACATGGTTTAGAACCTCGTCGACCAGATCTTCACGTGTTGGGAAGTAGTTGAATACAGTAGCTACAGACACTTGAGCGATGTCTGCAATATCTGCATGTCCGCCTCGGCCAATGCCGCGACGAGAGAATACTTCAAGAGCAATCTCCATCAATTGAAGTTTTCTTTTTAGGGGTGAAAGCCTAGTTCTAGGTCTCTTAGATATTGAGTCCATAATGTTTTCCTTGCCAACGAAATTTTATATTAATGATTTTATTATTATTTAAGCCAGAATGAGTGTAATGGTGCATATGCAAATGGTCAATCGTTTGTGCTTACTTTATGGACAATTGCATCAAACTTGATACATAAATCGTGATCCACATAGGGCGTTGTAATGCGATCTAGCTCGAAAGCCGAGAATACGACTCTTGATGCGAGAACTGTGATTTAAATTGATACGTGAGGTGGTGTGGGTATTTGAGCAGTGCTAGACTTACGCTCGAAAACCAGCGGCACTATTGATGAAACGATCTACACTTGTCGCAGTCACCAAATAAAATGAGAGCAGTATGAAACATACAGTTGAAGTCATGATCTCTGAGCAAGAAGTTCAAGATCGAGTGCAAGAGCTAGGCAAACAGATCACAGAACACTACCAAGGTAGCGAAGATCTTGTATTGGTAGGTCTATTACGTGGATCATTCGTATTCATGGCAGATTTAGCTCGTGCAATCGATATTACTCACAGCGTTGATTTCATGACAGCTTCTAGCTACGGCAACACAATGGAAAGCTCACGTGATGTGCGTATCCTTAAAGACCTAGATGATGACATTAAAGGTAAAGATGTACTGCTAGTTGAAGATATCATCGACACGGGTAACACGCTAAACAAGGTGAAAGAGATTCTAAGCCTACGTGAGCCTAAGTCTGTACGCATCTGTACACTACTAGACAAGCCATCTCGTCGTGAAGTTGACGTAGAAGTGAACTGGATTGGTTTTGAGATCCCAGACGAGTTCGTTGTTGGTGTTGGTATCGACTACGCTCAAAAATATCGTCACCTACCATACATCGGTAAGGTTGTGCCTCAAGAGTAATGAGTGCAGCGTCGATTTGATTTCGATGAATGATTAAAAAAGCCCGCATGATGCGGGCTTTTGTGTATTTATTCAGAACAGATTTAGCCTTGTTGGCCTAGAAGAGGCGTAGTTAGAATCTTGTTCAATGCCTCTAGGTGGCTGTTTTCTAGGGTGTCGTTGCTTGAGCAGCGTACGCCAAGATCTTTTAGTTTGCCATCGCCGATACCATAAACCACACCATGAATTTCAACCTCTTGACCACGCTCCCAAGCACTTTGCATGATGGTTGAGTTACCTAGGTTGTAAACCTGTTCGGCAACGTTGATCTCACAGAGTTTGTCACCCCACTGTTCACGAGGCAGTGTCTCGATCTCTTTGCGGTACTTTAGGTAGTTGTCGCGGATGTGCAGCAGCCAGTTGTTGATAAGGCCCAGTTTTGGGTTATCAATCGCAGCATTAACACCGCCACAACCGTAGTGACCACAAATGATGATGTGTTTAACCTTAAGTACGTCCACCGCATATTGAACCACCGATAGGCAGTTAAGGTCGGTATGAATGACTTGGTTCGCCACATTTCGGTGTACAAACAGTTCACCAGAATAAAGCCCTGTTAAGCGCTCAGCGGGTACACGACTGTCTGAACAGCCGATCCAAAGGAAACCTGGGTTTTGCCCCTCTTCAAGCGTTGTAAAATATTCTGGTCGCTCTGAACGAATTTCATCAGACCATTTGGAATTGTTTTCAAAAAGCTGTTTTATTTCTGGCATCTTGCTTCATACATCCCTCAATTAAGATGCTTAACTATACACAATGTTACAAATTCAATCTTGTAAAAAGTGCGTCAAAAAGTACTCATCTGACGTGTTCTAGTACGTAAAATCATAAACTTAGACTGAAAGCTATCATCCGGTTATAAGACATAAATATTGTGATTGAATTAACACTTTCTGAGCAGTTGATACATTTGTTAAAGTGATACGGTTTGTCAGCTCATCACAGGGAGATGTATTTTGTTTGGAAGTCGTTTTGCAGATATCAACCTCAAAGGGGATATGTTTGGCGGTGTGACCACAGCCATTATCTCATTGCCATTGGCGTTGGCATTTGGTGTTGCTTCTGGTGCTGGTGCCGAAGCGGGCTTGTGGGGCGCGATCATGGTCGGCCTGTTTGCCGCATTGTTTGGTGGTTCCAATACGCTGATCTCTGAGCCAACTGGCCCTATGACGGTGATTATGACGGCAGTACTGACCAGCATGATGGCGAAGTACCCGGAAACAGGCTTGGCAATGACCTTCACTGTGGTGATGATGGCGGGGGCATTTCAGGTTTTACTCGGTACATTGAAGTTAGGAAAATACATAACTTTGATGCCATATAGCGTGATCTCCGGCTTTATGTCCGGCATCGGCGTTATTCTTATCATTTTACAGCTCTCACCACTTCTCGGACACGCAGCCCCAGCGGGTGGTGTGATGGGGACGCTGTCGGCTCTGCCTGATACCGTCGCTAATATGAAGTTTAGCGAGCTGTTTTTAGGCTTGCTGACGTTAGGCATTCTGTTCTTCTTTCCTAAACAATATCGTAAATACGTCCCTGCACAGTTGGTCGCACTGGTTGCTGTGACGCTGCTGTCAGTGATTCTGTTTGATAGTGAAGCCATTCGTCGTATCGGTGAAATTCCAGCGGGTCTACCATCTTTGGTTGTGCCGCATATCGACGCTTCTATGTTCACTGAGATGGTGATTGATGCGCTAGTACTCGGCACCTTGGGTTGTATTGATACCCTGTTGACCGCAGTAATTGGAGATTCTCTGACTCGTAAAGAGCACGACTCGGATAAAGAGCTGCGTGGTCAAGGTCTAGCAAACATCATTTCTGGCTTGTTCGGTGCGCTTCCGGGCGCCGGTGCAACCATGGGTACCGTGACTAACATTCAAGTTGGTGCGCGATCTCCACTGTCTGGTGTGATTCGTGCGCTGGTGCTTGCGTTAGTGGTCTTAGTTGCGGGTGGTCTGACGGAACCTATTCCAATGGCGGTTTTGGCTGGCATCGCGGTGTATGTGGGTTTCAATATCCTTGACTGGAGTTTTATTCAACGTGCGCACCGCGTGAGCTTTGCGGGTATGGCGATCATGTATGGCGTTATGCTCCTCACGGTATTTGTTGATCTGATTGTAGCGGTTGGCCTTGGTGTCTTTATCTCTAACATCATTATTATTGAGCGCTTAAGTCGAGAGCAGGCGCGCCAAGTAAAAGCGATCAGTGATGCCGATGAAGATGATGTGCCTCTGTCAGACAGTGAACGTGGTCTGCTGGATATGGCGAATGGCAAAGTGCTGTTCTTCTATCTATCCGGGCCAATGATCTTCAGTGTCTCTAAGGCGATTTCACGTCAGCACACCAGTATTTCAGACTATGACGCGATGATTCTCGATTTGACCGATGTACCTATGATTGACGTAACGGTTGGTCTTGCATTGGAAAATGCGATTAAGGATGCACTGGACGCCAACTGTGAGGTATACCTACTGTGTCCAAACGACAATACACGTCAACAGCTTGAGAAATTCCACGTGATTGATCTAGTGCCAGAGTCGAATACCTACCGTTTCCGTTATGAGGCACTGAGAGCGGCAACCAACTACGTGGCACGTGATGAGCATGAGTTTGGTTCGGCTTAGATTATTCATCTAACAGCCCTAAAAGATCAGATACCGCTAAGTTAATGACTTAGCGGTATTTTTTTATCCTTTCGTCTTCGTATTGGTCAATGTTTCTATTAATTTGGAAATGTTAGTTTGTCTTAATCGTTATTTGACGATAAACTTGTTGGTAAATTAAACGTGCTTGAGAATAAGGTCATACTTTCTCTCATGAGCACTCACTAATCGCAAATGGCAAGCAATCTTCATGTACGCATTAGAAATCGAACAACTCAGAAAAACCTACGCTGGTGGATTTGAAGCCCTAAAAGGCATCAGTCTGCAGGTGAAAAAGGGCGACTTTTACGCACTACTGGGCCCAAATGGCGCCGGTAAATCAACGACGATTGGCGTTATCTCATCATTGGTGAATAAAACCTCGGGTAAGGTAAAAGTCTTTGGCTTCGACATCGACCAAGATCTTGAATTGGCTAAACAGAACTTGGGCTTAGTGCCTCAAGAATTCAATTTCAACCCATTTGAAACCGTTGAGCAGATCGTACTGCAACAGGCGGGTTACTACGGCGTATCTAAATCGCTCGCTAAAGAACGCGCTAAAACATACCTTTCTAAGCTCGATTTGTGGGAAAAACGCAGCGAACGTGCAAGAAACCTATCAGGTGGTATGAAGCGTCGTTTGATGATTGCACGTGCTCTGATGCATGAACCACAACTGCTAATTCTTGATGAGCCTACTGCAGGTGTTGATATTGAGCTCCGTCGCTCTATGTGGGAATTCCTCAAAGAGATCAATGAGAAGCAGGGCATCACGATTATTTTGACCACACACTACCTTGAAGAAGCGGAAATGCTGTGTCGTAACATCGGTATCATCAATCGTGGTGAACTGATTGAGAACACGACCATGAAGTCTCTGCTTAATAAGCTGAGTGTCGAAACCTTTATCCTCGATCTCGAAGAGGGTACAGAGGAGCCCGAATTAGAAGGCGTAAATAGCCAAACTATGGTTAATGGCTCTCTAGAAATCGAAATTGATAAGAACCTAGGTTTGAATACCATCTTTGCTCAGTTGAGTGAGCAGAATGTGAAAGTCCTCTCGATGCGTAACAAAGCTAACCGTCTAGAAGAACTATTTGTGAGTATCGTGCGAGAGGGGAGTAAATAATATGTACAGCCTGTATTGGACTGCTTTTCGCAGCTTGCTGAACAAAGAGATCAACCGTTTTACTCGTATTTGGGTACAGACGCTGGTACCGCCTGCAATTACTATGACGCTCTATTTCATTATCTTCGGTAACCTGATTGGTGCGCGAATTGGTGAAATGAACGGCTTTAGTTACATGGAATACATTGTGCCGGGTTTGATCATGATGTCGGTGATCACCAACTCCTATTCGAATGTGGCGTCATCGTTCTTTAGTGCTAAGTTTCAAAAGAACATCGAGGAGCTGCTTGTTGCACCTGTACCGAATTATGTGATTATTGCGGGCTTCGTGATGGGTGGCGTAGTGCGCGGCTTATTGGTTGGCGCGATTGTTACCTTTGTGTCGCTGTTCTTCGTTGACCTGCAAGTTGATCATTGGGGTATCATCATTGCGACTGTATTTTTAACATCAGTGGTATTTGCGCTGGGTGGTCTTATCAATGCAGTATTTGCGCGCACCTTTGATGATATCTCAATCATTCCAACCTTCATCCTGACGCCTCTGACTTATCTTGGCGGGGTGTTCTACTCAATCAGTCTGCTACCTGATTTCTGGCAAGGTGTATCTAAGCTGAACCCGATTGTGTATATGGTGAATGCGTTTAGATACGGCTTCTTGGGCGTGTCTGATGTGGGTATCGTGACCTCTTTTGGTGTGTTAGGTATCTTTATTGTGGTGCTTTACGGCGTTGCTCACTACCTAGTGACGAAAGGCATTGGCTTACGCTCATAAGAGTTGAGCATAAATAGCAAGGGCTGGCATTAGTGTCAGCCCTTTTTGTATGTGAAAGCAATGATTGGTCTAGATGTAAAAAAGGCTGACACTTAAGTATCAGCCTTTCACTAGAGAGTATTGAGAATACTGAGATTATTCAGCCGTCTCTTCTTTCACTTCTTCTTTGGTCTCTGTTACCAAGTCGAGAACTTGGTTGTCGATAAGACGTGTCTTACCTAAGAATGCAGACATCAGAATCACAGCTTGAGTCGATTCAGGGGTGATGGCTTGTAGAGTGCGAGCATCACAGATGAAGATCTCATCCGGCTGTAGATCGGCTGCGCGAAGCTGATCGGTTGCATCTTCAATCACAGAGGCGTAATCGTCACGGCCACCGCGGATTGCGCTACTGATCCAACGCATAGTGCGAGCTAGAACCGGTGCACGCTGGCGCTCATCAATCGTGAGGTTACCGTTGCGAGAGCTCATCGCTAGGCCGTCCATCTCACGCACTGTTGGAACACCAACGATTTCGATATCGAGTGCCAGGTCCGCCGTCATTTGGCGAATCACCGCCAATTGTTGGAAGTCTTTTTCACCGAAGCAAGCGAAGTCAGGTTGAACGATATTGAATAGCTTAGTGACAATCGTTGCTACACCGCGGAAGTGACCCGGGCGAGAAGCGCCTTCTAGCATATGAGAAATGCCGGGTACTTCAACAAAAGTCTGCTTATCCAGACCTGCTGGGTACATGATCTCTGGTGTTGGTGTGAATACCAACTCCACGCCTTCGCCTGTAAGCTTACTTAAGTCAGCTTCTAGAGTGCGAGGGTAGTTGTTTAGATCGTCTGCACGGTCAAATTGCATTGGGTTAACGAAGATGCTAACAACAACAATATCAGCCAGTTCACGTGCTTTTTTTACCAGAGTAAGGTGGCCTTCATGGAGGTTACCCATGGTTGGTACAAAAGCTACAGTGCGTCCATCACGTTTAAACTGCTTAATCTGCTCACGAAGAGCCGCTACTTCAGCGAAAGATTGCATACTAACTCCTAAGCGATTGTGTGAGCGTCATCAGGGAAACGTGCGCTCTCAACATCTTCTTTATATTTTGCCACGGCTTTACGCATATCGCCCGTTTCTGCTAAGAAATTCTTAGAGAATTTAGGCATATAGTTCGCAGAAATACCAAACATGTCGTGCATAACTAGGATCTGACCGTCGGTCACATTGCCCGCACCAATACCAATCACTGGAACATCACAGGCTTCAGTAATACGCTTTGCCAATGAAGCTGGAACACACTCAAGTAGAACGATTTGCGCCCCTGCTTCTTGCAGTGCTAGAGCGTCAGCAACCATCTTGTCAGCTTGCTCGTCTTCACGACCTTGTACCTTGTAACCACCAAAGATGTTTACAGATTGAGGCGTTAGGCCTAAGTGCGCACAGACTGGAACAGCGCGCTCAGTGAGCATTTTTACTGTATCAACCAGCCAGCTGCCACCCTCGATCTTAACCATGTTAGCGCCAGCTCTCACAAGAGTCGCTGCGTTCTCACAAGCCTGTTCTGGTGTCGCGTAGCTCATGAATGGCATATCCGCCATCAATAGGCAGTTTGGGCTACCTGCGCGTACTGAGCGAGTGTGGTAAGCAATGTCTTCAACCGTTACTGGTAATGTGTCAGTTTGGCCTTGCAGTACCATACCAAGTGAATCACCTACCAATAGAACAGGGATCTCTTGGCTTTCAAATAGTTGACTAAAGCTTGCGTCGTAAGCGGTTGACGTTGCAAATTTACGGCCTTCACGTTTGCACTTGATAAGGTCGTTAATGGTTACTTTTTTCATTGGTTTTCCTTAATGCGTTTGGCTTATTTCTGCCAAACATTGAGCCCGTTTTTGTCGACTACTTTGAGCAGTTCGCTGAGCTCAGTCCCATCAGGGAGTTGTAAACTTGGTGCGATTTCAGCTAGCGGGTAAAGAACGAATTCTCGCTCTTTCATTCCGTAGTGAGGAACGGTTAAGCGCTCTGAATCGATCACCTCATTGCCGTATAAAATGATGTCTAGGTCCAAGGTTCTTGGTCCCCAACGTTCATCCTTACGGACACGCCCTTGCTCTTGCTCAATCGCTTGGGTGCAGTTGAGCAGTTCAATCGGCGTTAATTCGGTTTCAATCGCAACCACCGCATTGATGTAATCCGGTTGGTTTTGCGGCCCCATTGGAGTGCTACTATATAGCTTAGAGGTCGCAAGAAACTTTGATTGCGGTAGGCTTTTTAGTGTTTCGATAGCCAAATTTGCTTGGCTCACAGGGTCGGCGAGGTTACTGCCGACCGCGATATACGCTGTGATCATGATGACGACTTGCTTTTCTTGTTGCGGTAAGTCTTACGGCGTCGATGACCTGATTTAGACGGTGGCGCAACATCGTTTGCCATTGCTTGGCGCATGTTACGTCCTGCGCTTTGGTAACGCTCCCACCATTTAGCAAGCTCTTGCGTTTCACCGCCTTCGATCTCGCCTCGCATTTCAAGGAAGTCAAAGCCAGCACGGAACTTGTTGAGTTCCATGAGACGCTGCGCGCGTTTACCATTACGACGTGGTAGGCGCAGTTGCAGTTGCCATACTTCGCGAATCGTTGCTGTGTGACGGCGCGGGATTGCGATGCTCTTAACCTGTTGATCAAGAATCACGTTGCTCGCTTCCATGATGGCGTCGTACTGAGAAAGGCCAAGCTCGTCAGCCAGTTTCTCAGCCAGCTTATTCATTGGGTACCATAGGATAGCCGCGAACATAAAGGCTGGGTTAACGCGCTTACCATCTTCGATACGCAGGTCGGTAGAATCTAACACTAAGTCCAGCATCTGCTCGGTCTGAGATGAGTAGTCTTCAGTGAAGAACTCCGCCACAGCAGGGAACATCTGTTGGAACAGATTGTACTCACGCATCAAGTGATACGTTTCTAGACCGTAACCTGATTGAAGGAGCTTCAGAGACTCTTCGTACAGACGTGCTGCTGGGATGTCTCTTAACAGGTGTGCAAGCTCTTCGATTGGATCTGCAGTGTCTTCTTCGATGTCGAAGTCTAACTTAGCAGAGAAGCGCATCGCACGCAGCATACGCACTGGGTCTTCACGGTAGCGAGTTTCTGGATCGCCAATCAGACGGATCAAGCGGTCTTCAAGGTCTTCAACACCGCCCGCATAATCATGAATGCTGTAGTCTGCAATGTTGTAGTACATCGCATTGATGGTGAAGTCACGACGCTCTGCATCTTCATCGACGCTGCCGTAGACGTTATCACGTAGCAGCATGCCTTCTTTAGACTGAGCTGATACGTTTTTCGATGGTTCTTGGTGGTGACCACGGAATGTCGCGACTTCGATAATGTCACGACCAAACATAATGTGTGCTAGACGGAAGCGGCGACCAATAAGGCGACAGTTCCTGAATAGGTTTTTGATCTGCTCTGGCGTCGCGTTAGTCGCGATGTCGAAATCTTTCGGTTGTGAGCCGAGTAGCAAGTCTCGCACACCACCACCGACTAGGAATGCGTCAAAACCCGCACCATTCAGACGATAAAGCACTTTTAATGCGTTATCACTGATCTGCTTGCGTGAAATATTGTGCTCTTGTCGAGTGTAAATATTCAGAGCTAAATCGTGGAATCCACGTTGTTCGCTAGGGGTATTGTCGTTTGTATTCATTAGTTTACAACAAAGTAGGTATCGCCAACTTTGCTTTTCTCTTAGTCCAAAGTGGTAGTGCAGAGTTTGATTGCGGCTAATAATAGCCTAGCGGAAGCCATTTGAGAACATTGTCCGCTTATACACACCTAAGGGTTATGGCATTTTTATGTGTCGTTTTTACGATTTCATGCCGCGAACGTGTCAATCACGGTGCTCTTTATGCAGTGTATCGGGTAGCTGGTTGATATGCCAATGCTGGCATCCCCAAGCTAAAATCTCCCCGAGAGAGCCTTGCTCTATATCGAGCGGTAGCGTAAAGCCAAGAAAGCGCATCGCACTCAGTAGAGCCGGTTTTGGGTTGTCTAGGTCGATACCCTTTGCATGATTCTGCTTTGAGAGCTTGTTACCCGTAGCGTCGGTCGCTAGAGGCAGATGGAGGTAACTCACCTGTGGCTGATTTAGGGCTTTATAGAGGCTGATTTGACGGCCTGTCGGCTCAATCAGGTCTGCGCCTCTCACGACTTCTGTAACGCCTTGAGCGATATCATCTAAAACGACTGCAAGGTTATACGCAAACAGGCCGTCACGACGCTTAATGATAAAGTCTTCTTTGGCGAGATCTGCAGGAATGCTCATGGTGCCATGACGAATATCATCAAATGACTCGATTGGGTGGTTCATTACTAAACGTACCGCACGCTGCCCATTGTCATCAAGACCAGCATCACGACAGTGACCATTGTAAAAGCCACCGAGGGCCTTGATCTGTTTGCGAGTACATTCGCAGTAGTAGGCTTGCTGATCGGTGAGCCATTGCTCGATTTGAGCTTGGTAGATTGGGTGTCGATGGCTCTGATAAATCACCTCACCATCCCAATGCAACTGATAAGTCTCTAAGGTTTTTAATATAAGATCGGCGGCTCCTGGCATTTCGCGTGGTGGATCGAGATCTTCCATGCGGACTAGCCATTGACCCTTTTGTGATTTTGCTTGGAAGTAGCTACCGAGTGCAGCCACAAGTGAGCCAAAATGAAGAGGGCCAGAAGGAGAAGGTGCAAAGCGCCCGATATAACTCATAGTAAAAGCCTAAGTAATGGTTGTATGGGGAATAAAAGACCAAATAAAAAAGGGAGCGAGTGCTCCCTTTCTTCACATCAACAAGGATTAACCTTGCATCTGTTTCTCTTTGATTTCTGCAAGTGTTTTACAGTCAATACAAAGATCAGCAGTCGGACGAGCTTCAAGACGACGAATACCGATTTCGATACCACAAGAGTCACAGAAGCCGAAATCGTCTTCTTCGATCTTGTCTAGTGTCTTCTCAATCTTCTTGATTAGACGACGTTCACGGTCACGGTTACGTAGCTCTAGGCTGAACTCTTCTTCTTGAGAAGCGCGGTCAACTGGGTCTGGGAAATTTGCTGCCTCGTCCTGCATGTGGTGAACAGTACGATCAACTTCTTCCCTGAGCTGGTTGCGCCAAGCTTCCAAAATCTTTGTAAAATGAGCCATTTGCTCAGGTGACATGTACTCTTCACCTGGCTTTTCTTGATATGGTTCAACACCTGCGATTGCTAGGATGCCTAGCGCTTTTTTCTTAGATTCTGGCATACAGCATCTCCTATTTACACCTAGTCAACTGCAAAGCAGCTAATTTTAAGGCGGGTATCTATAGCAGAAAGAACGTATGGTGGCAAACACTCAAATGTAAACTTGCTATCAATGTGCAGAGTTCCGCACTTTGCGAATCAAGCGATGAATTCAACCGCTTGATTCAATTCCATTTGAGTATTGTTGAGTTCAGCTTTGTAACAGAGAACTTCAACACCAGCGTCTTGTGCTTGTTTTAGTAATAATGAATATTTGGCGTCTATATGGTGTGCCGCTGAGACTTTTTCAATACCTGAATGTAAAACAGTGAATAAAAGTACTGCTCTTCGACCAGATTCTGCCATTTCTGTGAGTTCACGCAGGTGCTTTTGGCCACGAGTGGTGACGGCATCTGGGAAGTATCCTTGTCCCTTTTGAACACTTGGGTCATCTGCTAATAGAGTGACGCTTTTTACCTCTATATAACAATCCGCTTTGGCTTCATCTTCGAGCAAAATGTCTATTCGGCTATTCTCACTGCCGTATTTCACTTCGGTTCGCAGCGTTTGATAACCCGAAAGTTCAACTATAGCGCCATTTTGAATCGCTTCCACTGCCAATTGGTTAGCGCGGGCAGTGTTCACACAAATTCGATCACCTTTTGCTGTTTCTGAGATCTCCCAGCTATTCGGGTATTTTCTCTTGGGATTATCGGAGGTTGAGTACCACACTGTATCGCCTGGTGTAGCACAACCCGTCATAGCTCCAGTGTTGGCACAGTGGATAGTACGTTCACTGCCGTCAGGAAGTTTGATATCCGTTAGGAAACGTTTGTAGCGTTTTATGAGAGTCGCAGACTCTAAAGGAGGATCGAAGCGCATTTTACTTATTTAGAGATAACTGTTTTTATGTACAATATTGGCAACATTACACCACAAGGTCTTTCCATTGTCACAACTGCCCATTGAAGCTGTGATGCCCGAGTTACTCTCAGGCGTTCGTTCTCACTCCCAAATAATCCTTAAAGCGGCCCCCGGAGCTGGCAAATCTACCTTCTTCCCATTGCAACTGGTTAAGTCTCAGATTGTGAGTGGCAAGATAGTGATGCTTGAACCAAGGCGTCTTGCTGCGCGTAACATTGCGAGCTATTTGGCGGCGAAGTTGGGAGAAAAGGTGGGTGAAACGA
This sequence comes from Vibrio sp. D404a, assembly GCF_030248535.1. Taxonomy (GTDB): domain Bacteria; phylum Pseudomonadota; class Gammaproteobacteria; order Enterobacterales; family Vibrionaceae; genus Vibrio. Next base: position 97,867 of record NZ_JAHGAJ010000018.1, on the reverse strand, counting down.
TAGGCTTTAGAGTGCGTGGAGAGAATAAAACCAGCAATAAGACTCGCCTAGAGATTGTCACTGAAGGGATCATGACTCGAATGATTCAGAGTGACCCAGAACTTACTGGCGTCGATATGGTTATCTTCGATGAATTTCATGAGCGCAGCATTCATGCTGATACCTCTTTGGCTTTCAGCCTTGAGATTCAAGAGGCACTCCGAGACGATCTCAAGATTGTGGTGATGTCAGCAACGCTTGACCAAGCTACTCTGCAAAATCTACTGCCTGAAGCGACGTACATTGAATCGCAAGGGCGCTCTTTTCCTGTTGAGTACCGCTATCAACCCCTCGCGAACAATGATTACTTACCTGCAAAAATGGCAGCGACCATCGAATCTTTGATTGGCAAAGAGCCGGGTTCACTATTGGCTTTCTTGCCGGGTGTCTCTGCGATTAAGCAGGTGCAAGAGCGGCTGCAACACATCAGTGATGATGTTGAAGTCTTTGCCCTCTATGGTCAGTTGAGTTTTGCTGAACAACAGAAAGCGATCTCGCCGGCGACAAAAGGCAAGCGCAAGGTGGTATTGGCCACCAATATTGCTGAGACCTCACTTACTATTGAAGGTATCCGACTGGTGGTCGACTCCGGACTTGAGCGAGTGGCGAGGTTTGATTTAAAAACCGGCGTCACCAAATTGGAGCAGGTTAAGATCTCTCAATCGTCCGCTGAGCAACGCGCTGGTCGTGCTGGTCGTATTGAAGAGGGCTTGTGTGTTCGCTTATACAGCGAAGCTCAATTGCAACAGCAGCCTTTGGTTCCTGTCCCTGAAATCCTTCAATCCGACCTTTCTTCTCTGGTGGCTGAATTGACACAGTGGGGGGCGACAAGTGCTGATGAGTTGCAATGGCTTGACCTTCCACCTCAAGCATCACTGGCTCAGGCGAGCGGTTTGTTGCAGCAATTAGGGCTTTTGGATCATGGTAGGCAATTTACTGCGCAAGGTAAGCAAGCACAGAAATTAGGACTGGATCCACGTATTGCAAGTATGCTGATCAAAGCTAAGCAACACAGCCACGAATTATTAAATGCGGCGATTGCTGCCGCTGCGTTGATTGAAGAGCCAGAACGCAATGTCTCTGATATTCAGCACTCTCTGTATCGCTTAAAACAGGGCAAGCATGCTCGAAATCAGTTTATGAATCAGCGAGCTAAAACGCTCGCGGCTAAGTTAGCACACAAATTTGACTTGCAGGCGGTTGATGAATCCTTGCTGCCTTTGGCATTGTGTCTCGCATTTCCAGACCGGATTGCTCAATCGCGTGGGAAACAGAGCCATCAATTCTTGCTTGCTAATGGGCATGGCGCAGAGGTACGTGATGATGATCCTTTGGCCGACAATTCGTACCTAGTCGTGATTGACTTGATGCGCAGTGCGGGGCGTTCAAGTCAGATATTTCTCGCGACGGCCGTTGATATTGTGGATCTGGAGGCGAACTTCCCTGAGGTATTTGCCACTTCCGACTATGTCGACTGGGATGACAAGCGTGGCCGTTTAGTGGCTGAGCAGCGTGTCGGCTTGGGCCAACTGGTGGTGAGCACCAAAGCTCTTCCTGAGCCCGATGCGGATCAGATCAGTGAAGCCCTGCTCAATTACGTTAAGCGTAAAGGCTTGGACCTATTGAATTGGACACCAGCAGCCAAGCAGCTCCAATCTCGAATTCTCTGTGCGGTACACTGGCTGCCTGAGCATCCATGGCCATCGGTTGATGAACCAAGCTTATTAGCGAGCCTAGAGGATTGGTTACTCCCTTATCTCAATGGTGTGAAGTCAGCAAAAGGGCTACAGAATGTTAATGTTGAACAAGCTCTAATGGCCTACTTGGGCTGGCCGCTGAATCAAGAGATTGACCAGTGGTTACCGACGCACTATGTAATGCCAACGGGCAGTAAAAAGGCGATTCGCTATCAAGACAATGCTGAACCTGTGATATCGGTTCGAATGCAAGAAGTCTTTGGTGAGCAGGACTCTCCTTTAATTGCTCAAGGGCGTAAAAAAGTGGTCCTTGAACTACTTTCTCCTGCACAGCGACCGCTGCAAATAACGCAAGATCTAGCGGGCTTTTGGGCTGGGGCATATAAAGAGGTTCAGAAAGAGATGAAAGGTCGATACCCTAAACATCCTTGGCCGGATGATCCAGCAACTCACGTAGCTACCACTAAAACCAAACGACAGTTGAATCGATGATGATAAAAATGTTTACACCAAAAAAGGGGCCAGCGAAAAAGGCACCTACTAAAAAATCACCGACAGCTAAGTCGCCACAAACTAAATCGACCAAAGCAAAACCAAGAAAGCCGAGAGCCCCTGCCAAGAAGCGAACCACGAGCAAGCGAGGTAAAGCGAATCGTGGTTGGTTGAAGATGTTGTGGGGCTTTACATGGAAGGCGGGCCTTGCAGTCGCGGCCATTCTACTATTTGTGGGCATTTATCTAGACACTGTGGTTAAACAGCGTTTTGAGGGACAACTGTTTGATCTACCCACTGTCGTGTATGCCCGCGTATTGGATTTGTCACCGGGTACGCCAATCAGCATCAAGCAGGTGCGCAATGAGTTAGATGTACTTAACTATCGTAAGGTTAGTGCGCCTCGCCACCCGGGGGAGTACTCCTCCTCTTCAACTAAGATCGAGCTGATTCGTCGACCGTTTGAGTTTGTTGATGGACCAGAAGCGGATCGCCATGTGATGCTGCATTTTAATGGCAATGAGTTAACGCGCATTCAGTCATTAGAGAAGAAAGGGGATATGGGCTACCTGCGCATTGAACCTAAGATGTTGGGCATGCTTGAGAAGCGCAATGACGAACAGCGTCTATTCTTGAAGCGAAACCAGTTCCCTGAGGTGATGGTCGATGCCCTATTGGTGACTGAAGACCGAAACTTCTATCAACACGATGGTGTATCGCCTGTCGCGATTGCCCGTGCCATGGTAGTTAACGTCAAAGCAGGTCGAACGGTACAAGGGGGCAGTACGCTAACGCAGCAACTTGCGAAGAACTTATTCCTCTCCAGTGAGCGTACCCTGTGGCGTAAAGTTCGTGAGGCCTATATCGCGCTGATCTTGGATTATCGCTACAGCAAGGATGAGATTCTAGAAGCCTATCTGAATGAAGTTTACCTAGGTCAAAATGGTGGTGAAGCGATTCACGGTTTCGGACTGGCATCGCGCCTCTACTTTGGTCAGCCGATTCAAGAACTCAGAATTGACCAACTGGCGCTGCTAGTCGGGATGGTGAAAGGGCCGTCTTACTACAACCCAGTTCGTTACCCTGAACGTGCAAAAACGCGCCGTGATCTGGTATTGCGCCTGATGATGCAGCAAGACATTTTGAGCGCGAGCCAGTATGAAGCTGCAGCCAGTCGAGATCTCGATATTCAAGATAACCCTCGCATTGCCAGTCGTCAGCCGGCTTACTTCCAGCAAGTGAATATAGAGCTGAAAAAGTTTGTTGGCGATCGATTTGAGGCGCAAAAAGGTCTGCGAGTCTTTACTTCGCTAGACCCTGTCTCACAGCAAGAATTAGAACGCTCTATTGCTCGCAAGGTACCACAATTAGCTAAGACCGCAGGTAATAAGCTTGAAGCTGCGGCCATTGCGGTGGATCGTAATACCGGTGAAATACGGGCCATGGTTGGTGGTAAACGAACCGGCTACGACGGCTTTAACCGCGCATTGAATGCAAGCCGCCCGATCGGTTCATTGGTTAAGCCAGCTGTGTACCTGACAGCGCTGCAGCAGCCAGAGAAATACACACTGGCAACGACATTGATGGACACACCATTGAGTCTAAAAGGCAGCAAGGGCAGTGTTTGGAGTCCACGTAATTTCGATCGCAAGTTCCGCGGAGAGGTACCGTTGTATGTGGCATTGTCGAAGTCTTATAACGTGCCGACGGTGCGCTTAGGGATGCAACTGGGTATCGATTCTGTGTCGAATACCATTGAAAGACTCGGTGTCGATAAGAACGAGATTCGCCCTGTGCCGTCGATGTTCTTAGGCGCGTTTTCTCTGACGCCATTCCAGGTTGCACAGATGTACCAAACGGTCACTAACTCAGGCAAGAGAGCTCCACTTTCGGCGCTGCGCTCAGTAGTCGACAGTGATGGGCAAGTGCTCTACCAGTCCATTCCTCGTGTTTCACAAAGTGTCGACCAACAGGCTGCATGGCTTACCACTTATGCAATGAAACGAGGTGTGTCTGAAGGGACGGGCCGCTTCCTGCAGAGTCAGTTTGCTTGGGCAGGGCTAGCCGGTAAGACAGGAACCAGTAACGATAGTCGTGATAGTTGGTTTGTAGGGGTTGATGGCCGAGAGGTGACCACTATTTGGCTAGGACGCGATGACAACAACCCCACCAAGTTGACGGGCTCAAGTGGCGCGCTGCGAGTTTATGCTGATTACCTTAAGCAACGCGGCCCAGAAGTACTGAGTTTGCCTTGGCCTAATGGTATTGCGACCGCTAACTTTGTAAGTACGAACTCAGGTGCACTAGAGTTTAATTGCGATGGCCCGATTCAATTGCCAGTTTGGGATGAACGAGGTGACATTAAAAAGGGATGTGAAAGCCAACCAAAACAGTGGCTAAAGAAGCTTTTTGAGTGGTAAAGTTGCATAAAAAATGGATGACAAGGATAGAGTTTAAATGATGATTTCTCGTTGGCTGAGTCGTGGCTTGGGTGTCGTTGGGGTAGTATTTTGTACACAGGTATTGGCTGACAATGTGGTTGAGCCTACTGACAAAACACAGGCTCAACAGAAAACACGCCCAAGCGTTGCTGTGGTTCTGGCTGGTGGTGGTGCGAAAGGTGCAGCACACATTGGCGTGCTTAAAGCGCTTGAAGAGATGCAGATCCCAGTCGACTACGTTACGGGTACCAGTATGGGCGCCTATGTAGGTGGCCTTTATGCTACGGGTATGAGCGCCGATGAGATTGAAAGCTTTATCTATTCCGTGGATTGGAACAAAGGCTATCGCGATAGGGTAAACCGTAGTGATCGACGCGTCCGCGACAAAGAGTATGAAGACCGTTACCAGTTAACCACGGATTTGGGGTTACGCTGGGGAGAAGTGCGCGCGCCAACGGGCGTTGTACAAGGTCAGAACATGCTACGTATTCTGCGTGAGACCACGGGTAACTTATCACCACTGGAATCGTTTGATGATCTCGCTATTCCTTATCGCTCAGTCGCGACCGATATCATCGAACTTGAAGAGGTCGTGATCGATAAAGGCCAACTTGTTGATGCCATGATGTCGAGTATGTCGGTTCCGGGTGCACTGCCGCCTTATGAAGTCGATGGGCGGATGCTGGTGGACGGTGGTGTCATCAATAATATGCCAGTTGATGTTGCGCGTGCTATGGGCGCGGATATTGTCATTGCAGTCGATATAAGTACCAACTACAAAGAGGAAGAGGAGTTTACCAACCTTTTCACCGTCGCAGATCAGCTCTCGAACTACTTGGTACGCCGCAGCACCCAACAACAAGCGGAAACCCTGACCGAGGAAGATGTGTTTCTAAGACCTGATGTCGGTCAAATGGAAACCACCGAGTTCGATAAGATGCCCGGCGCCTATGAAGCGGGTTACGAAGTGGCTTACCAATTTGAAGAACAGCTTCGTGGTCTCTCGATGAGCTCTGCACAATATCAAGACTATGTTGAAGACAAACAAATAGCGCGCCGCAAGCTTAAGCATGGTGACCAAACAGTGGTCGATGAAGTAGTAATCAACAACAACAGCCACTATTCCGACAAGTTGATTGAGAACCGTCTTAATCTGCAAGCTGGTCAGGTACTTAAAACCAGCCAAATTGAAACCAGTGTACAGAACCTATACGCCCTAGATCGCTTTGAGCTGATCACTTATGAATTCGATAATATCGACGGGCAAGATCAACTGATCGTTGATGTGAATGAAAAAGGCTGGGGACCAAACTACCTTAACTTCCGTTTCTTCTTAGAAGATGACTTTGCGACCGAAAGCCAGTATTCGATCGGGATGTCAGCGAACTTTACAGACATTAATGAACATGGTGCTGAGCTGCGAACTAATCTGGAAATGGGCACCGATAAGCGTATCGAAGCGGAGTTGTTTTCTCCTTTCTTCTCTCAGCAAAAGCTCTTCACCTCTTTGTCGTACGTTTACAGCAATCAAAAGCGTAACCTTCCGGCCAACATTGATGAGATTGAAGAGCCTTCATTGGATGTGACACAAGATTTCGTCTCTATGACTTACAAAGAGAACATCGGCGAGTTAGCTCTGGGGTATCAACCGACGCTATGGCAAGAGTTTAAAGTGGGTGCGCGCTACACAGATGGAGAGATTGAGGTCTCGTCATTGCCTTCTTTAGGTGGTGGTGCTTATCAGCGCCTTGGCGGTTTTATGAGTTATCGCTTAGATACGCTCGATAATTTCAGCTTGCCGACCAAGGGTTACTTTGTCGATTTACAATACTTGGTCTCTCACGATGAGTTTGATTCAGATACCGCGATATCCAATCCAAACTTAGTTGAAGAGAGCGACACGGTTTATGAATTCTCGGCGAATTTGATGGCCGCTCAAAGCTATCAACGCCATACTTTGGTCGCAAAGCTCGATTACGGTATTGTTGAAAGCAAAAACTCGGTTTTCCCAATTGATCCCAAAGAGCTGGGTGGTTTCCTGAGCCTATCGGGGATACCGCGTGACAGCTTGCTTGGACAGAACCTCGCGTTCACCAGTTTAGTGTATCGCTATAAATGGTTTGAGAACGACTTTGGTTTGTTTGAATCCCCGTTCTATATAGGTGCATCGATTGAGCATGGTGGTGTGTGGTCGAACAATGATCTGAAAATCAATGAGGCTCCACTGTATACCGCAGGTTCTCTATTTGCCGGCGTAGACTCACCGATTGGGCCAATCATTTTGGCGTATGGTATGACAGAAGATAACTACAATTCTGTTTACCTCATCATCGGAACGTCATATAAATAACCATGCGAGAAATAGTGATACTGGTGACTAATTAGGCAAAAATAGTGGGACTTTCGTCTTAACTTGCTATGTTGGTCAAAATGATAAGATTTTAATTAATCGTTAAATTTGCTATTATACCGCCCACAGTTTGGCCTCTCTGATGCCGATCATCAATACAAATTGAATGACGAAAATGGCAATGGAGAGCCAAGTTTCCAAGGATGTTCACCGCTTTATTTTACTAACAATTATGAAGGAAGGTGGTGGACCGCAATGAGAGGAAAAAAGTCGTGCTTGAAGCCTACCGTAAACACGTCGAAGAACGTGCTGCCGAAGGAGTTGTTCCAAAACCACTAGATGCCGAGCAGGTTGCTGGCCTAGTTGAACTTCTAAAGAACCCACCTCAAGGTGAAGAAGAGTTTATTCTTGACCTACTAGAAAATCGCATTCCACCGGGTGTAGATGAAGCAGCATATGTTAAAGCTGGTTTCTTAACAGCTATCACCAAGGGCGAAGTATCATCACCACTTGTTAGCAAAGCAAAAGCTGCGGAACTGCTTGGCACAATGCAGGGTGGTTACAACATTGAGTCGTTGATTACACTTCTTGATGATGCAGAGCTTGCTCCTATTGCTGTTAAAGCACTGTCGCACACGTTACTGATGTTTGATGCTTTCTATGATGTAGAAGAGAAGGCCAAGGCAGGTAATGCTTCAGCACAACAAGTACTTCAATCTTGGGCAGACGCTGATTGGTTTACTTCAAAAGAGAAAGTTGCTGAAAAAATCACAGTAAAAGTATTCAAAGTCACTGGTGAAACCAACACCGATGACCTATCTCCAGCACCTGATGCATGGTCTCGTCCAGACATTCCAGTACACGCGAAAGCGATGCTGAAAATGGAACGCGATGGCATCAATCCAGATCAACCTGGTACGGTTGGCCCTATCACTCAAATCGAAGAACTGCAAAAAGACGGCATCCAGCTTGCTTATGTAGGTGATGTTGTTGGTACGGGTTCATCTCGTAAATCAGCAACTAACTCTGTGCTTTGGTTCATGGGTGAAGACATCCCATTCGTACCGAACAAACGCACTGGCGGTGTTTGTCTAGGCGGTAAAATTGCACCAATCTTCTACAACACAATGGAAGATTCAGGCGCACTACCGATTGAGCTAGATGTGCAAAACATGAACATGGGCGATGTTATCGACATCTTCCCATACGAAGGTGTTGTACGTAAGAGCGGTGAGGAGATCTCAAGCTTTGAACTAAGCAAAGTATTGCTTGATGAAGTTCGTGCTGGTGGCCGTATTCCATTGATCATCGGTCGTGGTCTAACAAGCCGTGCTCGTGCTTCTCTTGGTCTAGAAGAAACAGACCTGTTTGCTAAGCCAGTTGATCCGTCGGCATCTGACAAAGGCTACACACTAGCTCAGAAGATGGTTGGTAAAGCATGCGGTGTTGAAGGCGTTCGCGCGGGTCAATACTGCGAGCCTAAGATGACAACAGTAGGCTCTCAAGATACAACGGGTCCAATGACGCGTGATGAGCTTAAAGACCTTGCGTGTCTTGGCTTCTCTGCAGACCTAGTAATGCAGTCTTTCTGTCACACCTCTGCATACCCGAAACCAGTTGATGTAAACACGCACCACACGCTACCTGATTTCATCATGAACCGTGCCGGTGTTTCACTACGTCCTGGTGATGGTGTTATCCACTCATGGCTAAACCGTATGCTTCTACCTGATACTGTAGGTACAGGTGGTGACTCGCATACTCGTTTCCCTCTAGGTATTTCATTCCCAGCAGGTTCTGGCCTGGTCGCATTCGCAGCAGCAACAGGTGTTATGCCTCTTGATATGCCAGAATCTATCTTGGTTCGCTTTAAAGGTGAAATGCAACCGGGTATCACACTACGTGACCTAGTACATGCAATCCCTCTATACGGCATTAAGCAAGGTCTACTTACTGTTGAGAAAGCAGGTAAGATCAACGAATTCTCTGGTCGCGTACTAGAAATCGAAGGTGTTGAGCATCTATCTGTTGAGCAAGCATTCGAGCTTTCTGATGCGTCTGCTGAGCGTTCAGCGGCAGGTTGTACAGTTAAGCTGTCTCAAGAGTCTATCGAAGAGTACCTAAACTCAAACATCGTTATGCTTAAGTGGATGATCGCTGAAGGCTACGGTGATGTACGTACTATCGAACGTCGTATTACAGCAATGGAAGAGTGGCTAGCGAACCCTGAATTGCTGTCTGCTGATTCAGATGCTGAATACGCTCACGTTATCGAAATCGACCTTGCTGACATCGACCAACCAATCCTATGTGCACCAAACGATCCAGATGATGCTCGTCTTCTTTCTGACGTTCAAGGCACTGAGATTCAAGAGGTGTTCATCGGTTCTTGTATGACCAACATCGGCCACTTCCGTGCTGCTGGTAAGATGCTTGAAGAGTTCAACGGCTCGCTAAGCACTCGTCTATGGGTGGCTCCGCCAACTAAGATGGATAAAGACCAGCTAACAGAAGAAGGCTACTACGGTATCTTCGGTCGTGCTGGGGTTCGTATCGAAACTCCGGGTTGTTCTCTATGTATGGGTAACCAAGCGCGTGTTGCAGACAAGTCGACAGTAATGTCTACCTCTACTCGTAACTTCCCGAACCGTTTGGGTACAGGTGCGAACGTTTACCTAGCGTCTGCTGAGCTTTCTGCGGTTGGTGCAATCTTGGGTCGCATTCCAACCAAGGAAGAGTACCTAGAGTACGCGGATAAGATTAACGCAACGGCTGCGGATACATACCGTTACCTGAACTTCCATAAAATGGGTCAGTACACGGAAAAAGCGGATACGGTTATCTTCCAAGAACCAGCTTAATCGCTGACTGGATAAATAACTGATTAAACGCCTTCTATTCGTAGAAGGCGTTTTTTTATGTCTGAATACCGGGCGACTCGACCTATTAAGCTCTTCGCTATATACTCTCGCCTCATTTTTAACCCTGTCTGCAGTTATTGCGTGGAGCCACTATGGAATTCGAATTTACAAGAAACACTCTAATGGGTGAGTACTACGTGAAATGCAGTATGGGGCATGAAATTGTTGGGCGCTGGCTTCAAGAAGAGATTGGTAAAGACAAGAGTAAGATCGATCAGGTGTTGGCGCTTGTCGAGCGTTCACGTACCAACTTTAGCAATGAGCTCTCGATGGTCGGCAAAGAGATCACATTATCAATCAATGAAGATGAAGTGACGATCCAAGAAAATGTGCTAGGGCATGACTACGAGATGGAAGAGGGCAGTGAGTTCGACTTCTATAACTGTGAGAGCCAAGCAAGCTGTGGAATTGACGACTTCGAGTTGCTAATCGAACGTTGGGTGGATTTCCTAGGGCTCTAAAATCCCGAATAGAGCGTATTGCCCAAATATAGAGCAAATCGATGTTAACGCATTAAGATAGTGAAAAGGTCGCACCATTATGGTGCGGCCTTTTTTTGTTATAGAGGCTGAATAAATACTAAGCTCTTAATTATCAATGGTTTAACTTTTTGGCACGCTACTTGGATTATAGAAAGAGTATTAACGGACTAATTGAAAAATCTAAGGAACGATTATGAAACTCATCAATGCCATAGTGAAACCATTCAAATTAGACGACGTGAGAGAAGCCCTATCTGATGTCGGTATCGAAGGTATGACTGTATCAGAAGTTAAAGGTTTTGGTCGTCAAAAAGGCCACACTGAGCTTTATCGCGGTGCGGAATATCAAGTTGATTTCCTTCCAAAAGTAAAACTAGAGATCGCGACTCAAGCAGAGAATGTAGACCGTGTTGTTGAAGCGATTAGCCAAGCAGCTCACACCGGTAAAATTGGTGACGGTAAGATTTTTGTGTATGACCTGAGCCAAGCGGTACGTATCCGTACTGGTGAAATGGACGCAGAAGCACTTTAAGAATTCAAGGACTGGAGAATTTAATATGGAACTTTTAACAACAGTAACGGAATTACGTTACGCACTAGACACTTTTTTCTTCCTCATTTCAGGTGCGTTAGTAATGTGGATGGCAGCAGGCTTTGCCATGCTTGAGGCTGGTCTTGTACGTTCAAAGAACACAACTGAGATCCTAACTAAAAACGTATGTCTGTATGCGATTGCATGTACGACTTACCTAGTTGTTGGCTACAACATTATGTACGTAGACAACGGTGAAGGCGGTTGGCTGCCATCTTTTGGTGCATTGATTGGCACACAAGGTGAAGGCGCAGACCACTCTCTAGAGTCTGACTTCTTCTTCCAAGTAGTATTCGTTGCAACAGCAATGTCAGTGGTATCTGGTGCGGTTGCTGAGCGTATGAAGCTTTGGTCATTCCTAATCTTCTCTGTTGTTCTAACGGCGTTCATCTACCCGATGGAAGGTTACTGGACATGGGGCGGCGGTTTCCTATCTGAAGCTGGTTTTAGTGACTTCGCAGGTTCAGGTATCGTACACATGGCAGGTGCAGCAGCAGCTCTAGCCGGCGTACTTCTACTAGGTGCCCGTAAAGGTAAATACGGTAAGAACGGTGAAATCTACCCAATTCCTGGTTCAAACATGCCACTAGCAACATTAGGTACATTCATCCTATGGTTCGGTTGGTTCGGCTTCAACGGCGGTTCTCAACTAATGGTATCGGATTTCGAGAATGCGACAGCGGTTGGTCAAATCTTCCTTAACACCAACGCAGCAGCAGCGGCAGGTGCAATCGCAGCGCTACTAGTATGTAAAACAACTTGGGGTAAAGCAGACCTAACAATGGTATTGAACGGTGCGCTGGCTGGTCTTGTTGCAATCACAGCAGACCCTCTATCTCCATCGCCTCTATTCGCAGTGGCTATCGGTTCGGTTTCTGGTGCACTAGTCGTGTTCAGCATCATCGCTCTAGACAAAGCTAAGATTGATGACCCAGTTGGTGCTATCTCAGTACACGGTGTGTGTGGTTTCTTCGGTCTGATGGCTGTGCCACTAAGCAACGCTGACGCAACATTTGGTGCTCAACTATTCGGTGCTGCAGTTATCTTTGCTTGGGTATTCGGTGCAAGTCTAGCGGTATGGGCTGTACTAAAAGCAACAATTGGTATCCGCGTAAGCGAAGAAGAAGAGCTAGAAGGTATGGACATGCACGACTGTGGTGTTGGTGCTTACCCAGAGTTCGTATCTGTGAAGTAATATTTACAAAGATTTACACTTAACCTACTTGAAACCTGCTCGGATGAGCAGGTTTTTTTGATCTTTAACGTTGTGTTTCATTAGTTGTTAAATATAATAATGAAACTGATAAATATTATCATTTGTATGTCAAAAAGGATTGAACCAATGAAAAAATTGCTAACTCTTTCTGCTTTAGCTTGCGCAACTATCGCACCTACAGCGGCAATCGCTGCAGAAGAAGTAAACGTATACTCTTACCGTCAACCTTTCCTTGTTGAGCCTATGTTCAACGAGTTCACGAAAGAAACTGGCATTAAAGTAAACGTTAAGTTCGCAAAGAAAGGTCTAGCAGAGAAGCTAGCTCAAGAAGGCGAGTACAGCCCAGCTGACGTTATCCTAACTGTGGATATCAGCCGTCTTTCTGAGCTAACTAAGCAAGGTCTAGTTCAATCTGTTGAAAGTGACGTACTAGAGAAGAACATCCCAGCTCAGTACCAAGATACTGACAACGAGTGGTTCGCTCTAACAACTCGTACACGTAGCGTTTACTCTTCACGTGACCGTGTTGGCCGTCTAGGTGAAGATTTCACTTACGCTGACCTAGCTAAGCCAGAATTCAAAGGCAAAATCTGTACTCGTAGCGGTAAGCACCCTTACAACGTATCTCTAGTTTCTTCTATGATCGCTCATAAAGGCGAAGCAGAAACGAAAGAGTGGCTAGAAGGCGTTAAAGCTAACCTAGCTCGTAAGCCTCAAGGTAACGACCGTGCACAAGTTAAAGCGATCAAAGAAGGTCTATGTGACGTTTCTCTTGGTAACAGCTACTACCTAGGTAAGATGGTTAACGATAAAGAGCAAAAAGCTTGGGCTGACGCTGTTTACATCAACTTCCCTAACCAAGAGACGACTGGTACTCACGTAAACATCTCTGGTATGGCTATGGCTAAGTTCTCTCCAAACAAAGAGAACGCTGTTAAGCTTATGGAATTCCTAGCAGGTAACACTGCACAAGGTATGTACGCTGAAGTGAACTACGAGTACCCAGTAAAAGCTGACGTTAAGCCATCTGAGCTTGTAGCATCTTGGGGTGAGTTCAAAGCAGATACAATTTCTCTAGACGAGATTGCTAACCACCACGAAGCGGCAATCAAACTTCTAGACGAAGTTAAATTCGACCTTTAATTTCATTAATGTAGGCTTCGGCCTAGATTGATTAACAACCTCAAGTTCCTACTTCAAGGGCTTGGGGTTGTTTTGTTTTTAAGCAAGTCACTTTTTGATACAAAGCAACGCCCAGAACTGCGGAGTTCTGAGCTTCGATCCTTGAAGTCATAGGGTGATATCGGTATAACTAGCCTTAGTTTTTAAAAGGATATGAGATGTATTTTCAAACGCATTTTCGAGTTATCCCTCTCCGTTGTAATTAAGCGATGAAACAAAAGAATTATATATGGAACGCCAGTAGTGGAGCGATCGCTTTGCTGCTGGTTTTTCCGATCTTAGCTATATTCACAACCGCTGTTGGCGAAACAGATGAGTTGTTCTCTCATCTAATGTCTACGGTGATGCCGACCTATGCCTACAATACGGTGGTGCTGGTGTTCGGAACCATGTGCTTGTCTTTGGTGTTTGGTATACCTTCCGCTTGGATCATGGCAATGTGCCGTATTCCGGGCGAGCGTGTCCTCCAATGGGCATTAGTGTTGCCGCTAGCTATGCCGGGTTACATCGTTGGTTACATCTTTACCGATTGGTTTGATTTTGCGGGCCCAGTACAGATCTTACTGCGTGATATCACAGGGTGGGGGCCGGGCGAATACTGGTTCCCAGACATTCGAACCTTAAGCGGCGCAATCATTGTGCTCTCCTTGGTTCTATACCCTTATGTTTACCTGCTATGTCGTGCCGCGTTTATGGAGCAAAACGTCTCTTTGCTGCAGTCTGCGCGATTGTTGAAATGCTCTCCTTGGGAAAGTTTCCGTCGTATCTCCTTGCCATTGGTACGTCCTTCTATTGCTGTTGGGCTTTCACTCGTTGCAATGGAGACCGTCGGTGATTTCGGCACGGTGAGCTATTTTGCGGTCAATACCCTGACTACAGCGGTTTACGATACTTGGTTAGGTTACTCAAGCTTAACTGCGGCAGCTAAGATTTCAGCCATCATGTTGGTGATTGTGGTCTTGTTACTGAGCTCTGAGCGTTACAGTCGCCGTAAGCAAAAACTCTTTCAAAACCAATTCAGCAGTCGTGAAGATTTTCGTTACCAACTTGTGGGTTGGAAAAAGTGGTTAGCACTGTTCTGGTGTTGGGGCTTGGTGTGTGTCGCTTTCTTGTTCCCGCTGGGGCAATTGATTATCTACGCTTACAAGTATTTTGCTCAGAGTTGGACGGCAGAGTTCCGTGAATACGCGATGAACAGCCTATATGTATCCGTTACGGCAGCTTTGATTGGTATTGTGGTTGCCTTGACCGTCAACTTTAACCAACGCGTCAATCCGAACAGAAAAAATCTCGCGTATATGCGTCTCTCCTCGATGGGCTATGCGGTACCTGGAACGGTGTTGGCGATCGGGGTTATGGTTCCGGTTCTGTTTATGGACCACTTGGTTAATGATATCGCTAAAGCGATGGAGTGGGGCCGTCCAGGACTGATTTTCTCGGGCTCTATGTTTGCGCTTATTTTTGCGATGGTAGTGCGTTTCTCTGCCGTTGCGATTGGTAGTATTGAGAGTAGCTTGAGTAAGGTCTCACCATCACTGGACATGGCTTCGAAAACCATGGGTTGTAACACCAATCAGATGTTGCGCCGAGTGCATCTGCCTTTGATTAAGCGTGGTGCTTTAATTGCAGGCCTATTGGTATTTATTGAATCAATGAAGGAGCTGAATGCTGCGCTATTACTGCGCCCATTTAACTTCGAAACATTGGCGACCTACGTCTATAACTACGCCTCGGATGAGCACTTAGAATTGGCCGCGATGCCTGCGGTATTACTGGTGTTAGTCGGGCTTCTTCCACTTATCATCGTTAACCGTTCTTTGGAGCAAAAAAGCTAATGAGTTGTGCATTATCAATTAAAGACCTGACTTGTAAGTATGAGTCTCAGACGGTGTTAGAGTCACTCTCTTTAGAGGTGGAGCATGGTGAGATTGTGTGTCTGCTTGGTGCTAGTGGTTGTGGCAAAACTACGCTGCTAAAGGCGATTGCAGGTCTACTTCCGCTGAGCAGTGGTGTAATGAATCTTAATTGCCAAACCATTGATGATGGAAAAAACTGGTTACCGCCAGAGCAACGCAACATCGGTATGATCTTTCAAGATTATGCTTTGTTTCCGCACCTGACAGTCAATCAGAATGTTGCGTTTGGCCTGCGTGGTCTATCTGAGCAAGATAAGCAAGACAAAGTTCGCGAGATGCTAGAGCTGGTTCATCTTGGTGAGTATGGCGATCGTTACCCTCACCAATTATCTGGTGGTCAGCAGCAACGTGTCGCAATTGCGCGTTCACTCGCGTATAAGCCAGATCTGCTACTACTTGATGAACCGTTTTCAAATATCGATACTCAAGTTCGACATGAGCTGATTTCTCAAATCAGAAAAATATTCAAGAAGCAGGGTGTTACCGCGATCTTTGTAACGCACAGCCGTGAAGAGGCTTTTGCCTTTGCAGATAAAATGGCGGTGATGAATCATGGTGTGATCGAGCAATATGGTTCGGCATCCGAGCTTTACTTCCACCCGTCGAGCAAATTTGTTGCTGACTTCTTAGGTGGCGGCAGCTACTTAAATGCGCAGCGTATCTCTGAACATGAATTTGAAACCAGCTTAGGCGTGGTTGAAGCCAAATCTCAAACGGAGATTGAACTAGGTAATGACTGTGAGTTGCTCCTAAGACCTCAGCATATCTTGGCTAGCTATGAGCAAGACAGTGCCATCTCTGTTCTTGAACAGCAATTTATGGGCGATCACTGTCGCTATGTGATTGAAGCTCATGGCCAAAAGCTGCTTGCGACCTCTTCGGAAGCGCTTGAAGTGGGGATGCCTGTGACAGTAAAAGTCGATACTAAAGGCGTTCTTGCTTTCTAAATTGTTTATCTAACAAACAATCTCATACGAATAAAAAAGCCCAGTACCAGACTGACTAAGTCGATACTGGGCAAGCGTTCTTCACCTATAGGGTTACATCTAGGTATGAAAACTCTCCTCGCAAATTACAAAGAGAGGAAGGCTTTCATATTTTGAAGAACACGTTCAGCAGTGTCTTTGTCTTCCATTTCCGCGAAAATGCGCAGTAACGGTTCTGTTCCTGAGAAGCGAGCGATCACCCAACCACCATTTTTGAAGTAGACTTTTGCGCCATCTTCATAGCTGACTTTTTCTATCTCATAGTCAAATTCAGGCAGTTGTTTCTCTACGTATATCTTGGTGTAGAGTGCTTCTTTTTCTGACGGTTTGAAGGTGCAGTCACCCTCTGCCGTATAAGCGTATCCATACTTTGAATAGATCTCGTCGAGCAGTTCAGAGAGCTTCTTGCCTGTCACGCTGATCATCTCAACCAGTAGGCTAGATGCGAACACGCCATCTTTACCCTTGATGTGGCCTCGAATGGTTAAACCACCGGAGCTTTCACCACCAATTAACGAGTCGTCGGCTTCCATTTGCGAGCTGATGTGCTTAAAGCCTACTGGAACCTCAAAGCTCTTTTCGCCATGGTCAGCAGCGACTTTATCGAGTAGATGCGTGGTTGCGATATTACGAACAACAGAGCCTTTCCAGCCTTTGTATTCCAGCAAGTAGTAGTAAAGTAGAAGCAGCACTTCGTTTGGGTGAATGAAGTTGCCTTTCTCATCGATAATACCTAAACGGTCGGCATCGCCGTCGGTACCAATACCGATGTCGTAACCTTCAGCCGCAACCAAGTGCTTCAAGCGATACAATGTTGCTGCGCTCGGTGAAGGCATCAAACCGCCGAAGTCTGGGTTTTTACCATCGTTGATCACATCGACATCACAACGACCATTGATAAGTACTGTCTGCAGAGCGTTTTTCGCAACACCGAACATTGGGTCAATCAAAACACGCAGATTGGCTTTCTTGATTGCCTCAATGTCGATGAAGTCGATGATTGAATCGACAAAGTCGTTCATCGGGTTGATGATTTCGATCTCTTTGTCATTCAGTGCTTGTTCAAAATCGACACGGACAACGTCTTCGCAAGTCAGAGTAGCAATTTGCTGTTCGATCTTTTCAGTGATGATCTCATCAGCATCACGACCACCCTCGATGAATACTTTGATGCCGTTGTAATCTGCTGGGTTGTGAGAGGCGGTGATACATGCCGAATAAGTACAGCCCATCTCTTTTGCTTGGAACATGACGATAGGGGTCGGAACAAACTTATCGATGAAGCTGACTTTGATGTTGTTAGCGGCTAATACTTCAGCAAACCAGCATGCGGCTTTGTCTGAAAGGAAGCGACGGTCGTAACCGATCACAAAACCGTTCTTCGCGGCATCTTCATCATTGATGATGTTAGCCAGTGCTTGAGCGACCAAGCGTACGTTATCGCGAGTGAACTCTTCGCCAATGAATGCGCGCCAACCACCCGTACCAAATTTAATCATGAGAAAATCCTTTTAGTCTCTTTGCCTCAACCCGACAAGGCTGAGGCAAGAGCTGTTGGTTAAGTTGCGTGATTAGCCAAGAACAACGATCACTTCATTGACGCTGCCTTCTGCTTGAACTGGGATAGCGCCTTCTACTGACTCACCGTTGATAGTGATAGAGGCAACCCCTTTGCTCACTGCGTTCGGGTTTTGTACTGTGATGTTGTAAGTTGCACCACGCCATTGACGAGTCACTTCAAATTCAGGCCAATCTGTTGGGATACAAGGGTCAACCGTTAGGCCTTCAAAGCCAGTACGAACACCTAGAATGAAGTTGGTAACCGCAAAGTATGCCCAACCAGAAGTACCGGTTAACCAAGGGTGGTTAGCACGGCCATGGTCTTGGTGGTCTTTGCCCATGATGAATTGCACGTACGAGTATGGTTCTGCGTAACGTGTCTCAATCATGTCGTTCTGGTTGTAAGGGTTAAGTGCGTCGTAGAACTTCATTGCACGGTCGCCACGGCCAAGTTTCGCTTCTGCTACCCAAGCCCATGGGTTCGGGTGAGAGAAAATTGCGCCATTCTCTTTTACGCCTTGGTAAACGCGAGTGACGAAGCCGATGTCATCGTTTGGTGTCGCAAATGATGGAGAGTTTAGGTGCAGACCGTATTCAGAGAATAGGTTCTCATCCACAGCGTCCATCGCTTTCTCACCTCGCTCTTGAGAAACAGCACCAGATAGTACAGCCAGCGTGTTCGACTCTAGGTGCACTCGACCTTCAGCTTGCTGAGCAGTACCGATTTTGTCGCCATTTTTGGTTAAACCACGAATGTACCAGCCACCTTCGTCATCCCAAAGATGTGTTTCACATGCTTCACGCACGTTCGCTGCCATTTCAGTGTACTTCTCAACGTCAGCGTCGTTATTGCGGAATTTAGCTAGGTCTAGGAATTCTTGTAGAGCCCAGAAGTGTAGGAATGACACCATAGACGACTCACCGCCACCTAGGTTCAAACAGTCATTCCAGTCCGCACGTAGACCTTTACAGATACCCGTTTGACCAACGTATTCTGCAGAGAAATTCAGTGCTGCTTTCATGTGCTCGTAAACTGTTGCTTCGCCGCCGTCTGCGTAAGGAATCACTTCATCAAAGAAGTCGTGTTCACCCGTTTCCATCACGTACTTGATGATGGTTGGAACGATCCATAGGTGATCATCAGAACAGGTGTCTTCAATGCCATGGATCTTGTCGTCGTCTGATGGCGTCGGAACTACCGTTGGAGATTTCGATGGCTTAACATCCGCTTTCTCTGGATCAAACCAGTCAGGATCGAATAGGTGTAGACCATAACCCGCTTTCACTTGGCCGCGCAGTAGGTCAACAATACGTTTACGCGTCATCGCTGGGTTAGCGTGAGGTACAGAGATCGCGTCCTGCGCGGTATCACGGTAGCCAAGGCCTGTACGGCCGCCCACTTCAATGAATGATGCAAAGCGCGACCACACCACACAGGTTTCTGCTTGGTATAGTGTCCAAGTGTTGATCATGGTGTCTAAGCCTTCGTTCGGAGACTTAACTTGGAACTTGTTGCAACGCTTATCCCAGTGATCCTTAATGCCTTGGAAGGCAGCATCAACATTAGCGAGATCTTGATACTTTTCACGCAGGCGTTCACCGTTGCCTTTGCCGATACCGAGTACGTAAGCAAAGCGCACCTCTTCACCCGGTTGAATTGTGAATTGCTTATGCAGAGAACCACAGTGGTTGTAACAGGTTTGAGCGCTGTTAGAACACTTACCTTTCTCAACTGCAATTGGGTTTGCTTCATCACGGTAGGCACCAAGGAAGGTATCACGCTGACCGTCATAACTGTCTGGCGAGAAGGTTGAAGCTAGGTAGTAGAAGCCTTCAAAGTCATTAGTGTTGTAGTAGAGATCGTATTCGATCACACCTTCTTTGTATTCAGTACCTGCTGAGTACAGAGACATCTGGTGGTTCTGATTGTCTGACTGGATGTGGCTGAAAGAGAACTCAACAAATGAGAACGTGCTGATGGTACGTGGCTTGTCAGTGTTGTTCTTTAGCACAACGTCCCATACTTCAGCGTCTTCGCCTTTAGGTACGAATAGTGTTTTAGTTGCAGTAATGCCGCTGTACTCACACTTGAATTTCGAGTAAGACAAGCCATGACGAACTTCATAGTCCGCTTCATCTAGGCTTTTAGCCACTGGTTGCCATGAGATAGACCAGTAGTCACCGGTTTCATCATCACGCAGATACACATAGTGTCCCGGGCGGTCAAAGGTGCCATTCGGGCGGAATTTAGTAACACGGTTATATTCTGGTGAGTTGTAGAACGAGTAACCGCCCGCATTGTGCGAGATAACAGTACAGAACTTCTCTGTTCCTAGGTAGTTAGTCCAAGGCGCTGGAACGTCTGGTCGAGTGATGACGTATTCGCGATTCTCGTTGTCGAAATAGCCGTATTTCATTGTTATTTCCTTTTTAACAAACTGCACTCCGGCAGTTAATCTTACAAATATTGATTCAGAGCCGACTGGCTATGTATCCGAAATTAATGGGTTTTCTAATGTTCTTACCAAGGTGAGCGGTATTGAATATCTAACCGTTCAAGCAGTGGTAAGTGACCTTTTAGGCGGGACAGGTAATCCAGCCAGTTACGATTGTTCTTGTGGGTCCAGCATCCTTCCGCTAGTGCGCTGATCCGAGGGAATACCATGTAATCCATACGCTGTTGATGGGTAACAATTTCACACCAAAGCGCACACTGAATGCCGCAAATTCGTTTGCGAATTGGGTCAGTGTCAGAGATCTCCGCGAGTGGCTCATAGTTGTAGGCTTGTTCCAGTGGAATCACTGAAGCCCAGTCGACACCAGGCTCTTCTGGTGCATAATCTTGTGTCATGTCGAGATAAGTAAATTGAGCAGGCTGAAGTACTACATCAAAGCCTTGACGAGCACAGTTAACGGCAGCTTCCTCACTCAGCCACGAGTAGATGATGGTCTCTTTGCTGACCTTGTCGCCGTGTTGTGCCTCTTCCCAACCAACCATTTTCTTGCCTAGTTGCTTGAGCTTGTTTTCAGCATAACGGAATAAATGACCTTGCAGCTCTTTGCTGTCTTGGTAGCCGCGCTCTTTCATTACCTTTTGTGCCGCTGGGCTGTTTGTCCAAACGCCATGTGGCACTTCATCGGCACCCATATGGATGAGTTTGCTTGGGAACAGAGCGGCGACTTCTCCAATAACGATATCCAAGAACTCATAGGTGCCTTTAAGGCCCGGGTTAAGTACGTTATCGGTATAGTGCTGAATACTCTTGTAGGCAGTGGTGTCTTCTTGCTCAACCAGCATCTCTGGCAGAGACTTTATCGCCGCGCGACAGTGGCCCGGGATATCAATCTCTGGAACAACGGTAATACCACGCTGTTCGGCATAGGCGATTACTTCACGAATCTCTTGTTGGGTGTAGTAACCACCGTAACGTTGAGCTAGATGCGTGTACTGAGGCTCAAGTGCTTCGTTAAGACCACGCCATGCGCCAATGTCAGTAAGTTGAGGCAGCTGTTTTATTTCGATGCGCCAGCCTTCATCGTCAGTCAGATGCCAGTGGAAAACATTGAACTTGTACAGTGCCAATTGGTTGATCAAACGCTTCACATCTTCCAGAGGATGGAAATGGCGCGCGCAGTCAAGCATCATGCCACGATATTTGAATCTTGGTTTATCGACGATCTTGCAGCATGACACTGAGAAGAGGTCGACGTCTTTTTGTTGAATGAGTTGAATCAGAGTTGCTGCTGCATAGATAAAGCCACTTTGGCTGCCTGATTCCGCCATGATGGTTTCAGGCGTCACGGTCAGCTTATATTCAGCGTCATCCAGTGTTGGGTTTGCTCTAAAGGTGATGGCACCCACCTCTTGCTCAGGCAGTGATAGCTCGAAATGGGTGCGCAATTCTTGTTTGAACCAACCGCTTGCATCGTTCGCAAGCGTAGACGCAATCGCGATGACAGAATTTGGCGTGAGCGTGAATGCTCCGTCTTGTGCGATGACTGAGTTTGGTTGCGGGATCAGAGCCAAGGGCGCGGCATCAACCTCAGGAACTTCAGTGCGTTCCCGATACGGAGAAGCCAGAACAATCGGTGAAACAGCGACAGGCAAGATTTGCGTTTCATCATTGATAAGAGTCTGGATAAACGCATCGTTTAAACCGTCAGAGAGAAAACGGAATGGAGCACTCTGAATACTGAATTCAAAGTAGCAGTGATTATTGGCCTTAAGTTGACGGTCGCTTGGCGTGTAGGTGCAGTAGCTACCCACCTGAGTCAGCTCGCCTTGCGATAGGCTTTCCTGAAGGATGAAGCGATCAAAGGCAAAGTGCAGCGACCACTCATTAATATCAACATCACTCAAGTTATGTACGGTTAGACCAAAGCGGCAGTTTTGCTTTTGTTCTGAGAGAACAGCTAAGTCAATGCGGTAATTCATATCACTTCCCTGTTGAGTCTATTAGTACAAGTTATGTTCGGGCTTGCCAGCGAACATCAATGCGCCTTCGATGGCATCGAATTGTGGCTGGACAATCCACTGTTGAACCGGTGGAGAAAGCCAAGGCAGGATGCGCTCTGCGATGCTGCCCATTAGACATACTTGGTTTGCTCCTTTGCGATGGAGCGCGGTAACAAACATTTCGATGTCAGCAGCAGTCTGCTTGAGCATCTCAATAGCGAGGTCATCGCCTTCGTGAGCAAGTTGGAAAATGACTGGTGAGAACTGCCCGTAGTCTTTTGGAATCGCGGTCTTTGACCATTCAACAATATTGTCTACGTCATTATTGAAGTGATTCATTACGTGTTCGCAGAGTGATGTTTTTGGGCGAATACTATCTTCCGCAAGCAGCACTTGTTGGATTAATCTCAGCCCCATTACCGCGCCACCGCCTTGGTCCGAGATAGGGAACTCACGACCACCAACGACGTGTTGTTTGCCCTCTTTAAGCAAGATGCCACATGAGCCTGTACCACCAATCATGATCGCGCCATCTTGACCATTGTGAGCACCAATACAGGCGCCGTAGGCATCCGTGTTGAGTGTGATTGAGGCAAAAGGGTGGTCGATATTCATAAACTCTAACCAAGCCGATTTTTGTTCAGCACCAGCAAGTGCTAATCCAACATGCATCTTCGAAAAATCAGATTCTGTTAAGCCGCCTTGCAGGCCCGCATCGCGAATTGCAGCAACGATGGACGCCATCGCAATATCAGTTCCAAGAAGAATATTGGCGCTGCCGCTTTTGGCTTCTCCAATAAACTGGCCTTGAGCGTCACGGATTCGAGCTCGGCAAGAGGTGCCGCCGCCATCAATACCTACGTAGTACATGTTATTGCTCCCCTTGATTAACGGTGAAGTTAAACTGGGCGGCTGTTGCTAACAGATACCAAGCACCATGAGGGATCCACTGCTCACCCCAACGCCAGTTTTGTAGCATGTCGTCTTTCTGAGCCGGTGGGTTAAAGGCAATGTCTTCTTCGTCATCAAAACCTGCCGTAATGCCGTTACAAATACCGCCTTTGGCATTGAAGAAACCAAGCTGTGGTAGATAGTCTGGGTTGTTGTGACCATGTCCATCCAACATACACATGTGGTAAGGGTTCAGGCCAAGAATCCAGTCTAGGCAATTTTGGGATAGGGTGATGAGGCGAGCTTTGAGCGCCTCATCTTGAATATAAGGTTGAGCCAGTAACGACATGGTCGCTAGAGAGCCTAGTCGGGCATTTTCACCCTGCCACCAGTAGCCTGTTTCATTGTTGTGCGCGACAAAAAATGCGTCGCGTTTATCACCATCGACCGCTTTTACATACTGTCGAGGGTAGCCAAATGGGTTAGTTACTTTATCGGTGATCGCGACTTCAAATCGGCATGCCTGTTCAATGATAAGGCGCGCTGCTTGGTGATGTTGAGCGTCGGTTTCCTGCGCTAAGTATTCACATAGAGCAATCACAGGTAGTCCCGCTTCGGCTGCGTGGAAGTAAGGGCGAGAGCCATCCGTATTGGCTGACCAGAAGTGGTCAAACGCATGATCAGACTGTTGACGTTGAGTAAGGCGCTGAGTCCAGACTCTGGCTTCCGCGAGGTATTTAGAATCCTTAGTCACGCGATAAAGTTCGCTGGTGGCCAATAGCGCGCAGTACTCATCAATGATGTTCTCTTCACCATCGTTCAGGTAAAGGTGGTTGTACTCTTTGAGATGCCAGTAGCCTTTTTCAGCTGTCTCTAAATAGGTTTGATTAGAGTACTCTCCAGAAACTTCTAGAGCAGAAGCACTGGCTAGTGCAGCGATAGCAACTCCTGCACCTTGACGGAATCCGGCTTGAAAATCGTCAGATTTGATACCTTCCTGCGTCGCGTAGGCACAGATATCACGTTGGTTGATATCTTTGCTCCATTTGTCAAATACAGTCATGTAGAAGTAGCCGGCTGCATCTTGCATACGCACTAAGAAGTCTGCACCAAATAGAGCCTCTTCAGTAAGGCGAGTTTGAGTGAACTTCTGGAACGCTTCATGATCCTGAGCTAAACGCAGCCCTTTGAGCATGTTCCAAACCACCATCGGAATCTGTTGTGGATTTAGGTAGTTTCCATAAGAGAGATGACTAAAGTACTTACTGACGTCACCCGATGCGTCGTACCAACCACCGTGCACATCTACATAACGATCTGTGCCCAACAATTGAGCCTGTTTATCTTTCTTGTCGAAAATGCCGCCACAGCGCTGTGATTTGAAGTAGTGCAGAACGTCAGAGAAGGTTCTCTGCATCAGTAGGTTTTCACCAATCTCGAAAATTTCCGAACGCAGGTTTTCAAAGCGCAGATAGTAACGCCCCGGTTTGGTCACTTCACTGAAATCAATTGTGAAGTAGTTTCCTGTGTGCCAGTTTGCAACTTGGCCGTGCTTAACCACATCAAAACTATCAACGGTGACATGATTATCTGCACACACCAACAGTACGGAGGTAGAGGAAAGACGAGCCTTGCGAGTTTGCAGAATCGCTTGCTTTGGCGCGTTGGCTTCATAGCCAATGTGATTGGTGAGTAACAGCATCAAATGTCTCCGACAGTCCTAATTTCTATTGGCTAGGTACTAAATCTTTGGTTAAAAATGGTCGATGTTAAATGACCAGAGTGAAAAGGTTAGGGACAGTGCTGCCCCCAACCCCAATGATTAACTCTCGTGTAGGTAACAACGTACGAAGTGGTTTTCACCCAACTGAGTCACACCCGGCAGTTGCTCTTTACACTTGTCGGTTGCGTGCGTGCAGCGACCAGCAAAAGGACAGCCTGCAGACTCAGGAGTCCACAGTGGAATTTCCCCTTTGTTGCCAGCCAATTTTTCATGGATTGATTTCTTTGGATCCGGAACTGCTGACACCAAAAGTTGTGTATATGGGTGTTGTGGGTTGGCGATGACCTCATCGGTATCTCCCCATTCCACCATGTGTCCTACATACATCACTGAAAGGTCTTCCGCGATGTAGCGAGCTGTCGCGATATCGTGGGTGATGTAAAGGAGTGACATCTCTTTCTCGAACTTCATCTCTTCCATCAGGTTGAGAACACCTGCACGGATTGATACGTCGAGCATTGAGGTTGGCTCGTCAGCAAGAACTACCTCGGCACCTACTGCGATATTACGCGCCAGATTGACACGCTGACGCTGGCCGCCAGACAGTTGGTGTGGGTACTTCTGAGCCGTCTCTTTTGGTGGGATCAAGCCAACTTGCTCAAGAAGATCGTATACGCGTTCTTCTTGCTCACGCTTATTACGCGGGTCCACTTTTTTGTGAATCAGCAGTGGACGTAAAATATGGTGGAAGATGTTGTGAGTTGGGTTGAGTGAACCAAACGGGTCTTGCCATACCATTTGTACGCCTTCACGATAGGTCATCAAATCACGCTTAGACGCAATAGTTTGGATATCGCGGCCTTTGTATTCGATAACGCCATCAGTTGGCGCGTACATCTTGGCGATCATCTTCGCTGTGGTTGATTTACCTGAGCCTGACTCACCAACAACGGCGAGGCCACGACTTTTATACATCTTGAATGACACGTCGTTGATCGCACGCATCATTGGAGTTTGAATTGTGGTGCTGCTTATTGGGAAGTCTTTGACGACGTTCTTACCTTCTACCAATAATTGACCGTAATTTTTGCTCATAATTGTCTCCAGAATCCTTTATCGCTTTTTGCTTGCATGGCGGTTTGTCCGCCTTGTTGTATTGATGCTCTAAGAGCAGGCAAGCTAGAGCTTGGTATGTACTATTGGCTCACCATAAAGGTGGCAGTTTGAAAGATGCCCTGGCTCAATTGAGCGCAGTTTGGTTGGCACTTTCGTACAAGTTTCATGTACACGGTCACAACGAGCTTGGAAGCGGCAACCTTCTGGTATTTCCAGTAAGTTCAGAGGGTTGCCCGGAATACCGGCCAGTTTCGTTTTTGGGCCCGTTAAAGGAGGGAAGGAACTACCCAGTCCTTTGGTGTACGGGTGATAAGGGTTTTCTAGAATGTCTTGCGAGTTCGCGACTTCAATCAGCTCACCGGAATACATGATGCCGATGCGATCTGAGAACTCGACCATCAGTGACAAGTCATGGGTAATGAACAAGATAGAGAAACCGAACTCTTCTTTTAGCGCGTGGATCTTTTGTAGGATCTCGCGCTGTACTACCACGTCCAGTGCCGTTGTTGGCTCATCCATGATGATCAGTTTCGGGTTCAGTGCTAACGCAATAGCAATTACTAGGCGTTGGCGCATACCACCTGAGAATTGGTGAGGGTAATCGCTAAGACGGCTAGGGTGGATATCAACGATCTCCAGCAGGCCTTCAGCGCGCTGTTTTGCTTGTTCACGAGTCATGTTGGTGTGACGCATAATTACGTCACAGAACTGCTCTTCCATTGGTAAGACAGGGTTCAATGCGTTCATCGCACTCTGGAATACCATCGACATCTCGCTCCAGCGGAATGCCTGCATGCGGTCGTCGCTGTAATCTAAGATGTTTTCACCGTTGAAGATAACCTCACCACCAGTGATAAACGCTGGCGGCTTATGAAGGCGCATCAGTGAAAATGCAACGGTTGATTTACCACAACCAGATTCTCCAGCTAGACCGAAGACTTCTCCGGGTGCAATGTCAAAGCTCACGTTGTTACAGGCGCGGACATCGCCCGCGTCTGTGATGTAATCTACGCAAAGGTTGCGGATAGAAATGAGTGGTGCTGTCATGATTATTTATCTCCGCTCCAAAGTGCATTTTGTGGTGGTAGTTCAGGCTCACGCTCTTGCTTGTCTTGTGCAGCAAGTTTCTTCCAGCGCTTCATACCTTTGTGCGAACGCAGTTGTGGGTTTGCAATCTCATCAACAGCAAAGTTCAGCAGTGCTAGGCCAGTTACAAGTAGCGTTAGTGCGATACATGGAGCTAGCAGTTCCCACCAAGCGCCGATTAGCATTGAAGAAGAAGCTTGTACGTTGTAAAGCATGATGCCCCAGCTAACAGTATTCGGGTCGCCAAGACCTAGGAACGACAGCGTCGCTTCCATCATGATTGCGTACATCACAGAGCCGATGAAGCTCGCACCTACGATAGAGATAAGGTTTGGCAGAATCTCAACGAAGATGATGCGGAAAGAAGACTCACCCAATACCTCAGCAGCTTTCACAAACTCTTTTTCACGCAGAGCCAGTGTTTGTGAGCGGATAACCCTCGCGCCCCAAGCCCAGGACATAAAGCCGATAACTAAGGTGATGGTTAATGGGCCCGCCTCACCAATGAATGCTGCGACTACAAAGAGCAATGGGTACTGTGGAATAACCAGCATGATGTTCATCGCTGCGGTAAGAATGTCGTCAACACGACCGCCAAAGTAACCTGCCGATACACCGATTACAGTAGCAAGTAGACATACCGTGATACCTGCACCGAAGCCTACTGCTAGTGATACGCGAGCACCGTGTACTACTTGAGACCAAACATCACGACCCATACGAGTTGTGCCCAGTACGTGGTCTGCTTTTTTAGACATGATCAGCGTACGACGGTCATCTGCTAGGTTTGTTGCTACCCAGCCATCAGGGTTAGATTGAGCCGATTTCACTACGAAGCTTGGGTACTCGTGCGGGTTACCCGTACGTTTGTCTGGGGCGTGCTTTGCAATTAATGGTGCAAACAGCGCTGCGAAGATGAAGACGCCAAGAATGATTACACCAGTCAGTGCCATCGGGTTGCGCCAAATGAGTTTTAGAAAGTCTTTCATGATTATTTACCACCCTTACGTAGACGAGGGTCAAGAACAACGTAAAGCATGTCAGCGACAAGGTTAAAGAACAGCATGAACAGCGTCATGATAAGCAGCTGACCTTGAAGAACTTGGTAGTCACGCGCGTTAATCGCATTGAATAGAACCGTACCAAGACCCGGGTAGTTGAAGATGATTTCGATGATGAGCTGACCACCGATTGCCATACCTAGTGACATTGAAAGTGCGGTTACACTTGGTAGCAGTGCGTTACGTGCCGCGTAGTTGAATACCACTCGGTTTTCACTTAGGCCCTTACCTTTAGCCATAGTGATGTAGTCTTCTGCAAGAAGGTTGATCATGTTGTTACGCATGTTGACTAGGAAGCCACCAATCTGAACCACAGAAGCACAAAATAGAGGGAGAACAGCATGATAAGCTGCGTCTTTAATGAATTCCCAGCTTGTCCAATCTGGCACTGTACCCGCGGTATATGCGTAGCCAGTCGGGAACCACTTAAGGCCGATTGCGAAGGTGAACAGTGCAATCATTGCGATAACCACTTGAGGTACCGCTTGCAGAATTAGCATACCTGGGGTCACGAATGCATCATATTTACTGCCACGTTTCCAAGCTGCGAAGATGCCTAAGATAGAGCCTAGAGAGAACGATAGAACAACCGCCGTACCCGCTAAGAACAGTGACCAACCGAATGCACCGCCAAGTAACGAGTTTACAGACAGTGGGTAGAATTGAATTGAAGTACCTAGCTCCCAGCTGAGGATGTTCTTCATGTAAGCAATGTATTGTACTAATAGACCGCCATCGACGAAGCCGAGTAGCTCTTTCATTGCTGCGATACGCTCAGGGGTTACCTGAACAGAAGCGTTAGCGAACATCATGGTCACCGGGTC
Source organism: Vibrio sp. D404a (assembly GCF_030248535.1). Lineage (GTDB taxonomy): Bacteria > Pseudomonadota > Gammaproteobacteria > Enterobacterales > Vibrionaceae > Vibrio. Next base: position 68,836 of record NZ_JAHGAJ010000018.1, on the reverse strand, counting down.
GCCCGGCATTGCTCGCGGAATTGCAAAGTTTAACGTCGCAGCAACTAATAGCGCGACAAAATAAAATGACAAACGTCTTAAAAAATAACCCATAACTCACACCTTACTCACCCAGATTGTTTCCCTGTTTCTGGATTCAGGTCGCTCCTAGCGAAAATTTGGAACGAGAAATCCCCTGACGACGAGCGCCATACTTTCAATTGAGAGTGTGGGGATTTTTATAAGCGGCGTAAGGGATTACGCCGCAAGGATTGAACGACTGCTTATTGAACTGGTTTTAGATCCAGTACGTGAAGTAGACGCTCTGGAATACCAGCCCAGATGTTTGGACGACCTTTTGGATTCTCTTCGTTCCACCAACCAGTGAAGCGAGTTGTGTTGTATTGGTACATGTAAGCACCAGACATTACAGGAATCGTTACTTGGTCAGCTGCGATGATCTTCTGGATACCGTGAGCGATGTCTAGCTGTTCGTTCTTATCAGCTGTTTTGTAGAAGCTGTTTAGAAGACCGTCTAGCTTGTCGTTCTTGTAGAAGTGCATCGCGAAACGAGGCATACCGTCACCAGATTGCAGTGAAGAGTTGTACGCGCTGTTCCAGTAAGTGTATGGATCCGCACCGTGGAAGTAGTTTGTGTAAGCTACGTCGTACGTACCTTCAAGCATTGCTTGGTTGTACACAGAGAAATCTGGTGTACGAGCTTTTGCTTTGATGCCAACTTCGTTTAGTTGCTCAACAGCAAGTTGTACTGTGTTGTTGAAGTCAGTCCAACCGTTTGGTGATTGAATCAATAGCTCGAAAGATTTGCCTGATGGTGTATCAACAAAGCCGTCTTTGTTTACGTCTTTGAAGCCTGCATCAGCAAGAAGCTTCTTCGCGCCTTCAGCGTTGTAAGTGTTGAAGCCTTTGTACTTGTCGTGAGTCTTTTCATCAGACCAAGCTTCGAATGCATAGCCAAGGCCAGATGCGAAGTCATTCACTGTACCGCCACCGTAGAACGCGATATCGATAATAGTTTGACGGTCAAGAGCCATAGAGAATGCACGACGGAATTCAACGTTGTTTAGCGCTTCGTTCTTCGCAGCATCTGGGTGCTTGAAGTTCACAACAAATGCTTGAGTACCTGCTGGCGGGTACCAGTAGTGGTGCTTAGGACTTGCTGCAGCGTATGTGCGGTCGATGTCTGGTACGAAAGAAGATGTCCAGTCCATTTCACCGTTTACAACTTTACCTAGGAACTGGTCGTTGTTTGCGATTTGTGGAACACGCAGACAGTCAACATCTAGGTTATCAGCATCCCAGTAGTTCGGGTTTTCACACTGGATGTAGAGTTGTGCTGTGAAGGTATCGATCTCAGTAAATGGACCAGAACCTACAGGGTTTTCATTGGTGAAAGTTGCTGGATCTTTGATGTCTTTCCAGATGTGCTTAGGTACTACAGGTACTTTAGCAATCTCGTAAGGTACGTTTGAGTTTGCTTCTGTTAGGCTGAACTTAACTTGGTAGTCGTTAAGTTTTTCTACTGAAGTTACCCAAGAGTTGATACCAGATTGGTCAAGCTCTGGCTTCTCTTTTACAAGGTTGAAAGAAAAAACAACATCATCAGCTGAGAAGGTTTCACCGTCAGACCATTTCACACCCTTACGGATGTCGAACGTTACGCTCATTAGGTCGTCAGCCATTTTGAAGTTTTCAGCTAGACGGAAAACAGGAGTGTTACCGTGCATTTCGTTGAAAACAACAAGTGGCTCGTACAAGAAGTCAGTCGTTGTATGTAGGTTAGTCGCACCTAGGTACGGGTTAAAGTTACGTACAAACGTTGTGTACTCTTTTGGGTGGATAGTCAGTTCGCTGCGTTCTGCAGCTGTTGCTACCGATGCAAAACCTGTCGTAGCAGTTGCAATAATTGCTGTTGCTAGTGCTGTTTTTTTTATATTGGCAAGCATAGCTGTTCCTTACTATTTGCTTTCATTTCACTAATGGATTGAATGTAATCTTTTGCTATTCGTAGATATACACTCTGTTCAAGGTCTACCTCTTTGTCATTGTTCCAAGAATCATTGCTGCTTCTGTGAAGTATTAAGAGTGGCCTGTAGACCTTTGGCAGGAGTAAGAAAACACCTTATTCATGAATTAATCAAACTCGTTTCCCGTTAAAAACGTTAAAACCACAAATCGACACGTCATTAACGTCAAAAAGTGTACTTGTGATGGATAAATGTACAATTGTTGCTTGGGTGATATGAGTCGCAGTTAATAAGCGGTGACTAAATTATGTAAGTGTTTACTTACCCCTTGGGGTTTTCAATATATGGGCTCTACCTGTTTTCTTATATATGTAGATCTCTATCACTTCGGCCAAAGACGTTAAATTTCCACAAAAAATTAAATCTGCCGTTCTGTTGTGACTCGCTTCTCAAAGTGCAACAAATAGTCAGAGTTGGACTTAAAATAGTGCTCACGGCTGCGGTGTAGGGCCGGTTTTTCACCCTATTACAGCGCTCTGATTAACATGGATTTTGGCTTGTTTTATAGCTTTAAATAAGTGCTTTGTGAAGCGATTTAAGCACGTCACAAAGGATAGCCACTTGGTGTGCTAGCGCTTCTTTAAATGACGACCAAGAGGCTAACTTGTGTATCTCAGAATCAAGATAGAACACTAGACATGGCTTTTGAGATTCCAGCTGGATAAATGAAAGTAATGGTCAATCGGAAAGAGAGAGCACAAGACTGGAAGCACAAAAAAGCCCGCTGGTGGTCAGCGGGCTAAGTTCCTTAAACAGTCAAGAGGTTAAGAGGCAGTTTAGCTAGTGAGGAGCTTTTGTAGCTTGTCTCGGAGCATCTCAATGTGCGTTCTTTCAGGAGTTTGTTCTTTACAGTGCTCAAGAATAAATTCTAGAGAGCTTAATACCGTGCGCCATCGAGGTGTTTTCGGAAGGGTCTCAACGCGCAAGTACTTATCGAGAGTTCGTGTTTGTAACGTGCTTCGGTCGAGATAAACACGCCACAAGCCACTCTTCTCGGCAAACGCAAACTTGCTCTCTCCAGTAACGGACTCCCAATAGATGATGGCATTGGTCATCGCTTCCACAAGCACTTCGCGCATCAGTTCTTGTTTGTTCTTGCCTTCTCCTGCGGCTTTATCTGCAAGGCGAGTGAATTCACCGCCTAGTTCTTTAAGTTGTTGAAGCTTGTCTTTATCACCCTCAAAAGCGTAACTTGAGAGCGCTTCTACCGCCGTTTCTAGGTTATTGATGCGATTTGAGTTCACTCCACCACCAACATTGAAAATGTACATGGTGTCTAATCCTGAACCCTCTGGCAGTTTTAGAATGTCGCTAGAGACTCGCTGACGTGTATCACTGATGTAGATATCAATCTCACCACAGTAGTGCGCTTGTTCTACACGCAGATACTTAGGTGCAATGATTTCATCCGCCATAGAGCGCTTGAGCTGTTCTTGGCTACGTTTAAACAGCTTAGCAGCGGCTTCGTTAGCAAAGCGAATACGTTGGTCATCACGAATACAGATGATAGCTTCTGGTGCCGATTCTAATTGTTCAAGCAAGCGCCCTTGGGTTTCAAGCAGGTTGGCTTCAACCATCGCTCTATGTCTGAGCTCTTGTTGTAACTGGTCGTTCTCAATGCGTCGCTGCTCAGCCTTGCTTGCTGACAAGTGAGCGGTAATGCGCGCTGCCAGCTCTTGTTTATTGAACGGTTTTGATAGGTAGTCATTGGCACCGACTTCGAATCCGCGCACTCGGTCTTCAGCTTGATTTAACGCCGTTAGCATGATGATTGGCAATTGAGCGTGGTCATACTGCTTTCTTAGCGCTTCACACACTTGGTAGCCACTCATCCCCGGCATCATGATGTCGAGAAGCAGCAGCTCTGGTTTCTCTTTTTCAATCAGCTCAATGGTCTCTGGACCGTCACAAGCGGTGCGAACACGGTAACCCTCAAGCTTTAAGAAGCTATCAAGTACACGCAGGTTAACCGGCTCATCGTCGGCGATAACCAATAACGGGCCGTCTGGGTTCTCATTGATTTCACTATTATCTTGCTGTGCACTCTCCAATACTTCTGGAGCTTGGAAGTGTGAGTAGCTGCTCGACTCGTTGTAGTGTTCAAGTTCTTCCGGTGTTGCGAGTGGCAGAGTGAAGCTGAATGTCGTGCCGACCATAGGCTGACTGCTGACGTAGAGTGAGCCTCCCATCAGTTCAATCAATTGACGACTGATCGACAGACCAAGCCCCGCACCTTGTCGGTAAGAGCTAGCATCTTGACCCGCTTGAATCAATGGCTCAAAGATATGCTCTAGGTGCTCTGCAGGGATCCCTTGGCCGGTATCGACCACTTGAACGCGGATATTGTCGTCAATCACACTCGCCGAAATAACGATCTTACCCTCAGTGGTATATTTAATGGCATTGCCTACCAAGTTATACATTACCTGTTCTAAGCGCTGCGGGTCTGATGAAACAAGACCCAAATTAGCAGGGACTTGATTGATGATGCGGATCGGTTTATTGCCAAGCAGGTGATGCGACAGCTCAAGCACCAAGCTAGTTGCTGCAGATAGGTCAACCGCTGACTTTTTAATGTCTAGGCTGCCATAACGCATCTTGTGGTAATCCAGCAGATCGTCAACCAGTGTCGCTAGTCGTTGGCCACTGTTGATGATGATATCCAGCTGGTACTTTTGATTGGCGGGAATCGGACCATTTGCTCCCGAGATAAGCGCTTCTGCAATACCAACCATACCGTGCAGCGGTGTGCGCAGCTCATGTGAGGTGGTCGCTAGGAATTCATCTTTTAACTTGTTGGCTAGTTGAAGTTCTTCATTCTGCTTTTGGATGGTCTTGAGGTTGTCTTCAAGCTCTTCGTTCTGGGATTTGATCAGGCCCATCTTTTCACGGATCGAGCGCTGCATGCGTTCAAAGCTCACCGCCAATCGGCCAATCTCATCTTTACGCTCGGTGTTGATCATCGCCTCGTCAAGGTCACCAGCCGACACTTTCTCTGCCGCCCAAGTGAGCTTGAGAAGAGGGGAGGTAATGAAGTTAGACAAGTAATGAGATGCGACAAATACCAACACAATCGCGGTCAGCATTACGATCACAAAGATCTTCTCTAGCTGATGGATACGAGCGAAGGCTTCTTTTTCAGGTAGTTCAACCACGAGTGCCCAGTTTGCATAATCCAACTCAATCGGAGCGTATGCGGCAATGATGGCTTGATCTGAACTGTTGTCAAAGGTGCCAACCGCTGTTTCACCAGCTAACGCTTTATCAATGACCTTGAGACTGAGGTCAATGGCTTGTTGAGAATGCGCCAGACTTCTTGGTAGATGATCGCTGCCGACCAGTAGCGTCTGCATGTTTGAACTCTTGTTGAGATCTGCAATCAGCTTAGTAATACCGTTGATTGGCAGCCTAAACATGGCGTAGCTGTGTAGGTAGCCTTGTTGAACAATAGGCGCACCGAGCCAAGCACTCTGCTTACCGTTTTCATCTAAGAAATCGGAAACAATAACAGGCGTGTAATCTTCGTTAGTTTTGCGCTTTTCCGTAACATCCTTAGCCAGCTTTTGGAAAGTCAGGCCCAGGTTTGAGTCTTTGTATTTGCCAGTAAGTAGGTTAGTACCGTAGTTGTCCTGCTTAAACACTGAATAGGCGACGTTACCGTTAATATCGACCAAAAGAATATCGTCAAAATCGGCACGTTTAATCAGCTCTAAATAGGCGTTGTGGTAGCGCTTATGCAGCAATCGGTAACGTTCGCTGCCCACATAACTGCTTGATTCAGGAAGAATTGACGTTTTTACCTCATTGCCAGAACCTTGGATATAGCGTTGCTGTGCATTACTGCGTGCTTCTTCGATGTCTAAGCCGAGACGTTGAAAAGCGTTGATTAGACCGTAAAAGCGTCCGCCACTGGCGATAGCCAACTCTGAACGTACAAAGCCAATCACTTGAGACTCTTGAGCTTGCAGGTAATCAATGATCTGTTGCTGTTTGGTATCACGTACAGACACCAAGTGAGAGGTACTCTGTTCTTGAAGATCTTGGCTATGAGACTGCAGGAAAAAGACAGCAATGAGGGTAACAGGAGTCAAACTTAAAACGAGAAACGCCAGCATGAGCGTACTTTGAAGGCGCTTAAACTTCTGCTTTCGATAGAATCTAAACATAAATTAGGTACTACTTTCCTTGAATGTACTTCTGAAAATGTTTGAAATTTGAGTACAAAGAATAGATTGAGTGGTTTCTAATTTAACGAAATTAACGAGTTTTTTTACTTTGACAAGTAAGTGCTATTTAAAGCGTGTGCAGTCGCGCAAATTTATTAAATTTTGCTAGCAATATGAACAAAAAGTGCAGGAACTGTCCTGCACTTTGCTGGAGGATGTTATTTAGCAGCGTGATAGATGGCGAACTTAGTGGTCTTATTTAGAGTCGCGCATTTACCAAAAGCTTGCTCAATGATTGGTGGGTATTTTAAGAAGCTGTTTGCCACAATGATCATTTCACCTTGTCCATTCAAGTAGCTCGGAGCCTCAGCAAGTAGCGTCTCAGTCGCGCTGTAGCTGGTGTCTAAACCTGAGTGGAAAGGAGGGTTACTAATGATGAACTGGTAGTCTTTCGAGGTATCAGAGTAGACGTCAGAAGCAAACACGTTACCGTTTAAACCATTGGCTGCCAGTGTCGCCTTGCTTGATTCCACGGCAAAAGCGCTAATATCGCACATCTCTAGTTCGATCTCTGGATTGCGTGAGGCCATGACAGCACCTAATACACCGGCACCACAACCAAAATCTAATACCTTACCTTTCAAGCTTGGTAGTGTATCGAGTAGTAGTTTACTGCCGATATCAAATTCACCATGGCTGAATACGCCTGGCAGACTTTTAACAGTCAGTGATTGTTCACCAATATTCACCGAGTAGGTTTTAAACCAATCTTGAAGATTGAATGCTGGAGCTTGCTCTAGGCATTGACCCCAATAGAATGAACAGCGACGTGCAGAGTCGTATTTCACCACTTTGCCGTAAGGCTTGAACATCTTCTCAATGCTCTTCACGCCTGAGCGATTTTCACCTACCACGACAATCTCAGTACCTTTACCGAGTTTTGCCATTAGCATCGCAAGCAAAAATTCTGCTTCTGCTTTGGCTTTTGGCCAGTAAAGTAGAACGAGGTCTGCTTGTGTCTCTTCAGTAAATTCAGCGCCGTAGAATCGTTGAATGCCCTTGCTGTTCTCTAACTGACGGTAGTAGCTGTAGTTAGAGGTAAACACGGTCACTGATTCACAGTGTTTCGCCAATTCAACAGGGAATAGATCTTCAGCCTCACCTGCAACCAGAACATGTTTGCCTTCGAAGTAGGCGAGTTGGCGTTGAGCAATTTGGCTTGGGGCGATATAGGCAGACATAGGGACTCTCTATTGAATCGTTAGCAAAAAATAGGGGCGGATTTTCGCATAATCCGCCCCAAGCTTGAAGTTTTAATGTTCTCGACGTCGCTTACGTTTTGTCTTGTTGATTGAGAAAGTCTTTAAACTCTTCATCGTAGATGTTGAACAGTACGATAGTGATGGCAAAAATCAGTGGACCGTAGATTAAACCGATTAGGCCAAACAGTTGAATACCACCTAATAGCGAGAAGAAGATCATTAGGGTATTCATCCCCGCACTGCCTTGCATCAGTAGTGGGCGCAGCAGGTTATCAATAGAGCCAACCACAGCAACACAGTAAACCGTGAGGAAAATAGCCCACGTGGTATCACCGGTCAGGAATAAGTAAATTGCTGCTGGAACCCAAATCAGAGCGGTACCAACGACCGGAATAAAGGATGCAAAGCCCATCATGGTGCCCCAGAATAAGCCTGGGAATCCTGCAATCCACATACCTAAACCACCGGCAAAACCTTGTGCAATTGCGGTTAGGAATGACCCCATCACAGCGGATTTAGAGACTTGTTCGATCTCTGCAAGCAGCTTGTCTTCTTGGCTGCGAGACAGAGGCAATATGTGGCGAACCACACTGATGATCTTGTCATGGTCGCGCAGTAGGAAGAACAGCACGAACAACATTAAGAAAAAGTCCATTAAGAAGTTGGTCGCATCACCTAAGATCTTGGCACTGATCCCAACCAATTTGGAGCCAAAGCTAGTAGCAAATTCACCGACTTTCTGCGCAATTGCTTGTGGTTCAATGTTATCAAACGGCAGGTAGTCATTGATGAAGGCGAGCGCTTTAACCACCAAAGGATGTTCAAACAGGGTTTGGATACCACCGTGCGTAACCCATTTATAAGTGTTTTGCGAGAACAGTGAACCTTGCTGAACAATTGCAGCAAAGACGGCGAGCAAAGGGATCACAATGATGAATGTGAGAATAATGCACGAGAGCAAAGAGACCAGATTAGCTTTATTAGGAAGCTTTTTCTCAAGCCATTCATGGATAGGAAACATCAATAGCGAGATGATGAACGCCATCACGATCGAGTTGACGTAAGGTTCAATCAATAAATAACAGGCATACGCCGCCGCAAGTAGGGCGACAATAATCACCCAATGACTTGAGTTAATTTTGATCTTTTCTGACACGGTAGTGGTCTCTATGTTTGCTAACTCAGTTTATAATGGCTGCAAAACAGAGAGTTAGCAATGAGGACTTTTCATTATGGGATGCTGTAATAACGACAAAAAATGCCAAGAGAATGAGCAACAACCGAAAAAAGCGATCCCGTGGTTTCGAATGCTGCTGGGAACTTTAATGCTATTGGTATTTTTGTTCTGGGAACGCTAGGGGAAATGATAGTGTTGTGCGATCAACTCTTTGAGACAATGCTTTAATCCCAAAAGAAAAGGCTGCACCTGGCAGCCTTTATAATCAATATGTTAAAGCTAAATAGCCTTATTCTGCAGCAATGATTGCGAAACAGCGATCAGCCGCTTCTAGTGTTGCATCGATCTCTTTAGAGCCGTGAGCGAGAGATGTGAAGCTTGCTTCGAATGCTGAAGGCGCAAGATAAACACCATGATCCAGCATTAGGTGGAAGAAGCGCTTGAAGCGTTCTACATCACACTTAGTTACATCTTCGTAGCAAGTCACTGATTCTTGCTCAGTGAAGAAGAAGCCAAACATACCGCCAACTTGGTGCACTAGCATTGGAATACCGTGCTTGTCAGCCAGTTGCTTGAAACCATCAGCCAGTTGCTTAGTTTTTGCTGCTAGACGCTTCTCGTTGCCTTCTTCACGTAGAAGGTTCAAACATGCGTAGCCTGCTGCCATTGCCACAGGGTTACCTGAAAGTGTACCTGCTTGGTAAACAGGCCCCGTTGGTGCGATGTATTGCATCACTTCTTTACGACCACCAAAAGCACCCACGGGCATACCGCCACCAATCACTTTACCAAGACACGTTAGGTCTGGCTTGATGTTGTAGTAAGCTTGCGCACAGCCTTCAGCAACACGGAAACCCGTCATTACTTCATCAAAGATCAGTAGTGCGCCTTCTTGGTCACAGATTTCACGCAGACCTTCGTGGAAGCCTTCAACTGGTGGGATACAGTTCATATTGCCCGCAACTGGTTCAACGATGATACAAGCGATCTCACCTTTGTTTGCCTCAAACAGTTCACGTACAGAGTCTAGGTTGTTGAATGTCGCTGTTAGCGTGTGCTTAGCAAAATCTTCTGGCACGCCTGGAGAGCTTGGTTGGCCTAGAGTCAGAGCACCAGAACCAGCTTTTACAAGTAGGCTATCTGCGTGGCCGTGGTAGCAGCCTTCAAACTTAAGAATTTTGTCACGACCAGTAAAGCCACGAGCAAGGCGAATCGCACTCATTGTTGCTTCAGTACCTGAGCTCACCATACGTAGCTGTTCCATTGAAGGAACCATCTCAGATACAAGCTCAGCCATTTTGATTTCAGTTTCCGTTGGAGCACCGAAGCTAAGACCACGTTGAGCCGCTTCAATTACAGCATCACGAATAACCGCATGGTTGTGACCTAAGATCATTGGGCCCCAAGAACCAACGTAGTCGATATATGCTTTACCATCAGCATCAAAAATTAGCGGGCCATCAGCGCGCTCGATGAAGATTGGAGAACCACCTACACCGTTGAATGCACGTACAGGAGAGTTAACGCCACCCGGAATAGTTTGCTGTGCTTTTTCGTACAGCTCTGCTGATTTGGTCATTGATATATCCTCTTTTGACTGTCGGGACCAATTGGCTCGCATTGTACCTATCCATAAACCAACTAGGAATGGTTTCGCTGAGATAATCGCCCGAATCTGGTGGTTTTGAGGGGTTAAGCGGCTAATTTATTTTTATTTGATGAGTTTTTAGCAGGAAAAACGGCGATCAGATGGTGAATACTTGAACGTTTCAGTCAGGTATTGGATAATCACCGGAATAGAAAAATATATTCAACAACTATGATCTCGAACTCGATTTGTATCATGTTGTTTTTGACACAGGTAAGAGAGGTTGTCGTGAGCGAAGCAAATATCCCATTGTCTTTTTCTGATGCAGCAGCTACCCGCGTACAAACGCTGATTGCTGAAGAAGAAAACCCAGATCTAAAACTGCGTGTATACATTACAGGTGGTGGTTGTAGCGGTTTCCAATACGGCTTCACATTCGATGAAAAAGTAAATGATGGTGACATGACTATTGAAAATAGTGGTGTAACGCTAGTGGTTGACCCAATGAGCCTTCAGTACCTGATTGGCGGTGTTGTGGATTACACAGAAGGCCTTGAAGGCGCACGCTTCTTTGTAAACAACCCAAATGCAACAACAACTTGTGGTTGTGGTGCATCGTTCAGCGTGTAAAAGCTGACAAAAACGTATTGTTATATAGAAACGCTGAACTTAGGTTCGGCGTTTTTTTTGTCTTTTAGATTCGAAGTTTTGATCTAAGTAACTGTCTTTACAGGAGGTCGGCTAACTTTTAAGTAAACGATATATTGAATAAAGTGTCGGTCTCATCGAATTTTGCCTCTAATGGGTCTGTTATGGTTGAGGTTGTGTATCAGGAAGTAGCACACCACAACGCAAAGCGAATATTTGACGCTGCATCATCGGGCTGTGAAAAGTAAAAGGACGTGTTATGCCACACCGACTCTCTCATATCGGACTCTCTTTTTGGTCGAAGCGACCGTGGTTGGTCTCTCTATGTTTGATCATACTGTTGTCAGTATGGTTAGGGTTGGGTGTGGGGCAGGCCGAAGAGCCCAACTCAACAGCGAATCCTCAAGTTCCTTTAGCCAAAGTCTCCTTTCAAACTTTTCATGCTTCACCAACCTACCGAACCATCGAACTATACGGTCGAACTGCGCCAGATCGACATGCGCGTCTAGGGGCAGAGATTGCCGGTAAGATCGTCACATTGAACATCGCTAAAGGAGACGTGGTTGAAGCAGGTCAACCGATAGCACAAATAGACAAAGCGGATCTAGGTATCCAGCTAGAGCGTGCGTCAGCGTTATACCGACTTAAGCAGAAAGAGTTTAAGGCTGCTCAATCTTTGAAAAAGCGTGGTTTACAAGGTGAGATCGCCTATACCACAGCGGAGGCATCGTTGACGGAAGCCAAAGCCATGCAGAGCAATGCTGAGATGGCGCTTCGTAATACGGTTATTCGCTCTCCTTTCTCTGGCATAGTGCAAGAGCTGCATGTTGAGCTGGGGGATTTTGTTGGTGTTGGCGACCCTGTCGCAGGAGTCATAGACCTTGATCCGCTAGTGATTGAAGCGGATGTGAGTGAACGACATATTCAACAGCTGCAATCTGGGCAAGCGGCTTCAGTACGATTGCTAGGCCATCAAAATGCTGAGGGAAAACTTCGTTATATTTCTCGAATATCGACGCCCTCGACCAATACATTCCCAATAGAAATTGAAATTCCGAATCCACAACGGCTTCTTCCTGCCGGTGTCAGTGCTGAGGTGTCGCTGAACTTAGAGAGCCAGTCTGCAATCAAGGTGACTCCTGCAATGCTAGCGCTGGATGAAGCGGGTAACCTTGGCGTGAAAACTCTGGTGTCATCCGGAGATAAACAGGTCGTTAAGTTTGTCGAGATTCAATTGGTGAAAGCAGAGCAAGACGGTGTTTGGCTTGCTGGGCTTGGTGAACAAGTCGATATCATTACCGTTGGACAAGGTTTTGTGCGTGATGGTGATAGCGTGATTGCCACAGAGCAACCAACAGCAGCGAACTAGGAGATAACATCATGTACTCATTGATTGATGCTGCTTTGTCTCGCTCGCGAACCATGCTCTCATTACTGCTGTTTATCCTAGTCGCTGGCATCGGTACTTATATTACGATTCCCAAGGAGTCGAGCCCAGATATCACCATTCCGATCATCTATGTCTCGGTCGGACACCAAGGTATTTCGCCAACAGATGCTGAGCGCTTGTTAGTTCGACCGATTGAGCAAGAGCTGCGCTCGATTGAGGGCGTAAAAGAGATGACGGCGACCGCCTCGGAAGGTCACGCTTCTGTGGTTTTAGAGTTCAATGTGGGTGTTGACCTAACTAAAGCAATGGCTGATGTTCGAGATGCGGTCGATCTTGCCAAGCCCAAATTACCTGAAGACAGTGATGAGCCAACGGTAAACGAGGTGACGTTGGCATCTGAGCAGCCAGTACTTTCCGTCGTTCTTTACGGTACGGTTCCAGAACGGACGATCGTTCAGATTGCTCGTGAACTTGGAGATAAGCTAGAGAGTTATCGTCAAATTCTTGAGGTCGATATAGCGGGTGATCGGGAAGATATTGTGGAGATCATCGTTGATCCGCTATTGATGGAGAGCTACAGCCTAGATCAAGCCGATATCTATAACCTGATTGCGCTAAACAACCGCGTAGTAGCGGCTGGGTTTGTTGATACCGGTTATGGTCGATTCTCGATCAAAGTTCCTTCTGTTTTTAACTCTCTCAAAGATGTACTTGAGCTGCCAATCAAGGTTGATGGTAAACAGGTGGTCACCTTTGGCGATGTTGCCACAGTAAGGCGAGCTTTTCGCGACCCTGAAAGCTTTGCTCGATTGGATGGTAAGTCTGCAGTGGTGCTAGATATCAAGAAACGCGCAGGCGAGAACATCATTGAAACGGTAGAGCTGGTTAAAACCGTAGTGGGAGTCGCTCAGCAAAGAGCAGAGTGGCCAAATAACTTGTTGGTTAAGTTCACTTGGGATGAGTCGAAAGACGTCAAGATCATGCTTAATGATCTGCAAAACAACATCCTCTCCGCCATTATATTGGTGGTGATCGTGATCATCGCGATTCTAGGTGTTCGCACGGCGCTACTGGTCGGTATCTCTATCCCCGGATCGTTCTTAACTGGGCTGTTGGTGTTATCGGTGTTTGGTTTGACAGTCAACATCGTGGTGTTGTTTTCGCTGATTATGGCCGTCGGTTTACTGGTGGATGGGGCGATTGTTGTCACCGAGTTTGCCGATCGAAGGATGCAAGAGGGTGAAGCAAGAAGAACAGCTTATCAAGCGGCAGCGAAGCGAATGGCGTGGCCAATCACAGCATCGACTGCAACAACATTAGCTGCGTTTGCCCCATTGCTGTTCTGGCCTGACGTTACCGGTGAGTTCATGAAGTACTTGCCATTAACCTTGATTGCGACCTTGTTTGCTTCTTTGCTAATGGCACTGCTGTTTGTTCCGGTTTTGGGCGGGCTGATTGGTAAGCCACAATATGTATCTTCAACCAATCAAACACGTATGGTGGCGCTGCATAATGGTGACTTCTCAAAAGCGACAGGGATTACTAAGCTCTATTACCGTACCCTCTCAATCGCTATTCAACATCCACTTAAAATCTTATTGAGCGCGATATTGCTCTCTATTGCTGTCGGGTTTTCTTACGCCAAAGCGGGACTTGGAGCGGAATTCTTCCCTGAAGTTGACCCTCCATTCTTCAACGTAAAAGTACGCTCACATGGCGATCTCTCGATTCAAGAAAAAGACGTTATCATGCGAGATATTGAGCAGATGATGCTTGGTCATGAAGAGTTTGACAGTGTTTATACACGCACCGGGGGAGATGACCAGATTGGCCTTATCTCGATAACACCGGTTGACTGGCAGTATCGCCGCAGCGTGAAAGATATTATTGAAGAGCTAAAGGTTCAGACTGATCAATATGCGGGTGTAGAAATCGAGTTTAAGTTTCCAGATGCGGGGCCTCCGGTAGAGAATGACTTGGTGATTGAGCTCTCTGCCAAAACGCCAGAGCAGTTAAACCAAGCCGCTAAAATGGTTAGAGCTTGGGCAGATGCAAGTCCTGCTCTTACCAATATTAGCGACACTAGCAGTAAAGATGGTATCGATTGGAAAGTGGATATCAGGCGAGATGATGCAGCTCGCTTTGCTGCTGATGCTACCTTGGTTGGGAATACGGTCCAATTCGTGACCAACGGACTCAAGATCGGAGATTATTTGCCTGATGACTCTTCGGAGGAGGTCGATATCTTAGTGCGCTATCCAAATGACAAAAGGGATATCGGTCGTTTCGACCAGTTGCGAGTAAAAACGCCAGCAGGTCTAGTCCCTATTACTAACTTTGCTCAAATCGTTCCGGATCATAAGCAAGATACGATTAAACGCCTTGACGGAAAGCGTGTGGTGAATGTTATGGCGGACATGAAAGAGGGGTTCAATCTCGCGTTAGAGCTGCCGAAGATTGAGCAGGCGTTAAGTGAACTAGGGCTACCTAATGGCGTTGAGTTTCGTATTCGTGGTCAGAATGAGGAGCAAGAGAACTCGTCCGCTTTTCTACAGAGTGCCTTTATGGTTGCGTTAGCGGCTATGGCATTGATTCTCATCACTCAGTTCAACAGTTTTTACCAAGCCTTCTTGATTCTAAGTGCGGTACTGTTCTCAACCGTCGGTGTGTTTATGGGATTGCTGATATTCCAGCGCCCTTTTGGCGTGGTGATGTCAGGGATTGGGGTTATCGCGCTAGCAGGCATCGTTGTGAACAACAATATCGTACTGATCGACACATACAATCAATTGGTGAAAAGGGGCTTAGATAAGCGAGATGCGATTTTAAGAACCGGTGTCCAGCGTCTGAGACCAGTGATGCTGACAACAGTAACTACCATTCTGGGTTTGATGCCGATGGTGCTTGAGATGAACATCGACTTAATTAATCAGAAGATCGAATTTGGAGCGCCGAGTACTCAATGGTGGTCGCAATTGGCAACCGCGATTGCAGGAGGTTTGGCATTTGCAACGGTTTTAACCTTGGTGCTGACACCTTGTCTTCTGATGTTAGGTCGAGATAAGAACAAAGAAGGTGGCAGTGTTCTTGAGTAATTTGACAGAGCCTCAGTACCGCAAATCTTAGTGAAACAAAAGAGCACCTGCATGGTGCTCTTTGTGTATGTAATTGACTAACCTATCTTGAAAACGCTAGTTGGTCGCCAGCAATTGACTGTAGCGATTGAGTTTTTCTAGGCGTAGCTTCGAGTTAGCAATAAAGGTCGCTTTGGCTTTGCCTGTCAGTGATTTCGACTGTGGCAGCTTCACGGTTCGCGCATTTTTGTGCACGCCATTAACCAAGAACTCGTAGTGCAGGTGTGGACCCGTTACACGCCCCGTGCCACCTAGAGTACCGATGGTCTGGCCTTGTTTGACGCGCTGCCCTGTTTTTACCAAGCGCTTCTTGAGGTGCAGGTATTTGGTGAGGTAGGTGTTGCTGTGTCTGATAAAGACATAGTTACCGTTGAACTGGTTATAACTCGATTTCTGAACAATACCGTCACCAGCTGCCCAGATAGGAGTGCCGACAGGTGCAGCATAGTCGGTACCGCGGTGTGGTCGCACTTTACCCGTTACTGGGTGTTTACGGCGAGGGTTGAAGTTCGAGGTTACACGACGGAAATCAACAGGAGAGCGCAGGAATGCTTTCTTCATCGCGCGGCCTTGGTCATCAAAGTAGTTGCCTGTTTTATCATCGAGGATTGCAGTGAAGGTATCACCTTGGTTTTTGAATACTGCTGCAGTGATCTTGCCGCGGCCAATCACTTCACCCTCAACCACTTTTTCTTGGTACAAGATCTTAAAGCTGTCGTTCTTGCGAATGTCTAACGCGAAGTCGATATCCCAACCAAAAATGCCTGCCAGTTCCATGATTTGGTTCGCAGTTAAGCCTGCGCTCATACCCGCGTTCCAGAAGTTAGAAGTGATGTCGGCTTCAGCGTAGTTGTATTGGTAGGCGACCTCTTTCTTGTCAAAACCAGAGATGTAACTGTCACCGGACTTGGTGATCTTGAAACTTTCAAACGCGCTCAGTTGGCGCTTGAGCTGGATAAGGTTATTGTTTTCATCAAAACCGAATTGTAAAACATCGCCAGGTTTGAGGTTCGAGAGTTGTTTGTTGATGTCTTTATTGGTATTCAACAGCGTGATTAAGAGTCGGTAAGAGAGGCCGATACGCTCAAACAATACCGAGGTACTTTCTCCAGAACGAACCGTGTATTTTTCCCAGTTGAGTACCGCAGTTGGTACATGGTCTTCATTACTGACCAGAGCAGCAGCGTCGATGGTGAGAGGGTATTGTTTGCCAATAACTAGAGAGTCACTTTTATCACGCAGAGAACTGACATCGGGTAGAAGAAAAAGGGCAATGAAGATTACCGCACTAAAAAATGCAATAAAGACCCGGTGCAATATAGGAAGGCGTGCAAAAATAGACAACATGTTCCGGTTCGTATAGTAAATATTAAGAAAATAGACGACTGAATAGTGTAACTGGTTTCAAAATACATCGCTATTCAAGTAAGATGTCTAACTATTATATTTTTGCCAAATCTGTGGGAGTGAACAAGAATGGCGAGTATTGAAGCTGCACTAGCCGAGATCAAACGTGGCGTTGAAGAACTGATTCCAGAAGACGAACTGATTGCAAAACTGAAAGAGGGTCGTCCTCTACGCATTAAACTGGGCGCGGATCCAACAGCACCAGATATCCACCTAGGCCATACGGTTATCTTTAACAAGCTTCGTGCTTTCCAAGAGCTTGGTCACGAAGTGACATTCCTAATCGGTGACTTCACCGCGATGGTAGGTGATCCATCAGGCAAGAACTCAACGCGTCCACCTCTAAGCCGCGAAGACGTTCTAAAGAATGCTGAAACTTACAAAGAGCAAGTATTCAAGATTCTAGATCCTGCTAAAACGCAAATCCGTTTCAACTCTGAGTGGCTATCTGAGCTTGGTGCTGAAGGCATGATTCGTCTAGCTTCTAACCAAACTGTTGCTCGTATGCTTGAGCGTGATGACTTTAAAAAGCGTTACGCTGGTGGTCAACCGATCGCTATTCATGAATTTATGTACCCACTTCTACAAGGTCACGACTCTGTTGCACTAGAGAGCGACGTTGAGCTTGGTGGTACTGACCAGAAGTTCAACCTGCTAATGGGTCGTGAACTGCAAAAAGCGGCAGGTCAAAAACCACAAGCGGTACTGATGATGCCACTACTTGTTGGTCTAGACGGCGTTAAGAAAATGTCTAAGTCTGCGCACAACTACATTGGTATTAGCGAAGCTCCAAGCGAGATGTTTGGTAAGATCATGTCTATCTCTGACGATCTGATGTGGAGCTACTACGAGCTATTGTCTTTCCGTCCTCTTGAAGAAGTTGCAGAGCTGAAAGCTGGCGTTGACGCGGGCAAAAACCCACGTGACGTTAAAGTACTGCTAGCAAAAGAGATCATTGCACGCTTTCACTCTGAAGCTGACGCAGATGCGGCTGAGCAAGAGTTCGTTAACCGTTTTGCGAAGAACCAAGTGCCAGACGACATGCCTGAGTTTGAATTCGAAGCTGGTCTACCAATTGCGAACGTATTGAAAGAAGCGGGTCTAGTAAACTCAACCTCTGATGCAATGCGTATGATCAAGCAAGGCGCTGCTAAGCTTGAAGGCGAGAAAATCGCAGACAGCAAATTCGTACCAGAAGCAGGCACAGCAGTTTACCAAGTAGGTAAGCGTAAGTTTGCTCGTATTACTATCAAGTAATATTAAATCTCAATGAGTGAGTAAAAAGGCATCTACGGATGCCTTTTTTATTGACAGAAAGTTGACCAAGTATTTTTTACGGCCTTGCTACACTATGCGCGCTGTCGAACTGACAGTAATTTTGGAGATTTTTATGAACAATACCGACCATCCTCCTAGTTTGAAGGGAGAAGAATAACCTGTCTCGGTATTGATCTATTGTCCTGCCGTTCAGGTAGGGTATCTTTTGTTCCCCTCATTCTTTTCCACACTCTAGATTCCAACAAATAGAGACATCAGTAGCTTTAAGCTCTTGATGCATTTAGTTATATGTTCTTGAACTATGGAGTTATACGCTCTTGGCGTACACAGCTTTATACTCTAGAAGCGTTAGCTATGGGTTATTTGTTTTGATGGTCGTTACCTTTGCCAATCGGGAGATTCGCCATGACGGTAATGAACAACACTTTTTTATCTATTGAAGCTTTATACTCTGAGAAAGACATTCAAGCTGTATCGAGTGCCTTTCAGCAATACTCTAGAGAGCAGCAGGTTGCTCTGCTTAATCGAATGCCTCTGGAAGACGCAGTCTTGGTTCTGGGTCAGTGCTCACTCAGTGTTATTCAAGCTCTACTTAGTGAGCTAGAAGAGCAGGGCTATGAAAAACGCTCTCGCCACTTAGCTCACCAATTAGGTCTTATTTACTCTGAGGTTGAACCACAACAGGGCTATTTGTCTACTGGAGTGCTAAGCCACGTAAGGCAGCGTATTGGCTGGATTATCGCGCTGGCTTTACTGGGAATAGTATCAGGCCTGATTATCGCTCAGTATGAGGATATTCTCAGCCAGTTGGTTTTGCTCGCTATTTATATGCCTGTGATCGCTGCGGCTGGTGGTAACACCGGCACACAAGCGGCGACTTTGGTCATTAGGGCTTTGGCTACCGGAGAGCTGAAAAAACGCCAATGGCTGAGTGTGATTTGGAAAGAGTTCCGAGTTGCTATCTGTTTGGCGGCTGCGATTGCGGCGGTTATGGTTGGACGTATTTTGCTGTTTAGCGATAACCAAGCAACAGGTGGTTATGATCTTGAAATGATTGCCTTCGCGATCGCTGTGGCTCTGTTTATTCAGGTGACGATATCGACTGTACTCGGTGGTGGCCTGCCAATTGTCGCGCGTCTATTTAAGCTCGACCCTGCTGTACTAGTGAGCCCGGTGCTCGCTTCTATCGTCGATATTTCAGGAATGTGGATCTACTTTACTGTTGTGAATGCGTTTCTTGGAATTGCTTGAGCCCAGTAAAGAGTCGCTTTAAGTTCAACTGAAAATAAACGGCGCAGTGAGTGTTTACTTACTGCGCCGTTTTTTATCTAGTTACTTTGGCTAAACTCAATCACATCACTATAAAACGCTTTTTCAAAGCTGACTATTGGTTGCTCAACAGGCTTGTCGGGATCTTGCTTGTTAGGGAAATAGTCGCGAACGAATTGAACGAATAAAGAACTAGGCTTACCTTCCTTATCAAGGCCATAGCCTGCCATGTTGTAGCTTCCATACACTGAGCCACTCTTTGCGATGATGTTGTCTTTGATGGGGGCTTTTCGCATACTTTGTCGGTAACGCAGTGTGCCATCTACCCCAGAGGTTGGCATCGCTTGGATAAGGTTGAGCGTGTTGTCGTGCTTCCAGATATATCTCAGTACTTCAACCATGCTTTGCGCAGTCATTCTATTGTTGCGAGAGAGTCCTGAACCGTCTGTAAGATGTGCGCGAGTGAGGTCGATGTTCGCTTTGGTCAGTAAAATCTGTTTGATAGCTTCCGTACCATTGTTAAAACTACCCGGTTGTACGTAAAACTTGGCACCCAGTGTTTTAGTTAGGTTGTCAGCAATCAGGTTATCTGATTTTTTAAGCATGGTATCGAGTAGAACAGGTAGCTTCTGTGACTCATGGCTTGCGACCACTTTGATTTGTTTAGATGAAGGGGCAGCCCCAATGATAATTTCGCCTTTAACTGTTAATCCTGACTCTTTAAGCAGTGATTGGGTTACCTCTTGGGTGTAAAGCTCAGGATTTTGAATCGCAAACTTAAGTGGCAGTGGTTTTTTGCGTTCGACCAAACAGCCAGATAATTGGTAATGATTGTCTGGCGTGGTTAGCAGTTCTAACTCGCATTGTGTCGCTTTTTGGCCGGACTTAGTCACTGTATTTGCCGTGGTTGAGACCACGACAGGGTAATGGACGGGGATGTAAACACGTGTCTTCCCGTTGTCTTGAGTGTAGATAGAAGCTTGCGCGCAATTACTGTCGAGCGTTATAGCTGTTGAAGGAGCACTGTAGCAGACACCAAGAATATCCCAAGGCCACCCCACAGCTCGGTGATAGCCAGTAAATGCGGAATTATCTAAGTAGAGGTTACCCTGAATGGTTTTGCTCTGCTTTTTAGCATATTGATTGAGCAGTTTCTTGAGGTCGTCGCGTTGCAGAGTAGGGTCGCCACTGAACGCAATGACCGCGTCTTGGCCTGCTTGACGGATAGTGGTGTTGTAGTGAAAGTTATCACCAAGCTCAAGCTTAGCGGCTAATGCCGTTACTAATTTGAGAGTGCTCGCTGGCGGATAGTAACCTTCAGAGTTAATAGTCAATTGAGTGTTACTGCTACTTAATGACTGCAAGACCAAGCTGCTAGAGCTACCATCAGGCAGTTTTTCTAGTGGGGAATACGCTGAAACTGAACAACTAAAGCTGACAGCCAGTAATGAGGACAATAGGCGCATAAGAGTGCTGAGTCGGTAGTGGATAATCTCAGTATACAGATATAAAAAACGCCCGCTAGAGAGCGGGCGTTTTGATTCGAAATTAACTAATTAATCAATTAGATAATCTGAATTAGAAGTCGTAACGTAGACCTAGAGCTAGCTCGTCTTCAGCGTCTGCAGAAGTTGCAACAGTTGATGCTGAAGTATCGTTAGAGCCGATCTTGTCGCCTTTGCTGATTAGGTTGAAGTTGTACGATACGTAGCCACGGAAGTTAGGCTTGAAGTAGTACGTTGCATCGATAGCGATGTTGTCAGCAGACGTTTCGCCGTCAGTTTCAGCGTTGTTGTACGTAGAAGAGAATACAGTTTGGCCCATTGTGTAAGCAGCAGCCAGTTCGTAACCTGTGTAATCAACAGCAGAGTTTAGGTCGATAGTACCGTTATTTTGCTGCTTTTCACCGTCAGTGAATACACCAGCGAAGTATAGGTCGCCCATAGTGTAAGAACCAGAAAGCATGTACTCGTTGCTCTTATCTTGGTCTGCGTAACCTGCACCTACTTTAATGCCTGTCTCGCCGATCGCGTAGATACCAGATAGAGAGTAGCCATCTTTACCGTTGTCAGTGAATTCACCATTAGCGTCAACACCATCACGGTCCGCAAAACGGTAGCTTGCTTTTACGTTTAGAGCTTGGAATTCGCCTTTGTAAGACAGCATGTTATCAGAACGGTCAGCAACAGCGATTTTGTCTGCTGCAGAGTTACCGTGGTAAGCCATGATATCTGTGAAGTCTGTGATTACGCCTAGAGCACCGTCGTTTTTACCGTAAGTCACTTCACCGAATGCGCCGCCTAGACCAGCGTATGTGTAACGGTTAGTAATGCTGCCGTCGTTGTTGTCTGTAGCGCCGCCATCTTCAGCAGTAGTGAATTCGCCTTCGTAGAAACCAACACCGTATAGGCCGTCTTGGATTTCTACTTTACCTAGGAAGTTAAGACGAACTCGTGTTTTGTCTTCAACTTTGCCATCTTTCATAGATAGACGAGCTTCCGCACGGCCACCCATGTCTAGAGAAGTACCGTCTTGGTTGTAAAGTTCAGAAGCGTTAGCACCAGTTGCAAGAGCTGCAGCTGATACAGCAAGCGCGATCATAGTCTTGTTCATGTTATTAATTCCTAATTACTGTCCATAAAGGTTGTTATCAAAGGATTTGAATCCTTTTTTGTATTGCTCGTATAAATCAAGCTTCATAATCAGGCTTAGGACATAAGCGAGAAACTTGCCAGAGCAATCCGTGGGGTACTTTTTACCCTTAAAGTTCCGCAGCAAGTTAGTAAAATGATATCAATAAAAATAATGAACAGTGTTTTATTGGGGTTTTTATATCTTAAATTATTGTTATTATTGGTTTTTTATTTTTAGTGAATAGTTTGCTGTTTTGTTTGTTTTTGCTTTTTTTAGGTTTTTATTTCGATAGTTATTAATCGAAAGGTTAATATTCATTTTTGTGATGTGTGTAATTTAGACCTAGATAGCGGTTTTGTAATACAACGCTGAATAAAGGTGATTTAGCCACTAAGTTTGTTTACACTAAGCTAAATCGTTTTGTTCCAGCTACCCGACCATAGAGGTTGGGGGGCTTTATTTTGGCTGAAGAAAGCTTTCAGCATAGAGGTAGAAAATGGAAAAGGTTCCAATGACAGTGCGTGGCGCACAACAGCTACGTGAAGAACTAGAGCGTCTGCTTAAGCAGCGCCCAATCATCTCAGCAGCGATCGGTGAAGCTCGTGAACTGGGTGACTTGAAAGAGAATGCAGAATATCACGCAGCGCGTGAAGAGCAGGGTATCTGTGAAGCACAGATCCGTGATATCGAGTACAAGCTGTCTGTTGCACAGATCATCGATGTTACTCAAATGGAAAACACAGGCAAAATCATCTTCGGTACAACTGTTACGTTGATTGATGTAGATACAGATGAAGAAGTTCGCTACCAAATCGTTTCTGAAGACGAAGCGGACATCAAAACTGGCCGTATCTCTGTGAAGTCACCTATCGCTCGTGGTCTTATCGGTAAGATGGAAGGCGACGAAGTAATGATTTCAACGCCGGGTGGCGAAAAAGATTTTGAAATTGATAAAGTAGAATACATCTAATTTATCAGTCTCTAGATAGCAAAAAAGGTCGCAATTGCGACCTTTTTCTTTTCTCACGTAGTGATTACACAACGAGATTATCTCTGATGTTTGAGATTGTCTCTGTAGTCTAAGCTTACTTACGTGGAATCTCGATTTTACGCTCTTCAGACTGGCGGAATAGCACAAGTACTTTACCGATAGTTTGTACTTTTTCTGCTTTAGTCTCACGTACGATGGCATCGATAATTAGTTGTTTAGTCTCACGATCTTCTGATGCAACTTTAATTTTGATCAGTTCGTGATGGTCTAGAGCGATTTCGATTTCCGCTAGAACAGCTTCAGTAAGTCCATTTGCGCCCATTAGCACAACAGGTTTTAAACTGTGAGCTAGGCCCTTTAGATGCTGCTTTTGTTTGGTACTTAGGTTCATTACGCGGCCAATTTTCTTTACTATTAGGGTTGAAAAAACCTATTTTAACGCCATCTAAAGCTGAAGACTATAATTTATTCAGCAATTAGTACTTTCCTCCACTTTAGGTACCCAATGAGCAAACAGAAACACTCGGCCAGTTCAGGCCGTTGGTTGAAGGAACACTTCGACGACAAGTATGCGAATGAAGCCCGTAAAAAAGGCTATCGTTCTCGTGCTTACTTCAAAATGGAAGAGATTCAAACTAAAGACAAATTGCTGTCTCCAGGCATGACAATTGTCGATTTAGGTGCAGCGCCTGGCGGGTGGTCTCAATATGCTGCTAAGATTGTAGGTGACAGTGGTCAAATCATTGCATGTGACTTATTACCTATGGATCCAATCGCAGGTGTGAGCTTCTTGCAAGGGGATTTCAGAGAAGATGCGGTACTAGAAGCTTTATTAGATAGGATCCAACCGGACATGGTGGACGTAGTAATGTCTGATATGGCGCCGAATATCGCTGGCAACAACTCTGTAGATCAACCAAGAGCTATGTATTTAGTTGAATTAGCATTGGATATGTGTCGACAAGTTCTAGCTACCAATGGTAGTTTTGTTGTTAAAGTATTCCAAGGCGAAGGGTTCGACCAGTACGTTAAGGACGTCCGTGAGATGTTCAAAACGGTTAAAGTGAGAAAACCCGATTCTTCGCGAGCTCGTTCCCGTGAAGTGTTTATTGTAGCCACTGGTTACAAAGGTTAACGATTCTGTTAAATAGTGTGCGTTAACAATATAGCTACAGGTTACAAACTGTAGTACCCTACCTTTAATTACAATTAGTTATCGCGAGGCTGACACCTTGAGTGACATGGCAAAAAATTTAATTCTGTGGCTTGTTATCGCTGTAGTATTGATGTCGGTATTCCAGAGCTTTGGCCCTGGTGAAAGTAACGGCAGAGCAGTAGATTACACCACGTTTGTACAGGAAGTTGGCCAAGGCCAGATTCAAGAAGCGCAGTTCAATAACAGCGAGATCACTTTCACGCGTCGTGGCGGTGGTGCTAAGTACGTTACGTACATGCCTGTTTATGATCAAAAACTGCTTGATGACTTAATTAATCAAAACGTAAAAGTTCAAGGTACACCACCTGAAGAGCAGAGCCTACTTGGCACTATCTTCATCTCTTGGTTCCCTATGATCTTACTGATTGGTGTATGGATTTTCTTCATGCGTCAAATGCAAGGCGGTGGCGGCGGTAAAGGCGCGATGTCTTTCGGTAAGAGTAAAGCTCGTATGATGAGCGAAGAGCAAATCAAAACGTTGTTTGCTGATGTTGCAGGTTGTGACGAAGCAAAAGAAGACGTGAAAGAGTTGGTGGATTACCTACGTGACCCAAGTCGATTCCAGAAGCTAGGTGGTAAAATTCCTACTGGTATCCTACTTGTTGGTCCTCCGGGTACAGGTAAAACGCTACTTGCAAAAGCGATTGCAGGTGAAGCGAAGGTACCGTTCTTTACTATCTCAGGTTCTGACTTCGTTGAAATGTTCGTTGGTGTTGGTGCATCTCGTGTGCGTGACATGTTCGAACAGGCGAAGAAAGCGGCACCTTGTATCATCTTTATCGATGAGATCGATGCAGTAGGTCGTCAGCGTGGCGCTGGTGTTGGTGGTGGTCACGATGAGCGTGAGCAAACCCTGAACCAAATGCTGGTTGAGATGGATGGTTTTGAAGGTAACGAAGGTATTATTGTTATCGCTGCTACAAACCGTCCAGACGTTCTTGACCCTGCACTACTTCGTCCTGGTCGTTTCGACCGTCAAGTTGTGGTAGGTCTTCCAGATGTACGTGGCCGTGAGCAGATTCTTAAGGTTCACATGCGTAAAGTACCTCTAGCAGGTGACGTTGAACCTTCATTGATTGCACGTGGTACGCCAGGCTTCTCTGGTGCTGACCTAGCAAACCTAGTTAACGAAGCCGCTCTGTTTGCTGCGCGTGGTAACAAGCGCAACGTTTCTATGGTTGAGTTTGAACTAGCGAAAGACAAAATCATGATGGGTGCAGAGCGCCGCTCAATGGTGATGTCTGAAGATACAAAAGAATCGACAGCATACCACGAAGCTGGTCACGCAATTGTTGGTCGCCTAGTACCTGAACATGATCCAGTGTACAAGGTGTCTATCATTCCACGTGGTCGTGCACTGGGTGTGACTATGTATCTTCCTGAGCAAGATCGTGTGAGCATGTCTCGCCAACACCTAGAGTCGATGATTTCGAGCCTATATGGAGGCCGTCTTGCTGAAGAGCTTATTTACGGTAAAGACAAGGTTTCGACTGGTGCGTCTAACGATATTGAACGCGCAACTGATATTGCTCGTAAGATGGTAACGCAGTGGGGCTTCTCAGAGAAACTAGGTCCTCTTCTTTATGCTGAAGAAGAAGGTGAAGTGTTCTTGGGTCGCGGTATGAGCCAAGCGAAGCACGTATCTGATGATACGACTAAGCTAATCGATGAAGAGATTCGTATCCTTATCGACCGCAACTACGACCGAGCTAAGAAGATTCTTGAAGAGAACATGGATATCATGCACTCGATGAAAGATGCTCTAATGAAGTTTGAAACGATCGATGCAGGTCAGATTGATGACCTGATGGAGCGTAAAGAGACGATTCGTGAACCAGCTGGTTGGGGCGACCAAGTGAAAGCTGAACCTGCAAAGGAAGAGCCGAAAGCGGAAGCTAAACCAGAAGAAACGAAAGAAGAAGTGAAAGCTGAAGAAGCGAAAACGGATTCTGAAGATAACGCGAACAAAGATTCTTAATCTATAAATCGTTAATAAAAACCCTGAGTGCCTGCTCAGGGTTTTTCTGTTTTTAGGCTAACAACCTGCGAAGAATGGAATTCATGAACCTAACTGCAAACCATAAAACGCTTACCCTTAATCGCCCGCATGTCATGGGCATTCTTAATGTCACTCCTGATTCTTTCTCTGATGGTGGAAAATTTAACTCTCTCGATAATGCTCTAATTCAAGCAAAGAAAATGATTGAGGCTGGTGTCTCGATAATTGATATCGGTGGTGAGTCGACTCGTCCGGGGGCGCCAGACGTAACACTGGAAGAAGAGCTTGCTCGTGTTATACCTGCAATTAAAGCGATTCGTGAACAATACGATGTGTGGATCTCGATCGATACCAGTAAGGCAGAAGTGATGCGCCAAGCGGTCGAAGCAGGCGCTGATCTGATCAATGATGTTCGAGCACTACAAGAGCCGGGCGCACTTGAAGTTGCGGCTGAAGCCGGTGTGCCGATCTGTCTAATGCATATGCAGGGGCAACCTCGCACAATGCAAACCAATCCAACCTATGATGATTTACTACAAGATGTCTCTGATTTTCTTCAAGAGCGCATCTCTGCGTGTGAAGCTGCGGGAATATCAAAAGATAAGCTGATTCTGGACCCTGGTTTTGGTTTTGGTAAGACGCTTGAGCATAATTATCAGCTGCTGGCACACCTTGATAAGTTCCACACACTCGGTTTGCCACTGCTTGCAGGGATGTCTCGCAAGTCAATGATCTTTAAGTTATTGGACAAGAAACCAGCTGACTGTATGGTTGGTAGCGTAACCTGTGCTACGATTGCCGCCATGAAAGGGGCTCAGATCATTCGAGTTCACGATGTAGAAGATACATTGGAAGCTATGCAAATCATTAAAATGATGAATAACAATCATTAAAATAGATAAAAATACAACTAAGGAAAAGCAACATGTCTGATAAAAGACGTTATTTTGGTACAGACGGTGTACGCGGCAAAGTAGGTCAGTACCCAATTACACCGGACTTTGTTCTAAAGCTTGGCTGGGCTGCGGGTCGTGTTCTTGCAAAACAAGGCACAAAGAAAGTAATCATCGGTAAAGATACGCGTATCTCTGGTTACATGCTGGAATCTGCACTTGAAGCAGGTTTAGCGGCAGCAGGTTTGAAAGCGACGTTTACAGGTCCAATGCCAACACCGGCAGTTGCGTACCTAACACAAACTTTCCGTGCAGAAGCTGGTATTGTTATCTCTGCTTCTCATAACCCATACTACGATAACGGCATTAAATTTTTCTCTTCTGAAGGTACTAAACTGCCAGACGATATCGAGCTAGCGATTGAAGCTGAGCTAGATAAAGAGATCGAGTGTGTTGAATCGGCTGATCTTGGTAAGGCGACACGCCTTAATGATGCTGCAGGTCGTTACATTGAATTCTGTAAGAGCACTTTCCCAACTGAGTTAAGCCTTGCGGGTAAGAAGATTGTTGTCGATTGTGCACACGGTGCGACTTACCACATCGCTCCTGCGGTATTTAGCGAGTTAGGTGCAGAAGTGATCGCAATGGGTGTTGAGCCAAATGGCACTAACATCAACCACGAAGTTGGTGCGACAGATGTACGTGCTCTACAAGCTCGCGTTGTAGAAGAGAAAGCGGATCTTGGTCTAGCGTTTGATGGTGACGGCGACCGTATCATCATGGTTGATGAACTGGGCAACAAAGTGGATGGTGACCAAATCGCTTATATCATCGCACGTGACGCATTGCGTCGTGGTGAACTCAAAGGCGGCGTTGTTGGTACGCTAATGACGAACCTTGGTATGGAAAACGGTCTTAAGCAACTAGGTATTCCATTTGTTCGCGCTGCGGTTGGTGACCGTTACGTAATGGAACAACTTCTAGCAAAAGGCTGGAAGATCGGTGCCGAGAACTCAGGTCACGTTATCCTACTAGACAAAGTAACGACAGGTGACGCAATTGTCGCAGCACTGCAAGTTCTAGCATCCGTTGTTGGCAGTGAAATGTCATTGAACGAGCTGTCTCAAGGCATGACGCTATACCCACAAGTGCTTGAGAATGTTCGTTTTAGTGGTGATTCAAACCCTCTAGAAGCAGAAGCTGTAAAACAGTCTGTTATCGAAGTTGAAGCTGAACTGGGTGAGAAAGGCCGAGTACTGCTGCGTAAGTCAGGTACCGAGCCACTTCTACGCGTGATGGTTGAAGGCGAAGATGCTGAACTAGTACAAAACTCAGCGCTTAAGATTGCAGAAGCGGTAAAAGCAAGCTGCTAAGTTTCCTTTAGCTAAATAACGAAAATAGCTAAATAACGAAAACTGCAAAAAGGGCGACGCTTTACCTATCGTTAGACTGGGTTTTATTGCGTTTTGCCCTTTTTTTGAGCGTTCGTTAGTTAAAGGCTTATTTTTTGGTAAATTCCGCTTGTCAGCGTACGTTGCATTCGCTAGTATTGCTCGGCCTTCAGTAAGGAGGTCGCTAGCCTTGTTCTGTATAACATGATTTTATGTCAATACTTAACGGCGCTGGCTCAACAATTAGGAACATAGGTGGAAAAATGTTTACAGTTCTACTTGTGATTTACCTGTTGGCAGCGCTTGGTGTAATTGGCCTAGTGTTAATTCAACAAGGTAAAGGCGCAGATATGGGAGCCTCTTTCGGTGCTGGCGCTTCAAACACTGTGTTTGGTGCTAGTGGCTCAGGAAATTTCCTAACCCGAATGACTGCAATTTTTGCAACTACATTTTTTATCCTTAGCTTAGTGCTTGGTAATATGTCTACACATAAAACTGAGTCACAATGGGTAGATCCTACACAGGGTCAAGTTATCGAACAAGCTGAAGATGCAGTGAGTGAAGTTCCGGCGCAAGGCGACGAAATTCCACAATAATCTGAAAGAATTGATGCCGAGATGGTGAAATTGGTAGACACGCCAGCATGAGGTGCTGGTGCCTATGGTGTGAGGGTTCGAGTCCCTCTCTCGGCACCATTATTACAAACTTGTAAAACATCTTGTTGAGCGTATAATGCTCGCAAGTCGGACGCGGGATGGAGCAGCTTGGTAGCTCGTCGGGCTCATAACCCGAAGGTCGTCGGTTCAAATCCGGCTCCCGCAACCAATTTAAAGTGCTATATTTAGTCTTGATTGGTAGCAAGTTTGCACAGTGTGAACCTCACTGTGAGCTAAGTGCGATATCAAATTGATGATGGCACTTAGTCTATAAGGGTCCAGCAACAAAAACCCCGGCTTATACGGGGTTTTTTGTTATCTAAGCATTTGTAAATGCAGCTAGATAATGTTTGCTTGGAATTTAAATTGGGCTTTGAGCCCTTTTTTTGTTTCTGGAGTGGTTAAATGACTGGTTTAGAAAGACAACTTACTGAAATGCTTGACGCTCCAGTAGCAGCATCAGGTTATGAGTTAGTTGGATTAGAATTTATTCGTGCGGGTGAGCACTCAACGCTACGTATTTACATCGATTCTCCAAACGGCATCAATGTAGACGACTGCGCTGAAGTTAGTCACCAAGTAAGTGCCGTAATGGACGTTGAAGATCCAATTTCAGTGGCTTATAACCTTGAAGTGTCTTCACCAGGTTTAGAAAGACCACTGTTCAAAGCAGAGCATTACCAACAATTTATTGGTCACGAGGTAAGCATCGTTTTGAAAATGGCTGTCGGCAACCGTCGTAAATGGAAAGGTGATATCCAATCTATCGAAGGCGAAACCGTAACAGTATTGGTTGAAGGGCAAGAAGAAGAATTCGCCCTCAGCAATATTTCAAAAGCGAACCTGATCCCTAAATTTTAGTTCTCCCTGAGAGAAGAGCTTAAGAGGCTAGATTAATGAACAAAGAAATTTTGGCGGTAGTAGAAGCTGTTTCTAACGAGAAAGCAGTTCCTCGTGAGCGTATTTTTGAAGCGCTTGAAATCGCGCTTGCAACAGCAACAAAGAAGAAAAGCGAATTCGAAATCGAAGTTCGTGTAGAAATTGACCGTAAAACTGGTGATTTCGAAACTTTCCGTCGTTGGGAAGCTGTTGAAGAAGTTGAAAACCCGACGAAAGAGATCTCTCTTGAAGCGGCTAAGTTTGATAACCCAGAAATCGAACTGGGTGGTTTCATCGAAGACGACATCGAATCAGTAACATTCGACCGTATTACGACTCAAACTGCTAAACAAGTTATCGTACAAAAAGTACGTGAAGCTGAGCGTGCGCAAATCGTTGAACAGTTCATCGACAACGAAGGTGAACTAGTAACGGGCGTAGTTAAGAAAGTTAACCGTGACACTATCATCCTAGATCTAGGTAACAACGCTGAAGCGGTTATCCTACGTGATGATCAACTGCCACGTGAAAACTTCCGTCCAGGCGACCGTGTACGTGGTCTTCTATACAAAGTTGCACCAGAAGCGCGCGGCTTCCAACTGTTCATCACTCGTTCTAAGCCTGAAATGCTTGCAGAACTATTCCGTGTTGAAGTGCCTGAGATCGGTGAAGAGCTGATTGAACTAAAAGGTGCTGCACGTGATGCAGGTTCTCGTGCTAAAATCGCTGTGAAAACAAACGACAAGCGTATCGACCCTGTGGGTGCGTGTGTTGGTATGCGTGGTGCACGTGTACAAGCTGTATCAAGCGAGCTTGGTGGTGAGCGTATCGATATCGTTCTTTGGGACGATAACCCAGCGCAATTCGTTATCAACGCAATGGCACCAGCTGACGTTGCTTCTATCATCGTTGATGAAGATGCACACTCAATGGACATCGCTGTTGAAGCGGACAACCTAGCACAAGCTATCGGCCGTAGTGGTCAAAACGTACGTCTAGCGTCTCAACTGACTGGTTGGGAACTGAACGTAATGACAGTTGAAGACCTTCAAAAGAAACACCAAGAAGAAGCGGTTGCTTCTATCGAAAACTTCATGAAGCACCTAGACATCGAAGAAGACTTTGCTCAACTGCTTGTTGAAGAAGGTTTCTCTACGCTAGAAGAAGTTGCTTACGTACCAGTAAACGAGCTTCTAGAAGTTGATGGCTTAGACGAAGGCATCGTAGAAGAACTACGTAACCGTGCAAAAGACGCTCTAACTACGCTAGCACTAGCGAAAGAAGAGACGTTTGACGGTGTTGAGCCAGCAGAAGACCTTCTAGCACTTGAAGGCCTAGAGCGCGAAATGGCTTACAAACTGGCAGCGAAAGGTGTAGCAACATTAGAAGACCTAGCTGACCAAGGCGTTGATGAACTAGAAGGCATTGAAGACCTAACTGCAGAGCGTGCGGGCGAGCTAATCATGGCTGCGCGTAACATCTGTTGGTTCGGCGACGAAGAATAATTCAGCAAGGAGAGAAAGCGGTATGACACAATTAACAGTTAAAGCACTGAGTGAAGAGATTGGTACGCCAGTTGACCGCTTAATTGAACAACTTGCTGATGCAGGCATGAAGAAAACAGGGTCGGATCAAGTTACTGATTCAGAAAAACAGGTATTACTGACGCATCTGAAAAAAGAGCACGGTGATACTTCTGGTGAAGCTGAACCGACTCGTTTAACTCTTCAACGCAAGACCCGCAGCACGCTAAGTGTTGCCGCTGGAGGCGGTAAGAGTAAGGATGTTCAAGTAGAAGTACGCAAGAAGCGTACTTACGTGAAGCGCAGCGCTATTGAAGATGAAGCGAAACGTGAAGCTGAGGAAGCAGCGAAGCGTGAAGCTGAAGAGAAAGCACGTCGTGAAGCTGAAGAGCAAGCGAAACGTGAAGCTGCAGAGAAAGCACAGCGCGAAGCTGAAGAGAAGGCAAAACGTGAAGCGGACGCAAAACGTGAAGCTGAAGAAAAAGCAAAACGCGCACAAGCTGATAAGGCTAAAAAAGACATGAATGCAAAAAATGCAGACGCTAACGCACAAGCGAAAAAAGAAGCGGATGAACTAAAAGCTCGTCAAGAGCAAGAAGCACAGCGTAAAGCTGAAGCTGAAGCGGCGAAGCTAGTTGAAGAAGCACGTAAACTAGCAGAAGAGAACGAAGCGCGCTGGTCTGAAGAAGAGCAGAAGAAGCAAGAGCAAGAGAAGTCTGCGGACTACCATGTGACAACTTCTACGTACGCTCGTGAAGCGGAAGATGCAGCTGACCAGAAAGAAGAGAAGGCGCCTCGTCGTCGTAAGAAGAAGCCAGCTGACAAGCAAGCTACTAACAACCGTGGTGGTCGTAACCAACGTGGTCGTGGCGGTAAAGGTAAACTGGCTAAACCAACTTCAATGCAACAGGGCTTCGATAAGACAGCATCTGTAGCGAAAGCTGACGTTGTTATCGGTGAGACTATCGTTGTTTCTGAACTAGCTAGCAAAATGGCTGTTAAAGCAACTGAAGTTATCAAAGTAATGATGAAGATGGGCGCTATGGCGACTATCAACCAAGTGATCGACCAAGAGACAGCACAACTTGTTGCTGAAGAGATGGGTCACAAGGTAATCCTACGTAAAGAGAACGAGCTAGAAGAAGCGGTACTAAACGACCGTGACAACAACGCTGAAGCTGTTCCACGTGCTCCTGTTGTAACTATCATGGGTCACGTTGACCACGGTAAAACGTCTACACTTGACTACATCCGTAAAGCTCACGTTGCTTCAGGCGAAGCGGGCGGTATCACGCAGCACATCGGTGCATACCACGTTGAAACTGAAAACGGCATGATCACCTTCCTTGATACTCCTGGACACGCGGCATTTACAGCAATGCGTGCTCGTGGTGCTCAAGCGACAGATATCGTTGTTCTAGTAGTAGCAGCAGACGATGGCGTAATGCCACAAACGATCGAAGCGATCCAGCACGCGAAAGCAGCTGAAGTACCGCTAATCGTTGCTGTAAACAAGATCGATAAAGAAGACGCTAACCCAGACAACGTTAAGAACGAGCTGGCACAGTACGACGTTATCCCTGAAGAGTGGGGCGGTGAGAACATGTTCGTTCACATCTCTGCGAAACAAGGTACTAACATCGAAGGTCTTCTAGAGACTATCCTTCTACAATCTGAAGTCCTTGAGCTTACAGCAGTAGAAGAAGGCATGGCATCTGGTGTGGTTGTAGAATCTCGTCTAGATAAAGGCCGTGGTCCAGTTGCTACTGTACTTGTACAGTCTGGTACTCTAAACAAGGGCGACATCGTTCTTTGTGGTCAAGAGTACGGCCGTGTTCGTGCAATGCGCGATGAGAACGGTCAAGAAGTGACATCTGCAGGTCCATCTATCCCAGTAGAGATCCTAGGTCTTTCTGGTGTACCAGCATCTGGTGATGAAGCAACAGTTGTACGTGATGAGCGT
The DNA here is from genome assembly GCF_030248535.1 of Vibrio sp. D404a. Classification (GTDB taxonomy): domain Bacteria; phylum Pseudomonadota; class Gammaproteobacteria; order Enterobacterales; family Vibrionaceae; genus Vibrio. The sequence continues at coordinate 35,345 of NZ_JAHGAJ010000018.1, read as the reverse complement.
AAAGCACGTGAAGTAGCGAACTACCGTCAAGGTAAATTCCGTGATGTGAAACTAGCACGTCAACAGAAAGCGAAACTTGAGAACATGTTCTCTAACATGGCTGCTGGTGAAGTTGCTGAGCTTAACGTTGTTCTTAAGGCGGACGTACAAGGTTCTGTAGAGGCTATCGCAGACTCTCTACTGAAACTGTCTACTGACGAAGTTAAAGTGAACATCGTAGGTTCTGGTGTTGGTGGTATTACAGAAACTGATGCAGTACTTGCAGCAGCATCTAACGCTATCATCCTAGGCTTCAACGTTCGTGCAGACGCGACAGCTCGTCGTACTGTTGAGAACGAAAACCTAGACCTACGTTACTACTCAATCATCTACCAACTGATCGACGAAGTGAAACAGGCGATGGGCGGTATGCTTGCTCCTGAGTTCAAACAAGAGATCATCGGTCTTGCTCAAGTACGTGACGTGTTTAAGTCGCCTAAGCTTGGTGCAATCGCAGGTTGTATGGTTACTGAAGGTACGATCAAGCGTAACAACCCAATCCGCGTGCTACGCGACAACGTTGTTATCTACGAAGGTGAACTAGAGTCACTACGTCGCTTTAAAGATGACGTACAAGAAGTTAAGAATGGCTACGAGTGTGGTATCGGCGTTAAGAACTACAATGACGTTCGCGTTGGTGACCAAATCGAAGTATTCGAAATCGTTGAAGTTAAGCGTACTCTAGACTAATCAGTCCGCTGACTCGACATATTGACTAAGGTTACTAACATTACTTGTATAGGTAAGTGGTAATCGGTTGTTGAATACACCATGGGGGGCTGGTTATTACCAAGCCCCCCATCTTTCTAAGTGAGAAAAGAAAATGTCAAAAGAATTTAGCCGCACGCAGCGCGTGTCTCAGCAACTACAAAAAGAGCTAGCAATCATGCTGCAACGTGAAGTTCGTGACTCACGTATCGGTATGGTAACTATCTCTGATGTAGAGGTTTCTCGTGACCTTGCTTACGCAAAAGTATTCGTTACTTTCCTATGTGTGGGCGAGCAAACACCAGAGTCGAGCCTAGCTGCACTGAAAGAGCACGAGCCTCAACTACGTATGATGCTAGGTAAGCGTATCCGCCTACGCCTAACACCAGAAATTCGTTTCACTTACGACAACACTTTGGTTGAAGGTATGCGTATGTCTAACCTAGTATCTGAAGTGGTAAGCGAAGATAAGCGTAAGCAGCAAGCTGCTGGCCGTGATGAGTCTACTTCGGAAGGTGAAGAGTAATGGCTCGCCGTCGTAAAGGTCGCCCGATTAACGGGGTTATTTTATTAGATAAGCCGACTGGCATCTCATCAAATGACGCACTGCAGAAAGTAAAGCGTATTTACTTTGCAGAGAAAGCAGGGCACACCGGTGCTTTGGATCCTCTTGCGACAGGCATGCTGCCAATCTGTTTAGGTGAGGCAACCAAGTTTTCTCAGTTTCTATTAGATTCTGATAAGCGCTATGTTGTGATCGCTAAGCTAGGTGAGCGTACCAACACTTCTGACTCTGATGGTGAAGTTGTTGAAACTCGTGAAGTGAATGTCACTCGCGAACAGCTTGAGCGTTGCATTGAGAGCTTCAAGGGTGAAACTGACCAAGTACCATCCATGTTCTCTGCGTTAAAATACCAAGGTAAGCCTTTGTATGAATACGCGCGTGCAGGCATCGAAGTACCGCGTGAATCTCGTAAGATCACGGTTTACTCTATCGATCTACTTCGCTTTGAAGGTGATGAAGTTGAGATGGAAGTGCACTGTTCAAAAGGCACTTACATCCGTACCATCACTGACGATCTGGGCGAAATGCTAGGCTGTGGTGCGCACGTAACCATGTTGCGTCGTACCGGTGTTGCAAAGTACCCATACGAGCGCATGGTAACGTTAGAGCAACTGAATGAGATCCTAGAGCAAGCTCAACAGCAAGACATTGCACCAAAAGAGCTGCTTGATCCACTGCTGATGCCAATGGACACCGCAGTAGAAGATCTACCAGAAGTGAATCTGAATGCGGAGCTGACTGATTTAGTTCAGCACGGTATGCCAGTACAAGTTGCCGGTGCACCAGCAGAAGGCACAGTGCGTATGACAAGTGGTGAAGAGAAGCTGTTTGTTGGTGTAGCTCAGATCGATAATGATGGTCGCGTAGCACCAAAGCGCTTGGTGGTTTTCCGTGAAGAAGAGCCGCAAGCGTAATCAAGATTAAACGCAATCTTTGCTTATAAGTCGTGAAAAGCAGAAGTCCAATTTAGGTCTTCTGCTTTTTTGTTTTGTAGCGGTGAGATAGCGATAGATTGTTATTGCACCACTAGGCAAACTTCCCTATAATCCACGGCTCGCGTAGCGGCTGAATCAGAGATTGGCTGCTACAAATATCAAACTACTCTTATCAGGAGAGAATTATGTCTCTGAATGCAGAAACTAAAGCAGCAATCGTTGCAGAATACGCGCGCTCTGAAGGCGACACAGGTTCACCAGAAGTACAAGTAGCTCTACTTACTGCTTCTATCAACCACCTACAAGGTCACTTCAAAGCTCACAAAGGCGATCACCACAGCCGTCGTGGTCTTCTACGTATGGTTTCTAGCCGTCGTAAGCTTCTAGACTACCTAAAAGGTAAAGATCTTGGTCGTTACCAAGAGCTTATCAAGCGTCTAGGTCTACGTCGCTAATCAAATCTCGAATTTGATGAAAGAGCCTCAGCAATTGCTGAGGCTTTTTTTATGTCTGAAATATCGTCACAACGCAGAGAAAAGTACCCGTTATGTGTGCTGTAAACTCGTTTTTTGGCTCTGAAAATGTCTCTTGTCAGAAAAATAGTTTATACTCTTGCACGCCAGTAATTCTATGAAACGCTGGCACTTCACTTTACTCAACAATGACAGTCACAGATGTCGGCCAATAGGTCGCGACTATTAAAAACAGATGAGCGGAGAACGTCGTTCTTTTTCGTCTCTTTTTACTAGTCGCGATTAGTCATTGCGGAGTACCCATTCACTTATTCTAAAGAGCAATCTTTAGATGAAGGAAATACAATGTTTGAAAAACCAGTTGTAAAAACGTTTCAGTACGGTAACCACACCGTAACTCTAGAAACAGGTGTTATTGCACGTCAAGCTACTGCTGCAGTAATGGTAACAATGGACGATACGTCTGTATTCGTATCTGTTGTTGGTAAAAAAGAAGCGGTTGAAGGTCAAGACTTCTTCCCACTAACAGTTAACTACCAAGAGCGTACATACGCTGCAGGTAAGATCCCTGGTGGCTTCTTCAAGCGTGAAGGTCGTCCATCTGAAGGTGAAACGCTAACGGCTCGTCTAATCGACCGTCCAATCCGTCCACTTTTCCCAGATGCATTCAAAAACGAAGTACAAGTTATCGCAACGGTAGTATCTGTTAACCCAGATGTTCAACCTGATATCGTAACTATGATCGGTACTTCTGCGGCGCTAGCTATCTCTGGTATTCCGTTCAACGGTCCTATCGGTGCTGCACGTGTTGGTCACATCGACGGTCAACTAGTACTTAACCCAAGCAACACAGAGCTAGAAGCTTCTAAGCTAGACCTAGTTGTTGCGGGTACTGAATCTGCAGTACTAATGGTTGAGTCAGAAGCTGACAACCTAACTGAAGAAGAAATGCTATCAGCGGTTGTTTACGGCCACGACCAACAACAAACAGTGATCAACGCAATCAACGAGTTTGCTGCTGAAGTTGCGACTCCTGCTTGGGATTGGGTTGCTCCAGAAGAGAACACAGCACTTGTAAACAAGATCGCTGAACTGGCTGAAACTAAGCTTGTTGAAGCTTACCAAATCACTGAGAAGATGGCTCGTTACGACCGCATCCACGAGATCGCTGGTGAAGTAAACGAAGTGCTACTTGCTGAAGATCCAGAAGCGAACACAAAAGAAATCCACACTATCTTCCACGATCTAGAGAAGACAGTTGTACGTCGCAGCATCATCGCTGGTAACCCACGTATCGACGGCCGTGAAAAAGACATGGTTCGTGCGCTAGACGTACGTACTGGTGTTCTTCCTCGTACACACGGTTCATCACTATTTACACGTGGCGAAACTCAGGCTCTAGTAACTGCGACTCTAGGTACGCAGCGTGATGCTCAAATCATCGACGAGCTAACTGGTGAGCGTAAAGATCACTTCCTACTACACTACAACTTCCCTCCATACTGTGTTGGCGAAACTGGTTTTGTAGGTTCTCCTAAGCGTCGTGAAATCGGTCACGGTAAACTGGCTAAACGCGGTATCGCAGCAGTAATGCCTTCTGTTGATGAATTCCCATACACAGTACGTGTTGTATCGGAAATCACTGAATCTAACGGTTCTTCTTCAATGGCTTCTGTATGTGGTACTTCTCTTGCTCTTATGGATGCAGGTGTGCCAATCAAGTCTTCTGTTGCGGGTATCGCAATGGGTCTTGTTAAAGAAGGCGACGACTTCGTTGTTCTTTCTGACATCCTTGGTGACGAAGACCACCTAGGTGACATGGACTTTAAAGTAGCGGGTACTAACACTGGTATCACAGCACTTCAAATGGACATCAAGATCGAAGGTATCACTAAAGAGATCATGCAAATTGCTCTTAACCAAGCGCAAGGTGCACGTAAGCACATCCTATCTGTAATGGATGAAGCTATCTCTGGTGCTCGTGAAGATATCTCTGAGTTCGCTCCGCGTATTCACACAATGAAGATCAGCGCTGAGAAGATCAAAGACGTTATCGGTAAAGGTGGTGCAGTTATCCGTGCTCTAACTGAAGAGACAGGTACAACTATCGAAATCGACGACGACGGTACAATCAAGATCGCTGCAACTGAAGGTACAGCTGCGAAAGAAGCGATCCGTCGTATCGAAGAGATCACTGCAGAAGTTGAAGTTGGCCGCATTTACCAAGGTAAAGTAGCGCGTCTAGCAGACTTCGGTGCATTCGTAACGATTCTTCCTGGTAAAGATGGTCTAGTACACATCTCTCAAATCGCTGACAAGCGCGTAGAGAAAGTATCTGACTACCTAACTGAAGGCCAAGAAGTACCAGTTAAGGTTCTTGAGATTGACCGTCAAGGCCGTGTACGTCTAAGCATGAAAGAAGCAGTTGAAACGCCAGCTGAAGGCGAAGCACCTGCTGCTGAGTAATTCTCAGTAAAATGATGGAACTATCGCTTTTTAGTGATTTCTAACCCATCATTAATAAAGCATGTTATAAAGGGAGCATATCGCTCCCTTTTTTATTGCGGTCATAACAGGAGTAAGTATTTGTGAAATGGTTTCAAACCGCGAGTCTGTCTCTGCTGCTTGTTTTAACAGGTTGTGCATCGACAATGGACAGCTCAGCTCAGCGCTGGGTCTATCCACCAATGGCTGTACCACTTCAGCCGAGTGTGCAGCAAGAAGTTCAGATAGCTCGCTTATCTCAGTTGTTACAAAGACCCGACCTGGGTGATGACGTTCGCGCTAAAATGCTTTTTGAACGCGGCAACTATTACGATAGCGTAGGTCTGCGTGATCTCGCTCGACTCGATTTCAATCAGTCTTTGTCTTTGAACCCTGCACAACCTGATATTTTCAACTTGCTAGGCGTTTACTTTACTCAGGTGGGTGAGTTTGACGCGGCTTATGAGTCTTTCGATTCAACACTTGAACTTGATCCAAGTAACTCTTATGCAGAGCGTAACCGAGCGATTGCCCTCTACTATGGCGAACGTTACGAATTGTCTAATGAAGAGATGCTCAAGCACTACAATGACGATCCTAGCGATCCATTTCGTGCGCTATGGCTCTACATCATTCAGCATGAGTTAACGCCGGAGCAAGCCCTACAAGATCTGAAATCGCGCTACCAAGATCGTGATGAACAGTGGGGATGGGTTTTGGTCGCTATAATGCTCGATGAGATCTCAGAAGAGCAGGCCTTTAAGGCAATCCTAACGGGTACGCGAGACAACACTTTGTTGGCTCAACGCCTAACCGAGACCTACTTCTACTTGGCGAAGCGCTACCACATGCGTGGTGACTACGCGAATGCGATCTCTCTCTACAAACTGGCCGTCTCATTCAACGTTTATGAGTATGTTGAACATCGCTACTCTTTCCTTGAGTTAGGTAATATTTTTACCGAGATTAAAGAAGAGCGCATTGCTCAGGCCAAACTAGAACAAGAGCAAGCTGAAGCGAACTGATCGCTTACAGACTGATTCACTCCTAACTCGTACCAAGAAGCCGCTATTGATTAGCGGCTTTTTTTATGTGGCACACGTTTTCTGATTGCAATTTAATCAATGACGATTAAAATAGTTAGCATTGCTAATTAAATATTGGTTGTTCGAAGAATAGATGTTGAACGAAAACCTAGAAAAGATAGAACGCTTTGCCTCTAAGATATGGCGAACGCAGTTAAAAGAGGATCCGATTGGACAGCTGAGCTTTAATGAGTACGACTACCTTAAAGTGATTCAAGCGTCTAAAGAGCCAATTCGACTAACGGACCTTGCTGAAGAGATGCTGGTCACTAAGCCTTCGGCGACAACTATGGTTCAGCGTTTAGAGCGAAAAGGTTTAGTCGAGCGAATGCCCAGTCCAGAGGATGCACGATCTAAATTGGTTGTGCTGACAGCAAAAGCAGAAACTGGTCTAGAAGAAGAGAGCAAAATCTATCAGGTAATGGCGAACACGCTAGAGAGTCAATTAACTGAAGACGAATCAAAGCAGTTAAACCTATTGCTAAGCAAAGCATTAAAGTAAAAATTTGATTATTTAGTTAGTCTGGTTAACTAAGTGATCAGCAGGATGAACATAAGTTTCAAGGACAGCAGAAACGTCATTACTCACTCATTGGTAGTGAGATAACAGCAGAAAGTAAGAGTAGAAGATGAGTCAGTCAATCAGTCGCCAGTTTTGGCGCTACACAATCCCAACCGTGGCTGCAATGCTGGTCAATGGCTTATACCAAGTCGTCGATGGCATTTTCATTGGTCGCTTTGTCGGTGCCGATGGCCTAGCGGGTATCAACGTTGCTTGGCCTGTGATCGGCTCGATCCTTGGCCTAGGTATGCTCGTGGGTGTAGGTACTGGAGCCTTGGTTTCGATTCGCCAAGGGGAGAAAGATACACAGGGTGCAAAACAGATCCTTGCGACTGGCCTGACCCTGTTATTAGCATTGGCTCCATTCGTTGCCGGGATCTTGTTCTTGTTTGCAGACGATTTTTTACGTTGGCAGGGCGCTGAAGGGCGAGTGTTTGATCTTGGCTTGCAGTACCTACAGATTCTGATTGTGGGCAGTGTCTTTACCTTGGGCTCGATAGCAATGCCGTTCTTGCTGCGTAATGACGACAGCCCGAATTTAGCGACTATTTTGATGGTCGTAGGGGCGGTGATCAACATCGTACTCGATTATATGTTCATCGCATGGCTGAATTGGGAGTTGACCGGTGCAGCACTTGCCACCGCGATTGCACAGTTTGTCGTAACCGGGCTCGGTTTAGCTTACTTCTTCTCACGTAGAGCGAACCTGCGTCTGCGCTGGAGTGAATTAAGACTGAAGTTAAATGTGATTCCTCAGATCTTTGCCATCGGCACCTCTAGTTTCTTTATGTATGCTTACGGCTCGATGATGGTCGCGCTGCATAACGCACTGTTTGCTCAATATGGTAACCAGTTGATGATTGGTGCTTACGCTATCCTTGGCTACATTGTGACGGTTTACTACCTCACAGCAGAGGGTATCGCCAATGGTATGCAGCCGCTTGTGAGTTACAACCACGGAGCTAAGCGCCAAGACAACATTCGCCAACTGCTTAAGATTGCGATGGTGAGCTCTGTTGCTGTCGGCATGGCGTTTATTATTCTATTGAACATCTTCCCAAGGGAATTTGTCTCAGTGTTTAACTCTGAAGACCCACAGCTGGTGGAATACACGGTATTGGGGATTAGACTACACATGTTTGCCTTGGCTCTGGATGGTTTCCTAGTGGTAGCAGGTGCTTATTACCAAGCCGTCAACAAAGGCAGTAAGGCGATGTTTGTCACGGTCGGTAATATGCTGATTCAGCTACCGTTCTTGTACATCATGCCGAAGCTGTTTGGTGTGCCGGGGATCTGGATCGCGTACCCACTCTCAAACATTGCGCTGAGCGCGGTCGTGATCGTGATGCTGGTGAAAGATATAAAGAAGCTCAATGCGCCGGATCTGCAAACGGCCACCGCATAACCGATTAGAAGTTTATGGATAAAGAAAAGGTCTAGCGATTGCTAGACCTTTTTGTGTTTTTGAGGGCTTGGCTTAGATGTTCTTTACTTCTAAGCCTGCTAATTGGTGCCAGTAGCCGTTGCACTGACGGTCAGCAATCTGAATTGGGCTCTCACCGTTTTCATTAGCTCTGAAGTTATTGAGCTCAGAGAAGGTGTCGATACCTAGTGGGCTTAGACGAACCACATCAACCAGATCATGCATATTCGGCAGATCATTGATTAGGTTGTAGCAGTAACCTGACTGAGTCTGGATACCGTTAAGGTTGAAGACTGATTGCCCCTCTTGGCTCTCGACTTGAAGACCTGTTGGGTACTTGATGCAGCAAGTCTCGCAATCGTCTTTTGCTTTGTTTTCAGCACGAGCAGTGAAGCAACGCGCTGAGTAAGCTAAAGGCAGATAACCGTGGCTGAACACCTCAACTTCGAACTTGTTACGAATGTTGAGTTCTTCACACTGAGTCAGCACGTTAGATAGCCACTCGCGAGATAGCTCAACCGGCATACACCAACGTGTCATACCCTGCTTAAGAAACAGGTTTAGGGTGTGTGCATTATAAGTGTTGACCGCAGGGCCAACCACAAATGGCACCTTACTTTCACTCGCCAGCTGAATCGCTGATACATCATTGGCTTCAATCGCGAAATCGCCGTTGTCGACGTATTTCTTCATGATGTTCACTTCGCTTGGCGCTTCTAACAGCGCCATGGTTGAAAGCACAACTTGTTTACCTGACGCTGATAGTTCTTTGGCAATATCCAGCCAGTGTTTGGTTTTCATCTCACGGCGTTTAGAACAGACCGCTTCACCAAGATAGATAATGTCGGCAGAGCTTGTTTTTGCTTGCTCGTAGAAGCTTTCTACATCTTGCTTTGGCCAGAAGTAGAGTAGTGGACCTAGTGCGTATTTCATTGCGTTCTCCATCGATCCTATTGCCATTTACGGTGGTAAGCACCAAGCGTCGTTTGTGTGCCTTCTGATACATTTGCTAAGGCAGCATTCCAAGCGGCATCAACGTGATAAGCCTCTGGGTTGGCTTGGTAGCGATCAATCGCAGCGCGCCAAGTATGAGTCACTTGTTCAACGTAGGCAGGGCTGCGTTGACGACCTTCGATTTTCACCGATGCAACGTTAGCGGCAAACAGCTCTGGCAGCATCGAGAGGGTATTGAGGCTGGTTGGTTCTTCAAGGGCGTGGTAGCGCTTACGCTCGCCTTCAATGTCCGCTTCAAAGCGACCTTTACATAAGGTTGGGTAGCCTGCGTTCTCGCCCTGAGCGTATTTGTCGATCAAGATTTCATTTAGTCGTGACTCTAGCCCGGTTTCTGTTTCTTGCCAGCGAACGTATTTCGCAGGAGAACAGGCGCCTACCGTATTTGGGGATTCGCCGGTCATGTATGAAGACAGATAGCAACGACCTTCAGCCATAATGCATAGGCTACCAAAGGCGAAGACTTCAAGGTCAACGTCAGAAGAGATATTACGAGAGAGTTGTTTTACTTGATGAATCGACAACACACGTGGCAATACCACACGTTTCACATTGAAGTTCTTGTGGTAGAAATCAATCGCAGCCGCATTGGTTGCTGATGCTTGTACCGACAGGTGTAGCTCCATGTGAGGGTATTTATTTGCTGCGTATTCAAGTACGGCAATATCTGCCACGATCAGAGCATCAACGCCTAGTGCGGCTGCTTGGTCGACGGCATTAGTCCAGCGCTGGAAACCGTTAGGGTGAGCGAATGTGTTGAGTGCGATATGAATTTTTTTGTTGCGGTCATGGACGTATTCAACGGCACGATCCAGCTTTTTGCCAGAGAAGTTCAGGCCAGCAAAGTGGCGTGCATTGGTGTCGTCTTTGAATCCGATGTAGACAGCATCGGCACCACAGTCAATGGCTGTTTTCAAAGCAGGTAGGTTTCCTGCTGGGCATAAGAGTTCCATTTGCTCACTACCAGTAGATAAATTTGAAGCGAGCATTTTATGAAGAAATGTGAACGTCAGAATTGATGTAAGGCAGGTTTAGTCGGATAAATCCGCTTTTACTCCATTTGAGGTAGAGTAAAATTCAAAACTGGTGGGTTAGTTCTTGTGGCGACGGTTCTGGGCGAATAGCTCTTCAACTTCCTGTTTTGGCTGAGGTCGGTAGAAGTGGAAACCTTGTATAGAGCTACAGTTCAGGTTCGAGAGCAGTGTGGCTTGCTCACTGGTTTCTACACCTTCAGCAACCACAGTCAGGTTGAGAGACTTACCGAGGTTGATGATGTTCTCAATCACCGTGACTTGCTTTGGCAGGGTATCAATGTCGGTGATGAAGGCACGATCTATCTTCAACTCGTCAATTGGGAAACGAGCCAAGTAAGAGAGCGATGAGTAACCAGTACCAAAATCGTCAATTGATAGGGCAAAGCCAAGCTTCTTAATGGCGTTAAGCATCTGAAGCGTGTGTTCGCTGTCACTCATCACCGCACTTTCGGTCAACTCGAAGGTAATCGCGCTTGGGTCTAGCTCTGTCGTACGCAGCAGTTTCTCCATGTAGTCGATAAGCTTAGGGTTACCAAATTGCTCTGGAGAAAGGTTGATTGCGACACGCCCCGGTAAGATACCCTGAATCTTCCAACGCTTAACCGTTGCAAATACTTCACGCATGACCACCCGCCCCAGTTGTTCAATCAGACCAGCTCGCTCCGCGACCGGGATAAAGGCGGCAGGGCTGATGTAGCCTTCAACAGGGTGCTTCCAACGTACTAACGCTTCTGCGCCGTTGATGGTGAAATCACGGGCGTTAACCTTAGGCTGATACCACACCTCTAAACCATTCTGCTGCAGTGCTTTCTGAAGTTCGATTTCGAGCCAAAGACGCATACGAGCTTCTTTGTTCATCTGTTCGTTGAACTTGATTAAGCGGTTACGACCTCGGTCTTTCGCTTCATACATCGCAGTATCGGCGTTTTGCAGCAAAATACGGGCATCAATGCCATCTTGTGGGAAGCTAACACTACCAATCGAACAAGCTAAGCGCTTACTAAAGTGGTGCAGATCGAACGGTTGATTGATCAGCGAGATGATCTTCTCTGATAGGGTTTCAACCGTCTGCTTGTGCTCTGGCTCTGGCAGGATGATACCGAACTCATCGCCACCTAAGTGACCCACCACAGCACGTCTTGGTAATAGACGCTTCAGGCGCGAGGCGACCTCTTTGATCACCTTGTCACCAATATGATGGCCGAGTGAATCATTGATGTTTTTGAAGTTATCAATGTCGAGGTACAGCATTACAACAGCTGTTTCATTATGAATGAATTGCTCGAGTCGCTTGGTGAAACCAACACGGTTATACAGCTTGGTTAGGTCGTCGATATAGGCATCTTCATTAACGGCTGTCGTAATGGTTTTGGGTGTCTCTTGTGCGTCTTGAATCAAGACTAACTGAGTCGTACTGCCTAACAAGGCGGTTGAATCAATATGCAATTGAACCTTACGTTCAAAGCCACAGCGCGCGCCAGTTAAGCACACCAAACCAGACTCAGAAACAATAGAGCTGAGCTTATTGTTAAAGACTGTTTTGGTTTGCTCATCAATAAACAGACGCCCTAACTCTTCGCCAAGCAACTCTGATGGCGAGTTAAACCCAAGTAAACGTGCGGCCGCTGGGTTAGAAGAGAGAATAAAGTCATCTTCGACAAGAAGCAGGCCGTCTGGCAGCAAATAAGATAGCTTGTGGAATTTGGCTTCAGACTCTTCGAGTGAGCGCACTAGAACTTGGTTTTCAGAGGTGTCAAAGGCGTGGAAAACAATGTAATCCGTCTCTTTGCCGTTAGACAGTGGGGCTAGGCTGAAGTGAAGGCTGGTGTCGAGGTCGGTCTCGTTGAGCGTGATTTCCGCTTCAATGGATTCGCCTTTAAAAGCGCGCTCGTAATAAGGCTTAAGATGTTGGTAGAACTGGTCGCCGAGGGTTTGACGGTCGTTCATTCCGGTTAACTCTGATTGGTTTAACCCCGCAATATCACAGTAGCGCTCATTCACCATAAAATAGTTATGTTGAGCATCCAGAACAGCAAAAAAGAAAGGGCTATTTGCTGTGAGCTGTGAAAACCAATGTTGTAGTTGCTGGGGAGGCATCAAAGTACTACCAATTCTCCAAGAGCTTGAGCATTCATTATAGATGAATGTTTATTACTGAATGATGTAATTTTAGGTATCTAGCTAACATAGCTGCGATTTTGCGACTGTTCTCATTACCTGAGTTACTATAACCGCGATTTTGGGGATATTAAAGTACAAGCATCAAACCGAAATTAATTTGATACATAACAGGAATTGAGCCTTTAACATCACTTATGATGAGATCCATATTATTGATAAAGTTACGGATAAGTCACGTGATAAACAAGATTCGCACTCAACTAGTTCAAAATGCCGCATCAATTTTGCGATCTCCAGTCCAGTTATTGCCAAAAACAGTACAAAAAAAAGCCTTATTAGAAGCTCTTAAAAATGTCTTCAAGGAAGCATTGGAAGATGGTGACTTTGAGTTTCTCGAAGATAAGTGGCTAAAAGTGTCCATAAAAGACATGGGGTTAAGTTGGTGTATCAGCTATCAAGATGAAAAGCTGGTGGTGGCAGACAAAGAAGTAACCGAAGATGTGAGCTTCAGTGGCAACCTAAATGACCTTGTTTTGATCGCTGGGCGTAAAGAAGACCCAGATACGCTATTTTTCCAACGCCGCCTTTCAATTGAAGGGGATACCGAGCTTGGTCTAGAGGTGAAGAACCTAATGGATAGCGTGGATTTAGACTTACTTCCTGCTCCAATGAAAATGTTGTTGAATCAATTAGCTGATTTTGTGCAGAAGGGGGTACAATCACCTCAGACACAAAATGAGGTAATGAATGCTTATTCGAACTGAAGCACCTGCAGACATACTTGCAATTGACCGCTTACTGAAATCTGTTTTTGAAACAGAGGCGGAAGCCAACCTGGTGATGAGCCTGCGAGAGAATAGCCATTTAACACTATCTCTAGTGGCGTGCTCTGACGAGGGTGAAGTGGTTGGGCATGTGATGTTTAGCCCGCTCACACTCAAAGGTGAAGACTACAACTGGCAAGGCCTAGCGCCATTGGCGGTACGTGAAGACTTTCGTGGTCAAGGTATTGCTAAATCGCTAATGGAAGAGGCATTTTCGTCACTGCACGATTTTGGTTATCCAGCATGTGTGGTTCTGGGCGACCCAAGCTTCTACAGCAAGGTTGGATTTAAACCAGCCAGCGAATTCGATTTGCAATGTCGTTGGGATGTACCTGAGGGGGCATTCCAAGCGATTGAGTTGGTCGAGGGCATCTTTGATGGGCACAGTGGTACTATCGAATATAGCCCTGAGTTTAATGAACTTTAGACTAGCCAAGCTATCTTCTGCTCAGTCATTGTATCAGGCAGTAGTAGAAGAAACGTGACCAATAAAAATAAAGGAGCTTGATGCTCCTTTATTTTTTGTTAGTATCAGCTCGATTCAACCTTGAGCTCAGTCATATAGGCAAACACATGTCACAGATTCATGCGCAGTATTTACAAGAAATGGGGATTACTCAGTGGGAACTGAGCCACCCCGAGCGTCTGGCTGGTTATCAGACCGAGCTCGCTAAACTGCCTGAAACATGCCAGTTGCTATTAGTTTCACCAGAAAAGCCTCAAGGTGCACTGGCAGAGATGTTTGAACGAGTGTTGAAAAGTATCAAGCTGGAGTTATCACAAGCGCAGTATGTACACCCAAGTGAGCTGAGTCATTTTGATTTAAGTTCACCGCAATGGGTGTGGTTCGCAGGGTGTGAATCCGATACTGATATTGCGGCTAAAACGCTGCAGTCCCCTTTATTATCTCACATCGATGGCAACAACCAGCAACGTCGAGCTTTGTGGCAACAAATTTGTTCTTATGAATAGTCAATTTATCTCCATGTCAGAGTCGCATCTTGATGCAATCTGGCAGATTGAGCAGCAAGCTCATACTCATCCTTGGTCACAAAACATGATTCGCGATCTCGATAGTCGCGGCGGCTGCCATCATGTGATGCTAGTCGACGATGAAGTGGTTGGGTACTTCTATGCGCAAAACATCGTTGGCGAAGTAACGCTGCTGAACATCGCTGTTGCTCCTCACCATCAAGGCAAAGGTTATGGCAAAGCTTTGATTGAACATTTTCTATTGGTGTGTGAACAAGCAAAGGCAGAAAGTGCATGGCTTGAGGTGCGTGAAAGCAACCTTAACGCATTTGGTCTGTATGAGTGGGTAGGATTCAATGAGGTTGACCGTCGCCGTAATTACTACCCAACGGCAACAGGCAAAGAAGATGCAATCATCATGAGCTACATATTCTTTTAGTCTTTTGTTCGACAATATCGATATTAGCAAAGCTCAACTTAGGTTGGGCTTTTTTGTTGCCCATTTTCTTTAAAGCCAAGATAACGACTTAATTACGCTCCATAAAGCGCTCGAAGTTGGTGCTCAGTTCCTTACTGTTAAACACTGAACCAATAGTTTGGGCTTCAAAAATCGATTGGGCGGTATTTTGCATTCTAGGGGATAGTGGGATGTAGCCCGCAGTACTCACGACATACGAGAGATGCTTTTGATTTAAGTAGTGCTCGACGAACTGATTGACGGAGTATCGATTGACGGCTGCCTTATTAACGTAGATGAACAAGGGGCGAGAGAGCGAGTTGTATTGGCCACTGGTGACACTATTGATACTCGGCGCGATGGCTGGCTGATCTTTTCTTGATATCGAGACAGCTTTGAGTTGAGTTTGATTGTTTTGGTAATAGGCAAAGCCTAAGAAGGCCAACGCATTTTTATCGGTGGCGACCTTTGAGGCCAGCAGGTAGTCATCTTCATTGGCGACATGGTCGCTGCGCAGTTCATTACCATTAAGAACAACATTGGTGAAGTAGTCGTAAGTTCCCGAGTCACTACCCGGAGCATAGAGCTTAATTGGCTCTGTTGGGAAGCTCGGATTGAGCTGATGCCAATGAGTAATGGTTTTCTCAGAAGAGGGGTGCCATAAAGTGGCCAACTCTTCAAGGGACAGGTGTTGCAACCAGTTATTGTCTTTGCTGACCACAAGCGTGATCGCATCGAGCGCAATGGGCAGTTCTAAAAATTCAATGCCATTCTCTCGGCACAAGGCTTTTTCTTGAGTCTTGATAGGACGAGAGGCGTTGGAGATATCCGTCTTGCCGCGGCAAAATTTGCGAAAGCCCCCTCCGGTTCCGGTGACACCAACCACAACTTGCGCGACGTCTTTGTGCAGGCTCATAAACTGCTGAGCAAACTGACGAGTGATGGGATAAACCGTGCTGGAGCCTTCGATCTTGATCAGATCTTTCGCCATGCCCATGGTTGACCATAGAGACAAACAGAAAACAGTGGTGATTGCTTTGTGTAAGAACCTTTCCATCATAGTGTACGTTACGCTTCTATCGGCCTGCATTGTCAGATTTAATCAAGCTACCGAAATATACGGTGTTGGACTTGGTTATACAATGTGCACTCACCAATATTCATCAAAACTTCATAAGTAACTGAAATATCTGGCTGTTCATTAATTTGAAACATTGATGGGTTAAGGTTGATTCATTCCTCATCCTATTGTCCTGATTATGTTGTTCCCCAAATTGCTAAATAAGCGAAAGTTCCTCTTCACCTCTCTATTAGCGTTGCTGGTGGTAGCGTCGACCACAGTCCTCGTCATGCAATCGACCGATCTCTTGATCAAAAAGTCCCCCCTTGCAGAAGCTGCTGCTGAGATAAAGATCAATGGTTCGCTCGCTTATTTATGGTTTGATGAAATTGTGTCTGGCGATACAACCCAATCGATCCAAGAGGTTTGGTACTACTTAGAGATTGCGGATTGGCATGTAGGAGCGCTGCTTGATGGGGGAGAGAGCATCATGGGTAGCTATCAACCGATCAGTGACCCTGAACTTCGAGAAAGATTGATGATGCTACGCCAAACACTAGCTGAGTTTCGCCAATATGCTGGTTCGCACTATCAACAATCGGTTTTAGAAACACCGTCATTGGGATTGAAGACAGACGAGTATTATCTCGACTTCGCCAGTCAGGCGGATGAGATTCAGCGCGTGATCAAAACCAGCTATGAGTCAGGCATTGCCAGCTATACCAAAACCAGTATTACCCTGATTATTGCGGCTGTCTTTATCGGTGTGTACTCGCTCCGTGTTCAGTTTAAGCATGAACAGAGCCGAGACTTGTTATTGAAATCGCTCACTGATGCCAAGTCTTCTATCGAGCTCAAGAACAAACAGCTTCATACTCAAGCTTACTTCGATCCTTTAACTGAGTTACCTAATCGAACTCTGTTTCTCGATAGACTCGGGCAGTCGATACTCAATGCTCAACAGACTCAGCGTCCGTTCGCGCTGTTGTTTCTCGATCTTGATCATTTTAAAGAGGTCAACGATCTCTATGGTCATGCCGCAGGTGATGAACTGTTAAAGCGGGTCGCACAGCGCATAACACAATCGATTCGAGTGACGGATCTCTCGGCGCGATTCAGCGGTGATGAGTTTGTTATTGTTTTGGAGCATTTACGCGATGTCGATATGGCGGTGAGTGTCGCCAATAAAATTGCCTCGAAACTGATTAAGCGTCTGAGAGAGCCCTTTGAACTGAAACATGGAACCGCGGAAGTCACAGCGAGTATTGGTATTTCGATTTACCCAGACGATAGCACCTCTCAGCACTCTCTGATCCGTTATGCTGATGATGCGATGTATCACGCCAAGTCACTAGGGAAAAACAATTTCCAGTTCTATTCCAAAGAGCTCAACTATATTGCTATGTCGCAAAAAGAGTTGGAACGCGACTTAAGGCAAGCCATTGATAAACAGCAGTTTGAGATTCATTACTTACCAAAGTGGGCGTTGAAGTCGGGTGATATTGAGGGTGTGGAAGCGCTTGTACGCTGGCATCATCCGATTAAAGGTTTAATGTACCCGAATGACTTTATCCCTGTTGCGGAAGCGACGGGGCAAATTCGTCAGATCGATCTGCTGGTGGCGGAACTGGCGTTAGCGCAACATAAGAACTGGCTGACTCGCGGCATTGATATTGGTGTGATGAGCCTGAATATCTCGGCTCGCAGCTTAAAGCATCCTCAGTTTTTTGATGCATTAAAACGCGTGATCATCTCTAGTGGTGTGGCAACGCATAAAATCGAAGTGGAGATCACGGAAACCGTGATGATAGAGAATGACCAGTTTGCACAAATCATTTTTAAAGAGCTGCGTCAGCTTGGTGTTCGTATCGCTCTCGATGATTTTGGTACTGGATTTTCCTCACTCTCTTATCTTAAAGACTTTGAGTTTGATACCCTTAAAATCGATCGCAGCTTTGTGATGGATTATGTCACTAACTCGACCTCACTGGTGCTACTTAAGAGCATGATTCAGATTGGTAATGAGCTTGGAGTCGCCGTGGTTGCTGAGGGTGTGGAGACATTAGAACAGCAACGAGATTTAATGGCGATGGGGTGTGAAATCGGTCAGGGCTTTTACCTATCTTCCCCTCAAACGGCAGAGAGGTTGATACAGAACCTTAGGCTGGCTCCTGTCTCCAACGTCGTACCTATGTCTGGCTCTTTGGGCTAGTGTAAGCCGTCATTACTCTAACTCCTGACTTTTTCTAGCTCAGGCTTTAGAAAGCTGGGCGACTTCTGTATAATCCGCACACAAAATTCAAGGGCAAGTCTCAACAACTTGCCCTTTTTACGCTTTAGATCAGCAAAGGGCGACTATGTCTTTCCAACAAGAAGTGAGCAAACGTAGAACGTTTGCGATTATCTCTCACCCGGATGCGGGTAAAACCACGATTACTGAAAAGGTTCTTTTATTCGGAAACGCGATTCAAAAAGCGGGTACCGTAAAAGGCCGTGGCTCTAACCAGCATGCTAAGTCTGACTGGATGGAGATGGAAAAAGAACGTGGTATCTCGGTAACCACGTCTGTGATGCAGTTCCCGTACAACGATTGCCTAGTAAACCTACTAGATACTCCGGGGCACGAAGACTTCTCGGAAGATACCTACCGTACACTAACGGCTGTTGACTCATGTCTAATGGTTATCGATGCTGCAAAAGGTGTCGAAGACCGTACACGTAAACTAATGGAAGTAACGCGTCTACGTGATACTCCAATCGTAACCTTCATGAACAAATTGGACCGTGATGTACGTGATCCAATGGAAGTTCTAGATGAAGTTGAAAGCGAGCTAGGTATGGCGTGTGCACCAATCTCTTGGCCAATCGGTTGTGGTAAAGAGTTTAAAGGTGTTTACCACATTCACCGCGATGAGACGATTTTGTACGAATCTGGTCACGGCCATGAGATCCAAGAAGTTCGTATTATTAAAGGTTTAGATAACCCTGAACTGGATGCAGAAGTTGGTGCAGACCTAGCTGAAAGCGTACGTGAAGAGCTAGAGCTAGTAATGGGCGCATGCCCTGAGTTTGACCATGAGCTGTTCCTAGCGGGCGAACTAACACCGGTTTTCTTCGGTACTGCATTGGGTAACTTTGGTGTTGACCACATGCTAGACGGCCTGACTGAGTGGGCTCCAATGCCGAAAACTCGTCAAGCAGTTGAGCGTGACGTTGAAGCGACAGAAGAGAAGTTCTCAGGCTTCGTATTTAAGATCCAAGCAAACATGGATCCAAAACACCGTGACCGTATCGCATTCATGCGTATCGTATCGGGTACTTACTCTCAAGGTATGAAGATGAACCATGTTCGTACTGGTAAGAATGTCAGTATCTCTGATGCGGTAACCTTCATGGCGGGCGACCGTGCACGTGCTGAGAAAGCATACGCTGGCGACATCATTGGTCTGCATAACCACGGTACAATCCAGATTGGTGATACCTTCACTCAAGGTGAATCACTGAAGTTCTCTGGTATTCCTAACTTTGCGCCAGAACTGTTCCGTCGTATTCGTCTACGTGATCCACTAAAACAGAAGCAACTGCTTAAAGGTCTAGTTCAGCTGTCTGAAGAGGGCGCGGTACAAGTATTCCGTCCACTACAGAATAACGATCTGATTGTAGGCGCGGTTGGTGTACTTCAGTTTGACGTGGTTGTGGCTCGTCTGAAAGCGGAATACAACGTTGAAGCTATCTACGAGAGCGTGAACGTTGCAACAGCACGTTGGGTTGAGTGTGGCGACGCGAAGAAATTCGAAGAGTTCAAGCGTAAGAACCAGACTAACCTAGCATTGGATGGCGGCGATAACCTAACCTACATCGCACCAACCATGGTTAACTTAAACCTAGCGTCAGAGCGTTTCCCTGATGTTGAGTTCCGTGCAACTCGCGAGCACTAATCTTATTGATGACGGTGCTAACCCGTTGAGGTGGTGCTAGTCGAAGTGATTAAAAACGTCTATTGTTCTGCAATAGGCGTTTTTTATGTCTGGTCTTAAGGAGAGTGGATGTTTCAAGTGATTAAAAGATGGATTAAGCAGTACGATAAATGGTGTAAAGAGCTAGGGTTAACGCCGGAGAATAAGCGTAGCTGCACTCCTTATCGCAGTGATCCACAACCCGAGTCTAAAGATAAGCCATAATGTCGATACCGCTATTTGATACCCATTGCCATCTAGATTTCGACGCCTTTTCAACTGGCACTCAAGACGATCTTATGGCCGCTCAAAACTATCTCACAGCCGCGCAAGAGCAAGGAGTTGAGAAGGTCGTTGTCCCCTCTATTGGCAAAAACAACTGGAACACACTCGAACAGCTAAGCTCACATCACTCTAATCTTTACTACGCATTAGGTTTTCATCCTTACTTCCTAGCGACGGCTAATGAAGGTGATTTTGATCAACTTGAGCATCACTTAAGCGGTGCCTCTAAGCAGTGTATAGCGATAGGGGAGTGCGGTTTGGACTTCTTTGTAGATGTTGATATCGACAAGCAAGAGCGCTTTTTTGTTCGTCAGATTGAGCTTGCTACGGCTTATAAACTGCCGTTGATCATCCATGAGCGAAAGTCACACAACCGTCTTATTCAGCTTATCAAGCAGCAAAAATTTGCCAATGGCGGTGTGATTCATGGTTTTTCGGGCAGTGAACAGCAGGCTTTAGAGTGGATTCGCTTAGGTTTCTATATTGGGGTCGGTGGCACGATAACTTACCCAAGAGCACAGAAAACGCGCACTACGGTCTCCCGTTTGCCCCTTGAATGGATGGTTTTAGAGACCGATGCTCCGGACATGCCGATAAGTGGTCAGCAAGGAAACATTAATCATTCCAAATATTTAGTTACGATATTAAATGAACTTGTTTCGCTTAGAAAAGAACCAAAGCAATCGATTGCAACGCAAATTTGGCAAAATAGCCATCTCCTATTCGGTATATGTGAATAAAATCCAAAGTTTTTGTTTATCGTTTGCGTAAATTACAGTTGTATCGTGATCCTCATCACATATGTAAATGAATGATACATGAATCTTATACGAAAGTGTGAAGGCGGCATTACTTTATTAGTGGTCGCATGAGTATAATTGCCAGCGCTTTATAGCCCCATTTTGTAACACGCCAATAAATAACTAATAAGGAAGTCATAAACTATGAGCCTGTTTATGAGCCTAGTCGGTATGGTTGTACTGATTGCAATCGCAGTACTACTATCTGACAACCGCAAAGCTATTAACTTTAGAACGGTGGGTGGCGCATTCGCTATCCAATTCGCACTTGGTGCATTCGTACTTTACATCCCTTGGGGTCGTGACCTTCTTGCAGGTTTCTCTGCAGGTGTAGCAAACGTGATCGACTACGGTAAAGACGGTACTGGTTTCCTATTCGGCAGCCTAGTTAACTTCTCAGTTGACGGTATCGGTTTCATCTTTGCATTCCAAGTACTACCAACTCTAATCTTCTTCTCTGCACTTATCTCTGTACTTTACTACATTGGTGTAATGCAATGGGTTATCAAGATTCTTGGTGGTGGCCTACAGAAAGCTCTTGGCACATCTCGTGCGGAGTCTATGTCTGCTGCAGCAAACATCTTCGTTGGTCAAACTGAAGCTCCTCTAGTTGTACGTCCTTTCGTACCAAAAATGACTCAGTCTGAACTATTCGCTGTAATGTGTGGTGGTCTAGCTTCTGTTGCTGGTGGTGTACTAGCGGGTTACGCTTCTATGGGTGTACCTCTAGAGTACCTAGTTGCTGCATCATTCATGGCGGCACCAGGTGGTCTACTATTCGCTAAGATCATCAAGCCAGAAACTGACACTCCAGATGACAACATCGCTGACGAAATGGACGGCGGCGACGACAAACCAGCTAACGTTATCGACGCAGCTGCTGGTGGTGCATCTGTTGGTCTTCAACTTGCTCTAAACGTTGGCGCAATGCTACTAGCGTTCATCGGTCTAATCGCTCTAATCAACGGTATCCTAGGTGGCGTTGGCGGTTGGTTCGGTATGGAGAACCTAACTCTTGAACTACTTCTTGGTTGGATCTTCGCTCCTCTAGCATTCATCATTGGTGTGCCATGGGAAGAAGCAACTATCGCTGGTTCTTTCATTGGTCAGAAGACAGTTGTTAACGAATTCGTTGCATACCTAAACTTCGTACCATACGTTGGTGAGAACGCTCAAATCGTTGAAGCGACTGGCCAAGTAATGTCTGTTAAGACTCAAGCAATTATCTCGTTCGCTCTATGTGGTTTCGCAAACCTTTCTTCTATCGCGATTCTACTAGGTGGTCTAGGTGGTCTAGCTCCAAACCGTCGTCACGACATCGCTCGTATGGGTGTTAAAGCGGTTGTTGCTGGTACTCTATCTAACCTGATGGCAGCGACAATTGCTGGCTTCTTCCTATCTTTCTAATTAAGTAGATTAGATTATATAGACGCCACTTTAATATCGCCCCGTAGCAAGAAATTGCTGCGGGGCTTTTTTGTTTTAGGGACCAGATTATTGGAGAAGGGCAGGAAACGTTGATACACAGGATGTGTTATTAGCAAAGATTGCTGTCATCAATAACTCGGAAACTGAATTATTTTGAGATACAAACCGTTTGCGTTCTAAGGAGCACTACAAATTATCGAAGGATACCTATAATGTATAAGCTATAGGGATAGGATTTCTCTTTTTGGCAAGAAAATGAGCGCTTGTTTAATCGCAATCGTGATTCTTCTGGGATTAAGCCAAACATAGCGATACGCTATAGATGTTAGACACAACAAGGTAGATTTGTTGTGCCATAGACCAAACTGGTACTGTGCGGTGACAAGGATAGCAATTGATGGCGTAAGGCCAACAAGTCTTCAGGGAACCAAGTCCGTTCATTGGTGACTACAGAGCATTACTAAAATATCCATCTATACTGGATGGAGGGCGAAGTAGTTAACTATTTGAATATATTGATCGGAGATAGAAATGAGCGATTTAAAAGCAGCAGCTCTACGTGCACTTAAACTTATGGACCTAACTACGCTAAATGACGACGACACAACTGAAAAAGTTGTAGCGCTTTGTCACGACGCGAAGACTGCAGTGGGCAACACAGCTGCAATCTGTATTTACCCTCGCTTTATCCCAGCAGCTAAGAAGGCACTGCGTGAGCAAGGTACTCCAGAAGTACGTATTGCGACTGTAACTAACTTCCCTCATGGTAACGATGACATCGAAATCGCAGTTGCTGAAACAAAAGCAGCGGTTGCTTACGGTGCAGACGAAGTAGACGTAGTATTCCCATACCGCGCTCTAATCGCTGGCAACGAAGAAGTAGGTTTCGAGCTAGTTAAACAGTGTAAAGAAGCATGTGGCGACATCACACTGAAAGTAATCATCGAAACTGGTGAGCTTAAAGAAGAAGCACTAATCAAGAAAGCATCTGAAATTTGTATCAAAGCAGGCGCTGACTTCATTAAAACTTCAACAGGTAAAGTGCCAGTAAACGCGACTCCAGAGTACGCGCGCATGATGCTTGAAGTTATCCGCGACATGGGCGTAGCTAAGACTGTTGGTTTCAAACCAGCAGGTGGTGTTCGTACTGCTGAAGATGCAGCACAATACCTAGCAATGGCTGATGACATCCTAGGCGCAGATTGGGCTGACAACATGCACTACCGTTTTGGTGCGTCAAGCCTACTGACTAACCTACTAAACACATTAGAAGTAACAGACGAAACAGCTGATCCAACAGCTTACTAATTTACTCGTCATATTTGACACAGCAGCGTCGTTAGCTGTAAAGCCAAATATTTAGAGTATTGATAACAACATAGTCTGTTTGATGGGGCGGTGCTTTTGCCGCTCCATATTACCTCTTTACCTTACATACCATACTCATCATGAGTGTTGGGAGGAATCTAATGTCTGAAGTATCTAATACCAAAACTCCAACTTTTCTACCTCAAGAAATTATTCGCAGAAAACGTGACGGCGAAGTGCTGACTGCTGAAGAGATCAACTTCTTCATCCAGGGCGTTGCTAAGAACACGGTTTCTGAAGGCCAAATCGCTGCATTTGCAATGGCGATCTTCTTCAACGAAATGACGATGCCAGAGCGTATTGCCCTAACGTGTGCAATGCGTGATTCAGGTATGGTTATCGACTGGAGCCACATGAACTTTGATGGCCCAATCGTTGATAAACACTCTACAGGTGGTGTAGGTGACGTAACTTCACTAATGCTTGGCCCAATGGTGGCAGCATGTGGTGGCTTCGTTCCTATGATCTCTGGCCGTGGTCTTGGCCACACGGGTGGTACGCTCGATAAGCTTGAGTCTATCCCTGGCTACAACATCACACCAACCAATGAAGTGTTTGGTGAAGTAACCAAAGACGCAGGCGTTGCAATCATCGGTCAAACGGGTGACTTAGCTCCAGCGGATAAGCGTGTATACGCGACGCGCGATATCACTGCGACGGTAGACAACATCTCTCTAATCACAGCTTCAATCCTGTCTAAGAAACTGGCTGCTGGCCTAGATTCTCTAGTAATGGATGTAAAAGTAGGTTCAGGTGCGTTCATGCCAACTTACGAAGCGTCTGAAGAGTTGGCGAAATCTATCGTAGCTGTAGCAAACGGTGCAGGTACTAAGACAACAGCGATTCTAACAGACATGAACCAAGTATTGGCGTCTTCTGCAGGTAATGCAGTTGAGGTACGTGAAGCGGTTCAGTTCCTAACGGGTGAATACCGTAACCCTCGTCTTCTTGAGATCACGCTAGCGTCATGTGCTGAAATGCTGGTACTTGGCAACCTTGCGAAAGACTCTGAAGAGGCTCGTGAGAAGCTAATGGCGGTACTGGATAACGGTAAAGCAGCAGAGTGCTTCGGCAAGATGGTTGCAGGCCTGGGCGGTCCAGCTGACTTCGTAGAAAACTACGACAACTACCTAGAGAAAGCGGAAATCATCAAGCCAGTATACGCACTTGAAAGTGGCGTTGTATCAGCAATGGATACGCGCGCAATCGGTATGGCTGTTGTTGGCATGGGTGGCGGTCGCCGCGTTGCAACTGACAGCATCGATTACGCAGTCGGCTTCGATAACTTCATCCGTCTAGGTGAAGTGGCAAGCGAAGACAAGCCTCTTGCAGTTATTCACGCACGCAACGAAGAGCAATGGCAAGAAGCGGCAACAGCCCTTCAAAATGCGATTACTGTTGGTGGCGAATACACAGCAACGCCGGACGTTTACCGTCAAATTCGTTCAGAAGACGTTTAATTAAAAAATTACACAAAGCCTGCTCACACCAAAATTATTCGATAATGAGCGGGCTAAAGGAAATAGCAATGAAAAGAGCATTTATTTTAGTCTTAGACTCATTTGGTATTGGCGCAACAGCGGATGCTGAGAAATTTGGTGATGTAGGTTCAGATACTATGGGTCACATCGCTGATCAGTGTGATAAGGGCTTAGCGGATAACGCTGACCGTCAAGGTCCACTGACTCTGCCAAACCTATCTAAACTGGGTCTTGCGATGGCTCATAAAGAGTCAACAGGTCGTTTTGCTCCTGGTATGGATGCAGACGCTGAAATCATCGGTGCTTACGGCCACGCAGCTGAGCTGTCTTCTGGTAAAGATACACCGTCAGGTCACTGGGAAATTGCGGGTGTTCCTGTTCTTTTTGATTGGGGTTACTTCACTGATAAAGAAAACAGCTTCCCTAAAGAGTTGACTGACCGCATTCTAGAGCGTGCTGGCCTATCTGGTTTCCTAGGTAACTGTCACGCATCGGGTACTCAAGTACTGGATGATTTAGGTGAAGAGCACATGAAGACGGGCCTACCAATCTTCTACACATCAGCCGATTCAGTATTCCAGATCGCATGTCATGAAGAGACATTTGGTCTACAAAACCTGCTAGATCTTTGTCAGATCGCTCGTGAAGAGCTAGAAGATTACAACATCGGTCGTGTTATCGCGCGTCCTTTCGTTGGTGCGGGTAAAGGTCAGTTTGAGCGTACCGGTAACCGTCGCGATCTATCTGTTGAGCCGCCATCAGCAACGATCCTGCAAAAACTGGTTGACGAGAAAAACGGTGAGGTTCACTCAATCGGTAAGATCTCTGATATCTACGCTGGCTGTGGTATCACTAAGAAGACTAAAGCGACAGGTATTCCTGACCTATTTGAAGCAACTAAAGACGCGATCAAAGAAGCGGGTGACAACACGATTGTGTTCACTAACTTTGTAGATTTCGACTCTGCTTACGGTCACCGTCGTGACGTAGCGGGTTACGCAGCGGCACTTGAGTACTTCGATGGTCGTATTCACGAAGTTATGGATATGATGCAAGAAGATGACATCTTGATCCTAACTGCTGACCACGGTTGTGATCCAACATGGCCTGGTTCTGACCACACTCGTGAGCACATCCCAGTGATTGTTTACGGTAAGAATGTACCTGCTGGTTCACTAGGTCGTCGTGACACATTTGCTGATATCGGCCAAACGCTAGCAGCGTACTTCGGCACGTCGCCAATGGGCTACGGCACAAGCTTTTTGTAATTTTTAAGTATACTGAAGAGAGAGGGTAGCCTCTCTCTTCATTTTTGTTTTGAGATAAAGGATATTTTCAATGGCAACTCCACATATTAATGCTGAAATGGGCGCATTCGCAGACGTTGTTCTTATGCCGGGTGACCCGCTACGTGCTAAATACATCGCAGAAACATTCCTAGATGATGTTGTTCAGGTGTGTGATGTTCGCAACATGTTTGGTTACACAGGTACTTACAAAGGTCGTAAGATCTCTGTGATGGGCCACGGTATGGGTATCCCATCGTGCTCTATCTACGCGACAGAGCTGATTAAAGACTTTGGCGTGAAGAAAATCATCCGTGTTGGCAGCTGTGGTGCGGTTAGCGAAGATATTAAAGTGCGCGACGTTGTTATCGGCATGGGTGCTTGTACAGATTCAAAAGTGAACCGTATTCGCTTTAAAGGTCATGACTTTGCTGCAATTGCTGACTACAAAATGGTTCGTGCAGCTGAAGACGCGGCAAAAGCGCGCGGTGTTGACGTAAAAGTCGGTAACCTATTCTCAGCTGAGCTGTTTTACACTCCAGATCCAGAAATGTTCGAAGTTATGGACAAGTACGGCATCGTTGGCGTTGAGATGGAAGCGGCTGGTATCTACGGTGTATGTGCTGAATACGGCGCGAAAGCACTGACTATCTGTACTGTTTCAGACCACATTAAAACAGGCGAGCAAACCACATCTGATGAGCGTCAAACGACTTTCAATGACATGATGGTAATTGCACTAGACTCTGTTCTGCTGGGTGACGACGAGTAATCGAAAGCCTAAGTATGCTTTGAGCTGAATGAAAAAAGCCCCTGCAGTCTCGACTGTAGGGGCTTTTTATTGTTTGGTTGGATTGGGCTTGCCTACTAAGAGTTAACGTTCTTGAGTAGCAGGTTCTCGCCTGACTTAGACTTGCCACGTCTGAGGATTAATAGAATAAACAGCACGCCACTCACAAATCCCATCACTACCATACCTATCATATAGCGGTCACTCTTGCGGTAATGATGATCGGAGATCGCTGTTACTCGACCCGTCTCAAAGGTCACGCGAATAAAGCCGATGATGGCATTTTCTGGAGAATAGATAGGCTCAACCAATTGCTGCTTGCCAATGCTTGCCGTTGAGAGTGGGGTATCAAGACCAAGCACCTCGCGCACGGTCAGCGCCTTTTCACTCGACGCTAAGCGCACCCCTTCCGCATTATAAATCGTGGTATCGAATACCAAGCGGTCTTGAGACAGTTGATTGGTGAGTTCTAGCAAGCGCTCTTGGTCTTGCTGAATGATCATTTTACTCGCGGATAGCGATGCCTGTGAGATAAGCACCTTGGTCAGAGTTTCGAGCTGCTTCGCTTGAATTTTCTCATTACCTTTACTGATCACCACGGTATTTTTAATGGTCACGACCAGCATGGCGGCTAATAAGATTAGCGCCAAAATACGCAGTGCATTGCGTAATGAGAACAAGGATTCATTCATGATTCATCAAGCCTGAAATAAACAAATGTTATGATTAAGACATATTGAGACTTGCACATGTAAATTGCAATAGGTTAACGTCTAGCTAAGTTAATTAGGAATCAGACACATGGACGCACAGAAACTCTTGCCTATCAAAAGGCATACTACACTGTTAACTCGACTCCCGGAGACGCGATTCGCTTCTCAACTGGCCAAATCAAAGGCAAACTGGATCGTGTTTGGTGAGTATCTTTCTCCTCAAGCCTTCGATGACATCGACTTTTTCACAGGCTTCTACAATACCATTCTAGACACTTGGAAAGTGGGCAAATACGAAGTTGCTCTGATGTCTGGACAACTTACTCCTGCGCATGAAGAGATCTTACAGGGTCTAAAACTGGATTACGCCTGCCTAAGTGAAGTTCCAGATCTGTCTAAGCCGGGTCTAATCGTGATGGATATGGATTCGACTGCGATTCAGATTGAGTGCATCGATGAGATTGCCAAATTGGCGGGAGTGGGAGAATTAGTATCGGACATCACTGAGCGCGCAATGCAGGGTGAACTCGATTTCGAACAGAGCCTTCGTCAACGTGTTGGTGCCTTGAAAGATGCCGATGAAGCTATCTTGGAACAAGTGCGCAGCACACTACCATTCATGCCAGATCTAGTTGAGTTGGTAAACACGTTAAATAAGCTAGGTTGGAAAACTGCCATTGCTTCTGGTGGCTTTACCTACTTCTCCGACTACCTTAAAGACACGCTTAACTTAGATTACGCTCAATCTAACACCTTGGAAATCGTTAATGGCAAACTGACAGGGCAAGTGTTGGGAGATGTCGTATCGGCGCAGACCAAAGCAGACATTCTGATTGAGCTTGCAGAAGAACATGAGATTGAGCTGCATAATACCGTTGCAGTGGGCGATGGTGCCAATGACCTAGTGATGATGAAAGCTGCAGGTTTGGGTATTGCGTATCATGCGAAACCGAAAGTAGAGCAACAAGCACAATCTGCAGTTCGTTACTCTGGATTAGGTGGCGTGTTGTGTATTCTTTCTGGTGTGCTTGCTAAGCAGCAGAAAATCAGCTGGCAAGTGAAACCCTAGGTGCCTTTCTACATAACATTTGATGGTTTTAGCAGACCATATAAATAGAAAAAGCAGGCCATTGAGCCTGCTTTTTTGATGGTGTTTCTATGTTGATATATTCGAGCGTTCGATTACTTGGTCAGCTCGAGTCTGATCAGCACTTCATCTGTGATATCACACATCTCACCATAGCCAATAAAGGCCGTCACTTCATTCTCTAACTTCTTCGCCTGATACATACTAATGCGAGCAATCGCCTCTAAATCAGATTGGAACAGGCTGGTCAGTGGGTCGAAAACTGGTGCGGTTGATACTCGTAAAACGTAGAGCTCCCCCATATGCTGAGCTTTCTTAATGAACATGATTCGTTCTTTCACCGATTTGAACTCTCGGCTTAGCTTGGTATGTACTGATTGAATCTTGTCACCAAACTTAACCGCTGCTACGTAAACATCATGATGCTTAGGGCCTGCTCCCTCTATTTTCTTCAGCGGATCCGCTAATAGAGTATTACTGTGACCCTTAAATATCGGCTCTAGTGACAATTTATGGTTGTGTCCAAGCTTCGCCAGTAAGCTCAAGTAGTTATTGAGTGGGAAGTTAACCCCAATGATCTTACAGCGTAGTTTTGAACTTGGTTTATCAATAAAGATCGGGTTACTGACCATTTTACTCAATAGTACATTGTGGAGGGATTCCAACAGTGAGTGAGTCGGTAGTATCTCTTTCTTTTTGATCAGTTTGTTTTGGTTATGATCGATAAGGCCGTTAAGGAAGGCCACGGTACGCATGGTTTTGCCCGTTTCATCGATCGCCAACTGAACATTCTTACCGTTCGGACTAACACGGATCACTCGGTAAGGCACAGCACTGAGTGGTAGCTTCTTATCATAGAGCTGAAGCTCACTGAAGTTGATAGTCACAGGGTCATCGATCTTTAATACCAGTGGCTGCTCGAGTGCAATACTTAACCCTCGCTTAGAAAGGTCTTGAGTGTGACCATTGGCTGCTGCACCGTCTTCAGTGGTGATCTGCAATGGCGACTTAAACTGATAGCGCGGCTCTTTGCGTCGAGATTGAGAATCGAAATAGATACTCTGGATATTGCCAACCACAGTTCTCGCGTGACGGAACTTATTCAGCTCACTGCTCGCGATACGGGGTTTTTCTGTCAGTAGATAATCATCGGCACTGTCGTCTGCGCCGATTTCTTGCAAGATGCCACAGTGGGTCAGCTGTTCAGAGCTTCTCGCTAAATCCTTCGAGTGCTGTGCTAATGCTTGACGCTCTTCTTCGGACAACTCAAAAACAGAGAACTTAAAGGTCTTCCAACTCGATCTCTTCGCACCAATGTGCCAGAACAATTGGCGTTGCTCACGGCTCGCCTCTGGCAACATCATGGAGTAGAACAGCGTCTTATTTTGGTGCTCGTGAGTGAACGAGTAGATAACATTGCTTGTCCCTTTCACTCCAGGTTTCGCCAATTGATTCATACGCTGCTCATTAAACAACGTACCTAAAGCTTGTTGGTTACGCTCGTCATGCCAGTACTGCCAAAGAGGGTGGTTGTTGTCGGTTAATAGAGCCAGTTTTAGCTCACTACCGCTAAAAAAGAGGGGCAGGTTACAGGTATGTTTGAGGTAAGTATGCTCAATACCGCGAGTTCGAGTACGAATGATGCGGTCTTGGTTCTCGTGTTGGGTCTTTTTGCTGCTGCTGTTGAGTGACTCTTCGATCAGTCTGCCTACGACATTGCTGTCACAAACACGCACCGTTCGTAGGAACTTAACTGCATTGTTCTCGAAAGAGTCGTCGATTCCAAGAATACGAAACTCAGTGGTTCTATCCACATCAGGCTCTTTCGACTTTTCGACCAATTCAGTAAATTTGACGCCGACAATTTCGCCAAGGTTGTATTTGAATGCGCTTGGCACCTTGAATTTCCCGCCTGATGGCGATATATCCACAGTAACACCGTGCAACACTTGACCCTTTGAGGTGGTTATCTCAACTTGTGAGGCAACCTTTAAGCGGTTCTCTTGACGCTTTAAGTCGTAACCAAGGTTAATAGGTTCCGCTTCATAAGGGCTATTGGCACTGGTGATGCCGTTGTCTTCTTGCTGAGTGGTATTGATTTGGTTGTTGACTGGCTGAGTTCGCGGAGACATGACCATCTCCCAAACGCCTTCAGTGTAGCCGCGAAACTTCTTTGTGCCGCGCTGATAGGCATTAAGAGCGATATCATCGAGCCAGTGTTTACGCCCATCTAGGGTAAACTGGTGACATTCGTTGTCGATACGGCCGCGCAAATCGATACTCTTGGTACACGGCGCCATGATACGATTCAGTTCCATTTTAACGAGCAATTTCAGAGACGGGGATTCGCCCTCTGTCATTTGTGATAGAAGGAAATCAAAATCCTCAGCGTGATAGGCTGGGATGAGTCGCTCTGCTACAGATAGAATTTCAGATTGCTGCATACTTTTATTGTTAGAATGGATAGTGCACTTGTGTTATCGACTAGTTTAAATCGATCTTTAAGTATAACTGGTACGACTGCAACGATTATTTTAATCCGTACGGTCAACGACATCACAATTTGACAACATCATCGTGTAACAAAGTAAATTATTGAGGTTTTATGGCTAAGGCAAAACGAGCTTATGTATGTAATGACTGTGGCGCAGACTTCCCGCGCTGGCAGGGCCAATGTAATGCATGCGGAGCTTGGAACACAATCACAGAGGTTAGGCTCGCTGCATCACCTCAGGTTGCACGTAATGAAAGACTCACCGGCTACGCAGGT
This sequence comes from Vibrio sp. D404a, assembly GCF_030248535.1. Taxonomy (GTDB): domain Bacteria; phylum Pseudomonadota; class Gammaproteobacteria; order Enterobacterales; family Vibrionaceae; genus Vibrio. Next base: position 3,628 of record NZ_JAHGAJ010000018.1, on the reverse strand, counting down.
AGCGCAACCGAGTCGAGTGTTCAAACACTTTCAGAGATCGACCTACAAGAAGTACCAAGATTCAGTAGCGGCTTTAAAGAGCTAGACCGCGTTCTTGGTGGTGGTGTCGTTCCCGGTGCGGCGATTCTTATTGGTGGTAACCCAGGTGCGGGTAAGTCGACTCTATTATTACAGACGATGTGTTTGCTCTCTTCACAGCTTCCTACCTTATATGTCACAGGTGAGGAATCGTTGCAACAGGTGGCGATGCGCGCTTCGCGTTTAGGGCTACCGAAAGATCATCTAAAAATGTTGTCGGAAACTAACGTTGATAAGATCTGCCAGGTTGCGGAGAAAGAACAACCGAAGATCATGGTTATCGACTCGATTCAGGTTATGCACGTTGCCGATGTTCAGTCATCGCCGGGCAGTGTGGCTCAGGTACGTGAGTCAGCAACCGCACTGACTCGTTTTGCTAAGCAGAATAATGTGGCTATTTTCCTTGTTGGTCACGTAACTAAAGATGGCACGCTGGCGGGGCCGAAAGTTCTAGAGCACATCATTGACTGTTCGGTACTGCTTGATGGTGGCACTGATAGCCGCTTTAGAACGCTGCGCAGCCATAAGAACCGTTTTGGTGCGGTAAATGAGCTGGGTGTATTTGCGATGACAGGGCAGGGGCTTAAAGAAGTCTCCAACCCTTCGGCTATTTTCCTTTCTCGTGGTGAAGAAGAAACGTCGGGAAGTTCAGTGATGGTGGTCTGGGAAGGTACGCGTCCGCTTCTCGTCGAAATTCAAGCGCTGGTGGATTATTCACAGTTGGCGAACCCTCGACGCGTTGCCGTAGGCCTAGAGCAAAACCGCCTCTCTTTATTACTCGCTGTGCTGCATAAACATGGCGGACTGCAAATGGCCGACCAAGATGTGTTTGTGAATGTCGTCGGTGGTGTTAAAGTAACCGAAACCAGTGCTGACTTAGCATTAGTGATGGCATTGTTGTCTAGTTTTAGAGACAGAGCACTGCCTAAAGATGTGGTCGTGTTTGGTGAAGTTGGCTTGGCGGGAGAGATTAGACCGGTTCCAAGTGGACAAGAGCGTCTAAATGAAGCCTTCAAGCATGGCTTTAAAAAAGCGATCGTGCCAGCGGCCAATATGCCTAAGGGCGGTATTCCAGGGATGCAAATCCACGGAGTGAAAAAGCTGTCAGAAGCAATTAGTGCTTTTGATGAGTTGTAATAAAGCTAAGTTAGGCTAATCTATACAGCAGCAAATCAAATTGGGTTTGCTAATCGTCTTTCTGCGAGCCCAATATTAAAATTAACAACCGCTTAGGTTGTTTCTACAGAGCACTTTTCCTTTCTTATTGTGGAAAGGCAAAAGTTTTTTAGTCTCAAATGCATGCAAAGCTATCAGTCTTCACAGATTGTGATATACTCTGCGCGCATTTTATATCCTATTAACAGAGTAAGACAATGGCAGATTTATCGAAATACAGAAACATTGGTATTTTCGCGCACGTTGATGCGGGTAAAACAACTACCACTGAGCGTATCCTTAAGCTAACTGGTCAAATCCACAAGACTGGTGAAGTACATGACGGCGAATCAACGACTGACTTCATGGAACAGGAAGCTGAGCGCGGTATTACTATCCAATCAGCAGCTGTAAGCTGTTTCTGGAACGGTCACCGTCTAAACGTTATCGATACTCCTGGACACGTTGACTTCACAGTTGAAGTATACCGTTCTCTTAAAGTTCTTGATGGCGGTGTTGGTGTATTCTGTGGTTCTGGTGGTGTTGAACCACAATCAGAAACTAACTGGCGTTACGCTAACGAATCAGAAGTATCTCGTCTGATCTTCGTTAACAAACTAGACCGTATGGGCGCAGACTTCTACAACGTTGTTGACCAAGTTAAAAACGTTCTAGGTGCAAACCCACTAGTTATGGTTCTACCAATCGGTCGTGAAGACGACTTCGTTGGTGTTGTAGACCTACTAAGCCGTAAAGCTTACGTATGGGACGACTCTGGTCTTCCAGAAAACTACGAAATCCAAGACATCCCAGCTGACATGGTTGATGATGTTGAGCAATACCGTGAAGAGCTAATCGAAACTGCTGTTGAGCAAGACGATGATCTAATGGAAGCTTACATGGAAGGTGAAGAGCCTTCTATCGAAGACATCAAGCGTTGTATCCGTAAAGGTACTCGTGACCTAGCATTCTTCCCAACATTCTGTGGTTCTGCATTTAAGAACAAGGGTGTTCAGCTAGTACTAGACGCTGTTGTAGATTACCTACCATCTCCAACTGAAGTTGATCCACAGCCTCTAACTGATAAAGAGACTGGCGAACCAACTGGTGAAGTTGCAACTGTATCTGCAGATGAGCCACTACGTGCTCTAGCATTTAAGATCATGGACGACCGTTTCGGTGCACTAACGTTCATCCGTATCTACTCTGGTCGCATGAAGAAGGGTGATACTATCCTTAACGCTGCAACTGGTAAGACTGAGCGTATCGGCCGTATGGTTGAGATGCAAGCTGATGACCGTAACGAGCTAACTGAAGCTCAAGCTGGTGACATCATCGCAGTTGTTGGTATGAAGAACGTTCAAACTGGTCACACTCTATGTGATCCTAAGCACGAATGTACTCTAGAGCCAATGATCTTCCCAGAACCAGTAATCTCTATCGCTGTAGCGCCTAAAGATAAAGGTTCTACTGAGAAGATGGGTATCGCTATCGGTAAGATGGTTGCAGAAGATCCATCTTTCCAAGTTGAGACTGACGAAGATTCAGGTGAAACTATCCTGAAAGGTATGGGTGAACTTCACCTAGACATCAAGGTAGACATCCTTAAGCGTACATACGGCGTTGAGCTAACTGTAGGTGCTCCACAAGTAGCTTACCGTGAAACTATCACTCAAGCGATTGAAGATAGCTACACGCACAAGAAGCAATCTGGTGGTTCAGGTCAGTTCGGTAAGATCGACTACCGCATCAAACCAGGTGAGCCAAACTCTGGCTTCACGTTCTCTTCAACAGTTGTTGGTGGTAACGTACCTAAAGAATTCTGGCCTGCAGTAGAGAAAGGCTTCGAGTCTATGATGGATAACGGTGTTCTTGCTGGCTTCCCAACTCTAGACGTTGAAGTTGAACTATTCGACGGTGGCTTCCACGCAGTTGACTCGTCTGCAATCGCATTCGAAATCGCAGCGAAAGGCGCATTCCGTCAATCTATGCCAAAAGCTGGCGCGCAACTTCTTGAGCCAATCATGAACGTTGACGTGTTTACTCCAGAAGATCACGTTGGTGATGTAATCGGTGACCTTAACCGTCGTCGTGGTATGATCAAAGACCAACAAGCTGGTGCTACTGGCGTACGTATTAAAGCTGACGTACCTCTATCAGAAATGTTTGGTTACATCGGTCACCTACGTACAATTACTTCTGGTCGTGGTCAATTCTCTATGGAATTCGCACACTACGCACCATGTCCAGCAAACGTTGCTGAAGAAGTAATCGCAAAAGCTAAAGAAGAGAAAGAAAACAAGTAATTGTTTTTAGAATCTAATTAGTTTCAAAGCCCCGCAAGTGAAAGCTTGCGGGGCTTTTGTTTTATGGGAATCATCGTGCGAGATGCGAG
>NZ_JAHGAJ010000017.1 GCF_030248535.1 Vibrio sp. D404a | reverse complement strand
TAGGACATCGCCAGGCTTTGATTCCGTTGTTTGCATAGCAAATAACAACCTCAACAGTGTATTAATCTGTTGATGACAATTTGTTGGAGGGATGGCTGAGTGGTCGAAAGCACCGGTCTTGAAAACCGGCAACCGTTAATAGCGGTTCTAGGGTTCAAATCCCTATCCCTCCACCACCATTGAAAAGCCCGCTGAGAAATCAGCGGGCTTTTTTCATTTCTGTCGTATCAGAATTCTGCCAATAAAAAAAGAGCACTAGCGTGCTCTTTTCTATGTCTCTACCAAACAGTCATCTCGCCCATTAATCCGTTAAATATTTCCCTTCTGCAACCTGCCAGAATGCGCGAATAAGTGGGTTATCCAATTGTGCTCGCTTACAACATACGCCTAATTCAAACGGTTTGATCGGTTCTATCTTTAAGCGTTCAACTTTATCTCTTACTGGGCTGTTATTGATGACGACGTCTGGAGCAATGCCAATACCACACCCAAGAGCCACCATGCTAACTATCGCTTCGTGGCCAGATACCTGAGCATAGATATTGGGCTTGATTTTCAGCTTCTTGAACCAAGCGTTGGCACGCTCACGTGCGGTCCCCGCCTCTGGAATGATGAATGGCAGATCATTCCAATCGATGTGTTCAGACTGTAGTTGTTGGCTGAAGCTACTGACTCCTGCTGGAGAGATAACAGATAGCGGGATATCACTAATCGTTTCAAACTCCAGGCGTGATGGAAGGATATCTGGCTTTGCGGAAATAGCGATATCGACTTCGTCATTGAGGATCTTATCTATTGCTTGAGCTGGGTCGCCCGTTGAGAGTTTAAATTCAATATAAGGATGGAGAGCTCGAAACTCAGTAATTAACTCAGGCAAATGACTATAGCTTGCTGTCACTGAACAGAAGATTCGAATCTCACCTTTCAGCTCTTGCTCTCCGCCCTTTAAATGAAGGTTGTACTGTTGCCATTCACTGACAATATTGAGTGCAACGGGAAGCAGTTGTTTTCCTGCTGGAGTGAGGTCGACACTACGGTTATCTCGAATCAGCAGCTCTTGCCCTGTTTCATCTTCGAGTTTCTGTATTTGGCGACTTAAAGCCGATGGGCTGACGTGCATCGCCGCCGCAGTCTTGCTGAAATTTTTGCTGTCACACAAATGTATGAATAACTGTAATGATTTTATGTTCATATATTACGAATGTTTCCACGTTGCATTAATTGCAATAACTAATTGTGAATATATCACTTTAAGCAACCGCATGTCTGTTTTAGTATGAACTCATTCGGTAACAAAGCTACCGACCTCAACGGAAAAATTCTTAAAAGGAGCGCCCAGATGGCTAACTATTTCAATACTTTAAACCTACGCGAGCAGCTAGACCAATTAGGTCGTTGTCGTTTCATGGACCGCAGTGAATTTGCAACTGAAGCGGATTACCTGAAAGGTAAGAAAGTCGTTATCGTTGGTTGTGGTGCTCAAGGCCTGAACCAAGGTCTAAACATGCGTGACTCTGGCCTGAACGTAGCGTACGCACTTCGCCAGGCTGCGATTGACGAGCAGCGTCAATCTTACAAAAACGCAAGAGAGAACGGTTTTGAAGTAGACAGCTACGAAAACCTAATCCCTGAAGCAGATCTAGTGATCAACCTAACTCCAGACAAACAGCATACAAACGTTGTTGAGACAGTAATGCCTCTAATGAAAGAGGGTGCTGCACTAGGTTACTCACACGGCTTCAACATTGTTGAAGAAGGCATGCAAATTCGTAAAGACCTAACGGTTGTTATGGTTGCACCTAAGTGTCCAGGTACAGAAGTACGTGAAGAGTACAAGCGTGGCTTCGGTGTTCCGACTCTTATCGCCGTTCACCCAGAGAACGATCCAAAGGGTGAAGGTTGGGATATCGCGAAAGCATGGGCTGCTGGTACTGGTGGTCACCGTGCGGGCTGTCTAGAGTCTTCATTTGTTGCTGAAGTGAAATCGGACCTAGTGGGCGAACAGACTATTCTATGTGGCATGCTACAAGCAGGTTCTATCGTTTCTTACGAGAAGATGGTTGCTGAAGGTATTGACCCGAGCTACGCAGGTAAGCTTCTACAGTACGGTTGGGAAACTGTTACGGAAGCACTAAAGTTTGGTGGTGTGACACACATGATGGACCGTCTATCAAACCCAGCGAAAATCAAAGCGTTCGAGCTTTCTGAAGAGCTAAAAGAGCTTATGCGTCCACTGTACAACAAGCACATGGATGACGTAATCACAGGTCATTTCTCTAGCACTATGATGGCTGACTGGGCAAACGACGATGCGAACCTACTAGGCTGGCGTGAAGAAACAGGTCAAACTGCATTCGAAAACTACCCTGAAGGTGATGTTGAAATCTCTGAGCAAGAGTACTTCGACAACGGTATCCTAATGGTTGCAATGGTTCGTGCTGGTGTTGAGCTAGCGTTCGAAGCAATGACTGCATCTGGCATCATCGATGAGTCTGCATACTACGAATCTCTACATGAGCTTCCACTAATCGCAAACACGGTTGCTCGTAAGCGTCTATACGAAATGAACGTAGTAATCTCTGATACAGCAGAATACGGTAACTACCTATTTGCAAACGTAGCAACGCCACTATTACGTGAGAAGTTCATGCCTTCAGTATCTACAGACGTTATTGGTAAAGGTCTAGGTGAATCATCTAACCAAGTAGACAATGCTCGTCTAATCGAAGTGAACGAAGCTATCCGTAACCACCCAGTTGAGTACATCGGTGAAGAGCTACGTGCTTACATGAGCGACATGAAACGCATCGCAGTAGGCGGCTAATTAGCATCGCAAGAATTTAGAGAACTCCAAAAAATTTGGAGTCATAAATAAAAAACACAACATCTAATTAAAAGGCTTGGTCGCCGTTGACCAAGCCTTTTTGTTTTTACAGAGCTCGCTAACTTGCTCCTGAAGATGTGGACGATGTATGTCTTCACAATCACGCCTTAAAGCAATAGAAGAGTATTGCTTGGAATATACTTTCCAGAATACAAGCGAATAAAAAAGGGTTGATGCTTACACATCAACCCTTTTGTATTTCTGTATTTACGCTTACTTGTCAGCTAGCTTCGCTTCTAGATCTGCTAGTTTTTGTTCCATCTCAGTCAGCTTCTGACGTGTACGCAGTAGAACCTGAGTTTGAACATCGAACTCTTCACGGCTGACAACGTCTAGCTTGTTTAGTTGGCCTTGGATAACTTGGCGAACCTTTTGGTCCACATCAGAACCTAGCTCTTTCACTGGCTGAGGCATAGAGTCATGGATTTGTTTCGCAATCTGCTCTAGTTTTTTTGGATCAAACATATCAATTAAAACTCCTGATTATTTCCTACTATTCTATTTAATCGCAGTGGAGATGTCGCCTGTGGCGTATAAAAAAAGGTCACCGAAGTGACCTTTTTGCGATTAACGTGAAACTTGAGGTTAGTTGTTGTCCGCTAACTCACGGTGTGCCGCTTTCGCTTCATCGACACGTGCTAGTTTCTCTAAGTCTTTATCTTCAACAAAAACCGGTAGTGGTTTGTGTTTCTCTGCTAGGTAGCTGTAGATAACAGGCAACACGAACAGAGTGAAGATAGTACCAATTGCTAGACCAGCAACGATAACAATACCGATACTGAAGCGTTGAGCAGCACCTGCACCACTTGCGTACATCAGTGGGATAAGACCTGCGATCATCGCTGCAGTTGTCATCAGGATAGGACGTAGACGAACCTTCGCCGCTTCCATTACTGCTTCAATACGTGATTTCTTGTTGTGCAGTTGCTCTTCTTTTGCCACCTCACAGATCAAGATACCGTGCTTGGTAATCAGACCAACCAGTGTGATCAAACCTACTTGTGAGTAGATGTTCATGGTTGCTGCACCCCATGCAAGGGCAATCAACGCACCACAGATCGCCAGTGGTACCGAAACCATGATAACCAGTGGATCCTTCACTGACTCGAACTGAATCGCCAGTACTAGGAAGATGATCGCCAGTGCTAGACCAAATGTTGCGTATAGCGCGCTACCTTCGGTTACGTACTGGCGAGCCTCACCCATGTAGTCATGGTTGTAGCCACTTGGTAGTTTGGTCTCTGCAATGTTCTCAAACCATGCAATCGCATCACCCATCGCAGCGCCTGGAGCCGGTACGGCACCAATCGTTGCTGAGTTCAGTTGGTTGAAGTGAGGAAGAGAGCGAGGCTCTGCCACCACATCAATGGTAATCAAACTGCCCAGAGGAACGGCTCTGCCATCAGCTGCACGTACGTAGTAGTTGTTCATCGATTCAGGGTTCAGACGGAACTTACGTTCAACCTGTGGGATAACTTCGTACGAACGACCATTCAGGTCGATACGGTTTACGTAACCATCTGACATCATAGTACCTAGCGTGATACCGATATCTTGCATTGTCACGCCGTAAGCACCTGCTTTGTCTTTATCGATGTTGATCTTCATGGTCGCTGAGTCGTAGTTCAGATCAAGATCTGAGTAAACGAATAGCGGATTTGAAGATACTTCTGCCAGAATGTCAGTTGTGATCTGGAAAAGGCTCTCAAAGCTGTTTGGTGTTGTAATAACAAACTGAATTGGAAGACCTGAACCTGCACCTGGAAGCTCTGGCATTTGGAACGCCGTTACTGCCATTCCTGGAACATCTTTAACTAACTCACCTACACGGTTAGCAACGTCAGACTGACTGGTTTCACGCTCACTCCAAGGCACCATAGATGCAATACCAAAGGCTTGGTTTGCGTTTGGCACACCAGTGAACACCTGAGCGTACGCTACTTCTGGTTGATCAGATAGAATCGTGTTTACGTCATTCATGGTGTTTTGCATGAAATCTAGGTTCGCATTCGATGGTGCGGTACCCATAAGCATGATTACACCTTTATCCTCAGATGGCGCGAGCTCACTCGGGATAAATTTGAACAGCATTGGCAGACTTGCAAATACGATGATAGCGAAACCAATGAACACTGGACGATGCTGCATTACCGCACCAAGCATACGCTCATAACGGTTAGTCATGCCATCAAGAACATTGTGTACCTTCTGCTCAAACTTGCTTGGCTCAGCGTGAGCTTTAAGCATTTTTGAACACATCATCGGAGAAAGTGTCAGTGCTACGATGCCCGATACAAATACCGAACCGGCAAGTGTTAGTGCGAACTCTTTAAATAGTGAGCCCGTAATACCACCCATCATCGCGATTGGCGCATATACCGCACCTAGCGTCAGTGTCATTGCAATAACTGGAACCGCGATTTCACGAGTACCGATGATTGCTGCACGGAATGGCGATTCACCAAGCTTGATGTGACGGTCGACGTTCTCAAGGACAACGATCGCATCATCTACCACCAGACCGATAGCGAGTACCATCGCCAGTAGCGTCATCAGGTTCCAGGAGAAACCCATCGCCTGCATTACCATTGCCACACCGATTAGAGACAGTGGAATAGTAACGATCGGAATCAGTACTGCACGGAACGAACCTAGGAACAGTGTGATAACGACCAGTACGATCAAAGCCGCTTCAAGAATGGTTTTAATAACCTCTTGAATAGACTCATTGATTGCAATAGTCGAGTCATACATCACGTTCATCGAGATGTTGCTAGGTAGGTTCTTCTCTAGTTGAGGAAGAAGCTCAAGTACATCTGCTGCAATGTTGATCGGGTTTGCACTTGGTGCTGCGTTAATCGCTGCAACAACCGCTTCCTGACCGTTGGCACTTGCTCGGTAAACATCGTGGCTCTTCTCTAGAGAAACCTTAGCAATGTCAGATAGACGGATAATTTCGCCTTCGCCGCTACGTACTACAAGATTCTCTAGCTCTTCAACATTGGATACTTGGGTATCAGCACTGCCGTTGTAAAGTACGAACTCACCCGTCGCTTGGCCCGTCGCTGATTGGTAGTTGTTGGCGTTCAGTACCGTCATCACATCGCTAGCAGTTAGGTCAACTGCCGCCATTTTTGACGGGTCTAGCCATACGCGAAGTGCGTATTTCATACCACCATATAGATCAACCTTCGATACACCGTTTACCGTAAATAGCTGTGGGTTGATTACACGCTCTAGATAGTCGGTAATCTGGCTCGAAGCCAATTCATCACTGGTGAAACCGATGTAGAGTACTGCTGTTGTCGAACCAGTAGACATGGTTACGGTTGGATCTTCCGCTTCTTTTGGAAGCTGAGAACGTACCGAGTTCGTCTTAGCTAGTATGTCAGACAGAGCCGCGTTTGGATCCGTGTTCAACTTCATGTTAACAGTAATGGTAGAGCTACCAAGAACCGAGGATGAAGTCATATAGTCGATGTTATCCGCCTGGGCAACTGCTTGCTCAAGAGGCTGAGTAATAAAACCTTGGATAAGATCGGCACTCGCACCATAGTAACTCGTTGTTACGGTTACCACGGTATTCGTCATTTCTGGGTATTCACGCACCTGCATTTTGAAGATTGCTTGCAAACCAAGCAGCGCTATCAAAAAGCTGATGGATACCGCTAGAACTGGACGTTTAATAAAAACATCAGTAAAGCGCATTGTGCCTCCGATTACAGCTTAGGTGTTTCAGAAGGTGGCGTGATCGCATCACTCTCAACAACCTTCACTTTGGCACCATTACTTAGACGTACTTGGCCAGAAGTCACGACTACATCACCAGCTTTCACACCCTCAAGGATGTGAGCGATGTCTGCAGTGCGTTCACCGACCTTAACCACGTGCTGCGTTACACGTTTCACGCCGTCTTCTTCCGTCAAGATGTAAACATTGTCGCCGTATAGAGTGAATGTAATCGCCGTTTGCGGCAGAGTAACTTGGTTCTCTAATTTAGGCAGAATGATGTTGGCACGAGCGAACATACCGCTACGTAGCTTGCCATCACTGTTTGGAATGTCAGCTTGAACTTGAATCAGACCACTTTGAACGCTAACAGCAGGTTCGATTGCGCTAATAGAGCCTTCAAACGGTATCTCCGGGTAAGCATCCACAAAGATATCGATCGATTGACCAACGTTGATGCGCGAGATGTCTGTTTGAGAAACCGTGAAACGCAGGCGCATCACACTGGTGTCTTCTAGACGAACGATGTCAGTACCTGATTGTAGGTATTGACCTAGGTAAACATTACGAATACCCACAGTGCCATCGAACGGTGCGCGAATTTCACGACGAGCGATCGAAGCCTTCAGGCTCTCAATATCAGCAGATAGAGAGAAGTAGTTTGCTTCTGCTTCATCGTATGCTTCTTTTGAAATAGAACCTTTCTTGAATAGACCCTGGTAACGCTTGTACTTAGCTTGTGCTGCTGGTAGTCGCGCTTGAGAGCTTTTCAGGTTTGCTTTTTCAACGTCAGAATCAAGACGAACCAATAGTTGATCGCTCTTAACCTCAGTACCTGATTCAAAAGAGATCTGGTCGATAATGCCGCTGGTTTCGTTTGCCAGTGTTACACCTTGGTTAGGTTCGATGAAACCAATCGCTTCGATTACTGGAACCCAATCGATCGGCTGAACCTCGGTCACCGTTACCGGAAACTCAGGCTCAGGTCGGTTTGCCATATATTCAGCAATTTTTTGTTGTTTGAACATGTTGAACCCAATTACGCTGCCAAAAAGAAGCACAGCGATGAGTAACATGAAGAAAGTCCACTTTTTCATTATGGTCAAAACTCCGATCAGTGTTTAATTATTGCGTCCCAGCTCGCTTCGATAGCCGCTTCTAACGCTTCATCGTCGAGATGGTAAAAACCTAAAGAATGCTTACGAGCAAGTGACACACTTGCTGCTAAGCTCAATCCACCTAATACTTCATTATCAAGTGGTTTAAATAGCCCTTGCTCTTTGCCCTCGTTAAACAACAGCTCAACTTGGGCAAACATTTTTCTTTCTAGTTCCCTGAAAGTTTTACTATTTGTTACAGGTAAAGAGTCATATTGAACGCGGTTTTTGATCGCCGCTAGATTGGTGCCAGCCAAGTTCCATATGTTGAGCCACATGGTTCTGTAACGTTGCTTGATTGGTGCGGAGTCATCGACGCCATTTTGCACCGCTTCTGCAATACGTTCAGTAACCTGAATGCGCACCTCTTCAATTAAGTGCTCTTTATCATCGAAATAGCGATATATCGTGCCCGCAGCTACGCCTGCTTCTTTGGCCAACTTCTGCATTGAAAGGCCTTGAAAACCTTCCGCTGCTATCAGTGTTTCGGCGGCAGAGAGTATCTGTAAGCGCTTATCCTGAGAGGTATGATTAGTCATAATCTCATCACTAATGAATGAACGTTCATTCATTATAGCTCAAGAACCATACATTTGTGCAAGTTAGTTTTATACATAAAGCGTAAAAATCTTGTATAAGAGAACGTAGCATTAAGAACATTGCAGCTTTATTATAGGCGCGAATTCCAATTTAACCCTGAGATGACATCGAGAATCTAATGAGACTGAACCCAAGACAAGACGAAGCCGTGAAGTACGTGTCGGGCCCCTGCTTAGTATTAGCGGGCGCTGGATCGGGCAAAACACGTGTTATCACTAATAAGATCGCCTACTTGGTTCAGGAGTGTGGCTACAAGGCACGAAACATTGCTGCTGTGACCTTTACGAATAAGGCTGCGCGAGAAATGAAGGAGCGTGTTGGTCAAACATTAGGTAAGAACGAATCTAAAGGGCTGATTGTTTCTACGTTCCATACCATGGGCTTGAATATCATTCGCCGCGAATACAAAGCGCTGGGTCTCAAGGCGGGTTTCTCACTGTTTGATGATCAGGACCAGTTGGCGCTACTTAAAGAGCTAACAGAGAAACAGATTGATGGCGATAAAGACCTTCTGCGTCAGCTGCTGAGTACCATCTCGAACTGGAAGAACGACATGTTGACGCCTGATCAGGCCAAGGCGCGTGCAAAGGGTGAGCAAGAGCAGTTGTTTGCATTCTGTTTTGAGATGTACCAAAAGCAGATGAAGGCCTACAACGCACTCGATTTTGATGATCTGATCGCGATGCCAGTACTGCTTTTAAAGACCAATCAAGAAGTGCGTGAGCGCTGGCAGTCTCGTATTCGCTATCTACTGGTGGATGAGTATCAAGATACCAACACCAGTCAGTATGAACTGGTACGTCTATTAGTGGGTGAACGTGGTCGTTTGACCGTGGTAGGTGATGATGACCAATCTATCTACTCATGGCGTGGTGCAAAACCGCAGAACTTGGTACTACTGGGTGAAGACTACCCGAGTCTTCGTCTAATCAAGCTCGAGCAGAACTACCGCTCAACCAGCCGTATCTTGCGAGCAGCCAACATTTTGATCGCCAATAACCCGCACGTTTATGAAAAGTCTCTTTTCTCTGAGATCCCAGACGGCGAAAAGCTCAAGGTACTGAACGCCAAAAATGAAGACCATGAGGCGGAGCGTATTACCGGTGAGATCATCGCGCATAAATTCTTAAACCGTACTGAATATAAAGATTATGCGGTGCTCTACCGTGGTAACCACCAATCGCGCCTGATTGAAAAAGCGCTGATGCAGAACCGTATTCCTTACAAGATCTCGGGGGGCACCTCATTCTTCGCTCGTGCCGAGATTAAAGACATCATGGCTTACCTGCGAGTGCTAGTGAACCCGGATGACGATAATGCTTTCCTACGTATCGTGAATACACCGCGTCGTGAGATTGGCCCGGTGACTCTCGAGAAGCTGGGTAGCTATGCCAACATGCGTGGAAAGAGCTTGTTTGAAGCGAGCTTTGAGATGGGCTTGGAGCAAACACTGACAGGTCGAGGGTTAGAGAACCTACGCCGCTTCACCGATTGGATTGTGCGTATCTCAGATAATGCAGAGCGTGGCAACACTGTCGATGCCGTTCGATCTTTGGTTCGTGATATCAACTACGAAGATTGGTTATACGAAACGTCTGCGAGCCCGAAAGCAGCAGAAATGCGCATGAAGAACGTCTCTGACCTTTATAGCTGGATCGTAGCTGACCTTGAGGGTGATAACTACGATAAAGAAGAGAAGACGTTAAGAGAGGTCGTTCAGCGTTTGACCCTGCGTGACATGATGGAGCGTGGTGAAGATGATGACGATGCAGACCAAGTGCAATTGATGACCCTGCACGCTTCAAAAGGTTTGGAGTTTCCGTATGTATACCTAATGGGCGCGGAAGAGGGCATTCTGCCGCACCAAACCAGTGTCGATGAAGGTAATGTCGAAGAAGAGCGTCGATTGATGTATGTAGGGATCACTCGTGCACAAAAAGAGCTGACCTTTACTAAATGTCGTGAGCGCCGTCAGTTTGGTGAGTTGATCAAACCGACTCAGAGCCGTTTTCTCGATGAGTTGCCACACGATGATGTGGAGTGGGAGACGGTGAAAAAGCCGCAATCCCAAGAAGAGCGAATGGAGAAAGGCCAAGCGCATATTGCGAATATTCGAGCGATGTTCAATAAGAAATAATCCAGACAAACAAAAAGGAGACCATTAGGTCTCCTTTTTTGAATCTATCTTTCTAGTTATAGAAATTACAGACCCGCGATCATGTGCTCGATAGCGTCTTTGATCTCGTCGTCTGAACAGTCCATACATGAACCTTTCGCTGGCATCGCGTTGAAGCCGTTGATTGCGTGGTCAGCTAGAATGTCTCGACCTTGAGCAATACGAGGTGCCCAATCTGCAGCATCACCTGTTTTTGGTGCGCCACTTACGCCAGATGCGTGACAAGCAATACAAAAAGTACCGTAAACTGTTGCGCCATCACGAGGGCCTGTTGGTTCTGCAGCCACTGGCTCGCTACCAACTAGGTAAACTTGACCAACGGGTTTGATGCGCTCAGCAATTGCGTCATGCTCTGCTTGGCTCAGTTCTGATGCGACCGCTGTCGTTGAAAAAGTCACGGCTGCGATGACAAGGCTTAAAATTCGACGAGACATATCCATTAAACTCACTTTACATTCCCAAGGTAAGTACGTGCCTACCAATTATAGTGTTAGAGGGGTGTGTTGATTTTAGTTGCAAAAAGCGACTGTTAAATCAATGTAAATAATGGGTGATTATATCCCGATAAGTTGTTGCAATAAACAACAACTTATAGGCAATAGAGGGTTCTAGTACTCAAATAAGGGGTTTATCACATATTAACTGTCGAAAAAGAGAGCAAACGAGAAAAAAAATAAAAAAAGTACTAGACGACCTAGGGTGATATACGTATTATTCCACTCCGCCGACAGGGCATGCGCCTGTAGCTCAGCTGGATAGAGCGTTGGCCTCCGGAGCCAAAGGCCGAAGGTTCGAATCCTTTCAGGCGCGCCATCCGGACACTTGTTTCGACAAGTGAGAAATTGGCAGAAAGAAACAATGGTGGCTATAGCTCAGTTGGTAGAGCCCTGGATTGTGATTCCGGTGGTCGCGAGTTCGAATCTCGTTAGCCACCCCATTTTTCTTTTAAAGAATATCGGTAGCTTAGGCTCCCAGTTCTGATAAAATCGGAACAAAACATAAGTCGGTGAATAGCGCAGCTTGGTAGCGCATCTGGTTTGGGACCAGAGGGTCGGGGGTTCGAATCCCTCTTCACCGACCACTATTTCAATAATCGCTTCGGCGGTTATACAAAAAAATTAGTGGTGGCTATAGCTCAGTTGGTAGAGCCCTGGATTGTGATTCCGGTGGTCGCGAGTTCGAATCTCGTTAGCCACCCCATTAATTTTGTCGGTGAATAGCGCAGCTTGGTAGCGCATCTGGTTTGGGACCAGAGGGTCGGGGGTTCGAATCCCTCTTCACCGACCACTTTTAAGAAAGCTCATCAGAAATGATGAGCTTTTTTTCTATTTGGCGAAAGTATAATGGTGTATTCGGGGGCTGGAAGCCCAGTCGCATCGCCTCCCTCTTCACCGACCACTATAAGAAAGCCTCAACTAGCCGTCCGCGTCAGAAATGACGGGGCTTTTTTGCATCTGGAGTTTAGATAATTTGGTAACCGGCGGTTGTGGTCTCATAGAGTAATTTTATAGCGGTCATGTCGGTTTAGTTGTGAGTTTTTGTGCTTATCACCTAAAAGCATATGAAGAACTAAGAATGTGAGCCTGTTGCCTAAATAAGTGCTCTGGAAATTAATCCATTGAAGTGATTGATGAAAAACTGCACTAATATCAAACATCACTGTTTCTTTTACCCAATATCGGACTAGGAAAATACGTTTTATCTTGGTTTGACGAATAATTTATCACCAAACCTTATTGAGGGGATATCTTGTAAAAATGAGTGTTCATCTCAACCTCATTGAGGTAAAAGCATTAAGATCTTCCTCGAGGATTTTTCCTACTAATTTCCTATTTTCCCCGAAATATCCCTGCCTTTGATCAATAACTCTTACTATCAATTCTGTAAATAAATACTGGTTTAAACTTCTATTTTTGTGGTGGTTTTTGGATGAAATAGTGGCTATTTTTAAATTAAATAGCGTATGTTTCTATATTGTTAATGTTTTTGCGGAATAATTATTTAAATAAAATGACTAAAAGGGAGAAGTGCTTTAACGGGTGGTAAATCTTATACAAGTATATGAATAAAGGCTTTTGCTTGGCTTTTATAACACGAAATAAATGCTGTTTTTCTCTTACTATATGCTTATCAAGTGAATAATTATATGGTGTTTTTGCTTGCTTGACGTTTAATGTCGACTTTTTATCCTATTTTTGTTGCTTTTCTGTGAATTATTTGCCAAATTGTGAACCGTATAAAATATCAGAACATTATTCTGGTATGAATGGATTCAATTTTGCAGACAGGGCAGAAAGCTGCCAAAGCAGTAGAGGTCTGGTAATGTCACTTTTAGAAGTAAAAAATCTTCGTATCGAATACCCATCTCGTCATGGTGTACACGCTGCGGTGAAGTCACTGTCGTTCAATATTGAACGTGGTGAGATCGTGGGTGTAGTTGGTGAGTCTGGTGCGGGTAAATCAACCGTGGGTAACGCGGTTATTGATCTATTGAGCCCTCCAGGCCGCATTGCGAGTGGTGAAGTTTTCCTAGATGGTGAGAAGGTGTCAGGCCTATCGCCAGAAGAAATGCGTAAAGTTCGCGGTTCTAAGATTGGATTTATATTCCAAGATCCAATGACCTCTCTTAACCCGCTGTTCACGGTAGAACAGCAGTTGAAAGAAACCATCCACGCCAATATGAAGGTGTCGGATGAAGAAGCCTATCAACGCTCACTGGATTTGATGAATCAAGTGGGTATCCCTCAGCCGGAAAACCGCCTTAAACAGTACCCGCACCAATTCTCAGGCGGTATGCGTCAGCGTGTGGTTATCGCAATTGCACTGGCCGGTGAGCCGGATCTAATTATTGCGGATGAGCCAACCACCGCCTTGGATGTATCGATCCAAGACCAAATTCTGGGGTTGATTCGCGAACTGTGTATCAAGAAAAACGTTGGCTGTATGTTGGTGACGCACGATATGGGTGTGGTTTCTAACGTAACCGATCGCGTAGCGGTAATGTACCGTGGTGATCTGGTGGAGTTTGGACCAACGGCTAAGGTTCTGGGCACACCAGAGCACCCGTACACGCACAGCTTGATCTCTGCGGTTCCTCGTTCAGACCGTAAACTCGACCGTTTCCCTCTGGTGAGCTACATCGAAGAAGCACACGAGATGGAACCACTTGATGTGAAAAATCACTGGTTAGGCCAAAGCCAAGACCACCGTGAATACACCGGTCCATTGTTGAATGTGGAAAACGTCAATCTGCGCTTTACAACTAAAGATTCATTCTTTGAGAGCCGTCGTGAGTACGTACAAGCGTCGAACAACGTGAGCTTTGAGGTACACGAAGGTGAGACCTTTGGTCTAGTAGGTGAATCAGGCTCAGGTAAATCAACCATTGCCCGTGTCATCGCTGGTCTATACGCGCCAAACTCAGGCAAGGTGACCTTTGAAGGCGTCGATCTTACAGGCCTTAAGTCTGAGAAAGAGCGTCGCCCGATGCGTCGTCAAATGCAGATGGTGTTCCAAAACCCTTACACCTCAATGAACCCTCGAATGAAGATATTCGACATCATTGCTGAGCCAATCCGTTTCCATAAATTGACTCGAAATGAGAGCGAAACGCGTCAGATCGTTCATGATCTGCTCGATCACGTGGGGCTAGGGAAAATGGCGGGTGTGAAGTATCCACATGAATTCTCTGGAGGCCAGCGTCAACGTATCTCGATCGCTCGCGCTCTAGCGACTCGTCCTCGTCTTCTTATCTGTGATGAGCCTACATCGGCACTGGATGTGTCGGTTCAAGCACAAATCCTGAACCTTCTTAAAGATCTACAAGACGAACTGAATCTAACCATGCTGTTCATCAGTCACGATTTACCGGTTATTCGCCAAATGTGTGACCGTGTGGGCGTGATGCAGATGGGAACACTGCTTGAGGTTGCACCAACTGAGCAACTGTTCAAATCGCCTCAACATGAATACAGCAAACAACTGATTTCTTTAATGCCTGAATTTACGGGCTTACGCGAAGAAAAAGCAGTGGCACAAGCCGCAGTATAAATAAAAGCGGGTGAAGTCGAGCCTGCTTTAAAACAAAAACAGACGCAAATACAACAACTAGGGATCTGGATTCCCGCATGAAGGAGTTATGCAAATGAAAACCATGAAAAGCAAATTAGCAGTCGCTTTGATGGCAGCTGGCCTAAGCTTTAGTGCAGCAGCAGCAGATATTACCGTTGGCTACGCAGCTGACCCAGTATCACTTGACCCGCACGAGCAGCTATCTGGTGGCACACTGCAAATGTCTCACATGGTGTTTGACCCTCTAGTACGTTTCACTCAAGAGATGGATTTTGAAGGCCGCCTAGCGTCAAGCTGGGAGCGTGTTGATGAAACGACTTTCCGCTTCAACCTACGTAAGGGTGTGAAATTCCACTCTGGCAACGAACTAACAGCTGACGATGTTGTGTGGACTTTCGAACGTCTACAAGCATCTCCAGACTTTAAGTCGATCTTCGCACCATACGAGAAGATGGTAAAAGTGGACGACTACACAGTTGAACTAGTATCGAAAGCGGCTTACCCACTAGTACTACAAACAGCGACTTACATCTTCCCAATGGACAGCAAGTTCTACTCTGGTAAGACTGCGGATGGTAAAGAGAAGTCAGAGCTAGTGAAGCACGGCAACTCGTTCGCTTCGACTAACGTTTCTGGTACAGGTCCATTCATCGTTACTGAGCGTGAGCAGGGCGTAAAAGTTCAGTTCAAACGCTTTAACGATTACTGGGATACAGAGACAAAAGGTAACGTTGATAACCTAACTCTCGTACCAATCAAAGAAGACGCGACACGTGTTGCAGCACTTCTTTCTGGCGACGTAGATATGATTCACCCAGTTGCACCAAACGATCACAAACGTGTTTCTAACGCGAAGGGTATCGATCTGGTAACACTACCTGGTACTCGTATCATCACGTTCCAAATGAACCAAAACAGCAACGAAGCACTGAAAGACGTTCGCGTTCGTCAGGCGATTGTTCACGCAATCAACAACGAAGGTATCGTTAAGAAGATTATGAAAGGCTTCGCAACGGCTGCTGGTCAGCAAAGCCCAACAGGCTACGCGGGTCACAACGAGGAGCTAGTGCCACGTTACGACCTTAAGAAAGCGAAAGAGCTGATGAAAGAAGCGGGTTACGCAGATGGCTTCACACTAACTATGATGGCACCAAACAACCGTTACGTGAACGATGCGAAAGTTGCTCAAGCTTCTGCAGCAATGCTGTCTAAGATCGGCATCAAGGTTGACCTTAAGACTATGCCTAAAGCGCAATACTGGCCTGAGTTTGACCTATGTTCAGCAGACATGATGATGATCGGTTGGCACTCAGATACAGAAGATTCAGCGAACTTCAACGAGTTCCTAACTATGACTCGTAACGAAGAGACTGGTCGTGGTCAGTACAACTGTTCTGGTTACTCAAACCCAGAAATGGATGCAACAGTAGAAGCATCTAACACTGAAACTGATCCAGCTAAGCGTTCTCAAATGCTGAAAGGCGTTGAAGCAACACTTTACAACGACGCAGCGTTCGTACCGCTACACTGGCAAAGTGAAGCGTGGGGCGCTAAGTCTAACGTTGGTGCTGCTGACGTAGTTAACCCAATGGTTATGCCTTACTTCGGCGACCTAGTTGTACAGTAATCTAGCATGCTAGATGTGAGAGCCTGTTGGTTCAGGCTCTCGCTTTTTAAGTTGTTCTATTAAGTTTCGGTATTTAGTCTTCCTTCAGTCTGGCTAGATACCTTTTTTAAGACTGAATATTTGTTGTCTAGTTACGGACTTAACTAGATAGTCATGGATAGATAAGGGGCAAGGAATGTTTACGTTTCTGGTCAAGCGCCTGTTTCAGGCACTGATAGTGATGTTTGTGATCAGTTTGGTGGCGTTTGCCATTCAGGATAACCTGGGCGACCCGTTACGTGAGTTGGTAGGTCAGTCTGTTTCAGAAGCGGAGCGTCAAGCGCTGCGTGATGAGCTGGGCCTCAACGATCCCTTCATTACAAAATACACTCGCTTTGTAGGCGCTGCTCTACAAGGTGATCTTGGTACTTCGTACTTCTTTAAGCGTCCAGCTGTGGACGTTATCTTAGACAAGCTGGTGGCCACTCTTGAGTTAGTGTTTGGTGCATCGCTTATCATTGTTTGTTTGTCGATCCCACTTGGGGTTTACTCAGCGATTCACCCAAAAAGTTTCTTTACCAAGCTAGTCATGGCGGGCAGTAGTATCGGTATCTCGATCCCGGTGTTCTTAACGGCCATTATGCTGATGTATGTGTTCTCTATTGAGCTTGGCTGGCTGCCTTCTTATGGACGTGGTGAAACCGCCAATTGGCTTGGTTGGGAGTCTGGCTTCTTTACGCTGGATGGCCTTGCACACTTAGTTCTGCCAAGTATTGCGCTAGCTTCTATCATGCTACCGCTGTTTATCCGTCTCGTTCGTTCTGAGATGCTGGAAGTTCTAAGCTCTGAATACATCAAGTTCGGTAAAGCGAAAGGCTTAGCACTGAACAAGATCTACTACCAACATGCGTTGAAAAACACCATGCTTCCTGTACTAACGGTAGGTGGTGTTCAGATTGGTACCATGGTGGCTTACACAATTCTTACTGAAACTGTATTCCAGTGGCCGGGTACCGGCTTCCTATTCCTTGAAGCGATTAACCGAGTGGATACACCACTGATTACCGCATACGTTATTTTTGTTGGTCTGATTTTCGTAGTAACCAACACCATTGTTGACCTGCTATACGGCATCATTAACCCAACAGTGAACATTACAGGGAAAGGAGCATAATCATGGAACAAACTATAGCAGCTCCATCTCGTTGGGAGCGATTCAAGCAGTCAGACATTCTGTACTACTTCTTACGCGACAAAGTGGCGATGTTCAGCTTCGCCGTATTTTCAGCATTCTTGATCATGGCTCTGGCGGCGCCGATTCTAGCGCCGACTGACCCATACGATGTGACGTCGATTGACATCATGGACTCAGAGCTACCACCGTCTTGGATGGAAGATGGCGATGAGCGCTTCTTGCTGGGTACTGATGAGCAGGGTCGTGACATTCTATCGACCATGCTTTACGGCTCTCGTCTGTCACTAACGATTGGTTTCTTGGCGGTAGGTCTTCAGCTAACACTGGGTATCATTATTGGTTTGTCTGCGGGCTACTTCGGTGGTCGTATTGATAGCTTCTTGATGCGTTTTGCCGATGTTCAGCTGTCCTTCTCAACCATGATGGTTGCGATCATTGTCTCGGCTATCTTTAAGGCGAGCTTTGGTAGTGACTTCTATGCGCAGTACGCGGTAGTGATGCTGGTGGTGATCATCGGTATTGCAGAGTGGCCGCAGTATGCGCGTACGATTCGTGCATCGGTGTTGGCAGAGAAGAAGAAAGAGTATGTGGAAGCAGCACGTGTGATGGGCTTTAAAGCGCCTCGCATCATGTTCCGCCACATTCTACCAAACTGTCTTTCTCCAATTCTGGTTATCTCTACGGTACAGGTGGCAAATGCCATCATGTCAGAAGCGGCACTTTCTTTCCTAGGTCTGGGCCTACCGGTAGACCAACCATCACTTGGTGCACTGATCAGTATCGGCTTTAACTACATCTTCTCTGGTGCATGGTGGATTACTGCCTTCCCGGGTGTGGTACTGGTAACGCTAGTACTGGTGATTAACCTACTAGGTGACTGGTTACGCGACGTATTTAACCCGAAAATTTATAAAGGTTGATCCCGAGCGATTGATTTTTAATAAAAAAGCTCACTAAACTAAGAGTCGTAAGAAATTACGGCTCTTTTTTTGCTTATAGTTTAGGAACTATGAATTATTGACGCAGTCAATAATGTCTAAAATGGAATTCATTTTTTATCGACATTGTGTCGGTAATAATTTTACCCCTGAGGGTTGAGTGATGGGTATGAAATTGACAATTAATGCAGTATGTCGTGGTTCTCGCAAAGGATTGGGTTTGGCGTTGTTCGTTGCAGGGGCGTCGCTGTCTGGCCATGTGTCCGCCGAATCGGTGTTATGTGATGCAACTCAGGCGAGCACAGACCAACTGCCTCAGCTGGAAGCCTCTTGTCCAATTGGTAAAGGGATATGGGGAAGCAAAGCACCCAAAACTCACTCTGAAAGTAATTTATTCTGGGTTCAGTGTGGTCTGCTTAACGACCCTCTGCCGCTAGAGAAAGCGAAACCTATCTACAAGAACATCTCGACCAACGTCTGGATGAAGCCAGAGCAGGGTAACTACCGTTGCTTGATTGGTCCTTATTCTACTTATGCTGATGCACGCAAAGAGTTGCTTCAGGTGCGCAAGGTTGCAGGCTACAAGGAAGCCTTCATTCGTATGGTCGACAAGTCTCAGTCAGCGAACGTAACCCCTCTTGCGGCATCAAAACCTCAGGCAGAGAAGGCTGTGGTTAAACCAAGAGTGGAAGACCAACCAAAAGTGCGTTCAACGGCGAAAGCTACCGCAGCTCCTGTCGCTGCGACTAAAGTGCCGGCACCAAAAGCACCTGCGCCTAAGGTGGCAGAACCTAAGACGGTAGCCCAATCAGCTTCTGTTGAGCCTATGGCGATCAAATCTCTCCCTGACCAAGCAGGCAGCCAAGGTGAGGTAGAGGTTCGATTAACGGCTTCTGTGTCTGGAAAGACTTACTCCGTGCCATACATTTTGGACGGTAAGCAGCAGTTTTATATGGAGCAAGGTAAGCCATGGAGCCGCCTTGACTATGACCAAGCCACACAGACGTGTAACGGCTTAGGCATGGAGCTAATGAGCGAGCAGGACTGGCAAACTATCTTAGGCTCAAAAGTGATGGAGCAGAAGGACTGGCCGATGCACCTGCCATATTGGGGCGCACAGAAAAAAGGCTTGTTTACTAATGGTAATGTCACCCAACTGAAAGGCTCATCGCTTCTTAACGTAATGTGTGTGAAGTAGCTTTAAGAGCATTTGAGTTACGGTAGGCCAAAAGGTCTAGATAAAAGAAACCCCAGCAATTGGCTGGGGTTTTTGTTTTTATCGCTGAAAAAGATTAATCGTCGTTAGACACACCATCCCAAGTCATGTTGAAGCTGATATCAGTAATGTAATGACTCCAGTTGCTTGAACCATCGGATATTTTACCCATGATGCTGTATGTCTCATCTAGCTCAAGGCGGTTATTGTTATTCAAGCCGAATAAGAATGAGATCACAGCATTAGGCGTTCCATCTTCTTCTACTGTGTCACAAGAGTTACTGTTCGCGTAGATACCATTGTGGTTATCGTCAAAAGTAACTCTAAAGCTATCAAAAATAGCCTCATCACCATCCTGACCTTCAAATAGACCGTCACAGCTGATGCCATTCATCCACACTTTAATGTAATCATGAGAATTACCTGAGCCATTAGCCACATCCATCTGAAGGGTAGTAGAGATCAGTTTGAACGTATCTTCTTGAGAGCTTGGCCAGTAGATAGCGGCATCTCTTACATCAGAGTTATCGCTCGATGCTACTTGAATACGTTTCTCAGCATCCAGTTCACTCTTAAACCAAGTGTAACGACTTGATTCGCCATCTTCCGTTTGAAGTAGTGTTACAGCGCCTTGTGATATTTCATTGCTATCGTAATCGTTGGTCACATCATAGGTGATATTGAAAGCTTCACTACCTTCTGCGTAAGCTGCAACTAAGCTATTGCCTTCGATAGAATAGGTACCGACCAACTCATCTGCCTCTGAAGTACACTCGTTTTTGTTTTCAACGGTTCGATTACTGTAATAAACATTACCATCTTCGAATCGAACAGTATCACACCATACTCGAGAGTAATCGTTCGATTCATTGCCATCACCGTCAAATTTGCCTCTTTCAAGGAAGTACCATGTGTTATTGACTAGAGGGTGGTCTCCTTCAGGTGGAGGCGTGATATCTGCTGGTTTTACGTTTGGTAGTGCGAATGTCACCATTTTAGATTCAATGTCATTCTCTTGACCGCCAGAGAAATTGATTCCTTTTGCTACGTAAAGGATAACACCATTGGTTTCCGATGTAGGTTTACCTTCCAGTGTGACTAAGCCACTTTCATCTACATTTACTGAAACGCCCGGGATTGGATTACTTGCTGGCTTATTGTCGTGAGCCGCGTAGTTTGCGTAGTATTCAACGTCACCAGAAACGTTCGAGGTAAATAACTCATTAATATCCAGTTGCTCAGAGAACTCTTCACCAGCTTTAAGCGACCACGTGTCAGAGATTGTCTTTTGAAGTTCGGCTTCAACCGCCTCGTCGACAGCGATATCGCCGATCGCAATGATTGGCAAATCAAAAGTTGCTGGCTCCGAAACCATAAATGTCGCAGTGTGTCCGTCATCGGCTGTGATGTTGAACTGCTTGATATCTTCTGTTGGCGTTTCCGGGTGACCTGAGATAATTAGTTTGCCTAATTTAGCATCGTATTTTGATGTCAGACCTTTTACGACAGAGTTAATGTTAGAGTCATAAGTTAGAGTATCATCCTCACGGTCTGTAAATAGGCCGCTAACAGATAGCTCTGCTGAGAACGCTTCACCCTGCTTCATTGTCCAGTTGGCAGTAATCTCGCGCTGTATTTCTGATTGTGCTTCCGGATCT
Source organism: Vibrio sp. D404a (assembly GCF_030248535.1). Lineage (GTDB taxonomy): Bacteria > Pseudomonadota > Gammaproteobacteria > Enterobacterales > Vibrionaceae > Vibrio. The sequence continues at coordinate 208,246 of NZ_JAHGAJ010000017.1, read as the reverse complement.
ACTTTTGGTGCGGTGTTTACCAGTGAAACATCGAATGAGAATGTAGTACTTAACTCACTCAATACTTTTGAGTCAGCAGTAGCACGATCATCTGCTGTTAGAGTAACAATGTAGCTGCTCAGGGTCGGTACAAAGCTTTCTTTTGCAGAGATTGTTAATATCTCGCCTTCTAGCGTAACAGTAATCTCTTGTTCACCATTCACTTTCGCGCGAGCGGTAGCAATGCTTTGATACGCTCCTTCAGCGCTGTACTTATCCTGGAATAAGTTTTCAGGGACAATAATAGTCTGCGTAAACCCTTGGCCTTCAATAACTTCTAGTTTCTTAAATTCAGATTCAAGGGTAGCTTGTGCACTAGAGTCAACGAGTAGCTTGTAGTTAGATACCGCGGTTTCTGGTTGGCTTGGATCGATAACAGGTTTCTCGTTAACAAGATCTTCAGACCCCATGTTTTCTTCAGTTACGATCTCTTGAGATGTTTCTGCAGCGGTTTCCGTAATGCTGCTTACGTTATTTTCGTAAGCCGTTGGATCTTGTGCTTTTGATTCAGTAAGAATTTGTGCTGTTTTGTGTAACTGTGCGCTTTCAAGATCGTCTTTTGACGTTGCTACAAAGTCTGAAAATAGATCGATAGGCTCTTCGATCGAACCGCCTAGATCTTCATTTACAGTAGCTGTCGCATCTTCAAGTGAGCTATTGTTTTTCTGCATTTCAATAGCAACAAGATCGGTGATTGGAGAGATAACTAATGCTGTTTTATCTGTACCTTCAGGGGTGCGGAACACAACACTGTTAGCCATTGGTTGACCTTTGTGATCGCTATCTTCGGTATATGTCGCCAATAATTCGGGAACATTTTTTCCGTTAGGATTTAATGCATAAAGTTCATTAGCGAGAGCCTTGTCCATATCACCAGGACGAAGTGTTTTTAGTGCTAGTTTTCCATCAATCTCAGTGTCTGCAGGAAGCGTGATTTTGCCATCTTTGTCGGTTAAGCCAAAAATGGTATCAGTGCCAACCTCTAGAACGCCAGGTCGACCGACGTCGTCAAACACAACTGCATTTTCGAAATAACCATCGAAACCTGTAATCACGATGCCGCCCGGAGTCGCTCCACCTGATGAGCCACCATCTGAACCGCCACAACCTGATAGTGCAATAGCCACTGACGCTGCTAGTAAACTAACCTTCTTCATTCTTTTCATCCTTACCGAGTGAAATCTATTATTTTTGGAAATTATTTATAAAACTGGCTAGTTTTTACAGCTTGTGTGAGGGTGGTTCAAGATACGGAAAATGAAGAAAAAGCCGTAAAGAATCTTATAAAAACCCCAAATATAATAATGCATTCAATATATTTATAATTGTCGTGAAGCTATATTTACTTTCCAAATAAAAAGCCCCGCAAGTGCGGGGCTTTAGGCTAGATAGCTTGTCAGCAATTATTTAGTCTAATCATCCCAAACCAAACTTGCTGCAACGCTATTTATCGTCTCACCATCTTTAGCAAAAGCAATGAAGCTTACTGTTGAATCTGGTTTGATTTCAGTATCGAAATCGAAATCAAAGTTGGCACTGTTATCATGACCACCTAGATCGTCATAACACTCCGTTGATGAAATCTTGAATTCACTATCATTTACATCTGTTCCCGTGATCCAGAAAGATTCAAAGTGTGTATTTAGATAGCTACACGACTCTTGATCGGATGGTAAATCGAAGTTGATATCAGCATCCATTGTTCCGTTATCACTACTGTGGTCAGTATATTTTAGAGATAAAGCAAAACTACCCAGTACGTTCTCTTTACTGTCAACGGCAGAAGGTAATACCATTTCGAAGTCAGCGTGACCATCTGGAGCTGTTGAAAGGGTATTTAGCCTTCTTGTTGCATCTTCTTGGCTATCAAACGCCATAAAGGTGCTTGGATCTCCATAGATGCCGCCTTCAATCTCAACATCATTTATTTGATAAATTGAGTTGCTAGTAAAACTCGTAAATTTATCACTTAGCTTAAATTCCATTTGGAAATCTTCAGCTTCCGTTACTGTGATAAGGTTTTTCTCAGAGTCGAGTTGCCATGTGCCACCCACGACACTCATATCAACTTCTGGACAAGTTGTTGTGCTTTCTGATGCGCTCCAATATACATTGCCATTTTTGTCTAAAAGCATTGACTGACAGTAAGCTAAGCCATCTGGGCGCGGACCGCTATAATCATTACTCCATAGAGTTTCATGATCAATGTTGTACAGGGTGTGACCAATTAAGACACTCGGGTCTAAATCTGGTTCTGCAGGCGCTTTAGCTACCCATCCATCATAAATACTTGTAATCGTTTCTTCGTTATCAGATGTGATGTAGAAGAAGCCATTGTCGCCTAAAAGGTTGTTACTGCCTTTATTATTGTCACCAATACCAATTTGGATACCACCGAAGTCACGGTAAGCATTGCGATGGCGAGTGATAGGAGCATTGTTGTTGTCTTCGTCTACATCAGGAAATACAGTAGTTTGCCCCATACCTTGGATCTGTTCTTCAACGCTCCATAAACCCGTCCAAGTTTCTCCATTTTCGGTTAGGCTGTACGCATCGTAGGTACCTTCCGCAATAATTGTTTCACTTGGAGTTCGAGTTGTTTCTGTATACGTGAATACATCAATAAGTGGGTAAGTTATATAACCATTTGTTGCATCATCAATTAAGAAGTGCTCTGTATAACCATCTTTCGCCATGGCATGACTAAACGTATCGAAGTCAGTTTGAGTCGAGTCTAACCAGAACAACTCACCTTCATTTGACTTCATGATGATCTGATAGTCAGCGCCATTCATGTTTTGGTAAAGCATGGTGAGTTTAAGCTCACTTTTGCCTTCAGATAGCGATATCGTGCCGTCATCGTTAATAGTTGCTGCTTCACAGTCATTTTCAGGAACAATTACGCCAGTACCCTCATCAAGATTCATTAGCGTTGTTTTCCAACTATTACGGCTTAACGTATTGTTACCATCGATGTCATCACTTGCAAAACAGAACTCGTTTTGACCGTTGTCGCTGTTTACACGTAGCGATGCGTAACCAATTTCAGCATCGCCATGCTCAAAGCTACCCATGTGCCAGTCACCACCTTTAGTGAAGTGCTGCTGAGTAAAGCCTAGTGTTGGGTTAACAGGATCAACCGGTTTTGGATCAGCGTGACAGCTATTGTCGTACCAGTAGCCACCTTGGTCTTCACACTCTTCTTGGTTGTCAAACTCTTCAATAGGTTTGATGATCGGGAAGTCATCACAGTTGCCAAGTTCATCACAGGTTTCAGGTGTTCCAAGAACGACCTCTGGAAGGTTTAGCTCTACGGTCGTTTTAAGACCTTGTTCACTTGTTGCTATTAGCTTAATCGTGTAGTTAGTATCGTCCTGTTCTACAGAACGAAGTGGGAAGGCACTGATATTAACTTTATTATTGCTTGGCTCACTGATCGTAAAACCATTTACAATCGCATTAGAGCTAACTTCAATTGAGTGGTAGTTACTAAATAGTGCAGAATAATCTAGTTCATACACTTTAGATTGTGTATTACGGACAAATACCCAGCCATTAACACTTTCTTGTAGGGCGTCGGCAATCTCTGTATTAAACTTTGGAGCAATGGCTTCGCCAGCACCAATAACAAACTTAATTTCAGTTTCTACTTTGTTTACTTTTAAGCTCTCATTTGCAGGAAGAATGAGTTTAATTACAACTTCGCCAGCTTTGATGAGCTCTTGACCATCTGGAAGGGCAAGGGAAAGGAAACGCTGGCCAGTTTTCTCGGAATCATTAGGATCATTTAAGTACACTTCAAAGTTAAATTCTTTTTTTATCTCTTCAGCGTTGTAAGTGATGGAATCAACAAATTCATCTATTTGCTCGCTTGAAATATTCCCGTCTTGGAATAGATCCGTGATTTCAACGGTATGATAAATTTGACCATTGCCTGTACCAACTTCTAGATTAAGTGAATCAGCAATAGATTGAATTTCTTTTAGTATCTCAGGGTTAACGGTTGTCTTGTAATCCGGGTTATCAATTTCGCTTGATGGGATTTCAGATACATCGCCGTTATCTGCTACTGGAACTTCCGGTTTAAAGCTCGGATCTTTTAGGAGATCTTCATCAGTAATAGACTCAGCCGCTTTATCTGCTTCTTTTGCTATTTCTGTTGCAGAATCTTCGTATGTAGTTGGGTTGGCGGCTTTGGTTTCTGTCAAAATTTGAGCGGTTTTATGAAGAACAGGGTCGGCATCAGCCCCTTCAACAAAGTCAGTGTAAGGGTCTAGGTTGTCATCACCTAAAGCACTACCTACTGCTGCGATTGCTTCTTCTTCTGTAACTACGCCATCACCATCAACATCGTTGGCAATATTTCCTGACTCAATAGCAACAAGGTCTGTAATTGGAGAGATAACCCCAGACCCATTAGGTGCACGGAAAACTAATTCATGCTCCACTGGCTGTGCTGGTAAATCCATATCTACTGTGTAGATACCAGCGTATTTTTCTGGATCAATGGCTATAAGGTTAGCTTGAGCTGCATTTGCAGGAGTTACAGTTTGAAGTGCTAGTGTGCCAGCTGGTTTTGTTACGCCTAAATTGATTTGGCCTTTGCTGTCTGTTAAGCCTAAGAATTGATCGCTTGATAAATCCCAAACACCATTATTATTGTTATCAACAAACACAACGGCATTTTTAAAGTAACCATCAAAACCAGTAATCACCACACCACCAGGTGCAGCACCAGAGCTATCACCATCTGAACCACCACAGCCTGTTAGAGCGAAAGCCACTGACGCTGCTAGTAAACTAACTTTTTTCATTTCATATCCTTTGTCACGAGCTCTAGCCAAGCTCTATTTGTTTCATTTTTTGAGACTTATATTAATTGGGTGAATGTTTTACTGGGTATCGATCGTTTTTTCAACACACGTAAATTCGGGAAAAAACCGTAAAATTTATTTGAATTTTATTTGCTTGAGCGCTCTTCAAATCGATTTCCAATTTCAATAGCATGCAGCCCAAAATTGGCTTGGTGGATAATTAGAAATGAAAAAATGGATTGGTTTGTCTTTGCTGCCCTTTTCTGTGGTAGCTCAAGAGGCAAGTGTGAGTGATAAATACAGCTACTCGTACTTTACGGTAGGGGTTGAAAACGTCACTTATCAAGAGTTTTATGGAGGGCTTACCTCGGAAGTAACCGTAACAAACCCTGTCTTAAACTCTGGTGGTTTGTACTACGTCAATCAGGACTTTGACTTCTCAGTGGATGCATTGGCCTCTTTCTCTCCACAGAACTCGACAGAAGATTGGAATAATGGCGGCGCTCTGCAGCAGAACAACCAGTTGGAGTATCTGAAGACAGCCACAAACATCCAGCTTCATTACAAGTTCAAAGATAACTGGCGCGTGATTGGCGGCCCCTCGCTGACCTATCAAACCTTCACTCGCTATGGTGTGAAGAATTACACCCAAGAGGGTAACAAGTATTTCTACGGTACCTGGGAAGAGACCTCGACGGACATCTTTATGGACGTCGGGTTAGCTTATGATGATGGTAGTCTTTACTTGAGTGATAAGTGGCACATCAGTGGTAAAGCGACTTTTGGTCTGCCGATCTGGAGTGTTACTTCGAATACACAATTTGAGGATGTTAATTTCTACGACTTTGGCTACCGAGCGGCAGTGGAAGGTACAGTAAGCTATGAAGTGACCCCGGGTTTGCATTTAGGCTGGTATGCCATGTTTGGCTACGAGAAACGCTTCCAATCTGACACTGAAACTGTCACGACCACTTATTGTAAAACTATGGTCGATGGTAAGTGTACGGACTATGTCACCGAGCAGAAGAATGCCACACTTCCCGAAGCCGATACTTACACGTTCAGTACCGGCCTGCAGGCTCTGTGGAACTTTTAACCATCGGGACCTAAGAATTTTACATTGAGTTTGATCTCTTCGACTTTATGGCGCCACTCCGCTTTTGGACGAAGGATAATGCTGAAGACTTCTCCATGCTTGAAGTCGTCATGGTCGAAGAAATCAACATCTAGGTAAGAATATTGAAGGTTGTTTATTGGTTGTTCAGCACACTCTATGGGAGCGAGCTTTTCACTAACGGTGTATCCAATCACATCACCGTACAAGCCCTGTCCGCCTATTGAAAAGAAATCAAACTTATTGAGGACATCTTTGCAAACTATGGTTGTGCTGTAGGATTGTATATTGAGGTCGCCATCCATCTCATCTGGCCAATCAGGGTCATGTAGTTGGTAATTACCAATATGCATGCCATACCAGCCGAGATAGTACCGACCATCGTTCGCAAGATACATATAGTTCTGCATTGTCATTTGCAGAGCTTCTAGCCCGGTGATGGTGTTAATGCGTTGCTCTATTTGTGCTTTCGAGGCAACCGTATAAGTTTCATACTCATTGCCCATTTTGACTTGCGTTACATGAGCAGTCGCGAATGTAGGGTGACTTGGGTAGGTCTCTAAAATTTTCCAGCGCATGTCGGTGTCAAAAATAGATTGATTGCTAGAGACAACTAAGCTGTCGCCATTGACATGATATCCTCCTACTTTACGCAACTCATGCTCACTTGGGCAGGTGGTCAGATTGCTTGAAGAGGCAAAGAACACCTCGTCATTGATGAACTTAAAGGCTTCGCAGTAGACCTTTTCATAGTTGTACGTCTTGCCTGCAAATTGATGGTTGGTTTCCAGTCGATACCAAGTTTCCCCAATCAAAGGGTGTAAGCCATCTTCCTCTAAGCCTGAAGACATGGAAGGAAGGGAAAAGCTGGTGGTAACCCAAGCGCTCTCTTCTGAGCCGTGATAATCATCTTTGGCTCGAGCGATCAGCTGAGTCGGCGCTTCTCCAACTTTCGGGGTGCCTTGGATGCTGGTTCTTCCTCCGAGATTTGAAACAGAAAACTTGGGATGATTGACAGCAATTTGTGTTGTCAGCAAGTCATCATCAGGGTCTTCGAATAGGCCCGTAACATCAATCGAGTAATTAATCGGAGAGTTTTCAGTAAAAGACCATTGATTGATTTCGTGTTGAATACTCTGTTGAACTGCCGGATTGACTTGTGGTTTCTGGTTACGATCGGCACGGTCTTTTTGATCTGCAACGACCAATGTCTGCGTCTCGATATTCTGATTGTCAGAGAGCATTGTGACTGGCTCGCTGTACTGTTCAACTGGTACAAATGGGATCGTCACGTCTGAGAGCGATTGTTCCGCTCTGCTTTTTATCAGAGCATCAGAGCCTGTGGCATTTTGTTGCCTTTGATCCGTTTCAGCTTGATGCGATTGAAGACTCGTAGTGGGTGAGGTGAGTAAGGGAACCGACTCATTGCTCACAACATTGACTGAGCCCACTTCTTTTGAGGCAAGCCATGGTGGCATAAAAGTTAATGCTCCACAGCCAGTGACAACCAATAAACAGAGACGCTTTTTCATCTTAAACCAATTTGCTTTGTAGCCAACAACGAGAGAACTTGAGATCTTTTTCAATCAAACTGGCGCTGCACTCTAAGAGTTCGCTGATCTCGCGATTACGCATACCCATCAAGTATTTAAGTTTTAGAGCCTGAGACTGACGCGGGTAGTGGATACTGAAGCTGTCTATGGCTTTGTCCATCATCATAAACTGTTCAAATTTGTCCCCTTCATTGTCACTCAACATCGTCATTTGCTGACGTTTTTGCGCTTGAAGATGGCGAGCATTGTCGATCAGGATTTGGCGCATCACTTTGGCCGCCATTAAAAAGAAATCTTTTTTATTCTCGATCGACTGCAAGTCTGAAGACGACATTTTCAAGTAGGCATCGTGAATCAACGCGGTGGTGCTGTTCATGCTATCGCTGATGACTTGATTGTCGGTGCCATACTTTTGTGCGCTGCGACTGCGCTCTTGTTGAGCGATCTGACGAAGCTGCAGGTAGGCGAATTGGTACAAGTCTGCTTCGGCGCTTTTGTTGCCGGATTGCCATTGGTGGATGATCTGTGTGATATCTGGAGTTGCAGTTGCCATTAGCTGTTAGACCTCACTTTAGTAAACTCAGAAACAGATAGGGTGCTGATATTATGAGATTTATCTGGATTTAGCGAAATTTTTTGTTTGAATCTGTAGAGGATGCCTTGGTCCCAATTTTTCCCTGCAGGTAGGTACTCCCAAGCGGTAAAATGTTGTTGAGGGACTGAGTCATACCAGCGCACCGTGACATTCATTTGAGCAAGCGAGGCCGTTGGCTTGGCATTGGCTAGCCACCACATGTCGCCAAACTTTTCAGTGATGTCCTGCGTGTATTGCTGGTGGTTCGTCGGACAGGCTTCTACATCACTAGGTCCCAATAGAATGCGTTGATCTTTGATCAACAGGCATTCGGTGATGATGTCGGCGTGCTGATATTGAGTATGCTGCCAGATGCCTTCATAAGGGATGTCGTTACCGCGCTCATTGGTGTAAGTAAACCAGATCATCTCCCCCTTATTGGCGTGTCGGATCTGCTCTGTTTGACCTAAGCCTTGAGTCTTTTCCATCAACAGCTCTGTCTCGGTATCAAAATCCAGTGCTACGGTTCGATATTTCCAATCGCCTTCGTCGTCGTAATCTTCAATCGAGAAACCGCTGAGATCGTGGCGAGTACAACCCGTTTGTGCGCAACTGGTAAAGCCTGTCCAACCATCGCCAACGGATAATGGCTCACGGATGATTTCTTGAGGTGTGTAGTAAGGGCGCAGGGTACAGCCGTTAAAGTAATCACCCGTTCCTGGGAATTGAATCAGCTCGCTGTCTGTAATTTGATAGCTTAGCTCACCGATTGGGCCCTTATATTTTGGGTTAGCATGATGAGCGAGATCGTAAAAACACGCACGTCCCGCGTAGTCTTTCTTAGCGATGATGATGTTGTGCAGCACTTTGTCTTTTGGCGAAAAAATGACCTCTTCAGAAGCGAAGTTGTTCTTGATGTATTCCTGACTCTGATTCAGGTGCTCGGCGGCCTCTTTGACCGAAACAAGGTCAATGCCGAGGTCTTTGGCATCTAAATAGCTTAAATCGAGGTTCTTAAGTTTTTTCTGAAACTCAACGTCAGACAACACCTTACTTGCCAAGATAATTTCATCACGGTGCTCCGGGGTATCATCGAGCGACAGCAGTAAGCGCGTCATGTTGATGCTGCGGCTTGGGCGTGTCGATGACAGGGTTGGTGTGATCACCTCTTGACCAGAGAGAGTCGTGAGCAGATAGCCAGAGTTATCAGTACCGATAAAAAAGCTAACGATGTCGCCAGAGTTGTACTGGAACGCCCCTTTATCTGTGGTGCCCGAGAGGTTGGAGCTGGTCTCGTAATAAAGTCCAGAGACGGGAGAATCAATGAAGTACCCCGTCAAAGGTTTGCTATCGTCTGCTTGGATAGTCAGGCTGGTCGTGCATAACGCGATAAGCGGTAGAAGGACTTTTTTCATAATCAGTTATTGGATGACTTCTTTGTGTTTTTATTGGTTACGGACTTTTCTGGTGCTGGCGTGAGCATCGCCAACAGCATTTTTTGCTTAACGTCTTTGGGTAAGTCCGGATTCGATAATATTCGACGTCGTGTAAGTTCAAGCATGGTGCCGACAGACATTTTTGCAGCGTCACTGCCTTTTGCGTGAAACAGCAGGCTCGTCACCTCATACATCATCTCTTCTGCGACTTGCTTCTCTTTTTGCAGCTGCAAATTCTTATTGAATATTGCCGTCGAAAACGCCGTGCCAGATAGCAGTAACAAGATGGTTAATGCACTTTGTACTGGGCGACGTTTGAGTAGCTTGGATAAAGAGTGAAACGGATGTTTTTCTCTCATGGAGATTGGACGACACTCTAAAATACGAACAATATCTTGGCGCAACTCCCCGACACTGGCGTAGCGTCGGTACGGTTCATGATGTGTGGCCTTTTCTACAATCAGGTCAATGTCGAGGTTCGATGTATCATCGAAGATCAGGGCTAAAATCTTACCCAGCGAATAGATATCACTTTGCTGCGTTAAGTATTGTCCTGCGGCCTGCTCTGGACTGGCGTAGGCTTTGCTGTAGGCCGTCAGCAGAGAAGTATCTGTGTCTTGGCTTGGCGTTGGCTGCTTTACCTTTTGTGTCAGGTTGAAATCCAGAATCTTAGGTGAGCCCAGTGGATCGATTAAGATGTTTTCTGGCTTGAGATCGGCGTGCAGCACTTGTTGTTGGTGTGCGTGTTCGATAGCAGAACAGATCTCTTTGAAGAGGTTAAGCTTTTGCTTTTCACTCAACGAACGATTTTGCAGGTGCAGAGAGAGCGTTTCCCCGTCTACACGCTCCATCACGATGTAGACCGATTCTTGATACACGCCACCATCAAACACTTTGGCAATACAAGGGTGGTTGAGGTGTGCCAGTAGCTGGGCTTCTTGGAAAAGCGCGTGCTCACCTAAAATATGGGAAAGTGCCGGTTGAATGAACTTAACCGCAAGGTCTTGCTCGAAGGTTCTATCAGCTCGGCTAGCAGCATAGACGATGCCCATACCACCACGACCTAACTCGTGCGAGATCTGGTACTTATCCACCAGTGTATCAGTGAGGTTGAGTTCTGTTTCTGTGGCTTGTTGCGCGTGAAAGCCGAACAGCGATGTGATCTGCTCTGAACGCCCTTCATTGATTAAGGGAAGAACTTGCTGATATAAGCCGGGTTGCTCTTTCTTTAATCGTTTTAGATAAAGACTTTTTTCTTCATCGGACAGATCCATGAGGTGATAGAAAACCTCAGTGGAGCCACTGCTTTTATTTTGCACAACTGATCTTGTTATTTCTTTTATAGTGCCAGCATTCTATAAGAGTTCTCGATGTTTTTTCGACATTTTTGTCAATTACATATCAAAAAATGAGTGAATGGCTCGAACTTATAACTTGTTGATTAATAGCTCATCAATCATTTTGTGAGCTGATGCAAACTATGTGAGGAAATTAGAAAATGCTCTGTTTTGGCTTCTGATTCGTAAAACCTATGTCTCTCACAAAGAAGGTTGAAGAGCTATGAGTTTGAAAAAATGGTTAGACGGGGTGTCACCTCGCTTTGAAGCGGGTGGCAAATACGAGAGGTTTTATCCACTTTACGAAGCAGCAGCGACAATATTCTACACCCCTGGGCATGTGAATAAGGGGTTAACCCACGTTCGAGATAGTATTGATCTCAAGCGCATTATGATCATGGTGTGGTTGGCAACATTTCCCGCGATGTTTTGGGGGATGTACAACGTCGGTCATCAAGCAGTCATGGGGCTAACGGCGACCTATTCTGGAGCCGAGCTGGCGTCCATCATAGACAGCAGTTGGCGGCTAGCGTGGGCCTTTGGCAGTGCCGAGGGGCTAATCTCCAGTGGCTGGGGCAGTCAGATGTGGCTCGGCGCGCTCTATTTCTTACCTGTCTACGCTACGGTGTTTGTTGTCGGGGGCTTCTGGGAGGTGTTGTTTGCTATAGTGCGTAAGCATGAAGTAAACGAGGGCTTTTTTGTTAGCTCAGTGTTGTTCGCTTTGATCCTGCCACCGACCATCCCATTGTGGCAGGCCGCACTCGGCATCACCTTTGGTATCGTGGTCGCTAAAGAGATTTTTGGTGGCACAGGGCGTAACTTCCTCAACCCAGCTCTTGCGGGGCGCGCGTTCCTCTATTTTGCTTACCCTGCCAATATGTCTGGTGGTCTCGTATGGGTGGCTGCCGATGGCTATTCTGGCGCGACTCCTTTGAGCCAATGGTATGAAGGGGGAAGCAGTGCCTTGGTCAACAACATGACAGGCGCACCGATCTCTTGGATGGATGCCTTCATCGGTAATATACCGGGCTCAATGGGTGAGGTGTCATCCATGCTGATCATCTTGAGCGGCTTGGCGCTGATTGCGATGAAGATAGCTTCTTGGCGGATCGTAGCCGGGGTTGTTGTTGGTCTGGCAGCGACGTCAACGTTACTCAACTGGATTGGTTCTGATACCAACGCGATGTTCTCGATGCCTTTCTATTGGCACTTTGTTGTCGGTGGCGTGGCCTTTGGTACGTTCTTTATGGCGACCGACCCAGTATCTGCCGCCTTTACTAATAAAGGGAAGTGGGCTTACGGTATTCTGATCGGCGTAATGACGATAGGAATTCGGGTGCTCAATCCGGCCTATCCAGAAGGCATTATGCTCGCAATACTGTTTGCCAATCTGTTTGCGCCGCTGTTTGATTTCATCGTCCGTGAGGGCAACATTAAGCGCAGAAATAGACGCATGGTGCGTTAGAGAGAAAAGCTTAGGCCAAAAAAGAGGACTTACTGACAAGTCCTCTTTTCAATTGGATTGTTGTGCAATGGATAGGTAATCACCATCTTAGGTCAACGCTGAGTGGCATATCGCTGCCACACTGCTCACCACACATTTCGTCGTAAGCGCTGTTATGAATCAGGGTCGCTGACGTGATTGATTGGTCGTTGAAGTGATCACGCACTTGGTTAAGGCTCATAAACTTTTTCGGATGGTGGTCACTGTCCATCACCAGTCGACGGTTATGGTCTGTGACTTGATAAGCAAGGTAGATGCCGCCTTCAAAAGATTCAATCAGTAGGTTCATAACACACTCCGATGTTTCGTTAAGAGGAAATCTTTGTCTGTTACGTTGAAATTTTGAGCAAAGTTCAGAGCGGGCACAAAAAAAGCAGACCGGAGTCTGCTTTCTTAATCGTTAGATAATGTCGCTTATGCGATTATCGCATGGTAACGAATTCTTCCGAACCAGTAGGGTGGATAGCCACAACAGAGTCGAAGTCTGCTTTGGTTGCGCCCATCTTCATTGCTACGCCGAAGCCTTGGATCATCTCGTCAACAGTGAAACCGATGCCGTGTAGGCCAACAACCGTTTCTTCTTCGCCAGCACATACTAGCTTCATCTTACAAGGTTGACGGTGTTTGGTTACTGCTGTGTACATTGCAGTGAAGCCAGACGTGTAAACCTTGATGTTGTCTTTGCCGTATTTCTCTTCTGCTTCTTGAGTCGTTAGACCAATGGTGCCGATTGGTGGGTGGCTGAATACAACAGTAGGAACAAGATCGTAGTCCATCTTCGCGTTGGTTTTACCGTTGAATAGGCGCTCAGAAAGCTGACGACCCGCTTTAACCGCAACTGGCGTTAGCTCGATACCGCCTTCCATGATGTCACCCACACAGTAGATGCCAGGAACGTTAGTTGTTTGGTACTCGTCTACTTTGATGTAGCCGCGATCGTTCGTCTCTACGCCTGTTGATGCTAGGTTGATTGCATCCGTCGCAGGGTGACGACCGATAGCCCAGATTAGGGTATCAACGTTTTGGCTTTCACCGTTTTCTAGGTGCAGAGTTAGGCTGCCATCTGCTTCTTTAACCACTTCTTTTGGTACAGAGTGAGTGTGCAGCGTTGGACCTTCCGCATCCATTACTTCAACCAAGGTCTCGATGATCATTGGGTCGAAGCTACGTAGTGGAGACTCTTTACGGCAGAATAGGTGTGTTTCTGTGCCTAGTGCATGCAGAACGCCTGCGATTTCAACCGCGATGTAGCCTGCACCGATAACTGCAACGCGCTTTGGTTGCTCAGCTAGATCGAAGAAGCCGTTTGAATCAATGCCGTACTCAGCGCCTGGAATGTTTGGAATAGTTGGACGACCACCCACTGCGATCAGGATGTGATCCGCTGTGTAGTGTTCACCGTTTACTTCAACCGTTTTCTCGTCAACAAACTTAGCAAAGCCTTTAATCACGTTAACTTTGTTATTGCCTAGAACACGGTCGTAAGATTGGTGGATACGACCAATATAAGCTTGGCGGCTCTCAACCAGTTTGCTCCAATCGAAGCCTTTTACATCCACATCGAAGCCGTAGTCTTCTGCGTACAGGTTCATCGCTTCTGCAACTTGAGCACCGTGCCACATTACCTTTTTAGGAACACAGCCAACGTTTACACATGTGCCGCCTAGGTCTTGTGCTTCGATAAGTGCAACCTTTGCGCCGTACATTGCTGCACGGTTTGCTGATGCGATACCGCCAGAACCACCGCCGATACAGATATAATCAAAATGAGTCGCCATTACTTTCTCCAAGAGCTTATTAATTTTGTTGATAACAATTACATTGGGGTGCGTCTGAGTGAACTCAACGCTATCAACATGAATTGTTACCTATCCTATGCTGCTATCATAAATCGAGTCTAGCAATTTACTAAATGGGAAAAAGTGACATTGCTTATGACAAATAGCGATGAGACAGCAACAAAGCGGAATAAGCCATCACTCCGCTTTGTCGATCCAGAAGGAAAGTTTAGCCACAGCAGTTGTTTGAACCGCAACCTGTCTGGGCTTGTATATCTTTACCGTCGGCTAGGTAGGTGTTGGTGAGGTAGAAATCGCTGAACAGTTTGACGAAATCTTCTGATACGGTTTTCTCAACTAGCCCTGACTCTAGGATGTTCTTTTGCCACGCCTGCATCTTCGGTAGACCACATAGGAAGTCATAACCAGAGTGCGCTTTAACAATGTCTGCTCGGTGCAGCAGAGGCAGCCACGCCATATCAACATTGCTTAGTTCATCAGATTTGAAGAATTTGGTATCACCTGATAACTGATCTTCTGCTTTTTGGAATGCCTTGATCAGCTTCTCTGCACGCTCTTCGAAGGTTTGCTTATCTTTACTGCCCATAGTGCCGCATTGAGGTAGGTAGTGCTTTGAACCTAGGTAGCTCCAAGCTCGGTCTAGGGCGCGTTGTTCGTTAGTCACGCCTTGCTCAAGTGGACCAAATTCATCCTCGATGTACTCAATGATCGCATCTGACTCAAACAGTGCTGTGCCTGATTCAGTCACCATCACTGGCACTTGTCCGTTTGGCGAAATATCGAGGAACCATTGTGGCTTGTCTTTGAGGCTGATGTACTCAATCTCGTATGGGATCTGTTTTGCTTCTAGCGCTGCAGTGACACGTTGGACAAATGGGCAAATTTTGAAGCTGATAACTTTAATCATCGGGTCTTTCTCACTCTAAGAATTAATTTACTTACACCCATAAGACGAAGGTCATTGAGAAAAGACGAAGCTGAGACGAAAAAAGTTATCTTTTAATAAAGAAAAAGTGCAGCGAGAGGTTCGCTGCACTTTTATGTTTTTGATTCTATTTGAATAAATTAGAGATGATTTATTCAGGGACAATCCAGTCGACTTTCCAGTGGCCGGTTGCTGGCGCAATCGCGTCTTTTAGGAACGGCAGAATCTCTTTCATCTGGCTTTCCAGTTTCCAAGGCGGGTTAATCACGATCATGCCCGAAGCTGTCATGCCGCGTTCATTGGTGTCTGGTGATACGCCGAGTTCGATTTGCAGGATCTTGCGAATGCCTAAGCCTTCTAGTCCTTCGATCATATCTTCGATATCGCAGCGGTTAACCACTGGGTACCAAATCGCGTAGATCCCAGTTGCCCAGCGTTTGTGGCTTTGGAAAATTGCGTTCACCACATCGCGGTACTCTTTCGCCAGCTCGTAAGGTGGGTCGATTAGAACCAGACCACGACGCTCTTTCGGTGGCAGGCTGCCTTTGAGTCGCTTGAAACCATCTTCTTTATAGATAGACACCTGACGATCACGGTGGAACTCTTGCTCAAGCAGAGGGTGATCGGCTGGGTGCAGCTCGGTCAGTACCATACGGTCTTGTTCACGCAGGTGAGCACGCGCAACTCGTGGTGAGCCTGGGTAGTAGCGCAGCTTATCGCCGTTGTTCAGCGTTGAGATCGACTCAAGGTAGCTCTGAATGTCTTCAGGGATATCTTTTTTGTCCCATACACGAGCAATACCTTGCTTGTACTCACCGGTCTTTTCCGACCATTCGTGAGTTAAGTCGTAACGACCAACACCAGAGTGGGTATCGTGATAGACAAAAGGTTTGTCCTTCTGCTTCAGTGAATTAAGAATAAGGCTTTGTACAATATGCTTAACCACATCGGCATGGTTACCCGCGTGGAAGCTGTGGCGATAACTTAACAAATTAAACTCTCGTAACACTCTCGCTATAGAGTGTGGTTGGTGTCGGTGGGTATTCTCTCTCCATTATATACCGCACTCGCCAAGAAATTCTTCCATAAATGAGCGTGTCGTCATCTAGGAGATAGGTTAGTTATTGGTTCTACTATTGAAATTTGCGCTTATGGACACTATTTAATAACTATTCGCATGTAATTATGAGTCGATTGAACTCAATACTGTAAGACGACCTGATTACAATAAGACACAAGTCTCCAAGCCAAAGGAATGTTTATATGTCTAACCCGCTATTAACCTTCACGGACCTACCACCGTTTTCACAGATCACCCCTGCGCACGTTAAGCCAGCGGTAGAGCAAGTGATTGAAGAGTGTCGCAATAAGATAGAACAAGTACTTGAAGGTAATACCTCACCAAGCTGGGATAACCTAGTGGCACCTATTGAAGAGGTGGACGACCGCCTTAGCCGCATTTGGTCACCAGTGAGCCATATGAACTCAGTGGTGAACAGCGATGAACTGCGTGAAGCTTACGAGAGCTGCCTGCCGTTGCTTTCTGAGTACGGCACTTGGGTTGGTCAACATAAAGGCTTGTTTGAGGCATACAAAGCGATCAAAGCGAGTGATGAATTTGCATCACTGAGCCAAGCTCAGAAGAAAACCATTACCGATGCGCTGCGCGATTTCGAACTGTCGGGCATTGGTTTGCCTGCTGATGAGCAGCATCGTTACGGTGAGATCAGTAAGCGCATGTCTGAGCTGGGTTCGCAGTTCTCAAACAACGTACTTGATGCGACCATGGGTTGGAGCAAGCAGATCACTGACGTGGCAGAGCTAGCGGGTATGCCTGAGTCTGCACTAGCCGCCGCGCAAGCCGCCGCAGAAGCCAAAGAGCAAGAGGGTTACCTGCTGACGCTAGACATCCCATCTTACCTTCCAGTGATGACCTACTGTGACAACCAAGCGCTACGCCAAGAGTTGTACGAAGCGTACGTGACACGTGCATCGGATCGCGGTCCAAACGCAGGCAAGTGGGACAACAGTGAGATCATTACGGAACAGCTTAAGCTGCGTCACGAAATCGCACGCATGCTTGGGTTTGGTACCTACAGTGAGAAGTCTCTGGCAACCAAAATGGCTGAGACGCCAGATCAGGTACTAGGCTTCTTGAACGACCTAGCCGTGAAAGCTAAGCCTCAAGGTGAGCGCGAAGTGGAAGAACTGCGTCAATTCGCAGAGAAGGAGTTTGGTGTCTCTGAATTGGAGCTGTGGGACATCGCTTACTACAGCGAGAAACAGAAACAGCACCTATTTGAGATTTCGGATGAAGATCTGCGCCCTTACTTCCCAGAGTCAAAAGCGGTATCTGGTCTATTTGAAGTACTAAGCCGTGTGTTTGGCATGACAGTTAAAGAGCGTGAAGGCGTCGATACTTGGCATGAATCGGTACGCTTCTTTGATATCTTTGATGCCAATGAAACCCTACGTGGCAGCTTCTACCTAGATTTATACGCACGTGAACACAAGCGCGGTGGTGCATGGATGGATGACTGTCGTGGTCGTCGTATTACTGCAGCAGGTGAGCTGCAAACGCCGGTTGCGTATCTAACATGTAACTTCAACAAGCCTGTGGGCGATAAGCCTGCACTGTTCACCCACGATGAAGTCGTGACTCTGTTCCACGAGTTTGGTCACGGTATTCACCATATGCTGACTCAAGTGGAAGCGGGCGCGGTTTCGGGTATCAACGGCGTGCCTTGGGATGCGGTTGAGCTACCAAGCCAGTTCCTAGAAAATTGGTGCTGGGAAGAAGAGGCGTTGGCGTTCATCTCTGGTCACTATGAAACCGGTGAAGCACTACCAAAAGAGATGCTAGAGAAGATGCTCGCAGCGAAGAACTTCCAGTCGGCGATGTTCATTCTGCGCCAGCTTGAGTTCGGTCTATTCGATTTCACGCTGCATACTACGTATGACCCAGAAGTAGGTGCACGTGTGCTAGAAACGCTGGCGGATGTTAAGTCGAAAGTCGCGGTACTGCCAAGTCTAGAGTGGAACCGTTTTTCACACAGCTTCGGTCACATCTTTGCGGGTGGCTATAGCGCGGGTTACTACAGCTACCTATGGGCTGAAGTGTTGTCTGCGGATGCGTTCTCTGCGTTCGAAGAGGAAGGTATCTTCAATACTGATACTGGTAAACGCTTCCTGAACAACATCCTAGAGATGGGTGGCAGCGAAGAACCTATGGAGCTATTCAAACGCTTCCGTGGTCGCGAGCCTCAAATCGATGCCATGCTACGTCATGCGGGCATCAGCGCGTAAACCTGGCTTAGCCAAAATCGAAAAAGAGCCTCATCGTGAGGCTCTTTTTGTATCAATTTATCGACTTGCTATGGGTTCACATTGCGATTGATCGGGTTTTGCAGCGAGATCAGCGTCTCGGTTGATTGCACTTCATCGATCGCCTGCAGCTTATCAATCAACACATATTGCAGCTCTTCAATCGATTTACACATCAGCTTTACAAAGATGTTGTAAGCGCCTGTGGTGTAATAGGCTTCCACTACTTCATCGAGTGCATTGAGCTTGGCAATAGCGGAGTGATAGTCTTTGGCCGCATTTAGGTTGATTCCGATAAAACAGCACACGTCGTAGCCAAGCTTCTTGGTGTTAACCACCACCTCTGTACCCTCGATCACCTCCGCCGACTTCATTTTTTCAATGCGCACATGGATGGTGGCAGGGCTGACATCGAACTGTTTCGCCATCTCTGCATAAGGTGTGCGAGCGTCTTCCATCAGTGTTTTTAGAATAGCGCGATCTAAATCATCAAGACGAGCGGTTGAAGTCGACATGCAAACCTCTGTAATTCGAGTGAAAGTGGGATAGCTAGAGTACACATCATAGCCAAGGGTGATAATATTAGCAGCAAGTATGATGTTAGGGTGAGCTTAGTGCGATTTTCGTTGTTTTTTATTCTTCTTGGTTGGAGCCTGTTGGCTTCGGCTCAACCAAAAGATGTGTTGGTTGTTCACTCTTACCATCAAGGTTTCTTCTGGACTGATAACTTTCAAAAAGGCCTCGCGACTGAACTAAAGCGTGATGGCATCTCCTATCGCGTCGTCTACCTCGACAGCAAGCGCGCGCAGAGCGAAGAGTATCTGGAAAAACTCTACCAACTCTATCGAACCAAACTCGCGAACGAAGAGTTTGCGGCGGTGGTGGTCAGCGATAATAATGCGCTTAACCTGATGCGCAGGCTTGCCCCTGAGCTTAAAGATACCTTGGTGGTGTTTGGTGGCATCAATAACTATTCGCCAGCAATGATCGAAGGGCTGAATGCCACCGGGATCACCGAAGACATTGATCTAAGTAGTAACGTCGCCTTAATCCAACGCTTACAGCCTATGGCCGAGAAGATCTATATCGTTTCTGATTACTCGGTGACGGGCGAGGCCATTCGTGCTCAGGTTGACCTTCACCTGCAGAAGCACCCAGAGCATGCGGCCATCATTGAACAGTTTCAGCCCAAATCTTACCGTGAGTTGATGGACTTTTCTCAGCAAGCCGATATGGGGAAGAGTTTGCTTTTCTGGGCTTACTATCGAGATGAGAACGGCAACATCAGTAGTGATGAAGACTGGCGCACGCTGAATAAGCTGACACGCATGCCGATCTACATGGTGCACGATCTCGGCTTGGGTTTTGGCGCGATTGGTGGTGTGATTCAGAGTGGCTTGAGCCAAGGGCGCGAAACAGGGCGTACCTTGCGTCGCGTGTTGGCAAACCCACATCAGACATTGCCTCCAGTTCTTGAGGGTGCAGCAGAAATCAAACTCGACTATCAACAGTTGACACGCTGGGATCTGGGTGGCAAGAGTGAAACCTCAGCGACCTTTTTCAACAAGCCTCAACCCTTCTTTGAGCGCTACCAAGATGAGATTCGCACGCTAAGCCTGCTGTTTTTAGCGATGGGCTGTGTGATCATCACCTTAGTCTACTATCTGAATCGCCTCAAAAAGAGCGAACGCGACAGCCGTAAGAGCCAATTGTTGTTGGAATCGATATTCGATCAGAGCCTGCAGTTTATGGGCATCATCGACCGCGATGGGGTACTGCTCTCTAGTAACAGCAAGTTGCATGAGCTGCTCTACAACCAAGGTTACCAAGTAGGCACGCCTATCTATCAGCATAAGCACTGGGAAGACTCGGCGAGTGAGACGCTTAATAAGTACTTTATGAACCCTGAGTCTCAGACATCACTGCGTTTTGAAGCGGAAGTATGGTGTCGCGAACGAGGTGTGATTGTCCTAGATATCTCTCTTAAGCCAATGCCGGACAGTGAGTCTAATGATTGTCAGTTCTTGTTTGAGGCCCGTGACGTGACCTCGAGAAAGCTGGCAGAGAACAAGTTGTTCCAACGTGAAGCGAACCTTAAGCTCTACTACGATAAGCAACCGGTGATGATGATTACGTTGGATGAAAACAACCGTATTCAGCAGGTGAACCAATTTGCTGAGGAGCTATTGGGCTATCCGTTGGGTGAGTTGTTAGGGCATCGACCGCGTGAGTTTTACGTCGACCGAAATGCCATGATTCCTCGCCAAATCTTGCTGCAGCCGCAACATAAATCCCGTGGAGTATGGCGTCGTGATATCCAGTATCGTCACGCTGATGGCAGTAAAATTTGGATTCGAGAGAATATCCGTCCATTGGTCGACTCTAACCAACTGTTGATAGTGGGTGAGGACATCACCGAGACTCATGAACTGGCAGAGCAGTTGGAATATCAAGCTCGTTACGATTTACTGACACACACTTTCAACCGCAACCACTTTGAGCAAGAGCTGCAAAAAGCGCTCAAAGAGGTGGAAAGTCATATGCGTACCCATGCGATGCTGTTCCTTGACTTAGACCAGCTAAAGGTCCTTAACGATACCGCAGGCCATGAAGCTGGGGATGCGGCGATCTTATTCAGCGCTGGCCTGCTTGAGAACGTGCTGCCTTACAATGCGGTACTCGCGCGAATGGGCGGTGATGAGTTTGCGGTTCTACTGAAGGACTGTACTGAACGCGACGCAATCAATGTGTGTCGCAGCATCATTGCGATGATGGGTGATAATGCCTTCTTGTGGGATGAGATTCGCCTCAACCTGACTTGTTCGATCGGTATTCGCTTGATCGATCATACTGCTGCTTCCCCACAGATGGTGCACGCTCAAGCGGATGCGGCGTGTCATGCGGCGAAAGAAGAGGGGCGCAATCGCTATAACCTTTATCATCAAGATGATGAAGACCTGCGTCGTCGTCACTTAGAGATGGAGTGTGTCAACTTAGTGCATGAGGCATTGGCTCATGATCGCCTTGAACTGTTTGCACAGCGCATTCTTGGGCTCGAAAAAGAGAGCGATAAGATGCACTTTGAGATACTGGTGCGGATTAAGAACAATCAAGGCGAGTACATCTCTCCGGGGATCTTCATGCCAGCCTCTGAGCGCTACAATATCGCCCATTTGATTGACCGTCAGGTGGTCAGCCAAACCCTTACTTGGTTGGAAGGGAATCAGGGCGTCATCGACGAGTTAGGCATGTGTTCGATTAACCTCTCTGGTCACTCGATGGGTAACCGTGAGTTTGTCGAGTTCTTGATTGAGAGCCTGGATAGCTCGTCGGTACCGTGTGACAAGATCTGCCTTGAGATCACTGAAACCGCAGCCATGAGTAACATGAAGCAGGCGATTAAGTTCTTTACTCGCTTGAAAGAGCTCGGCTGTATGATCGCGTTGGATGACTTTGGTTCAGGCTTATCTTCATTTGGTTATCTGAAGAAACTGCCCGTGGATATCGTTAAAATCGATGGTCTGTTTGTGCGTGATATTGATGTCAACGAGATGGACCACGTGATGGTGCGCTCAATCAATGATCTGGCCAAGCAGATGGGTAAATACACGGTGGCTGAGTTTGTGGAGAACACCCAAATCATTGATAAGCTTATCGAGCTTGGGGTCAACTACGCACAAGGCTACATCATAGGTCGCCCTAAACCGTTACCTGAGCTGGTGGAAGAGCTACGACAAGAGCGTGTGCTTTAATTAGCGAGCGTGTTGACTAAAAACAGAAAGTCATCTCAAAGTTACGTATTTATGAGGCAATCAGGTAAACTGGTTGCCTTATTTTTTTATCATCGAGTCCTCTGGAGACAACCTTGCAACTACAACTGATTTGCGAAGACGCGAACCAAATCGACCACCTCAATGAGTTGGCTTCACGCTGGCACCTATCTCATGATGAGAACAGTGTGTTTTCCCTAGTGTTGACCAGTGAAAGGCTTGAGCTGCGTAAAGTTGATGAGCCAAAGCTTGGCGCTATCTTTGTGGATTTGGTAGGCGGAGCCGTTGGACACCGACGTAAATTTGGTGGTGGTAAGGGGCAAGCGATCGCGAAGGCTGCTGGTCTGAACAAAGGCGCGACGCCAACCATACTCGATGGTACGGCAGGCTTAGGGCGTGATGCATTTGTGTTGGCATCATTGGGCTGCAAGGTTCAGATGGTTGAGCGACATCCTGTGGTTGCTGCTCTGCTCGATGATGGCCTGCAGCGCGCGCAGCAAGACCCTGATATCGGTGGTTGGGTGAGTGAGCGCATGAGTTTGATTCATGCCTCGAGTCATGATGCGCTTGATAAGCTGAGTGCTGATCCAGAGTTTGCTCAACCCGATGTGGTCTATCTTGACCCTATGTACCCACACCCTGAGAACAAGAAGAAATCGGCACTGGTTAAGAAAGAGATGCGAGTGTTCCAATCTTTGGTGGGCGCAGATCTTGATGCAGACGGTCTTTTAGAGCCTGCAATGAAGCTGGCGGCAAAGCGTGTTGTGGTCAAAAGACCCGATTATGCGGCTTGGTTAGATGAACAAAAGCCAAGTATGGCGATTGAGACCAAAAAGAACCGTTTTGATGTGTATGTAAAAGCATCAATGACTTAGCAAGACGCTTAAAAAACGTTCCGTCATAAATACGCTAAAACTGCATTTTTTGCTTGCGGTAGCCGTGTTAGAGATGTATATCTAACTAAGAATTATTATTATTCTTAGCTGGAGTTGTAGCATGGCTAAACGCTTTTGTAAGTTAAATCGTCGAGACATTAGTGAGCACCTAGGGGAAATTCACCGTTTAGTGAGTGAGCCTAAGTTTGTGTGTCGCTCGTGTGCTCGTTCTTCTGCTGATAAAGCGAATCTGTGTAAGCCTGCAGCGATTCCACCGGCCAGTTGTCAAAGCAAGCCAGACAGTGAAAAAGCGGCGTGTGGTCTGTTGGCTGAAACAATCACCGCAGCACCAGCTAATGCACTTAGCCAAGAGCTTGCAGCCAAAAAGCTGTCTTCTAAAGAGCTATCTTCTAAAGAGCTAGCTTCCAAAGAGCAATCACGCACAGCGGCGGCCAAGAACAAATCGCAGCTTGTGGTTCAAAAAGTGCGAGCCCTGAAGAGTGTCGATAAGCCGGCATCATCACCGGCTGAGCTTCTTGATAAAAGCGAGCTGAAGCGCGCGAAGAAAGTGGCGAAAAAGCAGAAGAAGTACAACAAAAAGCTGGCTAAGATGATCAAAAAGCAGCAGAAGTTGTACAAAAAGAGTCAAAAGCTACAAAGCCAATTAGAGAGTATCAACCTCAAGGTGGATAACACCGTGCTTGCCGCGAAGACCGCTGTAAAAGTGAGCCATATTCACTAAATCGAATTGAATAAAAAGAGCGACCATGAGGTCGCTCTTTTTGTTTTCGGGCGAAACCACCGATGACAGTCGGTGGTTATCATTGAATAGCATCAGCCATTAAGCCATTAAGCCATTAAGCGGTTAAGCATTGCTGGCACTGAGTGCGACTTTCTTCTTAACCCACGTCTCATTGACCCACAGTGACAACAAAATAATCGTACCACCCAGCGCCAAGCGTGTGAGGTCGACATCGCGGTTCCAGATCAGAATATTTACCACTAACCCAGCCGGAACCAGCGCGTTGTTCATCACGGCAAGCGCTCCTGCGTTGACCAAGCTCGCGCCTTTGTTCCAGAAGAAGTAGCCCAAACCTGATGCCACTAAACCTAGGTAGATCAAGATTCCCCACTGCACAGACGTCGTTGGCAGTTTATCGGTATTACCAAGCAGCAAGAAGGCTACGGATGCGACACAGAAAGCGCCAAGATAGAAATAACCAAACACGGTATGTTGAGGTAGCTCGACAGACTCCTGCTCCATAATCGTTTTGTAGCCGATCTGACCAATTGCAAAACAGAGGTTCGCCCCTTGTACCACCAAGAAGCCCGTGAGGAAGTTTTCGTTGACGCCTGCAAATTTGATCACAGCAGCACCGGCCACGGCGATCACAGCCGTTACTAAGTACCAAGGGGAAAAACGTCCTTTCAAGAGGTCGTAAATCAAAGTTACGTAAATTGGGGTGAAGACAGTAAACAGCAACACTTCAGGGACAGACAGCAGCAAGAACGATTCATAGTAGAAGCAGTACATCAGTCCGAGCTGAATACCACCGACCGTCATTAGCTTCGCGATCAGTTTTTTTGAAATGCCTCGGAATTTTAAGAAAGGAAGGAACACCAATCCGGCCAGCGCGACACGAATCCAGACAGAAAACCATGAATCAACTTGACCGGCGAGGTAAACACCGATCAAGCTAAATGAAAAGGCCCAAAGAAGGGTAACACCGACTAAATAACGCATAACAATATCAAGTTGTGGAAGTATTCAGCTATGTTACCCAAGTGTAACGAATTAGTCTTCTGGATCCCTCAATGGAATGACCAGCATATCTACCGGTGTTGCGTTGATCAGTTGGCGAGTAGAAGAGAGCAGCTTGCTCCAGAAGTCCTGATGGTGACCGCACACCACAAGGTCGACATTAAACTCTTTGATGGTATCGCACAGCTCATGGCTCAAATCACCACTACCAACTAAGGTGTGAGTGATAGGGTATTGGGCATGCTCGGCAAAGTTGCTCAGCTGGATACGCGACGCTTCCATAGCGTTGTGCTGTGTCTCTGCCATGTTGATATCAATCAACCCGGTATAGAGCTCAGCATAGTTAATGTCGATGTGAATAAAAGAGACCTTAGCATCGAGCGGCTTCGCGAGTGCGACTGCTTTGTCTACGATCAGTTTACTGTCGTCAGATAAATCGACGGCGACCAAAATATGTTTGTAACTCATACCGCTATCTCCCTATTCGTTGTCTAGTTAAAGATTAGCACTAAGGCAGGCGTTTTTTTGCTGAAGTGATCTCATATCCACTCTCTTGCGTAAAACCTCATCGAAATAATGGTTAACTAATAGCCTGCGAGATAATGATAAAATAGTGATATAGTAGAGAAAATGAAGGCGTAACTAGGAGACTTTAATGCTGTCTACAACAATGGTTGAACAACTGAATGAGCAAATTAATCTAGAATTTTTCTCATCCAATCTATACTTACAAATGAGTGCTTGGTGTGAAGACAAAGGATTTGACGGAGCAGCAGAGTTTTTACGCGCTCATGCAGTGGAAGAAATGGAACATATGCAGCGTCTATTCACTTACGTAAGTGAGACAGGTGCTATGCCGATCCTAGGTGCCATTGAAGCACCTAAGCATGAGTTCGATAGCCTAGGTGCTGTTTTCCGCGAGACTTATGAACATGAGCAGATGATCACAGAGAAGATCAACAAACTGGCTCACGTTGCTTTCAGTACACAAGATTACTCTACCTTTAACTTCCTACAGTGGTACGTCGCTGAGCAACATGAGGAAGAGAAGCTGTTCAAAGGTATTCTGGATAAGCTAGAGCTTGTTGGCGAAGATGGTAAAGCATTGTTCTTTATCGACAAAGATCTAGCGCAATTGGCAAAAGATGGTTCATCTTCAATTATGGATGCTCCAGCAGCGTAAGCTGTAAGAAAAAGCTCTGATCGTCTTTTTCTTTTGAGCGCCTCACGAAGATGTAGGGAGGAAAGGATGATCAGTGGCGACACTATTCTATTTGCATTGATGGTTGTGACTTGTGTGAACTGGGCGCGTTACATTACGGCGCTAAGAACACTGATTTACATTATGCGAGAAGCACACCCACTTTTGTATCAACAAGTCGATGGCGGCGGTTTCTTCACAACGCACGGCAATGTAACCAAGCAGGTAAGACTGTTCAGTTACATCAAGAGTAAAGAGTATCACCATCATCACGACCCAGTATTCACTGGCAAGTGCGATAGAGTAAGAGAGCTGTTCATTTTATCTGTCTCTCTGCTTGGCGTGACCCTTTTGGCGGCATTCTTTGTCTAACCGACAATGAGTCATTCAAAACAAGCTGATCTCTTTTCAAGAGCGGTTGTGCACGCCTATTGAGTGCAACGCGAGCAATTGCAAAGTTAAAATTTGACGCTAAAATAGCGAGCAACGAGTAAGGATGTGCTGTTAACGCACATCCTTTTTTATTGGTTACGTCACAGGTACAGGAAGTGCTGAGTGATGATTAGGTAAGTAAAGCAGAACACCATGAGTGAAAAATTTGATGTCATCGTAATTGGCGCAGGCGCCGCTGGCTTAATGTGTGCCGCTGAAGCGGGTAAGCGTGGCCGACGTGTGCTGGTGGTTGATCATGCCAAGAAGCCAGGTCGAAAAATTCTGATCTCTGGTGGTGGCCGTTGTAACTTCACCAACTATGATGTGTCTGCCAATAACTTTCTATGTAGCAATCGCCACTTTGTGAAATCTGCGCTCTCTCAGTACACCAACTGGGATTTCATCTCTATGGTCAGCAAGTATGGCATTGAGTTTGAAGAGCGAGATCATGGCCAACTGTTCTGTGTGAATGACCACACCGCAAAAGACATCGTTAATATGCTTCTCGCAGAGTGTGATGATGCCGGTGTTCAGCAACGCTACCGTTGTGACGTTCACTCGATTGAAAAGACTGAGACAGGCTTCCAACTGCACCTTAATACTGATGTGGTTGAATGTGAGTCGCTAGTTGTAGCGACAGGTGGTTTGTCGATGCCTAAACTGGGCGCAACGCCGTTTGGCTATAAGATTGCGGAGCAGTTTGGTTTAGCTGTGATGCCAACGTCTGCTGGTCTGGTGCCATTTACGCTGCATAAAGAAGATAAAGAGGACTTCGCCGAACTGTCTGGTATTGCGATCCCTGCAGAGATCACCGCTCAAGATGGTACGCTATTTAAAGAAGCACTGCTTTTCACGCACCGTGGTCTATCTGGCCCTTCCGTTCTGCAAATTTCCTCTTTCTGGAAAGCAGGTCAAGCGGTATCAGTTAACTTGGTGCCTGACGCGGATGTGGCTGAGCTTTTAGAGCGCTCACGTGAGAAGCACCCAAATCAGAGCCTAAAGAACACGCTTGCTAAGGTATTACCAAAGCGTCTGGTGGAGGCGTTGATTGAGCGTAAAGAGCTGCAAGACAAGCCGTTAAAGCAATTCAATGAGAAGCAGTTAGCGGCGGTGACTGAGCATCTAGAAAACTGGAAGATCGCACCGAATGGCACCGAAGGCTATCGCACTGCTGAGGTGACACTAGGCGGTGTCGACACCGATCACCTGTCATCAAAAACCATGGAGTGTAAAACAGTCTCGGGCTTGTACTTTGTTGGTGAAGTGATGGATGTGACCGGCTGGCTAGGTGGCTACAACTTCCAATGGTGCTGGAGCTCTGGCTTCGCAGCTGGCCAGTGGGTGTAGCGGTTTAATCGCGAACTCAAACGCACCTCTGCATGATAAATTAACAAGATGAGTAAGACCTACTGAAAGGTTTACTCATCTTGCTGGCTTCCTCGCTCTCTTCTTCTTTTTCTCAAACGATAGATTTCAGTTATCGAATAACCTACGCAACTCACTATTTAATAATAAGTATTTCAATTTCTGGTGAGAGTTAATGTGAGACATTTGACTTAGAACAGATGATTTATTATTTAATATGGCGATAATGGCGTATATAATTTATTGAGTAGACAAACGGACGTAATAGGTATTGCTGAATGCAAATTAAGAAAATGGATGCACCGCTAGATATGCAAATAGGTGCTAGATTTGATACGAAAAAACATGGTTATGTTACCGTTATAGAATACTACAATACTCATACTGTTATCGTTGCGTTTGAAAATACAGGTAATATTCGTGCTATTACAGCGGCGAAACTGCGCAGTGGTCAATTATCTGATCGCTCTGTCCCACCTCAATCTACACTAGTCGGTGAAACAGTCCAATCTCCTAAACACGGCACTCTAACGATTACCTCGGTAGAGTCCGGTAATATTGTTGTTATGGCAAATAGGGAAGGAGAAGAGGTTCGTATGCTTTTGCCTGCGGTGCAAAAAATGCGAGACCGAGAGGAAGAGGTTATATCAGATAAAGAATCGCCAAAAATGCCGACTTCTTTAAGTGCATTAACTAAGCGAAATAAAAAGACCAAAGACGTTAACAGCCTTCTTAAAAAGATGCTTACTGATTACGGTAAATAACTCTCGTCCAATATTGAACATCTATCATATACCCAGATCACACTTTATATTCCAGCACAGTTTATCACTCAAACTTATATAATTTATTCACCTCACACTTAAGTAGTATCGACACTGGTATCGACGATAAAATCGTCTTTTTCTTTCTTTTTACGAGATCTGCATCACAAGGTCATTTTGGTTTTGTGATGGTGATCTATTCTGTTTTTGGGGCTTTTAGATACTATTCTTATCAACAAATAAACGGAGACAATATAGTTTCCTGATTAAAACCCTACAGAGATTTATATTATGAAAAAGATTATGGTTGTGTGCGGAAATGGTCTTGGTACTTCTTTAATGATGGAAATGGCAGTTAAAGAAGTTGCGGGTAAAATTGGTCTAGAAGCGGAAGTTGACCACGAAGATTTATCTTCAGCAGCATCAAGCTCAGCGGATATTTGGGTCGCAGCGACCGACGTTGCAAATCAATTATCAGAAGCGGGTAAAACAAACATTGTAAGCCTAGCAAATATCTTTGATAAGGCGTCAATTGAAGAGCAACTAAAAGCTTTCATGTAAGGAAGTAAATAATGGCTAATTTCTTTGAGTTCATGCTTGGCTTATTAAAAGAGCCAGCAATCATGGTCGGATTAATTGCTTTTATTGGCTTAGTTGCACAAAAGGCAGATGTATCAACCATATTAAAAGGCACCATTAAAACTGTTATGGGTTTCCTAATTTTAGGTTTTGGTGCTGGCGCTCTTGTTGGCGCACTAAATAACTTTTCAGTGGTATTTACCGAAGCTTTCGGCGTAAGTGGTGTTATTCCAAATAACGAAGCAATTGTTGCATTAGCGCAAGAAGCCTTCGGTTATGAAATGGCACTGATTATGTTCTTCGCTTTCGTTGTGAATATTCTACTGGCTCGTTTTACTCCGCTTAAGTTTATTTTCTTAACCGGTCACCACACCATGTTCATGTCGATGCTAGTGGCTGTAATCCTGTCTACGGGCGGCATTCAAGGCACACTTTTGGTGGCGATGGGCTCTGTGATTGTGGGCTCTCTGATGGTGATCATGCCTGCACTTGCTCAGAAATACACTGAGAAAGTAATGGGTACCGATCAGCTAGCGATGGGTCACTTTTCTACCTTCTCTTACCTAGTATCTGGTTACATCGGTAGCAAGTTTGGTGATACATCGAAGTCGACGGAAGATATCAACGTGCCTAAGAGCCTGATGTTCCTTCGCGATACACCGGTAGCAGTGGCAACAACCATGGCGATCTTCTTCATGTTCGCATCTATCTTTGCAGGCCCAACCTTTGTTGAGTCGGTATCGGGTGGCCAGAACTGGATTGTATTTACCTTCATGCAATCGCTTGTGTTTGCTGGTGGTGTATACATCGTACTGCAAGGTGTGAAGATGTTGATTGCCGAGATTGTTCCTGCATTCAAAGGCATCTCTGACAAATTGGTTCCAGGTGCTCGTCCAGCGCTAGACTGTCCGATGGTATTCCCTGTTGCTCCTAACGCGGTATTGATTGGCTTCTTGTCTTCATTCGCAGCAGGTCTGATTGCAATGGGCATCCAAGGCATGTTCGATTGGACAATCATTGTAGCGGGTGTGGTTCCTCACTTCTTCGTAGGTGGTGCTGCAGGTGTTTACGGTAACGCGACGGGTGGTCTACGCGGTGCGGTGCTGGGTGCCTTTACTCAAGGTCTGTGTATCTCATTCCTACCGATGTTACTGCTGCCAGTGCTAGGTGGTATGGGTCTTGAAGCAACAACATTTGCTGACTTTGACTTCGGTGTTGTTGGTCTTATTCTAGGTTGGATTGTGTCATGAGCATTTTGAAACTAACGGGCGATAACATTGTTATCTCAACAGAAGAAAACTTAACGGTTGATGCTGCGCTAGAGATCACTTGCTCTAAGCTGATTGAGAGCGGCAAGGTAGAGCAATCTTACCTAGAAGCGATTCAACAGAAACACAAAGACATTGGCGCATACTATGTGCTGGCACCAAAGATTGCGATGCCACATGCTCGCCCTGAAGACGGTGTTAACGAGGCTTGTCTGCAAGTAACGGTATTCAAAAAGGGTGTGGATTTAGAGTCGGAAGATAATGGCGAGGTGTACTTCTCTATTACTCTGGCGGCGATGGATTCAGACAGCCATATTCAGACTATTATGGCGCTCTCTGAGCTGTTCCAAAATGATGATGATATTGATGCCATCATCGCAGCGAACACCAATAAAGAGATTGCAGATATCTTGGCGAAATACTGATTATTCGCTCCTGCCCCCACAATTATAAAGGCCCTCACGATGAGGGCCTTTTCTTTGTCAGTTATATCTACTTCGCGTTTTTTAGCGACTTTTGTCTACTTTAAGGCGATTTACCCTTGGTAGATTATTTGCCTTTTGACAGCTTGAGCTGTTGAATCACCAAACCAGTAATGATCAGCACCAAACCAAACAGTGTTGATGGGTGAATCTCTTCACCGATGATGGTCGCGAGTAGCATCAACGAGATGAACGGCGATGCAAAAATCAGGTTGCTGATACGTGCGGTGTTATTGGTCGACTTCAACGCGGATAGCCACAATACGAAGGTAATGCCCATCTCAAACAGACCAACATAAGTCACCGCCATCCAGCCCTTAGTGGTGATCTGAGTAAAGCTTTCACCCTCATAGATTGTTAGACCAATTGCAAACGGCAGTGCGACCAAAAATCCAAGCAACACGCCTACCACAGGGTCGGCTTTGTTCTTGGTGTTCAGAATCCAGTAACCCGCCCAAAGTAGCGTCGATAGTAGCGCTAACCCAACCCCTAGAGGACTATCGAACTGCATGCCAAGAATATCACCCTTGGTGGCGATCACGACCACGCCAATGTAACTGAAGGTACACGCCACCCAGTCTTGCTTGCGGATTTTCTGCCCTAAGAATACCGCAGCCATCAGAGTTAAGGTGATCGCCCAGCTGTAGTTGATCGCCTGCGCTTGAGAGGCGGGCAACAAGTCATAAGCCTTGAATAAAATGAGATAATAAGCGAGGGGGTTAATCAGGCCGAGCAGCAAGTAATACCAAGGGTTGGCAAAGAAGGTGGTCGACAGTTGTGACAGTTTGCCTTGGAAGTAACAGATGATAATCAGCGCAATAGAAGAGACCACGCTGGCAATGGTCAGCATCTGAATTGGGGAAAATTCAGCTAAGGTTAGCTTAAAGGCCGTGGCTACTGTTGACCAGAGTAGGACCGCGGAGAGGCCAAAGCCGAGGGCGCGACGTTCGTTCATAAAGGCTCATCAAGTTGAATAGGACAGAATACGGACGCCTAGTCTATCTGTCGAAATTTAATACGGCAAACTGGACATTTATCCAGTATCAAAATACCATTTAATGAGTTATTTCCAATTAGGCTAAGTCACTACCATGCAATGGATTATCGAGCATCAAACCACCCTTATCGCCGCCGCCTCTACAGCGGTTATCAGCGGTAGCCTTGTCGGTTGGTGGATCAAACAGAAACTCTCTTTTCAGCAGCAGCTTTTGGAGCAGCAGTTGGAATCTGACCGTCAGTTGCATGAATCACAAACGTCGCAATTGAAAGCCTCCCTTGCTGAAGCCCAGCAAGAGCTTGATGAACTCGATGATGAGCGCGACAAAGCTGCATTTGAGCTCAAGCAAGCCCACGGCAAGGTGATGGCGGCGATGGAAAAGCTGCGCTATTTCGAGGCGGTTAAACAAGAGCGTCAGCAATATTTCGATGAGATAAACACGCTCAAAGATCAGAAATCGGAGCTTGAAGCCGAACTGCGTGAGCAAGAAGCGCGTCATGATCAAGAGAACCTCGCCAATCACGAGAAGCTGCAATTGCTAGAACAAGCAGAGACGCGCCTAAAGCAGCAATTTGAGCACCTCGCGAACCAGTTGTTTGAAGCGAAAACCGCCAAGGTCGATCAGCAAAACAGACAGAGTCTTGAAGGGCTGCTTTCACCACTCAAAGAGCAGCTTGAAGGTTTTAAGAGGCAGGTTAACGACAGCTTTAGCCAAGAAGCAAAAGAGCGCCATACCCTAGTTCATGAGCTGAAAAACCTACAGCGCTTGAATGAAAGCATGACTCGTGAAGCGGTGAACCTAACCCAAGCCCTCAAGGGTGATAACAAGCAGCAAGGTAACTGGGGTGAAGTGGTACTGGCGCGCGTATTGGCCGAGTCTGGTCTGCGTGAAGGACACGAATACCAAACTCAGGTTAACTTGCAGAATGAAGCCGGCAAGCGTTATCAACCGGATGTGATTGTTCACTTACCTCAAGACAAACAAGTGGTGGTCGATTCGAAAATGGCCTTGGTGGCTTATGAGCGTTACTTCAATGCAGAAACTGATGCTGAGCGTGATGTGGCACTGCGTGACCACCTAGTGTCACTGCGCGCACATATTAAAGGCTTGAGCCAGAAGGATTACCATCAACTGAAAGGCATTCAGAGCCTCGACTATGTATTGATGTTTATTCCCGTTGAGCCTGCATTCCAAGTAGCGATTCAGGCCGATCCAAGCCTTGTTAAAGATGCGATGGAGCAGAACATTATTTTGGTGAGCCCAACCACTCTGCTCGTGGCGCTGCGTACCATTGATAACCTGTGGCGTAATGAGCGTCAGAACCAAAACGCGCAAATCATCGCTGAACGTGCAAGTAAATTGTACGATAAGCTGCGCTTGTTCGTAGATGATATGGAAGGCCTTGGTGGAGCGTTAGATAAAGCCAACCAGAACTACCAAGGGGCGATGAATAAGTTGGCAACTGGCCGTGGCAACGTGATTCGTCAAGCAGAGAGCTTCAAGCAGTTAGGGGTAGAAGTGAAAAAGCCGATCGCGGTGAGCTTGACAGAGCTCGCGCAAAACGACGCTTTTTCAGAAAATGCCTCGTTAGTAGAAAGACAACCTGCTGAGGATAAAGTAAACTAATCGACCGCAGCGCGCCCAAAGGCTTATTGCGCTGCCGTTGAGGACTTACCAGGGTAGAGAACAGCATGACGGACACCAGTGTGCAAACAAATACAGCAGTAGAATCAGAAACCACACACTTTGGTTTTGAAACAGTCGCAAAAGACGAGAAAGTTGCGAAAGTTGCAGAGGTTTTTCACTCTGTAGCCGCTAAATACGACATTATGAATGACCTGATGTCGGGTGGTGTTCACCGTCTATGGAAGCGCTTCACTATTGATTGCAGTGGCGTTCGCCCTGGTCAACGCATTCTTGACCTTGGTGGCGGTACTGGCGACCTAACCGCAAAATTCTCGCGCATTGTCGGTGAAAACGGTCATGTCGTATTAGCGGATATCAACAATTCAATGCTGAATGTTGGCCGCGACAAGCTGCGTGATAGCGGTATCGTAGGTAACGTTCATTATGTTCAAGCGAACGCAGAAGAACTGCCATTCCCAGACAACTACTTCGATTGCATCACCATCAGCTTCTGTCTACGTAATGTAACCGATAAGGATAAAGCACTGCGCTCAATGTTCCGCGTATTGAAGCCGGGCGGTCGTCTGTTGGTATTGGAGTTTTCTAAGCCAGTACTTGAGCCACTTTCAAAAGTGTACGACGCCTACTCATTCCACCTATTGCCAAAAATGGGTGAAATCATCGCGAATGATGCAGACAGCTACCGTTACCTTGCGGAATCTATTCGTATGCACCCAGACCAAGAGACTCTGGAAGGTATGATGCAAGAAGCCGGTTTCGAAAACACTAAGTACTACAATCTGACTGGCGGGATTGTGGCGCTGCACCGTGGATACAAGTTCTAAGCTTGTTATCACGCTCGAGCAGCGATAAGTACAAAAGAACACGCCAAATAGGCAACAATAATGATACTCGGATAGGCGGTGACCTATCCGTTTTCAAAGGTAAGGACAGTCATGCCATTTGACCCACTAGTAACTGCGGTTATTGAAACCTCTTTGAACACCCTAGTAAACGACGACCCAGATCTGGTTCGTCGTTTATCGCGTTTAAAGGGCCAGATCATTCAAGTGAATCTCAAAGAGCTCAACAAAACACTGACGTTTGTGTTTAGCCAACAGATCGACGTATTAGCCGATTACGAAGGGCAGCCTGATTGTTACCTCTCTTTGAATCTCTCGGTTCTCCCTGAGTTGCGTGAGCAATCCAATATCACCAAGCTGATCAAGCAAGACAAACTGATTCTAGAAGGCGATATTCAGTTGGCTCAGAAGTTTGCTCAGTTAATGACTGACTGTAAGCCGGATATCGAAGAGTGGCTGTCTCGTGTGACGGGTGATGTAGTGGCCCATACGCTGGTACAGGGCGTTAAGAATGTCGGCGGTTTTGTCGCTTCGCAAGCCAATAAGCACCAGAACCACTTTGCGCAGGTACTAACGGAAGAGTGGAAGATCGCACCAGCACCGCTAGAGATTGCGCACTTCTGTGATCAGGTTGATGACGTAAAAAGTGCCACAGCGCGCCTTGAGGCCAAGCTGAATACTCTACTGGAGAAAGCATGACGCCGGCAGAACTGAAACGTCTTTATCACATTATCAAGGTACAGTTGGAGTATGGCCTTGATGAATTAATGCCAGAGCACCAATTGACTAAAGCGCCATTGTTGGCTCGAAAGTCACTGTTTTGGCTTAAAAATCGTCATCAAGATAAGGAACTCGGTCATCGTCTGCGCCTTGCACTGCAAGAGTTGGGCCCTGTGTGGATCAAGTTTGGTCAGATGATGTCGACGCGTCGCGATCTGTTTCCTCCGCACATTGCCGATCAGTTAGCTTTGCTGCAAGACCAAGTTGCCCCGTTTGACGGCGAGTTGGCGAAGCGCGATATGGAGAAGGCGCTAGGCGGCAGTTTAGATAACTGGTTTACCGACTTTGATATTAAGCCACTGGCATCGGCTTCGATTGCACAGGTGCATACGGCAAAACTGAAAGATTCGGGTCGAGAGGTGGTACTTAAGGTAATTCGCCCTGATATTCGCTCTGTGATTGATGCAGATCTAAAACTGATGCACCGAATGGCGCGTATAGTCGCCAAGTCGCTTCCTGAAGCACGTCGTTTGAAACCTGTTGAAGTGGTCAAAGAGTACGAAAAGACGCTGCTCGATGAACTCGACTTACGCCGTGAAGCCGCAAACGCGATTCAGCTACGACGCAATTTCGAAGGCAGTGAAGAGCTGTATGTTCCGGAGGTACTCCCGGATCTGAGCAGTGAAACCTTGATGGTCTCTGAACGCATCTACGGTATTCAGGTGTCGGACATTCCGATGCTAGAAGCCAATGGCACTAATATGAAGCTGCTGGCTGAACGTGGTGTTTCAGTGTTCTTCACTCAGGTGTTTCGTGACAGTTTTTTCCATGCGGACATGCATCCGGGCAACGTATTCGTAAACCCAGAGAATCCAGACAACCCGCAGTGGATTGGTCTTGATTGCGGCATTGTTGGTACGCTCAATAGCGAAGATAAGCGTTACTTGGCGGAAAACTTGTTGGCTTTCTTCAACCGAGATTATCGTAAAGTGGCAGAGCTGCACGTCGATTCTGGTTGGGTACCGCATGACACCAACGTCGATGATTTTGAATTTGCGATTCGCATGGTGTGTGAGCCGATCTTCGCCAAACCATTGGGTGAGATCTCGTTTGGCCATGTGTTGCTAAACTTATTTAATACGGCAAGGCGTTTTAATATGGAGGTTCAGCCACAGCTGGTCCTTCTTCAAAAGACCTTGTTGTACATTGAAGGGTTAGGGCGTCAGCTCTATCCGCAGCTGGATCTGTGGGAGACGGCGAAGCCTTTCCTTGAAACTTGGATGATGAACCAAGTTGGTCCGCAAGCGGTGATCAATGCGGTGAAAGACCGCGCGCCTTTCTGGGCAGAGAAGCTGCCAGAACTGCCGGAGCTGCTTTATGACAGTTTGCGCCAAGGTAAAGCGATGAACCAACGAATGGATCAGCTTTATCAAGGCTATAGAGAAAGTAAGCGTCAGCAAGCAACGGGTAAATTTTTGTTTGGCGTTGGAGCAACTTTAGTCGTATGCTCCGCAATATTAGTTTCAAGCCCTTACCAGCAGCTATCTATGGGCTGTGGCATCGCAGGTGTCACATTTTGGCTGCTAAGTTGGCGAGCTTACCGTCGTTAAGCGGTAGACTTCCTTAATAATTTTTTTGTAGACAGACCCGAGGACAATGACAATGGGTGGAATCAGTATTTGGCAACTTCTAATCATTGCTGTAATCGTAATCTTGCTGTTTGGAACGAAGAAACTACGCGGTATGGGTGGTGACCTAGGTTCAGCAGTAAAAGGCTTCAAGAAAGCAATGAATGATGAAGAGCCTGCAAAGAAAGATGCAGACTTTGAACAAAAAAACATTGAACAGCAGAAGACTGACGCAACTGCTGAAACTAAGAAAGACAAAGAGCAGGCGTAAGTCGTGTTTGATATCGGTTTTTGGGAACTGGTATTAATATCTGTCGTCGGGTTAGTTGTTTTAGGGCCTGAGCGTTTGCCTGTGGCGATTCGTAGTGTCTCCAAGTTTATTGGATCGGCGAAGAGCATGGCGAACAGTGTGAAAGATGAACTTTCACATGAACTTAAGGTTCAAGAACTGCAAGAGAACCTGCGTAAGGCTGAGCAAATGGGGATGGAAGATCTTTCTCCTGAGCTGAAAAAGTCGGTGGATGAATTGAAGCAGGCTGCTGCAGAAGTTCAACGTCCGTACGCTAAGCCTGAGTCTGATAAGCCAAGTGAGGCTCAAACGAGTCACACTGAGACTGCGGATCATGAATCAATTCAGATCAACAGTGAGGCATCAGCTACGCCAGATAAGAAAGCCGAATAGTCTCGCAAGGAGGAGTCGCGAAGTACTTGAACCAATAAGTATGCGTGCGGCTCCTTTTCGATCGTCCTTATTAAGAGGTTAGACATGTCTTCGACTGAGCAGACACAGCCTTTAATCAGTCACTTACTAGAACTGCGCAACCGCCTATTGAGAGCCATTGTGGCTGTGGTGGTGGTGTTCCTAGGGCTGATTTATTTTGCCAATGACATCTATGAGTTTGTCTCGGCTCCTCTGGTAGATCGCCTACCTGAAGGGGCTACCATGATCGCAACCGATGTGGCTTCACCGTTCTTTACGCCGTTGAAGCTGACCCTCGTTGCCTCTATTTTTGTCGCAGTACCGTTTATCTTGTATCAAGTGTGGGCCTTTGTGGCTCCGGGCTTATACAAGCATGAGAAGCGCTTGATCATGCCATTGATGGCATCGAGCTCACTGCTGTTTTACTGCGGTGTTGCCTTTGCGTACTTCGTGGTATTCCCACTGGTGTTTACCTTCTTTACCACCATCTCATTAGGGCAGGTAGAGTTCGCGACGGATATTTCGAGCTATCTAGACTTTGTACTGGCGCTGTTCTTGGCGTTTGGTATCGCCTTTGAGGTACCGGTTGCCATCATCTTGTTGTGTTGGACTGGAGCGACCAATCCAAAGTCGCTGGCTGAGAAGCGTCCTTACATCGTGGTGGGTGCGTTCGTTATCGGTATGATGCTGACGCCACCGGATATGATTTCACAGACGCTGCTGGCGATTCCAATGTGTATTCTGTTTGAGGTGGGGTTATTCTTTGCTCGCTTCTACGTACGCAAAGACGAGGAAGATGAAGTGGAGTCGTGAGCTTTTCACGCAATTCACTTATTCTCATCCAATCGTATGATTAAACAGCAAAAAAGCGGCCCAGAGGCCGCTTTTTCGTTTTTATAATTATCGAATTTTTAACACGTAGCCACAGTTCTGACAGATATAAATCTCTTTTATACCAATGAGTTTATGCCAAAAGGTTCGATGTTGACGTTGTAAGTGCTGTGAATGGTCACACATAATCAACTACCTCCATATGCAGGAGGTTGATATTAGACCGATTGAGCTTCTAACTCAAACTGAAATTGTAACTTTATATCAATTATTTAATGGTACGATTGGCTGTAATTTAAACAGCTGTTCGGCATTTCGGGTTGTGATCGCATCGACTTCTTCGATTGTAATACCTCGCAACTCGGCAATTCGTTTTGCGACAAGCTCAGTGTAAGCTGGCTCATTACGCTTGCCTCGATTTGGGGTTGGTGCTAGGTACGGGCAGTCTGTTTCTAGGATCACCAAATCCATATCTAGGTGTGGAATAACCTTATCCATACCAGAGTTCTTAAAGGTCGAAACACCGCCTAATCCAAGGTGGAAACCAAGCGCATTGATCGCTTGAGCCTCTTCAAGGCTGCTACCAAAACAGTGGAACACACCGTGTAGGCTGCCATCTTGCTCTTGCTTCAATAGTGCCAATGTTTCTTCAATGGAATCACGAGTATGGATCACCACAGGTAAATCGAGCTCTTTAGCCCATTGAAGCTGAGTGACAAAGGCATACTCTTGTTCTGCTTTGTAGGTTTTATCCCAGTAGAGGTCGATGCCGATCTCACCGACCGCGATAAAGTTGTGTTTGTCGAACCAAGCACGGATGGTCTTGAGCGTTTCCTCAATGTTTCCATCCACGTAACAAGGGTGCAGTCCCATCATTGAGCGGCATACCTCTGGGAACTGGCGCTCAGTGGCCAGCATCGGCTCGATCGAATTGAGGTCGATGTTAGGCAGTAGAATGCGATCAATCCCTTGAGCCAATGCGCGTTGCACGACCTGCTCGCGGTCGTTATCAAATTCACTGGCGTAGATATGGGCATGAGTGTCGATCATGTTGGGTTCCTGAAAAGCTGAAAAGTCGAGTTGCCCTGAGTATACGGCAGTGTGAGGAGAAGGTCATTTTTTGCCATTTATCCCGGTTTTTATGGGGGTTTTAGGTTTTACTGCTAGCGTCTTGAGCTAGCGGTGATATGCTTTTGCCAACTATTTTGCACTTTTTATAATCTAGGTAATGGTTTACCTAGGCTAGGCAAGGAGAATCACGTGTCTGTTTCTATTCAAGGTCAATTTCCAGGTCGCCGCATGCGTCGTATGCGCAAACACGATTTTAGCCGCCGCTTAATGGCAGAAAACCAGTTGTCAGTGAATGACTTAATCTACCCAATGTTCATTCTTATGGGTAAAGACCGTCGTGAGTCGGTTGAGTCTATGCCGGGCATTGAGCGTCTTTCGATTGATTTGATGCTAGAAGAAGCGGAATACCTTTCTCAGTTAGGCGTTCCTGCTATTGCACTGTTCCCTGTGGTTAACCAAGATGCGAAAAGCCTATGTGCAGCAGAAGCGCATAACTCTGAAGGCTTAGTACAACGTGCAGTCCGTGCACTGAAAGAGCATGTTCCAAATATCGGTGTGATTACGGACGTGGCGCTTGACCCATTTAC
Source organism: Vibrio sp. D404a (assembly GCF_030248535.1). Lineage (GTDB taxonomy): Bacteria > Pseudomonadota > Gammaproteobacteria > Enterobacterales > Vibrionaceae > Vibrio. The sequence goes on along the minus strand of NZ_JAHGAJ010000017.1, from coordinate 168,305 downwards.
CACACACGGCCAAGACGGCATCATCGATGAAGATGGCTATGTGATGAATGATGAGACGACAGAAGTCCTGATCAAACAGGCATTGTCACACGCAGAAGCGGGTGCGGATGTTGTTGCTCCGTCTGACATGATGGATGGTCGTATCGGTAAGATTCGTGAAGCCCTTGAAGAAGCTGGCCACATTCACACTCAGATCATGGCGTACTCAGCTAAGTATGCTTCTTGTTATTACGGCCCGTTCCGCGATGCCGTCGGCAGTGCGTCGAACCTAAAAGGCGGCAATAAGAAGAACTACCAGATGGATCCAGCGAACAGCGATGAAGCGATCCACGAAGTGGCGATGGACCTTAATGAAGGTGCCGATATGGTGATGGTGAAGCCGGGCATGCCGTATCTAGATATCGTGCGTCGTGTGAAGCATGAGCTGCAAGCGCCGACGTTTGCTTACCAAGTCTCTGGTGAGTATGCGATGCATAAAGCTGCGATTCAAAATGGTTGGCTAAAAGAGCGTGAGACGGTACTTGAGTCACTGCTGTGCTTCAAACGTGCTGGTGCCGATGGCATTCTGACTTACTTCGCGAAAGATGTTGCTGAGTGGTTAGCTGAAGATGATGCTCAAGCGGCGCAGTTTCTAAGAAACAAATAGTTGTTGAGATAAATTATAAAGGCCAGCCACACAGCTGGCCTTTGTTCGTTTGTGGGAGAAAGAAAAATGGCGGTTATTGTACGCGAAGGCACGCTAGAAGAGTGTGTGACCGTGGTTGAACAGATTGATGAGTTTAGCCATAAAGAGAGCGTAGAGTCTCTCTCTGCTCGCCTACAGGGTAAAAAGCAGTTGGTATTGGTGGCAGAAGAGCAGGGGCAACTACTCGGATTTAAAATTGGCTACCAATTGGATGAGCATACCTTTTACAGCTGGTTTGGTGGCGTGTCTCCATTGGCACGCAATAAAGGGGTGGCTCAATTGCAATTGGACGTTCAAGAGCAATGGGTACGAGATCAGGGCTATAAACAGCTAAAAGTGAAGTCTAGAAATCAATTTTCTTCGATGCTGAGACTGCTGTTGAGAAACGGCTACATGATAGAAAATTTTGAAGAAAAAGAAGAGATTAAAGAGAATAGACTCCACTTTGTGAAGCAGATGTAAGATGAAGAATCGATGACAATAGCAATTAAATGAGATTTATTATCATTTAGTGGTTGACTATTAAATGAGAATCATTATTATTAACTTCGTCTTAGGGAATGAGGAAATGTTCACAAGGATGTTTAGTAACTGAGCGCTCCGCTGAGTTACCGACAGAATTCTCGCGAACTTATACTAAGTTCTTTTTGACACGACATTGCTCACATTGCTTCCAGTGTAATTTATAGCTTTTTGGTTAAGCTGTGGTATTCAATTGAATAGCTTCACCGCTTTTTGCTAGGCGACATCCTCGGGTGTCGCTTTTTTTCTGTCTCCATTTCAACAAGATGCATATTTAGCACCATAAAGGTGCATGCATAAATCCTCATCAATATTCTTTTCCACAACGCAAGATCGAAAAAAGATCGTCGATCATATGTTCGATCTCTATTTTTATTTTTTATTTTCAATGGTTTATGGTGTATTTTTGTTTCATTTTACCAACTTCTCAACAGGGTGGATAAATAATATAAACAGAGTTATCCACAGATGAGGCAGCTTGTGGAGCAAAAAATAACAAGATTCTGTTTATAACAAACACAACCCATTCTACGGTTACCGATCGACAACGTGGAATCCCGTCACCATACGTGGCATTCTTACTCCATCATTTCTGTACTTATTACTGGATACACAAACACTATGGCTCGTATTCCTGATAATCCATTGATTCTAATTGATGGCTCTTCTTACCTATATCGCGCGTTCCATGCTTACCCGGGCACCATGAGTAATGGTGATATTCCTACCAATGCTGTTTATGGTGTGGTGAACATGTTGCGCAGCATGATGCGTCAATTTGCTTCGGATCGTATTGCGGTGATCTTCGATGCGAAGGGCAAGACGTTCCGTGATGATATGTATCCAGAATATAAAGCGAATCGTCCGCCAATGCCGGATGATCTTCGCTGTCAGATCGAGCCTCTGCACAATGTTATTCGTGCCATGGGCCTGCCTTTGATCTCTATCCCAGGTGTTGAAGCTGATGATGTGATCGGTACGCTTGCCTCTCAAGCATCTAAAGCGGGTATGCCTGTTTTGATCAGTACTGGCGATAAAGATATGGCGCAACTGGTGGACGATAACGTTACGCTGATCAACACCATGACCAATGTGGTAATGGACCGTGAAGGTGTTATTGAGAAGTTTGGTATCCCGCCAGAGCTGATCATCGATTACTTAGCTCTGATGGGCGATAAAGTGGATAACATTCCGGGTGTACCGGGTGTCGGTGATAAAACAGCGACTGCACTACTTCAGGGCATTGGTAGCATTGAAAAGCTATACCAAAATCTTGATGACATCGCAGCACTGGGTTTCCGTGGTTCAAAAACCATGGCTAAAAAGCTCATTGATAATGAAGATAACGCCAAGCTTTCTTACGAACTCGCGACCATCAAGCTCGACGTTGAACTAGAAGAAACACCTGAATCTCTAATCAAAGCGACGCCGAATACCGATGAGCTGATCAAACTGTACGGTCAGTTAGTCTTCAAGTCATGGCTCAATGAGCTACTTGAAGGCGGCACGGGTGTGGTTGAGGCGGATGAAAAGTCTGGCGCAGCGGGTGCTACACGCTCTGCGGCTGCATCGACGTCATCAAGCGTTGAGATGGACACGTCAGCGGTGACCATCGATCGCAGCAAGTACGAAACGATTCTCAGCGAAGAAGACTTCAATGCGTGGCTAGAGAAGCTAAAAGCGGCGGAAGTGTTTGCCTTTGATACCGAAACCGACAGCCTAGATTACATGGTCGCTAACCTGGTTGGCCTATCGTTCGCGACAGAAGAAGGTGTGGCAGCGTACGTGCCTGTCGCTCATGATTACCTAGACGCGCCTGCACAACTGGATCGTGACTGGGTGCTTGAGCAGCTTAAACCTATCTTAGAAGATGACGCGCAAGTCAAGGTTGGTCAGAACCTTAAATACGATGCGTCGGTATTAGCACGCTACGGCATCGAGATGAAAGGCATTAAGCACGATACGATGCTGGCGTCTTACGTCTTTAACAGTGTTGGCGGCAAGCATGATATGGACAGCCTAGCGCTGCGTTTCCTACAACACAGCTGCATCTCGTTTGAGCAGATTGCAGGTAAAGGTAAGAAGCAACTAACGTTTAACCAGATCGAGCTGGGTGAAGCGTCTCCATATGCTGCTGAAGATGCGGATGTCACGCTGCGTCTACACAACCGTTTAATGAAAAACATCGAACAAGATGAAAAGCTAAAAGCCATCTACGAAGAGATCGAAGTACCACTGATCCCAGTGATGTCTCGCATTGAACGCACGGGTGTATTCGTTGATGACATGCTGCTTGGTGCACAGTCGCAAGAGATTGCGGTGCGTCTTGATGAGCTAGAACAGAAGGCGTACGAGATTGCAGAGCAAGAGTTCAACATGAACTCACCAAAACAGCTGCAAGCGATTCTATTCGAGAAAATGGGTCTGCCTGTTATCAAAAAAACGCCATCAGGCTCTCCTTCTACCAACGAAGAAGTGCTGCAAGAGCTCGCGCTTGATTACCCACTGCCTAAGCTGATCATCGAGTATCGTGGCCTGGCTAAGCTGAAGTCGACGTACACCGATAAGTTGCCGAAGATGATCAACGCTGAAACGGGTCGTGTGCATACCTCTTATCATCAAGCGGTAACAGCAACCGGTCGTCTATCTTCGACCGATCCAAACCTACAGAACATCCCAATTCGTAACGAAGAGGGTCGTCGTATCCGCCAAGCATTCGTTGCGCAGCATGGCTGGAAGATTCTAGCAGTCGATTACTCTCAGATTGAACTGCGTATCATGGCGCACCTATCGGGCGATAAAGCGCTACTGGAAGCCTTCCAACAAGGCAAAGATATCCACGCAGCAACAGCAGCTGAGATCATTGGCGTTAATATCGAGGATGTGACCTCTGAGCAACGTCGTCGTGCGAAAGCGGTCAACTTCGGTCTTATCTACGGTATGAGTGCGTTTGGTCTAGCGAAGCAACTGGGCATTCCTCGTGGCGAAGCTCAGCACTACATGGATACCTACTTTGAGCGTTACCCTGGTGTAATGCAGTACATGGAAGACACACGTAGCGCAGCTTCAGAGCAGGGCTTCGTAGAGACTATCTATGGTCGTCGTCTACACCTACCAGAAATTAAGTCTCGTAACGGTATGCGTCGTAAAGCGGCAGAGCGTGCGGCGATCAACGCGCCAATGCAGGGCACAGCGGCAGACATCATCAAGAAAGCGATGTTGTTGGTGGATGAGTGGATTCAAGCCGAAGGTGCAGGTCGCGTGAAGCTGCTGATGCAAGTGCACGATGAACTGGTGTTTGAAGTGGAAGAATCTGCACTGGCTGAAATTGAAAGTAAAGTACAGGAATTGATGGAATCGGCTGCAGAGCTGGATGTCCCTCTGGTCGCAGAAGCGGGCCATGGTGACAACTGGGATCAGGCCCACTAATCACTTTTTAACCTTATTTGCTAAATTAGTATGAGCCAGTGCACAAACACTGGCTTTTTTTTGTCGTGAATAAAGCCTGTCACTTAAAGGCTTGCTGGTGTTTTAATAAAACATTCATGAAAAAAAACTACAAAAATTGTTTTCATTTCTGAGCAATTGTTGTACATTAAATCTCGTAGGGTACAGAGGTAAGATGTTCTATCTTTCAGACCTTTTGTTTCACGTTATTGGATTAGGCTGATTCAGCCGCCCCAGTCAGTATTTGACTGGGGCGTTTTTTCTTGTGCGAAAGAAAATTTTTCAATGCGTCTTTTCTTCCCTGCATTTTGTGACTTCATTCGCCTTTCTCTGGCTCCTCATCCTACAGAAAACCTCACCACCCAGATCTGCGTTCTTGTCGTAGTTATGGAATAAAGCGATCAAAATGTAAGAATTAATCAGGGCGGCTCAATCTTGTTTTATTTAGGAAAATAACCCCTTTAAAACTAGGGTTGAGTGATTACTCAAATTAACGACTACTCTTTATCTTCTTTCTCATCTTCTATTTGCTTAGTGGCTTCACGTCCATGATTCGGCTGTTCAATCGCTTCCATCAGGTATTGCTGTTTGTTTGTGCTGTATTTGAGCGCTTCTGCGGTGATCTGGATAGATTGCGCCATGGCAGAGATGTTGCTGGTGGCTTGGACCAGTGTGTGTTGCATTGGCTTGAGGATCAGCAGGTATATAGCGACCAAAGCGAGCACAATCACTCCCACCACTGCAATCAAGGCGATCAGGATCTTGGTTTGGATATCGTCGAGTAGCGTCTGACTGGTTTGCTGAAAGGTGGCTCGTGAGTGTTCGAACACCTCAGGAAGGTGGTTGAGAGATTGCGTGGTTGAAGCGCTGAGCTGGTTAATGCTGGCAATGGTTTGATTGAGTGCCTGTTGTTGGTAGTCGCTGAGGTTGGGATTATTAACAATAGACTGTAGCGACTCTGAAATGGTCTGCAGTGATTGGCTTGCTTCCTTGGCGTATTTCTCCATGCCATCTAAATCGAGGGTCATGTCGACATTCATCAGAGCTGGGGGCGGCGACTGAGGCTCTTCGGCCTGTAACAGTGGTGTTAATAGTGTGCAGATGATTGCCAAAATTCGCACGGGTACGCATTTTTTTAACATGAGCCTTCCTTTCCCATTATTGTGTTAGATAGGAGTGATCTAACTATTGTTGTTATCTATTTGTTCTATTTCTGACTTTTAGTATGGATCACTTCTGAGTGCTAACCGATTAAAAATAGACAAAAAAATACCCTGCTATATAAGCAGGGTAGGTCTTTTATTCATCAAAGCTAACGAATGTGTCTATTTTAAGCGTCGTCGTTACGCTCTTCGTCCGCTAGCTCGTCAATCATTTGCTCTGCAAGCGCAGGTGCGAACCATTCGTCCATCTTGCTGCGCAGTTGGTCAACACCGATGCCTTTAAGTGAAGAGAACACGTCAACCGCGACATCACCGCCGAACGATTGTGCATCTTTACGAATCTTCAGCAGCTGTGCCTTGCGCGCGCCCTGTTTAAGCTTGTCGGCCTTTGTCAGCAGGACTTGTACTGGGATGCGGCTATCAATCGCCCAGTAGATCATCTGTTGGTCTAGATCTTTCATTGGATGGCGGATATCCATCAATACTACCAAGCCTTTAAGCGATTCACGCTTTTGTAGGTATTCACCCAGTGACTTCTGCCACTTTTTCTTCATCTCTAGTGGCACTTGTGCAAAACCGTATCCCGGTAAGTCAACGATATGACAACCGTCAGTCACCTTAAATAGGTTAATAAGCTGAGTACGACCTGGGGTCTTACTGGTTTTCGCCAAACTTTTTTGGTTTGTAACGCGATTTAGTGCGCTAGATTTACCAGCATTGGAGCGTCCTGCGAACGCAATTTCGATCCCTTCGTCTTCTGGTAAGTGACGAATATCAGGTGCACTGGTAATGAAATGCGTGTTTTGATAATGAATTTTTACGCTCACTGTTAACTCCATCTCGACTTTGTGTAGTCGATTGATTACTTTTTTGTGAATTTGTGTAAAATAACCGTGCTCGGCATAAGGTCGCCTATTGTACCATGAGTGGCAACATAGAGTGGTACTGGAAGCTTGATAATTATAATGGAATGTCATGAAGAAATTAGCGCTAATTTTGAGTCTATTAGCCAGCTGCTCAGTATGGGCTCAAGGTAGTATTGAAGCTGGTAAAGCCAAATCACAAACATGTGTTGCCTGCCACGGTGCTGACGGCAACAGTCTGATCACGCAGTACCCTAAACTGGCTGGTCAACATGAGAAATACCTTGAGAAGCAGTTAAAAGATCTCAAGCTAGGTATGACTAGTGGTGGTAAACAAGGTCGTAATGAACCTGTAATGGGTGCAATGGCGATGCCTCTGTCTGAAGAAGACATGGCTGACCTTGCAGCATATTACGCATCTCTGCCTATCTCTAATAACTCTACACCAGAAAACGTAGTAGAAGAGGGTAAAGTTCTATACACCGCGGGTGACGCTGAACGCGGCCTAACAGCATGTATTGCTTGTCACGGTCCACGTGGTAACGGTACAGAGCTATCTGGTTTCCCTAAGATTTCTGGCCAGCATGCAGAATACATCAAGCTACAACTTGAGAAGTTCCGCGATGGTAGCCGTAACAACGACATGAATGCGATGATGCGTGATGTAGCTAAAAAGCTGACAGACGCAGATATCGAAACCTTATCGAAGTACGTTGGTGGTCTACACTAATTTGTCGGTTTCTCGCTCTTAGCCAGAGTGAAGAAATGTACGTTCGAGCAAGATTTAGGATGCGCCCTAGCCATGATTGGCTGGGGCGTTGTCTTTTCTATAGGGTGAATTGATTGTTGGTGTGATCAGATTGGCATTATTTATGAGTGTTCATTTGCTGTACAAAAAGTGTGAAGCTGCGCTCTTGTCGTTTTTTGATAAATGAGTAAAGTAGGCGCCATCAGCTTGGAGCTGAAATCGATATGGATGATCGTCTAGTCTAACGGTATAGACAGAAACGGATCAGGCTAGGATAGCCCAGTGACAAGGTGTTAGAAACGGATAGCCAAAATTCATCAGGGTGATGAACAACAAACAAATTTGGCAGGGAAAGCACCAATAACAAATGGAGATTTGTGTACCAAGTTGAGTATGCAAATTTTGGCCAATATAGGCAGATTTAGAGAGCGATAGGTTTTCCTATCGCTTTTTTTATTGATTTGATGAAAAAACACCCAATATCTCTCCACTCTAAACGCACTTTCTGGTATGTTTCGCATCCCTGTTTAAGGATGTGCTATGTATACTTGTCCCTTATGCCATCATCACGATGTGCATCACTACTTTGAAGACAAACGCAGAGAGTATCTGCAGTGTCAGCAATGTGAGTTGGTATTTGTAAAACCTGACCAAAGGCTAGAAGCAAGCGAAGAGAAAGCACACTATGATCTGCATGAGAATGATCCCAGTGATGCTGGTTATCGTAAGTTCTTGTCGCGCATTGCCGACCCATTAACAGACAGAATTTCATCTAACTCACACGGGTTAGATTTTGGTTGTGGCCCAGGCCCTACGCTATCTATCATGTTAGAAGAAGCGGGACACACCATGGAGTTGTACGACATCTACTATCACCCAGAACGCACCGTTCTTGATAAGACGTACGACTTTATGACTGCCACCGAGGTGATTGAGCATCTTTATGAACCCGATAAGGTGTGGCAGCAATGGTTGAATTTAGTTAAGCCAGAGGGCTGGATTGGTCTTATGACCAAGCTAGTAATAGACGTGGACGCGTTTGCTGGTTGGCACTATAAGAATGACCCAACGCATGTGGTCTTTTTTAGCCGCCAAACATTCCAGTTTTTGGCTGAGCGGGATAAGCTCGAACTCGAATTTGTTGGAAATGATGTAATTTTACTGAGGAAGACCCAGTAATGAGCCGTAGCAAAAAATCAAGAAAGCCAGGAGCTTACGGTGCTCCTGAAGTGATCGTAACTCGCAACCGTAGCGAATCGGATGTGGAAGGACGTGAACGCAAACGCCTGAAGAAACGTAAAGGTTTAAAATCAGGTAGCCGTCACTCAGACGGTGGCGAAGCGAAACAGCGTAAAGCTGCACAAAACCGCGACCCTCGTTTAGGCAGCAAGAAAAAGATTCCTTTGGTGATCGAACCGGTTAAGAAGCCGACTAAACAAGAGCGTAAGGTGTCGTTTGAACAAGAGCTAGAAATGCTTGAGAACGATGCACAGCTGAACACCTTGCTAGACCGTATTGAAGCGGGCGAGAACCTAGGTGCTGGTCTACAGAAATTGGTAGACGAGAAGCTAGACCGTATCGAGTTCCTAATGGATCGCCTAGGCCTGCTTGAGCCAGAAGAGGAAGAGGTATTTGATGACCTTCCTGAGTCTGTTTCTAAGAAAGCCTCTTCAGATGAAGACTTACTGTCTCAGTTTGAAGACATCGATCTCGATAACTTTAAAGGTTAAGAACCAATGAACGTAACCTTATTAGCAATTGCTGGTGGAATTATCATTCTCGGCTTGGGCTCGTACGCAGGTTACCTTCTACTTCAAGTGAAGAAGCAGACGGAGTTGCAAAAGCAGCATCAAGCTCTGGCAATCGAGAAGCGTAACGCGAACATCTATGACAACGTCAACACCCTTTGCCTTGCTGGCATCCAAGGGCAGTGTGATTTGTCAGAGGTGAGTATTCGCGTGTACAACATTATGGACTTTGTTCAGGGTGATGAACGCATCGACTTTGACGCTGAATATCCAGCGACCTCAGAGCTTTATCATGTGGTTAAGGACATGGCGCGCGGGGAAGACAGACAAAACCTTCCGAAGCGAGAGCGCATGCAACAGAACTTGACTCGACAAAAAGCAGAGTCACGCTTGAACGAATCCATCATTGAAGAGTTGAAGCAGTTACAAAAGAAAGTAAAACCGCTTAATAACCAAATCAACATTCAGATGATCTAATAGAAAGGGCTTATGTGGTGTGGTGTCACATCAAATAAGCCCTCTTGCCTTTGTGTTATCTTACACCCCTAAGTCGGTTAGTGATCAAGCTATCACTTTTGAGCTTTTGTCTCTAAAAAGCGATTAGCGATCAAACGTCCTTACAACTCGTATGGCAAAATAACCCGTCTATATTTTAATGTATGTAAAATGATTTGAGAGTACACCCGTATTCACGGATCTAAATTGGAAATACCATCATGTCGAGCAAGCCAGCAGTAACGAGCCAGCAAATCGTTTGGGATCAAGCCATCTTAGACAAGTACAACTATTCTGGTCCACGTTACACCTCTTATCCAACTGCGTTGGAGTTCCATGAAGCTTTCACGGTCTCTGATTATGACATGGCGTGTACTCAGTACCCTGAGCGCCCGCTTTCTCTTTACGTACATATCCCGTTTTGTCATAAGCTTTGTTACTACTGTGGTTGTAACAAGGTCATTACTCGCCACTCGCACAAGGCCGATGAGTATCTCGATGTGATTGAGCATGAGATCCGTCAGCGCGCAGCATTGCTGCAAGGGCGTGAGGTGACACAGCTGCACTTTGGTGGTGGTACGCCAACCTTCCTAAGTAAGGCGCAAATTACTCGTCTGATGATGATTCTGCGTGATGAGTTTAACTTCACTCAAGACGCTGAGATCAGCATCGAGGTTGACCCACGTGAGATTGAACTAGACGTACTGGATCACCTGCGCAATGAAGGCTTTAACCGCCTCAGTATCGGTGTTCAGGACTTCAACAAAGAAGTCCAGAAGTTGGTGAACCGTGAGCAAGATGAAGAGTTCATCATTGCTATGGTTCAGCGTGCCAAAGATCTGGGCTTCCGCTCAACCAACCTTGACCTTATCTACGGCCTGCCAAAGCAGACTCAAGCACTGTTTGCGGACACGCTAAAGCAGGTGTTGGAGATGAAGCCGGGTCGTCTGTCTGTGTTTAACTACGCGCATATGCCTCAACTGTTTGCAGCTCAGCGCAAGATTAAAGACGAAGACCTACCGAAAGCAGAAGAGAAGATGGCGATTCTGCAAGACACCATCGCGACGCTAACGGGTGCGGGTTACCAGTTCATCGGTATGGACCACTTTGCACTTCCAGAAGATGAGCTCGCAGTGGCTCAGCGAGAAGGCATCCTTCACCGTAACTTCCAAGGCTACACCACTCAAGGTGAATGTGACCTGATTGGCTTCGGTGTATCGGCAATCTCTATGGTGGGTGATGCGTACGCACAGAACCAGAAAGAGCTGAAGAAATACTACGCGCAAGTGAACGACCTGCGTCATGCACTCTGGAAAGGTGTGGCTCTAGATAACGATGATTTACTGCGTCGTGAAGTGATTAAGCAGCTGATCTGTAACTTTAAACTGGATAAGACTCAGATTGAATCTGAGTTCTCAGTGAACTTTAATCGCTACTTCAAAGAAGACTTAGAGCTACTGCAAACCTTCATCAATGATGAACTGGTTGAAGTGGATGACAAAGAGATCCGCGTAACCCTGCGTGGTCGTTTGTTGATTCGTAACATCTGTATGTGTTTCGACAAATACCTGCGTGCCAAGGCTCGTCAACAGCAGTTCTCTCGCGTTATCTAAGAGAGCTCTGCTTTCGCAATATCGACGTTCCGATAAAAATGCCAGCACTTGAGATGCTGGCATTTTTTATTCTAGCTATTCAATATCAATGGCTTAGTTAAGCACTGTTAACCCAGTTGATGCGGCCACTCGTCAAAGGGTACCGGGCGGCTGTATAGGAAGCCCTGCGCCTGTGGACACTTGAGTTCTCTTAATAGGTCGGCTTGCTGCTGAGTCTCCACCCCTTCAGCCACCAAGTTAACCTTAAAGCCATGCGTGATGTTGACGATGGCGGCCACAATCGAGCTATCGAGGTTCTCTTTCTCTAACTTGTTTACAAAGCTGCGGTCGATCTTCAAGCAGTCGAATGGCAGTTTTTGGAGGTAGGCCAGCGAAGAGTAGCCAGTACCAAAGTCATCAATCGCAATTGAGATACCGAGCGCTTTCAGAGCCAGCATGTTCTCGATGATGGTTGGGTCGTTATCGACGATACGTGACTCGGTGATCTCCAGTGTGAGGTTACGTGCAGGGAGCTTAGTGTCACGCAGCGTGGTTTTGACTTGTTCGACAAAGCCCGGCTGACTGAGCTGATCCACTGCAAGATTGACGTGAATAGAGAAGTCGGCAGGCCACATGCCTGTCTCAATCGCTATTGCAGTATCACGACACGATTTGTGCAAGATCTGCTGGCCGATATCACTGATGAGCCCGGTCTCTTCCGCTAGCGGAATAAACTCCAGCGGTGCAATGATACCTTGCTCCGTTACCCAACGAGCCAGTGCTTCTGCACCAACGGTGGTGCCTGTCTCTAGGTCGATGATCGGCTGGTAGAAGGGTTCAAACTGCTTCTTCTCAATCGCTTTATTGATGCGAGCCAACATCTTTGTACGATGCCTTGAAGCGTTGGCCATCTCTGGGCTATAGATGCTAAAGCGCGCTTTATCTTGTTTCGCATTACTCAAGGCTATACTGCTGTTACGCAGCCATAGGGTCATATCGCTGTCTTCACACTGCTGAACAATGCCAATCGAAATGTTGATCACCACATTTTCTGATTCCATACAGAAAGGGGAGGCGAAGGTCTGTAGCAGTCGGTTTGCTAATAAGCCCACTTCCTCTTGGCCTGTCACATCTGGTGCGTAGATAGCGAATTCATCGCCACCAGTACGAGCCAGTAAGTAGTGCTCTGGCAGAATTCCTCGCAGGCGAGCGGCAGCGATGATCAGTAGTTGGTCACCATTGTAGTGACCAAGACTGTCGTTGATGTCGCGGAAACGGTCAATACCCACCAAGTACAGAGTGCCGGTATTGGCGATGTTGAGCTTTTTCGCCGCATCCACTAAACCTTCTCTGCTAAACAACTTAGTCAACGAATCATAGGTGAGCTGAGTCTGCAGTGCGTTGAATGACGACTTGAGGTTGTCGGTCATCTCATTGAATGCCTCGACCAGCATACTGGTTTCGTAGATGTTGCCTGGCTTAGGCATGGTGCTGTCCCAATCGCCTTTTGCTAGCTGTTTTGCGGCATCGGCAGTAGAGGTGATCGGACGCGTCACACGGTTGAATGCCAAGAAACCAAGACCAATGCCAGTAAAGCTCAGTAGCAGTCCGAGCAACCAACTATTACGTTGATTCTCTGGCAGCTTACCGAGCAGGTCGGTTTTTGGTATCGACATGCCGATGAACCAAGTGATGCCGTGTTCATCTGAGTAAGGCGTGATCTGGTTAAAGTAGCGTTCGCCATCCAGCTCAAAGCTAAAGCGGTGTACCTTGGAATCATCTAAGAGGTGAAACTGATTTACGTGGGCTGCGTTCTCACGAATGATCGGGTTTGGACTCTCTGTGGCGAGCAGTCTTTCGCCTCGATCAGAATGACGGGTGTTGCCCCAAGAAACGACACTGCCACCATCAGAGTGAGCGACCATACGCTGCTGTTTATCCATGATGTAAACAGAGGCATTGGTTTTGTCTTTGAGCTGTTTGAGGAAGGCGTTGAAGGTATCAATCTTAATGTCGCTGACAATGACTGCTTTGAACTCGCCTTGGTCATAGATTGGCGCGAGGGCAGAGAGGGTGATCTCTTGTCTCTCATCGGCGTTGGTATAAATCGTGGACCATGCAGGCTTGGTTTGATGTGCGACAGGCGTGTACCAAGGGCGAATACGTGGGTCATAATTAGGAATAACAGAGCGAATATCGTCGCTTACCTTGCGGCCACGGTAGATGACCAGTTGGTTACGAGTACGGTCATCTTGAATCATCAAGGTATAGCCGTTATTAGCCTCTTTCCTAAAGCCAACATAGTGACCGTCTTCAGTGCCAAGGCCTATCACATCCAATTGTTCTATGGTCGAGAAGTGCCCAGAAAAGCTCTGCAGAATATAGTCTTGGATCTCATTCAGGTTGTCTTGGTGATACAGCTGGTGATAGCCGATGTTGTGGCTCAGTGACAGATTGGCATGGAAGGGCTTTTCTAGAAATTCAGAAAGACTTTTATGGACGTTTTCTGTCAGTGACGCTAATTGACGAGCACTGACATCACGAACCATCTCTTCAAAGCTGCTCTTTTGGGTAAAAACCAATACACCTATAGTGAAGAGAAAAATCATCACGAACGGCAGTACCACTGCCGTTCTGAGTGTAATTTGGGTCTTTATGGACATCGATGACTAAAACTTTTGTATGTTGTACTGTAATTGTACCGACTCCACCCCTCTCAAGCGACACTTTTTTGATTAAAAAGTAACGGCAACTTTGAGCATATCGAGACTAGTACAACTCTTTTAGCTTCCGAGTTAGGGTATTTCGTCCCCAACCGAGCACTTTCGCAGCATCTTGCTTATGACCATTAGTATGGTTCAACGCGGCTTCAAGTAGTATACGTTCAAACTCTGGCAACGCATAAGAGAGCAGCTCTTTTTCTCCTGAATCAAGCGCACACTTTGCCCAATTCGCGAGCAAGTTTTGCCAGCTGTCACTGCTATCGCTGGTGGTGACTGTCTTCTCTTCAAGTAGCTCTGGTGGAAGGTCCGACGGCAGAATTTCACTACCACTCGCCATTACGGTCAGCCAGCGACAGATGTTCTCTAGCTGACGCACGTTACCAGGCCAGTTGAGCTGGTTGAGCTTGGCAATGGTCTCTGGATGCAGCGCCTTGACCTCAACCCCGAGCTCCTCTGCCGCGGAATTAAGGAAGTGCTGGGTGAGTTTTTCGATGTCTTGCTTACGCTCACGCAGCGCTGGAATGTGGATTCGAATGACGTTGAGGCGGTGGAATAGATCCTCACGGAAGTCGCCTTCGTGTACCAAACGTTCTAAATCTTGGTGCGTTGCCGCAACGATACGCACGTTGACCTTCACCGCGGAATGACCACCAACGCGGTAGAACTGCCCATCTGACAGCACACGCAGCAAGCGGGTCTGAATATCCAGTGGCATATCACCGATCTCATCCAAGAACAGAGTACCGCCATTGGCTTGTTCAAAGCGACCTTGGCGAACGCTATTAGCGCCGGTAAACGCGCCTTTCTCGTGACCAAACAGCTCTGACTCAATCAGGTCTTTGGGAATGGCTGCCATATTGAGGGCGATAAAAGGTTTTGTCGCACGTGGACTGTGGCGGTGCAAAGCGTGGGCAACCAGCTCTTTACCGGTTCCCGATTCACCATTGATGAGTACTGAGATTGAAGAGCGAGACAGACGGCCAATGGCGCGGAACACCTCCTGCATAGCTGGCGCTTCACCGATGATCTCGGGTGCGTCGGTATCGACTACTTCATTGGCTTGCTCGCGCTTCTGTTCATGGCTGTGGGCAATGGCACGCTCTACCAGAGTCAGAGTTTCATCGATATCGAATGGTTTAGGAAGATACTCGAAAGCACCTTTCTGGTATGCGTTAACCGCTGCGTCGAGGTCCGAGTGCGCAGTCATGATGATGACCGGTAGATCAGGAGAACGCTGCTGGACTTGATTCAGGAGCTCGATACCATCGATACCCGGCATGCGAATATCGGAGACTAAGACATCAGGGGTTTCGCGCTCCAATGCCATAAGCACACTCTCCGCATCAGCGAAGGTTTCGCATTTAATGTCCGCCGAAGAGAGCGTCTTCTCTACTACCCAGCGGATAGAGCTGTCGTCATCGACGACCCAAACATATCCTTTACTCATAGTTCCATTCCTTTGCAGCCAAATCTATTGTGATGATCATTGTTGTTTTTATGCTGTTATATCTTGTTGCCGACACCACCGGAGCAGCTCTCTGGTGATGTCGATAAATCTATTAAATCGGTAGATAGATGGTGAAGGTGGTGTTCCCCGGCCAACTCTCTACGTCGATCTTTCCGTTGTGTTGGTCAATCAGGTTTTGCGAGATCGAAAGCCCCAGACCAGTACCACCTTCTCGTCCACTGACCATAGGGTAGAAAAGGGTATCTTTAAGCTCATCAGGAATACCCGGCCCGTTGTCGGAGATCTCAATACGCGCCGCCAGTTTGTGTCGCTGCCCATGTATGTTCGCCTGATGCACCGTTCTGGTGCGAATGGTGATTTTGCCTGATTCTTGTGAACTCAGAATCTGCGCAGCGTTACTAACGATATTGAGCATTGCCTGTTCGACTTGTGCCGAGTCCATCAAGATGTCTGGCAAACTCGGGTCATAATCGCGCTCAATCGCCAATGAAGAACCAGACTCTAGTTCAACCAACTGACGTACCTTCTCCAGAATCTGGTGAAGGTTCTCTTCACTCTTTTTGCCCGGCTTTTGTGGGCCTAATAGACGGTCGACCAAGGCTCGTAGGCGGTCGGCCTGCTCGATAATAATCTGGGTGTATTCGTTCAGTGATTGGTCTGGCAGCATTTTACCAAGCAGTTGCGCGGCACCACGCAGACCACCGAGTGGATTCTTTATCTCGTGAGCTAAGCCGCGCACCAAGAGCTTGGCCGCTTGTTGCTGGGCATGTTGGTTAAGCTCTTGGCTGAGGCGCCTCTGCTGGTCGATCTTGCGCATCTCAACCAGCAGCAGAGTTTCTCGCTGCCATGTCATCGGGCTCACCGTCACCTCTAACATCAATGGGCGGTTATCAACCACAAAGGTCACGTCGCTGTCGGTAATGCTTTGCCCGCTTTGTAGGGGCTGGGTGAGCAGTGCGAGATCAAGAGAGGCGTGTTGAATGAGCTGGCTTAATGGGTGATCGACAATGCGCTTGGCACTCTGTGAGAAGAGTTGCTCGGCCGCCGGATTGGCATAACGCACATAGAGCTGCTCATCGAGCATCAAGGTCGCGGTCACCATATTGTCGAGTATGGCGTTGGATAACTGATGGGTCTCTATGCTGTCGCTTTGCGCTGATCGATTCACTGTTACATCCTTGAACTGAGATTATTTCCTTGCACCAAATTGGTGCGTTGATAAGTTCAAGTATGGCGCATCTCAACCAGAAGCTAAAGATAATTCCTATCTGTTGCCTTAAAGTGGTCAGTATTCGGTGAAAAACAGACAAACTGGGCTTGTTTTGTGCACATTGGCCTACTTGATCGTAGCACGGTGTAAAAACACAGTGACTGGAGTAGTAGATGCAATAAGCTTGCCGCTTCTATGTGCTTGAATCGCAATGGTATGTGTGCCGCGATCGATGTTTTTTAATGCCCACGTAGTCGTGGTTTGTGGTGCACCATAACGGCGCCCATCAAGCATCAATTGCAACTGTTCACCGATCCCTAGCTTGCGGTTGAGTTCGATTTCGATGGCGATCAGGCCGCGGTTGCTACGTAAGGTTTGGTCATGCTGCGGGCTGACTAGGGTTAGTTTGAGTGGTGGTGGAACATCGGGTTGTGGTTTCTGGTCATGGTTTGGCACTTCAGGCTCTGACGTTTGTGTGGTTTGAGAGTCAACCGGGGTGGTGTTATCAAACTTAGGCGCAGGCGCAACGGCCTGAACATCAGGAAGGTTCAGTGCTTTGGCCTTGTTGTTGTCTGGCGTGTCACTAAAGTGCAGAACACCTTGCTCGTCTTCCCAGGTATAAACCGTTTGAGCATGCACAGAGGCAGAGAGTATCGCGCCAATCAATATCCATATTCGTTTCATAGTGGTGACCTTATTACCGGCGTTGTCGATGCAGTGACCAAGAAAAGGTGAGGAATGGGAATGGTACGAAGTGAAAGGGGAGCGGGGAATATAAAAAAGGCCCGCCTGCGAGGCGAGCCTAATATTTAGTTAGCGATTCTTACAGAGTTTCAGTAAGAAAGCTTCTCTACCAGAGATTAAACAGAGTAGTACAGTTCAAACTCAAGTGGGTGAGTTGTCATGTTTACTTTCTCTACATCTTGAGACTTAAGATCGATGTAAGAGTCGATGAAGTCATCAGAGAATACGCCGCCAGCTGTTAGGAACTCACGGTCAGCATCTAGACACTCTAGAGCTTCTTTTAGTGAGTACGCTACTGTTGGGATTTCTGCTGCTTCTTCAGCTGGTAGGTCGTATAGATCCTTATCCATAGCTTCGCCTGGGTGGATCTTGTTCTTAATACCGTCAAGACCAGCCATTAGCATTGCTGCGTAGCATAGGTATGGGTTCGCTGCTGGGTCACCGAAACGCAGCTCGATACGACGTGCTTTAGGGCTTGGTACCACTGGGATACGGATAGAAGCAGAACGGTTACGTGCAGAGTAAGCAAGCATAACTGGTGCTTCGAAGCCTGGTACAAGACGCTTGTACGAGTTTGTTGCTGGGTTAGAGAATGCGTTGATAGCGCGAGCGTGCTTGATAACACCACCGATGTAGTAAAGTGCTGTTTCAGATAGGCCGCCGTACTTGTCACCAGCAAATAGGTTAACACCGTCTTTTGCTAGAGATTGGTGAACGTGCATACCAGAACCGTTATCACCTACAAGTGGCTTAGGCATGAATGTCGCTGTTTTACCAAATGCGTGAGCAACGTTGTGTACAACGTACTTGTAGATTTGAGTTTCGTCAGCTTTCGTTGTTAGCGTGTTGAAGCGAGTTGCGATTTCGTTTTGACCCGCAGTTGCTACTTCGTGGTGGTGCGCTTCAACAACTAGGCCCATCTCTTCCATTACTAGACACATTGCAGAACGGATGTCTTGAGATGAATCAACTGGAGCTACTGGGAAGTAACCGCCTTTAACGCCTGGACGGTGACCTTTGTTACCACCTTCTACGTCAGAACCTGTGTTCCATGCAGCTTCGATGTCGTCGATCTTGAAGAAAGAACCAGACATGTCAGTTGCAAATTTAACGTCGTCGAATAGGAAGAACTCTGGCTCAGGACCGATTAGAACTGTGTCTGCGATACCTGTAGAGCGCATGTACTCTTCAGAACGTTTTGCGATAGAGCGTGGGTCACGGTCATAGCCTTGCATTGTTGCAGGCTCAAGGATGTCACAACGGATGTTTAGCGTTGCATCTTCCGTGAATGGGTCAAGAACAGCAGATGATGCGTCTGGCATCATTACCATGTCAGATTCGTTGATGCCTTTCCAACCAGCTACAGAAGAGCCGTCAAACATCTTACCTTCTTCAAAGAAGTCTGCGTCAACTTGGTGAGCAGGTAGAGAGATATGTTGCTCTTTACCTTTAGTATCTGTAAAGCGTAGGTCTACAAATTTAACTTCGTTCTCTTGGATCAGCGATAGTACGTTTTCTACTGACATCTTGGATAACCTCCAGTGTTATTAATTTGGTTTGTGCTCGATTCGGTCGAAACTAGCATTGATTAATGTCTTTCGGTGCATTAATCGATGCTGTTTTAACTAAAGCTAAAAGCGTGCCAAAAAAATTAATCCATTAATTTCAAGGGTTTAATTTGTTTGTGTTTTTCTTGGTGCGTTTCTTTGCACCAAAATGATCATGCGATGCACAATTGTGGTGCAATAGTTTGGTTGTGCACCATAATGAGTCACAAACGAGTACCATTCAGCAACGATTTGCATGGGTTGTCAATCCACTTTTTCATTTTACGAAGAGATTTCACCAGCTTGGCCGAGGTAAATGGAAGGCAGAGCCATTTCGAATTGAGGGCGCCTGATGGCCGGTTATTTATCGGGAATAAACGCCTGTGGAAAAAGGCTTTGGTTCAGATCACATATTTCTGGGGTTTTTGCTAGAATCTGGTATATTATTGACCGTTTTTTTAATCAAGCTAGTGGCACTTACCCTGATTGTAGAGGTTATGTGCGGCTACTTTTATGAGTGAATCGAGAATCCATGTCTACTCCACAGATTGATAAGTTAAGAAATATCGCGATTATCGCGCACGTTGACCACGGTAAAACAACGCTGGTTGATAAACTGCTACAACAATCAGGCACACTAGAATCTCGTGGTGAGACTGAAGAGCGCGTAATGGACTCGAATGACATCGAGAAAGAGCGTGGCATTACCATCCTTGCTAAGAACACAGCAATCGACTGGAACGATCACCGCATCAACATCGTAGATACTCCGGGACACGCGGACTTCGGTGGTGAAGTAGAGCGTATCATGTCTATGGTTGACTCTGTGCTACTGATCGTTGACGCAGTAGATGGCCCAATGCCTCAAACTCGTTTCGTAACGCAAAAAGCATTCGCACACGGCCTTAAGCCAATCGTTGTAATCAACAAGATCGACCGCCCAGGCGCGCGTCCTGATTGGGTTATGGATCAAGTATTCGACCTATTCGACAACCTAGGTGCTTCTGACGAACAGCTAGACTTCAAAGTAGTTTACGCTTCAGCACTTAACGGTTGGGCTTCTCTAGAAGAAGGCGAAACTGGCGAAGACATGGAACCGCTATTCCAAACTATCGTTGAAGAAGTAGCAGCACCACAAGTTGACCTAGACGGTCCACTACAGATGCAAGTTTCTCAACTAGATTACAGCTCTTACGTTGGTGTTATCGGTGTTGCTCGTGTAACTCGTGGTTCTGTTAAACCAAACCAGCAAGTAACTATCGTAAGCGCAGACGGTAAAACTCGTAACGGCAAAGTTGGCACAGTAATGGGCTACCTTGGTCTTGAGCGTCACGAAGTTGAACAAGCGAACGCAGGTGACATCATCGCGATCACGGGTCTTGGTGAACTGAAAATCTCTGACACTATCTGTGCACAAAACGCAGTAGAAGCGCTTCCAGCACTGTCTGTAGATGAGCCAACAGTAACAATGACGTTCCAAGTAAACACGTCTCCATTCGCTGGTAAAGAAGGTAAGTTCGTAACTTCACGTAACATCCTTGAGCGTCTAGAGAAAGAACTGGTACACAACGTTGCACTACGTGTTGAACAAACAGACGATCCAGACAAATTCCGCGTATCAGGTCGTGGTGAACTTCACCTATCTATCCTGATCGAAAACATGCGTCGTGAAGGCTTCGAGCTAGCAGTATCTCGTCCAGAAGTAATCATCAAAGAAGAAGATGGTCAACTAATGGAACCGTTCGAAACGGTAACTATCGACGTTATGGAAGAGCACCAAGGCGGCATCATGGAGAACATCGGCCTACGTAAAGGTGAGCTGACTGATATGTCTCCAGACGGTAAAGGTCGTGTACGTATGGACTTCGTTATGCCATCTCGTGGCCTAATCGGTTTCCAAACTGAGTTCATGACTCTAACTTCAGGTTCTGGTCTTCTTTACCATACATTCGATCACTACGGTCCACACAAAGGCGGCGAAATCGGCCAGCGTGTTAACGGTGTACTAATTTCTAACGGTATGGGTAAAGCGCTAACTAACGCACTATTCAACCTACAAGAGCGTGGTCGCATGTTCATCGGTCACGGTGTTGAAGTATACGAAGGCATGGTTGTTGGTATCCACAGCCGTGACAACGACCTAACAGTTAACGTACTGAAAGGTAAGCAGCTAACGAACGTTCGTGCATCTGGTACTGATGACGCACAGGTTCTTACTCCGCCAATCATCATGACTCTTGAGCAAGCTCTAGAATTCATCGATGACGACGAGTTAGTAGAAGTAACACCTGAAAGCATCCGTATCCGTAAGAAGTTCCTAACGGAATCGGATCGTAAGCGTGCTTCACGTGCAGCGAAATAATCAGATTTAACTGATTGAGTTTAAAAAGCCCCGAGTAGCGATGCTGCTCGGGGCTTTTGTTTTGTGTGAGAGTAGATGCGAGTAAGCGGGATGCGGGATTCGAGTAAACGAGATTTGAGATACGAAGAGCGTCGAAGTATCCGTCATCCTCAAGAGGGAGGAACGACCGAGTTGGGGATCTAACTTGTGATACCCAATTTATGCTGAACGAACTGCACGCGCTCTTCAACCGACATAAACGGCACCTCAATCACCTCATAACCTAGGTTCTGGTAAATCGACACCAAACTGTCGTGAATCTCTAATGCAACCTCAAACGGATAAGGGCGCACCTCATCTTGCACGTAAATGCTCGCTTCTGGGCGACATAAGAACACTTGAGGGTGATAACCCTGACTCGCCTCGAGATACTCCTCATCAATCGCTATCTCTGCTTGTGACAGATAACCACAGATATCAGGTATAGCGCGGTCGAGAAACGCGACTGGGTGTTGGTTGGCCTGCGCTTTCTGCTCACTCATCACGTCTAAACAGAGAGCTGCAAAACCGGGTAGGTTAATCCAAGGTAGTATTCCATTGTCTAACCGGCTCTGCTCCTCAATCAAGGTGCGAGACGCCTCGGCAAAGGTGGCGAAGTTGTGCGATGCCAGCGCGTTGACTAAGGTCGTCTTGCCCGCGCCGGGTCCACCGCTAATGATGATAGGTTGCATTGAATGGTTCAGTATTACTTCTGGTTGAGCTGAGCTAGGAACTTGTCTGACTCTTCAATAGCCGCATTCATCTGCTTGATTGCAAAGGCGATGTCTTTTTCTAGGCTCATGAATTCACCCTGTAAAGAACCGACAGCGCTCGCATTTAGGTTATGCTTAAGGTAAAGGGTATTGTCGCGCAGCGTATTGAGCACAGGGTCCATTTTCTTCTCAGCGCGTTTCATTGCAGACAGCATGGTTTGATAAGAGGATTTAGTTTCCCGCAGCTTCTGTTCACTGGAACGGCGCAATGAAGCGCTGGTGTAGAGATCGAGCTCTTCTTGCCATTCAGCAAATAGGGCGTCTGAAACGTCTTCGATCGCGGCGATGCGGTCACTGACATTTTGCGCTGCTTTCTCGCTGTCTTGATACTTGTCGTTGATCTTGTTGTACATGTCTTCAAGGTCACCGCCATTGAAGTTGGTCAGGCTGCTTAGGGCTTCTAACGCACTGGTGAACTCTTCTTGAGCATCTTGTTGAGACTCTTTGGCATCTTCTACACGATCGACCATGATGTCACGTTTGTGGTAACCCACTTGCTCCATGGCTGAGTAATAAGCCGACTGACATCCGGTTAGGGTAAAAATAGATAGCACTAATACGAGAAAATAAGGCATCCTTGGTTCCTATATACAAATAATCAACATTATTAGGACTATGAACGAGTTACATGGGAGTTACAAGTTGAAGATCCAAAAGACAACCACGCTCAGCATCGCGTTCTCGCACTACCTGATAGCAAGGATGAAACACGATCGGGTAAATGTGAATGCTGGCTACTTGGCGTACATCACTCTGCTGTCTATTGTCCCGATGCTGGCGGTATTGTTATCGATACTCTCCTCTTTTTCGGTGTTTGCCGATGTAGGGATCGTGATTCAGAAATTCATTATCAATAATTTTGTCCCTGCCTCTGGTGATGCCGTACACAACGCTTTGCAGGATTTCGTCGCAAATACCGGCAAGATGACCGCAGTTGGTAGTGGCTTCTTGTTTATTGCTGCAATGATGCTGATCTCCAACATCGATAAAAACCTGAATTACATCTGGCGAGTGAAGGGCAAGCGTCGTCCGGTTCACTCTTTCTCAATGTACTGGATGGTTTTAACTCTCGGCCCGATTTTGGTCGGAGCCAGTATCGCCGCAACCTCGTACGTGACCTCACTGACTCTACTGCAAAACGAAGCGGTATCGGGTCTGTATAATTTTGTGATTCGCAAGCTGCCATTAATCCTCTCTTTCTTCACTTTCTTTGGCTTGTACTTGTTGGTTCCGAACAAAAAGGTCAACTTTTCTCACGCGGCGGCGGGCTCGTTGGTGGCCGCCCTGCTGTTTGAATTGAGTAAGAAAGGCTTTGCGGCTTACATTACTCAGTTCCCGTCATATCAACTTATCTACGGCGCACTGGCGGCGATTCCGATTCTGTTTGTCTGGGTTTACTTGTGTTGGTTAATCGTTCTGGTGGGTGCTGAGGTTACTGCGGCACTGGGTGAGCGTGAACAGTGGAGTGAGGCGAAAGAAATGGTACACTCTACCGATAGTCAAGAAGTTCCAGAACAAGGAAATCACAGTGATAGCACTGATTCAAAGAGTAAGTGAAGCGGCCGTTCGCGTTGATGGTGAGGTAGTTGGCGAAATTGATAAGGGCTTATTGGTGTTACTCGGCGTTGAAAGAGACGACGACGAAGCCAAGGCGAAGCGCTTAATGGAGCGTGTCACGACCTACCGTGTGTTCGAAGATGAAGACGGAAAAATGAACCTCAACGTTAAACAGGTTGAGGGCAAGGTATTGGTCGTTTCGCAATTTACGCTGCCAGCAGATACTAAGAAAGGGACGCGTGCCGGGTTCTCTCGTGGTGCTCACCCAGCGGATGCTGAGCGTCTTTACGACTATTTCTCGGATCAGTGTGAATCAGTATTGCCAACGGAACGTGGCCGATTTGCAGCAGATATGAAGGTTTCTCTGGTCAATGATGGCCCAGTGACATTCTGGCTACAGGTTTAAGCTTAAAGGAATAAGCATGTTTAAACTCATTACTCCGACCACGGAGAATCAACTCAATAAATATTATCACTTTCGTTGGCAGATGCTGCGTGAGCCGTGGCGCATGCCAGTTGGCTCAGAGCGTGATGAATACGATGGCATGAGTCATCATCGAATGATTGTCGATGGTCGTGGTCGACCGATGGCGATTGGCCGTCTCTACATTACCCCTGATCTCGAAGGCCAAATTCGCTATATGGCGGTGAAAAACTCACGCCGTAGCAAGGGTATGGGTTCTCTTATCTTGGTTGCACTGGAATCTCTGGCTCGCCAAGAGGGCGCGAAACGTTTGGTGTGTAATGCGCGTGAAGATGCGATCTCATTCTATGAGAAGAACAGCTTTGAGCGTCGTGGTGAGATTAACGATCAACGTGGTCCGGTGCGTCACCAGCAGATGGTAAAACATCTCGACCCAATGGCAGACGTATTGCGTAAACCTGAATGGTGTAATGAGCTACAGCAGCGTTGGGAACATCAGATCCCTATCAGTGACAAGATGGGCATCAAGATAAACCAATACACAGGTTACCAGTTTGAGTGTAGTGCTCAGCTTAACCCTAACCTCAATCCTCATAACACCATGTTTGCGGGCTCAGCGTTTACTCTGGCGACACTGACGGGGTGGGGTATGACGTGGTTGCTAATGAAAGAGCGTGGCCTGACAGGTGATATCGTGTTAGCTGACAGCAACATTCGCTACCGTCATCCGGTTGAGCAAAACCCTGTGGCTTCGACATCGCTCGATGGCATCAGTGGCGATTTAGACCGATTAGCCTCGGGTCGTAAGGCGCGTATCATCATTCATGTGACGATTCACAGTGGTGATGTGGAAGCGGTTGAGTTTACTGGCACCTACATGTTGATTCCAGACTATAAAAAGGTTCTTAGCTACACACAAAACGTCTCGGAATAAGCTCTAACATCTTAAATTACGTCACTCTCGATGAGTGGCGTTTTTATTGGCAGTTATCTTTTTGAGTGAGCTTGGCTTGGTTCACTGGGCCAGAGACTTGGTAGCACTCACTCGACAAAGTGAGCTGTAGAGTGTGCTTGTGCGGTGTCACCATATCCAGCTCTCCATTGACCTCTCCCGTCAGTGTCACTGGCTGAGGCTGGTCGCCTTGTTGTGTTGCACCAATAATGTGCAAAGACGGTAATGACAGGTGACCGCGGTTTAAGTCGGCTTTGATATCTGAGATTTCGAAGTTCACGATGTTGGATTGTGGCACTTCGTCTTTTTGGGGCTCATTGGTCTGGTTGTTGTTAGGGGTGAAGTTAATCACGCCATTGCGAATACTGCCCTCTAGGCTTCCGGTGACTGAATGTCTCAGCATTAGGTCGTCGCCGGCTAAACCAGATGCCTGCAGTTCAAATTCACCGATACCTGATGCATCAAATGGCAATGTTAAGTAGGGAGCGAATGGCGACAGTGGTAAGCCATCGGCGCTGATGGTTGCTTGCCATGGCTGGCTGACTTGATTGAAGTCGACTGTGGCTTGAGCCTCAATATAACCCTGCTTGAGCGGTGCAAAGAGTCTCTTGAGCGTCCACTTGCCTTGGTGACTGCTCATCTCAATCACGGGCTGTGCTGAGAGGATACTTTGGTAACTGGCATCATTGGCGCTGGCGTTCAGTTCGCCTTCCCACAATCCCCATTTTCCTTGTTCAATCAGGCTAAGATCTTGCCCCTCGATGTGCAAGCCAGAAACCTGCCAATAAGGTTGTCGTGCCAATTGAATGCGTTGGCTGCGCTCGACGTTCAGCCTTGCAATCGATAGTGAGTTGATGCCCTGTAGCCAAGGTTGCAATAGAGATAGAGGCTCGCTGTCTTGTGTTGACTCCGTGACCCATTTTACTCCGCGCACATCCAGCTCTTGGAGTTGAACGGTTTGAGGGGTCACGCGGCCATTGAGTTGTATGCTGCCTTGCTGCCACTGGCTATAAAAGTCATTAATCTCGATCTCATTTTCTTGTAGAGTCAGCTTTAGGTTGGGGTCAATCCACTGCTCTTGTTGTAGAGAGACACTCTCCGCCTGTAGAGAAAAATAACCCTGCTGTTGCTGCCAAACCTTGAAAGGAAGCTGAATGTTTTCCAAGGATGCGCTGAACGCAGCAAGGTGACCATCTTGCCAAGCAATATCGCTTTTGAGGATGTCGAGGCTGTTAATGTGGCTGACGTTGAACCCCGAGACACGCCAATCTGCACGTTGCAGTTGCTGAGTTTGTTGCTGGTTGAGGCGCAAGCCATCGATGGTCACATTGATCAGTGACCACCCCGTCGGATATTGCTCTGCCTGACCTGATACCTTGGCACCACGCCACTCAAACGATGCCCCGTAGAGTGTGCTGTCATGGGCTTTTAGATCTAGGTCGATGAGGAAATTGTCTAGGGCCTCGTTTTGCCAAAAGATCTGCCCAGCCTTGAGCTGAATCTTTCCGTTGGGCAGCAGTTGTTGCGTGCTCGACCAATCTGGCTGCGCAATCTGGATATCAACGTCACGAGCGCTGTACTCAGGCGTTGAGAAGTCTAGGTTGTTGATCGCTAGCTGATGAAGGGTAATGTCTGGTTGAGAGAGGCGCTGTTTCAGGATTTCTAATTCAGGGCCTTGCCATTGAACGCCACTGATTAATAGCGAGTCGAGTTCGAGGCGAGCGGTGAGAAAGCTATTTGGGTTGAGCCATAGTTGGAGTTTGTCGATGTAGCTCGGTGATTCGTTTTCCGCGTTGAGCGTGATACCTTGTAAGGTCAGCTCATAAGGGGCTTGATAATTGACATCTTCCACTGTGATTGAGTCGGCAGTGGTGTGCTTGAGCAAGAAATTCGCGATGTCAGTGCGGTACTGGGTCTGTAAACCAAGCAGCAGCGTTGCGACGGCTGCGACTAGGACAGATAACACAATCCCAACCACCATGATGACTCTTTTCATTCCTTGCACACCTTCCATTTCTTCGTTGCTCAAAATAGAGTGGAACAAAATAGGCGCTGCGGCAACAAAAAAGCCCCTCAAAAGAGGGGCTTGCTACAAAAATATCGTTTTTAAGAGAGCATCGGCTTACGCGTCACGCTCTCAGAGCAGAGTGAACAATTAATCCAGTTGCGGGCCAGCAGATACCAGCGCCTTACCTTCGTCGTTGTCGGTGTACTTATCAAAGTTGTTGATGAAGCGCTCCGCAAGGTCTTTTGCTTTGCTTTCCCACTGTAGTGGATCTGTGTACGTATCACGTGGGTCTAGAATGCCAGAATCCACGTCGTGCAGCGCCAATGGCACCTCAAGGTTAAACATAGGGATAACCTTAGTTTCTGCATCGTCGATTGAGCCATCTAGGATTGCGTCAATGATGCCGCGAGTATCTTGGATAGAGATACGCTTGCCGCTGCCGTTCCAACCTGTGTTTACTAGGTACGCTTCTGCGCCTGCTGCTTCCATACGCTTCACTAGTACTTCAGCGTACTGAGTTGGGTGTAGTGTTAGGAACGCTGCGCCAAACGCTGCAGAGAACGTTGGAGTCGGCTCAGTGATGCCACGCTCAGTACCGGCTAGTTTCGCTGTGAAGCCAGATAGGAAGTGGTACTTGGTTTGCTCTGGAGTCAGTTTAGAAACTGGAGGTAGAACGCCAAACGCATCCGCAGTCAGGAAGATAACTTTCTTCGCATGGCCTGCTTTAGATACTGGCTTAACAATGTTATCGATGTGGTGGATCGGGTAAGAAACACGTGTGTTTTCTGTTTTAGAGCCATCATCAAAGTCGATAGAGCCATCGCCACGTACTGTTACGTTCTCTAGCAGTGCATCACGACGGATTGCGTTGTAGATCTCTGGTTCTGCTTCTTTCGATAGACGAATTGTCTTCGCGTAACAGCCACCTTCGAAGTTGAAGATACCGTCGTCATCCCAACCGTGCTCATCGTCACCGATAAGTTGACGTTTAGGGTCTGTAGATAGCGTTGTTTTACCTGTACCTGATAGGCCGAAGAATACCGCTACGTCGCCTTTCTCGCCTACGTTCGCGCTACAGTGCATAGAAGCGATGCCTTGCAGTGGAAGTAGGTAGTTCATCATTGCGAACATGCCTTTCTTCATCTCACCGCCGTACCAAGTACCACCGATGATTTGTACACGCTCAGTCAGGTTGAACGCCACAAAGTTTTCAGAGTTTAGGCCGTGTTCTTGCCATTTCGGGTTGGTTGTCTTCGCGCCGTTCATAACAACGAAGTCTGGTTCGAATGTTGCCAGCTCTTCTTCTGTTGGGCGGATGAACATGTTCTTAACGAAGTGCGCTTGCCACGCTACTTCAGTGATAATACGTACGCTTAGGCGTGTATCTGGGTTAGCACCACAGTAACCGTCAATCACAAATAGGCGCTTGCCAGACAGCTGTGTAGTCACGAGTTCTTTAAGGTCGTTCCACACTTCAGTTGTAATTGGTTTGTTATCATTTTTGCCTTGATCTGACCACCACATGGTATCGCGAGTTGTGTCATCTTTAACAATGTACTTATCTTTTGGTGAGCGGCCAGTAAAGATACCAGTGTCAACAGCAACAGAGCCAAGTTCAGTCACTACGCCTTTTTCGTAGCCTTCTAAGCCTGGAAGAGTTTCTTCCACGAACAATTGCTCGTAACTAGGGTTACGCAGTACTTCAGTTACGCCAGTAAGTCCGTGTTTAGTAAGATCAATTTGTGCAGCCTTTGTATGTTCCATAACGGTCATAGGTGCTCCTTGTAGGATATTTTGTAGGGATTTTGTATTAATTTTTTATTCTTATCTGCTCACCATGCTAGCAACGAGACCTGGGGGAAACAGGGATGTAGCTCAAAATTTATCCATAATTTCCATGGGGTTTTAAGTGTCTCGTCACATATTGGCCCAACTAGTCTATCCTGTACGCAAACCTTTGCGCTAGGGGCTTGAACATTATTAATTGATTAAAATTAAGCGGTGATTTTATTACGAGATGTTACGAGATTTGCGCTAATTTGATCACAAAAAAGGCCAGCTTTGCGCTGGCCTTTTTGGTTTAAATTACGTGTTTTTAGAACGGCGTAAATTAATGAACCGTATTGCTGCCTTTATCTGCTGCTTCTGCGAACAGTGCATCAACATCGTTCTTATCAAAAGCGTAGCTTGTGCCACAGTAATCACAGTGTAGAGCAACGCTACCTTCGGTGCTGATGATGCTGTAGATCTCTTCTTGAGACACAGTAATGATAGCTGCGCCACTGCGTTCACGAGAACAACCACAGAAGAACTCAACCGGTTGAGGCGTAAACAGCTGAACCTTCTCTTGGTTGTATAGACGGTATAGAAGCTCGTTCGCTTCTAGAGAGAATAGCTCTTCGTCTTTTACTGTTGCTGTTAGCTGCTCTAGGTGCTCGAAGTCATCCGGTGTACCTGTGCCATCTGGCATGATTTGTAGAAGCATACCCGCTGCGTGTGGTTTGCCTTCGTGCTCACCAGTACGTAGCCATAGGCGTGTTTTCAGTTGCTCTGAGTTTGCGAAGTAGCCTTCAAGAACGTCGGCTAGTGTGTCGCCCTCAAGTGCCACAATACCTTGGTAACGCTCACCTTTCTTAGGATCGATAGTGATAACTAGGTAGCCTTTACCCATTAGGTCGTGTAGACCCGCGTCATCAGCAATGTCACCTTCAAAACGCGCAACACCACGGATCTTCTGATCGTGGTCACCGTTAATTACTGCTAGAGATACTGGGCCGTCACCTTGCAGCTGCATAGTGATAGAGCCTTCAAACTTTAGAGTCGCAGTAAGAAGAGTAGTTGAAACCAATAGCTCACCAAGAAGCTTTTGAATAGCCGCTGGGTATTCCTTGCTAGAAATAATTTGTTGGTACGCTTCGTCCAGTTGTACCAATTCACCACGTACCGATAGGTCTTCAAATAGGTAGCGATTTAAAACATTGTTTGCCATTTGGCGATTCCTTCTAGCTTATTGATGCTTGAACTTGATGATGTCACGACGTTGCTTTTTGTCAGGACGACGATCTGGGCTTGGGTTATGTGCATGTAATTTACGCTGTTGGGCGTGTGCTTCACGCTTTGCCAAGCTCTCTTTCGTTTCAGTGTAAAGGGTTTGAGCTTCTGGAGCTCCGCGGCGTTGATCGGAAATCTTCTCGATCGTGACCGTCTTTTCTTCATTGCCTTGACGCAGTGCGATGACTGCCCCAAGTTCTACGATTTTGCTTGGTTTGCTGCGTTGACCATTATAGTGGACTTTACCACCATCGACCATATTACGAGCAATCGAACGAGTTTTGTAAAAGCGTGCTGCCCACAACCATTTATCTAGTCTGACAGCTTCATTAGCAGTTTTCATAGGACGCTGTGCCTTTAAAAGTGAGAAAATGAATGTGGTTTAACTGAGTAAAATCAGTTCGCAACTTGTCTTAGATGATGCTTATCACATTTGGTAGAAGCTAAAGTGGTGGCAAATGTGTTTTTTTTCAAGGCATACTGCAAAATAGCTCACGTTATGATTTTTTATGCGTCGGCTATGTTATAGTTTCGGATCCTATATCAAATTGTAATACGATATAGTCATAATGAACAAAAAAGCTGAGAGTTTAATGGTTTAGTGCTCTCATCTTCACAGAAGGGTTTAGGCAAGTGAAGTTTTTAGAGCTCAAGAATCGCATGGGAAATTCTCCCCTGTTGAGCCGCTTAATAGAGAATGGATTTGTATTTCAGCAGAAGCTGAGCCTGATAACTTGTTGTGTATTGATCGCTATCTCTGCATGGATTCTGGGTCAATTGGCTTGGTTGATTGAACCAGCAGAGCAATCTATCACGTCTTGGAAGGCGCAAGCCTCGTCGTCATCTCGACCGCAATCAACGCTCGATATCTCATCTCTACAAAAGAGTCATCTATTTGGTGAATACAACGCCGAAACGCCTCAGGTTATTGAACAGCCTGTGATTCAAGACGCCCCTAAAACACGTTTGAACCTCGTGCTGGTGGGGGCGGTGGCGAGTTCTGATCCGAATCGTAGCCTAGCGGTCATAGCAAACCGTGGTAAACAAGCGACCTACGGCATCAGTGAAGAAATAGAAGGGACGCGCGCCAAGCTGAAAGCGGTGCTGATTGATCGTGTCATTATTGATAACTCTGGCCGCGATGAAACCTTGATGCTTGAAGGTCTTGAGTATAAGCGCCTGTCTGTATCTGCGCCTGCGAAGCCGCGTGCGTCGGCATCGGTTCGCGGCAACAATCCGGGTTCTGCGGAAGAGAAGCTGGAAGATATTAAGGCTAAGATCACCCAAGACCCACAACAAATCTTCCAATACGTTCGTCTTTCACAAGTGAAACGCGACGGTAATGTGATTGGCTATCGCGTCAGTCCTGGAAAAGATCCCGAACTTTTTAAATCGGTTGGGCTCCAAAGTGGAGACATCGCGACTCAGCTTAATGGACAAGACCTGACCGATCCCGCTGCTATGGGCACGATTTTTCGCTCTATCTCTGACTTAACCGAACTGAATTTGGTGGTCGAAAGAGACGGACAGCAGCATGACATTTTTATCGAATTTTAAAACATTTCGCTTACCGAAAGGCGAGAGTGTAGGAGTAGTACGTGAAGCATTGGTTTAAGAAAAGTGCATGGTTATTAGCGGGAAGCTTGATCTGCACACCAGCAGCCATCGCTAATGATTTTAGTGCCAGCTTTAAGGGCACTGATATTCAAGAGTTTATTAATATTGTTGGCCGTAACTTAGAGAAGACGATCATCGTTGATCCGTCGGTACGCGGCAAGATTGATGTACGCAGTTATGACGTGCTCAATGAAGAACAGTATTACAGCTTCTTCCTCAATGTACTGGAAGTGTACGGCTACGCCGTGGTTGAGATGGAATCTGGCGTTTTGAAGATCATCAAAGCCAAAGACTCTAAGACCTCTGCTATTCCTGTGGTCGGCGACCGCGAAAACATTCAAGGCGACAGTGTGGTGACACGTGTAGTGACGGTGCGTAATGTATCGGTACGCGAACTATCGCCACTCTTGCGTCAGCTGAACGATAATGCTGGTGCGGGTAACGTCGTGCACTACGACCCTGCCAACATCATCCTGATTACTGGCCGTGCGGCGGTTGTTAACCGTTTGGCTGAGATCATCAAGCGTGTTGACCAAGCGGGTGACAAAGAGATCGAAGTGGTAGAGCTGAAAAACGCTTCTGCAGCCGAGATGGTGCGCATTGTTGATGCTCTTAATAAAACCACTGACGCGAAGAACACACCTGCATTCCTACAGCCTAAACTGGTAGCCGACGAGCGCACGAACGCGATTCTGATTTCTGGTGACCCTAAGGTTCGTAGCCGTCTAAGAAAGCTGATTGAGCAGCTAGATGTTGAGATGGCGACTAAAGGCAATAACCAAGTGGTTTACCTTAAGTATGCGAAAGCGGAAGAGCTAGTCGATGTACTAAAGGGTGTGTCAGACAACCTACAGTCAGAGAAGCAGACCTCAAGCAAAAACCGTAGTGCAAATCGTAATCAGGTAATGATCTCTGCGCACGCAGAAACCAACTCTCTGGTTATTACAGCACAGCCAGACATCATGAATGCCCTGCAAGATGTGATCGCTCAGCTGGATATTCGCCGTGCTCAAGTATTGATTGAAGCCCTGATCGTCGAAATGGCAGAGGGTGATGGCGTCAACCTCGGCGTGCAGTGGGGTAACCTTGAAACGGGTGCGATGATCCAATACGGCAACACTGGTGCATCGATTGGTAACGTAATGGTAGGCCTAGAGGAAGCAAAAGACTCAGAGGAAACGACAACGATTACCGATGAAAACGGCAACGTGACTGGTTTCAATACGGTAACTAAAGAAGGTGACTACTCTACCTTAGCTTCTGCGTTGGCTGGTGTTAATGGCGCCGCGGTAAGTGTCGTTATGGGTGACTGGACAGCGCTAATCAGCGCGGTTGCGACCGATTCAAACTCGAATATTCTATCTTCTCCAAGCATTACCGTAATGGATAACGGCGAAGCCTCATTCATTGTGGGTGAAGAAGTCCCAGTTCTGACGGGCTCGACGGCGGGTTCAAGCAACGATAACCCATTCCAAACGGTTGATCGTAAAGAAGTCGGTATTAAGCTGAAAGTCGTTCCACAAATTAACGAGGGCGACTCGGTTCAACTGAACATTGAACAAGAGGTGTCTAACGTACTGGGTGCGAATGGTGCGGTCGATGTTCGTTTTGCTAAGCGTCAGCTGAACACTTCTGTGATTGTTCAAGATGGTCAGATGCTTGTGCTTGGTGGTCTGATTGATGAGCGTGCACTAGAGAGTGAATCTAAGGTGCCGCTACTGGGTGACATCCCTGTGCTTGGTCACCTATTTAAATCGACCAGTACTCAGGTTGAGAAAAAGAATTTGATGGTATTCATCAAGCCAACCATTATTCGTGATGGCATGACGGCCGATGGTATTACCCAGCGTAAGTACAACTTTATCCGTGCTGAGCAACTGTTTAAAGCGGAGCAAGGCTTGAAGCTACTGGAGGACGATAACATTCCAGTACTGCCTAAGTTTGGTGAAAGCCACAATCACCCAGCAGAGATCCAAGCGTTCATCGATCAAATGGAAGAGCAATAATGGCAGAGATGGTCGAGCCTGTACGCAACTTTCAGCGTTTGCCGTTCAGCTTTGCAAATCGCTATAAGATGGTGCTGGAGTATCAGCACCCTGAACGCCCGCCAGTACTCTATTATGTAGAGCCTCTAAAAGCGGCCGCGATTCTAGAAGTGAGCCGCGTGATGAAAAGCGGCTTCACGCCACAAGCGATCATCGCCGATGAGTTTGAGAAAAAACTCACCGAGGCGTATCAGCGTGATTCATCGGAAGCGCGTCAGCTGATGGAAGACATCGGTGCTGATAACGACGACTTCTTCTCGTTGGCGGAAGAGCTGCCACAAGACGAAGACCTGCTTGAGTCAGAAGATGATGCACCGATCATTAAGCTAATCAATGCGATGCTGGGTGAAGCGATCAAAGAGGGTGCATCGGATATTCATATCGAGACCTTTGAGAAATCGCTCTCCATCCGTTTCCGTATTGATGGTGTGTTGCGTGATGTTCTTGCGCCAAGCCGTAAACTGGCACCGTTGCTGGTGTCACGTGTTAAGGTTATGGCAAAACTGGATATTGCAGAAAAACGCGTGCCACAAGATGGCCGTATTTCCCTGCGTATCGGTGGTCGCGCTGTAGATGTGCGTGTATCGACCATGCCATCGTCACACGGTGAGCGCGTGGTAATGCGTCTACTCGACAAAAATGCCACTCGCCTTGATCTGCACAGCCTAGGCATGACGGCGCAAAACCACGAGAACTTCCGTAAACTGATTCAGCGCCCACACGGCATTATCTTGGTCACCGGTCCGACGGGTTCAGGTAAATCGACGACCTTGTATGCTGGTCTACAAGAGCTCAACAGTAACGAGCGCAACATCCTGACCGTAGAAGATCCGATTGAATTTGATATCGACGGCATTGGTCAGACTCAGGTGAACCCTAAGGTTGATATGACCTTTGCGCGTGGGCTGAGGGCGATTCTTCGTCAAGACCCTGACGTAGTAATGATTGGTGAGATCCGCGACCTAGAGACCGCTGAGATTGCAGTACAAGCATCTTTGACGGGTCACTTGGTAATGTCGACGCTCCACACCAACACTGCTGTGGGTGCGATCACGCGTCTACGTGATATGGGTATCGAGCCTTTCCTAATCTCTTCTTCACTGCTTGGCGTGCTAGCACAGCGACTGGTTCGTACGTTATGTAACGACTGTAAAGAGCCGTACGAAGCCGATAAAGAGACTAGAAAGCTGTTTGATTTGAAGGAAGAAGACAGCCTGACGCTCTATCATGCGAAAGGGTGTGAAGCGTGTAATCACAAAGGCTACCGCGGCCGAACCGGTATCCATGAACTACTCATGGTCGATGAGTCGGTACAAGAACTGATTCACAGCGAAGCCGGTGAGCAAGCGATCGAGAAAGCGATTCGTAGCACAACGCCAAGTATTCGCGATGATGGCCTAGCGAAGGTTCGTCAGGGTATTACCTCACTAGAAGAGGTGATGCGCGTGACCAAGGAAGTCTAGTATGGCGGCATTTGAATACAAGGCACTGGATGCCAAAGGCAAAACCAAGAAAGGCTCGATAGAGGCAGATAACGCGCGTCAAGCTCGTCAGCGTCTCAAAGAGCAAGGCCTGATGCCGGTTGAAATGGCCGAAGCCAAAGCGAAAAGCAGCAAAGGGGGCAGTGCGCCTTCGACTAGCTTTAAGCGTGGTATCAGTACGCCCGATCTTGCTTTGATTACGCGACAGATTTCGACTTTGGTTCAGTCTGGTATGCCGCTCGAAGAGTGTTTGAAAGCGGTAGCAGAGCAGTCAGAGAAGCAGCGTATTCGTACCATGCTACTGGCGGTTCGCTCTAAAGTGACGGAAGGTTACACCCTAGCTGACAGCTTGGCTGATTATCCTCATATCTTCGATGAACTGTTTCGTGCCATGGTAGCTGCCGGTGAAAAATCGGGTCACCTAGATGCGGTCTTGGAGCGCTTGGCTGATTACGCTGAGAACCGTCAAAAGATGCGCTCTAAGCTGATGCAAGCGATGATCTATCCGGTGGTGCTGGTGGTGTTTGCGGTGACGATTGTCTCCTTCCTACTCGCAACCGTTGTGCCTAAGATTGTCGAACCTATCATTCAGATGGGGCAAGAACTGCCTCAGTCTACTCAGTTTTTGTTGGCCTCGAGTGAGTTCATTCAAAACTGGGGCATTCAGCTATTCCTTTTAATCGTTGGCTTTATTGTGCTGGTGAAAACGGCACTTAAGAAACCATCGATTCGTCTTAGCTGGGATAGAAAGCTTCTGAGTATTCCTTTGGTTGGTAAAATTGCTAAAGGGATCAATACCTCGCGCTTTGCTCGTACTCTGTCTATCTGTACCTCAAGTGCCATTCCAATCTTGGAAGGGATGAAGGTGGCGGTGGATGTGATGTCGAATCATCATGTGAAACAACAAGTCCTGCAGGCTTCAGACAATGTTCGTGAAGGTGCGAGCCTAAGAAAAGCGCTCGATCAGACCAAGCTGTTTCCGCCTATGATGCTGCATATGATTGCCAGTGGCGAGCAGAGTGGTCAGTTAGAGCAGATGCTGACCCGTGCTGCCGATAACCAAGACCAGAGCTTTGAATCTACGGTGAACATTGCTTTGGGTATCTTTACTCCGGCACTAATTGCACTGATGGCAGGCTTGGTACTGTTTATCGTCATGGCGACCCTGATGCCAATGCTGGAAATGAACAATTTAATGAGCGGGTAATCTCGCTGATTTAATGTAATGGCTTTAAGACCCTATACGTTGTAAAAAGCGAATAGTTTTTAGATTCGGAGAGAGGCGCGTCTGCTGAACTCTCCGGCTGTCATTTGGAGAAAATAATGAAAAATAAAATCAACAAACAATCCGGCTTTACCTTACTAGAGGTAATGGTGGTTGTGGTTATTTTAGGTGTGTTGGCGAGCTTTGTTGTGCCAAACCTTCTAGGCAACAAAGAGAAAGCGGATCAACAGAAAGCGATCACTGACATCGTTGCTCTAGAGAATGCACTCGATATGTACAAGCTAGACAACAGTGTGTACCCAACGACGGATCAAGGCCTAGATGCACTTGTATCTAAGCCAAGCAGCCCAGAGCCACGCAACTACCGTGACGGCGGCTACATCAAGCGCCTACCAAACGACCCATGGGGTAACGCGTACCAATACGTAAGCCCAGGTGATAACGGTACGATTGATATCTTCACGCTAGGCGCAGACGGCCAAGAAGGCGGTGAAGGTGCTGCGGCAGATATCGGTAACTGGAATATGCAAGACTTCCAATAAGCTGACGCTTATTGTGAATCTATGTCGTGATGGTAATACGAAACGTGAGAAGCCCTATTCAATCCCGCAGCACAACGCGACTGCGTGGATTTACTCTAATAGAAATTCTGCTGGTTCTCGTATTACTGTCATTGACTGCGGTTGCGGTGATCGCAACCATTCCAACCAATGCCAAAGACGTTGCTAAGCAGTATGCACAGAGCTTCTATCAGCGCGTGCAGCTTCTTAATGAAGAGGCGATTTTAAGTGGCTTAGATTTCGGCATTCGTGTCGATGAACAGAAATCCACTTATGTTCTGATGAGCTTGAACTCTGAAGGTTGGCAAGAGGTGGAATTTGAAAAGATCCCTTCTATCACCGAACTGCCTGAAGAACTCTCTCTTTCATTAAGCTTGGGTGGCGGGGCATGGCAAGACGACGATCGTCTTTTCAATCCCGGTAGCCTGTTTGATGAAGATATGTTTGCCGACCTGGAAGAAGAGAAG
This sequence comes from Vibrio sp. D404a, assembly GCF_030248535.1. Taxonomy (GTDB): domain Bacteria; phylum Pseudomonadota; class Gammaproteobacteria; order Enterobacterales; family Vibrionaceae; genus Vibrio. The sequence goes on along the minus strand of NZ_JAHGAJ010000017.1, from coordinate 130,810 downwards.
AAACCTAAGCCGCCTCAGATCTATATTTTATCGAGTGCTGAGTTGACGCCTTTTACTCTCTCATTCTACCCAAATACTGGTGACTCTTTGCAAGACGGTTGGCGTATTCGTGTGCAAGACAATGGGGTGATTCGCCTGTTGCAACCTGGAGAGCAAGATGAAGAAGAGTAATCTTAGCTCAAAGCGTCAGCGTGGTATGACTCTGCTCGAGGTCTTGGTGGCTCTGGCAATTTTTGCCACGGCTGCGATCAGCGTGATACGTGCTGTGACTCAACACATCAATACACTCAGCTACTTGGAAGAGAAAACCTTTGCCGCCATGGTTGTGGACAATCAAATGGCGATGGTAATGCTCCACCCTGAGAAGCTAAAAAAAGCGCAAGGCACACAAAAGTTGGCCGAGCGAGATTGGTTTTGGACAGTGACCCCAGTGGCAACCAGCGATAATTTGCTCAAGGCTTTTGATGTCAGTGTGGCAACCAGCAAGAATGCATCACCTGTGGTGACGGTACGCAGTTATGTCTCAAATTAGTCGCACCCGCTCTCCACGCAATAGAGCCAAAGGCTTCACCTTGATAGAGGTGCTGGTCTCGATCGCGATATTTGCCACTTTAAGTGTGGCGGCGTATCAGGTCGTCAATCAGATCCAACGTAGTAATGAGGTCTCAATTGAACGTAGTGCTCGATTGAATGCACTGCAGCGTAGCTTGGTCATTTTAGATAATGATTTTCGTCAGATGGCGCAACGTCAGTTCCGCACTAATGGTGAAGAAGCATCATCTAAACTGATCCTGATGCAGGAATACCTGCTCGACTCCGATACCCTTGGTGTCATGTTCACCCGTTTGGGATGGCATAACCCTCAACAGCAGTTTCCGCGCGGTGAGGTGACTAAGGTCGGCTATCGCATCAAGGAAGAGACTCTTGAAAGGGTATGGTGGCGTTATCCTGATACGCCGACAGGTCAAGAGGGTGTGGTGACTCCACTGCTCGAAGGCATAGAGGCCTTCAGTTTGGAATTCTACAACGGAAGCTCTTGGCTTAAAGAGTGGCAAACCGATGGTGCGCTACCAAAAGCGGTAAGGCTAAAGCTGACCCTTAAAGATTATGGTGAGATTGAGCGAATCTACCTAACGCCAAGCGGCAGTATTAATACCAGTGATAGCAGCGACAGCTCCTCATCGAGTGGGGGCAATAATGGTTAAGCATTATCGAGGCTCTAGGGTAAAACCTAACAAGCAGCGCGGTGTCGCCTTGATCGTGATACTGATGCTATTGGCGATCATGGCAACGATTGCGGGCAGTATGTCTGAACGGTTATTTACCCAGTTCAAGCGTGTTGGCAATCAGCTCAATTATCAACAGGCCTATTGGTACAGTATCGGTATCGAAGCCTTGGCGAAGGTGGGTATTGAGCAGAGTTACAAAGACAGCGATACCATTAATTTAAGCCAGCCATGGGCACTGGAAGAGCAGGTTTATCCGCTCGATTATGGTCAAGTGGTTGGGCATATTCGCGACGGACAAGCGTGCTTTAATTTGAATGCATTGAAGTCGGTGACTGCGACCACAGACAATCAATCACCTTACTTGGTGTCTGTATGGCAAACCCTGCTACAAAATTTGGAAGTGGACTCTTATCAAGCGGAAGTGATTGCAAACTCGACTTGGGAGTTCGTTGATGAGGATACTCGAAGCATCTCTTCGGTCGGGGTCGAAGACAGCACTTACGAAGCGATGAAGCCGTCTTATCTAGCGGCGAATGGTTTGATCGCCGATGAATCTGAGTTGCGTGCGATTTACCAAGTCAGTGGCGAAGTGATGGATAAGGTTCGCCCTTATGTGTGTGCTTTGCCAAGTGATGATTGGCGTTTGAATGTGAATACACTATCTGTAAAACAGGCGCCCTTGTTGGAAGCGATGTTTGCTCCTAATTTGAGTGAATCAGACGCCAAAGCATTAATTGAAAACCGCCCCTTTGATGGCTGGGATAGCATTGATGATTTCTTAGCTGAGTCGAATTTATCGAGTGTCAGTGCGGATGTAACCAAGAACGCCAAAGGGTATTTAGCGGTAGACAGTAGTTACTTCGAGTTGGATGCCGAAGTATTAGTGGAGAAGTCGCGTGTTCGAATACGCACTCTCTTTTATAGTAGTAATCGAGAAACAGTGACGGTAGTGCGCCGTCGCTTTGGAGGAATCAGTGAGCGAGTTTCTGACCGTTCGACTGAGTAGCGAACCACAAAGCCCAGTGCAGTGGTTAGTTTGGTCGACAAGCCAGCAAGAAGTTATTGCAAGTGGTGAACTTGCTAGCTGGCAACAGCTCAATGAGTTGACACCATATGCTGAAAAACGGACCTGTATTGCTCTGTTATCGGGCAACGATTGCCTGTTAAAGCGTGTCGAGATCCCGAAAGGGGCGGCACGTCAGTTTGATTCAATGCTGCCATTTCTTCTAGAAGATGAGGTTGCGCAAGATATTGAAGATCTGCACTTTACCATTCTGGATAAAGGGGCGGAATCTGCGGTTGTTTGTGGTGTGGAGCATCAGTGGCTCAACCAGATTATTGGCGCATTTTCAGAAATTGGTATCGCGATTCGCAAAGTTTTGCCGGATACATTGGCACTTCCCGTGGATGCTGAAGGTGTGACTGCGCTGCAGATTGATGACCAGTGGTTACTGCGTCAAAGTACCTATCAAGCGGTCTCGATTCGCCAAGCATGGCTGCCAATGTTCCTGAACAGCGATTGGTTGAAGAGTGAAGAAGAGGTTAAGCCAACCATCTTCAGTTATACCGCGCTACCTCAAGCCGATGTTCAACAGCAGAGCAATGTCGAGTGGCAGGAGAAGCCTGCAGAATTGGTCATGGCTGTGCTTAGCCAACAAGCGATTACGAGTGGCATTAACCTGCTCACAGGGCGCTTCAAAACCAAGTCCTCATTTACTAAGTATTGGAAGGTTTGGCAGAAGGTCGCTATTGCCGCTTGTTTGCTTATTGCTGTTGTTGCAACGCAGCAAACGCTGAAAGTGCAGCGCTATGAAGCGGAAGCTCAAGCTTATCGTGCTGAGAGTGAGCGCATCTTCCGTGCTGTGTTGCCGGGGAAACGCAAAATACCAAGCGTGACTTACCTGAAACGTACCATGAATGAAGAAGCGAGCCGATATGGTGGCTCGGGTGATGGTGCGACACTGCTGGGTTGGCTTACTCAATTGCCAAACACGCTTGGGCAGGTGACCACGATTGAAGTCGAGAGCATTCGTTACGACGGCAACCGTTCAGAAGTACGCCTGCAAGCAAAGAGCTCGGATTTCCAACACTTCGAGACAGCACGTACCAAGTTAGCCGAGAAATTCTCTGTTGAACAAGGGCCACTTAACCGTAACGGTGATGCAGTCTACGGAAGCTTTACCCTTAAACCATTACAGTAACTCACGTTAGGAGATCAATGATGAGAAATATGATTGAGCCACTCCAAGCGTGGTGGACATCGATTAGTCAGCGCGAGCAGAGACTCGTAATTGGGTGCTCTATCTTGTTGGTAGTTGGCGTTGTTTATTGGGGATTGCTGCAGCCTTTAAACGCCCGTGCAGAATTAGCACAAAGCCGAATCCAGAGTGAGAAGCAGTTGTTGACTTGGGTAACGAACAAAGCGGATGAAATCGTGGATCTGCGCGGCAGTGGCGGCGCAAAGAGTTCAGAGCCATTGAACCGCTCAGTACCTGCTTCAATGCGTCGCTTCAAGATTGAATTGATTCGAGTGCAACCTCGTGGTGACATGCTGCAAGTGTGGGTTAAACCCGTACCATTTAATCAATTTGTGGATTGGCTTACTTATCTAAAAGAGCAACAGGGTGTGGAAGTCGAATTCATGGATATTGACCGCAGTGACACGCCGGGCGTGATTGACGTCAAACGATTACAGTTCAAACGAGGTTAATGTGAAGCGAGGTTCAACTTTAAAATACGGTTTACTCTTTAGTACCATTTTTATCCTGTTCTTTTCGGTTAGCCTGATCCTGCATCTGCCAGCGTCGTTTGCTCTTAAACATGCCCCTAAGGTAAGAGGGCTGCAAATCGATGGTGTGCAAGGTTCTATCTGGCAGGGCAGTGCAAGTAATATTGCTTGGCAGCGAGTGAATTACGGTTCAGTTCAATGGGGTTTCCAGTTTAGCCAGCTATTCACAGGCAAAGCAGAGCTCGCGGTTCGATTTGGTCGCGACAGTGACATGAACCTACGTGGTAAGGGCTATGTTGGTTACAGCATGAATGGTGCCTACGCGCAGAATTTGGTCGCATCGCTACCGGCTGAAGATGTCATGAAATACGTGCCGAACATTCCAGTACCCATCACTGCAGTGGGTCAGGTTGAATTAACTATTAAGCACCTTCAGCAAGGGCAACCTTGGTGTCAAACGGGTGAAGGTACTGTGGCATGGTCAGGAGCAGGCGCGGATACTCCACTCGGCTCGTTAGACTTCGGTCCAGTGATTGCAGATGTCACCTGTCAAGACAACACCATTGCGGCTAAGGGTGAGCAGAAAACCAATCAGGTAGAGAGCGCATTTACGGCCAACTTAACACCAAACCTGCGCTATTCAACCACGGCATGGTTCAAACCGGGCACTGAGTTCCCACAAGCGATGCAGAACCAACTGCGCTGGTTAGGTAACCCAGACAGCCAAGGTAAGTACCAGTTTACTTATCAAGGGCGTTTGTAGACGAGTTTAGATACAAAAATGGGCACCAACGAGGTGCCCATTTTTTATGGATAGGATTAATCTTTACCCTGCAAGATTTCAGCCCAAGGTAGGTCGGCGTCGCCGAGTACGATGAAGTTTGGGTTCTCTAGGGTTTCACGTTCGTTGTATGACAGCGGCTCTAGTTGGGTGCTTAAGATGCGTCCGCCCGCTTCTTCAACGATGCATTGAGTTGCAGCTGTATCCCATTCACCCGTTGGACCTAAACGCAGGTAACAGTCTACAGCGCCCTCTGCGACTAGGCAGGCTTTAAGAGCGGCAGAGCCAAGTGGTACTAGGTCGTAGTTCCATTTCGGGCTCATGCGGCTGGTGATACGGTTGATATCTTGGCGGCGGCTGATCGCCATCGCAATTGGCTGATTTGGTAGCTCATGGCGATGAGTCTTGATCTTCACACTGTCGTTCAAATCTGGAATCTTCCATGCGCCTTTGCCGTCGTAAGCATAGTAAGTCACGCCCGATACTGGGCCGTAAACTACGCCCATCACGGGTTTGTTATGCTCAATCAGCGCAATGATGGTAGCAAAGTCTCCGCTACGAGCGATGAACTCTTGGGTCCCATCAAGTGGGTCCACCAACCAGTAGCGATCCCATTGAGAGCGCTTCTCTAGGCTGATGTCGGCTGCTTCCTCGGATAACACTGGGATGTCTGGGGTCAGTTCACTTAGTCTTTGTGAAATGAGCTTGTGCGCCGCAAGATCGGCACTGGTGACGGGGGTATCGTCACTCTTGGTGTACTCTTCGTAATCTTTCTTCTCGTAGATCTCTAAGATCAGTTGCCCGGCTGAGCGAGCGACTTCAATCACGGAAGGCAATAGATGGGATAAATCTTTTGTCATTGGCATAAAAAGTCTCTTACTCTTCGTCAGATTGTTGTTTTAGTAGTCGAAGAGCCAGTAATAAAGCGGTGATGGAGCGAGCTTCACAGAAGTCGAGGTGCGTAAGTAACTCTTCTCCTTGAGCCAGCGGCCAGCGCACAATATCCAGTGGTTCTGGTTCGTCACCTTCTAGCTGTTCTGGGTAGAGGTCTTCGGCAATAAACAGTGTCATTTTGCTCGAAAAATAAGAAGGGGCGAGAATCACTTCCTTGAGTGGCGTCAGTTTGCGAGCGCCAAAACCAATCTCTTCTTTTAGTTCTCGTACCGCCGCTTCGTTTGGTGTTTCACCTTGGTCGATGAGACCTTTAGGGAAGCCGAGCTCATAGCGCTCTGTACCTGCAGCGTATTCACGTACCAATAGGATATCGCCTTGCTCAGTAATTGGGACCATCATTACTGCATTGCGACCGCTTGGCTTCATGCGTTCATAGGTACGATGCTCACCGTTAGAAAACTTGAGATCGAGAGATTCGATGGAGAATAGTTTTGATTGAGCGACAGTTTGCTTAGCCAAGATTTCTGGCTTGGTCCTTTTTGTCATGCGCTCGCTCCTTAGCTTTTTGGGAAGTCTTTCTAATATAGGGGAAATGACGGTGACTTCCTAGAGGTGAGTTTTTATATCATGGAATTATTGAATAGGAAGCGATTGCAATGGTGGTTGTATGGATTAGAACGCCATTCTATTGATTTTATTAACGAAGTTAATGCTTGAATTGGTCGCCCTCATAGTAGTGCACAAAAGTGCTGTCATTAAAAAAACAAAAAGGCCGATGTTTTCACATCAGCCTTAGTCTCTAATCTTAGGTGTGATTAGTAGTAAGAGTGCTCACCGCGATCGTGCTCAGTTGCATCACGAACGGCTGTTAGTTCACCCTCGAACTGTTGTAGAAGTTCTTTCTCGATGCCTTCTTTTAGCGTTACATCAACCATAGAACAACCGTTACAACCACCACCAAACGCGACGATAGCAACGCCTTCATCTGTGATTTCAACTAGGCTTACGTGACCGCCGTGGCCTGCTAGTTGTGGGTTAACTTGAGTCTGGATTGCGTACTCAACACGCTCTAGAAGTGGCGCGTCATCAGCCACTTTACGCATTTTTGCGTTTGGTGCTTTTAGAGTTAGCTGAGAACCCATTTTGTCTGTAACGAAGTCGATTTCAGCTTCATCTAGGAAAGGTAGGCTTAGCTCATCTACGTAAGCAGAGAAGCCTTCAAATGCTAGTTCAGTATCAGATGCTTCTACCGCATCTGTAGGGCAGTAAGAAACGCCACACTCTGCATTTTGTGTACCTGGGTTTACCACGAATACGCGGATGTTAGTCCCTTCTGGCTGCTGTGACAGCAGATTAGCAAAATGAGTTTGAGCTGTTTCTGTAATAGTAATATTTGACACGACGAATACCTGAGTAAATTTGTAGGCTATTACTGCCATTCTACTCCTGTCAGAGCGGTAATTCAGCCCTTTTTTGCTGAATTGATAGACAAGTTTCGAGGGAAATTGACTAGGACGCGGGTTCAGGAGTGCGACAGATGCAGTAAATATCAATCCTTTTTACGCCCACTTCAAGTAGCAATTGGCATAATTGATACACGGTACTGCCTGTGGTCACGACGTCATCGATGATTGCAACATGGGCGTCGCCTTTTTCTATCAGTTTCATCACATCTTTGTTTCTTAAGGAGAAAACCTTGTGAAGATTGCATTGTCGTTGCTTTTTACTTAGACCTTGTTGGGTGGGTGTAGCGCGATTACGACGAAACAAAACATGGCTTTCACTATTTAATTCTTTGGCAAGAGCGTCAGCCAATAAGGCACTTTGATTAAATCCGCGATGCAGGTAGCGCCGCCAGTGCAGTGGCACGCTGGTGATGATGGGGGCGGGCTGCTCTATTTGGCTCGCCAGCAGCTTGACCAGATCGCGGCTTAACCAAAATTGATCACTGTATTTCATCTGGTGAACATAGTGGCTGAGTGGAAAATCATAGTCTCCCACACAGTAAATTCTTTGCCACGGAGGTGGTTGGCGTAAGCACTGTCCACACTCGTTGGCTTCAATGTCCATCTTGATACCACATCGCTGGCAGCGTCTCTGTGGTTCGAAATGAGTTAGGCAGGTATTGCACCATTTCGGATGTGTATCGCTGGGCCGTTTAGGTAACTTACATAAGTGACATTGAGGTGTGACCAGGCGTGGTGTGTGTTTTTGGATCCAATCAGATAACATAGCGGCAGTAGTACATTGATGACCTTGGTTTTATTAGCCTAGTGAGCGTGGTCATCATTGTTGGATGAGAATAGTAGGGATAATTACGAGATGAGCGACAAACTGTATTGGCACGTGTCTGGGCAGGGGCCAGATTTGGTTTTGGTCCATGGATGGGGAATGAACGGTGCGGTGTGGCAGCAAACCGTAACGGTGCTTGAGACTCAATTCCGTGTCCATGTGGTTGATCTACCTGGTTATGGTCACAGCAGTCACTGCCATGCAGATACGCTCGAAGGTATTGCGGAGCAGTTGATGGAAGAGGCGCCAAAACAGGCGATCTGGGTCGGTTGGTCTTTGGGCGGCTTAGTCGCGACGCATATGGCGCTTCATCATACTGATTATGTCTCTAAGCTCGTCACAGTTGCGAGTTCTCCGAAATTCGCAGCGGCCAAAGAACCAGTTCTATGGCGTGGTATTCAACCCAATGTACTGACCAACTTTACCGAGCAGCTGGTGGAAGATTTCCAAACCACTATCGAACGCTTCATGGCGCTGCAAGCAATGGGCAGTCCATCAGCAAGACAAGATGTGAAGCAGCTTAAACAAGCAGTCCTGTCGCGTCCATTGCCGAACCCAGACTCACTGCTTGCTGGATTAAAAATGCTTTCAGATGTCGATCTGCGTGAGCGCTTACCTGAGCTAACAGTGCCTATGCTGCGCTTATATGGTCGATTAGATGGTTTGGTGCCGATTAAGGTGGCAAAAGATCTAGAAAAAGCGCTACCAAACACCGAGCAATACATCTTTACCCAGTCTTCGCATGCGCCGTTCATGACAGAAGCGGACGCTTTTTGCTGTGAGCTGATCAGCTTCGCCGAGAAATAATTGCTAAAATTATAGACAACGTGGTCGATATATAATCTAACCAAGGCACTGAACGATGCTCAGCCCTCTCTCTCACCTGAGCAGAACACAGTAGTTTGGGCTATGCCTGTTGTGCTTACTGGGTTCAACGGTGCCATGGCAATAGCGATGGGCGATTCTTGAGGAGAGTTCGCAATGATTGTGTCACCTGCAACGGCAGTAAGTGTGCCACTGATCGCCCCATCTGTTAATGTGCAAACTGAGCAAGTTGCGCGTGAAAATAGAGTTCGAGAGCCTGTTGCTCCAGCCGTCGCATTGGCTAAAACCAATGCAGAGCGCAAGGTAAAATCGGACGATAAACGAAGGCAGCAATCAGCTTGGGATCCCTCTGACCATCCCGGTTATGAAATGGATAACGAGCAGGAAATAAATGCGGTAAACCAAGAAGAGCCTAAAGATCCATTTGATAGGTTGTTCAGCTTATTGGCACTGAGCAGTTATAGTGCTGATCAAGGAAAGGGTTACACCATGCGTTTTCGATTGCCCAAGCACATTCTTGATGCGGCGATTCGAGAAGGGCAGATGGAACAACGACGTAAGGTCATTAAGTATCACTATGGCCATGCTGTTGCGCCTCATAAGCCATCTGAGGTATTGGTTGTGCTCTAGCGCAGTCAATATCGCCAAGCCTTTTTGAACCTAATAAAAAACCTGCATGCCAGTGGCGATGCAGGTTTTCTGTTTTTAGGAGCAAGCTTTTTCATCTAGGAGCACGTTCTTGTGTCTAGAAGAAAGCTTTTACAGCTTTAGGTCTACTATGATCCAAACGCTTTTCTAGCCGCTCACTCCCTTATCGTGAAGCGTTATTTCTTCGCTTTTGCAAAAGCAGCAGCAAACGCGCCACCCATAGCGCCGTTCTGTTGTGGCTCTTCACGACGACGCTGACCGCCTTGCGATGGACGACCTTGAGAACGAGGTGCAGATGAACGTTGAGCACGGTTATCTTGTCCCGGCTCGTCTTTCATGCGCATGCTTAGTGCAATACGCTTACGCTGCACGTCCACTTCCATCACTTTCACTTTAACGATGTCGCCTGCTTTTACCACTTCACGTGGATCAGAAACAAAGCGATCAGTCAGTGCTGAAATATGTACCAGACCGTCTTGGTGAACACCGATATCAACGAAGGCACCAAAGTTGGCTACGTTAGAGACCACGCCCTCTAGAATCATGCCTGGCTCTAAATCAGACACCGAGTTAACACCTTCTGCAAAAGTCGCCGTTTTGAACTCAGGACGCGGGTCACGGCCCGGTTTATCTAGTTCTTTAATGATATCTGTGACGGTTGGAACACCAAAGTTATCGTCGGTGTAATCGACCGCGTGCAGGCCTTTTAAGAAGCCAGAGTCGCCGATCAGTGTCTTAATGTCTTTGCTGTTCTTCTCAGAGATCGCTTTTACCACAGGGTAAGCTTCAGGGTGAACTGCTGAGGCATCGAGTGGGTTTTTACCACCCATGATACGCAGGAAGCCGGCACACTGTTCAAAGGCTTTTGGCCCCAAGCGCGCAACTTTCCTCAACGTGGTACGCGCTTCAAAGCGGCCGTTCTCATCACGGTAATCAACAATGTTCTGTGCGATGGTGCTAGATAGGCCAGCAACACGAGTCAAAAGTGCGGCGGAGGCAGTGTTTACATCAACACCGACGGCGTTTACACAGTCTTCGACGATCGCGTCTAGGCGTTTCGCGAGCATGGTTTGGCTCACATCGTGTTGGTATTGGCCAACACCGATCGATTTCGGGTCAATCTTAACTAGTTCTGCCAGTGGGTCTTGTAGACGACGAGCAATCGATACGGCACCACGCAACGACACGTCCATATTCGGGAACTCTTTCGCTGCAAGCTCAGAGGCCGAGTAAACCGATGCACCAGCTTCACTCACAATGATCTTCTGTACTTTTAGGTTGCCGCGCTTAATCACGTCAGCCACAAAGCTGTCGGTTTCGCGTGAAGCTGTACCGTTACCAATCGCAATTAGATCAACATTGAATTGACGCACCATCTGCTCAACGATGTGTGCAGATTTGTCGTATTGCTTTTGTGGTGGATGAGGGTAGATGGTTTCTGTTGCGAGCACTTTACCTGTTGCATCAACTACAGCGATTTTTGAACCTGTACGTAGACCTGGATCGAGACCTAGCGTTGCACGAGGACCAGCCGGAGCAGCCATCAATAGATCTTTCAGGTTAGTCGCGAATACTTCAATCGCTTCGATTTCTGCACGCTCTTTCATTGCGCCCATCAACTCGGTTTCCATGTGCATCGATACTTTAATGCGCCATGCCCAGCTGATCACCTGTTTACGCCATGTATCGGCAGGGGCGCTGCTCAGAGTAATACCGTAGTGATCAGAGATGATGTTTTCACAGTAAGAACCTCGCACTCCCTCTTCTTGCTCTGGGTCTGCGTTCATGGTCAGGGTTAGGAAGCCTTCGTTGCGGCCACGCAGCATGGCTAGTGCTCGGTGTGAAGGGACTTTGCTCAGCGTTTCGTCATGCTCGAAGTAGTCTTTGAACTTTTCGCCTTCTTGCTCTTTCCCTGCAACAACGCGCGCGCCCAGTGCCGCATTACGCGTCAGGTGCTGACGGATTTTCTCAAGCAGGTTTGCATCTTCTGCGATGCGCTCCATGATAATGGCCCGAGCGCCATCCAGTGCAGCCTTGGTATCTTCAATGCCTTTTTCACTATTCAGGTATTGAGAGGCTTCACTTTCTGGATCGTGTTGTGGCTCGTTCCACAGCGTCTCTGCGAGTGGCTCTAGGCCTGCTTCAATCGCAATTTGACCTTTGGTGCGACGCTTAGGTTTGTAAGGCAGGTATAAATCTTCTAGGCGGGTTTTGCTGTCGGCTTGAGTGATCTCTTTTTCAAGCTCAGCGGTCAGCTTGCCTTGGTCTTGAATTGATTTGAGGATCGTTTGGCGGCGATCGTCGAGTTCACGCAGATAAGAAAGTCGGCTGTCTAGATTACGTAATTGGGTGTCATCAAGGCCGCCCGTTACCTCTTTACGGTAACGTGCAATAAAGGGAACCGTGTTACCGTCATCGATTAGGGTAACTGCTGCGGTCACTTGATCGGGGCGAACGCTCAGCTCTTGAGCGATCTGTCTACAGATAGCTTGGCTCATCCGTTGAATCTCTTTTTGATTATCGTGCCCACATATATGGGGGTGAACCTTAGCTTTTTCTAGCTTTGCTAAGTCAATTTCCTGTTTGTTCGGTGATTTCCCGATCTGACATACCCTTTGTGCGAGATCTCTTACAAGTGATGTGCGACTAAATCACTTTGTGACGTCCACTTTTGCCATGTTTTTATTTAAGTGTCTGAAAAATAACAACTTACATCAAGTGTGATATAGATCTCATCCATTTTTAATGAGCAGATGTCTGGGATGGGCTCAGGTTTCGGGTAATATTTACCTTGTCGACAGGGAGTTGGCAGGAACAGGAAAAAGCCTAACGGATTAGGTATCTTCAGGATGAAGATTTGATTGCTTAGGATGAGTGGTCAGCAAGGATGTAAAACACTGATTGAGTTTGATGTGGCTAGGATGGTTACTGATGCTGATGAAAGTGAATATCTCTGGATGAGATTAGCCCGTCAGGATGATAGGCAAGCATGGACACCGCTAGGATGGCGATGACAAAAGGAAATCGGTTAAAGGATTTAGCCAATATCAAGGAAAGATGCAGGGAGCACCTTATCTCAATGAGATAAATAGTGGCAGGAAGGCTACGAAAGAACTTAACCCCGTAGGGCGCAAGCCTCACGGGGTTTCCTTTTATCTAGAGCCTTGAAAAGTCTCTATGGTGTATAGCGAATCGCATTCACAAACCACTCTTTGTCGCCCTCTGGGGTACGCACCGTGAACTCATCATCCACTTCTTTCTTGAGCAGGGCTCGTGCCATTGGTGAGTCAATGGAGACGTAATCTTTCACACCGCCATAGATCTCATCTGGCCCAACAATACGAAATGACTTGGTATCGCCATCGTCATTCTCTATTTCAACCCAAGCACCAAAAAACACTTTGCCTTCTTGCTGTGGCGAGTAGTCGACGACCTTTACTTGGTCGAGTCGTTTTCTTAAATAGCGAACGCGGCGGTCGATCTCACGCAGGCGTTTCTTGTTGTACTGATAGTCTGCATTTTCACTGCGGTCTCCGAGGCTCGCTGCCCACGTTACTTTCTTGGTCACTTCAGGACGATCTTCTCGCCATAGGAAATTCAGCTCTTTTGTGAGTTTTTCATAACCCTCACGAGTAATTAAGTTTGTTTTCATAACTCTGACTTAGTGAAATCATGTTCTAAGATAGAATATATAGAAAGGCAACATACGTTAACAATTCTTTAGGCGACATTTTCTCCAAGAATGTTACATTTTCAATGTCTAAAAAGAATACTTAATCTTCAAGTTTGAGTTTTAATAGGTGGAACCATTACATGCAAGAAAACTACAAAATCTTAGTGGTCGATGACGATGCGCGCCTTCGTGCATTGCTGGAACGCTACTTGTCTGAACAAGGCTTTCAAGTGCGTAGCGTGGCGAACAGTGAGCAGATGGACCGCCTGTTAACCCGTGAAAACTTTCACTTGATGGTGCTGGACTTAATGCTACCGGGCGAAGATGGCTTATCTATCTGTCGCCGTCTGCGTAATGCTAACAACATGCTGCCTATCCTAATGCTGACAGCAAAGGGTGATGAAGTAGATCGTATTGTTGGCCTAGAAGTGGGTGCCGACGACTACCTGCCAAAACCATTCAACCCGCGTGAGTTGCTTGCTCGTATTAAAGCGGTACTGCGTCGCCAAGTGATTGAAGCACCGGGCGCACCAAGCACGGAAGAGTCTGTGGTTGAGTTTGGCGAATTCCGCCTGAATCTAGGCACGCGTGAGATGTTCCGTGGTGAAGAGCCAATGCCACTGACTTCTGGTGAGTTTGCAGTATTGAAGTCGCTCGTAACTAATGCGCGTGAACCTATGTCTCGCGACAAGCTGATGAACATGGCTCGTGGTCGTGAATACTCGGCAATGGAACGCTCTATCGATGTGCAGATCTCTCGCCTGCGTCGTCTGGTTGAAGAAGATCCAAGTAAGCCGCGCTACATCCAAACGGTGTGGGGCTTGGGTTACGTGTTTGTTCCAGATGGAAAAGCCGTATAACGCTGCCAGTCATTATCGTGATTGAAATGTGATTTCTATCGGGCCATCTCATTGTTATGTGATGGCCCGTTTTCTATTCAGAACGAAGGTTTATGGTTATAGTCATATAACGCTTTGTTTTTTCTCTCTACACTTTGGGTACCCTATGCGTATACGTAGCTCCTTTACTCAATCTATCGTTCTCTTCTTAACCTTGTTGGTTGCCAGCCAAATCTTCTCTTACTACGCGGTGTTTAATTACGCCTTGATGCCGAGTTTGCAGCAGTTTAATAAGATCTTGGCGCATGAGCTGAACTTGGTTTTGGACGAAGGTGACCTTGATATTGGGATGGACGCACCGCTGCGTCAGCGTGTATTAGAGCAGCTTGGCGTGACAGTACATACCAAAGACAGCGACACAGCGGGTGAGTTTTACCATGCTGTGGCGATAGACCTGATGAGTGAAGAGATGACCAAGGAGCTTGGTTCGGAAACTGAGGTGAGACTGATCTTAGGTTCCGAGAGCTATGTGCTATGGATGGATATAGCGCAGCTACCTAACTCACTGATTCGAATCCCACTCTCTGAGCTACAAGAAGAAGACTTTGCGCCGCTATTTCGCAATAGTTTGATTATGGCGCTGCTGATCATTGCTGGTGGTTGGTTGTTTATACGCTTACAGAATCGCCCGTTGATTGCACTAGAGAAAGCCGCCAAAGGAGTAGGGCGTGGCGATATTCCACCACCGCTACCAGTGCAAGGTGCACAAGAGATTCGCTCGGTGACTCGCGCCTTTAACCAGATGTCGAAAGGCATTCAAGAGCTGGAAGAAGACAGAGCGCTGTTGATGGCGGGTATCAGCCATGACCTGCGTACGCCATTAACCCGTATTCGTTTAGCGACAGAGATGATGTCTCCAGAAGACAGCTACTTAGCTGATGGCATTATCAGTGATACTGAAGAGTGTAATGAGATCATCAGCCAGTTTATGGATTACCTAAAACCTGTTGATCGTAACTCTTTCCAAGCGGTGTTCTTAGAAGATATCGCTGGAGAAGTAGCAAGCTCTGAAGGTGGCTATGAGGTCGAGATTGAAACTGACTTATCTTCTAATATGAAGCCTGCCTTGGGTAACCCGATTGCGATTAAACGCGCCATCAGCAACTTAGTGGTTAACGCCCTGCGTTATGGTAATGGCTGGGTCAAAGTCACCACAGGCATGACCGCGGATAATAAGCTGGCTTGGGTAACGGTGGAAGATAATGGCCCCGGTATTCCTCAAGATCAGATCAGTAAGCTGTTCGAACCTTTCACCCGAGGCGACACCGCTCGTGGCAGTGAAGGTACAGGCTTAGGCTTGGCGATCGTGAAACGCATTGTCAGTCAGCACCAAGGCGCGGTGGTGGTGAATAACCGCAGCCAAGGTGGCTTGAAAGCGCAGATCAGCTTCCCGGTTAAGTCGTAAGTATTAATGAGACTTTCGGGGCTGAGACAGATCCCCGACTCGGTCATTCTTCCCTCTCGGGGATGACGATGTGATTAGTCTTGAAGTGTTGTCCTATTGGGTGGAGTTGCGATAGAGACAGAGTGAAGTTGGTTGCAGCCATCGGGCTACACGACGCGCATCTGCTCTTTACGTCATTCCCTATCGCAAGGGACGAGCGAGTAGGGAATCTTGCTTTTTGCTCTTTTTCGCAAGGGTTCACATGCAAAAAGGCTTCCATGAGGAAGCCTTTTTAGTCTAATCAATTACCAGTAGTCACTACGCCTTGGAGTACACATCACGCTCACCCAGCCAGCGGTTGATGATCGCTCTAGCATTGTCTGGGTAGCTGTCATGGATATGGCGCGCGATACGCTGCACTTCAGGGATTAAACGTTGGTCACGTACCAAGTCGGCAATCTTAAAATCAGCCAAGCCAGTCTGTTTAGTACCAAGTAACTCACCCGGTCCACGGATCTCCAAGTCTCGCTGAGCAATCACAAAGCCATCGTTACTTTCTCGCAGCACACCTAAGCGTTTCTGAGCGGTTTTAGAAAGTGGTGAGTGATACAGCAGTACACAATGACTTGCGACCGAACCTCGACCAACACGGCCACGTAATTGGTGCAGCTGAGCAAGGCCAAGACGTTCTGGGTTCTCGATGATCATTAAGCTCGAGTTCGGCACGTCCACACCAACTTCGATAACCGTTGTCGCGACCAATAGGTGCAGTTTGTTTTCTTTGAACTCCTGCATCACTGCCTGTTTTTCGGCTGGCTTCATGCGACCATGTACTAAACCAATTTTCACATCAGGCAGTTTGCGTTGTAGCTCTTCTGCAGTGTCAGCAGCGGCTTGCGCTTCCAACACTTCAGACTCATCAATCAACGTACACACCCAGTAGGCCTGTTTGCCCTCGTTGAGACAGGCATTACGCACACGTTCGACAATGTCGTCACGCTTGGTATCTGGAATAGCGACGGTTTGAATGGGCGTTCGACCCGGTGGCAGCTCATCAATAATCGAGGTTTCGAGATCGGCATAGGCTGTCATCGCCAGAGTTCGAGGTATTGGCGTTGCTGTCATTACCAGCTGGTGCGGATAGTGGCCTTGCTTAGCACCTTTCTCACGCAGTTCTAATCGCTGGTGGACACCAAATCGATGCTGCTCATCAATGATTACTAGACCGAGGCTATGGAAGGCAACATGTTCTTGGAACAGAGCGTGTGTACCGACCACCATTTGCGCTTCGCCACTGGTAATACGTTCAAGCTCTTTCTCTTTGGCTTTGCCTTTTAGCTTACCGGCGAGCCAACCGACTTGAATCCCCATGCTCTCAAACCAGTTAGCAAAGTTGATGGAATGCTGCTCTGCCAGAAGCTCAGTTGGAGCCATAAGCGCGACTTGCTGACCGTGCTCAAGAGCGCGAACTGCAGCGAGGGCAGCGACTAGGGTTTTACCTGAGCCTACATCACCTTGTACTAAGCGCATCATAGGGTGTGGCTTCTCGAGATCGCCCTCAATCTCTTTTACCACGCGTGCTTGTGCATTGGTTGGAGAGAAGGGTAGTTGAGCCAGCAGTTTATCTTTGAGTGTATGCACTGGCGGTAGTGGAATCGCGTTGTCTTGTTGGCCTTTACTGCGAACCGATAACATTGATAGGTTTTGTGCGAGCAGCTCTTCCATGATCAAACGCAGTTGAGCTGGATGCTTACCTTCATCAAATAGCTCAAGGTTGATCCCCGGTGGTGGTCTATGGATGGTATGTAGCGCCTGAGCCAGTGTAATTTGGTGATCGTATAAACCAGAAGGCAGTAGTTCATTAACCGCGGCTTTATCGATAAGCTCTAGTGCTTGGTCGGTAAGGTTACGCAGCGTGACTTGTCTTAGGCCATCTGTGGTTGGGTAAACCGGTGTCAGGGTTGCTTCAACGTCAGGTTGCTGCCTTGGAGCAAAGAACTTGTAGTCTGGGTGGACGATTTCTAAACCCATACCGCCACGCTTGATCTCGCCGTAGGCATGAACTTGTTTGCCTTCGGCAAAATTGTTCTTCATCCCAGCAGTGAAGTTGAAAAAGCGCAGGGTGATGGTGCCATTTCCATCGCTGATTTTTACCGCCAGCATTTTGCGCTTGCCGAAAATAGTATCGACACTCATCACCTTGCCTTGCACGGCCGCCCAGATCCCAGCATGCAATTTTGCAATCGGGTAGATGCGTGTGCGGTCTTCATAGCGCAGCGGTAAGTGGAACAGTAGGTCTTGTACGTTGTTCAACCCAACCTTGGCCAGTTTCTCGGCGACCTTAGCGCCAACTCCAGACAAAGAGTTAAGAGGAATAGCAGATAAAAGCTGTGACATAACAAGGCTCACGACGGTAATAGATATCGTCTATTCAAGCATTTTACTGGATTTTTGTACAGGACAAAGCGAAAGAGCAGATGAGAGATTCGGGTAAACGGGATGCGAAAAGACTAAGAGCGAGTGCGGGATGTATGTAAATGGGATACGAGAAGAGTAGGAAGTATAAAAAACTAAAGCAGACTCGAAATACGAAGAATGGAGTGGTGAAAAGGTTTTGCTCTTCGTATCACGACACTCGTATCTCTCATCTGCTTTATCTATCGAGATTCGAAAAAACTAAAAGCAGATTTGGAGCCAAGATGGTGAGCCACGAAGTCTTTTGCTCTTCGCATCTCGCCATCTCGAATCCCTCATCTGCTATTTTAGCTAGTTCTTACGACGTCTTACCTTCAGCGCGTGTGGCATAACACGCAGCTTCTTCATAATGCTCGCAAGATGCACACGATCTTTGGTGGTCAGCAAGATAGTCACTGTGTATAGGCGTCCATCACGTTCCTCGGTTGAGATACCGTGAATGTTCGAGCCTGTTTTCGAGATAACGTTAGTTAGCTCAGCCAGTGCGCCTTGGTGGTTCTGAAGATCGACTTGAAGCTCTGCTGTGAACTCTTGGTCGTAATCGTCAGACCATTCCACCGCCATGTACTTGTCTGGTTCTTTTTGGTAACCACGAACGTTTGGACACGTTTCGCGGTGAACCACAAGGCCACGACCTGGAGATACATGGGCAATGATGTGATCATCTGGGATCGGGTGACAACAGTTAGCAAACGTCAGCAGTAGACCTTCAGCGCCGCGGATAGGCAGCTTCTTCTTTGGTGTATCGCTGTCGTTGTTCACTTCTGTCAGCTCATCCGCATCACCCAGTAGGCGACGCGCAATCACGATACTCATTAGCTCACCCAGACCAATTGAAGCCAATAGGTCTTCAACGGACTCTAAGCGTAGGTCTGAAAGTACGTGGTCAACGTTCTCTTGAGCAATATCGCCAATCGAGTGTTCACCCAGTGCGTGGTTCAGTAGACGACGACCTAGGGTAATCGACTCTTCACGACGCATGGTCTTAAGAACCTGACGGATCTTAGTACGAGCACGAGAGGTCACCACATAGTTAAGCCATGCTGCATTCGGGCGAGCACCCGGCGCACTGATGATTTCGATCGTTTGACCGTTCTTCAGGGCTTTACTCAGCGGGTACGGGTTCATGTCTACACGAGCGCCAACACACATGTTACCAACGTCAGTATGCACTGCGTAGGCGAAGTCGACGGCTGTTGCGCCTGCTGGCAGCTCAACGATACGGCCTTTCGGTGTGAAGACGAAAATCTCATCTGGGAACAGATCAGACTTAACGTTCTCGATGAATTCGAACGAGTTACCGGCACTTTGTTGAAGTTCAAGTAGGCTTTGCATCCAGCGCTGAGCTTTCACTTGCGCGGTCGTGCCATTGCTACGAGTACCGTTGCCTTTGTAAGACCAGTGCGCTGCAACCCCCTTGTCTGCCATTTGGTCCATGTCTTCAGTACGAATTTGTACTTCAACAGGAACGCCGTGAGGGCCGATCATAGAGGTGTGCAGAGATTGATAGCCGTTGGCTTTCGGTACCGCAATGTAGTCTTTCATGCGACCCGGACGAGGCTTATACAAGCTATGAGCCTGACCCAGTGCGCGATAACAGGTGTCTGGCGTGTCTACCACGACGCGGAATGCGTAGATATCCATAATGGTGTGGAAGCGCTGCTCTTTGGTTTTCATCTTGTTGTAGATGGAGAACAGGTTCTTTTCACGACCAAATACGCGAGCAGGTAAGCCAACCTCTTCGAGGCGACCTTCAATCTCGCTATGGATACGTTGGATCATCTCTTTGCGGTTACCACGAGCGGCTTTCACCACTTCTTTCAGAACTCGGTAACGGTTTGGATAAAGGGCTTCAAAGCCAAGTTCTTCTAGTTCAGTCTTGATGTTATGAATACCAAGACGGTGAGCAAGAGGAGAGTAGATCTCTAGGGTTTCACGTGCAATACGACGCTTTTTATCTGGGCGCAGGGCACCAAGCGTACGCATGTTGTGTGTTCGGTCTGCTAATTTGATCAAGATAACGCGGATGTCTTGCACCATAGCGAGAACCATTTTACGGAAGTTCTCTGCTTGCGCTTCTTTGCGATCACGAAACTTAAGCTTATCCAGCTTAGAAACACCATCAACAAGCTCCGCCACTGTGTTACCAAACTGCGCTTCTAACTCTTCTTTTGTAACTTCAGTATCTTCAATTACATCGTGGAGTAGGGCTGCTTGGAGGGTTTCGATATCAAGGCGCATTTCGGCCAGAATACGTGAAACAGCAACAGGGTGGATAATGTATGGTTCACCGCTTGAGCGGGTTTGCCCTTCATGGGCATCTCTCGCTACCACATAAGATTGACGCAGAGCCTCAATTTGAGGCTCTGTTAGGTATTCTTGGGCAACGTCTTTGAGGCTATCGAATAGATACAAATTAAAGGCCCGGAAGGTTAATTAGTTCGAATAACAATGACGCTTTTGCGAATAAGAGTTAACGAGAGTGAGCGATGCTGCTTACTGCTGCAAGCTCAGCTGCTTCTTGCTCTTGTTGCTCTTGACGCTCACGAGCATCTAGTACGTCTTTAGTGATAAGACCTTCTTCGATTTCACGAAGTGCGATAACCGTTGGCTTATCGTTTTCTTCAGGCACTAGTGAATCTTTACCGCCAGTTTGCATTTGACGAGCGCGGCGAGCCGCAATAAGAACTAGGTCGAAACGGTTGCCAACTTTTTCAACAGCGTCTTGAACAGTTACGCGTGCCATGAGGACTCCAAATAGTTAACTAATAAATTTTGAATGACGAGAAAGTATACAAGTTTAACTAGAGACTTTCTAGATCACCGTATACTTATCTCAATGGAAAATCTAGCCTTGCTAGCTTATTCCGCCAGTAGAGCAGTAAGCATGCCGCTGTATTTTGCTGCTTGCTTATCTTCTTTTAAGCGCTCCGCACGAATGATAGCTCTGAAGTCCATAAGGGCTGCATCAAAGTCATCATTCACGATCACGTAGTCATACTCATTATAATGAGAGATCTCTGACTTCGCTTCGCTCATGCGTTTCGCAATAACTTCTTCGCTATCTTGACCACGAACGTTTAGACGACGCTCTAGCTCACCGTTTGATGGTGGAAGAATGAATACACTCTTCGCTTGAGGCATCTGTTCGCGGATCTGACGAGCGCCTTGCCAGTCGATATCTAGGAATACATCGATACCGCGCTCTAGGTTCTCTTCAATCCAAACGCGTGACGTACCGTAGTAGTTGCCAAATACTTCAGCGTACTCTAGGAATTCATTCTTCTTGATGAGGTCTTCAAAATGATGTTTCTCTACGAAGTGGTAGTGAACACCATTTTCTTCACCAGGGCGCATACCGCGAGTGGTGTGTGAAACAGATACCTTCATTGCGTAGGTTGGATTGGTTTCTAGCATTGCTGAGATCAAGCTCGATTTACCTGCGCCACTAGGTGCAGATACGATGTAAAGAGTACCTTTGCCCATCTGTATGTTTCCACTGTTGGTTGGATTGAGTGAAGGCGTTGCCCTCCACTATAAAAGATAGCACTGACCGAACTCTTACTCACCCTCTCGAATGTGCAGTGCACAAGCAAAGTGGTGAAAATTAGGTCAGAAAAATGGAGGCGAAGAGTAGCATATTTCAATGATTCAGAACAACTGGCTTGATCGTTATTTCTTATAGTTTGATCCTCGCGAAGATCGTCACCAATATGCAATACCACATCAATATTACTTTTTTATGTGATCTTAATAAAAATTGTTGAAGTTTTAATCGTAATCCTTACAATCCGCGCAAACGATTAAATGCTGTATATATCTAGTGATATGGACTAGATGTTTCTACTACCGAGCCTATCTTGGTGACTACAGTTTTTAGTGCAGAAACCTCTCTTTTTCTCACAGCATTTGAATCTTAAATTTCTTATTTTTTTGCATAGGTTTTGTTGTGAGTACCGATTCCACCCTTAAGGCCCAAACCACCTCATCTGGTTCGCTGGATTCTCTGTTTAAGATTTCTGAAAGAAAGACCACCATCAGCACTGAGCTGTACGCTGGTTTTATTACTTTCTTGGCGATGAGCTACATTCTAGCGGTGAACCCTGCCATTCTGGGCGATATTCCGGGTATGGATAAAGGCGCGGTATTTACAGCAACGGCATTGGCTGCGGCTATCTCGACACTTATCATGGGTATCTGGGGTAACTATCCAGTAATGCTCGCGCCGGGTATGAGCATGAACGGCTTCTTCAAAGGCCTACTGCTAAGTGGTTCTGTGGCTGTGCTGTGGAATGAAGCGCTATTTGGTATTTTCCTATCGGGTATTTTGTACCTTGCGTTCTCATTGACCAATATTCGTAAGTCGATGATTGAGTCGATTCCGGAAGATTTGAAGTTGGCGATCACAGTATCGCTTGGTTTGTTCATCGCGTTCTTGGGTCTTAAAAACGCTGGTATCATCGTTTCTAACCCGTTTGTTCTGGTTGGCCTAGGTGATATCTCAGACCCACAAGTGATCATCGCTTACGTGAGTATCTTTATTGCGCTTGGCTGTATGGTTCGTGATATCAAGCTGGCGACGTTTATCTCGTTTGTTTCGGCGATTGCTCTGACTATCATCGCTGATTTGTTCATGGGTACGTCGAATGCGCCAATCCCTGATGAGCTAATTTCTATGCCACCAAGCATGGCGGGCAGCTTCGGTGCGATCTTTGATTTCTCGGCCTTCACGCCAGAGAAAATGTTTGATCTGCTATTCATCGTTCTTATCTTCCTGATTGTCGACTTCTTTGATGGCTTGAGCACCATTGTTGGTGTTGGTCGTGATGCGGGTATTATTGATAAAGACGGTAAAGTGCCAAACGCGAAGTCAGCACTAGTAGCAGATGCTGGCGGTACGGTGATTGGTTCTGTTCTGGGTACGACTTCGATTACGGCTTTCTCTGAGTCGGGTATTGCTTCTTCTCAAGGCGCGAAGACTGGTCTTGCAGCTGTTATGGTTGCGGGTCTGTTCCTTATCTCACTATTCCTATACCCAATCTTCTCTATCTTCTCGGCAGCTATGGTTGCACCGGCGATGGTAGTGGTGGGCATCTACATGGTCGGCCGCCTTGGTCAGATCAACTGGGAGAAGAAAGAGTCTCGTATTGCGGCGTTCTTTACCATCATGTTCACAGTACTGAGCTTCTCTCCGGCGAACGGTATGGCGATGGGCTTCATTAGCTACGCATTCACTATGGTTGTCGCAGGTAAAGGCAAAGAGGTACACCCACTGATTTACGGACTGTCGGTTGTGTTCCTTGTATATCTACTGCTTCTATAGTCGGTATTGATGTTTTGATAGTGGCTCTGCATTGTGTAGGGCCATTTTTTTGCGTGTTGGATAATTATTCACATCGCCGTCACGCTCTACGCCTAAAGTTGGTCATAACAGATAGCGCCACTTTGATGGAGGCATGCTATTGTATTGGCAGGTTTAATTAGTAATTAGAGTGTTTATGCCGTCTCATTTACCAAAAGGTTTCAGTCGACCTTTCTTGAAGATATTCCATATTCTTGAAGCCGTACTGCTGGTAGCCATCACTTTGGCGACCCTGTTTGCGATGGTTGAAGAGTTCATGCATGTGTTTGCTGAAAAACGCGTTCTCTTGACTGACATCCTGCTGATGTTCATCTATCTAGAAGTGTTAGCAATGGTGCAGCAATTTGTGGTGAACGGTAAGATCCCTGTTCGATATCCTATCTATATCGCAATGATGGCGATTGCTCGATATATCACGCTAGGTATGAAAGAGTTGGATGCGGTGTTGGTTGTGTGGCTGGCGGTGGCGGCATTCATTCTTGCAGCAGCTACATTACTGATTCGAGTTGGGCACCATTATTGGCCATATGTCGATAGGCAGACCAAAGAACCAGATGAGTAATTGAGATTTAAACTCAGACAGACATAACAAGGGCGACATTAAGTCGCCCTTGTTGCATTTTCTAGCCAACGAAGTGTTTGTTCTTAGAATTTGTACGTTGCGCCAGCGTAGAAGGTACCAAGCTGGAAAGTCACATCATACTCAGGGAAACCTGTATCTATATTGAAAGTATCAACTTCGTAAGCAACGCGGAAGTTCAGGTTTTCAAGGCTTGCTGGCGTGTATTCAACACCTGCACCTAGACGTAGAGCTGTCTCATCTTCGTCACTTGTACCTGGTATTTTGATCGACATTTGAGATAGACCAACAGTACCAAATGGGCGCCAGCCACTGTCAAAGGTGTAGCCAAGGTTAGCGGCAATAGAAATGGCTGTTGGCTCTAATGCTCCTGTCGAGCGTGGAGCTGTTACGTCACTGTACTTTGTGTATTGTGCTTCAACACCAACAATACGGTTGAACTGGTAGCCACCAATAAGTTTGAATGAAGAATCATTGGTTTCCAGTACAGAACCAGATACATCATCATCATAAGTTGTAGTACCGAAACCACCACCTAGGTAAAAACCAGACACGTCTTTTTCAACTGCTTGCTCTTGAGCACCGGCAAAGGCAGAAAATGCTGCCAGAAGGATCACTGCTTTCTTCATTATATACATCTCATTGGGGATAAAAAACAGTGTGCATTATGTGTGCAGTGCCAATATAAAACTAAAGATGGATTACATCTAAATTTCACGAATTGCCGATTTAATGGGTATTTCTCTTTTATATTTTTTTATCTTTTCTGGTTAAATCATTGATATAATTGATAGTGTATTTTTTTCTATAGATTTCTGCTTACTATTGGTTGAAATACACTCAGTGCTTACGTCATTGACTCGAGAATGATAAAATCTCGCGCTCTACGTGTCAGCTTTTTGGCTCGCGTAACCCTCAAATCCAGTAACAGTGAGCTTATGCATCGAATCTATTTTTCCAATTTGATACTTGATCCAACGACTCGGAGGTTGTCGAGTGTGGAGGGAGAGAGCTGTCAGTTGCGTCCACTTCCTTACGCAGTATTGAGCTTGTTGCTGGAAAATCAGGGTGTTCACGTCACTCGTGAACAGCTCTTTGAAACCTGTTGGGAGGGCGCTTTTGTGACTGATCAGGCGATCACTAATGTCATATCAGGTTTGAGAAAAAACTTCGAACAGTTGAGCGCAAGAGATGTCACCATCAAAACAGTTAGTAAGATTGGTTATGTCTTGGAGATTCACTGCGTTGAGCAGCCAATCAAGAAAAGAGTAGAAGACCGCACCATCCGAGTTAGCCAAGAGCAAGAGATCGCTTTAGAGGAAGTAAGTTTGGAACCGGCACTTGCGCTGAAAAAACATCTGCCTGTTTGGCACTGGATTATCACGCTATTTCTCTTGGCAGGCTTACTGTTTATTTTCTTTGCTAAGCCATTCATTAGGAAGCCCGAATTTATTCATCCGAGCGAGTATCAGCACTTTCAGGTAGGGGCGACTGATTTCTACCTTCATGATAGCGCTTATCTCATCGGCGACGGTCAGCTTCTCGCTTATGAGCTGGCGAACCAGTCATTTCCAACCTGCCACGCCGACGTGTATCTGCGAGTGGCGGAGTCGGCTTATGATGATGGGGTATATATGATCAAAGCCTTCGCGTTTGCTAAACACGGCAGCAAGAACGCAAGCTATGTGAATCACTCGGTGAGCATTAATGAAATACCCAAAACAGTGGTGAAAGCGATTAAGAGGGCGCGAGCAATATGCGGTTAAAGGCAGTTATCGTTTTCAATGTGACTCTTGTTATCTGTTTAATCGGCCTAGCGCTGTATCAGTGGAAGTTTGAGCAACAGCAGTTAGCGGGGACTCGTTGGGCATGTGTACAGCTTGATGAGGGGTTTGTGACGCAAGGGTATGGTCGTTACAAAGAGATCGCCGATCGCTCTATTTTGGAGTTTACTTCCAATCAAAGCTTATTGATCTTTCAGAAAGGGCACCTGCAAACATTCGATGGTGAAACCAAGCCCTACGAAGTCTACTATGAAGCGGATTACACCGCAGAGAACAGTCTTCTATCAGTCGCTTATCATCATATCGATTGGGATTTACAGCCGACAGACAGTGATATTTTTGTACGCGATATGAATGCCCTACAGAGAGCTAAGATCGAACTGCTGTACAAGGTAAAAGGGGAGCACTTATACCTCTTTAGCCAAGGGCATGCCGAAGAGAGAAATTATACCTGCTATAAAAAATAGCCCCTGATGGCAGGGGCTATTGATTGAATCACATTAGATAGAAACCGATTCGATTATTCGATGTTCTGGATTTGTTCACGCATCTGTTCGATAAGAACTTTAAGTTCTACGCCCGATGCTGTGATGTCTGTGCTGATAGACTTAGACGCTAGCGTGTTTGACTCACGGTTGAACTCCTGCATCATGAAGTCTAGACGACGGCCACATGCGCCACCCTTCTTCAGGATGTTAGTCGCTTCTTTCACGTGAGAATCTAGGCGGTCTAGCTCTTCTGCAACGTCAGACTTTTGCGCCAGTAGGATCAGCTCTTGCTCTACGCGCGCGCCTTCAAGCTCGATCTTCGCTTCTTCAAACTTGTTAAGAAGACGCTCACGTTGCCACTCTAGGATCTCAGGCATGCGTGCGCGAACTTTAATGACTTCTTCTGTAATCGCAGTTAGACGCTGCTCAATAAGCGCCTTCATGTTGTCGCCTTCACGACCACGTGCATCAATGAAGTCTTTTACTGCGTCATCAAACGCAGCTAGAAGATCTTTGTTGATCGCGTCCATGTCTTGCTCTGGCGTTTCCATCACACCCGGCCAGTTCATCACTTGGAATGGGTTCAGACGGCTCTCTTCGCCGGTCATGCCCATTACTTGGTTCGCAGCATTGATCACCTGTTGTGCTAGGCCTTCGTTTATGCTCAGCTCGCCTTTTGCTGCAGGGTTCGCTTCAAAGCGCAGGTTACATTCAACCTTACCACGCGCTAAGCGCTTACGAAAACGCTCGCGAAGGATTGGCTCTAGGCCACGGAACTGCTCTGGCATGCGGAAGTAAGTTTCAAGGTAGCGTTGGTTTACACTGCGGATTTCCCACACTGCTGTACCCCAATCGCCTTTCACTTCTTTACGTGCGTATGCCGTCATACTATAAATCATCGAATTTTCCTGTCTTTTATCATTCTGAAAATAACGCGCACGCATAGTATCACGATACGGGGTGCTATGTGCGGCCATCGCTTTTTAGCTTTAGAAGCTTTTCAGGAGAGGTGGTACCTCAGGATAAATAGCTTTGCACCGCAAACTGCTATATAATCTCGCCCCAATCCAATTTGTCTCACCCCTTTCTTAGGTGACAGACACTTTCAATAGTTAAACACCTAAAGATAAGACTAATAAGGTAGATACTTATGCGTCCAAATGACCGCGCCGTAGATCAAGTTCGTCCAATTAAAATTACTCGTAACTACACAGCGTATGCTGAAGGCTCTGTGCTGGTTGAGTTTGGTAACACCAAGGTTCTATGTAACGCGACAGTAGAAGAGAACGTGCCGCGTTGGTTAAAAGGTCAAGGAAAGGGTTGGGTAACAGCTGAATACGGCATGCTGCCACGTGCAACGCACACGCGTAACCGTCGTGAAGCAGCGAGCGGTAAACAGGGTGGTCGCACGATGGAAATCCAACGTCTGATCGCTCGTAGCCTACGTGCTGTGGTTGATCTAAAAGCGATGGGTGAAATCATGATCACTGTCGATTGTGATGTTATTCAAGCAGATGGCGGCACACGTACTGCGTCTATCTCAGGTGCGAGCGTAGCGATGGCTGACGCGATCAACCACCTACTAGAGAGCGGTAAACTTAAAAAGAACCCAATGAAAGGCCACGTAGCGGCAGTTTCAGTGGGCATCGTTGGTGCAGAAGCACTGTGTGACCTTGAGTACGTTGAAGACTC
Organism: Vibrio sp. D404a; assembly: GCF_030248535.1. Taxonomy (GTDB): domain Bacteria; phylum Pseudomonadota; class Gammaproteobacteria; order Enterobacterales; family Vibrionaceae; genus Vibrio. The sequence goes on along the minus strand of NZ_JAHGAJ010000017.1, from coordinate 103,076 downwards.
AGCAGCGGACACCGATATGAACGTTGTAATGACGGAAGACGGTAAGATGATTGAGATTCAAGGTACTGCAGAAGGCGAACCGTTTAGCCACGAAGAGCTGATGCAGCTTCTAGCCCTGGCGAATAAGGGCATTGCTGATATTGTTGAAGCGCAGAAGTCGGCGTTGGCAGAATAATCAATTTTAATAGCTCCTTTTTAAGGGGCTATTTTTTTGTCTGTAAAACCTGAAAGGGTGGTACAGAGAGTAAGTTAAGTTTTATTGAGTAAACATAGAGGATGAGCATGAAAGCATATCAACGTGAATTTATTGAATTTGCACTAGAGAAAGAAGTACTTAAGTTTGGTGAGTTTACTTTAAAGTCTGGCCGTAAGAGCCCTTACTTCTTCAATGCTGGATTGTTTAACACAGGTCGTGACCTAGCGCGTTTAGGTCGTTTTTACGCGGCAGCACTAGCGGACTCTGGTATTGAATTTGATGTACTGTTTGGCCCTGCATACAAAGGTATTCCAATCGCGACGACAACAGCCGTTGCACTGGCAGATCACCACGATGTAGACACACCTTACTGCTTTAACCGTAAAGAAGCGAAAGACCACGGTGAAGGCGGCAACCTAGTTGGTAGTGCACTGGAAGGTCGTATCATGCTAGTGGACGACGTGATCACAGCAGGTACAGCGATTCGTGAATCGATGGAAATCATCCAAGCAAACGGTGCTGACCTAGCGGGTGTTCTTGTCGCGATTGACCGTCAAGAGAAAGGCAAAGGCGAATTGTCTGCGATTCAAGAAGTAGAGCGTGATTTTGGCTGTGCGATTATCTCTATCGTTAGCCTGACTGACCTAGTCACTTTCCTTGAAGAGAAAGGCACAGACGCAACACAACTAGAAGCGGTTAAGGCGTATCGCGCTCAATACGGTATCTAATACGATTCTGTTCAGAATATAAAATGCGCAAGGGGCTGATGAATCATCAGCCCCTTTCGTTTTGGTTAAAGTACATTTACTTGTAGCGAATGCCTTTTGGCACCTCTGGGTCTTCCATGGTCTTATAGCGCTTGTGCAGCCACATCCATTGCTCAGGAGCTCTTAAGATGGTTTTCTCTAGGTAACGGTTCATGTAGGCCGCGGCTGCTTTTTCATCTTTCTGAGGGTAATCTGCTTCTACCGACTCATTGGCGATGATCTCATACTTGCCATCTTCATTTCTAAAGCCAGAGCCCGGAACAAGCGCACACTTACTGGTATAAGCCAAAATACTGGTGCCAGTGGTGGTACAGGCATCTTCAACCGCGAAGAACGGCACAAATACCGACTTATTACGACCGTAATCATGATCTGGCAGGTAGAAAAGGATCTCACCCTTACGCAGTACTTTGATCATGCGTTTAACGTCTTTGCGGTGAATCAGTCGATTGCCATTCTGGGTACGGCCACGGTATTGGATATACTCGTAAGCAGGGTTGTTATGTGGGCGATATACGCCAAGCCCCGGAATACCAAGCACGGCCATACCACGAGCGGTGATCTCTAGATTGAGTGCATGAACGCAGCACAAGAGTACACCCTTGCCATTCTGCTGATGAGTACGCAGTGCTTGGGTGTCTTTGTCTACTAGCAAACGCTTAAAGCGCCACGTTGGCCAGAACCAAGTGATGCCAGTTTCGATTAGGGCCATACCCGTATTTTTGAAGTTTTCTTGCACCATGACAGCGACTTCATCGGCAGGCTTGTCTGGAAATGCGAGCTCTAGATTGCGAGTAGTGATGGCAACGCGCTTTTTACCGTAACGAGCACCGAGAGCACCAAGTGAACGGCCAATCAGTAGTAGTGCACGATAAGGCAGCACATTCACAATGAAGGCGAGCAGGCCAAAGCCAAACCAAACACCCCAGTATTTAGGATGCAGTAGCGCAAGCGTAAAAGGTGGCTTGGTGATTACGTGTTGTGTCGAACTGGTTTGTGTCGTCATAAGCACCGCTTAGGTTAATGAATTTATTTGATTTGAGCACTCAGTAGCGCCCAGTAGGCATCAAAGTTTTCAGTCGGTTGATATTTGAAGTCTGAACGCACAAAGCGATTGAGGCTGCCTTCTACCTGACCGAGTAACTGAGCCGCGAGAATTCGCTCATCGACAGGGAAAGATTTACCTTCACGAATTTTACGCTCACGAAGGATCTGACGCAGCTGGGTTTCAATACGCTCAAACAGTTGGTTAATGCGATCGCGCAGGCGCTCGTTTTCAAACATTAGAGCATGGCCAGATAAAATTCGAGTCAGCCCCGGGTTACGTTCTGAGAAAACAAGGATCAGCTGTAGCACCAGTCGAATACGTTCTAAGGTATCTTTCTCTTCATCAAGGATGCGGTTAATGCGTGACATCAACGCCTCTTCGATAAACTCGATTAGCCCCTCAAACATGCGCGCTTTACTCGGGAAATGGCGATAAAGTGCAGCTTCTGATACGCCGACCTGCTTGGCCAGTTTCACCGTTGTGATGCGCGATGCCCCTTCTGTTGATTCCAACATTTGTGCAAGCGCTTGGAGAATTTCTTCACGACGGTTCGATTTACGGGTACCAGCCATCTGTTTACTTCCTTTGATAGAGAGGATGATGAGTGAAAGGGATTATAAACACCAATCAATTCTGTTCCTAGTTCTGTAAGCATTAGGTCAACAGAATCGAGAGGTGTCAGGGTATTGTCAGCGCGAAAATGCGGCTACGCTTCAAAAATACCAATCGTAGTAAATAATTGCTCATCCTAGCTTGTTAAAACGCTCGATAACGTCGTTAGAGTTTTTGATTGTAGAATCACTACTTATCGAAAAACTCTGCCTTGTTCTCAAGCGTTTTTCCTACGCTATTTCTGATCACTTACTTACTGTGATTGGTATAAGTTCTTGGATTTGCTCTAAGATCTTAAAGCCTAGTGCCTCTTTGCTTTCTAGTGGCAGTGACTTATCACCCTCGTTCCAGTATAGGTTAAGTGCGTTGTTATTGCTGTTGAAGCCTTGTCCTTCAACAGATACATCGTTAGCGCAGATCATATCGAGATTTTTCTTCACTAGTTTACCGCGTGCGTATTTCTCGACATCTTGTGTCTCAGCGGCAAAGCCGACGGTGAATGGACGATCTTGAGTCATAGCCGCCACAGAAGCGACGATGTCTGGGTTCTTGACCATCTCGATAGACATGTCATCCGTGCCATCGACCTTCTTCAGCTTTTGCTCAGCAATGGTGTGTGGACGGTAATCAGCTACCGCAGCGCAGCTGATGAAGACATCGTGGCGAGGTGCGGAGTCCATAACGGCATCGAACATCTGTTGTGCGCTCTCTACATCAACGCGAGTCACGCCTGTTGGTGTCGCAAGGGAAACAGGGCCGCTGACCAAAGTAACGGTAGCTCCGAGCTTAGCTGCTGCTTCTGCTAGCGCGTAGCCCATCTTTCCTGAGCTGTGGTTAGAGATGTAACGCACAGGGTCGATCGCTTCACGTGTTGGACCCGCAGTGATCAGTACTGAATGACCAGCCATTGGCTTAGGTTGGAAGAAGGCTTCACAGCGATGAACCAGCTGCATAGGCTCTAACATACGACCCATGCCAACATCACCACACGCTTGCTCTCCAGCAGCTGGGCCCCAGATATGGCAACCACGGCGCTTCAGAGTCGCAATGTTCTCTTGCGTTGCTGGGTGAGCATACATCTGCTGATTCATCGCAGGAGATACCGCAACTGGCGCATCAGTTGCAAGAACGAGTGTAGTCAATAGGTCGTTACCCATGCCAGCAGTCATACGAGCAATCAAGTCCGCCGTTGCAGGAGCAAGTAGTACCAGATCAGCCCACTTCGCCAGCTCAATATGACCCATCGAAGCTTCCGCCGCAGGATCAAGCAAGCTATCAGACACCGGTCTACCCGAGACGGCCTGCATAGTCAGTGGCGTGATAAATTCTTTGGCCGCGTGTGTCATCACGACTTGTACTTGCGCGCCACGTTCGATCAAGCGGCGAGTAAGTTCTGCACATTTATACGCTGCAATACCACCACTGATACCGAGCAGGATCTTCTTACCAGCCAAGCCTTGTTGCTCAGTTGGGGTCTGTTGATTAACCGATGTTTGCATGATTTTGTTCCTTAACTTTTCTGGGACTTACGATAGCAGAACAGAAGTTGAGTGCCTAGTTAGGGAACTGGCTGAGATTTGATGCTCATCAAACTGACGCTATCAAACATATCAATTACACGGTTATGTTAAGGGTGCTGTTGAATATTAAAGGGATAAACGATCTCTATTGTGAAAGGGATTAATCTAGAGGTTTGATCTGCTTGAGAGTGTTAGCACATGCTTTTGAATCGGTTACCCAGCGAGTCTATGCCTCGTGAAAAACTCATCCAACGAGGCCCTGAGGCGCTTTCTGACGCGGAACTGCTAGCTATCTTCCTGAGAACGGGGACTCCAGGTATGAATGTACTGGAGCTAGCCGATAAATTGCTTCAAGAGTTTGGCTCCTTAAGAAAGTTGTTCTCAGCGACTGAAGAAGAGTTCTGCCAACATAAAGGGCTAGGGCAGGCCAAGTATGTTCAACTGCAAGCGGTGCTGGAGATGACGCAGCGCTATCTTGCCGAGACACTAAACCGAGGCGATGCTCTCACTAGCCCGACCCACACAAAACTGTATCTTTCGAGCGTTTTGAGGGATCGCCAACGCGAAGCTTTCTATATTTTGTTTTTAGATAACCAGAATCGAGTGATTAAAGATGAGGTGATGTTTGAGGGAACGATTGATGCCGCATCGGTGTACCCAAGAGAAGTGGTGAAGCGGGCCTTATTCCACAATGCTGCAGCACTGATACTGGCTCACAACCACCCGTCTGGTGTTGCAGAGCCAAGCCAAGCAGACAGAAGAATCACGCGCAGATTAACCGATGCGCTGGCGCTGGTGGACATTAGGGTGCTTGACCATTTCGTGGTTGGCGACGGCGAAGTGGTCTCTTTTGCTGAACGTGGGTGGATTTGAATCACATTTTGGCTTGTTAGTTGCTAGAAATCTGCTATGATTCGCCCACATTTTTAGACCTTAAATCAGCTCTGATTACTCAAGCAAGCTGTGTTGCACAAAAAAAGATCACGAAATCCTTAAAAAGGATCTGTTCGGGTCTTGAGCAATGCGCGTCAAGTTAGTATAATGCGCGACCTTTGATAGCCTTGTATGGGTTTTCCATAACGGTTTTTACCTTCTATTTTTTACAGATAGAGAGGTTCGGCCACCAAGGTTGATATCGAGCTGAAACGATTGGAGAAGACATTCATGTCCCGAGTATGCCAAGTAACTGGTAAGCGTCCAGTAACGGGTAACAACCGTTCACACGCACGCAATGCTACTAAGCGCCGTTTTCTGCCGAACCTACAAACTCATCGTTTCTGGGTAGAGAGCGAAAAACGTTTTGTTAAACTACGTCTAACTGCTAAAGGTATGCGTATCATTGATAAGAAAGGCATCGATGCTGTTCTTGTTGATATCCGTGCACGCGGCGAAAACGTTTAAGAGGAATTAAGCAATGGCTAAAGGCATTCGTGAGAAAATTCGTCTAGTATCTTCTGCAGGTACTGGTCACTTCTACACAACTGACAAGAACAAGCGTAACATGCCAGGTAAATTTGAGATCAAAAAGTTTGATCCAGTAGTTCGCCAACACGTTATGTACAAAGAAGCGAAAATCAAGTAATTGATGCTTTTTTGGCTCTTCTTAAGTAGAAGAAAGAATTGAAAAACCCAGCTCTTTGCTGGGTTTTTTTATACCCAAATTTTGCCTCACTCCCCACTACATAGATTAACCATTTGATTTCACGCTATACTGATGCTCCTTAGCCTTAGAAAGTTGTGAGTGGAAGCAATGAGATACCGTGGTCGCCGATGGAATAACATTTTGATGTTGAGTGTGATCGCCTTTATTGGTGTACTCAACCTGCCGACGATCATCAAGACCTATCTTTTAGAGCCGGAACCAGAGGTTGCCTCGGAAAGTGGCTTCCCTTATCTACTTGACCCGTCCGATCAGCTTACCGCCATGCACTTTTCTAAGTGGTCTCTCGTATTAACTGGTGACGGCTGGCAATACCAATCGCAAGGCAGTGCTCAAGAATTATCACAGCCGAGTGCACAAGAGCTCTCACAACGTTGGCAGCAGCTTGTCGGTACCGAAGTTGATGAGCAGACTTATCAATCGCTTAGCGCGTCTCTAGCCTCGCCACAAACCATAGAAGTTTGGTATCAACACCAAGAAGAGCCTCAGCGCATCACTTACTACCAACTTCCGGATTTTTGGCTTCTAAAGAACTGGCAGGGTAAGTGGTTAGCAGTGTCGGTTGAAGCTGAGTATTTGTTGCCGTAAACCTTATTAGTCAATGATCACAATAATGGAACTGTTTTATGCCTGAGTTACCCGAAGTCGAAGTCAGCCGTATGGGGATTACCCCGCATTTGGTTGGCCAAACTATTGCGACCTTAACTTTCCGCACGCCGAAACTTCGTTGGGATATCCCTCAAGAGCTCAAGCAGTTAGAAGGGACGGTGATTAAGGCGATATCACGCCGAGCCAAATACCTAGTGATTGAGACGGATGCAGGTAATGCGATTGTTCACCTAGGGATGTCAGGCTCTTTACGCGTGTTAGATGCCGAGATAACCGCAGGCAAACACGATCACGTTGATCTCAAGCTGACTAACGGCAAGGTGCTGCGCTACAACGATCCGCGTCGCTTTGGTGCTTGGTTGTGGAGCCCTGCTGATGAAATACATCCTGTATTGGTGGGAGCTGGTCCAGAGCCGCTAACAGAAGAGTTTAACGCGCCTTATATAGCGGAGCTTGCGAAGAAGCGTCGCGTCCCAGTAAAGCAGTTCATTATGGATAACAAAGTCGTGGTCGGTGTCGGGAACATTTATGCCAACGAAGCATTGTTTTCCTCAAGGGTTCACCCACTTCGACCTGCCAATAAGATCACGGCTGCGGAGTGGGATCTGCTGACTCAAGAGATTAAGCAAGTTCTTGCAACCGCAATCAAGCAAGGCGGAACGACACTTAAAGACTTCGCTCAAGCCGACGGCAAACCGGGCTATTTTGCTCAAGAGCTGCAAGTTTACGGCAAAGCCGGAGAGCCATGCCCTAGTTGTGGCGAAGCTCTCCAAGAGCAGAAGATTGGGCAACGAAATACGTTTTTTTGTGGGGAGTGTCAGAAGTAAGAGCTCGAAGTTTTAAAGCCCTTCGCGGCTCAAAGCTTCTAAATAAGTATGTAGAGCCAAGTAAAGAGCGCGAGGCCTAAGCTAACCATTACCGCTGCAGAACCAATGTCTTTTGCTTTACCACTGAGTTCGTGATGTTCTGTGCCCACGCGGTCAACGACAGCTTCAATCGCTGAGTTAATTAGCTCAAAAAGAACAACCAGAATTAAAGAAGCAATCATCAAGATTTGCTCAACCTTGCTGATATCCAACATTAAAGCGACCGGAATAAAGATCGCGCATAAGACAAGCTCTTGGCGGATAGCTGCTTCGGTTTTGAAAGCAGCTTTCAAGCCTTTGATAGAGTAGGCTGTTGCATTTAGAACACGCCTCAATCCTGCCCCTTTCGGCTTTGGTCTTCCTGAAGAGTCTCTCATAGATTTTTTCTAACTCATTGATGGTCAACTTTTTTGTGGATTTCGTTAGCTACAATCTGGGGAACGAATTGCTCAATTGAGCCTCCATGAATTGCAACCTCACGCACTATTGTTGAAGAAAGAAACGCAAATTCTTCTGATGGAGTGAGGAAAATACTCTCTAATCCAGGCATAAGTTTGCGGTACATGCTTGTTAATCCAAACTCATATTCGAAATCAATGGTTGTTCTTAACCCTCGGATCAGGACATTTGCTTGTTCTTTTTCTGCGAAATCAACCATTAAGCCTTCGAAACCCTTCACTTCGATATTCGGTAAGTGAGCAGTGACTTCAGATACCAAGTCTGTTCGCTCCTTGTGTGTAAATAACGTTTTTTTACTTGGACTTGCAGCGACAGCAATAATCACATGATCGAACATTAAAGCTGTTCGCTCGATAATATCCAAGTGACCGTTAGTGATAGGGTCAAAGGTCCCTGGGTAGATTACTTTGTTGTTGTGTTTGGTCATGACTTTTGAGTTTAAATTGAGGTTGCTTATGATGTTATCAAAACATGTCTTAGTAACCGAGCAATAAACATAAATTATTAATGATATGGCTTGGTTGCAAAACTTGCAGTTTGTGTAATCGAATTGATTGTTCTACGTTGGAGCCATTAGTCCGATCTTGTGAGTATAACAATTCAAATTCTGTTAATTAAGAACAAAATTTGTGCTAAAATATGAAGGTTTAAATTAATTTTTTGAGAGCAGTTACGCATGAAAACAAGTGTGATTATCACTACATATAACAGTCCATTGCATTTAAAAAAAGTGCTATTAGGTTTGGCTAATCAAACTGATACCGAATTTGATGTGGTGATCGCTGATGACGGGAGTACTCAGGAAACTGCTCATATGTTGGATGCGTATAGAGAGGAAGCCCCGTACGAAATCTACCATATTTGGCATGAAGATTTAGGCCCACGTAAGTGCACAATATTGAATAAGGCTATATTAGAGGCCCCTGGTGAGTATTTGGTCTTCTTGGATGGTGATTGTGTCCCACAAAAAAATATGATTGCAGTCCATAAAAAATATGCGAGGAAAGATCGCTATGTCACAGGTGGTGCAGTTTGTCTAACTCAGGAGTTTACTGATGCACTTTCAGAAGATGATATTAGAAACCAAAAACTCGAGAAGTTTGGTTTGTGGTGGTTCGGAACAACGCGCCCAAGACGACTGATTATCTCTAAATTTCCATTGCTAGCGTATAAGTTTGATCGAAATGTTAAACGCTTACCTGGTTGGAGAGGAGGCAATGCCTCCACATTTAAGTCGTGCTTGATGGATATTAACGGTTTTGATGAGAGGTTTAGCATTGGTCGAGAAGATGCTGATACGGGTCATAGATTAGAGTGCAATGGGGTACTTGGTTTCTCTGTCCGTTACACAACGCCGGTATATCACCTTGAACATGCCCGTGGTTATAGTACTCCCAAAAGTTATGTTGAAGGGAAAACTAACGTAGATATCTATGATGAAAATAGAGCTGCGAAGTTAACTTATACTCCTTATGGAATAAAAAAATCAGATAGCTAGTTAGTAAGTTTAAAGTATTTTTTAGCCACCAAAAGGGAAATTATTTTTTCCCTTTTGATGTTTTTAAATTGATCTACCCATTCATTTGCATTCTTAATTATTTCAAGAGCTTCATCTTCATGTTCAATATAATAATTCATTTTTTCTATTAGATCGGAGAAATCATCTTTAATCTCGACGAAGTGAATACCATCTTTTAGTTTTCCCTCCATAAACCAAGTCTCGTATTTTAATTTCGGCGTAAAGCAGAGAGAATTTGATGACATAATCCACTTAAGATTGGTTGCTACATCTTTTCCTTCTAAACTTAGAATGAATTTGTATTTAAGCTGTTCATTGATTGTCATAGGAGGAAGAACATAGTTTAGTTGTTGTGGGTCTGAGTCTTTCTTATCTACACGACCGACGTTACATTTAGGATGGTTGAAGTGAGTTCGAAGTAGTTCTCTTCGGTTTGGCCTAAAACCTGTACCACGCCAAACAACCATATTAGATTTACTTTGATATGGAAGGTCATCTTTTACGAAAATATAATGACGAATAGCATTTAGTTTCAATAAAACAGAATTTTTATTTTCACCATGAATAGGGCGGCTTTTAACAAAGCTAGGCTCATCAGGAATATCAGTGACATCCCCATTAATGTATTTAAACTTGAAATGAGGTTTAAACGACTTTATTACTTTATATAAATCAAAGTAATAAGCAGAACCACCAGTCTTTTTGAATTTTTCAACAGTCGTTATGTCACAGTCCGTTAAGTTGACTTCTTTTGATAGCTTATTGTAATAATTTATTCTTTCATTAAGATAGTTTTGATCATGGTTTTTATGGCCCGATATCAGTGCTTTGCCTAGTGACCTTAAAATGAAAGGAGGAATAGTAGTGATTATACCGTTTACAATATAATAGTTAACCTTGCGTAAAATCATAGATGCACCTTAAGGTAAGTTTATTGGAAAGAAAGGCAATCTTCTCACCATTGTTCTTTTTTTACTCTTCGACGCTGACTGAACTGCCTCTATCAAAGCAAAATGATATGATGAATCAAGCTATCATGTCTAGGTATGATTCACGTACATTCTCTGGGTAACTAACTTTAGGTTACGTGTTATAGTACAGTGATACTTCATTGTGATTATATGATAAAGGGAGGTGTATGAAGAATCCAACAATTATTCATATTAACATGGCTTCTGGTTTCGGAGGGGGAGAGGTACAAACGTTGAACCTCATCTCCCATCTTGCCGAATTTCCACAAGTAGTATTAGCTAAAAAAAATTCCCTTTTTGAGAAGAAAGTTATTCACACTTTCAAAGGTAATGATAATGTGAATACTAATAGTTTTTTTTCAGCTCTAATACATTGTTGGAGTGACAAAAACACGGTTATTCACGCTCATGATGGAAGAGGTGCTCATATTGCACGTATTATCTCAAAGTTGTCTGGGGTAAAGTTTGTAATATCACGTCGAGTGGATAAACCGTTGAAAGGCAAACTGTCTGAAAAAACTTATCATAGCGCTAGTTCTATTATTGCAGTGAGTGAAAAGGTTGCAAAAAATCTCATAGGTTTGAACTCAAGCCTTAAAGTTATATATGATAGTTATTCTAACCTTCCGGCATCCTCTGATGTTGAGAGAAGCCTGGCTATTTTAGAAAGTAAGTTTGTCGTTACTCAATTAGGAAGTTTAATAGATGTAAAAAATGTATCATTTACTATAGAGTTAGCAAAACGTTTGGAAAAGTCACATCCTAATATCCACTTTTTGATAGTGGGTGAAGGTAAAGATGAAATGATTTTGAAAAAACAGGCTAAAGGTTTATCGAATATTACATTTTTTGGTTTCACGACTTTTGTTGCATCAATTATGAAACGAACAGATTTACTTTTTATGCCCTCGAAAAGTGAAGGTTTAGGATCTGCTGTTTTAGAAGCTTATCAGCATGGTATTCCGGTTGTTACTTCAAATGTTGGAGGTTTGCCAGAGATCGTAGATGAAGGTATCACTGGCTATCAGTTTAAATTAGGGGACATAGAGACAGCAGAAGACCGAGTTGTGAGTTTGTATACTGATAACACTTTGTATAATAGACTTGTTTCACAAATCAATGCATACAAGGTTAAATATAGCCCTGAGAATATGGCTCAAAGCTATAAAAGGTGTTATCAAGATTGCTTAGCTACCAAATTTTAGTAAAGTCTTCTTTCTCTAAAACTGCCGGATCACGTTGAAATTCGAGTAGTCGGGCGTATTTTAAGTAACTACTCATTGCAGCGCTAATTGCGACAGTTAGGCCATCAGCTCCCCCTAAAAAGCCGCGTTTGATAATATAGGCCCGAATGAACGCAGACAACCCATGAGAGAAAGGAGAGAAGGCATTTGCCTTTTTTCCTTTTTGATACATGATCTTTGCTGCTCGTCCACTAAAATCTCTACCGGGTTTAGCAAACAACTGGCTGAGGTTCTCAAAAGAGTAATGAATCAAGTCAGAATTTAAGCGTTTTGGGTTTTTAGCCTGAACAGATGCGTGTTGTTTTACTTCTGAGAACTTCGTTTTATTACGATTATATAAGCGAATACAATAATCGGGGTACCAACCACACTGCTTTATCCAACGGCTACCAATGTAATTACGGCGGCGAAAAGCGAATGCATCATGCTGTGTGTTGGTTAGATCAAGTGCTTTGATTTCTTTGACCATATCTTCAGTCAGCCGCTCATCAGCATCAATACTTAGCACCCAGTCATTCGCTGTGTAGTCTAGAGCAACATTTTTCTGAAAACCATCACCGAGATAGCTTTGTCTGATTACTTTTGCACCTAATTTCTCAGCCAGTTCAACAGTATTATCTGTACTGTTTGAGTCTACGACAATAATTTCAGAACACACTTCTTGCAGTGACTGGATGCAATCAACAATATTTTTTGATTCATTTAGAGTGATAATAGTACCAGTGATCATATTACATTCTCATATTTTATAATGGTGTATTTTAGAGAGAGAAATCAGCAGTTGCTTTCTTGAACATTGCTATAACTTGTTCAGAACTTATACGGTTCATCGCGTGCGTATCTTTAACCCGAGTTCTCCATGAAAGCTCGTTTTTCCCTTTACCTGTTTCTGCTTTTATTGCTTCATCGTATGCCGAAACCACATACTCATGGTATTGATACGGACATGTTCTGTCGGGGTTATGATGTGCATATAAACCAATAATTGGAGTATTCACAGCATTTGCCATATGAGCAGGTCCCGTGTCTGGGGCAATAACTAAATTTGCGTGCTTAAGTAGAGCTAGCATCTCTTTAAGTGAGCTTTTTCCAACCAAGTCTTGAACTGGTTGGCTTAATCCGGCATTAATTTCGTTGGCTAGATCCGTTTCTACTTTGGCTGAGCTACCTGCTAAAGTTACTGTCCAACCAACTGATTGTGCATAATTAATTACATCAATATAACCTTGCACATTCCAGTTTTTATATGCTTTACTTGCGCCCGGTACAATCACTAAGTTTTTACAGCTATAACTAGACAATTGTTTCTTTGCCCACTCAATATCTTGGTCGAAAAGTGGGATGTTCCAAGTTGGAGTAGTGATTTCAACACCTAGCTCTTTGACAAAAGCAATTAAGCCATCTAAAACATGATGCTTGTTTGGGGAAGGCACTTTATAGTTAGTGAAAAGAGTTTGAAAATCCCTGCTACGTTTACTATCGAAGCCCAGCTTATATTTTGCGCGAATACCTAACGTAGCAATACTTGCTCTTATTGCGTATTGCATGTGTAGTAGGGCATCAAAGTTTTTGTTTTTCAAAACTGACCAAAGTTGGACATAAGCTTTCCAACCTAACTTTTTGTCGAATACAACGACATCAATGTTGGGTAAATCTTGTATTAGCAGAGCCTCAACTTTACCTGTAATCCATGTAATTTGAGTTTCTGGCCACTGTTGTTGAATCATTTGAACTGCCGCAATGGTGTTACATACATCACCAATTGCAGACAAGCGGACAATGCATAATGAATGAGGCGCGGATGCGAATAAAGCCATATGATTATTTAGCCAAAAAAGAGTGAGTAAGGATTATGCTATCTATGCCTAGAAATGTAAAATGAGATTAACTTTGACTATCATAAGTGGTGTTTTAGTGATGTTGAAGTACTTGGAACTCCATTCGTCTATGTTCAAGAAATGATTCCCAGATGAAGATAATAAAGACCCCTAAACAAACTATTTGGTTCGATGAGTATCTGCTTAGTGATGCTAGTGAGCAGTGTTTTGACCACAGTTATTGGCGTAAGAAAGGCCGAATCATTGGTTCAGCTCAAGGAAGAGGAACTACTTGGTTTATTGCTCTCGATGAAATAGATGCAGCACTACGTCATTATCATCGAGGAGGGTTGTTCGGGAAGGTCAACCGAGACAGCTATTTTTTTACGACTTGGGAAAATACTCGTAGTTTTCAAGAGTATCAGTTACTGCATATTTTGATCGAAGCTGGTGTTAATGTTCCTAAGCCTATAGCAGCCAGAGCTGTCAAAAGTTGTTTTGGTTATCGTGCTGATTTGCTGAGCCAGAAAATCCCAAACGCACGAGATCTAGTATCAATCTTACAAGATAGAGCATTATCAAAAGAAGAATACCAGAAGGTCGGTGCAGAGATTCGTAAAATGCATAAAGCTCAGGTAAATCATACGGATTTGAATATTCACAACATCCTGATTGATGATGAAGGTAAAGTATGGATTATCGACTTTGATAAATGTAATCAGAAATCGGGTGATGAGTGGAAGCAAGGAAACTTGGAAAGATTGAAACGCTCATTTATTAAAGAAGTGGCTAAACGAAATATTCACTGGAGTGAGAACGATTGGGATTATTTGCATTTAAGTTAGGCTCTACCCAAATTTAGAGTAGAGCCTGAATCCAAAACTAATTTATAAACTTTTGATACAAGGGGATTAGTTGTTGTGCACCCCATTCATTTAGGTGGTCATCATCTCGATAAAGAGGCTTATCCTCTTTTACTATCGGGCACACTCCGTTATCACATAGATAAGGGACTGGGTCTAGAACAGTCACACCACACTTTTCAATTTCATTAAATAGTAGACTCGTCTCTTGGTTCCGTTTTTTATAGTCATAGATACTTATCGAAGGATCTTCATCTTTATCTAGAATTATAGACTTAATCAAAAAGTTAGGGACATTAACGGTCTGCTCTGGTGTCGGTTTAGTTACTAAGACATTATAATCCTTAGCTAAATTACACATTGTATGAATGTACATTTCGCCGGTGCTCTTTATGTTTAAAGAGTTGTCAAGTACGTATCTGATATCTTGTTCTTTTTCTTGGCTTTCTGTGTCGCTATAGCCAGTAAAGAAAATGTTTGTTCTTTGAATAAAAAGTAGACTCGCACCTTTATTTTTAGGGAGCAAATTATCATATGTATAATTTACTTGTTTTTTACAGCTATCAATATCTCTATTTTTTGTATCTACATTAGGGATAAATAAACAACCTCCTGAAATTGAAGATAAAACAGATTTTTCTTTAGACAGTATTACTGGTATTGTGGAAATTTGAGCACCGGCATGACTGTCTCCTAAGATAATAAGATCTGCAACTTCATCATTCTCTACTCTTTCTCCATTAATAAACTTACAGTTATTACACATTAAAGGCGAGCTACTTCTTCCTGCTGATAGTATGTCTTTGATTTCTTTTGAATAATGAAATTCGGCACCATCTGTGGCATGTACAAGACCGCCTGCAGAACCTATAAATAGGACGAGAAAGATTGGGTTGAAAATTAACTTTCTTCCTTTGTTCATTTCAATGAATCGGTAGCTTAAATAACCTAAGGCTATGGATAGTAACACTCCTAGTATAATGAAGTTTGGTATATTGAAATATACACCAAGTGTAACAACAACCCAATGCCATAAATAAATAGAATAAGACCAAGAGCCAATCCTTTGCATAGGCTTAGTATCTAAAATAAAGTTTGATTGTTGGCTTACAATGATTAAATAAGTTCCTATTATAGGTAATAGTGTTAAGTAGCTAGGCCATGGCGCTGTTCCTTGGATAAGGATACATGAAGCTAATATCACACTGATACCAATCCAAGGTAATGGTTTGTATTTTTGGTTTTTTTTGAGAGGATATAGAAATGCGACACCACCCATTAACATTTCCCAAGCTCGGCTTGGAAGAAGGAAATAGGAGGATGTTGCTGACTTACTCGTCCATATCACACAAGTAATAAAACTTAAAATGGTAAGTGAAATTATTACTTTCTTTGCTTTTTCAAAAGGTAAGAACTTGAATATAAATAGAAGCAGCAAGGGATAAAGTAGATAAAATTGCCATTCCGCAGAAAGAGACCAAGTATGCAGTAACCACTGCTCTGATATGGAAGTTTCAAAATATCCTTTTTCTTGAGCATAGATAAAGTTAGAGATGAATAACATACTATTGAGTACATCATTACCAACCTTTCTATAGTCCGTAGGTGTTAGAAAAAACCATCCAAATATCAGAAGGAAAAGACATAGTATGGCTAAAGGAGGAATGATTCTGTTTCCTCGCGATAGATAGAAGGATTTTATTGAAAAGCTTTGCGACCTAATACCACTGGTTATTATTTTTGTCATCAAGAATCCAGATATGACAAAAAAGACATCGACACCAACAAAGCCACCGGGGAGTAGAGTAGGATCAAAGTGAAAAAGGACTACGGCGATAACTGCGATGGCTCTAAGTCCGTTAATATCAGTTCTGAAAGACATATTATTTTTCATTTATAGCTTGAATGGTTTTTGATATAGAACCTAGTTCGTTTTGTAAAAACTCGTTGTACGAAGCTTTTAGTCTTGGTCTCAGTTCTTTATTCGATAATAGTTCATTGATAGCATCTCTAAGCTCTTGGCTTGAAGATACTATCTGAATAGCATTTTTGCTTAATAACGTCTCAACTATATAGGAAAAGTTAAAATAACTATCTCCGTTGATGACAGGGACGCCGAGAGATACAGGCTCTAAAACATTATGACCACCTACTCTGTCACCAACTAAACTCCCTCCTACAAAACAGAGGTCTGCAGCAGCTATGATAACGAGTAATTCTCCCATAGTGTCTGCTAAGTAGACTTGGGTTGAAGTGTCGAGTTTCGAGTCTTGTGTTGTTCGGCGAGCTGTCTCAAATCCAAGCTTCTCACACAGCTCAAATACGTTATCAAACCTTTCTGGATGACGTGGAACTAAAGCTAGTAGTGCATCTGGGTGCGATTCTAAAACTTGCTTGTGTGCCTCTAAAACTTGTTCGTCTTCCCCTTTATGGGTGCTTGCTGCTATCCAGACTGGTCGAGTAATACCCAATTTTTCTCTGAGAGCTTTACCTTCTACTTTTACCTCATTCGAAATCTCAATATCAAATTTAATAGAACCAGTTACAGTTATTTTCTCTTTAGCAACCCCCAAATTCTTAAAGCGCGTAGCATCTGATTCTGTTTGGCAGAGTATTTTAGTGATCTTTGTGTGAAGTAAGTTAAATAGCGCCTGTATTTTCAGATAGTTTTTATACGACTTCTCTGACAAGCGGGCATTGACGATTGTTATTGGAATTCCCGATTTGTGGACAAAATGGAGTGTATTGGGCCAAAGTTCGGTTTCAATAATCAACATTTCTTTTGGTTGCACGGTGTTGATAAAGCCTCTAATAGCAAAAGCAAAATCAATCGGCATATATCTGTGCTCAACTAGATCGCCTAGCTTCTCGATCTGCTGAGCGCCGGTACTGGTAGTTGTTGTCACAACAATCGGTTGCTCTGGCTGTTGCTTCTTTAGCTCTTTTATTAGGGGAACTGCGGCTATACTTTCACCAACTGAAACAGCATGAATCCATATTGGAGGCTGTTTTGAGTTTAGTTTCGGTGTTAATCCAAAGTGCTCTTTCCAGCGAGAACCGAACTTAGGTTTATTGGGTTTGCTTTTATATAAGTTAAACAAAAGTAGCGGTGCTGCTAACGCTAGAAGCAGCGTATAAACTGCGCGAATCAACATGCGTTTACCGTAATTGCTTCAAGTTTTGTGATGTTATCGATCACTAACTTAGGGGATAATTCCGTAAGACACTTTAGGTGCTGGAACTCGCATTCTCGCTTAAAGCAAGGGCGACAGTCGATATCGGTATGGACTATTTCAACTTTTTTAGCCAGTGGTGGCGTATACTTAGGGGAAGTCGAACCATAGACTGCGACAACATTACAACCCACAGCTGCGGCAACGTGCATTAATCCAGAGTCATTTGCGACCACTGTATTACAAGCTCCCAGTAAGTCTACGGCTTCGATTAAGCTTGTTTTTCCAGCTAGCACATAAACTTGTGCTTGATTTTCTTTAGGTACTAAGTCTCTAATGTTATTACACGTTTTTAAGTCTTTTTGTGAACCGAATAGCCATATTTTTTTGCCAGTTTTTATCATGGCTGTCGCTACTTCTGCGTAATGTGTTTCCGGCCATTTTTTTGCCGGTCCAAACTCTGCGCCTGGGCATAAACCAATAATAGAACCAGTATTATCTAGGTGGAATTTTGCTATTGTTGCTGCTTGTTCAGTTTTATCAATGAATAACTTCGGGCGGGGTAAATTTTCTATTCCACCTAAGGATGAGGAGTTGAGCATGTCTTTTCCAGGGTAAGCTAAAGCGACATAACGTTCGACCATATACTGAAAAGATTTCATGTTAGAACGAAGATCGTTTAATAGTCCGTAGCGCATCTCACCTTTCCAACCGATGCGTGTTGGTATATTGGCAAACCAAGGTATAAGAGCTGACTTAGCTGATTTTGGCAGAATATAAGCTTGGTCATACTTATTTTCGCGTAATGACTTACCTATCTCTCTACGGCCAAGTAAGTTAAAGGCCCCGTGACCAATCGGCATATCGATTGCCCGGTTTATTTCAGGCATGCGTTCGAGAATTGGCTTGCACCACCCAGGGGCAATAACGTCAATTTCACTTTTAGGGTGTTGAGCTTTTAATGTCATATAGAGAGATTGAGACATCACCATATCTCCAACCCAAGATGGACCAATGATCAATATTTTCATTGACGTATACCTTTATAATTCAAAGTTGGGCTGAATACCATACCGACAAAAATAGCAACTCCAACAGAATAAAAAATAATACCGGAATTATGAGATAAATAATGTTGAGTAATCGAAGAACCAATAACAGAAGTAATATGCACAATTCCCATTAAAGATAGGTAATAACGTGGATCGTCCTGAGGTAGTGAACGTAACTTTCGAACTAGTACCACAAAAGGAGCACCAAAGAAAAATAGCAATGTAGTAACACCAATTAGACCTTTAGTCTGGAGTTCTTCGAAAAGTTGATTATGCGCACGGCTATAGCCTAAAACGGCTTTGTCTACGAGACCTTCAGATACTTGCTTTTCCTTCGCCGCTTGCACTCCATCAAAACCCTGTCCAAAAACGGGTTTATCAAACCCAGAGTAGAGAGCTGACTTCCACATTTCTAAGCGTACACCAGAAGAGGTTGTCGCATCGTCATTCTGGTATTGTTTAAGGTCGTTAATTACAAGGTTTACACGAGGTGCAATATTAGGGTACGAGAAAATAACCACGACGACTAGAGCAATTAGAGAACCCCATTTTGCTTTTTGGGAGAACATGTGACGATGAAAAATGAATAGCCCCAGTACAATAAACGGAATTAACAGCCACGCACCTCGGGCTCCTGATAGAAGAGTTGCGCATAAGCCGAGCATCGTCGCCAATATTGAAGATACTTGAAGAAGTTTATTTTTTACTTGTAAAGAAAATAAATAAACTACAATGGCTAGCATGCTTAGCCCTGAAGCAATTCCCCCTGCCTGTATAACCATATAGCCTTCACTTTCGCTAAGTGCTCGCCCTCCTGTGCTGATAAACTGATGTATCGCGATAATACCAGCTATGCTTGCACCTAAACATATAGAGTATAGTGTTGTTTGTAGTGATGGAGGGTAGCAGTAAATTAATGCCATAATAAAGGATGCAAGTATAACTCGGCTTGGCATATCGAGTTGACTAAGCTCTCCACCATTTATAACTAAAGATATCGCTGTAACAGCAAAATAGCTGAACAAAGCCAACTGCGCTAGCTTAATTGGCGCTGCGCAGATGCTTTTTCTAGTTTTTGGTAACGCGAATAATGCGAATAGAGCCAGTGGAATTGCTGCTAGTTTATAGCTATCGCCATTGATCAGTAATAATGAAAAAAAGCAGCCAGATAGGAGAGTAGTCATCTCCTCAGCCTTTAAGTAACGTTTCATTAATCGTTTTTCCAGTCGGTTGTATATCTTGTCTTGAATACGTTGTAGTAGTTATTGCCATCTTCTTGGGAACGCAATAATTGGAGTACCCACATGTATTGTTCAGGTTTGTCTTTTACAAAGTACTCAATGGCCTGATTACATACTCTAGCATCTTGTTCTTCACCTTTATTGAGCTCAAATGCAGGCAAGATTTCAATATCAAATGAGCCGTCTTCTGTATTCATTGAAGCAAAAAGAGGGAGCACTTTAGCTTTGGACAATTTGGCAATTTTACCTAAGCCAGGCAAAGTTGCTTTTTTTGTTGCGAAAAAATTGACGAAAACACTATGTTCTGGGCCATGATCTTGATCCGGTAAGTAATAGCCAATATAACCATCTCGAATCGATTTTAGGAATGGTTTGATGCCGCCAGAACGCTCATAAACACGGCCGCCATATTGAACTCTTTGTTTATGCATCAGCCAGTCTGAGACGTCATTCTTTTGTTTTTTTGCCATCGCTGAAACTGGCATGCCCATTGATGCAAGAAGTATCGCAGGAACATCGATAGCCCAAGAGTGAGGGACCATTAAAATGACATTCTCGTTAGCCTCAACATGTCCTTGAAGAATCTCTAAACCTTTTATGTTGCAACGTTTTGTTAGCCAAGGTGCGGGCTTTAAACTCAACAGCCCAAAACGAATAAAGAACAGAGAAGCGGTAAAAAGAGTCTTTTCAATTAACGCTTCACGTTCTTCAAATGTTTTTTCGGGAAAACAAAGTTCAAAATTTACTCTGCTGCGGTGAGCGGGGCCTTTGTGAGATTTGGCGAGTCTTGCGGCAATTGTTTTGGCTAACCACCTTTGAGCTTTTAGAGGTAGTAGAGCAAGCGGAAGGCCGACAATCACGCCGAACCAAGTTCCCCAAAATTTTGGAGCTAGAAAACTTCGGTTAAAGGTTGGATTGTAAGCTTTAGGATCAAAATCGTTTCTATTAGTCATAATCACGGCTATAGCGGCCTGTTGTCCAAGCCGCTACTATTGTTGAGTATTAATACTACTGGTTTTGTAGTTTCATATACTCCGCAACGCCTTGCGCTACGGTTTTAAACTCGATGTCACAACCAGCAGCGCGAAGCTTGGTGAGATCGGCTTGAGTGAATTCTTGATATGCACCTTTTAAGTGTTCAGGGAATGGGATTGTTTCAATCTCACCTTTACCATGGTAGTTGATCACCGCTTTTGCCACTTCTTCGAAAGACTCAGCATTGCCAGTACCCAGATTGAAAATGCCAGAAACACCATTTTCTAAGAACCACAAGTTCACAGCGGCAACATCACCAACGTAAACAAAGTCACGTTTGAACGTTTCGCTACCAGCAAACAGTTTAGGGTTTTCACCAGCATTCATTTGATTATTCAGGTGAAAGGCCACTGAAGCCATGCTGCCTTTATGATCTTCACGTGGGCCGTAAACGTTGAAATAACGGAAGCCTGTGATTTGCGATAGTGTTTCATTATGCGCTGCAGCATCTGCCTGAAGGCGACGAACGTAGTTATCGAATTGTTGCTTAGAGTAGCCGTATACGTTCAATGCACCTTCGTACTCTTTCTCTTCGATGAAGGTATCTGTTTCACCGTAAGTTGCAGCAGAAGAAGCATAAAGGAATGGAATCTCGCGTTCAATACAGTAGTGAAGCAGCTCTTTTGAATACTCGTAGTTGTTAAGCATCATGTACTTGCCATCCCACTCAGTCGTCGCAGAGCACGCACCCTCATGGAAAATAGCTTCGATATGACCGAAGTCGTCACCAGCCATAATTTGAGTTAGGAAATCGTCACGATCCATGTAGTCAGTGATGTCTAGGTCAACAAGGTTCTTGAACTTTTTACCGTTCTTTAGGTTGTCGACAACTAGGATATCGTTGTGGCCAGCTTCGTTGAGTGCTTTTACAATATTGCTGCCGATCATGCCAGCACCACCAGTTACGATAATCATATTTTTCCTACTCTTTTGAATATAAAACTATCGCGAGTATAGCAAGGAATGAACAATACGGGCTAGTGGAATAATTCCTTAACCAGAGTATGATATGACAAGATTAGTTTTGAATTTTATTGAGTTAGTAACTCTAGGTTATAGGTCATATCATGAAGATTGCGGTTGCCGGAACAGGTTATGTAGGGCTATCAAATGCGATGCTATTAGCACAGCATCACGAAGTGGTGGCGGTAGATATTGTCGAAGAAAAAGTGACGATGTTGAACAATAAACAGTCCCCTATTGTGGATGCTGAAATAGAACATTTTCTAACGACTAAAACATTGGGGTTTACGGCGACGACAGACAAATCAGCTTACCAAGGTGCTGATTTTGTTATTATTGCGACCCCAACCGATTACGACCCTAAAACCAATTATTTCAATACCAGTTCTGTCGAATCCGTTATTAAAGATGTAATGAGTGTTAATCCTGATGCTGTTATGGTCATCAAATCAACCGTGCCGGTTGGTTATACGGCTCGAATCAAGCAAGAACTTGAATGCGATAACATTCTATTTTCACCCGAGTTTCTTCGTGAGGGTAAGGCTTTATACGACAACCTCCACCCTTCGCGTATTATCGTAGGTGAGCGTTCTGAACGCGCTGAGGTATTTGCTAACTTGCTTGTCGAAGGGGCAGAAAAACAGGATATCGAAGTGCTATTTACCGATTCAACAGAAGCTGAAGCGGTAAAACTGTTTTCTAATACCTATCTTGCAATGCGTGTTTCTTACTTTAACGAGCTGGATTCATACGCTGAAGCGCACGGGTTAGATTCGCGTCAGATCATTGAAGGGGTAGGGTTGGACCCGCGAATTGGTAACCACTACAACAACCCTTCATTTGGCTATGGGGGGTACTGCCTACCTAAAGATACTAAGCAGCTGTTAGCTAACTACCAAGATGTGCCAAACAACATTGTTGGCGCGATTGTCGATGCGAACCGAACGCGTAAAGACTTCATTGCAGAGTCGATAATGAAACGTTCGCCTAAGGTTGTGGGTATCTATCGACTGATCATGAAAGCGGGCTCTGACAACTTCCGGGCTTCTTCTATTCAGGGCATTATGAAACGCTTGAAGGCCAAGGGTATTGAAGTGGTGGTCTATGAGCCGGTTTTGAACGAAGAGTACTTCTTTAATTCAAAGGTATACACAGAGCTAGATGAATTCAAAGCCGCTTGTGATGTTATCGTCTCCAACCGCATGGTCGAGGAAATTAAAGATGTAGCGGATAAAGTCTATACTCGAGACCTGTTTGGTAGCGACTAGTTCTTACTTTATATCTTGCGAGCTAAACCGACCAGATGTTAACGGCTCGATCTATCTGTTTAGGGGCGATATACTAACTCTCTTAAACAGATAGGGATTCGAAATAAAAATGAAGACACGAGACAAAATTGTTTATGCGGCGCTAGAGCTTTTTAACGAGCACGGCGAGCGTAGTATTACGACCAACCATATCGCTGAACATATCGAGATCAGCCCTGGCAACCTGTACTACCACTTCCGCAATAAACAAGAGATCGTTCGTGATATCTTCACTCTATACTCTGCTGAACTTCTTGAGCGTTTTACCCCAATACAGGGGCAGCAAGAGAGCTTAACCCTTCTTAAGCACTATCTTGATTCTATCTTCACATTGATGTGGAAGTACCGTTTCTTCTACGCCAATCTGCCTGAAATTCTCTCTCGTGATGAGAAGCTGCATAATGACTACATGGCAGTACAAGAGCGCTTGCAAGCAAACTTAATCGCTATCATGCGTGCGTTTGTGGATTTGAACCTGTTGAAAGCATCAGAAGAAGAGATGAAGTCAATGGTGACGTCTTTGCATCTGATTGCTTCAAGCTGGCTGGCTTACCAATCAGCTATGTCACCAAAAACACAGATCACTGAACAAGTGGTTCACCAAGGTATGCTCCAGATGATTGCCGTCGTGAAACCTATCGCAACCACTCAAGGTTTTGAGCAGTTAACACTATTGGAAGATGGTGTTAAGGCGTTGAATGTAAAGTAGAAGGATACGAGTAAGCGAGATACGAGATACGAAGAGCTGAAAGAGCAGATTAGAGTGACGGGATACTTTATAAGCAGATACGAGTAAACGAGATACGAAAAGCAAAATCTGTTTTTAATCCCTTTGTCACTCGCTTACTCGAATCCGCTCTATGACTTATACCGTCATTCCCTACAGCGAGGGACGAGCGTGATAGGGAATCTTTTTGTATCGCTGAAGGTAAAATCGACGAATAGATTCCAGACATTTCGTTCCTCAATTCTGGAATGACGAATCCTGAAAAAGTTCCAACTTGAAATGAGATATTGTAGTGTGGGTATTCCGCTGTTCGCCACTCGCTTACTAGCATCTCGAATCTGCTTTTAATCTCTTCGTATCTCTCATCTCGTTTACTCGCATCCGCTTTTATCTAACCAACCAACTCTTAGGATTTTGCGCTTGGCTGTTTCTGCGGATCTCAAAGTAGAGTGATGGGCGAGATTGGCCGCCAGTATCACCGGCAAGTGCGATGGCTTCGCCGGCTTTTACCTTATCACCTTCTTTTTTAAGAAGAGCTTGATTAAAGCCGTATAACGTCATATCACCTTTACCGTGGTCGAGTAGCACGACCAAGCCGTAGCCACGCAAATACTCAGCAAATACCACGGTGCCAGAATAGACGGACTTCACTTGTTGGCCATAGCTGGCGTTAATCACCATGCCTTTCCAATTTACTTGTCCGGTTTGGCGACTTCCATAGTTATGTAGAACTTTGCCTTTGACTGGCCAAGGCAGTTTGCCTTTACGTTTGGCTAGACCATCCATAGGAACCGCATTGCGTCTCTCGCGAGCGGCTTTTTCTGCTTTGGCAATTTCTGCCTTTAGACGAGTCTCGTTACGTTGCAGCTCTGCAAGGTAGTTCTTGTCGCCAGAAATGCTTTTCTTGATGCTGCCGACGGTTTTCTTACGCTGGACTTGAGTTTTAGCGAGTTGGTCACGTTTAGTCGTTTGCTGTTTGAGTAGAGATGTAATTTGTTCTTGTTCTGCTTTACGGAGGCGCTGGCTCTCTTCAAGTTCAGCTTGAGTCTGTTCAATCGCTTTAATCGTTGTGGTGCGCGCTTTGGCTAGATGTTGGTAGTAATGACTAATACGATCTTCTTCGACACCAGTATTAAGAATGTGGGAAGAGGCTTTAGCACGACGCGTCATGTAATAAGTTTGAATAAGCTGCTCAAGCTTTTGGGTATGAACTTGCTTCTGAGTAGTAAGCGCTTGAATCTTATTATTGAGTTGCTGAATGTTAGCGTTAGCATTAGCAAGCTGCTTTTTACTTTCCTTAATGCCTTTTTCAAGTGAAGCAATCGAGAGCTCTTGCTTCTTGAGGTTGGCTTGTAGGCTATCAAGTTTCTTCTGTTGAGAAGATAGAGCCTGTTGCTGTCGAGAGATCTCGCTCTTAACACCCTTCAACTCACCTTGAGAAGCTGCATGAGTAGAGATAGAAAACATCGCACTAGAAAGTAAAATAAGGCCACTTATAGCTTTAATCTTTTTCATTGTTTTTGTCATCTAAGTTACAGCCTACTCATTAAATTACTACTAGTGTATAGAGCTATCTATGTGAATGTTGATATAGAGATTCCAGATACTTTAGAAGCAGATACGAGTAAACGAGATTCGAGATACGAAGAGCTAAAGATCAGTGACTGCTTTTAAGCCTTTCGTATCTCGCTTACTCGCATCACGAATCTGCTTTTATTCTCTTCGCCACTCGCTTACTCGCATCCCGAATCCGCTCCTAAATCCCATCCCCATGAATAAAGTTCTGAGATCGCCCATTAAACCCTTGGTCCATATCCAGTGATGGCTTGTCTGTTTTCGGTTTACCGACAATCTTAGCTGGAACTCCTGCAACCGTAGTATGAGCAGGAACAGCTTGCAGAACCACAGAACAAGAACCGATTTTCGCACCTTCACCAACTTCAATGTTACCCAAGATCTTAGCACCTGCACCAATCATTACACCTTCGCGGATCTTAGGGTGACGATCGCCGCCTTCTTTACCCGTACCACCTAAAGTTACGTCTTGCAGGATAGATACATCGTTTTCAACAACCGCAGTCTCACCAATCACAATCCCGGTTGCGTGATCGAGCATGATTGCTTTACCGATACGAGCTGCTGGGTGAATATCCACTTGGCAAGCAACAGAAATTTGGTTTTGTAGGTAAGTCGCTAGTGCAATACGGCCTTGTTTCCACAACCAGTTTGCAACGCGATAGCCTTGCAGGGCATGGTAGCCTTTAAGGTAAAGCAGCGGCATAGAATACATCTCAACAGCAGGGTCTCGTGTCACGGTCGCGCAAATATCACAAGCGGCAGCATCGATGATTGATTGATCTTCAGCAAAGGCTTGCTCAACCACTTCACGTACCGCCATCGCTGGCATAGAAGCCGTTTTAAGTTTGTTTGCTAGGATATAGCTTAACGAAGCACCGAGACTGTCATGGTTGATAATGGTCGCATGATAAAAACTCGCAAGCATAGGCTCTTGCTCAGACTGCTCTCGAGCTTCCTTTACAATGCATTGCCAGACTTTTTGTTGTTCACAGTGTTTCATTTTTTCTATCCATTCTTAAAGCAAGTGACGAGATGAGGGATGCGAGATACGAAAAGCTAAAGAGCAGTGACGAGATTAGGGATACGAGATACGAAAATAAAAACGAGGCTCTTCGCCACTAGTTTACTCGCATCCCGTATCTGCTTTTAATCTCTTCTCATCTCGCTACTCGCATCCCGCATCTGCTCTTTTAACCTTCCGATTTCTTATCTCGAGCCAGCAGATCTTGCGCTGCTAAGTGTGCGTCTTTTCCTTGATACAACACTTGATAAATTTGTTCAATAATTGGCATTTCAACACCCATGCGTTCAGACAGCAGCCAAACCTCTTTGGTGTTGCGATAACCTTCCACAACTTGGCCGATCTCTTCTTGTGCGGTATCGACATCCTTGCCAGTGCCTAAGGCTAAACCGAAGCGACGGTTGCGTGATTGGTTATCGGTACAGGTGAGTACCAAGTCACCTAAGCCAGCCATACCCATGAAGGTTTCAGGTTTTGCGCCTAGTGCTGCACCTAAGCGACTCATTTCAGCGAGGCCACGAGTGATTAATGCAGTGCGAGCATTGGCACCAAAACCGATGCCATCAGACATGCCAGCACCAATCGCGATAACGTTTTTAACCGCGCCACCTAGTTGCATACCAATGAAATCATCATTCGCGTATACACGGAAGGTTCGAGTGCAGTGAATCTTCTCTTGTAGCTCTTTAACAAACTCTTGGTCTGGTGAAGCAACTGAAATCGCAGTCGGCATACCTGCCGCAAGCTCTTTAGCAAAAGTAGGGCCAGATAGAACAGCTAATGAATAACCATCACCAAGCACGTCGCTTGCAACGTCTTTCAGTAGGCGACCTGTTTCAGGTTCTAGCCCTTTAGTTGCCCAACAAATACGTGAATCTGCTTTTAGGTGAGGCTTTAGGCTGTTCAGAACAATACCAAATACATGGCTTGGTACCACAACAAGCAGGTCTCGGCTTGCTGATACAGCTTTCTCTAGATCTGACTCAATAATTAAGCTTTCTGGGAAGTCGATGTTTGGCAGGAACTCGTGGTTAGCGCGATCAGCTTCTAAGCGAGCCATATGCTCAGGTTCATGTCCCCAAAGCACGATGTTGGCACCATTACGTGCAAGAGAAATCGCTAAAGAAGTGCCGTAGGAACCAGCGCCAATCACCGTCATGGCGATCTCTTTGCCATAAGCGTTATTTGCGTCATTAGTGCGAGTTGTGTCTGTCATGCTTCCACCTGAAATTCTTGAGGAAATGAGAAGAGTATCTTTCTACTATATCGCTAGAATAAAAGCGATAAAATAAAAAATGCACACCGCATAAGTTGCGCTGTGCATTTTTAAACGGTCGGATTAAGCCTTATGTGGCATTAAGCCTTGTATAAATTAAGCTTGCTCGCCTTCGGCTTGCTGAGCTTGGTTTTGAAGGTAGTTCATGAACAGAGCGTCGAAGTTAACTGGCGCTAAGTTCAGTTGTGGGAACGTACCTTTAACTACTAGGCTAGAGATAGTTTCACGAGCGTATGGGAATAGGATGTTCGGGCAGAATGCACCTAGGCAGTGTGCCAGTTGACCAGCTTCCATTTCGCTTGCAGTGAAGATACCACCTTGTTGAACTTCACATAGGAATGCTGTCTCTTCTGCGTTCTTAACTGTCACAGTAAGACGTAGGATAACTTCGTAAACGCCTTGGCCAAGTTCACGGCTTTGAGTGTCTAGGTCCAGTTTTACATCTGGGTTCCACTCTTTTTGGAACATATCTGGCGAGTTTGGCGCTTCAAAAGAAACGTCTTTTAGGAAGATACGTTGGATTGCGAAGTTTTGTTGTGCTTCTTGAGGTGCTGCTTCAGCCATTTTCTTGTCCTTAAAAATTTACATTGGGTTCCGTAATCAAAATGAAGTTACGTAACCTGAAAAACGAGTATATAGATAACCGTGTTACCAATTAATGCTACTAGGAGTTACTTCTTACCCTTAACTAAAGGTAGGTTCGCTTCACTCCAAGCAACTAGGCCATTCTTCAGTAGGCTCACGTTTTCAAACCCAGCTTTTGCTAGTAGGTTTGCACTTTCTTGAGCGGTTTGACCTGTTTTACATACCACAATGATTGGGTCTGCTTTGTGGCTTTCAAGGCTACCAAAGTTATTTGCTTTGATATCTGAAGGCAAAATGTGAAGTGCGTCAGTAATATGACCTTTTTTGTATTCATCTTTAGTACGAATATCAACCACAACGCCATTTTCACGGTTCATCAGTTGCGTGGTTTGCGCAGCTGTGATCTCTTTGTAAGCCGCATTCGATGTTTTGATGACATTCATAATGATGGCAACCACTAAGCCAATCCATACTATGGCTAAAATCATATTCTCTTGAATAAAGGGTACTAACTCTTGCATATCTTAAACTCTTGTCGTTTGGGGCTAGAAACTATACCCAAGCCTTTTGAGGTTACTTTGGTATATGGTTCTGGAGTATAGCGATAAAGGATTACAGAATACAGAAGAAGCCGAGGGTTGTGAGGAAAGGCGCGGAATAAAACAGTTTCTGCCTACAATTTATACATTTACTTGAACAAACTTATTCACTATTATGATCAATTAGTTGTTTAAGCTGAACAACTAATGGAGGTTAAAAGTTAGCCTCTACATATAAACGTTTATATTTTAATGGGAATCATTATGAAAAAGATGGCTCTAGCGGCAGCACTAGCTGTTAGCTTTTCAAGCGGTGCTTTTGCAGCGGTTGAAACTGCAGCAGCAGGTACTGGCGCTTCAACTGGCGCAGCAGCGGGTGCAACAGCGTCAACTGTAGCTGCAGGCACGGCAACAACTGTAGCAGTAACAACGGCAGCAGTAGCAGTAGGCGCAGCAGTAGCAGTAGCTTCTAATGATGGCGGCGCTACAACAACAACTATTACTAACTAATTTATTTGTTGGCAATGCAAAAGCCATTTTATGTGAAAGCATAAAGTGGTTTTTTTATATTAGTATTGGGGTAACCACCCGGCTAGGAAGCAAAAGATCATCATGATTAGACCTATTATCGCCTCTCTAGGCTTGTTGCTTGCGGGCTGTTCCCAGCAGTTCCAAGACTTAAACGCTACTTTCAATGAAGCAATGTTTGGAGATGCAGACGTTTCCACCACGGCTGAATACATCCAAGAGCTACCCTACGCCAGTATTTATGCGCAGATTAACGATCAAGGAAAGATATTTATGGTTTTGGCCTTTGTTGGGAAAAATCCAGAAACTGGCGCTGAGCAACTAAAGTGGATGTCTTCTGATAAAGCGATGATCGTGACCGAAAATGGCCGCGTGGTTCAAACTTTATTACTGCCTTATGAAAATCTATCAGGTCTTAGTGTAAATCCTACAAACGCTCTGATACCTGATTTTGACCTATCAGCTCAGCCTAAAGCACAACAGTGGCAAGTCACTTATGATTGGCAGCCAGATTACCGATTTGGCTACAGCGCTGACATTGTTAGAACTTACATAACCCAAGAAACGGTACAAACACCGCTAACAGCTATTCAAACAAGCAAGTTTATCGAACAAGTAAGTTACCCAGCACTGGGAGAGCAGATTGAAAATGAATATTGGGTTAACAGCGATGGAAAAGTTGTAAAAACGGTTCAGTACCTTGGCCCAGATATGACTCGCTTAGAACTAACCCTACTTAAGCCTTATCAAGCGAACTAACCGGTGGTGATAGACAGCATGAAATCATTAATGAAATTTGGTAAGCGCGCTTTATGGGCTTCGCTTTGTTCTTCGTTATTCCTATCAAGTCTTGCACACGCCCTTTCTTTAGAGCCAAAAACTCAGGAACTACAAGAAGCACAACTTAGCGTTGAGTTGCCTATTCAAGGTGTCACCCTCAATTACTCACAGCCTGTTCGTTTAGAGCAGGTGTTGAATGATGCTAGTGCCAATGGAGCGTCAGGTTACTTTCCACTGTCAGCACAATTGTTTGATCGTAACGCACAGCAGCAAGTTGATAATTTAAGAGCCCAAGTGATTGAACAGTTGAATCAATTGGCCCTTCAAGAACCGCAAGTAAAGGCTGTGATTGCACAATTGGAATCCTTTGAATATCAAGCACGTTATTTTGTCGATCTAGACAGAAACGCAGTGATCTCGCAACCAGAGAAAAATTCGCTATTGGTTTCAAAGAGTAGTGCGCTTAAATTAGAACAGCCAAACAAAGCGCAACGCTTTGACTTGTATCTAACCCAAAGACCAGTCGACCTAACTTTGGTTGGTGCTGTAAAACAAGCACATAAGCTCAAGTTGATTGAGCATGGCCAGTTAGATAGCTACCTCTCTGTGTTACCAAAAGGTGAATTACTTGAGGTTGCGGATAAAAGCACAGCATTTGTCATTCAGCCTGACAGCCATGTTAATGAGATAAGCTACGCCTATTGGAACAGTAAACAAGCTTACTTCGCACCCGGTGCAATTTTGTTTATTGCTTTTGATTCTCTACCTTCTGAGTTTTCAACTTTGAATCAAAATATTATTGAGCTTCTACGTCATAAGGTTAATTTGTAATGTCGGCTAATCAATCATTCCCATTAACTCTTCTTGCTAGTTCGATTACGGGTGCTTTACTGGCTGTCAGTAGCTTTGCTGCTACTGCGCAAGACTTTTCTGCAAACGAGAAAGAGCTGACGCCTTCTGAAGTCGAGGTTTCAAGTTTCAACGCTCCAACTCTAAAGCATTCGCAAACCAATTTTGGTGGCGTGGGTTTAATGCAGATGCCAACCGCTCGTATGGCTCCAGAGGGTGAATTTAACTTAAGTGCATCGTTTAACAACGAGTACTACTTTTACAATGTTAGCCTACAAGTAATGCCATGGTTGGAAACAACAATTCGTTATACCCAAGTTCAAGACCTACTCTATAGTGGTGACGGTAGTGGAGACTGTTCTCAAAATAACTTCAGTGGCTGTACAAAATACACTGATAAAGGCATCGACTTTAAAGTTCGTTTAATTGAAGAGGGCTATTACCTACCAGAATTATCTGTCGGTGTTCGTGATTTTGGCGGTACAGGTCTGTTTGATGGTGAATTCGTGGCTGCCAATAAGCGATTTGGCCCATTAGATGTGACTTTAGGTATGGCTTGGGGCTATATGGGCACCAGTGGTAATTTTACCAATCCGTTTTGTAAGGCCAGCGATAAGTTCTGTGACCGATCATCAGACACTAAAGGTAATGGTGGTATGGTGGACTTTGAACGTTGGTTTAAAGGAGACGCGGCAATCTATGGTGGTTTAGAATATCAAACACCATATAAGCCACTAACGTTAAAACTCGAATACGATAGTAACGACTACTCACAAGACTTCCCTGTAGTTCGTGGCGGTGTTGATATGACGCAGCATACCCCCTGGAATGTAGGTGTTTTATATCGCTTTAATGACTGGGCAACAGCTAAGGTGAGTTATGAGCGTGGTGATACGCTAACCATGGGCTTTGATTTAACCACCAACTTCAACGAAATTGCATCTGTTTGGCGTGATACTGAAGCTGCAGAACTTCGCCCTACTCAAGCCAGCAGTATGGATGAGGTTGATTTAGCTAAGCTAACAGAAGAGCTGGATACCATTGCAGGCTATGAGCAAGCGCAGGTTTTGGTTGATGATAAGACGTTGGTGGTGAAAGGTGAACAGGTTAAATACCGTGACCGTGAAGTGGCATTAGAGCGCGGTGCAACCGTAATCGCCAACCATGTCCCAAATTATATCGATACTTACCAAATTGTTGAAGCCAGCAATGCGGGCGAGCTTTCACAAACGGATATTGATGCTCAACAGTTTAAGAAATCTGCCAGTTACTCGTATTTAGACTCTGATATCAAAGACTCTACTCAAAATAGAGATGTAGCACCAACTTCAGCAGTGGAGTACCACGATGCACGAGAACGTTTTGACGTGTCAGTATCTCCAAATTTAGCCCAATCTTTCGGTTCAGCGGAAGATTTTTATCTGTATGCGTTAGGCTTGTATACCAATGCCTCTTTCTGGGCGACCAATAATATCGAGCTATCGGGCTCTCTGTATATCAATCTAATCGATAACTACGATAAGTTTAATTATGAGATTCCAGAAGATGGCACGGCTCAAACTCCTCGTGTTAGAACACTTTTCCGTTCTTATGTAGATGAACCTGTGCGGCTAGACCGCTTGCAGCTAACTTGGTTCGAAGATTACGGTAGTGGTGTTTATAGCCAAGCATACGTGGGTTATCTTGAGAGTATGTTTGCCGGTGTTGGTGGCGAAGTGCTCTATCGCCCGTACAATAGTAACTGGGCTATTGGTGCTGATTTTACAGCGATTAGCCAACGTGATCCTGATAGTTGGTTTGAAACCTTTGATGAAGAAGTTCAGTTCCATGAAAAAGATCAGACTTACTATAAGGTTATCGATAAAGGTACCACAGGTTTTGTTACAGGCTACTACATGCCACAGTGGGAGTTCTTAAATGATACGCTATTTAAAGTAGGCTTTGGTAAGTTCCTAGCCGGTGACGTAGGTACTCGCATCGATTTCTCAAAACAGTTTAAAAGCGGCGTGATTGCCGGCGCATTTGTGAGCTTAACCGACCTAAGCGAAGAAGACTTCGGTGAAGGCAGTTATACCAAAGGCTTCTATGTATCGATTCCATTCGATTTGTTGACTGTAAAACCAAGTTCAAGCCGAACTCAGTTCACATGGCAACCTTTAACCCGTGATGGCGGTCAGGTATTGAACAAGCAGTACAACTTGTTTGAACAAACCGACGCAAGATCACCATGGTTCCAAAGACCAAGTAACGTGGAATAAAGCGAAGGTACGAGTAAGTGGGGTTCGAGATGCGAAGAGTAGTTCTTTTCGCATCCCGAAACTGCTCTTTTATCTCTTCGCCACTCGTTTACTCGCATCCCGCATCTGCCCTTAAACCATTCAACAAGGTTGATAATACACACAAACTGTGGATAATACATACGCATTAAATTTGAGCATGTTTTTAATGTTTGCTTTATAGAATCACTATTGGCTTTTCGTACCTATTTTGAGGCCATTACTAGCGGTGCACAGATAGGTCGCAGTATACAGGCATCCTATGATGCACAGATAACTACGCAGTGTGATGTCGCGGTATATCAACGGGCGGTAGCGTGCCCAAAGTGAATTAAAATGGAATCGATATCAAATTATCGCTCCTTCTACCCTCCGTTGAAGCCATTGCCAATGGTAAAGTCATTCATCATGTATCACTTGGATGTGATTACACTTTCTCAACTATGATTTGGTTAACATGAAGATTAAGAAAAATCGTCTCTTTCTTGCGTTACTCCCCACTCTACTGGTCGGCTGCACAACTCCAGGTACGCACCTTACTACCGATGACAAGAATGTAATCCTTCCCTCAGAAGAACAACAAGCTGCGGATATTTCAGATGCTGTTAACCTCTACCCATTAACGGCTCAAACGGTTTCTAGCTATAAAAGCCAAACTCAATTTATATCTCAAGCCAACCCAGCGTTAGATGTTGATATTGCAAAGTTTGAATATAAAGTGGGTATTGGGGATATTCTTAATATAACAATTTGGGATCACCCAGAACTAACCATTCCGGCAGGATCCTATCGTAGCGCAGAAGAGGCCGGTAACTGGGTTCGTGCGGATGGTACAATTTTTTATCCTTATATTGGTAATGTAGAAGTCGTCGACAAAACAGTTATTGAAATTCGACAGGAAATAGCAACTCGTCTTTCAAAGTATATTGAGAGCCCACAAGTAGAAGTGAATGTTGCGGGCTTTCGGTCACAAAAAACATACATTACAGGTGAAGTTGAAGCACCTGGGCAACAAGCAATTACTAACATACCGTTAACTTTGTTAGATGCGATTAATCGTTCTGGTGGATTGACAGAAGATGCAGATTGGCGCAACGTATCTCTGACACGTAATGGACAGCAGGAATATGTTTCACTGTATGCCCTAATGCAAAAGGGAGACTTGACTCAAAACCGATTGTTACAAATGGGTGACATTATTCATGTTCCTCGAAATGATGCTCAAAAAATATTTGTAATGGGGGAAGTTAATACACCTCAATTATTGAAGATTGATCGTGCAGGCATGAGTTTAACAGAGGCTTTAAGTAATACTGGCGGTATTGACCAATTAGCCGCTGATGCGACGGGGGTTTTTGTTATTCGTACTTCTGATGATAAGTCAGAACGTATGGCTGACATTTATCAACTTGATATGAAAGATGTATCGGCATTAGTAATTGGTACAGAGTTTGACTTAAAGCCATATGACATTGTTTATGTTACAGCAGCTCCAATTATCCGATGGAATCGTGTAATTAGCCAGCTCCTACCTACAATCTCTGGTTTTAATCAGCTGTCTGAGTCTGTGTTACGTGTTCGTGATTGGTAATTGAGATTCTCAATTGTTGGGCTTTATAGGAACTCAAAAAGTAAGTTATGTTTAATAAAATCCTCGTGGTCTGTGTCGGTAATATTTGTCGCTCTCCAGTTGGAGAGCGACTGTTACAAAAGTTGCTTCCAAACAAAGAAATAGCTTCAGCGGGTATAGCTGCTGAAAAAAGTCGTTTGATTGGAAAACCTGCTGATGAAATCGCCACTCTAGTTGCAGCGGAAAATGGTGTGAGCCTAGAAGAACACCAATCTCAACAGGTAACTCCTCAACTATGTGCCCAGTATGATTTGATATTGGTGATGGAGAAGGAGCATATGGAGGCGCTTACTCAAATATCACCAGAAGCTCGTGGTAAAACGATGCTGTTTGGACAATGGGTGGGTCAAAAAGATATTCCAGACCCATATCGTCAAAGTCGTGAAGCATTTGAATATGCTCATAACTTGATTGATGAAGCAGCACAAGCCTGGGCCAAAAAGCTATAGTTCGCTTTAAAGTAGAGTCGGTAACTTAGATACACCACTATCAATGAATCACATAAAGAGATAAAGCAAAAAGTATGTCACTTCTCTTTAAAGTACTAGTTTAGGAAGTAGTAACCTGATGACAACACAACCATCTCAGCAACCGTTTTCAAATAGCCCTGACGTAATCGACATAGGCAAATTTTTGGGTATCTTCCTAGATGCTAAGTGGTTAATTATTTTAACTACACTAGTTTTTTCGTTGTTTGGTATTGCGATAGCTCTACTTTCCACTCCTATATTTAAAGCAGACTCGTTAATTCAAATTGAACGAAAGGCCTCAGGTGGTATTTCATCAATGGTTAGTGATATGGGAGATGTGTTTGCTCAGGAATCTTCTGTGGCAGCGGAAATAGAAATTATTAAATCTCGAATGATTTTAGGCGAAACCGTAGATAAATTCAATTTGACCACGGTAACTTCACCTATATACATACCTTATATAGGGAAAGGGTTGGCACGTTTAAAGGGTGACATCAACCATATCGAAGTCAGTCGTTTCGTTCTTCCTCCACAAGCGACTGGTGCACATAAAATTCACATCTTAGATGCAGAACAAGGCACTTACCAATTGGTTGTTAATGATGAGCACGTTATCTTAAAGGGTAAAGTAGGCGAACTTTCAACGGCAGGGGGTTACAGTTTATTTGTGACGGACTTTGAATCAAAAAAT
The DNA here is from genome assembly GCF_030248535.1 of Vibrio sp. D404a. Taxonomy (GTDB): domain Bacteria; phylum Pseudomonadota; class Gammaproteobacteria; order Enterobacterales; family Vibrionaceae; genus Vibrio. The sequence continues at coordinate 67,204 of NZ_JAHGAJ010000017.1, read as the reverse complement.
GGTTTTGAGTTTGCTATTGGTAAACGCAGTCGACTTGCAGCGATAGGATGGCTAAAGAGTTCTTTGTCTTTATCAGAACAAGGCCGACAAACTGGCATGCTAAATATGAGTTTTGAAGGTGAGAATAAACGACAGATTTCTGAAATACTCAATCATATTAGTCAAACCTATTTTCTACAGAATGTTCAGCGTCATTCAGCAGAAGCAGAAAAGAGCCTCGCTTTTTTAGAGAATAATCTTCCAGGAATTAAGTCCCAATTAACTACCTATGAAGACACGCTTAATGACTATCTGCAGAAGAATGATTCCATTGATTTAGGTTTAGAAGCACAATCAACATTGAAACTAGTGGTGGGCTTAGAGGCTCAATTGAATGAGTTAACATTTAAAGAAAGTGAAATCAGCCAACGTTTTACTCAAGACCACCCTACATACAAATCTTTACTTGATAAGAGAAACATTCTTCTCAAAGAGAGAGAGCGCTTGAACGCACAGGTACAAAAGCTACCGAAAACGCAACGTGAAGTACTGCGTATGAAGCGCGATGTTGAAGTAAATCAACAAATCTACATTCAACTTTTAAATAAGGTTCAAGAACTTAATATTATCAAGGCCGGTACTGTAGGTAACGTTCGCATTCTCGATGATGCGCAAGCTTACGCGCATCCAATAAAACCGAAAAAATCGTTAATAGTCCTATTGGTAACACTGTTAGGAGGTATGTTAAGCGTAGGTTTTGTGCTAGTTAAAGCGGTGCTCCACCGTGGCGTTGAAAGCCCAGACCAAATTGAGGAAATTGGTTTACCTGTATATGCAGCAGTACCTAAGTCGGATTTGCAGTTAGAGTTAACCCACCGTTTTAAGTCAAAGAAAAAGCTAACTTCAGGTACTCAGGCATTGCTTGCAGAATCTAACCCTGCAGATCTCTCAGTAGAAGCACTTCGTGGTCTACGAACTAGCCTTCACTTTGCGATGCTTGAAGCGAGAAATAATATCCTGATGATCTCTGGTCCTGCGCCAGGTATAGGTAAGTCATTTATTTCGACTAACTTTGCCGCAGTTGCTGCTAAAACTGGTCAAAAAGTGCTGTTGATTGATGCAGATATGCGTAAAGGCTATTTACAGCAAAGCTTTGGAGTAGAATGGGATAATGGACTATCAGATATCTTGAGTAATAAAGAGTCCTTTGATTCAGTGATTAAAAAGACTGGTGTTAGTAATCTAGATCTTATAACTCGTGGGCAAGTACCACCAAACCCTTCAGAGTTATTAATGCACCCACGTTTTGCAGAGCTAATGGAATGGGTGTCTAAAGAGTATGATTTAGTAATTGTCGATACACCACCGGTTCTTGCAGTAACCGACCCAAGCATTGTTGGCTCTTTTGCTGGAACGACATTGATGGTTGCTCGTTTTGGCCAGAATACGCTTAAAGAGATTGACGTTGCTCGTAATCGTTTTGAACAGTCTAATATTGAAGTGAAAGGTGTTATCTTCAACGCTATCGAGAAGAAAGCCTCAAGTTCTTATGGATATGGTTATTATAACTACGCGTATTCAAGTGATAAGAAGTAATGAAGAAATACCGACTCTTTGAGTTGGTTTTAAAAACAAGAATAGAGATTGCCCATAAATAAGATCTCGAAGGAATAAGAAATGTCTCAGTGTGTTTAATACAACTGAGGCATTTTTGTGAGTAAATTACTCACAGAATTAAGAATTAAGAATTAAATATTGTAGGGATAAATATGACGTCCATGTTTGAAAATACTAAAGTAGCGATAATTGGCTTGGGTTATGTTGGCTTACCACTCGCTGTAGAGTTTGGTAAAAAAATACCGACCCTAGGTTTTGATATCAATCAATCTCGTGTAAAAGAGTTAAAAAGTGGTTCAGACTCTACGCTAGAATGTTCTGAAGAAGAATTGAATGAAGCAACCCTTCTTACTTACACTGCAGACCTTAATGAACTTAAAGAAGCTAATGTTTATATCGTAACGGTGCCCACTCCAATTGACGAACACAAGCAACCGGATTTAACGCCTCTTATTAAAGCTTCTGAAGCTTTAGGTACGATTGTCAGCAAAGACGACATTATTATTTACGAATCTACCGTTTACCCCGGTGCGACCGAAGAAACTTGTATTCCTGTGGTCGAGTCAGTATCTGGGTTAACCTACAATAAAGACTTCTATGCGGGCTACTCGCCAGAGCGAATCAATCCAGGTGATAAAGAACATCGTGTAACCAATATCCTCAAAGTGACCAGTGGTTCGAATGATGACATTGCCGAGTTCGTAGATCAGTTATACAAAACCATTATTACTGCAGGTACACATAAAGCATCAAGCATAAAAGTAGCAGAAGCAGCCAAGGTAATAGAGAACACTCAACGCGATGTAAATATTGCATTGATTAATGAACTTTCCATTATATTCAATAAGCTAAATATCGACACTCTAGAGGTATTAGAAGCTGCTGGGACTAAATGGAACTTCTTACCGTTCCGTCCTGGTTTAGTTGGAGGCCACTGTATTGGAGTCGATCCGTACTATTTAACACATAAAGCGCAAACTGTGGGTTATCATCCAGAAATGATCCTTGCGGGTCGTCGTTTAAACGATGGCATGGGGAAATATGTTGTGTCTGAGCTGGTGAAGAAAATGCTCAAGCAACGTATTCATGTTGAAGGAGCAAACGTACTCGTGATGGGACTTACTTTCAAAGAGAATTGCCCAGACCTACGTAATACTAAAGTAGTCGATATTGTTGCTGAACTAAAAGAATACAACATCAATGTCGATGTTATTGACCCTTGGTGCTCAAATGAAGAAGCGCAGCATGAGTACGGCTTATCGTTAACACAGCCAAAATCCAATCACTACGATGCCATAATCATGGCTGTAGGCCACAATGAGTTTAAGAAAATGGGTGCCTCAGAAATTCGTGCATTAGGGAAAGAGTCTCATGTACTTTACGATTTGAAATACGTATTGGATAAATCAGACGTAGATATGCGTTTATAGATTGATTTAGAGGAGGGAGATGTTAGTCACGTAACTGAATGATTATATCTCCTTATCTCCTTATCTCCTTAAGCAATGAATCGTTAGTAAAGAGACATCATGACTAAATATGAACAAATTAAAAGCGAACTTGTAGCCAGTCCTAAAACTTGGTTAGTAACGGGTGTTGCTGGCTTTATTGGCTCCAACCTTCTAGAAGCGTTACTAAAACTAGACCAAAAAGTGGTTGGCTTGGACAACTTTGCAACCGGTCATCAGCGTAACCTGGATGAGGTAAAAGGTTTAGTTGAAGCTAATCAATGGGATAATTTTACCTTTATAGAAGGAGACATTCGCAATTATGAAGCCTGTCAAGATGCTGTTAAAGGTGTAGATTACGTATTACATCAAGCGGCATTGGGTAGTGTACCACGCTCTATTGCCGATCCAATTACCACTAATGCGGCGAATATAACGGGTTTTCTTAATATGCTTACAGCTGCCAAAGAAGAGCAGGTAACAAGTTTTACCTATGCAGCGAGTAGCTCGACTTATGGCGACCACCCAGCGCTGCCTAAGGTTGAAGAAAATATCGGTAATCCACTATCACCTTATGCAGTAACGAAGTATGTTAATGAGCTTTATGCGAATGTTTTTGCTAGGACTTATGGCTTTAAAAGTATTGGGCTACGCTACTTTAACGTATTTGGACCAAGACAAGATCCTAATGGAGCATATGCTGCAGTAATACCTAAATGGACATCTTCTATGATTCAAGGTGAAGAAGTGTTCATTAATGGAGATGGCGAGACCAGCCGAGACTTTTGCTTTATCGATAATACAGTTCAAATGAATATTCTGGCAGCAACAGCAGATGATGATGCAAAAGATAATGTTTACAACGTAGCTTTAGGTGATAGAACCACCCTAAACGAACTTTATTTTTCTATTCAGCGAGCTCTGAATGAGCTAGATGTTCAGCATTGTGCCACACCTACTTATCGCGATTTTCGTGCGGGTGATGTAAGGCATTCGCAAGCTAATATTGCAAAAGCAAATGAAAAGCTGGGTTATGTCCCTGAGTATCGCATTCAAGATGGTATCAATAAGGCTATGCCTTGGTATAAAAAATTTATAGGCTAATGGAATGAAAATACTTGTTACTGGCGGTGCGGGATTTATCGGTTCTGCTGTGGTTCGCCATATTATCGAAAATACACAAGATAGCGTCGTGAATGTCGATTGTTTAACGTATGCAGGGAACCTAGAGTCACTCGTCTCTATTGAAAAAAATGACCGTTATGCATTTGAACAGGTAGATATTTGTAACCGTTTAGAACTAGACCGAATATTTAAAGAGCACCAGCCTAGCGCAGTAATGCATCTTGCCGCTGAATCGCATGTCGACCGTTCTATTACTGGGCCGGCAGCATTTATCGAAACTAATGTTGTTGGTACTTATACGCTGTTGGAAGCGACGAGAGCTTATTGGAACAACTTAGATGAAGAGGCTAAACGGTCGTTTCGTTTCCACCATGTATCAACAGATGAAGTGTATGGTGATTTACCGCACCCGGACGAAGTAGAAGATGTGACACAGTTGCCATTATTTACAGAAGAAACGTCGTACGAGCCTTCAAGTCCATACTCAGCCTCAAAGGCTAGTTCAGATCACTTAGTAAGAGCATGGCTCCGTACTTATGGATTACCAACTTTGGTGACTAACTGTTCAAATAACTATGGGCCTTACCATTTTCCTGAAAAGTTAATCCCACTAGTGATTCTAAACGCACTAGAAGGAAAAAAGCTGCCGATCTATGGTAAAGGTGATCAAATCCGCGATTGGTTGTACGTAGAAGATCACGCTCGTGCCCTGTACAAGGTGGTGACTGAGGGCAAGGTTGGTGAAACTTATAACATCGGTGGTCACAACGAGAAGAAAAATCTCGAAGTCGTGCACACGATTTGCGACATCCTAGATACGTTAGTACCGAAAGACTCTGCGTATGCTAAACAAATAACTTACGTCCAAGATCGTCCGGGACACGATCGACGTTATGCGATTGATTCAAGAAAAATGCAGCGAGAACTTGGTTGGATACCAGAAGAGACCTTTGAAACTGGCCTTAAGAAAACCGTCCAATGGTATTTAGATAATTCAACTTGGTGTAAAAATGTACAAGATGGGTCATACCAACGCGAGCGTTTAGGTGTTGAGGCTCTTCAAGAAGGTGAAAGCTAATGAAAGGAATTGTTCTTGCGGGCGGTTCAGGTACTCGTTTATACCCACTGACTCGTGGGGTATCAAAACAGCTATTGCCTATCTATGATAAACCTATGGTGTTTTACCCGATTTCAACATTAATGCTAGCGGGTATTAAAGATATCTTGATCATCACAACACCAGAAGATAATGCTGGCTTTAAGCGATTGTTAGGTGATGGCTCTGACTTTGGTATTAACCTTGAATATGAGATTCAGCCAAGTCCGGATGGTTTGGCACAGGCGTTTATCATTGGTGAAAAGTTCATTGGTGATGACTCAGTTTGCTTAGTATTGGGTGATAATATCTTCTACGGTCAATCATTCAGTCAGCAATTAAAGCGAGCGAGTGAGTTAACGGAGCAGGGCTTAGCAACAGTATTTGGTTATCAAGTGAAAGACCCTGAGCGTTTTGGTGTAGTTGAGTTTGATCAAAAGATGAAAGCAGTTTCAATTGAAGAAAAACCGATACAGCCGAAATCTAACTATGCGGTAACAGGTCTGTACTTCTATGATAACCGCGTTGTAGAAATGGCGAAGCAGGTGAAGCCTTCACATCGCGGTGAACTAGAAATCACAACATTAAACGAAATGTACCTTAACGATGACTCCTTAAATGTTGAATTGTTGGGGCGCGGTTTTGCGTGGCTAGATACCGGTACACATGAAAGTCTACATGAGGCTTCTTCATTCGTGCAAACGATTGAAAATGTACAAGGTTTAAAAGTAGCTTGTTTGGAAGAAATTGCTTGGCGTAACGACTGGTTAAGTGAGGAGCGAGTATTAGCTCTAGCTGAACCTATGATGAAAAATGATTACGGGCAATACCTTACTCGTTTAGTTCATGACAAGCAAGGTACAAAGTAATGCGTGTATTAATCACAGGTTGTCGTGGTCAAGTTGGATCATGTCTTACTAAAAAGCTCAGTGAATGTAACAATACAGTTGTGTTAGCGCTTGATAAAGAGCAACTCGATGTAACAAATCGTGATGCTGTTTTTGCAGCTGTTGAAGTATTTCGCCCGTCGGTGATTATTAATGCTGCAGCGCATACTGCTGTTGATAACGCAGAAGAGCAAGTTGAGTTATCATATGCAATAAATAGAGATGGTCCTAAATACCTTGCTGAAGCTGCTCAAAAAGCAAACGCTGCAATATTACACATCTCAACAGACTATGTTTTTGAAGGTAATAAAGTTGGTGAATACCTAGAAACTGATGAAACAAATCCACAAGGTGTTTATGGTGCCAGTAAACTTGCTGGTGAAACGGAAGTGGCGAAAGCATGTGAAAGGCACGTCATTATTCGAACCGCATGGGTATTTGGAGAGCATGGGAATAACTTTGTAAAAACGATGCTTCACCTTGGTGCTAGCCGAGAGGATTTAGGTATAGTGGGGGATCAGTTTGGTGGTCCTACTTATGCCGGCGATATTGCTGAAGTAATTATTAAGATTGCGCAATGTTTTGAGCAGGGTGATGAAGTTGAAAGTGGGGTCTACCATTACTCTGGACTACCTCATGTGAGTTGGTTCGAATTTGCAGAAGAAATTTTTGAACAGGCGACTAGGCAGGGAGTACTGAGTCAAAAACCTATTCTAAATAGTCTAACAACTGAACAATTTCCAACTCCAGCCAAGCGTCCGAGTAATTCTAAACTCAGTACCAACAAAATCCGAGATACATTTTATATAGACGTAAGTGATTGGTTGAAGGCGCTTCATAACATAAAGATTTATATGGAATAGTGACATGAAAGTAATTGATACGCCAATCCCAGACGTTAAAGTTATCGAACCAACAGTGTTTGGTGATGAGCGCGGTTTCTTTATGGAAACTTGGAATCAAAAGCAATTTGAAAAATTGGTAACCGGAAAGCCAACTCAGTTTGTTCAAGATAACCACTCAAAATCGAAGAAAGGTATTTTACGTGGTCTTCATTTTCAAACCCAAAACACGCAGGGTAAATTGGTACGTGTGATTTCTGGTGAAGTGTTTGATGTAGTTGTCGATATTCGTAAAGGCTCGTCAACTTACGGTCAATGGGTGGGGGAGTATCTATCCGCAGAAAATAAACGTCTATTATGGGTTCCGGAAGGTTTTGCTCATGGGTTCTATGTAACCAGTGAGGTGGCGGAGTTTGTTTATAAATGCACTAACTACTATCACCCCAAGTCTGAAGTTTCTATAAAATGGAATGACCCAACAATCGCAATAAATTGGCCCTTCACAAATCCTCCTAAACTTTCTGAAAAAGATAACCTTGGCTTAGCGTTAAGCGATATAGCTCCATTATAAAATGCATTTATGGCTCGCTCAGTTACGTTACTTGTTTAGGCTTGGGGTGATCGCCTGATTATATCAATAGGTTACTATTGCACTATAGAAAGGCTGATGCAGTTTACCCTGCTTATGAATATGAGAAAATAAAAATGATCGCTTTGAATTCACCGGTCAAACCAAACATTGGTAAGTTACAAAAGTATCTTGAATTGATAAATAGCAATGGTTGGTATACAAACTTTGGCCCACTCCACAACGAGTTAACAGTTAGGTTAGAAGAGTACTTAGGTGTAAAGAACTTACTTCTTACTAATAATGGAACCTCAGCGATTCAAGTTGCAGGGCGAGCAATTGGAAGTAAGTCTCTAATCGCAACTCCATTTAGCTTTGTGGCTACGGTAAGTGCCTTTAAGTGGCAAAAAGATGAGCTTGCTTTTGCTGACATTAACCGACACAGCTTAAACTTATGTCCTCAAGCAGTCCAGTCTGCCTTCTACAAAGGCTGTAAAGCAGACACCGTTTTGGCAACACATGTTTATGGTAACCCGTGTGATGTTGAAAGCTTTGATGCCTTGAGTAAAAAGTATTCTTTCAACACGATTTATGATGCAGCGCATGCTTTTGGTGTAAAGCTTAAAGATAAATCTGTGCTCAATTATGGGGACGCGAGTACATTAAGCTTTCATGCTACAAAAGTGTTCCATACAGTTGAAGGTGGCGCGATTGTTTTCAAAGAAAGAGAGGTGTTTGACAAAGCGAAAGAGATAATTAACTTCGGCATCAAACAAGATGAAGGTATTGTTAATATTGGTATTAATGCCAAAATGAATGAGTATCAATCTGCTGTAGGGTTAGTTAATCTTGATGAAATGGATAATATCTTAGAGCATAGGGCTGAGCTTTTTCATAATTATCGTGAAGGCCTAAAAAATATCGTACAACTACCTGAGTGGCACTCTGACGCTAATGCAAACGGCGCTTATATGCCTATTCTTTTAGAAAGTGCTGAGCAACTTCAAAAAGTGTCAAATGCTCTACAAGATAAAAATATTCAAAGTAGACATTATTTTTCTCCATCGTTAGATAAAGTCTTTGTTGATAGTTATAATTATGGGACAGCGAATAGTTACGATACATCACAAAGAATATTATGCCTTCCAATGCACGCTCATATCACACTAAGTGATATAGGTAGAATTGTAAATGTAATTAAGGAAATCGAATGAGATTAGCAGTCATGCAGCCTTACCTCTTCCCTTACTTGGGTTATTATCAATTAGTAAACTCTGCTGATAAGTTTGTGCTCTATGACGATGTTAACTATATAAAGCACGGTTATATAAATAGAAACAACATTTTGGTATCTGGTAAAGCACAGCGTTTTACGATAGCTGTTCCTGGAATGTCACCAAATAAAAAAATCTCAGAATTAAGTTACGATAATAATGTAAAAAAACTCCTTAAAACGATAGAGCAATCATATAGAAAGGCTCCAAACTTTGAAGCTGTTTTTAGCTTGGTCAGCGAAGTATTACTAGATTCTAACCGAACCATCACAAATATAGCAGGTAATAGTATTCGTGAGGTTTTTGATTATTTGGGAGTCCATAAAAAGTTTTATTTATCGTCGGAAATAGACAATGATAAATCTCTTAATGCACAAGACAGGCTAATTGAGATGGCAAAATTTTTAGAATGCGACCATTATGTAAATAGTCCAGGAGGAAGAGATTTATATTCGAAAAGTTATTTTTCAAATAATGGTGTGAATCTAAATTTTATTAATACATTACCATATTCATATAATCAAGGTGCGATAGATTTTGTGCCAAATTTATCGATGATCGATGTGCTTATGTGGAATAGTAAAGAAGATGTGTGTCGATTACTAAAAAACTACGAGTTAAAATAGTATGTGTAAAGTTGCAATTCATTCAGTACCTAGGTCTGGCTCGTCTTGGTTGGGGGAAATAGTAAACAGTTCTCCACGAACAAAATATGCATTCCAGCCATTGTTTTCATATGAGTTTAAATCTTACTTAACTGAAAGTTCCAATTTGGATGAAATAAGCTCATTCTTCTCAAAAATTTCTGTCACAAAAGATGATTTTGTAAACCAAAAATCAGATCGCGATAGTGGAAAAAAACCTCAATTTAGGAAGGATTGTAATCCTGATTGTGTGGTTTATAAGGAAGTTCGTTATCATTATATAATTGATAATTTGTTGACCCAAGATAAAGATGTGAAACTATTAGCTTTAGTAAGAAACCCTTATTCGGTTATTAATAGTTGGTACAACGCTCCTAGGGAATTTAGAAAAGACCTTGGTTGGGAGTTAAAAGATGAATTAATAAATGCTTCCCAAAAGAATCTAGGTCGTAAAGAGGAGTATTTCGGGTTACAGAAATGGTCTGAAGTGGTTTTTATGTTTAGACACCTTAAGCAGAAGTTTCCTAATAGAGTTTATATCGTTAGTTATGAAGACCTTTGCATTAATCCAGTGTCTACAACCGAGGATATATATAGTTTTTTGGAAATAGATATAACACAACAAACATATGATTTTTTAAATTCAAGAGATAATGTGGAAGGTACATATTCTGTAATTAAAAATACAGATATAAATGCACTATACTCAACATCTTTGCAGCCAGAAGTAACTAGAGAAATATCTAGTTACTTGAAAGAAGTTGGTTTGTCTGAGTTTATTAGATAGTGCTTTATGGATTATGAAAGATTTAAAAAATAAAGGGATAAAAGCGTTTGTTTGGGACTTTATTGGTAAACTAGCCACACAAGGAACAGGCTTTATCGTCACTATTTTTCTCGCTCGATTGTTGGAACCAAGTGACTTTGGGTTGATCGCAATGATAATGGTCGTTGTCGGGATAGCACAAGTCTTCGCCGATGTAGGTTTAGGGGGAGCTTTGATTCAGCGCAGGAAATTATTAGATGTTCATTATTCATCTGTTTTTTATTTTAATATATGCATAGCTCTACTTCTGACCTGTACAACATTTTTTTCGGCTGATCTTATTTCTAGTTTTTATAATAATGTTGAATTGGTAGAATTAACACAAGCTATAAGTGTTATTTTTATCATAAATGCATGCAGTAGTGTGCAAGCTATTCGGCTAAGAAAACAATTAAATTACCCTTTATTGACTAAAGCTAGCTTTAAATCGTCATTACTGAGTGGTTTTTTAGGTGTCACATTGGCGTTTAATGACTTTGGAGTGTGGAGTTTAGTTGCTCAGGTTCTTTCTCAAGGCGTGTTTTTCAATTTATGCCTTTGGACAACTTGTAAATGGCGTCCTAGTTTCCAATTCTCATTGAAAGCTCTAAAGCAGCTGTGGACTTTTGGTTTTAGAATGTTCTTGGCTAGTTTACTTGATTCTGTATTCACGAGGCTAGATTATGTTATTATTGGGAAACTATTTTCTATAAGCACTCTTGGGTATTTTCAAAGAGCAAAGCAGCTAAATTCTCTTGTTATTCAATATTCTTCTGGTAGCTTAATGTCTGTGATGTTTCCTATCCTTAGTAAGGTTCAAAACGACCTCCATAAGTTTAGGAGCATAATAATAAAAACACTCAATATATTGTGCTTTGTGGTATTTTTACTGATCGGCAGTGTATATGTTATATCCGAGGAATTGATCGTACTATTGTTCTCTGAAAAGTGGCTTCCTTCAGTAAAATATCTGGAATTACTTCTTATTAGTAGTTTTGTATACCCACTTAGTGCTTTGCTGGTAAACGTGTTAAGTAGTAGAGGTAATTCTGGTGATTTTTTGAAATTAGAAGTACTGAAAAAGTCTGTGCACGTATTAAACTTTATTAACGCATATTTGAATGGAATAGAAGCTTACTTGTATGGGTTGGTATTAGTTGGTTGTCTAAATATTGGTATGAATGTTATTTTTGCAGGGAAGGAACTAAATACTAATTCGTTTTTGTTTTTCAGCCCCATAATTACGCAAATGAGTATTGGGTTTATTTCAGTGTTAGTGACTCTCCAATTAAGTTTTCACTTAGCTGTTGAAGGAACTTTAACGCTACCAATAAAGTTGGCAATTTTTAATATTCTATATTTTGGCTTGAGTTTTATGCTTAGATCTAAACCTAGCCTAGAATTTAAACGAGTTCTGTATCCAATCATAAAAGAGAAAGTTGAACGTTGAAATGTTAGATATAACGAGTCAGAAGTTAGAAAGTCAAGAAGATATAATGTCATTTTGGGATAACAAGGACGAGGTCTGCGTTAGTATTATTTGCGCTACTTATAATCAAGAAAATTATATACAGGATGCTATAGTTGGGTTCTTGATGCAAAAAACAAACTTTAGATTTGAAATAGTAATCCATGATGACGCATCAACGGATAATACCGCTAATATTGTTAAAAGCTATCAAAAAAGATACCCGGATATTATTAAACCAATTTTTCAAAAAGAGAATCAGTACTCCAAAGGGGGGTTTAAACCTCTTCGATATGCATCAAGATTTGCAAGGTCAAAATATTTGGCGTTGTGTGAAGGTGATGATTTTTGGGTGAATAAAAATAAGTTGCAAGTACAGTATGACGAGTTGGAGAGTAATCCTCAAGTAAAGATGTGTTTTCATCCTGCTTACGAACTTTATCCTAATGGAAGCATAGTTAAATCAGCAGTATATGCAAACAAAAAGAGAACTTTCTCTACCGAAGAAGTCATAAAAATTGGAGGAGGATTTAGTCCAACAGCATCGGTTTTTGTTAGGAAAGATGTGTTTGGACAGTTGAATGAGCTATTTCAAGCTTTGGTTGTGGGAGATTACTATAATCAAATATTGTCATCTATCCCTAATGGGGTCATTTACCTGCCAGTGCCCATGTCGGTCTATCGACGCTTAGCTCTAAACTCTTTTACAAATGAAAATACAAAAGATGTTGAAACATCACTAAATTTTCATCGAAAAGTTCTCGATTCCAATAATAACTTTAATCAAGTTGCACTAGGTGGTAAATATGAAAAAGAGTTTAGAATGTATGAAAGCTATCTATTATTTGGCCTTCTCATAAAAAAAGATCATTTCTACCCATTCTTTAAAGAATTTTATAAAACCATATTCACTAAACAATTTTTTATGGTGTCTTTTAAGTTGCTTAAGATAAAGATAGTCAAGAAAATTTCCAAGAAAAAATATAGTTATAGTGTGGGTGACTGAATATGTGGATAATGGCAAAATTGTTCTCTTTTATTAGGCTTGTCTATAAGAAGTTAGTATCAAAGGTGTCATATATAAAATGCAAATACTTTATGAATTCTGTCTCTATAGGAAATAATGTTACTTTTGGTTCTAAATGTTATATATCATGTACTGACGGTGGTAGCTTAACTATAGATGACAATGTCTCAATTTGTGATAACGTCAAAATAGTTGTTCAGGGCGGACATGTAATAATAGGAAGTGATGTACATATTGGTGATGGTTGTATAATTACTTCTAAAGAAGGTATCTGTATAGGTGCTGAATCGCTGATTGCTGAATATGTAGTAATTCGAGACCAGGATCATTCACTTGACTGTAGACCTATTCGAAAATCTGGGTTTAAAACAGGTATGATAGTTATCGGTAAAGATGTTTGGATTGGTGCTAAATCAAGTATACTCAGAAACTGTAACATTGGTAATGCTGCAGTAGTAGGCGCTCATTCATTGATTCGCTCTGATATTCCAGAATACACATTGGCAGTAGGAGTTCCTGCGAAAGTAATTAAACATATTAAATAAATCGCTTGGTAGTATATTGCCTTTATTTAGTTATAGTTTTGTCATGACTTGTGGTTTCTTTCTAATTTAAGAGAACTAGTGTGCAGAAAAAAATTTTATTATTATTGCCAGATTTATCCGCTGGAGGAGCTGAACGAATTAATTTAGACTTGGCGTATGAGTTTAAACGAATTGGCTTTAACGTAGAAATCGTGTTGAAAATGTCAAAAGGGGTTTTGTTATTAGATGCTTTAAAAGATTTTGACGTTATTAACCTAAATGTAACTTCAGATATTAAATTTATTTTTAAACTTTCTTCTTATATTAATAGAAGTAAGCCAGATGCCATTATTGCTTCGATGTGGGGCTTAACTGCGTTTACTGCATTCTCGAAATTAATCAATCGGAATAAGTTTAAGTTGCTTTTAATTGAACATAGCTCGTTAGTAAGTCAATTTAAAAATGCAAGCTTTAAAACTAGGTTTTGGTTGAAAGTTAGCACATTCTTAGCATACAGGATAGCTGATGAAGTAGCTGGCGTCTCTTCTGGGGTTTGTTCTGATATGAAGCGTGTCTCGCATCTGAATAAATTGCCAACAACGTTATATAATCCCATTCCGTTATTTAATATCGAGGACTCAAGCACGCCAGCTATAAAATACCCATCTACCACTATTATTGCTGCTGGAAGGTTGATTGACGCTAAAGATTACCCTACGTTGTTACGAGCAATTTCTATTGTGAATGAAGAGCTAGATGTAACATTAATTATTTTAGGTGAGGGGCCTCTTCGTGCCCAATTGCAATCAATGGTCAACGACTATAATCTAGAGAAAGCAGTTCATTTTAAGGGGTTTGTTAATACACCGAGAGAGTACTTCGCTAATGCAGATTTGTTTGTACTCTCATCAAAGCGTGAAGGATTTGGAAATGTAATTGTCGAGGCGCTTGGTTGTGGGACCCCTGTAGTAGCAACAGATTGCAATTATGGACCATCCGAAATTTTATCTGATGGAAAATTCGGTAAGTTAGTGCCGGTAGGTGATGAGAAAAAATTAGCCGATGCTATTATTTGTTCATTGGCATCAGAGCATGAACAAAACAAGCTTATTGAAAGGGCAAAATATTTTGCTCCCGATGTTGTAGTAAAACGATACCTTGATGTATTAGGGTTTAATTAATAATGAAGCCATCAACACTATATTTGTCCTACACTGGATTACTCGAACCACTTGGGCGTTCTCAAATTCTTGCTTATTTATCTAGGTTAAGTGAAAATTACTCTATTACTCTTGTGAGCTTTGAAAAAAGAAGCGACTTTGAAAAAAAATCAGATGTTCAAGAGTTAAAGCGTGAGTGTATTGAACTTGGAATTATTTGGAAACCTAGAATATACCACCATAGACCTCGCTTGTTAGCTACTATCTGGGACTTAACTATTCTATTTTGGGATACATTTCGCTTTACTTCAAGTAACAAAGTAAAACTAGTTCATTGCCGTAGTTACATCCCAGCCATTGCGGCTTGGTTAGTTGGAAAAATAACGCGAACACCATTTATTTTTGATATGAGAGCGTTATGGCCAGAAGAGATGATTGATGCAGGTAGACTGAAAAGAAAATCAGTGGTTTATAAAACATTAAAATACTTAGAACGTAAGCTGTTAATCAACTCTGCTTCAAACATCAGTTTAACTAATGTAGCTGTCCCCTACCTTGTAAATACTATTCCACATTTATCAAAAGATAAATTTACTGTAATACCGACTTGTGTCGATCTTGTTCGTTTTGATTCGTCGTTTAACACTGGCGGGCATCATTCGAACTCTAAACTTGGAACGATGGGTACTGTTATTAGTGGATGGTATCATTTGGATTGGTTGTTTAAAACATTAAAAATTTCGGAAAATATATTTACCCAATCTGAATTTAAAGTCGTAACACGCGATGAACAGCACAAGTTAAATCATTTTGCTAATAGTTATAATCTATCATGTTTTTCTGTTGAGCAGTGTTCAGCAAATGAGGTACAAAGTTCAATTGATGAATTAAAATTTGGTATTTTGTATTTCACAGCTGGTATAAGTAAAATAGGTTCAGCTCCAACGCGTATGGCCGAATTTTTAGCATGCGGGAAACCTATTCTTGGAAACCGAGGAGTAGGAGATATGGCAGATTTAATTGAAAAATATAATGTTGGTGTTGTTATTGAAGATGGTAGCGATGAAGAGATCACGCGAGGCTTGAAGTTGATGTATGATTTCTTACTAGAACCTGACTATCCTGAACGTTGCAGAAAAGCAGCAGTCGAACTGTTTTCTGCCGATGTCGGAGCAGAAAAATACCATCGCGTGTATGAGAAATGCATTAAATGAAAACGATCTTATTGTTATCTAAATACACTCGCAAGGGGGCGAGTACACGGCTTCGAACCATGCAGTATTTTAATGCTCTTGAGCAAGCAGGCTTTACGATTCGACAGCAAGCGTTGTTTAGTGATGATTACCTGACTCGATTATATAATAAAGAAAAAGTTCCCAAGTTTATGCTTGTTAAGTTTTTTTTGCTTCGAATTTTTACGCTGTTTAGCATCAAAACATATGATGTAATTTGGGTAGAATATGAGTTTATACCATACTTTCCTGCTTGGTTTGAACGAGTTATAAAATTATTAGGTGTAAAGTATGTTGTCGACTACGATGATGCTATATTTCACAATTACGACTTATCTTCGAATAAAGCTGTCCGGCGCTTACTTCGTAATAAGATAGATAAAGTCATGGAAAATGCCGCAGTGGTAGTGGTAGGTAATGACTATCTTGCTAGTCGTGCAATTACGGCGGGAGCAAAAAGGATTGTAGAAGTACCTACAGTAATCGATCTAAACCGCTATCCTGAAATGCATTTGAACGAAAGTGATAGCCTAGTGATTGGTTGGATAGGTTCCCCTTCCACTCAAAAATATGTTGTTCAATGTGCTGATGTGTTTGTCGAGTTATCTAGGAAACATAATTTTACGCTCAGAGTTGTAGGTGCAAGCAAAGACATTGTAGGCCAGCTTTCTGATATTAAAGTTGAAATTCTTTCATGGGAAGAAGAAAAAGAAGTCGATTATATACGTAGTTTTGATGTTGGTATCATGCCACTAGATGATGGTCCTTGGGAGAAGGGTAAATGTGGCTATAAATTAATTCAATATATGGCTTGCAGTGTGCCTGTTGTTGCTTCTCCTGTAGGTGTCAACTCCGCTATTGTCGAGGGCAGTGAATGCGGTTTATTGGCGAGTAATCATAATGAATTTATTGCATCTTTGGATCGTCTATTAACAGATCATGAACTCCGCATGACTATGGGAAAGGCCGGCCGCAAGGCTGTTGAAAACCGATACTCTGTACAAGCGCAATCAAGCACGCTTATTACTCTTTTTGATTCTATTTCAGGTAACAATAAATAATTATGTGTGGTTTTACCGGATTCATCTCTTTCAACTCTCAAAGTAGGGACTTTCTTGATCGTACGATCAAAAGCATGAACGCACAGCTGATTCATCGTGGACCAGATAGTGATGGTTTTTGGTGTTCGGAGAAAGATGGGTTAGCTTTTGGTCATAGGCGTCTAGCTATTCAAGATTTGTCACCGGCAGGTCACCAGCCAATGATTTCGAACAGTGGCCGCTATATAATGGTGTTTAATGGTGAGGTATATAACCATTTAGAATTGCGAGAGCAGTTTCCTGATGAAGTTTGGTGTGGACACTCTGATACTGAAACGATTTTAGTTTGTATAGATGCTTGGGGGTTTGAAAAAACGTTAAAGCACCTGACTGGCATGTTCGCTATTGCGCTATGGGATGTAGAACAAGAAAAGTTGCTTTTAGCAAGAGATAGGCTAGGTGAAAAGCCACTATTTTACACCAATCAAAATGGCAGCTTGATTTTTGCTTCAGAGCTTAAGGCACTTAAGCAACATCCTGCTTTTCAACCCGAAATAAACCGCGATGTATTGTGCTTATATATGCGTCATAATTGCGTTCCAGCGCCGTACTGTATCTACAAACATACCTTTAAGTTAATGCCCGGTAGGTTTTTAACGATTGATTCTAAGCTCTCAATTGTTGAGTCACAGTACTGGTCTGCTGAAGATGTGGTAAACAAAGGTTTAGAAAATCATTTTTCTGGAACTGCACAACAAGCTGTCGATAAGTTGGATGAAGTGTTGACGATGGCAGTTAATCGACAAGTGATTTCAGATGTTCCATTAGGGGCGTTTTTATCTGGTGGTGTCGATTCTACAAGCATTGTGGCTTTGATGCAGGCAAATACCAATAAGCCTGTAAAAACATTTACTATGGGTTTTGATAATAAAGCTTATAACGAGGCTGAACATGCCAAGGTTGTTGCTAAACATTTAGGAACAGAGCATACGGAAATGTATGTAAGCCCACGAGACGCTCTCGATTGTATTCCTGAGCTTCACAATGTTTATGATGAGCCCTTTGCAGACTCTTCACAAATACCGACCTTTTTAGTTTCTAAGTTAGCTAAGCAATATGTAACTGTTGCGCTATCAGGTGATGGCGGTGATGAACTATTTGCAGGTTATAACCGCCATCAGCTTGCCCATACAATGTGGCCTAGAGTTAGTTCGTTGCCATTTGCAATTCGAACGTTATTGTCCACTGGAATAAGTAGTTTTTCTCCCCAGCGGCTCGATGGGTTGAACAGTGTTTTACCGAAATCAAAAAAAATGCGTCAGTTGGGCGATAAGCTACATAAAGCAGCCGCGGTACTGGAAGCTCAAGGCTCTAAAGATTTATACTTGGGGTTAGTTTCTCAATGGAAGGCGCCTGAAGAATTAGTATTACTAGGTAAGGAACCAAAGTCAGTTATTACCCAAAATGACCTGTTTGAAAGCTTGAGTGCACCAGAGATGATGATGGCTTTGGATATGATGACTTATATGAGTGATGACATTCTCACTAAAGTTGATAGGGCGGCAATGGCAGTATCATTAGAAACTCGAGTACCGATGCTTGATCACTCAGTTGTAGAATTTGCATGGTCGTTGCCGTTTGATATCAAACTTAGGCAAGGTGTGACAAAGTGGCCCCTACGAGAGGTACTATATAGATATGTGCCTAAAGAGTTAATTGAGAGGCCAAAAATGGGCTTTGCACTTCCTCTAGATACATGGCTAAGAACATCATTAAGAGAGTGGGTAGAGGGATTAATTGATCCGGTAAGATTGCAACGCGAAGGTTATTTAAATGAACCAATGGTTACAAAACTTTGGCAAGAACACTTAACCAAGAAGTATAACCATACAGCACAGTTATGGTGTGTTCTAATGTTTCAGCAATGGCTTGAAGCTGAAGGTGTATAAATGCTAGCGTATTGGACATTATTTTTTTTAGTGGCTGCCTTTGCTGTTGCTGAGCCAAGACGCACGGAAGGTTATAATTATTCGGGCAAACGTTTACCGGTTGTCTGGGTAATTGTACCTGCTGTCATTACTTTTTTAGTAGGCTTTCGAGTGGAAGTTGGAGGGGATTGGTATGCTTATCTTGATTATTTGGAAAGAATCCATGGGTTATCACTACAAGAGGTACTCTCACTAGGAGACCCGGGTTATCAGTTGCTTAACTATATCGCCAGTGCTGTAGGTGGCGGGATATATACTGTTAATTTACTCTGTGGTTTCTTTTTTAGCCTTGGTTTAATGGTATTTTGTAAGAATTTGCCAAGACCAATGCTTGCGATAGTCACGGCTATTCCTTACATGACTATTGTGTTGGCAATGGGCTATTCACGCCAAGCAACAGCATTGGGCTTTGGAATGATCGCTCTTAACGCATTAATACACAAATCTACTTTTCGGTTTTCTATCTGGATTATTGTTGCAGCGTTATTTCATAAATCGGCAGTGTTGCTGATTCCTGTAGCTGCACTGATATCTTCAAAGAGCCGAATGTTAAGTGTTTTATGGATCACCATTGCTGCAGTAGGAGCTTATATTATCTTGTTACAAGATAGCGTTGATGCGCTTTATGCCAACTACGTAGAAGCAGAATATCAGTCCCAAGGTGCATTAATTAGAGTTTTTATGTGTGTCGTGCCGAGTGTGATTTTTTTATATTACCGTAATTTATTTAACATGCTTGTTAAAGAAAAACAGATATGGGGTTGGTTTTCATATGCTTCATTAATTTCGTTTGCCATTCTTTTTCTAACATCTGCCAGTACCGCGGTAGATCGTGTCGCGCTATACTTATTACCATTACAATTGGTTGTTTTCGCCCATTTGCCTGAAGTTTTAGGAAATCCTAATAAGGCGAATAAACAATGGGTATTGCTTATTTGTAGTTATTATTGCTTAGTTTTGTTCGTGTGGCTTTTCTTTGCAGGGCATAGTTTTGCCTGGTTACCGTATCAGTTTTATCCATTTACCTTGTTGTAGTTAATTATGAATAAAGTAGTTCTGTCTGCCAATACATCTTGGTATTTGTATAATTTCAGGTCGTCCACGATAAATGCTTTCCAGAAAAATGGTTTTAAAGTTGTTTGCCTATCTCCAGTTGATGGCTACTCTCAGAAACTAGTCGATGAGCTAGGGTGTGAGTGGTTTCATCTTGAAATGGACAACAAAGGCAGCAACCCAATTAAAGACTTGGCATTGGTTTACAGGCTCTTTTGGTTTTATCGTAAAGTTAAACCTGTCGTAGTTTTTAACTTTACGATTAAGAACAATATCTATGGAACTTGGGCGTCTCGGCTTAATGGCGTCAAAGCTATTAATAATGTGTCTGGGCTGGGTACTGCTTTTATTAATAATAATTTAACGTCTAAAGTTGTGAAGTTGCTTTATCGCTTATCCCAACCTTTTGCCAGCAAAGTGTTTTGCCAAAATCCGGAAGATATGGAGGTGTTAATTAGCAATAAACTGGTCCATAAAAATAAATTGACGCTGCTTCCAGGCTCTGGTGTTAATATCTATGATTTTGAACCATCAATAAAAGTAAATCGTGATGTTACTGAGCCCTTCCGGTTTTTATTTGTTGGAAGAATGCTAGGTGATAAAGGGGTTCGTGAGCTTATATCAGCAGCTCATAAACTGGCTGAAAGTGGGTATATATTCACGCTTGATTTGTGTGGTTTTGCGGGGGTGGACAATGCTTCAGCTTTGTCATGTGATGAGCTTAAAGAGTTATCAAAATCCGACTACATCAACTGGATTGGCCCAAGTAACACGATAGCGCAAGTTTATGCAAATGCGGATTGTGTAGTGTTACCTTCTTATCGAGAGGGAATGCCTAGAACACTTTTAGAAGCCGGTGCCATGGGCCTTCCAAGTATAACCACAGATGTACCTGGCTGTAAGCATGTTATTACTCATGGCTTCAACGGCTTATTGTGCAAAGTGAAGTCTTCAGACTCGTTGTATAAAAAAATGGTTACTATGCTTCAGCTGGATGATGAATCATACAGTCGAATGTGTTTAAACAGCCGATCGCGTATTGAGAAAGATTATGATGAACAAATTGTAGTTCAACATGCCTTAGATTCTGTTATGAAAATTTATGAGGCTCATTGACCCTTTAAGTTATGCCCGTTGGGTATATCAGATAGAGGCTTCTAGTCGATGATGACATTTTTCCATATCTATTTGCATAATAAGTGCAGTTCAAAAGATATTGCTAGGTTGCAAATTTGGTTGAATAATAACTGTTGTTAATTTAGTTTCTCATCGCTTTTATTGGGATGGTGAACCATTTACTAGAGATTGTCTTTCTTTGTTTTACAAAGGCGCTTACTTGAGCCAGAACATTCACAATGTTAGTCTGCGACTTGTAGTGTTTTAGAGTCTTAGAACTTAGTTCGCTTATTTGGAGCAAAAGTTTTGCTTGATTGGTTACAGAACCCTGCTGTTCACGTACTTTGCTTATTCGTTGCAACAGTCTTTGGTTTGATACGCTTTCAATCTCATCCGGATAGAGTGTTTGGCGTATTGCTATTGGTGCTTTTTAGTACTTCTCTTGTTACGACGGAGCAAGTTATATTAAGCTTTTCAAATAAAGGCTTACTCACTTTGATACTACTAATGGTTTGTTCTGTAGCGTTAGAAAAAACCAAACTCCTTCGAGTGATTACCAATTATGTAATTGGACCTAATTATCATTCAACATTATTCAGGCTGTTTGGTTTAACTACTTTTTCTTCTGCAATATTGAACAATACAGCAGTAGTTTCAACTATGTTGGCTCCAATCCGTAACAACCCACATCACAAGGCCAGTAAACTGCTTATCCCTCTTTCTTACGCGGCCATACTTGGTGGAACTCTAACCTTAGTCGGAACGTCTACCAATTTGATTGTAAACAGTTTGGTTATTGACTCTGGTTTGCC
Organism: Vibrio sp. D404a; assembly: GCF_030248535.1. Lineage (GTDB taxonomy): Bacteria > Pseudomonadota > Gammaproteobacteria > Enterobacterales > Vibrionaceae > Vibrio. Next base: position 45,499 of record NZ_JAHGAJ010000017.1, on the reverse strand, counting down.
CAGTTTGATGTTTTTCGACTTTACTGCGGTGGGCTTATGTTTGGTACTTGGCTGCGGAACGCTTTTGTTTGCATTAAGCCCACTATTGCCAGAGTATGATAATACTCAAGTTAAGATTCGTGACTATATTATTGATACTGAGGTCGCTTCAGATTCAGACCTAATAGGAAAGTCTGTAGAACAAAATGGTCTTCGTCACTTGGAATCATTATTCTTGGTGGAAATCTTACGTGATCGACGTTTGATATCCCCAGTGACACCGCAAGAAGTGATACAAACTCATGATCGGTTATTGTTCAGCGGCGATGTTAAAAAGGTTACTACTTTAACTCAGTTCGATGGGTTGTCTTTGTTTGCTTCCGATATCGGCTTACCTCTTGATAACCTCTCTGAAGTTGTAATTCGTCCTGAAAGCCATTTAATAGGAAAAACACTAAAGCATGCAGGTTTTCGCGCTTTGTTTGATGCTGCTGTGGTAGCTATTAAAAGAGATGGAGAGGTGATATCAGGTAAGCTGGGTGATGTAGAACTGCAAGCTGGTGATTATCTAGTGCTCGCGGTGGGGGATGATTATTCTTCTCGTAATAACATCACAAAAAACTTCTTTTTATTGAATGAAGTGGAAACCGAAGGTTGTTTGGACGGGTGGAAAGAAAAGCTAACAATAGGTGGCTTTCTAGGGGCGATTCTACTCGCTGCCGTTGGATTGGTATCGCTATTTAAAGTTATGTTAATTTTACTAGGTTTATTGCTACTGTCTGGCAGTTTGAGTGCAAATGAAGTATTACAACGTATCCCCAAGAATATCTGGCTGATTATTTCGTCGGCGCTGTTGTTATCTCAGGCGCTGTTTAACAGTGGTGCCTTAAACGGCTTAGAAAGGGTAGTTCATTCTTACGACTATTTGTTTACTCCGTTTATTGGACTTTTAGTGGTTTATTTATTGGCGTGGATGATGACGGAATTAGTGACCAATAATGCTGCAGCGGCACTAGTGTTTCCTATAGGTTTAGAGTTAGCCTCTTCGTTGTCGGTCAACCCATATGCATATATTTTAGCTATCGCCTTCGGTGCCAGTGCAAGCTTTATCAGCCCATATGGATACCAAACCAACTTAATGGTATTTAATGCGGGTCAGTATAAACTACAAGATTTTATTAAAGTAGGTGTGCCAGTGTGCCTACTTTATAGCGCAATTGTATTAACTACGATTCCATTTTTTATTGGATTGTAATTTAAGGATTTTTTAGAAATGAATATTTCTCCAGAACGCATGACTCACCTGAAACAGCTAGAGGCTGAGTCGATACATATCATGCGCGAGGTCGCAGCTGAGTTCGATAACCCAGTGATGCTTTATTCAGTTGGTAAAGACTCATCAGTAATGTTGCACCTTGCCAAGAAAGCATTTGCCCCGGGTATTCCACCATTCCCACTGATGCACGTAGACACAACGTGGAAATTTAAAGAGATGATCGCATTTCGCGATTACATGGCGAAGAAATTAGGCATGGAACTCATTGTTCACCAAAACCCTGAAGGCTTAGAGATGAATATAAGCCCTTTTGTTCATGGTAGTTCGGTACATACTGATGTAATGAAAACTCAAGGTTTAAAACAAGCATTGGATAAGCATGGCTTCGATGCTGCTTTTGGTGGTGCTCGCCGAGATGAAGAAAAATCTCGAGCTAAAGAGCGAGTGTACTCCTTCCGTGACGAACACCATCGTTGGGATCCTAAAAACCAACGTCCAGAGCTTTGGAACGTTTATAACGGTAAAGTGAACAAAGGTGAGAGTATTCGTGTTTTCCCACTTTCGAACTGGACTGAACTCGATATCTGGCAATATATTTACCTAGAAAGCATCGAAATTCCAGGGCTGTACTTGTCAGCTAAACGCCCGGTAGTTGAGCGTGATGGTATGTTAATCATGGTGGATGATAAACGTATGGAGTTGAAAGACGGTGAAGTAGTAGAAGAGAAAATGGTTCGCTTCCGTACTTTAGGTTGTTATCCATTAACGGGCGCCGTTGAATCTGAAGCAACAACTCTCCCAGAGATTATTCAAGAAATGCTTCTCACGACGACCTCGGAGCGCCAAGGGCGTGCTATCGATCATGATAGTGCAGGCTCAATGGAGAAGAAAAAGCGTGAAGGGTATTTCTAATGTCGACTCCTTACGAGCGTAAACTGAATGACTCTGTAAGTGATGACGTTGTTTGGCACAATACGTCCGTGACTCATCAAGATCGCGCTCAGTTAAAAGGTCAGAAACCTGCAGTACTTTGGTTTACTGGATTGAGTGGTTCCGGAAAGTCCACGGTCGCTAATGCTGTAGAAAGTAAATTACTAAGTTTGGGAAAGCATAGCTATTTACTTGATGGAGACAACGTTCGTCATGGACTGAATAAAGACTTAGGCTTCAGTGATGCAGATCGTGTTGAAAATATCCGTCGAATCGGCGAAGTAGCTAAGTTGTTTGTTGATTCTGGTTCTCTAGTATTGACTGCGTTTATCTCTCCGTTTATCTCCGATCGAGAACAGGCTCGAGCACTTATGTCTGATGGGCAGTTCCTAGAGGTGTTTATTGATACACCACTTGAGGTTTGTGAACAGCGAGACCCTAAAGGTTTATATAAGAAAGCTCGTTCAGGTGAGATCAAGAACTTTACAGGTATTGACTCTACTTATGAAGCTCCTGTGAATGCCGAGATTCGTATAGAAACAGCACAAAAATCAGTTGAAGATTGTGCTGAAGCAGTAGTCAAAGAGTTACAAAGACTTGGGTATATTTGATGATGCATTACGATGTTTTTAATGGGGATGCTGATGGCATTATCGCCTTATTACAATTGCGAAAAGCCGAACCAAAAAAGTCGAAGCTGATAACCGGTGTGAAGCGAGATATCAAGTTACTACAGCACGTTGCTTTAGAGAGCGACGCTAGTGGTGTCACGGTACTAGATATATCGATGGAAAAGAATATTGACGCTCTATATGACCTTATCGAGCGTGATATCCCACTGTTTTATTGTGACCATCATCGTACTGGTGAAGTCCCTCAAGCGAGTAACTTTACTGCTTTGATTAATTTGGATGCACAGACATGTACCAGTTTATTGATCAATAAACATTTATCAGGGCGTTACGCCACCTGGGCTGTTGTTGGTGCATACGGTGATAATTTGTTTTCAAGCGCAGAGGCGCTCGCAGACGAGCTATCTCTGACAAAACTAGAAAGAGAGTTCCTAAAGGAACTAGGTACATTAATAAACTATAACGGTTATGGTGCCACGATAGCAGATCTCTATATTCCACCGGCAGAGCTTTTTTCAATGCTGATGGAATATCAATCTCCTTTTGATTTGAAAGAGGATTTGTCATCGCCATTCTATGTGCTTAAAACTGGTTATGAAGCTGATAGCGCTAACTTAGCGAAGTTGAGGCCAATTGCCGATAGCGAAATTGCAGAAGTGTACGAGCTACCTTGTGAACCGTGGGCTCGACGTATTAGCGGTGTGTTTGGTAATAATCTAGCAAATCAATCACCAGACAAAGCGCATGCAGTATTAACTTTGAATCAAAACCAGCAAGACTATACGGTTAGCGTTCGAGCTCCATTGAATAATCGAACAGGTGCGGATGAAGTTTGTACTCAGTTTGCTACCGGTGGTGGTCGGAAGGCTGCGGCAGGCATTAATCAACTCCCAAACCAAGAAAAGACAGCATTTATTGAAACGCTTACGCGTTTCTATGCATAGTTAATTTGAAAGGCATACTTACGGAAGCCAACTTAAAAAAGAGCCCCTTTAAAAAGTATGCTGCGTCAGTCAATTTAAGGATTAAACATGTCACATTCATCAGACTTGATTGCTGAAGATATTGAAGCATATCTGAAAGTGCACGAAAATAAGGATCTTCTTCGTTTCCTAACTTGTGGTAACGTTGATGACGGTAAATCTACTCTTATCGGTCGCCTGCTCTATGATAGTAAGCTAATTTACGAAGATCAGATGGCTGCAATCGAAAAGGATTCTCAGAAGTTTAATACTACTGATGAGGCCTTCGATTTAGCATTATTGGTAGATGGCCTTCAATCTGAGCGTGAGCAAGGTATTACTATTGATGTTGCTTACCGTTATTTTTCGACAGATAAGCGTAAGTTTATTATCGCCGATACTCCTGGGCATGAGCAATATACTCGTAATATGGTAACAGGTGCTTCTACTTGTGAACTGGCGATCGTTATGGTTGATGCGCGCTACGGTATTCAAACTCAAACTCGTCGTCATAGCTACATTTGTTCATTACTCGGTATCAAACATATTATTGTTGCTATCAATAAAATGGACTTGATGAATTACAGCCAAACAGTATATCAGAAGATTAAAGCTGATTATCGAGAAATGGCTAAGAGCTTTAATATTGACGATATTCGTTTCGTTCCAATTTCAGCACTTAAGGGCGACAATGTCGTTACACCTAGTGAAAACATGGATTGGTACCCAGGCGCAACGTTGATGAAACTGTTGGAAACGGTAAAGGTCGATCAAGATAAAAACCTTGATCGAATGCGCTTCCCGGTACAATACGTAAACCGTCCAAATTTGGATTTTCGTGGTTTCTGCGGAACACTTGCTTCGGGAACGATTCACCCTGGTGACGAAGTGACTGCACTGCCGTCAGGAAAGTCATCACAAGTGAAATCAATTTACACTCATGACGGTGACTTGGACGTTGCATTCCCTGGACAAGCTATTACGATTACTCTTGAAGATGAGATTGATGTTTCTCGTGGTGATATGATTGTTCATAAAGGCCATGAACCAGCTGTGACTAATAAGTTGGATGCTCATGTGGTTTGGATGGATGAAAATCCACTTCGAACGCATAAAGAGTATACCTTTAAGTTTGCGACAAAGTCTTGTTCTGGACGAGTAACGGATATCGCACATAAAGTTGATGTGAATACTCTAGAGCAGCATGCTCAAGATAGTGACTCACTAGATCTTAATGAAATTGGCTTTATGTCTGTCTCATTAACTGACAAAGTTGCAGTCGATGAGTATAGAGTTTTACCTCAAACAGGTGCATTTATTATCATTGATCGTTTTACCAATGTGACGGTTGGTGCTGGTGTTGTGTACTCGACAGCAGAGTCTCTAGATCAAGCTCGCCAATACAGTCAGTCAGAAAAAGATCTGAATGCGTATGTACGTAAGCACTTCCCTGAGTGGGGATGTATAGAAATTTAGTCTTGGTGAGATTTATTAAAAATGGCCATGTTCATATATCGAACATGGCCATTTTTATTTTAGTGCTATCAGTTACAGAGCTACTGACGTCAGTGGAGCAAGTTTTAATGAACTCTAGAACACTTTTTCTGGTAAATTTCTACAACGCCTTACCCAGCTTGTAATTCGCCAAACATAGCTCATAGCCACTGTGTATCCTAAGAAGCAAAGTATAAATAAAGTAAACATTGTTGATTCAGCGATACCACTCAGCTCACCGTAAATTCCGAATCCCGCAAAGCCTCCAGCAATAGAACAGATAATGGCTAGTGTTTGTTTTGGGGTACACCCTAAACGTTGGAAAATATGGTGTAGATGCTCTCTGTCTGGTTTAAATGGTGAATCTCCACGGCGTATTCTTCTGAACATAATCGCTGTCATGTCCATTAGTGGGATTGCAATCAACCAAAGCGCGGTTACTGGTTTCATAAGTGTATCAGTAGACTGCTGGCTTGCACCTAGTAAAAGCCAAATAACCGTAAAGCCTATCATCATACTTCCCGCATCGCCCATGAAAACTTTACGTTCTCGCCCCAAAATACCTAGGTTCATTAAAATGTAAGGGACAATTGCAGCAATAAAAACGACGCACAGATAAGCAAGCCCATGTTGACTATCAACTTTTAACAAAACTGCGAGAGCGGCAAAAGTCACAATAGCAAGCCCACCTAAAAGGCCATCGATACCATCAACCATGTTAAATGCATTAATAGCACCAATGACAGCTAAGATGGTAACGATTGGGCTCAATATACCTAAATGCATATCACCAAAGCCGAAGATGTTACCAATATTATCTAGTCGGATGTCAGCAAAGTACATCATTGCTATAGATAGGAGGGCTTGAACGACTAATCTAATTTTAAAGCTGATGTCGAATTTATCATCCAATGCACCTACGACAATCAGAATAGCTATACATGAAAGGAATAGGTAACTGTGAGGGATTACATCTGGGTTTGAAGCGATATATTGACCAATTGAAAGGCAAATTGAAATGCCACCAACTAGGGGAATAGCTCCGGTATGTAGCTTACGAGCATTTGGCTTGTCCACTAAGCCAATGGCCTTTGCTACTTTGCGCATCAAGAAAAGTGAGGCAAAAGAGAAAAAGCCAACAAATGAAAGTTCCAAGAACATGATATAACTCTAGCCAGTTTTATTTTTATATCCTAATGCATGAATCATACGCTAAATGACTAGTAATGTACATTTAGTTGATTATAAATTGGGCCAGTTTCGACTTGTTCTTTATTAGTTCTATTTATCATATGCTTTAGACTCTAGTGTTGAAGCTGCTGTACATCCTCTAAAACTAATAATCATTTAAGGCTTTTTACTTTTGCGAAGTTTAATGAGTGGATTGTTTGCCTTTGCAAGCGTTCCATACTAAATCACCAATGCCATCAACAGGGGTGAAACCTGTGGGTGCTTCGAGCAGCAGATTTCGAATTGTGTCATGATCCAAACAATGGCAAGCAGTATCTAAGTGCTCTAAAAGCTGATTGTATTCATCCAAAGGTAAAAAATCCTCATTAGCCGTCATGATTCGTGGATGGGATGTTTTCGCTACGTTATCTCCTATTAACAGTTCTTCGTAGAGCTTTTCTCCAGGGCGCAAGCCAGTACATTTAATCTCAATATCACCATTTGGGTTGTCACTATTTCGAACCTCTAAACCCGATAAGTGAATGAGGTTACGAGCAAGTTCAGCTATTTTCACTGACTCTCCCATGTCCAATACAAACACATCACCACCTTTGCTCATTGCTCCTGCTTGAATCACTAATTGAGCAGCTTCAGGAATCGTCATAAAATAACGGGTTATATGTTTATGAGTTAGTGTGACTGGGCCTCCTTGCGCTATTTGCTTCTTAAACAGAGGGATTACAGATCCTGATGAGCCAAGAACGTTACCAAAACGCACCATACTAAATCGTGTTCCATTCTCTTTTTTACGCTCGATGTCTGCTAGGGCTTGTAAGCCAAGTTCAGCTACTCGTTTTGTCGTCCCCATGATGTTTGTCGGCCGAACAGCTTTGTCTGTTGATATCAAAACAAAGGATTCAACTCCTGCTTCGATTGCAGCTTTTGCTGTATAAACAGTTCCGAAAATGTTGTTACGTACGCCTTCTATCACATTGTGCTCGACCAAGGGTACGTGTTTATAAGCAGCTGCATGAAAAACGGTATTAACTTCAAATGCTTTCATGACTTCGACTGACCTGTTAGGCTGTTGTACTGAGCCTAATAGTGGGACCACGTTTATTAATAGTTGTTCATTCATTATCATCTGCGATAATTCGTGTTCAATCTGATACAAATTAAACTCAGAAACGTCAAACAGGATTAAAGTTCTTGGTTTATTTTGGACGATCTGGCGACAGAGCTCTGAGCCTATAGAACCGCCCGCACCTGTAACCATTACGACCTTGTTTTTAATATTAGCTTCCATGAACTCTGCTTGGGGGGCAACGGCTACGCGACCAAGTAAATCGTCAATCGACACCTCTTTAAGTTGTCCAATAGACAGTTTACCATTCACTAAATCGTCTAAGTTTGGAATAGTTAATACTTCAATATGTAACTTAGCTAAAGATTGAATAATCTTTTTTTTCTGAAGCTGGGAAGCTGAAGGAACAGCCAATAGTATCGTTGATATACCGTGCTTTTTGATTATTTTATCAAGGTACTTAGGCCTATAAACGGTTATACCATGCATGGTTGTCTTGTGCTTTTTCCTGTCGTCATCAATGAAAGCGACAGGATGATAGTCTTTACCTTGGCGTAAAAGGTCTGCGAGTTGTAGGCCTGCCACCCCCGCACCGTAGATCAGGACTTTCTTTTTTTGCTTTACGACTAAATTAGATACTAAAAATCGAACAATTAATCTAGACCCCCCACACAATATGACTAGATAAGTCGTGTATATAACTGGGATAGAGCGAGGCATGTATAGATGGTTAAAGTAAGAAAAGAAAACGATAAAAGCTGCTGATACAATGGCAGAAATAGCGATATTTAATACCGCATGTAAACTTAAATAACGAAGAATTGCACGATATAACCCACTTTTAACAAAGACAACTAGTGTACATGGAACTAAAAATGCGATTAGCTTCCAGTATTCAGTTTGCTGAGTATAAGCTTCAATGTTACCCAAACGTGTTGCAAAAGCACCCCAAAAAGAAAAAATAATAAATATAACATCAACAATGATGCTAACGAGTCGCTTCAGTGGTCTCGGCATAACCCAAATAGGTTGTAAAAATGACATGGTTGTTCTCTCGTTTACTTTACAGCATCACCTTTACCACTGCCCTTTGCAGTAAGCAAAATATATCTGAAATAGTGGATGAGAGTGAGTGTGTCAATCATTTTTTTATCTGTTTTAGCAAGGAGAGCCGGTGTTGACATATCAATACTCTGAATTTGCGCTAAACCGGTGATTCCTGGAAGCACATTGTAAATGCCTAAGGCATCACGTTCTCTAATTAATTCTTTTTGATTAAATAAGTTTGGTCGAGGGCCAACTAAACTCATTTCGCCTTTGAGTACATTTATGAGCTGTGGTAATTCATCAATCTTAGTTTTACGCAAAAAGTGCCCCAATCTTGTGATGGAAGCAGTATTTGCTAAGTGACTAGCAACAGATTGAGTGTCAACAGACATTGTTCGAAACTTAATAAGGTTGAAGGGTTTTTTCTTTCGTCCTACACGCTCTTGAATAAAAATAGGAGAACCGGTGTCGAAAAAACCAACAATCGTAACGATAAGCAATACTGGCCATAACGTTAACAAGCCAAAGAAAGCGGCTAAAAAGTCTAAAATACGTATCATTAGTTACTCGTTAAAATTGAGTGATAGCTTGCTGCATTGTATAAAGAGACCATTCTAGCACTGATTCTCTTTACTGCTAAGAGGCTGATCCTACATAAAGTAATTGGCATAAAATGATATGAGCATTGAATGGTTATAGTATTCGAGTATTTTGATTAACTATTAGTGACCTTGAAGAGCGCCCTATAAGGAAGCTCAGCTTTCTGGGTGAGATGTCCCAAATTACTGGTGAGGTTTAGGTAATTCAGGTAAAATTTTGCTCTCATTATCAGCCTAGAAGTAGGGATTTACTTGCTTTCTAGATTGTAGAGCAAGGCAATTACTATCACCTAAAAGCGAGTACTTAGAGGTTACATACCAATATGTCGAATCGAATATTAGTAACTAATTCTGAGACTTTCGAGTTAAGAGCTTAACGGTAACAAGGAGTGCGGATGTCAAACTTTGCATTGATCACCGCTAGAGGCGGGTCCAAAGGGCTACCTAGAAAAAACATTCTTCCTCTCAATGGTAAACCCGTGATTGCTTGGACAATCGAAGCAGCATTGCAATGTTCGGAAATAGATCAAGTATTTGTTACTACAGAAGATCCAGAGATTAAAGACGTCAGTAGAAAGTACGGTGCAAAAGTCATATGCCGTCCAATGCACCTAGCTAGTGATGAGGCCACGAGTGAAGCGGTTATCGACCACGCAATTCAGGAGCTCCAAAAATTGGAGACGTTTTTGAATATTGTGCTGTTGCAACCTACATCGCCGCTTCGTAACAGTACACATATTTCAGAAGCATTGACCCTTCACGGAAAGTGTAAAGCTAGTTGCACTATTAGCGTTTTTGAGCCGAGTCATAGTCCAGCTAAAGCCTATAAATTGAATGAAAACGGTACTATTAGTGGGCTTTATGGAGCTTCCGCTCCTTATACTAGACGCCAAGACTTACCCAAATCTTATCAACCGAATGGCGCTATCTATATTTTCTCTGCACACAGTTTTAAATTGTGTAATGGAATTCCTAGGGATGGCGTTTTCCCGTATGAAATGTCTGAAAAAGAGTCAGCGGATATTGATAGGCTAGAAGATTTACTAAATATAGAAAGAATTATGGAGAGTAATGATGAGTAACCCAGTTTTTGAAATATCAGGTCGAAAAGTTGGTCTTGATTTTGCCCCGTTGGTGATCGCTGAGATCGGTATTAATCATGAAGGCTCTCTTGAAGTTGCTAAGCAGATGGTTGATGCAGCCCTAGATGGGGGAGCTGAGATCATTAAGCACCAAACCCATGTTGTTGAAGATGAAATGAGTGCAGAAGCAAAAAGTGTGGTTCCTGGCAATGCTGATGTTTCGATTTATGAAATAATGGAGCGATGTGCTCTGAACGAAGAAGATGAAACAGCACTTAAAGACTATGTAGAATCTAAAGGCGCTATCTTTATTAGTACACCATTTTCTCGTGCTGCGGCACTTCGCTTAGAAAGGATGAATGTTCCGGCATATAAGATTGGTTCTGGAGAGTGCAATAATTACCCGTTACTTGAGCTTATCGCAAGTTTTGGCAAGCCAGTTATTCTTAGCACCGGTATGAATGATATCGCTTCAATTGAAAAAGCCGTAAATATATTTAGAAAGCATGAAACAGAATTTTGCTTATTGCATACCACAAACCTATATCCAACACCTGACCACTTAATCCGAATTGGTGCAATGATACAGCTTCAAGAAGCTTTCCCTGACGCAGTCGTAGGGCTTTCAGATCACAGTATTGATAACTTAGCTTGTCTAGGTGCGGTTGCCGCGGGTGCTTCAGTATTAGAGCGTCACTTTACTGATTCGAAAGAGAGACCTGGGCCTGATATTTGTTGCTCTATGGATGCTGAAGAGTGTGCAGAGCTTATCGCTATGTCAGCGCGAATGGCGACGATGCGAGGTGGTAAGAAAGAAGCCGCAAAAGAAGAACAAGTAACGATTGATTTTGCCTATGCTAGCGTAGTTAGTATAAAAGATATTAATGAGGGCGAAGAGCTTACGACGGATAACCTATGGGTGAAAAGACCTGGCACAGGTGACTTTTTAGCCGAAGATTACGAACGCCTATTGGGAAGAAAAGCAAGCACGTTTATTAAAGCAGATACTCAAATTAAGAAAGAGTTTTTATAGAGGTATCACATGGTGAAGAAAATACTATTTCTGACAGGCACTCGAGCAGATTTTGGTAAGCTAAAGAGCCTCATGTTGAAAATAGAAAATTCGGATCAGTTTGAAGCTTATGTATTTGTGACAGGCATGCATCTACTCAAAAAGTATGGTTTTACGGGTAAAGAAGTAGAGAAGTGTGGTTTTGAAAATACCCATAACTTCTTTAATCAGAACCGTTCTGATTCTATGGATAGTGTGTTGGCGAAGACGATCTCTGGTCTGTCGGATTATGCCCGTGAGATCGAGCCAGACATGATTGTTATTCATGGTGATCGCGTAGAGGCGCTCGCAGGTGCTATCGTCGGCTCTCTCAATAATATTCTTGTCTCACATATCGAAGGCGGAGAAGTCTCTGGTACGATAGATGAGTTGATTCGGCATGCTGTGACAAAAATGTCACATCTTCATTTTGTAAGCAATGAGCGCGCGGGTAGTCGACTGATACAGTTGGGGGAATTAGAGTCGACAATCTTCAATATTGGCTCTCCAGATTTAGATATCATGGTATCTGATGAGTTGCCTTCGCTGGATAAGGCGCGTAACCGTTACGATATCCCTTTCGAGGAATATGCGGTCTTCATGTACCACCCAGTTACGACTGAAATCGATAAGATTCGTGAGCACATAAAAGAAACCGTTGATGCCTTGTTGAGCTCAACTTATAACTACATTGTAGTTTACCCTAATAATGATAGCGGCTCCGATATTATCATCGATGAATTGGATAGGCTTAACGGACATGATAGGTTTAGAGTCTTTCCAAGCCTGAGGTTTGAATATTTTTTGACACTTCTCAAGAATAGCCAATTTATGATTGGTAATTCGAGTGCGGGGGTCCGAGAAGTTCCTTTCTACGGCATTCCCTCGATTAACCTCGGCTCAAGACAAAATAATCGAGCGACAGCAAAATCGATAGTTAATTGTCCGGAACGCAGAGACATCATCCTTGAAACTATACAAGTTATAGAGGGTAAAACTTACGATAAGCATGAAGAGTTTGGTTGTGGAAATAGTGACACTAAATTCTACGATATTCTCAGCTCTTCTGACATTTGGAACACTTCGAAGCAGAAGCTGTTCTCAGATATTTCAATAGAAAAGGAATAACATGAAAACAGTACTCATCGCAGGTGCTGGCCAACTGGGCAGTCGTCATTTACAAGCATTGAGTCATCTCGACGTCACTTTCGAGGTGTGGGTATATGATGTTAGTACGAATTCATTGGAAGTCGCGAGAGAGCGTTACCAACAAGTGGCAATAGAAAGCTCCCCTAAGGTGACATTCACCGATGAATTGCCTAAGGCCCTCTCAGTCGATGTTTGTATTATTGCAACAAACTCTGCAATCCGTTATCAATTGATGAAGGATATTCTTGAGAGCAATGATGTGAAGTACATGCTGTTGGAAAAAGTACTGTTTCAGACTCTGAGTGAATTGGAGTCAGCATCACATATGTTGGAACAGTATAATACCAAGGCTTGGGTCAACTGCCCAAGGAGAATGTATACTCTTTACCAAGATTTAAAGGTTCGTTTATCAGGCAAACGTGTAGATATAAAGGTGACAGGCCAAGGGTGGGGACTTGCTTGTAATGCCGTCCATTACATAGATTTGTGGCATTACCTAAACGAGTCTGAGCTACTATTTTCAGCAAGCTTCCTTGATGGCTCCTATGTAGTCGATAGTAAACGAGCAGGGTATAAAGAAGTCATCGGTATTTTCAATGCGAATGCTGAAAATTACCACAGTGCATTAGTGCTTGAGTGTGAAGATGGTGGCAGTGATGGTGTGAGTTTTGAAATTGTACTTGATACAATTGACGAGTCTATAGTAATAAACGAAATTGCTGGCACAATGACTGTGATGAATAAGCACACGCAAGCCACGCAACAGCTTTCTATCTCAACGCCATTTCAAAGTGGGTTAACGCATTTATTTATTCAAAAAGTACTTAGCGATAAATGTCAGTTGACTCCTTATTTAGAATCAAAAAAACATCATCAATTATTACTCAACTCTATTTTCCCTTTATTGAGTCATGAGCTTGCAATTCAAACTGACATCGCTCCAATTACCTAGTTTAAGAATGAGAATGTAAAAATGATAATACTAGTCGGTACTAGCAATATGGCGATTGACTACGCTAAGGTTTTGAAGAAGCAAAACCTTGATTTTATGGTCGTTGGTCGTGGGAAAACGAATGCGGAAAAATTTGAAGAGCTTACAGGTATTAAACCACTCTTAGGTGGCGTTGAAGGTATTGACTGTGATTTTATAGAGAGTCGCTCTATTACCAAAGCAATTGTTGCTACCGGAGTTGAAACTCTTGCTTCTGTTAGCTCCCACCTTATATCAGTTGGTGTTAAAGACCTACTTGTAGAGAAGCCAGGAGCGATTGATGTGGAGCAATTAGAAACGTTACTGAATAAGATGGAAACATTCTATTCTAATATCTATATAGCCTACAATCGACGCTTTTATGCATCAGTAGCTAAAGCTCGAGAAATAATCAGAGAAGACGGTCAGGTAGTAAATTTTCACTTTGAGTTAACGGAATGGGGACATGTAATTAAAGATGTTCAAAAAGATGAGTCAGTAAAAGATAACTGGTTCTTTGCTAATACTACTCATGTTGTGGATCTAGCATTCCATCTTGGTGGTGCACCGAGCCAGTTAGCATCATTTACCACAGGCTCGTCTGAATGGCATGAAAGGTCGTATGTTTACGCTGGTGCTGGAGTGAGTAATAGTGGTGCTCTATTTTCTTATAGTGGGAATTGGGGCGGGCCTGGGCGCTGGAGTGTTGAAGTCTTGACCAGTAAACACCGATTGATTTTTAGGCCTATGGAAAAGCTTCAAATTCAAGAGGTTGGTAGTATAGAGCAAAGATTTGTTGATATTGATGATAGCATTGATATTGAATTTAAGCCTGGTTTATTTAAGCAGGTTGAGGCATTTTTATCCGGCGACGTTGAATATTTGTGTCCTTTGTCCGAGCAGGTAGCTCACGCAAAACTTTATAAGAAAATAGCAAATTACTAGGTTCGTACGTGACAAAGTCTTTTCAATCTGCGGTAAAGTATGGGGTGGCCAATGTGCTCCCCCAGCTTAGTGGTTTCCTACTTCTACCTTTGTATAGTCATTACCTTACTGCTGAGGGTTATGGTGAAATAGCAAAAATAGAGATGGTAAACTTTTTTGTTTCCATCTTTATATTGTTTTCTCTAGATAAGTCAGTTCAAGTTTTCTATTTTGAACAAGAAACACAAAAGAAGAAAAATGTTCTTTTAGATTCACTTCTTGTTACGGTGATTTTACTTGGAGCGTTAATTTCGATATTTATATCAGTTTTTCTGAAAGGCCTTGATATAGGGTTTGCAAGTGATTACTCAGTGTATATTGTGAGTGCTTGTTATTTTAATGCAGTTGTCAATATTAACCTATCAATATTACATATTAAATCTCAAGTAAACCAATATGTAGCAACAATACTATTTAGAACGGTTGTTCAGGTTGTTCTTATTTACTTCTTTCTGGCAACTTTAGACTTGTCCGTTCAAGGCTATTTGTATGCGACATGTATAGCGCCATTTCTTGTTTATATTCCAATTGTTATATCTAAAGCAAAAAAAAGAGTAAAAATAGATAAGTTTATAATATTGAGTTCTTTAAAGTATTCCAGTGCATTTATTCCTATGATGTTAGTGACTTGGGTTAATAATATGTCGGATAGGGCGTTGATCGACTACTTTATTGGTAATGAGGAAGTCGGTTTATATGCTATGTCTTACCGTATGTCTTCTGTGCTTTTAGTCTTTTCTAGTGCTCTTTCGTTAGTTTTTATCCCATATTTTTACAAATTGGCAAACCAACTAGGTAACAGAAGTAAAATTGCATTCACGCTAGAGAAAAATATATATTTGATGATACTTATGTTCTTATCAATATCTCTATTTATTGATGACGTTATTAATATTGTATTGTCAGAGATATATTCAGATATTTATATTTATGTACTGATTCTTTTGAATAGCATGCTGCTTTCTGCTTTAATGTCTATCTCAACAGTTCTTTTTCTTTTGAAAGAAAAACTGACGAAGGATAATCTAGTTGCATGTTTTTATAGTGCTTTATCCAGTATATCTTTTAATTTCTTTTTGATTCCCTTTGTTGGTTTAATTGGTGCTGCCATATCGAACTTGGTATCAAAAATAGTCTTGTTTGGCGCTCAATATAATAGAAGTAAAAAAGGTTACTTTGTGGTTTTACCATGGTGGAGATTTGGATTGACTGTGGTGATTTGTAATTTGCTATCTTTTATTGTTATTTCGTTAGATCTTTCTATTATAATGGAAGTTTTCATTAAATTATCTGTTATACTTGTCGGGGCTCTCCTATTTTTAACTAAATATTATGCAAAAGAACTATCTAATAGGTTAACTGGGGTGTAAATGAAGAAAGATATAATAAGCTTCGATGTAGATGGGATTTTGGTAGATTACCCTAAGTGTTGGCTTAATTATTTAACGATAAAAACAGGTTTGAAGTTTGATTCTGTCGAGTGCGCTAAGTCTAAATTATCTAAAGTACAATACTCACAAATAAAAGACGAATACCGTCTTGGCTGCTATAAGTATCAGCTGGAAATATTTGATGAAATGTTGAAGCTAAATAGTTACCTTTACGAAAAAGGTTATTTAGTGATTATATCTACTTCTAGACCAATCGAAGATAGCCGTTTCCCAAATATGAAATCAAATATGTGTGATTGGTTGCATTCAAAAGGCTTCAAATTCGAACATATAGTACACAAGCCCAAAAATGAAGATTCATACGATTACGACTATGGGAGGATAGCTTTCCATATTGATGATGAATTGAAATATGCTCAAAGATTTGCTAACAATAATGTTAATTGCATACTACTTACTAACACTTCAATATCCAGTAGTAAAATTCGTGTAGTAAAAAGTATTGACGAAGTAGTGATAACCTTAAAGGAAGAATTATAAATGTGTCTTATTAGTATCATTATTCCTGCAAATGAAAGAGCTGAGACCATTGAAAGAGCAATAACATCGGTCTTAAACCAAGGTGTTGGATCTTTCGAAATCATAGTTACTTTGCGTAACGGTGATGAGCGTTCCCGAAGGGTTATGGAAAATAGCGCATTAGTAAATAATGATAAAATAAAGTTCATTTATGTCGATAAGGATATGAACGGAACTGACGATTGGAATGATGGCTTCGAATTTGCGTCGGGTGAATATCTTTTAGTGCTAGAAGGTGATGATTATCTTTTCCCAGGTTGTCTATTGAATTTTTTTGAAAAAGTTGACCAATTTGAAGATCTTGGTATGTATGTCATCAAGAGTGATAAGTATACTTTTTCCAAAGATGGATACCTCACTAATAAGGAGTACCTGAAGTACTATAAGCGACTTATCGAGGTCCCACCACCATCTCAGACAATATTCAAGAATGAAGGGCTATTTTACAATACATTAGATTATAATTATGCTCCTGAAATTGAATTTTATTATCGCTTACTTATTAACTCCAATTTTTCCGTTTTTTTTGATAACAAAGCGATGGTATATCGAGAGCCATCAACAGATATCTTTAAAGGGCAAAAGTGGAAGCATACTAGAGATCAATATTATTTTATAAAAGCTAATGTGGAAGATTATTCACTGAGTGGTCTGATATTGACTCTTTTGGGTTTGAAGCTAAGAAATATAAAAAAGCTATTAGCTTGTTTTAAAAATAATTTTACAGTAGAAAGAAAGTTGTTCGTCGAAACAATTACTTGTATGGTTGATATTAAAATAATATTTAAATGGTTATTCTAATGTATAAATGCAAAGTTTGTGGTTCGCTATCTAATATTAAATATAAAAAGTGTAAAGATATTAACTTTAGTGTTTCAGTTGAATCTTATGACTGGACGTTCTGTGATAACTGTGAATCACTGTCGATTGTCGATGATGGTATTAATCTTGGTAAATACTATAATGATTACTTACCTCATAAAATGAATATTAATTATATTTCTGATTCTCATCAAGTGTTTATTGATAAGATAAGTGAACTATATAGTAAAAATGATTCTTTTTCAGTTATTGATATTGGGTGTGGTTCTGGTGCCTTGTTGTATCATATCGGCCAATCTTTCCCTAAAGCGACTTTGTCGGGTACGGATGTGAATGTTAGTGCAGCAAAGCAAAACAGTGCCCTATTGCCTGAAGTAGAGTTGTTTGAATCGGAGTTGGATACATTAGAAATAGATAGAAATTTTGATGTGATTGTATCATCTCAATTACTTGAGCATTTAGAAGACCCTTGGCAATTCGTCAAATTTATTGATATGCACTCCCACAAATCGACTCATGTGATTATCGATATTCCAAATATTAGTTCGGGAAGTGCTAGATTGTTTGGTAAGAATTGGATTCACTTAGATACACCAAGGCATAGAGTTCTATATACAAAAAAAACGATAGAGATATTATTTAGTCAATTTACTGTTAGGGACTATGTTTATACAGGGAGCAATGTTAGTTATTGGGCATCATTATGGAACCTTTTGAGGCTTTCTAGGAGTGAATCTTTTATGATAAATAAAGTTTTTCGGAAGTCTATTTCAACAATTTTGGATGTTTTTATTAATCCGGATGATAAAGTTAATTTCACATTGACTATTAAACGATAATGATGGATGACATTGTTTTATGAAAAATGTGCATCTATGCATAACTTATGCTCATCTATTACTAGCTCTGTCCGAAACAATACGTGATGGCGATATAGAACATGTCATTTTTATGCCTATTGACTTTCAATATGTTAGTCCAAGGTTAAGAAGAAGATTGAAAGAGAGCTTTCCTAATATTAGGTTTGTTTTTATTAAAGAAGCCTATTTTATTCGTTCTTTTTCAGGGGGAGGAGCCTTTTTACCAGGAGTTATCCGAAGAAATATATCTTTCAAGAAAGGATATATTATTACTCCGTTTACTTGGAAATTATATAATTACTTCGATCAATCTTTTGATAAATTTTATTGCTATCATTCAGGGCCGTTCTTAGCAAAGGTTTTAGCTGGGCATAGTCAAAATACGACTCTACGTGTTGATGGTTTTGCGAGCTATCAATTTCAAAAAGTAACGTTTCTGAAAGGAATGGTCCGATTAGTATTTGGGCTATCCCCTAAGCGTCAAATCTGGGGAGAAGAAAAGTGGGTCGACGCTGTAGAAGCTCCTGAGCCTGATATGATTCCTTGCTCTTTAGTACGTCAAAAGACACGACAAGTTTTTGATGTGTTTAATATCCTGCGTGAGGAAACTATCAAATCTAAACTTATGTGGTGTTTTGGCGTTTCGGAGACTTATTACTCAAAAGCAAATCAACAAGCTCTTTTATTAACACAGCCTATCAGTGAGGCGGGTTTATGTTCTTTAGAGTTCAAACATGCCCTTTATCAATCATTGTTAGAAAAGCTGAAGAATAAGGGATTAGATGTTATTGTTAAACGCCATCCTAAAGAAATAGATGTAATGCCTTTAGGGTGTCCGGAGCTACCGTTGGATTTCCCAGTTGAACTTCTGCATTTACTAGGTGTTCGATTTAAAGTGGGAGTTGCGCTAAATACTGCAGCACTAAACACCAATACCCCCATTGCACAACAGCATATGCAGCTTATACCATTGGAGCATTTCTATGCTCATTGCACGAGCATGTGGAATGATTTAATTGCTAAAAAACTAAAGATGCTAAATTAACCCTACTTTAAAGATATTATGAGTATAGACATTGAGATACTAATGGCGACAATGCATAGAGAGAACCTGGCATCTTTTCCATTATCTGAAAAAAACATCGAATCCTCACTTTTGATTGTTAACCAAGCTGATCATGAGTCAATAGAGACAAACGGCTCAGTAAGGATGCTCTCCAATACAGAACGGGGTAGTTCATTAAGTAGAAACTTGGCTATTGAGAATGCTATTGGGGACATCTGTGTTATTGCCGATGATGATGTGAGCTATCTTGATGGGTATGAACAAGTTATTCTCGATGCTTACTCTCGTTACCCTGATGCTGACTTAATAACATTTCAGATACAAACTACAGAAGGTAAGCCTTTTAAGGATGGTTATATCAACAGAGAGATGGTTCATAACGAGCTTTCTATTCTAAAGTGTGCATCTATTGAGATTACTTTTCGCAGGGAGGCCATAAAGAAATCAGGGTTACTGTTAGATAAAGAGTTTGGTCTAGGTAGTAAGTATCGTGTACATGATGAAATCATTTTTTTAAAAGATGCGCTAGATGCTGGTCTTAAATGCGTTTATATCCCAACCCCAATAGTCATTCATCCACCAGAGAGTTCGGGTACTGACATTACATATGAACTATTGTATTCGAAAGGGGCCGCTTTCTATCGTTTATTTGGAGTCAGGGGTTACTTATTCGATATTGCATTTACAATTAAGAAGTATCAACTCATCAAGCATCGGTTTAGTTTTTTTTCTAGTTTAAGAATAATGCTAAAGGGAACTTTTGAATATAGCAGAGAGCATAAGAAATGAATAAAGTTAAGTACTTAATCGTAGGTGGGGGTGTTTCAGGCCTAGCTTTTGCCAATTTTGTTGATAGCGAAGACTATTTGATTATTGAGAAAGAGGCTGAGCTTGGAGGTTTTTGTCGCACTATCTATCAAGATGGCTTTGTTTGGGATTATGCTGGTCACTTTTTTCATTTTGCTACAAAAGAGCTGAAAGATTTTTTCCAGGATAAGATCTCTAGTGAGCAACTAGTAGAGAGGGATAAAGTAACTAAAGTTTACTTTGACGATCAGTTTGTTGATTTTCCATTTCAAGCCAATATTCATCAATTGAAAAAGGAAAGATTACTTAACTGCTTATATGATCTTTATTTTCGAGAAGAAAAAGATGAATATTCTTCTTTTTTAGATATGCTGTATTCAAAGTTTGGAAAATCAATTACTGAATATTTTTTGAAGCCATACAACGAAAAGCTTTATGCATGCGATCTGGATACGTTAGACGTAGATGCTATGGGACGCTTTTTCCCTTACGCAAACTTAGATCAGGTTATAGGATCTTTTAAGGCTCAGTCAGTTGCGAGTTATAACGCCCACTTTCTTTATCCAAAAAAAGGAGCAAAGGTTTTCGTTGATGCTTTAGCTGAAGATATTAAAGAAGATCGGATTTTACTTAATGAGCCTATTGTTTCTATTGACGCAATCAGTAAAAAAGTCGTGACTGATAAACGTACTATTGAATTTGATTACTTGATAAATAGTGCTCCTCTAAATCGTTTCCTTCCAATGTTTTCAAGTCACGACTTTACTAGCGAGCAGAAGTCCCTGTCTTACAATAAGGTTTTGGTATTGAACTTAGGTTTCGATAAGAAATCTCCTTATGAAGACCTGCACTGGTTATATTTTCCTCAAAAAGACATTAACTTTTATCGCGTTGGCTTCTATGACAACATTCTCAAATCAGACAAACTGAGCATGTATGTAGAAGTTGGTTATGCACCAGAAGATAGTGTTGATATTGAGAAGCAACTTTCACAAACTTTGGAAGGTCTACGTTGCACTGGAATTATCACAGATCATAAACTTGAGTCCTATTGTACTTTGGTCATGGACCCTGCCTATGTGCATGTAAGTCAGTCATCGAATAATACTAAATCAAAAGTGTTCACGGAGTTGAGTAAGCACAACATTTACTCTATTGGTCGATATGGTGACTGGAAGTACTGCTCGATAGAAGACTCAATGCAAGATGCGGTTAAGTTAGCTAAGGAAATTAGTTGATGGGAAGCTCACCTTTGGTGTCTGTTGTTATGCCAGCATACAATAGTGCCCAATCAATATTGGCTTCGGTTTACTCTGTACTGAACCAAACATATCAGAATATCGAGCTTATTATTGTAGATGACTGTTCTACAGACGGTACTCTTGATGTTCTGGAGAGTATCGTTGACCCTCGTGTCAAAGTGTATAAGCTTATCACGAACTCAGGGTCACCAGCTGCTCCTCGAAATAAAGCGCTAGAGCTGGCTACAGGGCAGTATATTTCATTTCTAGATTCTGATGATTTGTGGAAGCCTGAAAAAGTGCAGCGTCAGTTGGCCTTTATGCAGGAGTCCGGTAGTCTTTTTGCTTGTACTGCTTATCGTGTTATTGACTCCAGAGGGGTACAGGTTGCGAGTTACTCTCCGCCGGAAAAAGTGGGGTATAAACAATTATTGTCAAATAATTCAGTGGGTTGCTTGACAGCTATGCTCCATAAAAGCTTACTTGAAGACCGTTCATTCCCTAAATGCGGACATGAAGATTTCGCTCTTTGGTTAAGTATTTTAAAGGATGGGAATTTTGTGGATGGAATTAATGAAAACTTAGCCACCTACCGTTTAGTTAATGGCTCTGTAAGTTCTAACAAGTTTAAATTGATTAGCTTCTTTTGGAATATTTATAGAAATGAGCAAGGCTTCTCATGGTTGAAGAGCCTTTACTACTGCATCAAATATTTAATAAACGTAGTGTGGTTTAAATATAAATGAAAACTTTACTGACAGGAGCTACAGGGTTTATTGGACGAGAGCTTATTGTTCAGGGCAAGCTAGATTACCGCTGTGTTGTTAGATCTAGTAGCGAAGACTTTTCAGACGCTGTGGTACTGAATATTGAAAGTAACACTGGTTGGTCAAAGGCTCTAGATGGATGCAATACTATTATTCACTTAGCCGGTCTTGCTCATAATAAAGCTGTAAATAATGAAGAACTTCGTAATGTTAACCTTGATGGTACGATCAAGTTAGCTCGAGATGCTGCTGCAGTAGGTATTAAACGTTTTGTATTCGTTAGTTCTATAGGCGTTAATGGGGCGTCTACTCGTGGTGGAGCAACTTTTAAGATAGATTCAGAAGTGTCACCTGATAATGAGTATACAAACTCCAAATATGAAGCTGAGCTAGCGCTGCAACAAATAGCGAATGAAACCGGGATGGAGGTGGTGATTGTGCGTCCGACCTTAGTTTATGGTCCTAACGCTCCTGGGAATTTTGGGCTTCTATCCAGATTAGTAGCGAAGTCGCCATTGTTACCATTTAGATGTGCAAATAACCGTCGTGATTTCATTTCTGTTCATAACCTAGCTGACTTACTCGTTTGCTGTGCCACACATGAGAAAGCCGCGAACAAAGTATTTTTGGCTAGTGAAGGTGAAACCGTATCTATACGTCAGTTTACTGACTCAATCGCTCAAGGTTTGGGAAAGAGAGTACTTCAAATGCCTATACCGGTTTTTGCTTTCCGATTACTAGGGAAATTAACAGGTAAGTCTATGATGATAGAACAGCTTTTTGGTGATCTTGAAGTAGATGCTTCGACACTAGATACAGCCTTAGGTTGGCATCCGCCATGGACGATGGCGCAAAGTATGGCCAAACTTGATAAGAGTAAGTTCTGATTTTGATGTCTATTTAATATGTATGATTATTGGTTTTAATTGCTTGACTTACCGTATTTGCGATAAGTGATTGGAACTCATACATATTAAAAATATTAGAGAGTGATTTTTAATTACCGATTAAAATGATAGCGTTCAGTGTGTTCGCTATATTGTTCGCATCTTGTAAAAATGTGAGCACAAGATACAAATTAGCTTTATGATGCCCAAGGCTGCTTGTATCTTAGATACATATTTTTGACTTAGACGTTATCCAAGGAGGAGGCAGGGGGAGCTCCTCACACTTGAAACAAGAATTATTCATACCTAGCTTCTTCTCACTATTGTGAAAGTTCTTATAGCTTCGTTCTGTCCTTCAAAAGAAGCTTTTTTTCAGCTCTGATCCTCCTACCTGCTACCTTTCTTGATCTTCCACTACAGTTTTGACTGTAAACTGTAGTAAAATTACGCTAATTTGTTTTTATACCGATTTATTTTGAATTGAACGAGGTCAGTCCTATGTCAGCTAAGAAGCCTATGGCTCTAGTGATTCTTGACGGTTACGGTCACCGTGAAGACACAGCAAACAACGCAATCGCGAATGCAAAAACTCCATTTATCGATAGCCTGTTTGCTAACAAACCAAACACACTAATCTCTGCTTCTGGTATGGACGTAGGCCTACCTGACGGTCAAATGGGTAACTCAGAAGTTGGTCACACTAACATTGGTGCTGGTCGCGTTGTATACCAAGACCTAACTCGTATCACTAAATCTATCGCTGATGGTGAGTTCGCTGAAACGCCAGCGCTAGTAGAAGCTATCGACTCTGCGGTCAAGGCTGAGAAAGCAGTACACATCATGGGTCTTATGTCTCCAGGTGGCGTACACTCTCACGAAGACCACATCTACGCAGCAGTTGAAATGGCTGCAGCACGTGGCGCTGAGAAGATCTACCTACACTGCTTCCTAGACGGCCGTGACACACCGCCACGTAGCGCAGAAAACTCTCTACAACGTTTCCAAGACCTATTCGCTAAACTAGGCAAAGGTCGTGTGGCTTCTCTAGTAGGTCGTTACTACGCAATGGACCGTGACAACAACTGGGATCGCGTTCAAGTAGCTTACGATCTTCTAACGCTAGGTAAAGCTGAGTTCACGGCAGAGTCTGCAGTAGCTGGTCTAGAAGCGGCGTACGCTCGTGACGAGAACGATGAATTCGTTAAAGCAACGGCTATCAAAGCTGAAGGTCAAGAAGACGCAGTTATCGTAGACGGCGACGCAGTTATCTTCATGAACTACCGTGCTGACCGTGCACGTCAAATCACTCGTACTTTTGTACCTGATTTCGACGGCTTCGAGCGCGCTGTATTCCCAGCAATCAACTTCGTAATGCTAACGCAATACGCAGCTGACATCCCACTAGCTATCGCATTCCCACCAGCATCTCTAGAGAACACATACGGTGAGTGGCTATCTAAGCAAGGTCAAACTCAGCTACGTATCTCTGAAACTGAGAAATACGCGCACGTTACATTCTTCTTCAACGGTGGTGTTGAGAACGAATTTGAAGGTGAAGAGCGTCAGCTAGTTGCTTCTCCAAAAGTTGCGACTTACGACCTACAACCAGAAATGAGCTCTGCTGAGCTAACTGAGAAGATGGTTGCGGCTATCAAGTCTGGTAAGTACGACACTATCATCTGTAACTACCCGAACCCAGATATGGTTGGTCACACTGGCGTTTACGAAGCTGCAGAAAAAGCTATCGAAGCAATGGACGAGTGTGTTGCTAAAGTAACAGCAGCTATCGAAGAAGTAGGTGGTCAAATGCTGATCACTGCTGACCACGGTAACGCAGAAATGATGGTAGACCCAGAGACAGGCGGTATCCACACTGCTCACACTAACCTACCAGTACCACTAATCTATGTTGGCGACAAAGAAGTTGAGTTCAAAGAAGGTGGTAAACTGTCTGACCTAGCGCCAACTATGCTTTCTCTAGTAGGTCTAGAAATCCCATCAGAGATGACGGGTGAAGTTCTGGTTAAGTAGCTTTCGAGTTATTGAACAGTACTCAAGATACTGAAAGCCCGCACCTTGTTGTGCGGGCTTTTTGTTTTTTGAGATGCGAGAGGCGAGTAAGCGAGATGAGAAAAGCGTAAGAGCAGGCGCGTGATGCGAATAGGTGGTCATGAACAGAATCAGAGCAGCTACACGTCACATATTTTCGTATCACGAACCTCGATATTTCATCTGCTCTATATGCCCTTCGCATCTCGCATCCCGTTTACTCTCATCTTGTTTTCATCTTCCTTTCAAAATCCAACAACCACTCTTTGCGGCTCATGCCGCCCGTGTAACCTGTAAGGGTTCCATTAGCGCCAATCACACGGTGGCAGGGCACTACGATGCTAAATGGGTTCTTACCGTTTGCACCGCCGACAGCTCGTACGGCCTTGGGGTTGTTCATTCGCTTAGCTTGCTCGCCATAGCTAATTGTTTCACCATAAGGAATGGTCGTTAGTGCTTGCCAAGCCGCTTTTTGAAATTCAGTGCCTTTTATAGTTTTCAGAGGTAGGTCGAATTCGATTCTCGTACCTGCGAAGTACTCATCTAGCTGCTTCGCTGCGAGGTTACAAAGCTCGTCAGGGTTACTCGTAATGGGCTCATCATGATTGACATGGTCGATTTCAATAATCGCCTCGCCATTGCTAATAATGATCATCTTGCCAATCGGCGCGTCATAGACTGATTTAAAACTGTTAGTTGTCATATTCATTTTCCTAGACTAAATCATTATACGCAAAAGATTCCCTACTACGCTCGTCCCTCGCTATAGGGAATGACGGATTGGAGTAGAATGCTACTTTGGGTCTATATCTGCGTATCTGCTCTAATCATCTTTTCGCATCTCGTCACTCGTATCTGCCTTTAGCTTCAACGCATAACAATATCCAGCTACACCACCTACGATGTTGCCTAATGCCAAGCCAATAAATAGGCCTTCAATCCTATCAAATAGGCTACCTATCCAAGCAAAGGGGAGCGTGAATAGAAACAGGCGCATGAAGCTCCACTGGAAGGCTTTGAGTGGTTTGTGCATCGCGTTCATGCCACTAATCAGCATCATCACAATACCTTGGAAACCATAGCTGAAAGGGACGACTAACAAATAGTGCCATAAGATGTCGCGTACTGATTCTTCTTGAGAGAAAAGAGCAGCTAGCGGAATGCTGAGTGGTACCATCATCAAGAAGATGAGCCCTTGAAACAGTACAGCAAAGCGCATACTTAGGAATAAGGCTTTGAAGCTACGTTGAGGGTTGTTAGCACCAAAGTTCTGCGCCATGAAAGGGGTAAGGGCAGAGGTTAGAGACATCAACACAATAATTAATATCGACTCGATTCGCTGCGCAGCGCCATAAGCAGCCACAGCTTCTGTACCTTGTTTGGCGAGCATCATCATGATAATCGCACCTGCTAAGGGGTTGAGCGCGTTAGACAGGGCTGCTGGCGTGCCGATCGTGAGGATCTGCTTCCAATCGTTGAGCATATCTTTTGGCTTAGGTAATGCTAAAAGCCTCTCGCGTTTGATAAGTACATAAAGTGAGCCACACAATGCACCAAACCAACTAAAACCGCTGGCTATTGCTGCGCCCTGAATGCCTAGCTCTGGAAAAGGTCCATATCCGAATATTAGTAGTGGGTCGAGCACGCCATTGATAAGGCCTGCCAGCATCATAATTTTGGCTGGGATTTTGGTATCGCCACTGGCACGAATTGCGCTGTTGCCAGCCATTGGAATCACGAGCAATGGAATTGCGAGATACCACACCAACATGTATTCGGATATTAGCGGTAATAGTTCTGGTTGAGCTCCAAGCGCACTAAACAGAGGTTCTAATGTGAATATACCTAGCGTTGAAGCACTTATGACGAGAATTACGGCAAGCAGTAGTCCATGCGCTGTAAAGCGTGCTGCGTTTTCAGAGCAACCTTTGCCAAGTAGGCGACCAATACTAGTAGAGAGTCCAACCCCAATCCCCATGGTGATGCAGTTAATCGCAAAGGTAATCGGGAAGGTAAAGCTTACGGCTGCGAGCGCCTGTGTACCAAGCAGTGAGATGAAGAAGGTATCAACAAGGTTGAACATCAAGATCGCCACCATACCGAAGATGGTCGGTATGGTCATGGTTCGCAATGTCTCTGCTATGGGAGCAGTCAAAAGCCCGTGCTTATCTCGCATGTACAACGCCGTAAAAACTAAAAGCGTAGGATAAACAGATGTGGGTAGGAAAGAAAGGAAAGCAGATACGAGATTCGAGTAAACGAGATACGAGGGGCAGGAGTAATCAATATGAATAGTTTTGAACAGTTAGAAGTAGCTTCGTCATTCCCTATAGCGAGGTACGAGCGTGGTAGGGAATCTCTTGCGACTGCCTGGTTATCCGCGCGTTGTTTGAGATTCCAGACACGAAAGAGCAGATACGAGTAAACTGGATTTGGGATGCGAAGAGCTTGAAGAGCAGATACGAGTAAGCAGGAGTCGAGATACGAAACGCCTTTCGCTCTTCACCACTCGTATCCCGCAACTGCTCTTTAAGCTCTTCGCCACTAGCTTAGTCGAATCCCGTCACTGCTCTTATTCTCTTCGCATCTCGTTCACTCGCACCCCGCATCTGTTCTTATCTGCTCTTCCGATCACAAATTTTTCCTCTCACCCCTTGGGATCTTTCACTTCGCCCCAACATACTGATTAATCCCATGCCAATCGTGGCAACTATCAAATTAAATGGAAATTATCAGGAGATAAGACCGATGAATATCCGTCCTCTACACGACCGAGTTATCGTTGAGCGCCAAGAAGTTGAATCTAAATCTGCTGGTGGCATCGTTCTAACTGGTTCTGCCGCTGAAAAATCAACTCGCGGTGTAATTCTAGCTGTAGGTAAAGGCCGCATCCTAGAAAATGGTTCAGTACAACCATTGGACGTTAAAGTTGGCGACACAGTTATCTTTGCTGAAGGCTACGGCACTAAAACAGAAAAGATCGACGGCAAAGAAGTTCTGATCATGTCTGAAAACGACATCATGGCGATCGTTGAGTAATCCGCGCTATACAAACTGAACTGACTGAATAAAGAATTTAAAGGAAATAAAGATGGCTGCTAAAGACGTTAAATTTGGTAACGACGCACGAGTTAAAATGCTAGAAGGTGTAAACGTTCTGGCTGACGCAGTAAAAGTAACGCTAGGTCCTAAAGGCCGTAATGTTGTTCTAGACAAATCATTTGGCGCACCAACGATCACTAAAGATGGTGTTTCTGTTGCACGTGAAATCGAGCTTGAAGACAAGTTCCAAAACATGGGCGCGCAAATGGTTAAAGAAGTGGCTTCACAAGCGAACGACGCTGCGGGTGACGGTACGACTACTGCAACTGTTCTTGCTCAAGCTATCGTAAACGAAGGCCTAAAAGCCGTTGCTGCTGGCATGAACCCAATGGATCTTAAGCGTGGTATCGACAAAGCTGTTGTTGCGGCAGTTGAAGAGCTAAAAGCACTTTCAGTTCCATGTGCAGATACTAAAGCTATCGCACAAGTAGGTACTATCTCTGCAAACTCTGATGCGACAGTAGGTAACATCATTGCTGAAGCGATGGAAAAAGTAGGTCGTGATGGCGTTATCACTGTTGAAGAAGGTCAAGCACTACAAGACGAGCTAGACGTAGTTGAAGGTATGCAGTTCGACCGCGGTTACCTGTCTCCTTACTTCATCAACAACCAAGAAGCAGGCTCTGTTGATCTAGAAAGCCCATTCATCCTTCTTATCGATAAGAAAGTTTCAAACATCCGTGAACTTCTTCCAACTCTAGAAGCAGTTGCTAAGGCATCTCGCCCACTTCTAATCATCGCTGAAGATGTAGAAGGCGAAGCGCTTGCAACTCTAGTCGTGAACAACATGCGCGGTATCGTGAAAGTTGCTGCTGTTAAAGCGCCTGGTTTCGGTGACCGTCGTAAAGCAATGCTACAAGACATCGCTATCCTAACTGGCGGTACGGTTATCTCTGAAGAGATCGGTCTAGACCTAGAGAAAGTAACGCTAGAAGACCTAGGTCAAGCTAAGCGTGTAACGATCACTAAAGAAAACTCAACCATCATCGATGGCGCGGGTGAAGAAGCAATGATCCAAGGTCGTGTTTCTCAAATCCGTCAACAAATCGAAGATGCAACTTCAGACTACGACAAAGAGAAACTACAAGAGCGCGTTGCTAAACTAGCAGGCGGTGTTGCAGTAATCAAAGTTGGCGCTGCGACTGAAGTTGAAATGAAAGAGAAGAAAGACCGCGTAGAAGACGCACTTCACGCAACTCGCGCTGCAGTTGAAGAAGGTGTGGTTGCTGGTGGTGGTGTTGCACTTATCCGCGTTGCTTCTAAAGTTGCTGGCCTTGAAGGCGACAACGAAGAGCAAAACGTTGGTATCCGCGTTGCACTACGTGCAATGGAAGCGCCAATCCGTCAAATCACGAAGAACGCAGGTGACGAAGAGTCAGTGGTTGCGAACAATGTGAAAGGCGGCGAAGGTTCTTACGGCTACAACGCAGCTACAGGTGAGTACGGCGACATGATCGCAATGGGTATCCTAGATCCAACTAAGGTTACTCGTTCTGCACTACAATTCGCTGCATCAGTTGCTGGTCTAATGATCACAACAGAAGCGATGGTAACTGACCTACCACAAAAAGACGCTCCAGCAATGCCTGACATGGGTGGCATGGGCGGTATGGGTGGCATGGGCGGTATGATGTAATCCCCCTCGCTATTCATAGTGAAATTGAAACGGAGACTTCGGTCTCCGTTTTTTGGTTTTGAAGAGCAGATGCTTAAGAGCAGATTCGAGATGCGAGTAAACGAGATTCGAAGAGAGTTAGGGCAGATACTAGATTCGAGTAATCGAGATGCGAAAAGAATTAGAAGATTAAAAGCAGATGTGAGATTAGACAAAAATAAGGGAAAAGGTCTCTAGATTTGGTGCTTTTTTAGGACTTGCTTATTGGGCGTTTTTGAGATGATTATCTTTTCAATACTTAGGTAGCAATCGCGCTGTATAGAAAACTTGATGTGTGGCAGCGTAGTCGTCTGCTGTCGATATCTGTTTATAGGGAAACGGCGACTTGCCGTGACTATGGTTTTAAAGATCAGATTACGCGTAGCGCATTATCTGTACCTAGCAATATCGCTGAAGGCTGTGAGAGAAAATCCTTAAAAGAACGCCAGCGCTTTTTTGCAATTGTAAAAGGTTCAATAGGTGAATTTGCAACCCAAGCCGATATCGGCACTGAAGTTGGGTTTGTTCACAAAGACGTTGCGGCTAGGTGGCAATCTGAAGCTCTTCAAATCTCTCGCATGCTAGGCGCCCTAATTAAATCGCTAGAACAGTAAACCTTCTCGCTCTTCGCATCTCGGTTACCCGTATCTCGCATCTTCTTTTCTCTCATCCGCTCTTATTCTTTTCGCATCTCGCTACTCGAATCCCGTATCCGCTCTTATTCTTTTCGCATCTCGCCACTCGAATCCCGTATCTGTTTTTCCATTGCTCTTTCTGATTTACCGCCTTATATTCAACAGAACAGTTATGA
Organism: Vibrio sp. D404a; assembly: GCF_030248535.1. GTDB lineage: Bacteria > Pseudomonadota > Gammaproteobacteria > Enterobacterales > Vibrionaceae > Vibrio. The sequence continues at coordinate 15,054 of NZ_JAHGAJ010000017.1, read as the reverse complement.
CATTGATATAACATGGAAGGCTGTTGAATAAAGGACAATAAATACTTGATTGATAATGTATAAATCAAGCCAACAATAAGTCAGTGGAGACTCCCCCAATGAAAAAACTACTTTCAGTATTAGCGGTATCAGCGGCAGTTATGGCACCAGCGGCATTTGCTTCTTCGCCTGTAATGTTCTCAACAATCAATGGATTCAACGCGCCAGATTCTGATGCGGTTGGTGGTGTGCGTGTTGCGCTGCTGCATGGTCAAGTTAACGACCTTAAAGGTTTAGACCTTGCTGTGATTGGTATGTCAGAAACACAAACTACGACGGGTGTGAACCTAGGTTTCTTTGGTGCATCTAAAGTGAACCAAGAGATGACAGGTGCGTCACTGGGTTTCTTTAACTGGAATACGGGTAAAACGACGGGTGTGAACCTTGGTGCCGTGAACATCACGAATGATGTAAAAGGCGCGAACGTGAGTTTTGTGAACTACTCGGAAGGCGACACTATGGTTGATGTGGGCGCTGCAAACCTTTCAGAGGTGTCGACGGTTCAGGTTGGTATCTTCAACAAAACCAACAAGATTGAGGGCGTACAAGTGGGTCTGATCAACTGTGCAGACAACGGCTTCTTCCCTTGTTTCCCAATCGTGAACTTCGCTAAATAACACGAATTTCAGGTTAAGTAAGCTAACGCCTCAGATCAATTTTCTTGGGCGTTAGTCATACTCTTTTCATATTTACTTCTTATCTTGATAAGCATCTGGTTTGTTATTTTTGTACTTGGCACTGGACGACCAAAATCAAATTGGTACAATGTACGGCAAATTTAAACGCAGACTATTGTTGCTTTGATTACCTATCAGATTCTAGATTTTAAAAAGGCTTTTATCGGCCTTACCGCCACGTTTTTACTCGTATTGAGCTTGTTGCTTGTTGATTCAGCGGAAGAATCAGATGCTTTGTATTGGATTGAAAATCAAAGGGTCAGCCGCTCAATTGAAGAGTTAACGCAGATCATCAACGCGCTTGAATACAACATTACTGCGCTTTATCCGCTGCATGGGGACACCTATGCCTTTGACCATACGCGTAAAATCAATGGTCAAACTTGCTACTTCAGTAGTGAAGAGCAGTCTCTTCCTCGCTTTGATTTTATGTTCTCGGGCCCGGTCGAGATGTGCGATCCGCAATCAGAGCTCAACACCGAAGCAAGTAAGCGCCTGTTTATCGCTCCGACCATGGCTTACTTCGCCAATACCATCGATACCATCTCTGCGATCTATTTTATTTCTAAGAAGAAGTTCATCATCTCTTCGCCTTCAGATTTCGCCAGCTACATTGAGGGTGATACCTTTGATTCTGTGGTGAATAGCCGTCCTTATTGGATTAACACCATTCGCTTCGGGTTAACGCAGCAAAAAGACCGGGTTGTTTATACTGGTCAGTATGATGATTACCTCACGGGTAAAAAGGTGGTGACTCTGACCAAAGGCATCTACGTTGATGGTGAGTTTAAAGGTGTGCTTGGGGTTGATGGCTATGTGTCGAACCTCGTTTCTAATCCGGACCACGGCTATGAAATCTCAAGCACGCTTGGCCTAAACAAGTACGGGTTTATGGATTTTACCCATTCTCACCCATTGTATGTCGATGGCCTCAACACGCAGCTCTATCTCAATATCGAAGAGAAAAAGCGCGAACATTTACTCCACGTGTTGGAGATGGACCGTTTACAGCTTTCATTGTTACTTGGTCTCTATATCTTTGCAGTATTGGCGTTATGGCGCATTCACACCAAGCAAGAGCACAAACGTTTGAATGAGCTTGCAATGCGCGACCCGATGACGGGCTTACTCAATCGCCGTGGTTTTGAAGCGAGGTTATTGTCACAAGATGAAGAGCCGATCATTGGTATTGGCGTATTTGATATTGATGACTTCAAAGCTGTCAATGATAAATACGGTCATAAGGTGGGTGATGAAGTGATCTGTCACGTTGCCCACTTGATGACGAGCAGCGTTCGTCAGCGCGATATTGTGGCGCGCTTTGGTGGCGAGGAGTTTGTGGTCGCCATTACTGGTGAATCTTCAGAGCTTTTGACCTCTATCTTTGAGCGCATTCAGAACGACATCAGTCTACAGAGTTACCGCTGCAGTGATGGTGATAGGATCAGTGTGTCAGTGTCGGGTGGGGCAACGCTCTATTCTATATATAAGTTCGACAGTATGGCCCATTTATGGAAGAACCAGAGTATTCGAGCATCTGACGAACAGCTCTATCAAGCTAAAATTTCCGGTAAGAATCAGGTCTGTATTCAAGTCTTCTAACTACGCTTTGAATAAAGCACCTTACACAACAAAGCCCAATGATCACTCATTGGGCTTTGTGTTTTTGAAGCGAGCTTATGACTTATTGATTCGGCCCTTCCGCATCCACTTCTGGTGAACGCCTCGGCGTAGGCTCTGGAAACTGTTTTCCACTTTATCGACACCCAACAAGATGACGAGAGATAGAACAGTGATGATCACCGATTGGCTTAAATGACCAAGGGCGATCATCATCCCTAAGGCGGCTAACACCCAAATAATGGCCGCAGACGTTACACCATGAATCTTGCCATCGAGCGTCATCATCACTCCGGCACCTAAGAATCCGACACCAGTGATGATCTGGCCGAGCACGCGGGCTTGGTCAAGCGTATTCGGTGAAAGACTGATCGCCATGGTTAAGAAAAAGTAGGTACCACTGATGATCAATATCGAGGTGCGAATCCCTACAGGCTTACCGCGCGTTTGACGTTCAATACCGATTAAAGAGCCGCATAACATGCACACGGCCAGAGCTGCCCAGCTGAAAGGGGCAAGGTTGAGAAATTGTTCGATGGTTTGTGACATATCACCCCTCCTAAAAATTTAGAATAGAGCCGAGTATGCTAATAATAGACCGGACGATCGAACAAAAAGTTTTTGTCTAGACGATTAAATTGTGGTTAGTAACTTTTAACAGCCGCTGGTGGTCAGTTCAAAGGTTGGCTCAGAAGAGGAGGTAGCCTCGGTATATTCTAGGTAGCAGCTATCACCTTGCTTTTTGCGGCTTGCTGGAGCGTAAATAATGATGCCATCAGTAGCGCTGACATTAGTAAAAAACCAGTCGGCATTACCAGTGTCCCATTCCGCGTCTAGAAAGGTAGACTCAATCAATTGCGACCATGTTTCGTCATTCATTGCTGCAGGATAGCCGTACGCTAACTGAATGAAATCGCCTTCAATCTCAATAGATTTACTTACGGCTTTATCAATCCCAAGAGCGACTGATTTTCCATAGACCATTGAACTCGCACCTTCCATACCACCTTTTAATCCGTTCAAAGTTGAGATACGAGCATCGGTTTGAAGATTAAGGAACTTGTTGGCAGCCGTCACTGAAACAATACCTAAGATAACAATCACCACCACTAGCTCAATGATGGTAAAACCTTGATTACATGTGGTGCTGTTCGAATACTTCTTCATTTCGGTAACGTCTTATTCTAAGTGGAGATCGAGTGGTGTCTTGCTGCTGCGGCCGCCAATTTCACGAGTCAGTTTAGGGACGAGATACCCCGAAACCTCAGACATCAAGCCTTGCATATGCTGTTTGGCTTCCTGATCGGAAATGTAAAAGTGCGCCGCGCCCTGTACCTTATCAAGTACATGCATATAGTAAGGTAAAACACCGGCATCGAATAGACTTTCACTTAGATTTTTCAAAGAGTTAACGCAATTATTTACGCCTTTCAGCATCACGCCTTGGTTGAGTAGGGTCACACCGCTGCGCTTAAGCTTGGATAGCGCCTGAGTCAGCTCTTCATTGATCTCATTAGCGTGATTGATATGGTTTACCAGAACGACGTTGAGACGGGTGTTGCTGAGCATTTGGCATAGTTCGTCAGTAATGCGTGCCGGGATCACCACAGGTAAGCGGCTGTGGATACGAACCGTTTTAATGTGAGGTATGGACTCGATCGCCTTAATCAACCAATCGAGTTCGCTGTCTTTGGCCATCAACGGGTCGCCACCAGAGAGCAACACCTCGTTGATTTCATGGTGCTGAGCCACGTAATCGAGGCTGGTCTGCCAAACCGATTTAGAGCCTTTGTTGTCCTGATAAGGAAAATGGCGACGGAAGCAGTAACGGCAGTTCACCGCGCAACCACCCTTTACGATCATTAACGCGCGGTTCTTGTACTTATGCAGCAGCCCCGGAATCGCATTATCTTGCTCTTCTAATGGATCCGCAGAGTAACCCTCATGCACCTCGAACTCTTCACTCAATGGCAAAACCTGACGCAACAGTGGGTCATGTGGGTTGCCTTTTTCCATTCGCTCGACAAAGCTTAACGGTACGCGCAGCGCAAACAGGTTGCGTGCGGCGAAGCCCGCTTGCCACGGTGTTGGGTCTATTTCCAATGCTTCAAGGAGTTTTGTCGGGTCTGAGATCGCATTCGATAGCTGTTTGAGCCAGTTTTGCTCAACAGATTCGACTTTTCGGGTTATGATATGCGGCATTGAAATCAACTCAAAGATGTGTAAGAGGAAATCATGGCGTCAGTAAGCACCAATGAATTCAAAGGCGGTTTAAAATTCATGATGGATAACGAGCCTTGCTCAATTATCGAAAATGAATACGTTAAGCCAGGTAAAGGCCAAGCGTTTAACCGTGTTAAACTTCGTAAACTGCTGTCAGGCAAAGTGTTAGAGAAAACATTCAAGTCGGGCGATACAGTAGAACTAGCAGACGTTGTAGACGTTGATCTAGGCTACCTGTACTCAGACGGCGAGTTCTTCCACTTCATGAACAACGAGACATTCGAGCAAATCGCTGCAGATGCGAAAGCAGTAGGCGAGACAGCTAAATGGCTAGTTGAAAACGACGTATGTACTCTAACGTTGTGGAATGATAACCCTATCACAGTAACTCCGCCAAACTTTGTTGAAATCGAAGTAACGGACACGGATCCTGGCCTGAAGGGTGATACTCAAGGTACTGGTGGTAAACCAGCAACTCTAGCAACTGGCGCGGTAGTTCGTGTACCTCTATTCATCGCTATCGGTGAAGTTGTTAAAGTTGATACTCGTACTGGCGAATACGTTGGTCGTGTGAAGTAATTGACTTCAAGTATCTGATGAAAGGTCGCTTCGGCGGCCTTTTTTATTGCCTGTCATTTCTGATTTGCTTTCCCTTCTTCTTACTCTCCATAGCGACATACCCCGCAAAGTTAGATTAAATCTGTATCATTCGTAAAAATCTTATAAATTTGATGAATCTTTCGATTATTCCTTAATGTAACAATTTGATACATTAGTCCTCGTTGTCAGTGAGTTGCATATCACTTTGATTTATTTCGATTTAACTCAATGACAATCCAAAAAGGAGAATAAAATGGAAAGTAGAGGCTTAGGAAAAGGTCTGAAAGTAGAAGAGAGACGTCAGCTACTACATAAAGGACTCAAAGCAGCGGTATTTGGTGTACCACTGCTCGCGTTAGGCTTAACAATCAATAGCTCTGTGCTGATGACCGATGCCGGTTACAGCTACGTGCATCAAAATAATATCACCGGTGAACTGGATGTGTTTACCGAGCCAGGCATTCACTTTCGCATGCCATTTTTGTCAAAGATCACCAAGTACGATCAAGTGATCACTGTGTCTTTTGGCAATAGCAAAGGAGAAGACTTCTATCAGAGGTTAGATCCGGTGCAGGTGCGTTTTGCCGATACTTATATTGGCGAGATCCCGGTGACGTTTCGCTTTAAGTTGAGCAACGATCCGCAAGCCGTGGAAAAGATGCATAAAGAGTTTCGTAACAACAGCAACTTGATAGATGCATTGCTGGTAAAGAATGCGCGTAACGTAACCGTGATTACGGCTACTCAATACACAGGTGAAGAGTTCTTCCAAGGTGGCTTGAACCAATTTAAATCTAAATTGGGTGACCAGCTCCGAGAAGGCATTTATCTGACCGAGCGTCGCCAAGTAGAAGTCGAAGAGTTAGAGCTAGCACCTGTCGGGGCAAACCAGTCGAACTCGAACCAGTTACAGCGAACCAATCAGTTGGTGTGGAAGACTGTCCCTGTTGTGGACAATACTGGCCAACCAATTCGTCAGGACAACCCATTGCAGCAGTATGGCATCCAAGTAACTCAGGTGACGATTGGCGACCCTCAACCAGAGAAACAACTAGATCAGCTATTGGCGGACAAGAAGCGTCTCGTCGCAGACCGAATCCGAGCGATTCAAGAGCAAGAAACCTCAAAAGCGCAAGCCGAGACTGAGCAGCTTCGTAAAGAGATTCAGCGTACTCGTGAAGTTCAAGACGCGCAGCGCAGCAAAGAACTTGCGATTATTTCTCAGCAAAAGGAAGTGGAAATTGCCCGCCAAATTGCTGAGCGTGAAATCGTCGAGGTCGAGAAAACCAAGCGCTTGGCTGAGGTAGAAAAAGAGAAAGAACTGGCAACAGCAGAAGCCAACCTAGCGATTCAAAAAGCCAATGCCTTATCTGCCGAATATGAAGCGAAAGCGATTCTCGAAAAAGGTCGAGCAGAAGCAGAAGTCTTGAAAGCGAAATATGCCGCTTTAGGTGCCAACCGAGAGGTGTACCTAGCTGAACTGAACCGCGATGTAGCGAACTCGCTGTACAATAATCTGCAAAACTTCCAAGTGCAGATGCCACAGAACTACATAGGTGGTGGTGAGCAAACTGGTCTGAAAACCAACTTGGATGTAATTACCGGCTTCGGTGCATTAGGCTTAATGGACCAGACCAAGAAGGTCACACAGCAATAAGATCATAGGTAACCAAAAGCTCTGATTACTTGTATTAGTTCAGATTACTGTAACGGTTAGAAAAGCAAAGAGGCTGATACACAGGTATCAGCCTCTTTTTTATTGGACATGCTTTGCATTAAAGTATGACCGTCATCTGCCAAATGACATTGTTGTACTTATAATGATAATATTATCACTAATTATTTTGAGCCGTGTAAGCTAGTGTAAGTCGCGCTTTGTAAGGGTATATAGCGGCAACAAAAAAAGCAGAACCGGTTTACCCAGCTCTGCTTCTATTTTTAAGTTCTTCGCATCTCGATTACCCGAAACTCGAATCTGCTTTTAGCTCTTCGACACTCGTTTACTCGAATCCCGTATCTGCTTTTAGCTCTTCGCATCTCGATTACCGAAACTCGAATCTGCTTTTAGCTCTTCGACACTCGTTTACTCGAATCCCGTATCTGCTTTTAGCTCTTCGAAACTCGTTTACTCGAATCTCGTATCTGCTCTTACCTAGATCATAAACACAAAGATCACAGCTAGTGCGCTGATTAGGCCTGCAAATGCGTAACATGCAACTTTGCCAGCAACACCTGTGTGGAACTTAAGGTCGTGCATGCCGTGGTGTACACGGTGCATTGCATGCCACATAGGTAGAGCTAGTGTACCAATCACAAATAGACCTCCGATGATGCTGGTGGCAAAACCAGACACACGCTCGTAGCTCATTGCTTCTGCATCAATAATGCCCATTGGTACCAGGATGCCTAGTACAAGAATCGTGATTGGTGTGATCATCGCAAACCAAGTACCGCCGGCGCCAAATAGGCCCCACCAGATTGGCTCATCAGAGCGTTTAGGAGCGCGATTTACTTTGTAACTTGGGTTCATAATTCAGCTCCTTAAACCACAACAAGAACGATGAGTGAGATAAATGCGACTGCCGCCCACTGACCAAGAACGATCAGCTTCTTATCAAGCAGTTTGCCTTTGATGCGGATCGGCATCACTTGCGGCATCATGCTGAAGAAGGTTTGAGCATGAAGCAGGCTGCCCAGTAGCGCGACAATATTAATGCCAACAACCAGTGGGTTAGCCATGAAGTCGAGCCATGTTTGCCACGCTTCTGGGCCTTTTACCAGTGAACCTAAACCGAAGGTTAAGAACACGGTAAATAACACCAATGGCAATACGGTTGCTTCACGTAGCATGTAGAAGCGGTAGAACGGGTGGTTGCTCCACCACGTACGATTCATTTGACGAACATAAGGTTTACGGTTGCTCATCTTACGCCTCCTCTGCTGTTTTCTTTGGAGTGCCGTCAGGCTTGAACATAGAGATCACGAAGTCCATAGAAGACTCGACTTTACCTTGGTTAACCGCGGCTGCTGGGTCTACTTTCTTCGGACATACTTCAGAACAGTAACCCACAAACGTACAGCCCCAAGCGCCGTTTTCACCGTTGATAAGCTTCATACGCTCATCTTTACCATTGTCACGGCTGTCTAGGTTGTAACGGTGAGCAAGAGTCAGTGCCGCAGGGCCGATGAACTCAGGGTTCAGGCCGAATTGAGGACACGCCGCATAACAAAGACCACAGTTGATACAACCAGCGAACTGTTTGTATTTCGCCATCTGCTCTGGTGTCTGAATGTTAGTTCCGTCTTCAGGCTTACGGTCGTTACCGATGATGTATGGTTTGATTGCTTCAAGGCGTTCAATGAACGGCGTCATGTCGACAATCAAATCTTTCTCGATTGGGAAGTTAGCCAATGGTTCGATAGTCAGGCCATTCGGGTAGTCACGTAAGAAGCTCTTACACGCTAGCTTTGGCACGCCATCAACCATGATGCCGCACGAACCACAGATCGCCATACGACAAGACCAACGGTATGACAGGTCTTTGTCTTGGTGATCTTTGATGTAACCAATCGCGTCAAGCACTGACATGGTCTCATCGAAAGGCACTTCGAAAGTCTGCATGTAAGGTTCTGCATCTTTCTCTGGGTCGTAGCGCAGAATGTCTACTTTTTGGATACGATTCGCTGACATTATGCTTGCTCCTCTTCACGGTTCTCATCTTGAGATTTGTCGGCTTGTGCTGCTTTTTCTGCGGCTGCCGCTTTCTCTGCTGCTTCACCATACAGACGCGCTTTCGGTTGAGACTTGGTGATCTTAACGTTGCTGTAGTCGATGGTTGGAGCCGCATCTTCATTGAAGAAAGAGAGAGAGTGTTTCAGGAAGTTCACGTCATCACGCTCTGTGCAGTTGTCGTCTAGACGTTGGTGTGCACCGCGAGACTCTTTACGAAGGATCGCTGAGTGAACCATTGCTTCTGCCACTTCTAGGCCGTAGCCCACTTCGATAGCGTAAAGTAGGTCAGTGTTGAACACCTTGCCTTTGTCTTTAATGCTGATCTTCTTGTAGCGCGCTTTTAGCTCGGTGATCTTGTCGATGGTTGCTTGCATCAAGTCTTCTTGACGGTAGATACCACAACCCGCTTCCATGGTGTGACCCATTTCAGTACGGATATCAGCCCAGTTCTCATCGCCTTCTTGGTTCATCAACGCTGCGATGCGATCTTCGACTGCTTTGACTTGCTTAGCGATCGACTCTTCATTCCAGCCTTTGAACTCTGCTGCGCGTTTCACAGCGTGTTCACCGGCAACGCGGCCAAATACTACGAACTCAGCTAGAGAGTTAGAACCTAGGCGGTTTGCACCGTGTAGGCCAACAGAAGCACATTCACCTACCGCGAATAGACCTTTAATGCGAGTTTCACATTCACCGTTGGTTTCGATACCACCCATGGTGTAGTGAACAGTCGGACGAATTGGGATTGGCTCTTTTGCAGGATCAACGTTCACGTAAGCTTTTGCTAGCTCACAGATGAACGGTAGACGCTCTTGCAGGTACTCTTCACCAAGGTGGCGAAGGTCAAGGTGTACTACATCACCAAGAGGGTGCTTGATGGTGTTGCCTTTCTGCTGCTCATGCCAGAATGCTTGAGAAACTTTGTCACGTGGACCCAGTTCCATGTATTTGTTTTTCGGCTCGCCCATTGGAGTCTCAGGGCCCATGCCGTAATCTTGTAGGTAACGGTAGCCGTTCTTGTTGACGATGATACCGCCTTCACCACGACAACCTTCGGTCATCAAGATACCTGTACCCGGTAGACCTGTTGGGTGGTATTGAACGAACTCCATATCACGCAGTGGAACACCGTGGCGATAAGCCATTGCCATACCGTCGCCGGTTACGATGCCGCCGTTGGTATTACAGTGGTAAACACGACCTGCGCCACCCGTTGCTAGCACAACCGATTTTGCTTTGATGGTAACAAGCTCACCTTCAGACATGTGAATCGCGATAAGGCCTTGTACTTCGCCTTCTTCAACGATCAAATCCACCACAAAGTACTCGTCAAATCGTTTGATTTGGTCGTACTTCATCGAAGTCTGGAACAGAGTATGAAGCATGTGGAAGCCGGTTTTATCCGCTGCGAACCACGTTCTTTCTACCTTCATACCGCCAAAGCGACGTACGTTTACTTCACCATTTTCTTTACGACTCCATGGGCAGCCCCATTGCTCCATTTGGATCATTTCGCGAGTCGCGTTTTCAACAAAGTATTCAACAACATCCTGTTCACATAGCCAGTCGCCACCGCCAACAGTATCGTTGAAGTGGTTATCTAGGCTATCTTCGTCCTTGATTACAGCTGCCGATCCGCCCTCTGCCGCCACAGTGTGTGAACGCATTGGGTAAACTTTAGAAATCAGTGCTACTTCTAATTCAGGATTAGCTTCAGCCGCTGCAATAGCAGTACGAAGACCAGCGCCGCCTGCGCCGATGACTGCGATATCTGTGGTAATTGTCTTCACAGTTATCCTCCAGTGTGATGCGGAGTTTTCCGCTTGTTATTATAAAAAGCCGATTTAGGAATCAGTGAACGATAGAAACCGCTCATCGCACCTAAGCCTTAAGTGGTAGGTTCAGTGTAAGAGAGGAAGTGCTTTCAAAAATTGATGTATTTAGGGTTTTGCTTCGGTAATGCATGTGAGGGCATAAACTTTCTAGAATATGTGATTGTAGTCACGGCAAGAATTTGTTGCGTGCTACAGGTAAGATAACTCTCTCGATAAAGGCCAGATATTGAGCAGTTTGTTATTGGTTTCATTAATTGTTTTTGGCTTTAATTATCAAGCTCAGTGTTGAGATGGCTTCGCGTTACAGCAGTAAGATAAAGATGATCTTTTGCTAAACTAGCGGTATCTTTCGCCTCAGCATTTTTAGTGAGTAATTCTCGATATCATGAACAATTCTAACTGGCAGCCAGCCGCGCCGATTAAGCAGCTGAAACAACGAGCTTTGCTGATTCGTCAGATCCGTGACTTCTTTTTTGAGCGTGATGTGATGGAGGTGGATACTCCCGCCATGAGTCATGCCACGGTGACAGACGTGCACTTACATACCTTTAAAACCGAGTTTGTTGGACCGGGGTACGCGGGTGGTCAAAAGCTATTTTTCATGACTAGCCCAGAATTTCACATGAAGCGTTTACTTGCTGCGGGTAGTGGCTGTATCTATCAGATTGCGAAAGCTTTCCGTAATGAAGAGAACGGTCGTTATCACAACCCTGAGTTTATGATGTTGGAGTGGTATCGCGTCGGCTTTGACCACCATAAGCTCATGGATGAGATGGATGATTTGCTGCAACTGGTTTTGAAATCAGATCAGGCTGAGCGTATGACTTATCAGAACGCATTTCTTAATGTGTTAGGTGTTTGCCCATTAGAAGGTTCGATGGCTGAACTGAAAATCTGTGCAGGTAAATTAGGTCTGAGTGATATTGCAGATCCAGAAGAGGATCGCGATACCTTACTGCAATTATTGTTTAGCATCGGTGTGGAGCCAAAGATCGGTCAAATCGTTCCAGCGTTCGTTTATGACTTCCCAGCTTCCCAAGCGGCACTGGCTAAGATTAATCCTCAAGACCATCGCGTAGCGGATCGCTTCGAGGTTTACTTTAAAGGCATTGAATTGGCTAACGGGTTCCACGAGTTGGATAACCCGCAAGAGCAGCTGCAACGCTTTGAGGAAGATAACCAAAAGCGTATCGAGATGGGCTTAGAGCCACAACCTATTGATTATCATCTCATTGAAGCGCTTAAAGCGGGCTTGCCAAGTTGTGCGGGCGTGGCGCTGGGTATCGACCGACTGATCATGCTGGCTATGGGCCATGATCATATCGATGAAGTCACGGCTTTTCCTTTCCCGAGAGCATAACTCTTCCTTTTGAGTCAGCTAACTCTGGCAATGTTAGATTAGCTGACCAATATCCCCGTTCCTACTACTGCGACAATAGCGCCAATCCATGCGTAGATATTTGGCCTCTGCTTGGTGTAAATCCACAAGATTGGTAACAGCATGATTGGCGTAGTTGAAGAGAGCAGGGCAACCATACCGACATTCCCCTCTTGCAACGCATATAGAATCAGCGTCATGCCTACCGCCATCGCAAGAAAGCCGTTAATTGCAGTAATGAATAGAATATTGCCGTTCATCGGGTTGATTGCACGTGATAGCTTGGCACCTGTTAATCGAAATGCAGAGTGCGCAATAAAGGCGGTGATCATTCGAATTGCCGAGGCAGCAATAGGGTCGATATTGGTTTGCATGACCGGCTTGGCGATAATACCACCCAATGCTTGGCAGATTGCTGCTGTTAAGCCCAACGCAACGCCAATCCAAACAGTGCCTTTGATGGTCTCTAGTTGGTTGTTTGCTTGTCCTTTACGACCAAAGAAAATGGCAGTGAGTACGCCACTGAAAACCAAGGCGGAACCGATAAGCTCTAAGCTGGTCATGCTTTCGCTAAACAGGAAGTATCCAAGAATGGCGGAGAAGACAGCATGGCAAGAGAACAGCAAACCGGCCTGACGTGGCCCCATGCGGTTCAAACAAGCAAATAGGGCTGTATCTCCAATAAAGATACCAATCAGGCCTGACAGCATCATTGGGGTGATAAGGTCGGCTTCGACAGTTGCCCAGCCACCGGTGAGCCAAGCCATGGTTGAAAGCATAATTGCCGTACAGCCCATACGCCAACGACTATAGGCAAACGAGCCTAAGTGTTGAGCCGGCTTTACCGACATTAAGCTGGCGATTGCCCACAAAAACGCAGCCGCCAAGGCCAACCATTCAAATCCCATTGCTCACATCCATGTAAAAAAGCGAAGAGAGTTAATATGCCCGAAAGCGCTGAGTTCGCAAAGAACTAGATTGGCTAAGCTTTAAAATCATGAAGGCTTGAAGTAGTTAAGTTCAGGTAGAGGGTGGTGTTTAAAAGAGAAGCGTCATAGCTCAATAGAGTATTGAGCTATGACGAGTTTGGACAAAAGAGAGATCTAAACGAATAGGAACATCGCTAAGTAGACAATCGCAAGGCCAACTAAGCCCAAGATAACGCCCATCTTAGCCATGTCTTTACTTTCAATTAGTCCAGTCGAGTAGGCGAGTGAGTTAGGCGGTGTCGATACTGGCAAGATCATCCCGAGTGATGCTGAGAACGCGACCACAACCAATAGCCCTTGCAGACCACCGATGGCCGCTAAGCTTTCCATAGAGGCACCAATCGCTGCAGCAATCGGCATCAATAAGTTAGCGGTGGCAGTATTGGACATGAAGTTTGCCATCAACCAACAAACGATAGACAGCGTTAGTACCACAGCGGCTGGAGAGAGTGACTCATAGTCAATTGCATGTGCCAGTGCCGCTGCCAGCCCTGTCTTGTCTAAACCGATACCAATCGCAATACCACCGGCAACCAACCACAACACGTCCCAGTTAATCAGCTTGAGCTCTTCTTTGCCCATGATGCCAGTTAAGGTAAATACAGCTAGCGGGATGATAGAAACCACATAGGTGTTCATGCCGTGTAGCTTAGTTGTCATCCATAGAAGAATCGTTGCAGCAAAGGTGATGTAAACTACGATTGCGCGCCAACTCTTTTTGAATTGCCCGTCGAGCTTCAACACCATGTTTTTCTGCTGAGAAGGGAAGAACTTTTGTAGTAGAACCCAAGCAATAGCGAGCTGAATGATCACAAACGGCAGACCCATCATCATCCAACTTAGGAAGTCGATGGCGTTTTCGCCGGTTAAATACTGCAATGCAATGGCGTTCGGTGGAGTACCAATCGGAGTCGCAATACCACCTGTGTTGGCAGCGATTGGAATACACAAAACCAAGGCTTTAATACCTAAATCACCTTTCGGCGCTGAGGCAACAATCGGGCCGAGTAGAGCCAGCATCATTACCGTGGTTGCGGTGTTCGACATGAACATCGAGAACACTGCGGTGATCAACATTAAACCAAGCATGATGTAGCGGGGTTCAGTGCCAAAGGGCTTTAACAGAACACGAGCTAAGTTGTTGTCGAGTTCGTATTTGGACGCTGCAATCGCTAGAGCAAAACCACCCATGAATAGAATGATGATTGGCGATGAGAAGGCGCTGAAGATATCGGTGTATTTGATCAGTTCGCCTAAATCATGGCCTGCTGGTGGCTGCCTAAAGAGGTGTAACCCTTTGTCCGATATCATGATCACCTCAAGAGTGATGATCAAAATCGAAGTAGCGAAAACCGGAACGGGTTCTAGTACCCACAACAATGCAGCAAGCAAGAAGATAGCCAAAAGACGATGTTGAATTAGGGTCAGGTCGTCAATGGGAATGGAATCAATAGGCATGAATAACACACCCAATGGAATCGCAAAACAGATCAGCAGCTTGATGAGAACACCAATATTAAGCCTAGGCATGGAGTAGAGCCCCTGTGAAGAAAATATCTACAAATAGAGTAAGTTATCTGTTTTCACGATACTTAGGCAGCTGTTATAAAATTGGAAACTCGTTTAACTTTTCGGCAACTGTTTTGTTTTTAGTCAATATTTGCGAAAGGGATTCGCTATTGTTTCGAAGAGGAGTATGAAAAAGGCGAGCTCATCGCTCGCCTTTTTGTGATTCGTTTTGAGTGTAGAGATTACTCTTGCTCAGAATCCGGTTGTACTTTTTCTGCTTCTGCTTCTGCTTCTGCTTCTGCTTCTGCTTCTGCTTCTGCTGACGCGATGTGCGCGAAAGGTGTACCAAGAACCGTTTTCTCACCATTTGCCATGCTGTCATCGAACTTGATTGCATCTTTAGCGAATAGGTTAATTACCGTAGAGCCTAGCTTAAAGCGGCCCATCTCTT
>NZ_JAHGAJ010000016.1 GCF_030248535.1 Vibrio sp. D404a | reverse complement strand
TTTACTTAGATTGGTATTAAAGCTCTGACTAGCGTCAGAGCTTGTCCCATTTCAATGAAGTATTCAAATGTACTTTTGGATAATTTCAACCTAAACAAGTAACGGTTCTCGATAATCCACTCTTTTTTACAGCTTTCCCTCTCTACAAAGCTCTCCAAAAATCACTGTCATCCGCATGACTACACTTTTTACCTATTCTCACCTCCTATGTGACATCTCGTGAAGACTGCCCAAGGAGCTGAATCATTTACTCAATATACTAATCATAGGTAAGCCGATGTTTTGGGGAACTCCAGAATCACAGGAGGTCTACTCAACTGGTATTAACTTGATGTGGTGGCGAATTAGAGCTGAGTGTTATTTGTGTGTTTTGGTATTAACAAGAGTGCTGGGTTTGTAATTCATCCAAGAAGACGCCAGTTGTTAGGGGAAATAATGGATTGAACCAGGGTTACAAAGGGAGATTTGGATTAGCTATGGGTGTAGGTATTTGGAGGGATTCAATTCAGGTAGGAGAATACAGAGGCAATATCTTTATAGCCTCTGTATAAGGTAAGAGTTTATTCGTTTAGTTCTTTCTCTGCTTGCTTAGCTTTCTCAATCATTGGTGTAATCGTTGAGCCTTGAATCAAGATTGAGAACACTACCACTGAATATGTCATGACTAGGATGATCTCTTTTACATCGATCAGTTTGTCTTCGATGACCCAGATACCTGATGGAATAGATAGAGCCATTGCGAGAGCTAGACCACCACGTAATCCACCCCATGTAAGAATCTTAACTGACCATGGGTTATAGCTTCTAAAGCGCTTAAAGCCAATGTATGACAGGAATACACTGAGGTAGCGAGCTCCTAGTACTAACGGCACAGAGAAAGCCATTAAGATCCAGTCTTCTTCGTGGAATTCAAAAAGTAGCATCGACATACCGATCAGCAGGAATAGCACGCCATTTAGGAACTCATCGACTAGCTCCCAGAAGTGGTCTAAGTGATCTTCACTCTCTTTTGAGAAACCGATAAAGCGAGTCCAGTTGCCGATCATAATACCTGATACCACCATAGCTAATGGACCTGATACATGAAGTACTTCTGCAAAAGCGTATCCAGCTGTTGGGATACCGATAGTCAGTAACAGCTCCATTGAGTGGTCGTCGGTGTTACTAATTAGATAATGGAATAGAAGGCCTAATGCAAAGCCGTAAACAATCCCGCCAATGGCTTCTTGGATAAACAACATCGTTACACTGCCTACCGTTGGTGCTTCAGTACCAAATGCGATAGTAAATAGAGTGACAAAGATAACCAGACCAAAGCCATCATTGAACAGCGATTCACCTTCAATTTGGGTCGAAATGCGTTTTGGTGCATCGAGTTTTTTAACGATCGCGAGTACTGCTATTGGGTCAGTCGGTGAAATAAGAGAGCCAAACAGTAAGCAGTAGATAAGATCAAACTGAATGCCGATAACTTGGCAGAATCCGTAAAGCACAAATCCAATAAAGAAAGTAGAAAACAGAGTCGCGCCCAATGCGAGTACCGTGATTTCCCACTTCTGATCTTTGAGGTTGGGTAGTTTAATCCCTAGTCCACCTGCGAATAATAGGAACCCTAAAATCCCTTTGAGTAGAAAATCTTCGAAGTTGATACTCGCCACTGTGTCTGAAGCGATTTCAGACAGCTGAAACCAATTGTTTTGACCTGCAATTAGGATAATCAGTGAAAGCATCATCGAACCAGCAGTAATGGCGATTGTGGTTTGCATCTTTCCTATCTTGCTGTTTACAAACGCTATCAACATTGCTGCTGCAGATAAAAAGCAAAGTGTGTAGTAGACCGACATTGGATTTCCGATATGTAACAAAATATGAACATGAATTTTCGTCCTCTATCGCTTAAATAGCAAACTGTTTTTTGTCATAGATTAGTTATCAAATTCTCCGTTTAGACGTCTAGACTCCTTTTTAATGTATGATAGGATGGAGTGATAACTAAAGGAATGAGGCTGTACTGTGGGAAGTAATGTAAAGCAACAGATCGAAGCTCAATTAAAGCAACGAATTCTATTGATCGATGGTGGCATGGGCACCATGATCCAGAACTATAAACTGGAAGAGCAGGATTATCGAGGAGAGCGCTTTGCTGATTGGCACAGTGATCTAAAAGGCAATAATGACCTTTTAGTGTTAACTCAGCCTCAATTGATCAAGGAAATACATTCAGCTTACTTAGAAGCTGGCGCAGACATCCTTGAAACCAATACCTTTAACGCTACTACCATTGCGATGGCTGACTATGATATGGAAAGCCTCAGCGAAGAGATTAACTTTGCTGCGGCTAAGCTAGCTCGTGAAGCCGCTGATGAGTGGACTGCGAAAACACCGGAAAAGCCTCGCTATGTCGCAGGTGTGCTTGGTCCAACTAACCGTACTTGTTCGATCTCCCCTGATGTAAATGACCCGGGCTATCGAAATGTTAGCTTTGACGAGTTAGTGGAAGCTTATTCCGAATCAACCCGAGCGCTGATCAAAGGTGGTTCTGACCTGATCCTGATTGAGACTATCTTCGATACTCTAAATGCTAAGGCTTGTGCCTTTGCCGTTGATACCGTGTTCGATGAGTTAGGTATTACTCTGCCTGTTATGATCTCAGGTACTATCACTGACGCATCAGGTCGTACGCTTTCCGGTCAAACAACTGAAGCTTTCTACAATTCATTACGCCACGTTCGCCCGCTGTCCTTTGGCTTGAACTGTGCCCTAGGACCAGATGAACTGCGCCCATATGTAGATGAGCTTTCTCGCATTTCAGAAACATTTGTCTCAGTTCACCCTAATGCTGGTCTTCCTAATGCCTTTGGTGAATATGATCTCTCTCCTGAAGATATGGCCTCTCACGTAAAAGAGTGGGCGGAGAGCGGCTTCCTAAACCTAATCGGTGGTTGTTGTGGTACCACGCCAGAACATATTCGCCATATGGCTAATGTGGTCGACAATGTTAAGCCGCGTGCTTTACCTGAGTTAGCTGTCTCATGCCGCCTATCAGGATTAGAGCCTCTCACTATCGAAAAAGACACCTTGTTCGTCAACGTTGGCGAGCGTACCAACGTTACCGGTTCTGCTCGATTTAAGCGTCTGATTAAAGAAGAGCTTTATGACGAAGCTTTGGAAGTTGCTCGTCAACAAGTTGAGAATGGCGCGCAAATCATCGACATCAATATGGACGAAGGCATGCTAGACGCTGAGGCGTGTATGGTGCGTTTCTTAAATCTATGTGCGTCTGAACCTGAGATTTCTAAAGTGCCTATTATGGTCGACTCCTCGAAATGGGAAGTCATCGAAGCTGGCCTTAAATGTATTCAAGGTAAGGGCATCGTTAACTCGATCTCATTGAAAGAAGGTAAAGAGAAATTTGTTGAGCAAGCTAAGCTAATTCGCCGTTATGGTGCTGCGGTTATCGTGATGGCCTTTGATGAAGTTGGCCAGGCGGAGACTCGTCAGCGCAAGCTAGAGATCTGTACCAATGCATATAATATCTTGGTTGATGAAGTTGGTTTCCCACCAGAAGACATTATTTTTGACCCGAACATCTTTGCGGTTGCGACAGGTATTGAAGAGCATAACAACTACGCGGTTGATTTCATCGAAGCGGTTGCTGATATTAAGCGTGACCTACCTTATGCGATGATTTCTGGGGGCGTATCTAACGTATCGTTCTCTTTCCGTGGTAACAACTACGTTCGAGAAGCCATTCACGCAGTATTCTTGTATCACTGTTTCAAGAACGGTATGGATATGGGTATCGTTAATGCTGGTCAGCTTGAAATTTATGATAACGTCCCAGATAAACTGCGTGAAGCGGTAGAGGATGTGGTTCTTAACCGTCGTGACGACTCGACTGAGAGATTGCTAGATATCGCTGCCGAATACGCTAACAAAGGTGTCGGTAAAGAGGAAGATGCTTCTGCACTCGAGTGGCGTACTTGGTCGGTTGAGAAGCGTTTAGAGCATGCACTGGTTAAAGGTATCACTGAGTTTATTGTTGAGGATACCGAGGAAGCGCGTGTTAATGCTAGCAAGCCATTGGAAGTGATCGAGGGTCCACTAATGGATGGCATGAACGTGGTCGGTGACCTATTTGGTGAAGGTAAGATGTTCCTTCCTCAAGTAGTAAAATCTGCACGTGTAATGAAACAAGCAGTTGCGCACTTAGAGCCTTACATTAACGCATCTAAGCAAGCTGGTTCTTCAAACGGTAAGATTTTGCTCGCTACCGTTAAAGGCGATGTTCACGATATCGGTAAGAACATTGTGGGCGTGGTACTGCAGTGTAATAACTACGAGATTATTGATCTTGGGGTGATGGTTCCTTGCGAACAGATCCTAAAAGTCGCTAAGGAAGAGAATGTCGACATTATCGGTCTATCTGGCCTGATCACACCTTCTTTAGATGAGATGGTGCATGTAGCTAAAGAGATGGAGCGTTTGGATTTCGATTTGCCACTATTGATTGGTGGTGCAACAACTTCCAAGGCGCATACTGCCGTTAAGATTGAGCAGAACTACAAGAACCCTGTGGTGTATGTAAACAATGCATCACGAGCGGTCGGTGTATGTGCTTCGCTGTTATCTGATGAGCTTCGTCCGGCGTTTGTCGAGAAGCTAGATTTGGATTATGAGCGTGTGCGTGATCAGCACAATCGCAAGAAACCTCGCACTAAGCCTGTGACTCTAGAGCAAGCTCGAGCGAATAAAGTGGCTATTGATTGGGAAAGCTATACGCCGCCAGCTCCAGCTAAGCCGGGTGTCCATGTTTATGATGACTTTGATGTTGCGACCTTGCGTCGTTACATTGATTGGACTCCATTCTTCATGACTTGGTCGTTAGTAGGTAAATACCCTGCAATTCTTGATCATGAGGAAGTCGGCGAGGAGGCAAAACGTCTATTTAAAGATGCCAATGACCTGCTTGATCGAGTTGAACGTGAAGGCTTACTTAAAGCTCGCGGCATGTGTGCGTTGTTCCCAGCATCAAGTGTTGGCGACGATATTGAAGTGTACACTGATGAGTCACGAACTGAGGTCGCTAAGGTTCTGCACAACCTACGTCAACAAACCGAGAAACCGAAAGGGTTTAACTACTGTCTGTCTGATTACATTGCGCCAAAAGAGTCTGGTAAGAAAGATTGGATCGGTGCTTTTGCAGTGACAGGCGGAATCGGAGAGCGTGAGCTTGCTGATGAATACAAAGCAGCGGGCGATGACTACAATGCGATTATGATTCAAGCTGTGGCTGACCGTCTTGCGGAAGCATTTGCAGAATATCTACATGAACACGTGCGTAAAGATATCTGGGGTTACTCTGCCGATGAAAACCTATCGAATGATGAGTTGATTCGTGAGAAGTACCAAGGTATTCGCCCTGCACCGGGTTACCCTGCTTGTCCTGAGCATACTGAAAAGGGCGCATTGTGGGAGCTATTGAAGGTTGAGGAAACCATTGATATGTCACTAACGAGCAGTTATGCAATGTGGCCGGGTGCATCAGTATCGGGGTGGTATTTCTCTCATCCTGATTCACGTTACTTTGCAATTGCTCAGATTCAGCAAGATCAAGTAGATAGCTACGCAGATCGCAAGGGTTGGGATTCGCTGGAAGCAGAGAAGTGGTTAGGTCCAAACATTAACTAAGACCTACTAGAAAGAGAAAGGGTTGCCGTTGAGCAACCCTTTTTTGTATCTGTTTGATTGTATTATTCTTGTTCAAACAACTCTTGGTGAAGTTTCTGAATTGCTGAGCGAGAAACTGACTCATGCAGCAAGAAGCAGAGGTTGTGTGGACTTGCACCGTAGCAGATCATGCGCAAGTTAAAGTCTTCAAGAGTGCTGAATACCTGCTTTGCATAGCCTTTGCTTTCACTCATATTGTTACCAATAAGAGCGACAAGACATAGGTTATGTTCCACTTCTACCGTACATAACTGTTCTAGCTCTTTACGTACCACTTCCGGTAGTTCTGGTGCTCCGCCAGAAGTGTCTGTTTGATCGAGAGTCAGAGAGACACTGATCTCTGAGGTGGTAATAAGATCGACTGAGATCTTATGCTTGGCAAGGATC
The DNA here is from genome assembly GCF_030248535.1 of Vibrio sp. D404a. GTDB lineage: Bacteria > Pseudomonadota > Gammaproteobacteria > Enterobacterales > Vibrionaceae > Vibrio. The sequence goes on along the minus strand of NZ_JAHGAJ010000016.1, from coordinate 275,723 downwards.
TCAAACACTTTTGCAAGGAAGCCATAGGCGTGGAACATATTCGCACTGCGCAGTGTCACCATGGTTTGATTACAGCGCAGAGCAAGTGCTCTAAACAGTGGTGAGCTTTCCACTTGTTGGCGAATCCAAGTACCACCTTTTTCTGGCTCTTTTGATGAACCAACAAAGACAGGTATTTGGTGGCGCAATGCAGGTACTAGTGTCGATGGGTGTAAAATTTTAGCACCAAAGTTTGCCATCTCTGAGGCTTCACTAAAGCTAATCTCAGGGATCGGTGATGCTTTAGAAGCGATGCGAGGGTCAGTGGTGTAGATCCCCGGCACATCGGTCCAAATTTCTAACCCGGCCGCCAATACTGATTCGGCAATTAGAGCCGCTGAATAGTCACTTCCGCCACGACCAAGTGTTGTGGTATTGCCTTCATCATCAGCACCGATAAAGCCTTGAGTTACGACTACCTGTTCTTGGCATAGAGGAATTAACTTCTCTTGAGCAAGCGTAGAAATTTGCTCAAGTTGAGGCTCAGCCTTACCGTAAGCATCGTTGGTACGCAGCACGTCACGGATATCAAATCTAACCGCAGCTACGCCTCGTTGACGTAGTATTTGAGCGAAAAGGTGCGTAGACATTAATTCGCCGCATGCCACTAAATGATCGGTTAGCTTGGCACTAGATTGAAATGATGCTGCTTCGGCTGCGCTAGCAACATTATCTAGGATAGCGTGGATCTCTTTCTCTACGCTAATAGGATCCGCCAACTGATCTAAGATAGCGTGGTGAATCTCGGTCAGTTGGTTCATTAGCTCTTGGCGTCGAGCTTGCTCTTGAACACCGTTGGCTAATTCGACTAATAGGTTGGTTACACCAGAGCACGCACTGCTGACAACAAGCTTGGTATTTGGGTTATTCTCAATAATGGCTGCACAGCGACTCATTGCCTCAAAGTTAGCAACACTTGTCCCACCAAATTTGGCGACATTAAAAGAACCAGCTACATTAGATGCGCTCACGATAAATCTCCCGACTTCCTAAAATAAAAATTACTGTTGGTAATCCAACGTCCAATGTTTGAAGAGAGTGTTTAGAGCAAAAAGAGAGGTGTGTATTTGAATTGTAAACCTCAGAAGCTCCTCATCATATTGGAATGATGACAGTTAATGGGATTCAGCCCAATTAACCGATAACAGAAACCCGACATGTTTCAGTTACCTCGGCACTGCTCCCCCTGAATGTTTTGTATTGGAAATGTGGCTCCACAAAACATCTACCTGGGCAGTGCTCCTCTTCTGCTTGATAGCTGTTTTATTGAACGTGTTTGCGATAAGAATGTCAATCGGTAACTCAAGATAAAGTGAAAATAAATTTAACAATTCTGTGACACTGGTTTGACCTCGAGACTTTCGACTAATTGCTGAGGTAGTGGATTTGCTTTAGTGTGGAAGGTTCATGTCATAAACATAAGGGATAATTATGTCGAACCTGCACACAACTTCCATCGCTGAAAGCTTTTTTCCTCCTCATCGCACGCTCATGGGACCGGGGCCTTCCGATATTTCCCCACGAGTTTTACAGGCGCTGAGTCGCCCGACTATCGGCCATTTAGATCCTCTGTTTATCAATATGATGGATGAGGTGAAGCAGCTATTAAAATATGCCTTCCAAACGGAAAATGAGTTTACGATTGCAGTTTCAGCTCCGGGTAGTGCAGGTATGGAAACCTGTTTCGTTAATTTGATTGAACCAGGCGAAAAAGTGATTGTGTGCCGAAATGGTGTGTTTGGTGAGCGCATGCGTGAAAACGTGGTTCGCTGTGGTGGTGAAGCCATCTTGGTTGATGATGATTGGGGTAAATCTGTCTCTGTCGAAAAAGTAGAGCAAGCACTGTCCGAACACCCTGATGCTGTGGCTGTGGCGTTTGTTCATGCGGAAACATCTACAGGTGCGTTGACGGACGCTGAAGCGATTTCACAAGTAGCGCGCCGTTTCAATGCACTGACAATCGTCGATGCTGTTACTTCTCTGGGTGGTGTTCCTCTGCTGGTGGATGAATGGCAGTTAGACGCTGTGTATTCGGGCAGCCAAAAGTGTTTGTCTTGTGTTCCGGGTCTTTCGCCAGTGACTTTTTCTCAAAAAGCGGTAGAGAAGATGAAAGCGCGTCAATCACCAGTGCAAAGCTGGTTCTTAGATCAAAGTTTAGTGTTGGGCTATTGGAGTGGTGAAGGGAAGCGTAGCTACCACCATACGGCTCCTGTAAATAGCCTATATGCTCTGCATGAATCGCTAGTGATTCTGCGCAACGAAGGGTTAGAGAATGCTTGGGAGCGTCATCAATCAGCGCACCGTGAGCTGAAGGCTGGTCTTGAATCTCTTGGATTAAGCTTTGTGGTTGAAGAAGAAAGTCGATTACCGCAATTGAACGCTGTGTATTTCCCTGAAGGTATTGATGAGGCCGCTGTTCGAACGCGACTGCTTGAAGAATACAATCTAGAGATTGGTGCGGGTCTTGGTGCATTAGCCGGGAAAGCGTGGAGAATTGGCTTAATGGGTTATGGCGCTCGCAAAGAGAATGTTGCCTTGTGTCTTAAAGCGCTGGCTGATGTGTTGAAGTAGACATCAAGAATATCCCAATCAGAAAGGCGAACGAGTTATAAACCGTTCGCCTTTTTTATTGATGTTTATTCAGCCGTCTCTTGTGCTTGTGATGTCGCTGATTTTGCTTGTGATGGACGCTGATACTGCACTGTCGAGAAGTCTCGGTTCGGGAACAAGAATTGCGCTTCGCTACGAATCTGCTCTGCTTTGCTTTCGTCACCTAAGCCTTGGTAAGCCAAGATCAGGTTGTTGTAAAACGCAGGTCGTGGCTTCGACTTGATGATATTTAGAGACCAATCAATATACGGCTGAATCAGTTTTGGATCTTCTTGATAGAGGCCGATATTGAGGTAAGTGCTGTAGATATCCCAATCGTAGCGATCTTTCCAAACCACAGGGTTCGAAACCTCTTTCAGAATATCCGGATTTTTAGGCTGTGATTTCTCAAACTTGGTCAGCACATAGTTGGTGTGCAAGGCGCTCAACATATAGAAGCTCACAAGAATTGGCACAACCAGGCTCGTTACTCTAAATAAGGTTTTACTGATAACGCTAAATCCCTTTTGGTAATGATAGGAAGTGCGTTGATCAACCCAATAAAGGAGTACAATAAAGGTGACCCAATGAATGGCCGAGTGATAAAACGGGTACTCAAGTTGTGAGTGCAAAACGATCGGAATAAACAGAGCGAACAGAGCTAACTGTGTTCCCTTTGTTGCGGTCGTTATCCGGCCTGCGACCAAAGCCGCTGCAAGTAGAATACCGATGATCGGTACAATACCCCCTTCAACCCCCCAAAATAACAACTCATTGTGCGGGTGGTCCATCGCAGGAAGCCCCGGGTGATAATTGGAGTTGAGTTGATGTTGACGTGCTGTGTACAGCGTATATTCAGACTCAAATTTACCGTAGCCATAACCAGAGAATGGCTTTTCTACCATCATATCGAGGGCTTGCGGAAAAGTATAAGCTCGAGGGCTTTCTAAGTGTGTACGCTTGCTGGCTAAGCTATCAGCTGCCTGTAAGTTGATAATAGCAAAACCAGCAATCAGTCCGAGCAATACAGAACCGCACCAGCCGTAAAAGCGCTTCTTGGTCGAAAACTTGTAAAGGTATGGCAGGATAAGGACAAAGCTTAATACACTAGCCAGCCAACCTGTTCTGGATGCGATGATGATCAGCAGTGGTACTGTGATCGCAGGCATCATATAGAGCAGAAACGACTCGCTCAGTTTAAGGTTGTATTTGGTTGGTTGTCTTGCCAGAAGATATGCAGAGAGCACAAAGCCAGTTGCGAGAAAACTTGCCATCACATTCGGTTGCTGGAAAATGCCATAAGGGCGGTTGGCTTTGGTGTTGTAGCCAAACATATTGCCGGCTTCTAAGAAAAAGTACTGGAAGTAACCAAACAGAGCTTGAATCATAACGGCGAGTACAATGAACCAGAGTAAGCGCTGCTTATGTTTGTTACTAAACTTGAACTGCTGAAGAAGAACGAAAAAAGAGAAACCAGTCCACAGCCCAAGTAAGCGACCTGAAGCACCGGAAGTATCTGCGTTGCTGTATAGGACTGGCAGTGTAAGAATAATGCAGCTAATCAGAAGCCCGATAGTGAGCTTGGAGTATTTGATAACACGGTTATTGGCCATTTGGTAAAAGCCAATGGCTAAGGTAAAGCTAAGCGCCAACCAAGTGGTTGGGTTGAAGGACAACGCCAATCCTGAACCACCAGGGTTAGGCATAAAAAAGTGCATAGCGAGGAGAAAAACCACCGCCAATGAAGCCAAGAAGGGTTTATTGAGCGGAAGTTGAGTCACCTGACCCTCAAGCTGTGTACCACTGGTGTGTATTGTCGCCATAGATCCTTAACCTTATAAAAACGGGGCCTGTCCGATTAGAACAAGCCCCGATACTGTAACACTTTTTCACCCTATTGACTGAGTGGTATTGTAGCTCTATTTCATAGTTAACATAGGCTTAAGAAAGCGAGCAGTGTGAGAGCCTTCGACCAATGCCACATCTTCTGGCGTACCTGCCGCAATAATCTCACCGCCACCTTGTCCACCTTCTGGACCCAAGTCGATGATCCAGTCTGCGGTTTTTATCACGTCAAGGTTATGCTCAATCACCACGACCGTATTTCCGTGGTCACGTAGGCGATGCAAAACAGTCAAAAGCTGCTGGATATCGTGGAAATGAAGACCTGTAGTCGGCTCATCTAGGATGTACAGAGTCTTGCCTGTATCACGCTTAGATAGCTCACGAGCCAATTTAACACGCTGTGCTTCACCACCAGACAACGTTGTCGCGGCTTGTCCAAGTCGAATATATGATAAGCCCACATCCATTAATGTTTGGAGCTTACGTGCGATCACTGGAACTGGGTTAAAGAATTCACGAGCATCTTCGACTGTCATCTCTAATACTTCATCGATGGTTTTGCCTTTATAGCGTACTTCCAGTGTTTCACGGTTATAGCGTTTTCCCTTACATACATCACAAGGAACGTATACATCTGGTAAGAAGTGCATTTCGACTTTAATTACACCATCACCCTGACAGGCTTCACAGCGTCCACCTCGAACGTTGAAGCTAAAGCGGCCCGGCTTGTAACCACGGGAACGCGCTTCTTGTGTACCTGAAAACAGTTCACGAATTGGTGTAAAGATACCGGTATAGGTTGCCGGGTTAGAGCGCGGGGTGCGTCCAATTGGGCTTTGGTCGATATCGATAACCTTATCGAAATGCTCTAAGCCTTTTATCTTTTTGTACGGTGCAGGTACTGCTGTTGTGGCACCGTTAAGTTGCGTGTGGGCGATCTTAAAGAAGGTATCGTTAATCAGGGTTGATTTGCCAGAACCTGACACACCCGTAATACAACTGAACAGGCCGACAGGAATTGTTGCTGTCACCTCTTTAAGGTTGTTGCCTGTCGCGCCAATCAGCTCTACGACTTTCTTCTTGTCGATTGGAGTACGCTCTTTTGGTACTGCAATTTCTTTGACGCCACTGAGGTACTGGCCAGTCAAAGAGTTTGGATTGTCGATGATCTCTTGCATGGTGCCTTCGGCTACGACATTACCACCATGAACACCAGCGCCCGGACCAATATCAATCACGTGATCGGCACAGCGAATCGCATCTTCATCATGCTCGACAACCAATACGGTGTTACCAAGATCGCGAAGGTGTACGAGAGTCTGTAGTAGTCGCTCGTTATCGCGCTGGTGGAGACCAATGGAAGGTTCATCCAAAACATACATAACGCCAACTAGACCTGCACCAATTTGGCTTGCAAGTCGGATTCGTTGCGCTTCACCACCTGAAAGTGTCTCTGCGCTGCGCGATAGGTTGAGATAGTTCAAGCCAACGTTGACCAAGAAGTGTAGGCGGTCGTTGATCTCTTTCATTACCTTTTCGGCAATTTGTGCGCGCTGACCGCTCAATTGCAGGTTTTGGAAGAATGCCAAGGCATCAGCAATACTCAGTTCAACAATCTGTGGCAAGGTGGTATCACCAATAAATACATTGCGCGCTTCGAGTCTTAGGCGGGTACCGCCACAGCTAGAACAGGACTTAGTTGAAATATACTTCGCAAGATCTTCACGAACTGAGTTCGACTCAGTATCACGGTAGCGTCTCTCTAACGTATTCAGAATACCTTCAAACGGGTGACGCTTAACTCGAATATCGCCACGATCATTGATGTATTTGAATTCAACCTCTGTGCGACCCGATCCTTTCAAGATGATGTCTTGAGTTTTCTTTGGCAAAGAGTTGAACGGCGCAAACAGATCAAATCCGTAGTGCTCAGCGAGCGAAGTGAGCATTTGGAAATAGTAATAGTTCTTTTGATCCCAACCTTTAATGGCACCGTCGGCAATACTTAGGTTGTCGTCAACAATAATGCGGCTTGGGTCGAAATATTGTTGTACACCTAGGCCATCACAGGTACCACAGGCACCAGCTGGGTTGTTGAAAGAGAAAAGTCGTGGTTCAAGCTCTTGCATGCTGTAACCACATTTAGGACAAGCGAAGTTAGCCGAAAACACGATCTCTTCTTGATCGTTATCATCCATCCAATCGACAACGGCGATACCGCCAGATAGCTCTAGAGTGGTCTCAAAAGATTCAGCGAGACGCTGCTGAAGATCTGGGCGAACCTTAAAGCGATCCACCACCACTTCAATGGTGTGCTTTTTGTGAAGTTCTAGGGCTGGTGGATCGGAAAGATCGCAGGTTTCGCCGTCGATCCTTGCTCGAATAAAGCCTTGAGCCGCAAGGTTTTGTAGTGTTTTAACATGCTCACCCTTACGCTCTTTGACGATAGGAGCAAGCAGCATCATTTTTGAACCTTCAGGCAGCTCGAGTACTTTATCGACCATTTGACTGATGGTTTGTGCTGCAAGAGGGATATGATGATCTGGACAACGAGGCTCACCAACACGAGCATATAAGAGTCTCAGGTAATCATAGACTTCTGTAATGGTACCGACGGTTGAGCGCGGGTTATGAGATGTCGATTTTTGCTCGATAGAGATTGCCGGAGACAAGCCCTCTATGTGGTCAACATCGGGCTTCTCCATGAGGGATAAAAATTGACGAGCGTAGGCTGATAAGGATTCAACGTAGCGACGTTGTCCTTCAGCATACAGGGTGTCAAAAGCCAGTGAAGACTTACCAGACCCAGACAAACCCGTAATCACAATCAGCTTATCTCTTGGGATTGTTAGGTTTATATCTTTTAGGTTGTGCGTACGAGCACCCCTTACTTCAATTTTATCCATCTCAGGCAACCATGTAATTTTCAGTGGCTAAAGTATTACATAGTGTGAGTTTTGTGCAAAGTTTTACTGGATAAAAAAACAGTACAAAAAAGGCAGCTCGATTGAGCTGCCTTTTTCATTGAATGAGTAGAAGAGGGGTTATGCCTCTTTTTGGGTCGAGTGCTTGCTTAGCTCAACCTTTTGCTCATCTTTTTTGTATAGGTTCTCGTAGCAGTAGTTAGTTGCTTCGATGTAGCCTTCCACGCTACCACAGTCAAAGCGCTTGCCCTTAAATTTGTACGCTAGTACGCAACCCGCTTTTGCTTGCTTAAGCAGCGCGTCTGTAATTTGAATCTCGCCACCTTTACCTGGTTCAGTGTTTTCAATCAGTTCGAAGATGTCTGGAGTCAGGATGTAACGACCAATGATCGCTAGGTTGCTTGGTGCAGTGCCTTGCTCTGGCTTCTCTACCATGTCATCAACACGATAAAGGTCGTCTTTAATCATCTCACCAGAAATGACACCGTATTTATGTGTTTCATCTTCAGGTACTTCTTGTACAGCAACGATTGAACAACGGAACTGTTTGTAAAGTGCAACCATCTGAGCCAGTACGCCTTGTTGCTCATTGACACATAGATCATCCGCAAGCACCACTGCGAAAGGTTCGTCACCAACCAGTTCACGGCCCGTTAAAATCGCGTGACCTAAGCCTTTCATCTCACGCTGGCGAATGTAGGTGAAGTTTGCCGCTTCAATCGTTTCGCGGATGTTGTAAAGCAGCTCTTCTTTATTGGTACCGCTGATTTGGTGCTCAAGCTCGTAGTTCTTATCAAAGTGGTCCATGATTGAGTGTTTACCACGGCCTGTTACGATGCACATGCCATTCATACCAGCTTCAATCGCTTCTTCTACACCATATTCAATGAGTGGTTTGCTTACGACGGGCATCATCTCTTTTGGCATAGATTTGGTTGCAGGTAAGAAGCGTGTGCCGTAGCCTGCCGCTGGGAAAAGGCATTTTTTGATCATGATAAAAACCTTATATCTTTAAGAATTATTGATTCAGTTATGTTTACTGAACATTTCTGAGGGCAACTCTAGCACAACTAATGTCGAAAAATTAGCAACGAGCTCTATCGTTGTGCTCGTTACCCTCAATAATAGATTATTGTTTTAACAATCAAGATATAAGATTCTGGTTTGCCCAGGCAATAGCTTGCACACGATTCTTTACAGCCAGTTTACGAAAGATCTGATAAAGGTGGGATTTGACTGTGAATTCGCTGATGAATAAGTCCTCTGCGATTTGGGTATTCGAGGCTCCAGTTTGTAGACATCGAATGACCTGCAGTTCACGAATGGTCAAATCCACCGTAATTGGGCAAGTGCTGGTGTTGACGATATTGCGATAGTAAAACAGCAGTTGGCTGGTGATCTTTCTAGGAAGCCAATTTTCACCATTAATGATTCTGGTAATGCCCTCGGCAATTTGGGGCTTAGTGTCGCTGCAGTAAAAAAGCCCTTTAAGGTGACCAAAACGAATGATCTCTTGGGTTTGTAGCGGCTTATCTACGTTAAAAAGAATGATTTCGTAGTTTTTCCATATTACCGCTAGGTTAGGAAATGCCTCGAACAAATCAGGTAATTGCTTGTAATCAATTAAAATAATTCGATTGCTCTGTTTCTTATTCACACACATTAGTTCTCCCGGAGGGAGCCTAAACATAGGTATTGAAAGGAGCTTTTCGATCTCATTGATATAGAGATGTGTCTGTTTTGGGTCTAAGCACAAAAAGTGCAGTGTGCGGGTATATCTTGATACCTTCATAGAGTAATCCTTTGTAAGTTATAAGGGATTTCACCCTGTCACGCTGAGTTGATCATCTCTAGTGGCTTGTTTATGAGTTGCGTTGAATATCAATTGGCAAAGTAAATGAGTGGTTTGTAAGTGGTGAAAAAAGCAACACTCGTCTGAATATCATGATTTGTTACGTTTTTATTCTTTCGGTTAAATAGAGAATCGGATTGCGATTTATCACTGTTCAAAAGCGTGTTATTCTTATGCGCTAAAATTTTCAAGACTATGAGTTTAGACGGAGCAAATCATGGCTAGCCGTGGAGTTAACAAAGTTATATTAGTGGGTAACCTAGGTAATGACCCTGAGATTCGTTACATGCCGAATGGCGGTGCAGTAGCGAACATTACCATTGCAACGTCAGAATCATGGCGTGATAAAGCAACAGGCGAGCAGCGCGAGAAAACAGAATGGCACCGTGTGGCACTGTTTGGCAAGCTAGCTGAAGTTGCAGGTGAATACCTACGTAAAGGTTCTCAAGTTTACATTGAAGGCCAACTGCAAACACGTAAATGGCAAGATCAAAGCGGTCAAGATCGCTACACAACAGAGGTTGTGGTTCAAGGCTTTAACGGCGTAATGCAAATGCTAGGTGGCCGTGCTCAAGGTGGTGCTCCTGCTCAAGGCGGCATGGGTGGCCAACAGCAGCAAGGTGGTTGGGGTCAACCTCAACAGCCACAACAGCAGCAATACAGTGCTCCTGCACAGCAACAGCAGCAAGCACCTCAACAACAAGCTCCACAGCAGGCTCAACCACAATACAATGAGCCACCGATGGATTTTGATGATGACATCCCGTTCTAAACTCTGTTTTTTATAAATCAGAAACAAAGTATTAAAATGGAAAAGCCGCGTTCATCGCGGCTTTTTGTTACCCAAAACTCTTAACGCTTTATTTACAACCGCAAATTATAGTATAACGTAGCAGTACGGTATAATGTGAGTTGAAAAGGATTTCGTTATTCATGAGATATACCCCAACCCTTAAGTTGAGCACCCGCTTAGTGGCATTCGTTACTGTTATTGTTATCAGTGCGATGTTTATTCTATTTATCGGGGGCACCCTCTCTTTCAAGCGTATTGGGCAAGAGTATCTTGATCACTATTTGGTCGGGATTGTCGACGTCGTGGATAAAGAAATGGAAGATCCAGATGCGGCTTATTCTATGCAGCGCTGGATGCCGAAGATGTTGCAGGCGAGCAACATTGTAGAGATGAAACTCTCCAACTCAACCGGTATTGTCTATCGTTTCAAAGACACCTCCCCGCAAATTGATTCCAATCGCCTTTATGAGCGCACTTTTGTATTAGAGCGCAATACGGGCTATCAAATCGAATTCAAAGCACTGCCTCCTTATATTGGTTATAGCTATTCAATGGAAGCGATGTGGTCGATCACACTCGCGGTCGCGCTGATCATCTTCTGTTTAGCCAGAGGCGTGCAGTGGTTAAAAGAGCAGTTGATGGGCTCTGAAATGCTTGAAGAGCGTGGTCGAATGATCTTGGCTGGTCAGGTGGAAGCTCATGCAAAAGGCGATGAGCGGGAGTGGCCCTATACTGCCAGTGAGGCGCTTGATGTTTTGATCGAAGAGCTAAAAGATGCCCGCCAAGAGCGCAGCCGCTTCGATACTTTTATTCGTACACACACCTTCTTAGATAAGCTGACAGGCACAGCAAACCGTGTTCTATTCGATAATAAACTTGAATCGGCACTGCACGAGAGCGGTGCTCGAGGTGGTGTGCTTCTGATTCGCATTGAAGAGTGGGAGCAGGTACGAGATAGCAATGATAAACAGACGACAGATGCCTTCATTGTTGAGGTAGGGGAAGTACTGTCGAATATCGTCCAGCGTTACCCTGATGTTATCTTCTCTCGATACTACGATGCCGACTTTGCTGTATTCATTCCTCACCAAGGTAGTAAAGATATTGCGACATTAGCTGCCCAATGTTTGAGACAACTCGACAAATTGACCCCACCAGAGCCTCTAGATGTGGATAATTGGTGCCACATCGGGGTGACCATGTATGCAGAAGGTGAGCGTCATAGTCAAATTATGGATGAAGCGGAAACGGCACTGAAAAGTGCCCAGTTGGAGCGCATTAATAACTGGAGTCGTTACCCTAAGCTGAATAAGAATGAGCTTGATAGAGGCAGTGTTCGTTGGCGCACATTATTGGATAAAGCACTACTGCCTGAAAACTTAGTAATCTTTGCTCAGCAGTGTTATCTTATGTCCAATAAAGGGCAACCTTATGAATTACATGGAGAAATTTTCGTAAGGATTCAAGATCCAGAGAAGGGGTTACTGAAATCCTCGCGCTTTATGCCTGCCGTAGAGCAAGTCGGATACCAAGCCCAAATGGATCAATCAGTTTTACGAGTTTTATTGAAGTCGGTAAAAGAATCTTCGGAACTGATGAATTACTCTATAAACCTAAATGTCACTCCGTTTGCGAGTAAACAACATTTTAAGTGGTTTAGAAGCGAATTATTACAGCTATCAACCCAACAGCGAGCTCATCTAGGTTTTGAGTTTCCTGAAGGGCATGTGATTGCGCATTTAGATTACATGAGACCAGTAGCCAAGATGCTATCGGGACTTGGGTGTAAAATGATTGTCGGCCAAGCAGGTCGTACTATTGTGAGCACTCACTATATTAAGGATTTAAAAGTCGATTTTATTAAACTGCATAGAAGTTTGGTTAAGAAAATCGATCAAAGGCATGAAAATCAACTGTTTGTACGCAGTTTGATTGGAGCCTGTGGAGACTCTCCAACCCAAGTTATTGCTGTTGGTGTTGAAACCAAGCACGAGAAAAACACTCTGCTTGAGTTGGGTATCCATGGCTATCAAGGACGATTGTTTGATGAAGAGAGGCAAATTATTCCGGTTCCACAACCGAGTAAGCCTCAAGTAAAAACAGAGTCGGTAGTAAAAGTTGGCCGAAGAAATCGATGGCGTAAGAGTAGTAGTTAAGCATGAAGTTAAAAGCGATTTTAAATAAAATAAAGCCAGCCCAGAACGGCCCTCAAGCTCAGATGGTATTATTGGGCAGTGAAGCAGTTTACCTTTCGACAGCTGATAAGAACGTAGTTGCGACACCTATTACTAATGGTGATTGGGAAAGTGCGCTGAAAAAGTCACTCAGCAGCGACTCGTTTACGGGTACTCAGCTTCAATTGTTCGTGAGTGCTAACTACTATCAAACCTATCAAATAGATAAGCCAGAAGTGCCTGAAAGTGAATGGCCAGTGGCGTTACCTTTCCTGCTTAAAGATCTGGTTTCAGAGCGTGTCACTGAGATCACCGCTAGTGCTGTGGCTCTTCCGACATCAAACAAATTACAAGTTTACGTTTTAGCTAAGAAACTGCTCGACAAGCTACTGAATGTGGTGGGCCAAGCTCAAGTTGAACTATCTGGTATCGCGCCGGAAGATGAACTTTGGGGATACAGTGCCGGTGAGCTATCGAACTTCATCTTATTGCAACGCAGCAAAAATGCGCATTTTAAGCTAGGTGCATTTGTTGATCATACCGTTTGTTTCCAGCGCTCAATTCGTAGTGTTGTGCCGCCGCTGACGGGTGTCGCTTCCAGTGCACTGCAGATGGACGGCCTAGCGCTTGAGCTACAGCGCTCGATTGATTACCTTTCTTCTCAAATTAAGGGCGTTCAACTTCGACAGCTAAAAATATGCTGTGATGAAGAAGATGAGGCACAGTTACAAGAGGCTTTATCGAACACACTGAGTTCGAATGTTTCCTTAATCAGTCACAACGGGCGTGAAAGCTCAGAGGCTCTATTGATTGAGCTTGCCAATACGCGCTCTGAGTTCAAAGTTAACCTCTACCCTGAGCATCTAAAACCGAAAAAAGAGTACTTTACACTAACGAATGTAGCGGCATCTTGGGCTTTAGTTTCTACTGTTATGTTCGCAGCTTACGGTTTTATGCACTATCAAACGATTCATATTGATGATGAATTGATTGTTCTTCAGCAAAAATCTAATCAATTAAATAGTCAGGCTAAGCAGCTTAATGCTGAATTAGCGCAACATAAGCCCTCTCCAGAGAAAGTGGCTGCGGTTGAGCGTCTCAAACGTGAGATTCAAGCTAAAAAAGATGCCTTAAAGGCAGTAGGTCAATACGACGAGAGCCAGCAGATCGGGTATTCTGGCGTCATGAATGCCCTGGCAAAATTGGGGCGTAATGATATCTCGCTTTCTCGCATCTATATGACTCATGACTCGCTTGATCTTTCTGGTTTCGCTCGCAGTGCCGAGGTGATTCCGAATTGGGTTGGGCAGTTCAAAAATGAGCTCAATCTCGTGGGGCGCGCGTTTGAAAAACTGAAGATTGGTCGCAATGACCAAGATGTTGTGACGTTTGAATTAAGCACCCGTAGGGAGAATTAATAATGCAAAGGTGGGAGCAATATAGCGATAAGTTCCTCGCATTAAGCTCAAGAGAAAAATGGCTGGTTTTACTGTGCGGTTTGGTTGGCCTGTTTATGCTCCTATTCAGTGTGTTGGTTGAGCCAGCTTACAACGACCTACAAGCAAAACGTGCAAAAAGCATGAGCCTGACGCAATCCAATCAGAGGCTTGAAGGTGAACTGTTGGTGTTGCAAGCCAAGCTAAGTAAAAACCCAGATAAAGAGATCAATATTGAGTACAAGTCTCTATTAGTTCAGAGCCAAGAGCTCTCTATGGAGCTGTCTCAGATTATCGATGGCCTTATCTCGCCTTCTCAGATGGCAGAATTGCTAGAGAATGTCTTGAGCTCAGGTAAAGGTCTTAAGCTTGCCTCGTTAGAGTCACTTAAACCTGAGCCGATTGCGAACAATAAGGGCACCAGTGAATATTCTGGTTATTACCTTCACCCTGTACGCATGGAATTAACGGGTAGCTACTTTGACATCTCGGCTTATTTACAGGCTTTGGAGTCTCTGCCGGTTTCTTACTACTGGCGTACGTTCCAGTACAAGGTTGAGGAGTACCCACAAGCACGTTTGGTGTTTGAGGTCTACACGTTGGGGACAAGACAGGAGTTCATCGGTGGTTAGAGTTCTTTTATTGTCTCTGTTGTTTTGTAGCTCGTCGGTATTGGCTGAACAAGATCCAACCGCGCCTCTGGGGTGGTTGGTACCGAAAGAGCAGAGAGCCGCACCCGTTAAAAAAGCACCCACTCGTTACCGTTTACCTTCATTGCAGAGCATTGTGTGTAAAGGTCAAAGCCCATGTTATGCCATTTTAAATGGTCAGGTTGTCTCACAAGGTGAGGTGATCCGTGGGTATAAGGTGAAAAAAATCGATTCAGAATACGTCACTCTTCAGAGAAGCACTCAGCAGTGGAAGTTGGAGCTGTTCTCTTTGGATATTAAGAATAATTAAGGTTTGAGTGAAGACATGCGTAAACTTGTAGTAGCAATTATAGTTTCATCTTTAGTCGGTTGTTCTATGGGGCATCGTGACCCGGTAGAGATCAAAGAGTCTTTAAATGAATCCATTAATGAAGCCAATAGCCGAGCTCTAAATGAGCTACCATCGTCAGTGCAAGACGACCTGATGCCACAATTTGATGATGACCCAATGTCGCCGAGTATGGAGACGGTGAAGCGTTTTCGAATTCAGGCTAACCGTGTCGATGCGCGTGCATTTTTCGCGAGCTTGGTCAAAGGTACCGAATTCAGTGCCGCTATTCACCCGAGTGTTTCGGGCAACATTACCGTCAACCTAACCGATGTAACGCTCGATGAAGTTTTGGCAGTGGTACAAGACCTGTATGGCTACGACATTGAGAAGCGTGGCAAGGTTATCCAGATCTTCCCTGCAGGTCTACGCACGGTCACGATCCCTGTTGATTATCTGCAATTGAAGCGCGCGGGTCGCTCTTTGACGACGATTACAACCGGTACGATTACTAACTCAGACTCGAGTTCATCAAGCACTTCGAGCTCAAGTTCTAACTCAAATTCCTCGTCAAATTCTTCGAACTCCTCTTCTTCGACGGGCGGTACTGAGATAGAAACAACCTCAGAAAGCGATTTTTGGCCACAGCTTGAAGCCGCTGTGATGCACTTGATTGGCAGTGGTGATGGTCAAAGCGTGGTGGTGACACCACAAGCGAGTGTGATCACTGTTCGTGCATACCCTGATGAGATTCGTGAGGTTCGCCAGTTCTTAGGTATTTCTCAAGAGCGTTTACAGCGCCAAGTGATTCTAGAGGCTAAGATCCTAGAAGTAACTTTGAGTGATGGTTACCAACAAGGGATTAACTGGACCAAGATGTTCTCATCTAACGGTACCAACTACACCATAGGTACTGGCAATATTGTAAAAGATGCAGCCGGTGCAATCACACCAGTGACGCTCCCAGGGCTTGATCCCGTTGGTGCGCTATTGGGTGGTCAATCGAATATCGTGGTATCAGGTGGTAGTTTCGAAGCTGTGTTGAGTTTTATGGGTACTCAGGGTGATTTAAATGTACTTTCTAGCCCACGTGTAACAGCATCGAACAACCAAAAAGCCGTTATCAAAGTCGGTACGGATGAATACTACGTGACCGATCTATCAAGTGCTGTGGGCAGTGGTGACAACGCTAACGTCGCACCAGAGGTGGAGTTAACACCGTTCTTCTCTGGTATCTCACTGGATGTAACACCGCAGATTGATGATACTGGAAACGTGTTCCTTCACGTTCACCCAGCGGTTATCGATGTAAGCGAAGAAACCAAATCGCTTAACCTTGGTTCAACCACAGGTACAGTCGAACTACCGCTAGCAAGAAGCTCGATCCGTGAGTCTGACTCAGTGATCCGTGCTCGTAACGGCGATGTGGTTGTGATTGGTGGCTTGATGAAGTCTAACGTTAGCGATGTAACGTCTAAAGTCCCATTCTTTGGCGATATCCCTGCTCTAGGTCACCTGTTCCGTAATACCAGTCAACTGACTCAGAAAACTGAATTGGTGATCTTACTTAAACCTACCATTGTTGGCGTTAATACATGGCAGAGTGAGCTTGAGCGCTCGCGCGATCTTTTGCAACAGTGGTTCCCGGATGAAGAGTAATCTTTCTGTATCTGTTGTCGCTGAGTCATAGAGGTGAGCATCGATGTACCAAGCTCATTTTGGTTTTGAACAATCTCCATTCTCACTGACTCCGAATACTGAGCTCTTCTACGGATTAGCACCGCATTTTGAAGCGATTCAAACGGTGCTATCCGCTCTGGATATGGGTGAGGGTGTCATCAAAGTCACGGGTGAGGTAGGAACCGGCAAAACCATGGTGTGCCGAATGCTGATCAACCACCTTGATGACGATACCGCGCTGATATACCTGCCAAACCCTGTATTGTCTGGCGACGATCTTCGATACGCAGTGGCAAAAGAGTTGGGGCTTGATGTTCAGGACAGAGCAATGTTGGTGGATGAGATTCAGCATAAACTGATTGAGTTAAACGGTTCAGGGAAAAGAGTGGTTGCGATACTGGATGAAGCCCAAGCCTTGTCTGATGAAGCGTTAGAGACCCTACGTTTGTTTGGCAACCTAGAGACTGAATCGACGAAGTTACTGCAGATTGTTCTGTTGGGGCAGCCTGAATTGGATACTCGCCTTAACGCACATCATTTAAGACAGTTTCGTCAGCGGATCTCTTTCAGTTCTTGTCTGCGAACCCTCAACCTCGATGAGACGGTCGCTTATATCGACAGTCGAATCACCAAGTCTGGTGGCAAAGAGACGTTGTTCAGCTTAAATCTGAAAAAAGCCATCTGGCGCTCAACCCATGGTGTGCCTAGGCTAATCAACCAGTTATGCCATAAATCGTTGTTGTTGGCCTTTAGTGAACATAAGCCGACTGTTGAGAACAAGCACCTTTATTCGGCAATGCATGAAACCTATGACGTGTCGAAACCTAAGTTTAAAAAGCCAATCTTGTGGGGCTGGAGTGAATCATGAGTACCATCAATAACGCCTTATCTGAACTGGCAAAGAAAGAGTCTAAGGTTGCTATCGAAGCGGCTGACGTGCCTAAAGTAAAAACGCGTTCACCTTGGATATGGGTTGCTGCGGGTTTTTCGCTGAGCTTAGCGATGGGCGGTTGGGCTGTTTCACAAGGACCAAGCATTGAATCTAAAAGTGTCGCTTTAAATCATCAAAACGAAGATGCTCCAGTCTCAAGCCGAGAGCCTGCGGTATCATCGATTGAGTCACCGACAAAGAAACTCACGAGCACTGAGTTTCAACCTTCAATGACCAGTGTGACCACTGAGCCGAGCCAAAGCTTAGCTTCAAACTCACCTCAAACAGCGGCAACAACAGGCAAATCAAGTGCTGACCCTGTGGTAGCGAACGTAAAGAACAATCAACAAACCGAAGATAAAAAGACACAGGTTCAAGCCGGCAAAGAGCGAACGTCTGCTAAACCTTTATCTCCGATTTTACTGGCTAACGTACAATCAACTTCTTCGAAAAGTATGAACAATGTGGTGCCAACAACGCCTAAGCCTGCTGATACGGTTTCATCGCAAAGTGTTGAACCAATTGAAAGCGGTATTGTGGTTGAGCAGGTCGAACTCACACCGGAGCAACTTGCGGTGAATGCCATTGGCCGTGCGAAGAAAGCGTTGGACTCGAACAATCTTGAAGGGGCGTTAAAAGGCTTTACTGAAGCACTACGTTACACTCCGCGTGATGAAGACGTGAGACAAAAACTCGCTATTCTCTATTTTGGAAAAGGTGATACACGCCGAGCTTATGAACTGCTTCAGGCGGGGATTCGTCTGAATAATGATAGCGAAGCGTTGCGATTAGGCCTTTCAAAACTGCTTGTCAAAGCTGACCAAGCTGAAGCCGCACTGAGCCCACTACTGCATTTACCGAATAATGCGTCCAAAGAGTACCTTGCGATGCGCGCGGCGTTGAGTCAAAAGTCACAGCAAGAAGCGATCGCTCTGGAAAGTTATCAAAAGTTGACCGTAATTGAACAAGATAATGCGCGCTGGTGGCTGGGTTTAGCAATACAACAAGAACGTCAATTCATGTTTGAAGAGGCAAAACAGTCTTACCAAAATGCTTTAGTTCGAGTCGGTATTTCATCGCAATCTCAAAGCTTTATCCGCGATAGACTAAAAGTAATCTCAGACTTAGAGGACACCAACAATGCAGATTAGATTAAGAAAAAGGTTGGGTGACCTATTAGTTGAAGAGGGCATCATCACCGAAGCGCAAGTCGAACAGGCTTTGGCTGCGCAAAAGAGTTCAGGACGAAAACTGGGTGATGCTCTGATTGAGCTTGGCTTCTTATCAGAACAACAGATGCTGAGCTTTTTGTCTCAGCAGCTAGATATTCCGTTGATTGATTTAAGCCGAGCTGCGGTGGATGTTGAGGCAGTTCAACTGCTTCCTGAGGTGCATGCACGTCGTTTACGTGCGCTCGTCATTGGTCGTCAGGGTGATACTTTGCGTGTCGCAATGAGTGATCCTGCGGATTTGTTTGCTCAAGAAGCACTGCTTGGACAGTTGGGTGACTATGCTCTTGAGTTTGTTGTCGCGCCAGAGCGTCAATTGGTCGATGGTTTTGACCGCTATTACCGCCGTACTAAAGAGATCGCCTCTTTTGCTGAGCAGCTTCACGCCGAGCACCAAGTCAATGAAGCGTTTGACTTTGATATCGCTGCGGAAGACAGCGATGAAGTGACGGTTGTAAAACTGATCAACTCGCTGTTCGAAGATGCGATTCAGGTTGGCGCTTCAGATATCCATATCGAGCCGGACGCCAACGTGCTGCGTTTACGTCAACGTATCGATGGTGTGCTGCATGAAACACTGCTAAATGAGGTCAACATTGCCTCCGCATTGGTACTGCGTTTGAAGCTGATGGCGAACCTAGATATTTCAGAAAAGCGTCTGCCACAAGATGGTCGCTTTAATATTCGCGCCAAGGGTCAATCGGTTGATATTCGTATGTCGACCATGCCAGTACAGCACGGTGAATCGGTAGTAATGCGTTTGCTCAATCAGTCGGCAGGCCTGCGTAAGCTTGAGTCTTCTGGTATTCCGAGCGATCTGCTTGTGCGTCTGCGTAAGCAACTGCGTCGTCCTCACGGCATGATCTTAGTAACCGGCCCAACCGGTTCAGGTAAAACCACCACCTTGTATGGTGCGCTTAGTGAACTCAATGAGCCGGGTAAGAAGATCATCACGGCAGAAGATCCGGTGGAATATCGTCTACCACGTATTAACCAAGTTCAGGTTAACCCTAAGATTGACCTCGACTTCTCTACCATTCTCAGAACCTTCTTACGTCAGGATCCCGACATCATCCTTATTGGTGAGATGCGTGACCATGAGACGGTTGAGATTGGCTTGCGTGCTGCACTGACCGGTCACTTGGTATTGAGTACACTTCACACCAATGATGCGGTAGACAGCGCACTGCGTATGATGGATATGGGTGCTCCCGGGTACCTTGTAGCCAGTGCTGTAAGGGCCGTGGTCGCACAGCGATTGGTACGTAAAGTCTGTACAGATTGTACCGTTGAAGATGAACTCGACGAATCACGTAAACAGTGGCTGAGCGAGCGTTTTCCAAATCAAGTATCAGCGTCGTTTGTTAAAGGCCGTGGCTGTCAAAACTGTAACCTGACCGGTTATCGCGGACGAATTGGTGTGTTCGAGATGCTAGAGCTTGAACAAGACATGATGGATGCGCTGCGTGCCAACGATGCTGTAGGTTTTGCTCAGACCGCTAGACAGTCTGAAAACTATAAGCCTCTATTGGCGTCGGCAATGGAACTGGCGCTGAAGGGTGTCGTTAGCCTCGATGAGATCATGCACCTTGGTGAAGGTGATGCTTCGGGCTCTACTGACCCGATTCTGTTGTAGAGGTATAGAGTATGCCAACTTATCGTTATGTTGGTCGCGGTTCCGACGGGCGTCAGGTTTCCGGGCAATTAGAAGCCAACAGTGAAGAGCTTGCTGCAGAGAGTTTGATGGGTAAGGGAATTATTCCTACCTCTATCAAGCTTGGCAAAAGTGGTGAGTCGGTATTGGAGATGGACGTCTCCAGCCTATTTTCACCCAATGTTCCGCTAGAAGTGCTGGTGCTGTTCTGTCGTCAACTATATAGCCTGACTAAGGCCGGTGTACCGCTGCTTCGATCAATGAAAGGTCTGACTCAGAACTGTGAGAATAAGCAGCTCAAAGCTGCACTTGAAGAGGTGAGTACAGAGCTGACTAATGGCCGTGGCCTCTCTGCCTCGATGCAGATGCACCCTAAAGTCTTTAGTCCGTTGTTCGTCTCTATGATCGGCGTAGGTGAAAACACCGGTCGACTTGATCAAGCCTTGCTTCAGCTCGCGGGCTACTACGAGCAAGAGGTCGAGACTCGCAAGCGAATCAAAACCGCGATGCGTTATCCAACCTTTGTTATCAGCTTTATTTTGATCGCTATGTTTATCCTCAACATCAAGGTGATCCCACAATTCACGAGTATGTTCTCGCGCTTCGGCGTCGATCTACCTCTGCCGACTCGTATTCTGATCGGTATGTCGGATTTCTTTGTCAACTACTGGATGTTTATGGTTGGTGCGATCGTTGGCTTGATATTCGCATTTAAAGCTTGGGTTAAAACCGACAACGGCTTGGAAAAGTGGGATAGATTTCGCCTCAAGATGCCAGTCATTGGGGGTGTGGTAAATCGCGCACTGCTGTCACGATTTTCTCGTACCTTTGCATTGATGCTTAAAGCGGGAGTACCGTTGAACCAATCTTTAGCGCTTTCAGCTGAGGCGCTCGACAACCGCTTTTTGGAATTGCGCGTTCAAGAGATGAAGTCAGCCATTGAAGCAGGTAGTACCGTCTCCTCTACGGCCATTAATAGCGAAATTTTCACACCTTTGGTGATACAAATGATCTCGGTGGGTGAAGAAACGGGTCGCATTGATGAGTTGCTTCTTGAAGTGTCTGACTTTTATGACCGCGAGGTTGATTATGACCTCAAAACACTGACTGCCCGCATTGAGCCGATCTTGTTGGTGGTTGTGGCAGGTATGGTGTTGGTACTGGCTCTGGGTATCTTCTTGCCTATGTGGGGCATGCTCGATGCAATCAAAGGTTAGTGGATGATAAATAACCTACGACGCTCACGTTTTGTTGTCTGGAGTGTGGTTATTCTGTCTATCATAGCGGGGCTATTATCAATGTGGCGCTCGGTAGAGGCAGAGGCAACGAACACAGCATTGATTGTGGCGAGCAAGCGTATTTTAGAGCGTGCAAACCTATATAAGCAGCAGTATCTACTTAATGGTCACAAGCAGGTTAATGAAGATGGAGAGCCATTACGTTATAGCCGAACGGGATGGTTAATTCCTATTGAACAGACCGATGTAAACTGTAATTATTGGTTAGACCAGTTATACCCGAATGGCAGGGTATTAGGCTTAGGAAACCCGAAAGTTGAGGATTTAAGTGACAACGCTCGTTACCGTTGTCGCTATCAATACACAGAAAAACATCAAATTGAGATCTTGCTCAAAGGTGAACGTTTTAGCGTCAAGGCCAATATTTTGGCTTAGTAAAAATATTGACAGTTTTTCTATGGTTTTATAGGCGTGCATATGTATAATGCGCATTAGTAATTAGATGAGAAGGTAGAAAATGCTTAAAAATCAAAAGGGTTTCTCCCTTGTCGAACTAGTTATCGTGATTGTTGTTGTCGGTTTATTAGCAGTTGCTGCCCTTCCTAGGTTTCTAGATGTGACAGATGAAGCGAAAAAATCGAGTATTGAAGGCGTTGCTGGTGGTTTTGCCACAGCTGTTTTGTCGGCTCGCGCGCAATGGGAAGCAGAAGCTCGCCCAACAGCGACAATTGGGGTTGAAACATACAATACTGTAAATTATGATGGTGTTGATTTTTGGTTAACGAGATCGAAAGATAGTAACAATGTCGATACCGATTTTCGTGATGGATACCCTTGGGCAATTAATGAGAATTCAACCTCATTTCCACAAAGCCTAACGAATGAGATCTGTGCTGAGCTGATGGACAATCTTCTGCAAAACCCGCCAAAAGTAGGGGATGTGGATGTCGTTGCTAATGACAGTAACTACAAGTACTCAGCTCAAGCAAATACAACGGATGAAACCTGTACCTACGTTCAACTAGAAGGTAACACAGGCCATCAGTTTGTTTATGAAGTCAAAACTGGTCGTGTGACCGTAACTTTGCAGTAAGTCTGCGTAAATTAACATAGAGAGAGCTTAACTATGAAAAGACAAGGCGGTTTCACCCTAATCGAATTAGTGGTAGTGATTGTTATCCTAGGTATTCTTGCTGTAACTGCAGCACCACGTTTCCTAAACCTGCAAGATGATGCTCGTACATCTTCTCTTGAAGGTCTTAAA
Organism: Vibrio sp. D404a; assembly: GCF_030248535.1. Lineage (GTDB taxonomy): Bacteria > Pseudomonadota > Gammaproteobacteria > Enterobacterales > Vibrionaceae > Vibrio. The sequence continues at coordinate 253,097 of NZ_JAHGAJ010000016.1, read as the reverse complement.
GGTGCTATGTCTGGCGCAGCAGGTATCGTTTATGGTAAAGCTGCAATTGATGGTTTAGAAGCAGTTTCATCTGGTTTTGCTATTTCTGGCGCTAATGGTACCGATATCAATATCGTATTTGGTTACCCTGAAGCTTCATCTGCTGGTATTGGTAATGCTGTTTCTGGTATTGCAGAAGATTGGACAGTTATCTCATCAGCAACAGGTGCTATCGCTTACGGTTTTGAAGCAAATCGAACTTGTTTTGTTACGTATTCAATTGATGCTACAGCAACTACACCTCAAGAGCCGGAAATTACGGTTACTGAGTGTAACTAATTAATTGTTTTTGCTATTAAGGCCAGCTATAGCTGGCCTTTTTTCTATCTACCACTCATTAATGTTAAACAATAGATAGTCATACCGTTTTACATATCAATATCTTGTATACTCGAAGTCACACCGTAGTGAGAGGTTCGTGATGAAGAAAAGTTTTCCAAGTAATGGCTTTACCCTTGTAGAGCTTATTATTGTCATCATTATCATCGCGATTGTATCTATTACAGCTGTCTCACGCATGTCCGGCCGAAGTAGCTTTGAGCTTTATGCTCTGCAGGATCAAGTCATTTCTGTTGTTAGGCAAGTTCAAGTCAACCGCATGCAATCCAACCTTGATTCGTCATCTCCTCTAGACCAAGATAATTTTCAACTCGTAGCTGATGGAAATTGCCTCGGTTCATCTAATGCATGCTCACCCGGCGAAGAATCAGTACTGCGAAGTGATCGTGTGTTGGATGATGGGTACTTATTCCGCTACCAACCTAGTCTTACAAATAACACACTTGAATTTGACCTTTTAGGCAATCCTACCTTAGCTGCTTCAGCTGGAGTTGGTATTGAGATTAGTGAACAAGCAAACTCAGGAAACCGAGTTTGGGTTTGTATTAATGAACAAGGCTTTGTTTCTGCAGAAGTAGGTGGGTGTTGATGGTGAAAAACAAACTAAAAGGGTTCACTTTAATAGAGTCGGTGATTGTGATCGTCTTGCTTGGCTTTGCAGCACTCACGCTTTCCTCTTTTTTAGCCCCACAAGCAGCTCAAACGAGCGACGCAAGTTATTATAACCGTGCTTCCGCTTTGGGAAGCAGTGTGATGTCTCGATTATTAGCGCAAACTTATAGCGGTATTGATGCGTTTGATGGTGAAACGGATCTAAACAATCTAATACAAGATGCCTCTACCTACACAAACTTCCAAATAGAGGTTGCTGTAGAGCCCGTATCCGGAGCAACTAACAATCTTAAATCTGTCATAGTCGAAGTTACAGCAAGCTCGCAGCCAACCGTCTCTTTTAATGCTTTTAAAGGAGACTACTGATGCGAATGAAAGGCTTTACATTAATTGAGCTGATTCTAGCGATCGTTGTATCTACGATTTTGTTACTTGGTTTAGCTAACTTTACTGAAGTCGGTGTGAAGGGGTATTTTGGTACAGTAGAGCGCCACCGATTGCAAACTGAGGCGAAGTTTGTAATCGAGAAGTTATCGCGAGAGATGAGACATGCCGTGCCTAATTTATTTCCCTCTGCTGTATCCAGCGGTTGTGTCTCTTTTTATCCGATTGTAGATTCAGGCTTTTATGTCGTTTCTGGAGCGGATATCAATTTTCTTGTGAGTGATTCAGATAGTGACGTCCAATCACTGCAAAACTTATCATTGGTCATTAATCCTACTCGCCCTTATCAAACGATTGGTAATATTGATAATGTATTCCCATTAACTAACGTCAGCCAAGCGATAGGTGCAAATGTATCAGGAGCGGCATTTACTTTGAACGATCAGACTAGTGATTTGGTCGGGGGCTCGGTGAGTAACAGGCACTATATTTTTGACGATGACAACCCTGTTGAATACTGTCTCTCTGGCGACAGCTTTTTAACAAGAACCAATGGTGGAGCGTCAGTCATCATTAGCGATAAATTAAACGTTGATCAAAGCTCCCTTCAATATCTTCCCGCTACGGTACAGCAAAATGGAATTGTAGATCTAACACTTACATTTACTGTTAATGGTGAAACAACGACCTTTGAACAAGAAGTGCAGGTGCTCAATGTCCCATAGTTATCAACAGCGTGGTAGCGCACTTGTCATTGTTATTTTTGTCATCGTTATTGTAGGGTTTCTCGCCACAAGTTTAACGCGTACTAGTTGGTCAACTCACGATACTAATACTCGTTCTGTAATGGGTACTCAAGCATGGCTACTAAGCCATTCAGTGAATGAGTACGTGATGACTCAGTTTTATCCAGACCCAGACCCAGCGTCCTCTTCTGCTGTAACGACGTTGTGCTCAACTCCTATGCCAACCAATATTAGCAATTTTGCTAGAACCTTAGTTGAAAGTGCACCTGTCTCTTGTGAGCTACACCGTTTGGAGTGTGAGAATCGTGGTCGATTAAATGATATGAATTTTTACGTTTTGGAATCTTCAGTAATTTGTGGGACAGGTGTTAATCGAGTTCAACGCAATCAACAGATTTGGGTGAGGGAGCAGGAGCAGTTATGAACCAAGTTACGGGTAAAAAAAGGTTTCAGATAAGTAGTCGGATTTCTTTGCTCTTTCCTTTTATTGTCATTTTACTATTCTCTAATCCTTCGATTTCTGGGACTGATTATGTATTTCCTGATGATACAGGGTTCTGTACAGGTCAATGGGACAAGAATAGTAATAGTTGTGATGATAAAATATTTTTAGATAAAGGCGATAGTATTGTTAATTCGACTAGTAGCTCTATTACTATTTATTCTGATGGTGAGATTCAGATACTAGACTCTATTGTTGGAAGTGTTAATGCTCCAATAAATTTGGAGGGGGATAAAGTAACTACAGATGGTGGGCAAAGCTTCATTTTTGGAAATGTAGCAACTACAGGGGATGGGGTTGCACTAAAAGATACGGTTATATGTGATGGTGAAATAAATTCAGATGATTTTGTGACGTTAGATTTTAATAAAAAGAAAAACTATGTTTTTTCAAAAGGTACGGCCATCAGATCTGAAGGTGATATTACAATAAATAACTCTGTTGTGTGTGGTGAAGTATATGAAGACGACGAATTGATTCGTGGCGATGATATTTACTGTGCTCTAGGTATGGAAAGTTGTGCATACTCTGAAAATGTTTGCCCAGTTGAGGATTATGCTAATTTATGTGGTACAGACGTAACTCCTGAGCCTTTGAAAGATGTTCACTATGAATTCGGTTCCATTGAAGGGATGGATTGTACTCATGGGTGTAACCTTCTATTTCAAAAGTCATATGAAAACCCTATTGTCTTTTTGATGTCGACCATTGATCCAGACGATATTGTTAATAGTGTTCCGACAAAAGCGAGTGTTGCTACGATTTGGGATTCTAAGAAAGGTGCGACTATTGAAAGTGAGTCGATGCCGGGTACCTCAAAATCAGACCGAATGTCTCCTATCTACTACTTTGTTACCGAGCCCGGAAAGTTAAAGTTCTATGACTCTAGTGGCAGTGCTGTTTACGGCGAAGCTGGTGTCAAAACAACAGACCTAGCCCAGTGTACGAGTGGATGTAATAGGGCTAATGATTGGGTGGATATTGACTATCAATTGGGAAATATCACTGCACCAGTTATCATGGCTCAAGTCCAAGGAAAAGATTCTAAGTGGGCGACCACTGCAATCCAGAGTGTCAGTTCAACAGGCTTTGACTTATCTCTTGAGCGAGGCCGTCAAGGGCCTTTGGGGACTGGCACTAAAGATATTGCGTACTTAGTTGTCCCTGAGTTTCACGGTAAAGACGAAGACTCGCAGTCAAACATTGAGTTTTACCAAGGCTCTAGAGATTATGCTCAATCAAAAGAGCTAAAAGTGACCAAGTCTATTGGTTGGTCGTGCGAGAATAATAAAGTGAATTTACACCAGAACTTTTCGAAGTTCGGTGTGATTGTTAATAAGCAAAGCCGAGTAGGTAGTCATGGAGGATGGCTGCGTTACTGTAAGCAGTTTGAAGAAGCTGGGAAACCAACTTTTACCTTTGCCTTTGACGAAGATGTAGAGTCTCTCAACAACCGTAAACACGGCAAAGCAGAGTCAATTGGTTATTTTGCTTTTGAGATCCCTGAAACAGAGCTACCTACTAATGTTTGTAACTTGTTCCCAGAACCAATCCAAAGCTGGTCTGGTGTGAATAGCGAGCTTTATTTAGGGAATCCAATCAAGATAAACGGTTGGTCAGAAGATTACATCGACCGATATGTGAATAAAGTCTCTGAGGGCTATCAGCGCTATGATGAGAGCATATGGTCACCTTCTGTAGATGATTATTTATTATTGGGTTTTGATCATACAACCACTGCATACCCCCTCTATACATCGAAAGTTTGTAATGGTGACTATGCTTGCGATGTTGGCAATGGAGACGGGTATTTAGATTTAAGAAAAGTGGCACAGGCTAATATTTTACCGGTTCCACAGAGAAGTACTTCGCATACCTTAAGAATCGCGACTATTGATGGAATCAAGAACAGTTGTCGAGATGGTGCTACCCCTAAGTTATGTTCGTATTCCGAAAGTGGAAAGAACATCGAAGTAGTCATCGAGAAAGACCTAGCTGACTTAACGATAAACAAAGAGTGGGCTAACGATAGTATCGTTAGGGTTAAGCTGAGAGATAATCTGTATATTGAAAATATGCAGATTTCATCTGGTAACAATGTTGAGCTTGTATTTCCTAAGCTAAGCACAGTGACATTTGGAACATTTCACCATCAGTCTGGAAGCACTCAATATATATTTGAACCAGGGGCTCAAGTTAATATCAGATTGTCGATGACCTTAACGAGAGCTCAGATATCTCAGGAACATTCATATCCAGTTTTATATGCGCCGGACGGTAAAATTACTTTCCATGAATTTTCAATTTTTAGAGGATTTATTCTTGCAGACCATCTAGTTTTGAATCAAGGGAATATCGAAGGTGCTGTTACTGCCCGCAAGGCTGAATTCCATAATTCCAATGTCACTATTAATAAGCCCGATTATAGTTGTCCACTACCTCCAGTTCCTCAGGGAGAATTAGTTGTTACTCCTATTCAGTCGCATGTTTTGACTTGTGAAGCCGCCGCTGTTGAGTTTCGAGTAAAAGAGAAAGATAGCAACGCTACCGTGACTAGTGAAACTGGTGATTTTGTCGCTAAAGCGATGCCAAATGCTAATGCTCGTTGGTGCGAAGTGTATGACAAAGATACGGGGAGCTTTTCGCAGTGTAGTAACTATGGTTCTTCTCTAACAGCATCATTAGTTGAAGGTAAAAAAACACTTTATCTTTCCTCAAACCAGCTAAATAAATCTGGATACGAAGTTAGTGGTGAGTGGAATGGAGAAGAGTTTCTGGGGGGCTCTAAGGTTTCTTTTGTGCCTTATAAGTTCGATGCTGATCCTCAACAAGTTGTAGCTGGTAAAGCTCAAAGCGTTACAGCCAGAGTTTTGTCGTGCGATACAGAAAATGCACCTGTTTCACAAGATTATATTGGCAAGCCAGATATTCAACTAGATATCGAATCCCCGTCAGGTGGTAAAGACGATATAAGTTTGTTGACCTATGAGCCCGAGTTTATTGCGTCTGAGAATGGTGAGACTCAAGATCTTTTGACGATCTTGGAGTCGGGACAGTTTCGAGTAACTCTTAGTGACAGTTCTTTTGAATGTAGTGAGTTAGCGGGATGTCCTGATAGTGGTATTGATTCACTTTCAGGCAGTTTTATTGTTAAGTCTCGACCTTGGAAAATTGCTATCTGTGACGTGAAAGAAACATCAAAGCCTTCTAATTTTAACCCTGCTTCAACGGACGGAAATACAGGTTTTATGGCTGCAGGAGAAGAGTTTTCGATCAACTATCGCCCTGTGGCGTATGCTGAAGTCAATGTAGGTGCCGATAAGTGCCAGCTACCGGTTACGACAAATTATGCGTTGGATAGTGGTCCTTTGGCGATTACTCGGCAAGTGATTTATCCGGGCAGCAATGCTAATACTGGTAATTTAGTTCTGTCTCAGATTTCCCCATCATTTCTATCGAACGATGCTGGAGGCGTGAAAGTGGTTGCCGATAATAATTGGGATGAAGTTGGAAGTTTTGAAGTTAGAACTTTTGATGATAGTAAGGGTAATGGCATATCTAACCCTACGTACTTGGGAATGACATTAGACTCAGATTCTCAACTTATTGGCCGCTTCTATCCTAAATATTTTCAAGTTATTGGCCAATTTTGGAATTATGCTGGTGTTCAAGAGTTCAATTATATGAATCAGAACTTTGACGAAGTAAGTTTTGATGTTGAAGCACTTTCCGGTGGGGAATTTCCACTGGCAGTTGAGAACTACCAATACTTTGGTTCAGTAGTGCAAGCTCGTTTCAATTTGTATGATAATGTGATGCCGAATAGGTTGAGGTTTCCTGACTTTGGTCATGCATCATGGGCGGGGGGGAAACAGAGCATAGGGACTTTCTCTGCTACACCCACTGGGCATTGTAGTGATAGCAATGCTAATAGCTTGTGTTGGAGCAAAGCAAAAACAGCCCTAGGGTATGAAGATGGCCCATTTAATGATGGAGCTGGCACTGATTCGACAGATATTCGTATCGCACTAGAAAATAGTATTGACCCAGTAGAATTTTTGGACAGCGGCGATCAACTAGATTCTCAACCTGCTCTTCGTTTTGGTCGTGTTGCTCTTGATAGCGTAGGTGGTTCAGTCAATAGCACACTTACAATTCCGTTGCGTGTTGAATTTTGGAATGGCGATCGATTTGTTACTAGTGAGGAAGGATCAAAAGGTGATTCCACGACTGAAGTTCAATCTGTCAATGATTCTACCGAAAATGTAGATATCTGGGTCGAGGATAATCAAACTCCAGATACGCTAACGTTTAGTGGGAGTGGAACTGTTGCTGACGGGGTGTTAAACAATATTACCGTTACTCACTCAACTCAGGTGCGCCAACAAACTCAGATGTGGTTACAGCTTGATAGAGGTTCTAATGATATGCCTTGGCTACGTTATAACTGGGACAGTGATGAAGTTTCGGATGACGCTAATGGGGAGCAAGACCCTTCCACAGTGGTCACATTCGGTATCTACCGCGGTAACGATCGCGTGATCTACCGAGGGGAGAGTGGTCTTACAGGTCAGCGATAATATAATTTTTACGCGCTAAGTTAGGAATCTGTAAGAAAATGCGGGTTTCAGCCCATGTTTATACTTCAATGCCTTGCCGTTACAGCAAGGCATTGGTACATTTAGTGCAATTTTTGTCTTCTAATTCTTGCAGGATGAGCGAAGAATATGTTTAAAAAACTTCGTGGCATGTTTTCAAACGACCTATCGATTGACTTAGGTACTGCCAATACCCTTATTTATGTAAAAGGCCAAGGCATCGTTCTTGATGAGCCTTCAGTTGTAGCTATTCGCCAAGATCGTGTGGGTTCTGCAAAGAGTGTTGCTGCTGTAGGTCACGCAGCTAAACAGATGCTAGGTCGTACGCCTGGTAATATTTCAGCGATTCGCCCAATGAAAGATGGCGTAATTGCAGACTTCTACGTAACAGAGAAAATGTTGCAGCACTTCATCAAGCAAGTGCATGATAACAGCGTTCTTAAGCCAAGCCCGCGCGTACTTGTTTGTGTTCCTTGTGGTTCTACCCAAGTTGAGCGTCGTGCTATCCGTGAGTCGGCACTAGGTGCTGGTGCTCGTGAGGTTTACCTAATCGATGAGCCAATGGCTGCAGCGATCGGTGCTGGCCTACGTGTTTCAGAACCGACTGGTTCAATGGTTGTTGATATCGGTGGTGGCACAACTGAAGTTGCGGTTATCTCTCTAAATGGCGTGGTTTACTCATCGTCTGTTCGTATCGGTGGTGACCGTTTTGATGAAGCGATCATCAACTACGTTCGTCGTAACTACGGCAGCTTGATCGGTGAAGCGACAGCAGAGAAGATCAAACACGAGATCGGTTCAGCATACCCTGGCGATGAAGTAGAAGAGATCGAAGTTCGCGGTCGTAACCTTGCAGAAGGTGTGCCACGCAGCTTTAGCCTAAACTCAAACGAGATCCTTGAAGCGCTACAAGAGCCACTATCAGGCATCGTATCAGCAGTGATGGTTGCACTAGAGCAGTGCCCACCAGAGCTTGCTTCAGATATCTCAGAAAACGGTATGGTTCTGACAGGTGGTGGTGCACTGCTTAAAGATCTCGATCGTCTACTGACAGAAGAAACAGGTATCCCTGTAGTGGTTGCTGAAGAACCACTAACGTGTGTTGCTCTTGGTGGCGGTAAAGCTCTAGAGATGATCGACATGCACGGTGGCGATCTGTTCAGCGAAGAGTAATCATCGAGTTTTAGGCTCTTTCGCCTCGTATTGCCAGCTGAGAGCCTAGGACTTTGTCTAAAGGATCAAATGTAGCCCTAGGACCAAAATAGAATGAAGCCAATTTTTGGTAGAGGTCCCTCTCTACAATTGCGCCTATTTTTTGCTGTAATTATATCAGCCAGCCTTATGCTGGCTGATAGTCGTTTAGATGCTTTCTCAAATGTTCGCTATCTATTGAACAGCATGGTAGCGCCAATCCAGTACGCTGCTAACTTACCTCGAACCATGTTTGATGGTGTTTATGATCGTTTTAACACCCGTAAGGGCTTGATCGAATCGAGTCACGGTTTGAAGCGTGAAGTACTTCGTCTTAAAAGCGAGCTTATTCTGCTCGAGCAGTATCAAGAAGAGAACAAACGCCTACGTAAGCTTTTAGGTTCGCCTTTTATTCGTGACGAGAAGAAGGTGGTGACTGAAGTGATGGCGGTTGATACCTCTCCATACCGACATCAAGTGGTGATTGATAAAGGCCAGATCGATGGTGTTTATGAAGGCCAACCAGTGATTAATGAAAAAGGTATTGTGGGTCAGGTGACCTTTGTTGCTGCGCACAATAGCCGTGTTTTGCTTCTTACTGATGCGAATAACGCGATTCCGGTTCAGGTGATTCGAAATGACATTCGAGTGATTGCGTCGGGTAACGGAAAAATTGATGAGATTGAACTGCAGCACATTCCAACCAGTACCGATATCCAGCAAGAAGACATGCTAGTGACATCTGGCTTGGGTGGTGTGTACCCAGAAGGTTACCCAGTGGCTTATGTATCATCGGTCGACTACGACCCGAAACGTGAGTTTGCAGTAATCAAAGCTGAGCCTGTGGTTGAGTTTGATAAACTGCGCTACCTACTGCTGATTTGGCCTGATGAAAACAAGCGTATGCAAGCAGATCAGACTAATATAGAACAAACCATGTTAGAGGGTGACAATGGCCAATAGCGTATTAAAAAGTAAGTTAGTGATCGCTTGCTCGCTTCTGATTGCCCTGATACTTCAAACCATTCCGTGGCCGGGCAGCCTAGATCTGTTTCGTCCATCTTGGTTACTGTTGGTGACTTGTTATTGGGTATTGGCGTTGCCACACCGCGTCAACGTGGGCAGTGCTCTGATTCTTGGTCTTCTATGGGACTTGTTGATCGGCTCAACGCTAGGCATTCGCGGCATGATGCTGTCGATAGTGATGTACATTATTGCGATGAACTTCCTTGTTATTCGCAACATGGCACTTTGGCAACAGGCGATGATCATGGCGGCATTAACCGTTTTGTTTGAAGTATTGATCTTCTTTGGTGAATATTTGATTCAAGACGTTGTTTTTAATCCATTATCGCTATGGAGTGCATTGATTAACTGTATACTTTGGCCTTGGATGTTCTTGTTGATGCGCCGAGTGCGTCGCCATTGGCATGTGAGGTAAGGGATATGGATACCCCATCATTAGTTTTGGCTTCGGGCTCACCGAGACGTAAGGAACTACTCACGCAGTTAGGTTACGAGTTTTCTGTTCTCGTTTCCGATATTGAAGAGCGTCAGCAGCCGGATGAAGATGCCAAAGCGTATGTTCAACGGCTGTCGCTTGATAAAGCTCAAGCGGCATTGAACTTGATAGTAAAGCGAGAGCCTAATTCAGACGACACTGCTTCTTTTGGTTCAGATACTACTGTTGTTTTAGGTTCAGATAATATAGTGGTTTTAGGCTCAGATACTGTAGTCGTAAGCCAAGGGCAGGTGCTAGAAAAGCCGAGTGATTTGGCCGATTGTAAGCGAATGCTCACCCAGCTGTCTGATAAGCGCCATCAAGTGATGACAGCCGTGTCTGTAGTTTCTGCGGACAAACAAAAAACAGAAATCGTGATTACCGACGTATGGTTCAAACCCCTCAGTGAACAAGAAATAGAACAATACTGGCAAACAGGGGAGCCATGCGATAAAGCCGGTAGCTATGGGATCCAAGGTTTGGGTGGACGCTTTGTTACTCGAATCGAAGGTAGTTATTACGCCGTTGTCGGCTTACCTTTATTTGAAACGGACCAGCTACTGCAAGAATTCTTATAATTTACTAATCTGAGGTGCACCATGAGTGCTGAATTGTTGCTGAACGTGACCCCGAGTGAAACTCGCGTGGCCATGATTGAGGGGGGAGCTCTTCAAGAGATCCATATTGAAAGAGATGCTCGTCGAGGCATTGTAGGCAATATCTACAAAGGACGTGTCAGCCGCGTTCTACCAGGTATGCAGGCAGCATTTGTCGATATCGGTCTAGAAAAAGCAGCGTTTTTGCACGCTTCAGACATCGTTCCCCATACTGAGTGTGTGGCAGAGAATGAGAAAAAGCAGTTTCAAGTGCGTGATATTTCAGAGCTTGTTCGTCAGGGACAAGACATTGTCGTGCAAGTGGTTAAAGATCCACTCGGCACAAAAGGCGCCCGCCTAACCACGGATATCACGCTGCCTTCTCGTTACCTTGTGTTTATGCCAGGTGCTAGCCACGTCGGCGTTTCTCAACGTATCGATAGCGAGTCAGAACGTAATCGTCTTAAAAAGGTGGTTTCTCGCTACTGCGATGAGCATGGCGGTTTTATTATTCGTACAGCCGCTGAAGGTGCCGATGCCCATGAACTTGAGCAAGATGCGGCGTTCCTAAAGCGTCTCTGGCTCAAAGTACTTGAGCGCCGTGGTAAACACAAAGCGCGCACACGTCTGTACGGTGAGTTGTGCCTTAGCCAGCGTATCCTGCGTGACTTTGTTGGAACAGAGTTGAGCAAGATTCAGGTCGATTCACGCCAAGAGTTTGAAAACCTTAAAGAGTTCACGTCCGAATATGTGCCAGAGCTGACCAACAAGCTTGAGCTGTACGAAGGCGATAAGCCTATCTTCGATATGTATGACACCGAAAACGAGATTCAGCGTTCGCTTGATCGTAAGGTTGAACTTAAATCTGGTGGCTACCTGATTATCGATCAGACCGAAGCAATGACCACGGTGGATATCAACACAGGTGCGTTTGTTGGGCGTCGCAACCTTGAAGAGACCATCTTTAACACCAACGTTGAAGCGACACAGGCAATTGCTCGTCAGCTGCGTCTGCGTAACTTGGGCGGTATCATCATTATCGACTTCATCGATATGTTGTCAGAAGAGCACCGTAAGCGTGTACTTACTTCATTAGAAGCAGCACTCGATAAAGACCGCGTTAAAACCAATATCAATGGCTTTACGCAACTAGGTCTGGTTGAAATGACCCGTAAGCGTACTCGCGAAAGCATTGAGCATATCTTGTGTTCAAGCTGTCCTGCTTGTGAAGGCCGCGGCAGTGTCAAAACGGTTGAGACGGTGTGCTACGAGATCTTGCGTGAGATTACGCGCGTTAATCGTGCCTACGACGCCGATAAATTTGTGGTTTACGCAGCGCCTGCGGTTGCCGAAGCCCTTGAAGGTGAAGAGTCTCATGCGCTGGCTGAGCTTGAGGTCTTTATTGGTAAACAAGTTAAAATTCAAGCTGAGCCTTTGTATATTCAAGAGCAGTTTGACGTTGTTATGATGTAATGGATATTTTGTGAGCTCTAGTGTTACTCAGCTACTGCGTGCATGTTTATGGTTAGTGGTTACTTTACTTGTGGCGCTTGCCATAGCGGTAACCACTTTACGTGTTGCGCTTCCTAACCTGAATAAATACCAAACTGAAATTGAACAGTGGGTTGATCAGCATTCAGGTTTTGATTTTTCTATTCAAGATGTGAGTGGCTTTTGGCGAAACACACACCCTTCTATTGCCCTGAAGGGGGTGAAAGCCAATCTTGTTCAAGCTGAAGATGTGACGTTTTCCGTTGAAACAGTCGAAGTTGAATTCGATCTGATTCAATCGGCGATTCAAATGCGTCCGGTTGTTGCCGACTTGGTGATGAACGGGATGTATCTCGATATCCGATCCATTGATCTGTTTGCTGCTCGCGATAGCAGTGGGACAGAGACTTCGGACTCGTCGGGTCGGGTCATCAAAGAGCTCGATAACCTTCTACTTAAAACCTTGGTCGATGTTACGGCTAAGGATTCCTCGTTACTTTATCGAACGGTTTCTGATGAAGAACGTCAACTCGATATTGAAACCCTCAAGTGGCAGAACTCTGGTAAGCATCATCTTGCTGAGGGTGTTGTCAGCATTAAAGACGCTAACCTCAACTCTTTGTCAGTAAGTGCTAACTTTGTTGATGGTGGCTCATTAACAGACGTTACTGGGCAGTTCTATGTCAGTGCTGAAAATATTTCAGTGAAGCCTTGGCTCACTCGCTACATGCAAGCAGAATCGGGCATTAAAACCGGTAATGTCAGCCTTAATAGCTGGCTTACGCTCAAGAACAGCAAACCGGTCGATGCGTATGTAGAAGTCTTGCCTTCAGAACTCACTTGGGATGAAGATGGCTATCATGAGCTAATGATTGAGTCGGGCACCTTCAAGTTAACTCCAACTCAACTTGGCTGGCAAGTGAATGGTCACTCACTTAACCTGCGCACCGATGATCATGCTTGGCCAGAGTTGGATGTGGCTTTCAATTGGCAGAAAGGCCCGTGGCAACTCAATGTTTCTGAGCTCGATATTGCTGCGTTGACCCCACTTATCAAGTTGCTGCCAGAATCAGAAAAATCCAATGAACTGCTCGATCAATTGTCGCCGGGTGGCTTGGTTGACGATATTCGTGTCTCAATGGATTCTGGTATTGAGAGCCTTCGTTATTCAGCGAGTTTCTCTGATTTAGCTATGGAGCAGTGGGAGTTGCTACCGGGTTTTAGCCAAGTTTCTGGCTCGGTGTTTGGTTCTACAACTGAGGCAAAGGCCAGTATCAATGTGATTGACGACGTCTTCCCATATGGCGAGGTGTTCCAAGCTCCACTAAATATCAAGCAAGGCCAAGTGGATATTGTTTGGCAGCAAGATGAGAATGGTTGGCGCCTATGGTCTGACAAAGTGACGGCGGCGACGCCTGATCTGCAAGTGCTGGGTGCTTTTCGTCTCGACTTCCCTAACAACGCCAGTCCTTATCTCTCTTTCTATGGCGAAGCGGATGCTTACAACGTCGGAGAAACATGGCGTTACCTGCCAACACTGGCATTAGGACAAGAGCTTACCGATTATCTTTCGACTGCGATTCAAGCAGGCCGTTCAAGCTCGGTGAAACTGTTATGGCACGGCGAGCTAGCTCAATTTCCTTATTCAAACCATGATGGAATTTTCCAGATCTGGGTAGGGCTTGAGGATGTGAAATTCAGTTTCGATACGGCATGGCCATTGATCACCGATCTTCAACTCGACCTGTTGTTTGAGAATGATGCAATGCACCTTGATTCTCGTTCTGCTCAGTTGATGGATGTCACTGCTGATCGAATCACAGGGCGAATTCCTTACCTAGGAGAAGGCGGCCACATTGAAATTGAGGCCAAAGCAACCGCAACGGGTAACGCGGTTCGTGATTACATGACGTCATCTCCGTTGGTGGACTCAGTCGGTGCTGCATTGACCGCACTTCAAGTTAACGGTGATGTTTATTCTGAGTTCCAGCTTGATATTCCGTTTGATAACAGCCGAGAACCAAGAGCTTGGGGTTATGCTGACCTAAAAGGGAATCATGTACAGATAGAAGCGCCGCCTATGGTGCTGGAAAATACTACCGGTCGTATCGAATTTGATAACGATGTAGTGACGGCGACAGGCTTATCTGCAGAACTCTTAACTCAAGGCATTTCAGTTGATTTTACGGGTCAGAATGATGGCCCGGGTTATGCGGTTGGGATTGATGTTCTCGGTGATTGGGATGTTAAGCCACTTGAGCCATACATTGGTGAGCAATGGTTGAGCCGCTTGTCAGGTCACGCACCGTGGCAATCAAATATCGATATACAACTCAACGACATAGGTTTCACTTATCAGCTAGACTTACAGTCAGACCTAACCTATTTGGCGAGTGATTATCCATACCCATTGGCCAAGAGCACCTTTGAGAAAGGCACTGCAAGGCTTCAGGCGTCAGGGAATCAGGAGTCAATCACAGCGCGTCTGCAGTTGCCGAATACCAAGTATCAAACAGAGATCGACATTACTGGCGACGTACCAGTGCTCAAGGCGACCAACCTGGTGTTAGGGCGTGGCGGCTTTAAGATAAGTCCTGTGGTTGGGCATCATGCGCTGATCCGTACCGATGAGTTTAACCTTGATGATTGGCTAGCGGTGGTTATGGAACCCGTAAAGCCGTCGACGGCCGTATTAAGCCAGATGAACACGCCAACCATACCGGCACCGACGCGTCTTACGCTAGAGAGTAAAGAGCTCACGCTTGGTGGTATCGCTTGGAATGATGTGGAATTTAGTGCGCGTAAGAATAAATCAGCGTGGCAAATGCAGCTTGCAAGCCAAGAGGTTGAGGGCGATATCAACTACTTAGCGCCGTATGATCTCACGGTTTCTTTGGATCGCCTGCACCTATTTGTGCCTGAGTGGAGCGAGAAGAAGAGCGAAGACCAACTGCTACAGCGTAAAGATGAAGATTCACCATTGATCTCTGAGTTGGACCGAAAGATCCATGATGCGATGCCAAACCTAACCCTTGTGATTAAAGATTTTTGGTTGCAGGGTTACAAGGTTGGCAAGGTTGATGTTGAGCTACAACGTAAGAATGATCGTATTGAGTGGAACAAGATCCAAGTTCGAAGCGGCAGCAACAAAGCTGATCTGAGCGGTTGGTGGGCACTGAGCGATACCGAAAGCCATTCAGCATTGAATGTTGATGTTGAGGGTGAAAACAACAGTGAATTGATGGAGCGTTTTGGTATTACCTCGGGTATTCAGAAAGCGCCGTTCTCGATGAAAGCACAGCTTGAGTGGGATGGTTCACCGTGGGGGATCAAGATCGACACTCTTGGTGGCGATGTTGAGACAGAGCTTGGCAAGGGGATCATCTCTGATGTGAGCGGGGCAGCTCGACTGCTTGGCCTATTTAGTCTTGATTCTATCTTGCGCAAAATGCAGCTCGATTTTTCGGATGTGTTCGATAAAGGCATGGCATTCAACAGTATTACGGGAACCGGTGAATTCCAAAACGGGATTTTCTTAACCAACGATCTGAGAATGGATGCCGTCGCGGGTGAGATGAAGATTAAAGGCATCGCGAACCTTAATAGTCGCTTAGTTGATGCTGAGGTGAACTTCACCCCAGACATTACTTCGGGTATTCCGGTATTGACTGCGTTTGCTGTAACACCACAAACGGCACTCTACGTGTTGGCCATTACCACCGTGATCTCGCCAGTTGTTGAGGTATTTACTCAAGTGAATTACTCGGTAAAAGGCCCACTGGACTCTCCGACTGTAAGTGAGCTATCGCGAAGTAAAGGCGAGTTCAAATTGCCAGAAAAGCTTAGAGATATGGCCCAGTAAACCGGGTCGCTTTTAGCACTCATATGACTGGATGAAGAATGATAAAGGAGTAAAACACATGGATTGTGTTGGCTTGATTCAGATGACCTCAGGGCCCAGCCCGAGCGAGAATCTGCACTTTCTGTCGAAAGAGATAGCTAAGTGTAAAGAGCACGGAGCTAACTGGGTCGTCTGCCCAGAAAATGCCTTGGTGTTCGGCAGCAAAAAGGATTACCACCAACATGCAGAGCCGTTGGGAGACGGGCCACTTCAAAAGCAAATCGGTGAATTAGCCAAGCAGCATCGTGTTTGGATTGTTGTCGGCAGTATGCCCATCAAGACGGTGACTGGGGTGACGACAACCTCATTGGTCATCGATGATTTCGGTACGGTTGTCGCCCATTACGACAAACTGCATATGTTTGACGTAGATGTGGCTGACGCACACAAGTGTTATCGCGAATCGGATATTTTTACGCCCGGTGATCGCGTCGTCACTGCTGAGACACCTTTTGGTCGCTTAGGTTTGAGTATTTGCTATGATGTGCGCTTTCCGCACCTCTACTCTGAATTAAGAAAGCAGGGCGCACAGATTATTGTCGTACCGGCGGCATTTACTGCTGTGACGGGCGAGGCGCATTGGGAAGCGTTATTACGCTGCCGAGCCATTGAAACACAATCTTGGGTCGTTGCGGTTGGACAGGGCGGGAAGCACCCTTGTCAGCGAGAGACCTGGGGACACTCCATGGTGATTGACCCATGGGGGAGAGTGGTGGCACAACTAGGCCAAGAGCCGAAGAGCATGGTTGTCGAACTCGATACCAAAAGTTGTGAGCCTATTAGACAGAATATGCCAATCGTTCAACACTCTCGATTTTCGAATCAATTTTAATTAAAAATAAGAGCCATTTATGAGCATCAATCAAATTGAAGAAGCGCTACTTAACCCGACAGGGCTTACGGAGCAAAATATCGCAGATACATTGGCGAGCATTGCTACCCGCCAAATTGATTATGCTGATATCTACTTTCAGTCCAGCTGGCATGAGTCTCTCGTTTTAGAAGACAGCATCATTAAAGACGGCTCATTTAACATCGACTGTGGTGTGGGTGTTCGTGCTGTTGCTGGTGAGAAAACCGGTTTTGCCTACTCTGACCAAATCCAATTGGAAGGTCTAAAACAGAGCGCGATTGCTGCGCGTGGTATTGCTAAGCAGGGCCAAAACACTCAGGTTCATGCGTTTAAGCGCAATACCAATCAGATTTACTATGATGCAGTAAACCCGCTAGCGAGCTGGGAAAAACAGCAAAAAACCGAACTCCTGAAGGCGCTGGATGCTTACATTCGTACTAAAGAGCCGATGGTGACAGAAGTGTCGATCAGCCTGAGTGGTGTGCATGAGCAAATGCTAGTAGCAGCAACCGATGGTACGTATGCGGGTGATATTCGTCCTCTTGTTCGTCTGTCTATCAGTGTATTAGCGCAAAAAGGCGATCGTCGTGAGCGTGGTAGTGCTGGTGGCGGTGGTCGCTTTGGTTACGATTTCTTCCTAAGTGACGACAACGGTTCTCAAGTGGCTTATCAGTTTGCTGACGAAGCAATTCGCCAAGCTCTGGTTAACCTCGAAGCTGTAGCTGCGCCTGCCGGTGCAATGCCTGTGGTATTAGGCTCTGGTTGGCCGGGTGTGCTACTGCACGAAGCGGTAGGTCATGGTTTAGAAGGTGATTTTAACCGAAAAGAGTCTTCCGTTTTCTCTGGCAAAATTGGTGAGCAAGTTACATCGAGCCTATGTACGATCGTTGATGATGGTACGTTGACTGATTTACGTGGCTCACTGAACGTAGATGACGAAGGTGTTAACGGCCAATACAATACGCTGATTGAAAATGGTGTGTTGAAGGGCTACATGCAAGACAAACTCAATGCGCGCTTGATGGGTGTTGCACCAACGGGTAATGGCCGTCGCGAGTCTTACGCTCATCTTCCAATGCCTCGTATGACCAACACTTACATGCTACCGGGTGAGCATACGCCAGAAGAGATCATCGCAACCGTTGATAAGGGCATCTATGCACCAAACTTTGGTGGTGGTCAGGTGGATATTACATCCGGTAAGTTCGTGTTCTCGGCTTCTGAAGCCTACATGATTGAAAACGGCAAGATCACTCACCCTGTGAAAGGCGCAACGCTGATTGGTTCGGGTATCGAAGCTATGCAGCAGGTGTCTATGGTTGGTAATGACCTTAGCATTGACCGTGGTGTCGGTGTATGTGGTAAAGCGGGTCAAAGCGTACCAGTAGGTGTTGGTCAGCCAACGCTGAAGCTTGACTCACTGACTGTCGGTGGTACGGAGTAATCAATACTCTTCCCAGAATGAATCAAGCGCCTCCTAGTGAGGCGCTTTTTCGTATTTGTTAGTGAGGTTTAGGACTACATATTCTCTTCAGCAAACTCGGCTAGGCGGCTTCGCACCACACCATTGAGGTGGATATTGGCACTGCCTTCAAAGTCTTTGAAGCGCTCAACCATATAAGTTAAACCAGAAGTGACTGGTGTTAGGTAGGAAGAATCTATCTGCGCTAGGTTACCTGAGCAGACAATCTTGGTGCCTTCACCACAACGAGTGATGATGGTCTTGATTTGTGAAGCGGTGAGGTTTTGGCACTCATCAAGCAGTACAAAGGCGTTCTGAATTGAACGGCCGCGCATAAAGTTGATCGACTTAAACTGAATGTTCGCCTTGTCACAGATATACTTCATCGAGCCTTCTGTGCAGTGGTCATTTTTGTGTAGCGCTTCGAGCGTATCGGTCACCGCAGCCAGCCAAGGCAGCATCTTCTCTTCTTCGGTACCGGGTAGGAAGCCAATCGACTCACCGATATCCGGTGTGTTTCGGGTCACGATGATCTTATCGAATTGCTTACGCTCAATGGTTTGCTCAAGGGCTGCCGCCATGGCGAGTAGTGTTTTACCACTACCAGCGGCGCCAGTGAGGATTACCAAGTCGATATCTGGATCGAGCAGTGCATCTATTGCCATCCCTTGATAGATATTCTTCGGCGTGATGTCCCAGGTGCGACGGCTCATTAGGCGCTCGCGGCTCATGTCTTGCAGAGTAATGGTTTCCGCTTCTATCTCTGCAACACGAGCAGCGAAATCACTCTCTTCATCAATCACATATTGGTTAATAAAAGTGGGTTCGAAAGGACTGCGCGCTAAGGTGTGGAAAGTCTTGCCTCCGAGAGTTCGGCTATCAACGTTATCAATGCCATCCCAAAATGCGCCCTCTATCGTTTGGAAGCCTTTGGTTAGATATTGGATATCATCAATCAGTTGGTCGGTTTGGTAATCTTCAACAAAACGCACGCCTGCACCTTTAGCACGTAGACGCATGTTGATGTCTTTAGTGATTAACACCACCTCACGTGGTGCGCGTTTGTTTTGTAGATAGAGCACAGCATTAAGAATTCGGTTGTCGCCGGCTTTATCGTCGGCAAATGCTTTGATGCTCTCTTGCAGCTCATAGTCTGCGAGAATGGAAATACTGCCTGTAGCGCTGTTTAGGTCTTTAGAAAATGGAATGCCTTCTGAGATTTGATCTGGGGTCGCATCTCTGAATAGGTCCTCTAACGCGCGAATTGCGATTCTTGCGTCGCGTGCGACATCTCTTTTGCTGTCTTTGATTCGGTCGAGTTCTTCAAGCACAGTCATGGGGATAACCACGTCATGCTCCTGAAAAGAAAAAATAGCGAAGGGTTCGTGAAGTAGAATGTTGGTGTCTAGAACAAATAGTTTCCGATTGGTCTCGCCCATAGCATCTCCTTGCCAGATACGGCTTCTTGTATCACAGATAAACGTGGATAAAGCCAGCTAGGATCAAAGCCTAATGAGCATGTTAGTTAACAACCTAGCTCAACTTTAGCCAGAGGAATGTCACCATATTGCCGATACTGTAAATATGGTTCATTCATGTAAAAACAGCAATCTTTGCGTTCTAGAATAGCCATGCTTTTTTGACAGTTTGATTGCACAGACGAAATCAGAAAAAAAGCATGAAATCATCACCTTTTGGCGTGACCTAAATCACAGCATCAAGTAAGATGAGCGACCTTTTTCTGCACCATATTCTCAACCAATAGAATCTGATTGGCTTGAGAAAAATGTGGCTGCAAATGAAGCATTTTTAGCTATATTTTTATTCTGGGAATTGCAAAGTTCCGATAAGAAATTGATAGCTTAAATGACCAAATTCCATAGATAAGATTGAGGTAGTCGATTCATGACATTTGCTTTGGGGCAGCGCTGGATAAGCGATACGGAGAGCGATTTAGGTTTAGGTACCGTTGTAGCAATGGATGCTCGCACAGTGACACTAATGTTTGCCGCATCAGAAGAGAATCGTGTTTACGCACGTACTGATGCTCCCGTAACCCGAGTAACGTTTAATGTTGGCGATGTTATTGAATGTCAAGAAGGCTGGTCACTGTCGGTTGAGGAAGTGATTGAAGAGAAAGGTCTATTTACCTACCGAGGTACTCGTCAAGATACGGAAGAGGGTGATATCACGCTTCGTGAGATCTTCCTGAGCAACCAGATCCGCTTTAACAAACCTCAAGACAAGTTGTACGCTGGTCAGATCGATCGCATGGACAACTTTGTGCTTCGCTACCGTGCGCTGAGCAACCAATACCAACAACACAAAAGCCCTATGCGTGGCCTATGCGGCATGCGTGCAGGTCTTATCCCTCACCAGTTGTACATCGCTCATGAAGTGGGTCGTCGTCATGCACCGCGCGTTTTACTCGCAGATGAAGTTGGTCTGGGTAAAACCATCGAAGCGGGCATGATCATCCATCAACAAGTATTGTCTGGCCGTGCTGAGCGTATCTTGATTGTGGTACCAGAAACACTGCAACACCAATGGCTTGTTGAGATGATGCGTCGTTTCAACCTGCATTTCTCAATCTTTGATGAAGAGCGTTGTATTGAAGCATTCGCGGAATCAGATAATCCGTTTGATACCCAGCAATATGTACTGTGTTCACT
Organism: Vibrio sp. D404a; assembly: GCF_030248535.1. Classification (GTDB taxonomy): domain Bacteria; phylum Pseudomonadota; class Gammaproteobacteria; order Enterobacterales; family Vibrionaceae; genus Vibrio. The sequence goes on along the minus strand of NZ_JAHGAJ010000016.1, from coordinate 232,210 downwards.
CGACTTCCTGCGTAAGAGCCGCAAGCGCTATGAGCAGGCGCTAGAGGGCGAGTGGGATCTGTTGGTTGTCGATGAAGCGCACCACCTAGAGTGGAGCCAAGACAAGCCGAGCCGTCAATACCAAGTGGTTGAAGGCTTAGCTGAAAATACACCGGGTGTGTTGCTGCTAACGGCAACGCCAGAACAGTTAGGCCGCGAGAGCCACTTCGCTCGCCTGCGCCTGCTGGATCCTGATCGCTTCTATGACTACGACGCATTTGTTGAAGAAGAAGAGCAATATGCTCCAGTAGCTGATGCGGTTACTGCACTCTTCTCTGGTGTGAAGCTAGAAGACAGCCAGAAAAATCAGATCACAGAGCTTCTTTCTGAGCAAGATGTGGAGCCGCTGTTCCGCGTTATCGAAGGCGATAGCCCTGAAGAAGAGCAAGCTATCGCGCGTCAAGAATTGATCGATAACCTCATGGATCGTCACGGTACAGGTCGTGTTCTATTTAGAAACACGCGTGCTGCGATTAAAGGTTTCCCTAAGCGTAACGTTCACCTGTTGCCAATGGAGATCCCAAGTCAGTACACCACGTCGATGCGCGTATCGGGCATGATTGGCGGTAAGATGACGCCAGAAGCTCGTGCGATGAAGATGCTATACCCAGAAGAGATCTTCCAAGAGTTTGAAGGTGAAGAGTCAAGCTGGTGGCAGTTCGATTCTCGCGTAAACTGGCTTCTGGACAAGATCCAAGATAAGCGTAGCGAGAAGATCCTAGTGATCGCTTCGCGTGCGAGCACAGCATTGCAACTTGAGCAGGCACTGCGTGAGCGTGAAGGCATTCGTGCAACGGTATTCCACGAAGGCATGTCGATCCTAGAGCGCGATAAAGCTGCGGCTTATTTCGCACAGGAAGAGGGTGGCGCACAGGTTCTGATCTGTAGTGAAATCGGCTCAGAAGGTCGTAACTTCCAGTTTGCGAACCAACTGGTGATGTTCGATCTACCGTTTAACCCCGATCTGCTAGAGCAGCGTATTGGTCGTCTTGATCGTATCGGTCAGCAGCGTGATATCGATATCCACGTTCCATACCTGAAAGGTACCTCGCAAGCGATTCTTGCACGTTGGTTTGATGAAGGATTGAATGCGTTTGGTGAGACGTGTCCAACCGGTCGCACCGTTTACGACAAATACGCAGAAAACCTGATTGAGATGCTAGCATCGGGTAACACTGAACAGTTAGATGAAGTGATTGAAGAGTCGGCGAAACTCAACCAGAGCCTTAAAGCAGATCTTGAGAAAGGTCGTGATCGACTGCTTGAGATGCACTCGAACGGTGGTGAGAAAGCGACTGAAATCGCTGAGAAAATTGCTTCTACTGATGGCGACACCAACTTGGTGACATTTGCACTTAGCCTATTCGACACTATCGGTCTTAACCAAGATGACAAGGGTGAAAACGCACTGGTAGTAACACCATCTGAGCACATGATGGTTCCAAGCTACCCAGGTTTGCCATACGAAGGTGCAACGATCACCTTCGACCGTGTTACGGCGCTGTCTCGTGAAGATATGAACTTCATCAGCTGGGAGCACCCGATGATTCAAGGCGGTATTGATCTGCTATTGAGTGAAGGTGTGGGTACGTCAGCGGTATCGTTGTTGAAGAACAAAGCACTACCTGTAGGCACAATTCTTTTGGAGTTGGTTTACCTTGTTGATGCACAAGCACCGAAGCGCAGCGGTATCAGTCAATTCCTGCCGAAAACACCGATTCGTCTGATGATGGATGGTCGTGGTAACGATCTCTCTTCTCAGGTGGAGTTTGAAGGCTTTAACCGCCAACTGAGCCCTGTAAACCGTCACTTGGCGAGCAAGCTGGTAACGTCAGTACAATCAGATATCCATAAGCTGATTGAAGCGGGTGAAGCGCAAGTGCTACCGAAAGTTGAAGAGGTTCGAGAGCAAGCTCAAAAAGAGATGCAGGCGAATCTGAACGGTGAACTAGAGCGTCTCCAAGCATTGAAAGCAGTGAACCCGAACATTCGTGATGAAGAGCTAGAAGTGATTGAAACACAAATCGCTCAGCTAACGGGCTACATTGCTAAAGCTCAGGTACAGCTTGATTCTCTGCGTTTGATTGTCGTTTCGCATAACTAATTCGTTGACCTGAAAAGTATCGATTGGGGCCTTCTTTATGAAGGCCCTACTTTTATCCTGTCGCCTATAGCTACGCTTTTAAATCAGTAGATTAAATGATGGCGGCACAACAGAAGGCACACTATGGCTTTAATTGAGTACCAGCCACCGACCGCTCCTTGGATTGAGGTTGTGTTTGAAGACGCAGATATCTTAGTCGTTAACAAGCCGTCAGGGTTGCTGTCGGTTCCCGGCCGAGAGCCAAAGCACTACGACAGTATGTGGAGCAGAGTCGTAGAGGCTTACCCACAGGCGCAAGCCGTGCATCGCTTGGACATGTCGACCTCAGGGCTGATGCTATTTGCTAAGCATAAAGAGGCTGAGCGTCATTTAAAGAAGCAGTTTCAGTATCGACTGACTCATAAGCTTTACTATGCGCGTGTTTGGGGAGCCGTAGATACAGCAGAGGGTGAGGTAGACCTACCCTTGATCTGTGATTGGCCGAATCGGCCACGACAAAAGGTCTGTTTTGAGCATGGAAAGCCTTCGCAAACGCGCTATCAAGTAGAAAAAATGGAAGAGCATACGACTGTGTTAAGGCTGCTGCCGATCACCGGTCGCTCTCATCAACTGCGTGTTCATACTATGGCGCTAGGTCATCCTATTGTGGGCGATGAGTTTTATTCGAGTGAACCGGCTCTAAGTTACTCGGATCGATTAGAACTTCATGCCTGTGAATTGAGTTTTTACCATCCGGTTAATGACCAACTGTTTACCGCCTTTGTTGGGTGTGATTTTTATCCCGAGGCAAGACCACAGATAACGCAACACTTCGATATTGAGCCAACGCTACCAGATTACAAAAAGCTAAAAGGGTAGAATGGAGTGATAGTTATATCTTGATGCAAGGAAGGACAATGACCAAACCAAGGGTAGTGTTTCTCGATAGAGCAACCATACCGTCTCAGATTTCACTCAAGCCGCTCAGTTTCGAACATGATTGGGTTGAGTACGATTTTACTCAACCGAATCAAGTTGCACAGCGGGTTAAAGAGGCAGATATTGTTATCACCAATAAAGTGGTACTGAATGCTGCTAATTTATCGCAGGCAACGCAGTTGCGCTTTATTGCGGTCTCAGCAACGGGTGTCAACAATATCGATTTGGAGTACTGCCAAAGTAACGCCATTTCAGTCAGCAATATTCAGGGCTATGCGACACAGTCTGTACCTGAGCATGTCATCGCTATGCTGTTTGCTCTAAAGCGGAATCTTAAAGGGTATCATCAAGATATTGAAGACGATGTGTGGCAGCGAGATAAGCAGTTCTGCTTTTTCACTCACCCAATTCAAGATATTGCGGGTAGCACATTAGGCGTGATTGGTAGCGGCAGTTTAGGTCAAGCTACCGCGGCGTTAGCCAAAGCAATTGGTATGAATGTGATATTTGCAGAGCGTAAGGGGAAGAGTCAGTGTCGAGAGGGCTATATGACCTTCGAAGAGGTGCTCAAGGCTGCTGATGCGATTAGCTTGCATTGCCCGTTAACGACTCAAACAGAGAACATGCTTTCGAGCGCTGAGTTTCAGATGATGAAGTCTAACTGTGTGGTGATCAATGCTGGTCGTGGTGGGCTCGTCGATGAAGAAGCCTTAGTTGATGCACTTCGCAGTGGAGAGATTGCTGGAGCGGGTGTTGATGTATTCACTGAAGAGCCCGCAGACAGATCGAATCCTCTACTTGCTAACAGCGAACTGCCAAATCTACTGCTGACTCCTCATGTGGCGTGGGGCAGTGATACTGCGATTCAAAAACTTGCGGATATTCTCATGTATAACATCGAAGCTTTCGTGGCTGGAGATAGGCAAAATAGCGTAGTTTAGGCGTAGGTCTACTTGTACTGGGTATAAAAAAGGTTGGCACGTAGGCCAACCTTTTGTGTTTTATGTGGTAGAGATTTAGCCTTGAGGCTTCACAACCAAAACATTGATTGGTGAGTTCTGTACTACTTTGCTCGCAACAGAGCCTAGAACTACTTTATCAATCTTAGAGCGCTTATGGCTTGGCATAACGATAAGGTCTGCGCCTAGCTTTTCAGCGTGGTCTAGGATCGTCGTGTAAGTCTTGCCTTCTGCCACATGCACTTTATAGATCACTTCGTCATCGATGTACTTGTCTGCAAACTCTTTCAGCTGACGTTTTACGTCTTGCTTCATTTGGTTCGCTGCATCTTTCGGGAAGTAAGACGCGACCATAGACATGTGAATACCTGGCAGAACGTTCAAAAGGTGAATCTCTGCGTTGCTGTTTTTAGCGTGCCATACTGCAAGTTCAACGGCTTTGTCTGAAAAGCCTTTGTCGTTGAGATCAACTGGAACAAGGATTTGTCTGTACATGTATTTGTCTCTTTCGTTTAGCAGCGCCGATAAAATCAAACGCCGTCACTATCCTTTCCGTGTAATACAGAAGTGAAAGCGCCATCCGCTCTCACTTCCCATCGTTACGCGCTAATCTCGTCCTTACGAGCACGTCTTCTTTGATTCATTGCTAAACCAATAAGAATAAGTAGACATGGTAAGAATACCCACTCCTTCATTGGTCGCTCCGCATCTTGAATAACGGATTTAATTTCCCAATCGAAATCAATACCGGCAGCTTCTGCTGGGCTACCAAACTCAACCATATCAACAATCATCTTGCCGTCGGCTTCGGTTAGCATTAAGCCCATTGAAGAGATACGTTCTTCACTGGTTGTCGCAGAGTCTTCAAATGGTAGGCGTACTGTTTTCTCAGAATAGTCACCTTCTAAGTTTTCGCCACCGACTCTTAACTCAAGTGATTGTCCCACAGAAAGATTTTCTGTGATTTGAGCAATCTCAACTCCAGGTGAAAGAACCTTCTCTGGGTAGATCATGTCCCACCAGAAACCTGGACGGAAGAATGAGAACGTCAGAGCAATCAACAGAACGGTTTCCCACCATTTGTTCTTCGTGAACCACCAACCTTGCGTCGCAGCTGCGAAGATCAGTACAGCGGTTACAGAAGAGAAGATCGTCAGTGCTAAATGCCACCAAGAATCAATGCCCATTAATAGTAGTTGGGTGTTGAAGATGAACATGAACGGCAAGATTGCGGTACGGATATCGTAGGTAAAACCTTGAATACCGGTACGAATTGGATCTGATTTCGCAATTGCAGCCGCTGCAAACGCAGCCAGACCTACAGGAGGTGTATCGTCCGCAAGAATACCGAAGTAGAACACGAATAGGTGTACGGCAATCAGTGGGATGATAAGGCCGTGTGCTGCACCTAGAGTTACAATAACCGGTGCCATCAGTGTTGATACAACGATGTAGTTTGCTGTGGTTGGCAGACCCATACCTAAGATCAAGCTGATAACCGCCGTGAACAGAAGCATAAGGATGATGCTACCGCCAGAGATGAACTCAACGAAGTCGGTCATCACTAGGCCGATACCCGTTAGCGTTACCACACCAACGACGGTACCTGCTGCTGCTGTCGCCACACCGATACCAATCATGTTACGCGCGCCTGAAACCAAGCTCTCTGCTAGATCAACGAAACCGGCTTTAGTTTGCTCAGCAAGGTCGCTTGATTGGTTCATCAGAGCCATCAGCGGACGCTGCGTGATCAAAATGAAGATCATAAACACGGTCGCCCAGAATGCAGACAAGCCTGGAGAGAAACGTTCAACCGTTAGACACCAAACCAGCACCACGATAGGCAGTAAGAAGTGCAAACCTGATTTAATTGTTGGGCCTGGATCTGGAACCTCTTTAAGGTCGGCATCGATCTCCATTCCGCCTTCAGCAGCATATTTCGCAGAAACACGGACCAGCGCAACGTAAGAGATCAGTAGAGCGACCGTCACGATAGGAGTTGCAGCATCACCAAATACATCTTTAGTCCAACCTACACCGTAGTAAACCGCAGCACTGATAACACACAGACCTAAAATGGTACCCGTGAAAGACAGTAAGCTTTGTACGATAGTTGGCGTGTGACGACGAGGTAGGCCTGTCATACCCGCCTTACATGCTTCTAGGTGAACAATGTAAATTAGAGCCACATAAGAAATCAGTGCAGGTAACAGTGCAGCCTTGATCACCTCAACGTACGAGATACCGACATATTCAACCATCAAGAATGCAGCAGCACCCATGATAGGTGGAGTCAATTGACCATTGGTTGACGCCGCAACTTCTACCGCGCCCGCTTTGGTGCCCGGGAAGCCAACACGCTTCATCAGTGGAATTGTGAAGGTACCTGTGGTTACTACGTTAGCAATCGAAGAGCCAGAAACAAGGCCAGATAAGCCCGAAGCCACAACCGCTGCTTTCGCTGGGCCGCCTTTCATGTGACCAAGCAGTGAGAATGCAACCTTGATGAAGTAAGCACCTGCGCCCGCACGCTCAAGCATTGCGCCGAACAATACAAACAAGAATACGAACGACGTTGATACACCCAGAGCAACACCAAATACACCTTCTGTGGTTAACCAAAGGTGAGACATGGCTTTGTTAAGACTCGCACCTTTGTGAGCGATAACGTCGGGCATATGAGGGCCACCAAAGGTATACAGCAGGAATACCGCTGCAACCACCATTAACGGTGGACCTAATGCACGTCGTGTTGCCTCAAGTAACAACACCATACCCGTAACCGCAGCCACAATATCTAAAGTGGTTGGAGCGCCAGAACGGCCGGCAAGCTCTGTATAGAAAATGTAAATGTAGGCGGCTGAGAAACTACCCGCGAGCGCCAGTATCCAATCGAGTGCTGGAATATGATCGCGTGGGGAGTTCTTTAGAGCTGGGTAGGCAGTGAATGCAAGAAAGATCGCAAACGTGAGGTGAATAGCTCGCGCTTGGGTGTCGTTCAATACAGCAAAATCGAAAATAAATGGCAGCGGAGATGCATACCAAAGTTGGAACAATGACCAACATAATGGCACAAACCACAGAATACGGCCCTGCATGCCGCTTGGGCTACGTGCTCCAGTGTCTGATTGTGCCACCATTTCTTGCACATCAGAAGACGGTGATGTTGTCTGCGTCATGTACTTTATCCTTATTATTGATGGTCTAGCCTTTTCGCTTGTCACAGCGACAGTCATTTTTATTCCCTATCTAGTGTAGTGAACTGACAGGAAAATGCGTTTTTGATCGTCTGTGTCTTAGGCTTGATACGAAGGTAAGTTCTCCAATTTGGAGAGACTTAAAGGTTTGTCTCTTTTCACTTAGGTTCTTTTTATAAAGCGTGAAAAGCCAATAAGGAGGACTCGCCTCCTTATTGGATAGAGTAGGTTTGAAGATGGATTACTTCAGAAGACCCACTTCTTTGTAGTATTTCTCAGCACCTGGGTGAAGAGGGATAGAAAGACCTGCTTGTACCATGTCCTCTTTCTTCAGGTTTGCAAATGCAGGGTGAAGACGTTTGAACGTGTCAAAGTTTTCAAATACTGCTTTTGCAACGTTGTAAGCAACATCGTCTGAAACGTCAGTCGTTGTTACCATAGTTGCTGCTACACCGAAGCTGTTTACGTCAGCGTCTGTACCGCGGTACATGCCTGCTGGTACTGTGCTGTATGCGTAGTATGGGTTTTCAGCAACGATCTTGTCGATTTGAGGACCAGTTGCAGATACTAGCTTAGCGTCACAAGATGTTGTCGCTTCTTTGATTGAACCGTTCGGGTGACCAACCATGTAGATGAATGCATCAATCTTGTTGTCACATAGTGCTTGAGAACGCTCAGAACCTTTTAGCTCAGATGCTAGTTTGAAGCTGTCGTTAGTCCAGCCCATTGCGTCCATTACAACACCCATAGTTGCACGGTCACCAGAACCCGGGTTACCAATGTTTACGCGCTTACCAGCTAGGTCAGCAACGCCATTGATGCCTGAGTCTGTACGAGCAATGATGTTGAACGGTTCTGTGTGTAGAGAGAACATAGCGCGTAGTTTTTTGTACTCGCCTTGATCTTTAAACTTACTGGTACCGTTGTAGCCGTGGTATTGCCAGTCCGATTGAACAACACCGAAATCCAGTTCACCAGCACGGATAGTGTTAACGTTGTAGATTGAACCACCAGTCGATTCTACTGAACAACGAATGTTGTGGTCTTTGCGGCCTTTGTTCACTAGCTTACAAATCGCACCACCTGTTGGGTAGTAAACACCCGTTACAGAACCAGTACCGATTGTGATGAACTCTTGAGCGTTAGCTGCGCCAGCGCCCATTACAGCAGCTGCAATCGCACCAACTTTAAGAAGTTTGGTAAATGCCATGAATTTCCCTTCCTTTATTCATTATTAACCCTGGAACAAGTGTAGTTGCTCCTGGAGTTTCCTCTTTGGAAACGGCACCTTTTTCAATCCATGTGATGAAAAAGTGGCTGAATAATATCAAAAAATTGGCAGTAAATTACTCGAATGTTAAAACTTATAGCGAAAAAATCTAAATATTGATGCACTGATATAACGTTTTATTTGCAACTAGATTTTTTAAAATCAAATAGTTATGAGATTTTGAACAGTTGAGGATGGATATTCTAGGATGTGAGTTGGATCACGAACTTGATAACTGTTCGCGATCCATTCGGCTAGCTAATGTTTATGAAACTTAAGACATTATCCAGCGTATTCAAACAGCTCGCAGACGGAATCAAATAGCTGCTTTGTGCTTACGGCTAGCGTTGGAGTAATAAAGATAGTGTCGTCACCTGCAACCACGCCAAGAATGCCCTCAGACTTGCCTAGAGAGTCTAAAAGGCGAGCAATTAGCTGCGCTGCACCTGGGCCGGTGTGGATAACAACCAACGCATTGTTGTGGTCAATATCTAGAACTAACTCTCTGAGAGAACTAGAAACTGTCGGTACGCCTAATTCAGCAGGAAGACAGTAAACCATCTCCATTTTTGCATTGCGAGTTCGAACCGCACCGAACTTTGTCAACATACGCGAGACTTTTGATTGGTTGATGCTCTCAAAGCCTTCGTGCTTGAGTGCGTCAACAATCTCACCTTGAGAGCCAAAACGCTCTTCTTTCAATAGAGCTTTAAAAGCGCGAACTAAGTTGTCTTGTTTTTCTGTATTGCGCATATGTCTTCTTACTTATTAACAAATCTATTTGCATATTCTCGCATACATATTCATTTTTAGCCAAAGTATCCAGACAATTTGTTAGTCACATCACTGTAAATATTTAATGGAATAATATGCTATTTGTGACGATTTGCTTTGTTATTTCAGGTAATTATTCCCATAATGCAAACTCGCTGTGTAGCACGGTTTTATTGACTTGCGCGAGGTCGCAAAGCTGGCGTTAATTGATTGTAATCACTTTGTGATTATTATAGTTTTTGAACTTAAATTCGCTCACAAATTACCCTACTAAGAACTTATAAGAGAAAATCTCTCAAGGAGAATAACAATGAAAGTAGCTGTTATTGGTGCCGCTGGTGGCATCGGTCAAGCCCTAGCCCTATTACTTAAGAACCGCCTACCTGCTGGTTCTGATCTTGCTTTATACGATATCGCTCCAGTAACACCAGGTGTTGCTGCGGATCTTAGTCATATCCCAACACCTGTTTCGATCAAAGGTTACGCAGGTGAAGATCCAACACCAGCGCTAGAAGGTGCAGATGTGGTTCTTATCTCTGCGGGTGTTGCTCGTAAACCGGGTATGGATCGTGCGGATCTTTTCAACGTAAACGCGGGTATTGTTAAGTCTCTAGCTGAAAAAATTGCAGTGGTATGTCCAACAGCTTGTGTTGGTATCATCACTAACCCTGTAAATACAACAGTGCCAATTGCTGCTGAAGTTCTAAAGAAAGCGGGCGTATACGACAAGCGTCGTCTATTCGGTGTAACTACGCTAGATGTTATTCGTTCTGAAACGTTTGTTGCTGAGCTAAAAGACAAAGATCCAGGCGACATCCGTGTTCCTGTTATCGGCGGCCACTCTGGTGTAACGATTCTTCCTCTTCTTTCTCAAGTAGAAGGCGTTGAGTTCACAGACGAAGAAGTTGCAGCGTTAACAACACGTATCCAAAACGCGGGTACGGAAGTAGTAGAAGCTAAAGCGGGTGGCGGTAGTGCAACACTATCTATGGGCCAAGCAGCTTGTCGCTTCGGCCTAGCTCTAGTGAAAGCACTTCAAGGTGAAGAGAACGTTATTGAATGTGCATACGTTGAAGGTGAAGGCGAGCACGCACCATTCTTCGCTCAACCAGTGAAGCTTGGTAAAGAGGGCGCAGAAGCGATCCTAAGCTACGGTGAGCTAAGTGACTTTGAGCGCAATGCACTAGACAGCATGCTAGAAACTCTAAATGGCGACATCGAAATCGGTGTTGAATTCGCTAAATAGGCGCATTTAGATTGTTTAGATTCGAAAGCCGCTCTGATGAGCGGCTTTTTTGATCTCGGCTTTGATCTTTGTTTGCTAAAGGCTCGTATTCCTCGTTGAAATATAAAACCGAGGGTAGGGTATGAGTAGAGTACAAAAAGGGATGCATGTTGAATATCTGGGAAACCTAGGAAAGGTGTTGGTGATCGATGAACAGGAGCAGACTGCACTGGTCGAGTCGTATCATACCCATGAACAATATGCAGTGCCTCTAGAAGAGTTAGAAGCAATAGACGCTCAGCTTCCTTTGTCGCTAGAGTCCAGTCGCTACTAAGCGTCCACAAACTAAAAAAGAGCCTCAATGGCTCTTTTTCGTGTATCTGACGAATCGCCAGTTGCGCTTAATGGCTATTTGCTGCGTTTTACCGCTAGGTGAGCCAGTGTTGTGAGCGCTTGCTTGTATTCTGAGTCTGGGAGTATAGACAACTCTGCAATCGCTTTGTCAGCCTCTTCGTAAGCCTTCTGCGTGGTGTACTCCAGAGAGCCTGTTGCTTTCATTGCAGCGAGGATCTCATCAAGCTTCTCCATACCGTTAGAGTGCTCAATGGCATCACGAATCATACTCGCTTGCTCAGGTGTACCATTACGCATAGCGTAAAGAAGCGGTAGAGTCGGTTTACCTTCTGCAAGGTCATCGCCCACGTTCTTACCCATCTCTTTACCATCGGCGGTGTAGTCCATGACATCGTCAATCAATTGGAACGCGGTACCAAGGTATTTGCCGTAGTTCTGCATTGCCGTTTCGACTTCAGGGGAAGACTCAGTCAAAATCGCGCCAATCTGTGTTGCTGCTTCAAACAGACGTGCCGTTTTCGAGTAGATCACCTGCATATAGCTTTCTTCGGTCGTATTAGGATCATTACAGTTCATCAATTGTTGAACTTCACCTTCTGCGATCACGTTAACGGCTTCACTCATTAGCTCAAGGATCCTTAATGATCCTAGCTTGGTCATCATCTGGAATGAGCGAGTGTAGATAAAGTCACCCACTAATACGCTAGCTGCGTTTCCAAAGGCTGCATTGGCCGTTGCTTTACCGCGACGCATGTCTGACTCATCGACCACATCATCATGCAACAAGGTCGCTGTATGGATGAACTCGATAAAGGCTGCAGAGGTGATGTGAGCTTCACCTTGATAGCCAAGAGCACGAGCTGATAAAAGAGCAAGCAAAGGGCGAAGGCGCTTGCCGCCACCGCTCACGATATAAAAACCAAGTTGGTTGATTAAACTTACGTCAGAATTAAGTTGGGCTTGAATTGTTTCATTCACTTTTGCCATATCATTGGCAGTAAGCGCTTGGATAGCTTTAAAATCCATTGTTCATCCGGCTAAAGTTAGACCCTGTAAGGCTTATACGTTGTATTAATTGTTGAATAATACACTAAAAAACGTTGATTAATACATCGCTTAAGGGCATGATTGCCGCACTTTTCTTTGGCGAACAGGTTTTCGCCAATTTTTTAAAAATATGGCTTGTCAAAGGCGTATCTTCTCTGTAGAATCTGCGCCCTATTGATGATTAGTTTAGCGCACACCCAAATGAGGCTGTGCGGAAAAAGCGGAGTAAAATATGTACGCTGTTTTCCAATCTGGTGGTAAACAACACCGTGTAAGCGAAGGTCAAACTCTTCGTTTAGAGAAATTAGACGTTGAAACTGGTGCAACTGTTGAATTTGATAAAGTTCTTCTTGTTGCTAACGGTGAAGAAATCACTGTTGGTGCACCTCTTGTTGAAGGTGGTAAGGTTACTGCGGAAGTAGTACAACACGGTCGTGGCGATAAAGTTAAAATCGTTAAGTTCCGTCGTCGTAAGCACTCTCGTAAGCAAGCTGGCCACCGTCAGTGGTTCACTGAAGTGAAAATCACTGGCATTAACGCTTAAGTTATAGGAGAGTTTAACAATGGCACACAAAAAAGCTGGCGGTTCTACTCGTAACGGCCGCGATTCAGAAAGCAAACGTCTTGGTGTAAAGCGTTTCGGTGGTGAATCTGTTCTTGCAGGTAACATCATCGTTCGTCAACGTGGTACTAAGTTCCACGCTGGTACTAACGTAGGTATCGGTAAAGACCACACTCTTTTCGCTCTTACTGAAGGTAAAGTGAAATTTGAAGTGAAAGGTCCTAAAAACCGTAAATTCGTTAGCATCGATTCTGAGTAATTTCTCAGTCTCAAGATGAATTTAAAAGCCCTGCCGTTAGGCGGGGTTTTTTATTTATAGTGAGATTAAAAATTAAAGCGAGAATAAAAAAGCAGGTGCTCTTGTTACGTGTACAGCAAAGAACCCCTCCTTATTTGTTCCTTAGTTGCAGATAGACCCTAGATCTTAGGTGATCGATCTAAATACGGATCTGCTAGAATTTATATCATTCTTTAATGAGTGGTACGCAACGCAAAGTGCGGAGTTAAAAATGAAATTCGTTGATGAAGCGGTAGTAAAAGTAGAAGCCGGTGATGGTGGTAATGGTACAGTAAGTTTTTGGCGCGAGAAATTCGTAGCTAAAGGCGGCCCTGACGGCGGTGATGGCGGTGACGGTGGTGATGTTTACATCCAAGCGGATGAAAACCTAAACACACTGATCGATTACCGTTTCCAACGTTTTTACAATGCAGAGCGTGGTGAGAATGGCCGCGGTGGTAACTGTACCGGTAAGCGTGGTAAAGACATCACATTGAAAGTGCCAGTAGGTACTCGTGCCGTTGATATCCACACTAATGAAATCGTGGCTGAAGTTGCTGAGCACGGCAAAAAAGTGATGGTAGCTAAAGGTGGTTGGCACGGTCTTGGTAACACACGTTTTAAATCGTCTGTTAACCGAGCTCCTCGTCAAAAGACCATGGGTACTAAGGGTGAGGTTCGTGAACTTCGTCTAGAACTACTGCTGCTTGCTGATGTAGGTATGCTAGGTCTACCAAATGCAGGTAAGTCTACCTTCATTCGTTCTGTTTCTGCAGCGAAACCAAAAGTAGCGGATTACCCGTTTACGACACTTATCCCAAGTCTGGGTGTAGTGAGTGTGGTTCCTGAGAAGAGCTTTGTGGTTGCCGATATCCCTGGTCTAATTGAAGGTGCTGCGGATGGTGCTGGTCTTGGTATTCGCTTCTTGAAGCACCTTGAGCGTTGTCGTGTTCTTCTGCACATGATCGATATCATGCCGATCGATCAATCTGATCCGATCCAGAATGCATTGACGATCATTGATGAGCTTGAGCAATACAGCGAGAAAGTTGCACAAAAACCTCGTTGGTTGGTGTTCAACAAAGTTGATCTAATGCCAGAGGAAGAAGCACAAGAGAAGATCCAAGAGATTATCGATGCACTAGGTTGGGAAGGTGAATACTTCCAGATCTCTGCAGTGAATAAACTGGGTACCAAAGATCTTTGTTACAAGCTGGCTGACTTCATGGAAAATCTACCTCGTGAAGAGGAAGAAGTGACTGAAGAAGAGAAAGTCGACTTCATGTGGGACGATTACCACAAAGACGCGATGAGCGGCAAAAATGTTGTGACTGATGATGATTGGGACGATTGGGATGACGAAGAAGATGACGGTCATGTTATCTACGTTCGTGACTAATCTGAACGATTAAAGAAAAACCGCAATGAGAATTGCGGTTTTTTTGTATCTAAATCATGATTCAGATTTGTGGATTAGGGCAAAATTTATCCCTTAAGTATTAACGCCAATGGGAAGGATATCATGGCATCAAAACAACGAGCGGTATCAAGGTTGGTCGCTCAATCAGGACAAATGCTGTTAGCACACGGTGCAGAGAGCACTCTTGTTGGGGACATCATGCGTCGAATTGGATTGGCATCAGGTGTCGATGAAGTTGAAGTCGCACTCTCTGCCAACGCATTAGTGGTCACGACAGTCATGGGTGATCACTGTATCACCACAACCAGAAGCTGTGCTGACCGTGGCATCAACATGCAAGTGGTCACTGATATTCAGCGAATCTGCATTATGATGGAGAAGGGAATCCTTGATGCCGATCTTGCTCAGAAAAAGATTTCCGACATTAGTCCAGAGCGTTATAACCGATGGTTAGTCGTTTTAATGATTGGTCTCTCTTGCGCCTCATTCAGTCGTCTCGCTGGCGGTGATTGGCATGTGTTTATGATGACCTTTATCGCCTCTGCGTGTGGAATGATTGTTCGTCAGGAAATTGGTCATCGTCACTTTAACCCTCTGCTTAACTTTGCCGTGACGGCTTTCGTAACCACGGCTATTTCAGCTCAAGCTGTGCTGTTTGATATCGGCGGTCAGCCGACTATTGTCATGGCTTCTTCGGTATTAATGCTGGTTCCAGGTTTTCCGCTGATTAACTCTGTTGCTGACATGCTGAAAGGGCATATCAACATGGGGTTAGCACGCTTTACCATGGCGAGTTTACTGACATTGGCGACAAGCCTTGGCATTGTTGCTGCGATGAGCTTATCAGGCGTATGGGGATGGGTTGGATAATGCTAGATTTATTGTTTGGACTCATAAACGATATGTTCTTTGCCGCCATCCCTGCGGTGGGCTTTGCATTGGTATTTAATGTGCCTCAACGAGCACTTCTATATTGTGCTCTTGGTGGTTCGATTGGGCACGGTAGTCGCTATCTGATGATGCATTTCGGTGTTCCGATAGAGTGGGCAACGTTTTTTGCTGCAACGATTGTCGGCATGATTGGTGTTCATTGGTCTCGTAAGCTGTTAGCACACCCCAAGGTCTTTACGGTTGCGGCTTTAATCCCAATGGTTCCTGGCGTGTTTGCCTTTAAGGCGATGATCGCTATGGTGGAGATTAATAACATGGGTTATACGCCAGAACTGGTCGCGATGCTGATGGAAAACTTCCTTAAAGCAATGTTCATTATCGCAGGCTTGGCGGTTGGCTTAGCGTTGCCGGGGCTGTTATTCTATCGCCGTAGACCTATCGTCTAATCCTGTTAACTTCAATAAAGAGTGGGACCTCAATAGATATGATCATCAGTATGATAGCGGCAATGGCAGACAATCGTGTCATTGGTAAAGACAATCAAATGCCTTGGCATCTTCCAGCTGATTTCGCATGGTTCAAACGCTCTACTATGGGCAAGCCGATTATTATGGGCCGTAAAACCTATGACTCAATCGGTCGTCCTCTTCCGGGCCGTATGAACGTGGTCGTTAGTCGTGATGCGTCATTAGTGATTGAAGGTGTGACCATGGCGACGTCTGTAGAACAGGCATTAGAGCTGGTCGGTGATGTCGAAGAGGTGATGATCATTGGTGGCGGCTCTATCTATGCGCATTGCCTACCAAAAGCAGATAAGCTGTATCTCACTTATATTAATCTCGCCGTTGATGGTGATACGCAATTCCCAGATTGGGGAGAGGGTTGGACACAAAGCCATTCAGAAACATTTAAGGCAGATGACAAGAACAAGCACGATATGGAGTTTGTGATTCTTGAGCGCTAATTAATAGAAATGCTTGCGTTACTTCTCTTGTAACGCAAGCTGCTTTAATCTCATTATAACGCCGCTTGAGTAAAGAAGGTCCTATCTTCCCAGCGCAGTATGGTGAGCTCTCCCCCCCAAACACACCCTGTATCTAGACCGATCACATCTTCTCCTTGATAGCCCTCTAAGGCTGCCCAGTGACCGAACAACACCGTTTTACCAAGTGGTTTGCGTTGCGGAAGGTTAAACCAAGGAATAAATGTGTTATCTGACACCTCTTTAGGCGGAAGCTTACATCCCATATCTAGCCTGCCGTCCGGAAAACAGAAGCGCATTCGTGTAAAGCTATTGATCGCATAGCGGTAGCGTTCGATCTTCTTGAGCTCTTTGCTCCAAAGATCTGGGGTGTTGCTATACATGTTCTCAATCAGCCATGACCATTTATCTGACTGAAGCAATGCGCTGATCTTTTCACTCTCTTTACGAGCGCGTTTTAAACTCCATTGAGGCGAGATGCCAGCATGTGCCATCACAAACTCATCATGTTCTTGAAGCAGCGGTTGTTCACGTAACCAACTGAGTAGTGCTCCTTTGTCCGGAGCATCTAAGATCGGTTGGGTTTTGTCTTTTGCTTTCGCAGGGAATAAACCTAGAGATACTGCCAGTAGGTGAAGATCATGATTGCCCAATACAACCTTCGCAGAATCGCCGAGGTCACGAATATATCGAAGTGTCTCTAGCGATTTCGGTCCACGAGCAACAAGGTCTCCGGCAACCCATAAGGTATCTTTGATTGGATTGAATTGGATCTGCTCAAGGAGCTGCTGAAATTCATCAAAGCAGCCTTGAATATCTCCGACAATATAATTCGGCAAAGTTAATTCCTGTAAAATCGGTAGGGAAGGCTAAGGGTTAGTTGAGAATGTTGGGGATTGCCAATCGAAACGGCTCGATTTCAGCAATGAACTCAGCACCTTTGCTGTCGGTCATGATGTAGTGTCCCTGCATCACTCCCACTGGGGTCTCAATGACAGTGCCACTGGTGTATGTGTATTCGTCACTGGACTCAATCACAGGCTGCTGACCAACGACACCATCGCCTTCAATAGAGAGCTGTTTACCGTTAGAGTCGGTGATAAGCCAGCGGCGAGAGAGCAGCTGAACCGTCTCTTTACTGAGGTTTTTGATGGTGATGATGTAGGCGAACACATAGCGGTTCTTAGTCGGCTCTGATTGGTCTTCTATGTATTTCGAGTGGACTTGGCACTTAATACAAGGCGTTGATACATCCATATTCGCACCTTTTCGTTATCGTTCAATCTAGAGTATTACATAAAAAAGAGGCCCCTAACCGCAGTGAGGAGCCTTTTTTGTCTATTTTGTCGCGTTGTGGTTATCGTATAACCAGTTCGCCATATCAACGAATTGAACCAGAGTTAGGTTCTCTGGACGCATGCTTGGGTTGATATCTAACTCTTCTAGCACTTCTTTGCTGATCAAAGATTTGTAGCAGTTACGTACTGTTTTACGACGTTGATTGAAGCCTTCACGGCATACGCGGTCTAGCCACTTCAGGTCTTTAGCTGGGTACGGCAGCACTTCGTATGGCTGAAGACGCACAACTGCTGAGTCTACTTTCGGCGGCGGAACGAATGCTGTCGGCGGCACTTCAAGTACTGGCGTTACTTTACAGTAGTACTGCGCCATAACCGTCAAGCGGCCATAAGCTTTGCTACCAGGGCCAGCTGCTAGGCGGTTTACCACTTCTTTTTGAAGCATAAAGTGCATGTCTTGGATGTCTTTATGGAATTCAAACAGGTGGAACATCAACGGCGTAGAAATGTTATACGGCAGGTTACCGAAGATACGCAGTTTGTTGTTTGGCTTAACCAGTTGCTCGAAGTCGAACTTCATCGCATCACCTTCATGGATCGTTAGCTTATCAGCAAGATCCGGGTGGTTGCGAAGGCGTTCTGCAAGGTCTCTATCCAGCTCGATAACAGTAAACTTATCGACAAGCTTACCCACTGGCTCGGTAATTGCGCCAAGGCCTGGGCCGATTTCTACTAGGTTTTGACCTGGTAGTGGGTTAATGCTCGATACGATTCCGTCAATAATGTACGGATCGTTTAGGAAGTTTTGACCAAAACGTTTACGCGCTTTGTGCCCTAAATGGACATCATTTCTCATTGTTTTTTCTCTACTAATTCAATGGCGTGCGTGAGCGCTGTTCTAAAGCTCCCTGTATCAGCTTGGCCTTTCCCTGCCAAATCTAAGGCAGTACCATGATCGACAGACGTTCGAATAAATGGCAAGCCAAGCGTGATGTTCACTGAGCGACCAAAGCCTTTGTATTTTAGTACAGGGAGAACTTGATCGTGATACATACCTAAAACAGCATCTGCATCTTGCAAATATTTTTCATTGAAAATGGTATCTGCTGGTAAAGGACCAATCAGGTTTATGCCATCTTCTTGGCGAATTTTTTCGAGTGTCGGAGTGATGGTTTCAATCTCTTCACGCCCTAGACAGCCGTCTTCGCCAGCATGTGGGTTTAGACCACACACATAAATGTTAGGTTTCTTAATCGCAAATTTCTCGACGAGATCTTTATTTAAAATCGCAATGATTTGCGCAAGCCTGTCTTCTGTGACGGCTTGGGAAACATAAGCCAAAGGAATATGGGTTGTGACAAGCGCAACTCGCAAACCTTCAGTTGCCAACATCATTACCACAAGTGGAGTGTTGGACTTTTCAGCAAAGAACTCGGTATGGCCACTAAATGCGACGCCAGCACGGTTAATTACGCCCTTGTGAACAGGGCCGGTGACAATAGCATCAAATTCATCATTCATACAGCCCATTGCGGCTGTTTCTAATGTATTTAATACATAATGACCGTTGGCCTCGTTTAACACTCCGGCAATTGCAGGCTCTGCCATTGGGATGTGCTTTACAACTAAGGTTCCTGCTTGCTGGGGTTGAGCTACGTCTTCACTATCATAGTCGAGCAGTTCGACCTTGATATTGAGTGCTTGTGCGCGCTCGGCTAGCATGTGTTTATCAGCACAAACCACCAATTGATGTGGCCAGCTCTCTTGTGAGAGAGCCAACACTAAATCTGGTCCGATACCGGCAGGTTCACCCGCCGTTACCGCAATCCTTCTAGTTGTCATCTTGGTCTTCCTCAACCATCTCTACGAAGGCACTAGCACGGATTTCTTGTAGCCAAGCGCCAGCTTCTTCATTGAATTTGCGATTGAAAAGAATCTGGTAAGCCTTATTCTTTAAAGCAGAATCGGTACGGTCTACTTCACGACGATCAAGTACTTCCACAATGTGCCAGCCATGAACGGTTTTGAATGGTGTACTGATGTCACCCTCTGGTAGCGTCTCAACTTGGTGCTTAAACTCTGGAACATATAGGTCCGGTGTTTGATAGCCCAGTTCACCATCCTGAACCGCTGAACCAGGATCTTGGCTGTATTGCTGCGCCAGTTCACCAAACGTTGCTTCACCAGCATTAACGCGGCGCGTAATATCGAGAAGCAGCTCTTGTGCACCTTCATCGCTCAAAATAACCGTTGGTTTCACTAGGATGTGTCGCGCATTTACTTCGGTTACAGCGACGGTTTCAAGGCCTTTCACATCTTCAATTTTTAGAATGTGGAAACCGACACCACTTCGGAATGGACCTATGATGCTGCCTTTGTTTTGCAGTTTTATTTGATCAGCAAAGATTGTCGGCATCTCTTCTTTACGCATCCAACCCCAATCACCGCCTTGCAGCGCTTTAGGGCCTTTTGAGTAAGTGTAGGCCATGGTGCTGAAGTCATCGCCCGCATTCAACTCTTCAACGAGTTCATTGGCTTGTGCTTCTAATTCTTCTTTGGTTTGATCATCGTTAAAGCGAAGTTGGATATGACCAATTTTGTACTGAACCGTAGCATTGGTTTCTTGCGCAAGAATATCTGCTAGGTTGTCGACTTCAGCCGGTAGGATGTTGATGCGACGGCGAACTAGGGCATTTCGAGCTTCACTCGCGGCAATCTCTTTTCTTACCTGTTCGCGGAACGCGTTGTAGCTCAAGCCTTCCTCGGCAACCGACGCAGTCAACTGCTCGATTGTTTGGTTGTTATCTTGGGCGATGCTCGCGATCGCTTGGTCCAGGCGGTTGTCATCAATACGGACACCAATACGCTCAGCTTCTTGGGTCTGAATCGTATCAATGATCAGCTTCTCGAGTACTTGATCTTTCAGTACTTCTTGAGAAGGCAGCGCTTGACCATTTTTCTTGGCATTCGCACGAAGTGTTTTCATCGAGGTATCGATATCACTTTGTAGAATAACGCCCTCGTTGACGATCACTTTGACTTTGTCTAGTTCTACTGGAGCCGCGTGGCTTACTGAAACAGTACAAGCAGTAGCAAGCGCGATTAATGTGTGTTTCCACAGTGTCATGTGTTGTCCTTTCTATTATCGGTTCAAGACCAATAAAATCTAAATTAGTTATTTAAGAAGAATGGTCGACCATACTCAAGTGAGTTGCCCGAGCTATCAAAGCCTGTGGTATTTGAACCTGTACCCGCAGCTGTACCGAAGCCAACAATACCGAAGTTGATACTAAAGTTGTTCTCATAAACAGGATCGGCGTTGATATCGGTATAGCCCGCACCCGTCCAGCTTCGTAATTCGTTACTGTAAGTCACTCCTACATACCAACAATCGTCTTTGTAACGAAGGTTAGCGAGCCACTCGATAGCGATGTTCTCATTCATGTCGTGGTAGTACTGAGCACTTGCATACCATTTCGGTGAGAACTGGTAGCCTGTGACTAAACCTGCCTGAGAGATACCTTCACGGGTAATGTCGTCAATGTTGGTAATGGTGTCACCCACATTGTCTTCAATGTACTCTTTGGTGACGTAGCGATAGTTGGCTTGTACAAAGCCATTTTCATCAATGCGATATTCGACCGTACTATTGGCTAATTGCATATCACCTGCATCAATGTCGTATTGAACACCACCGTGGTAGAAGAGGTAATCATCATAGTTAAAGTCGATTTCAACTGCCCATGATGAGTAGTTAGAGCGAGCTTCTTCTCCGACAGTTGCATCAGGATTCTTAGTATCTTTATCGATGAAAAAAATCTGACCAAAAGAGATGTTGAGACGCTCTTTATACTCATCATCAAAGAAGCGTGAAGAGGCGCCATAGCTCAATTGGTTTGCTGCTGCGATACGATCAACACCACTGTATTTTCGACTACGGAACAAGCCGTAGTAGTCAGTTTGCAGTAGGGTTGTGTCATACAGACCAATATCACTCTGATCTTGCTCTGGTACATACAAATATTGAACTTGCGGCTCAAGAGTTTGTGTATAGCCAGTTAGATAAGTGGTATCGCGCTCAAGAACGATACCTGCATGGCTTCTAAATTCAGGGATAACTCGGCTGACTGTCTCTTCTAAACCAGAAAACTCGCCGCTCGAAGTATCGACCCCGTTAAGGTCTTGGTTGTAATAAGTACCCAGAAGGCGAGCCTCTGTGGTCCAAGAACCCCAAGTTGTGCTCAGCGGTACCTTGATACCTGGCTCAACATGGGCACGAGTAGCTGCAGGCTTACCGCTTGCTTCTGTCTCAAAGCGAGAGACATGACTGATAACATCCATTTCTACCATGTCCCATAAAATAGGGGCGTAGTAGTTGAACTTGACTTGCGGCATCAGTTGGTAGGGTTGGTTTTCCCCCTCAGTTAATACTTGGAAGTCACGCACAGCCAGTGATGCATCCCAGTTGAGCGCACGATACGCCACCGACCCAGATTGCATCAATTGGCCGTCTTCACGGTTACCGATGCTGGAATCAACATCGGTAAAGTAGTCGACATCGCTGACTTTGGAGTAATCGATATCGAATTTCCATGCCTGCTTATAGATGCCTTCAAACTCGAACTGGCCACCCCAACGGCTACCTTTGTCTTTAAATTTACTGTCTTTGTCGAGGTACTCAAAGGTTATAGTGCTTTGACCGAACTCGCTTAGATGGCGAAACTCATTGTTAAGTTGGGTGCCACGCTCCGACATGTACTTAATGGTACTTTGGAGGTCGTAATTAGGTGCTATATTCCAATAAAATGGAACCTCAGTTTCGAAACCATCGCTTGAGCCGTAAGAAAATGTTGGGTAAAGGAAACCGGTTTTACGACTCTCACCTACTGGAACCGTCAGGTATGGTAGGTAAAAAATTGGAACATCGAGCACTTCGAAGCGAGGATTGATGAAGGTCGCGCTCTCTTCATCTTGGTCTAGTTCAATATTGGATGCTTTAAGGCGCCACGATTTGTCCCCCGGAGGACATGAAGTAATGGTGCCGTCTTCAAGCTCATAAACCGCTTTTCCTGTACGTGCAATGTATCGTGCATCACCACGGCCAGATTCACACAGCATTTGGTACTGAGTGTTCTCAAGCTCAAACTCATTGGTGGTAAGGTTATTTGTCACCTTGTCTGAGGTCGCTTTGAACTGTCCGTCGTTGAACGTCACATTGCCTTCAGCGACAACAATGTTCTCTTGTTGGTGCAGGGTAACCGTTTCTGCCTCAATGGTTTTGATACCCTGAGTGACTTTTACTGAGCCTGAATAACTTGCCTTCTCACCGTTAACGGCTTCTAGACGATCGGCTTCGACATAAGCAGGGGCATTAAGGTCTGAATCGTCAGATGATGCGATCAAACATTGATCTGTAGAGGGCATTTCCTGCACACTATTATCAATTGTTGTTTCAGCTTGAGTTGTCGGCACAAATAACGCAGAGCTAATCGATGCGGCTAACAAGGTGCGGGAGAAACATTGCATGAAGTTGAACTATCCTGTGTCACTAGAAGGAGGGTTGATCTAGTATCAATCCAATTAATAAAGCTTTTTCCTTATGATAAAGGAAATCTTAGCATTCAGCACCATAAGACAGTAGTACTCGAATAAAATTCATAGATAGAGAACACATAATGCAAATATTTGGCAAAATTTTGGGCGCTTTTTTTGGTTTCTTGTTCGGTGGACCCTTGGGCCTAATTTTTGGTCTATTTCTTGGTCATCAATTTGATAAGGCGCGTCGTTTAAACCAGTCAGGCTTTAGTTCATCAGGCTTTGGTAACGGGCCAAGTCAGGCTGAAAAGCAGCAAGAGTTCTTCAAAGCTGCTTTCGCGGTTATGGGGCACGTTGCCAAGGCGAAAGGTCAAGTGACACGCGAAGAGATCCAGTTGGCGTCTACCATGATGGAGCGCATGAACCTGCATGGTGAGCAGCGTATTGCCGCTCAAAACGCCTTCCGCGATGGTAAAGAGAGTGATTTCCCACTTAAAGAGACCCTAGAGAGAGTGAAGATCTCGTCGGGTGGTCGTTTTGATCTACTGCAGTTCTTCCTAGAGCTGCAAGTCTCGGCGGCATTTGCTGATGGCAGTTTGCACCCTAGCGAGCGTCAAGTGCTGCACAAGATTGCTCAAGGTCTTGGTTTCTCTTCAGAGCAATTAGAGCGTCGTTTACAGATGCAAGAAGCGGCATTTCGTTTTCAGCAGCAAGGCGGAAGCTTCGGTGGTGGCCATCATCAAGGCCAGTCTTCAGGTTGGCAACAAGCAACTCAGCAAGATCAATTGGCTGATGCCTTCAAAGTCTTAGGTGTAAGCGAATCTGCAGATGGCAAAGCGGTGAAGAAGGCTTACCGTAAATTGATGAACGAGCATCATCCGGATAAGTTGATGGCGAAAGGTCTGCCTCCTGAAATGATGAACGTAGCAAAAGAAAAATCTCAAGAGATTCAAAACGCTTACGACTTGATTAAGAAAGTTAAAGGCTTCAAATAATATCCATAGAGTCGCTTCATTGAAGCGACTCTTTTTCGTTTAAGGGAGTGATTATGACAATCGGTTATCAAGACGTTCTAGATTTTTGGTTCGATGAACTAACGCCGCGAGATTGGTTTAATGGCGGAGAAGAGGTCGACAAGGTCATTACCGCTCGTTTTAGCGATCTGCACAATGCTGCGGTTCAAGGCGAACTTTATACTTGGCGTGAGAGCGGAGCAGGGCGCTTGGCTGAGATCATCGTGCTCGATCAGTTTTCTCGCAATATTGGACGCAACAGTCCACAAGCGTTTTCAGCGGATCCGATGGCATTGGTGCTTGCTCAAGAGGCGGTCTCGGGCGGATATGATCATCAGTTGAATGAGCAACAGAAAAGTTTTCTTTATATGCCTTACATGCACAGTGAATCTCTGGTGATTCATCAACAAGCGGTCGAGTTGTTCAGTCAAACTGGATTAGAGCATAATTTGGATTTTGAGTTGAAGCACAAGGTGATTATTGAAAAGTTTGGTCGTTATCCGCATCGCAATGAAATACTCGGGCGTGTCTCAACGCCTCAAGAAATCGAGTTCTTGCAACAGCCGGGTTCAAGCTTTTAGCCCCTATATCAAGTCGCAACGACCTAAATCAAATATAAAAGAGCTGACGATCGCCAGCTCTTTTTCACTTCTAATCACCTTTCATCATGGTGCTTGATTCAAATCCCAATCGTATTCATAGCCAATGTTTTTAGTCTTTGTTAATGGTTGTGCTCGGTATTGGTTAATGTGCTCAAACAGTTGCTTCTCTGTACCAAAATCGGCGATAAACCAGTCATATATCGACGAGAGCTGCAGTTTATTGTTTAGATTCAGTACCCCCTTGTCACTGTTCACAAAGTCACGAGCAGCCTGCTCAAGTAGTGCTTCGGTGTTGTCTGCAGTGAAGGCTTCAGCCTGAAGGTTGGGGCATCCTAAGCTAGCGCAATTGACAGCGTAATGGGTTCTTGGATCTTGCCAAATCGGACGTAAAATTCGGTGCTCAATATCGTTCAGGGTTAGAGTTTTACCATTTATGGTGACCACGTCATCTCCCCAAGGCCCAAAGCTGAAAAAGCCGCCAAGCTTGGTAATCGACTCCACAGGGTAGGCATCTAAAATGAGTTCAATTGTGATGGCATTGTAGAGGTTTACCCAATAGGCGTACTGCTCAGCTTGGGGATACTGTCTTGGATCGAGTTTTGCGAGTTGTTGAATGTATTGTTGCAGTGCCTTACGGTCTGTTTGAGAGACGGCTTGATAGCGAATAAGGTGGCTTTCTCCTTGAACAACCAGATAGTTATCGAGAAATTTCTGCCAACTAGCATGAGATATGTTTTGCTCGCTAGATTCATTGCTCTTATCCCAATATGGCCAGAGCTCCGATTTTGGTGCGGAAAAAGCCAAGCTTGAAAAGAGTAAGCTAATAACTAGAAGTAAGTTTTTCATAAATGTTCTCCCCAATAACATCTATAAGACCTTAGCTGTCGGTTGTTTCTTTCACATAATTTTCTCAATTAATGCTTAGGTATAAAAAAGGTTGGCACTGGGCCAAGCCGTTCACTTAATTTGTGGAAAAGTTAGCTGAATGTCATCAATAGACCTATAATTTCAATAGTAATTGAGGTTATGGGTCTTTTTTTATGGAAAAGAAATCTTTTGAGAGGCAGCAAGAGCGCATACCTAAGGAAATGAATGGGTTACAGGTCAACACTTGCAAGAACCCCAAATGCGCTAATTTCAATAAAGCGCCTCTTATTATACATAAAGATGGAAAAAGTAAACTAAAAAGAGATCCTTTATATGCCATAAGTGGGCTTGGAGCTAACCTTCCAGGCTTAAAGTGCAAGTCATGTGGAGAAATCACCCCAGTAAAAAGTAATGAAGGGGTACTTCAAGAGCTAGAGCGTATCAGCGCATATCTAGGGACTGGGAAAGCAGTATGTCCGAATAGTGAGTGTTCAAATCATGAAGTGAATGCTTTGACACATCCAAAGTCCTATTACAAACATGGCTCAACAAACGGCTCACCTCGATTTCAATGTAAGCTTTGTAAAAAGACCTTCTCGACTGGCTCTAAGAGAAGAACTCAACGTAAGCCAGAGAAAAACAAAACACTATTTAAGCTGATCGTAAATGACGTACCAGTTAGGCGAGCTTGCGATATTTTAGAAATATCACCAAACACTTACTATCAAAAAGTAGATTGGTTGTATGAGCAAGTAATGCGCTTTGTAAAAAACAGAGAGCTTAAGCTACTAGAGAATATGTCTTTCGATAGGCTCTATTTAAGTACAGATAGACAAGTACTTTCTACAAACTGGAGAATACGGAAAGACAAGCGGAATACTGAGATTTTAGGTATTGGTACGGCAGATAATAGAACTGATTATATCTTTGGGTGGCACTTCAACTTTGAGCCTAGCTTGAAACCTTATGAAATAGAGAAAGATGCGATCAGTCATGGCGATTATGAAGCTGCACTTCCTCACCGAAAGCATGCCAGGTTATGGCTAGACCAAGATTTTCAAGTAGCTACTACTAAGTCATCATCAAAGAAAGCACCTCAAGCTACAGGCTCTCTAAAGAGTGAAGTCGAACTGCAATATCTACTCGAAAAAGAAAGAGACAATCTTGAGTCGAGTGAACAAGTAGATGATTCAGTGCGTCTGCCTGAGAGTGGCATGTTAGTTCGAAGTGAATATACCATGTATGCTCACTTTCAATTCATGGCAAAAATCTTAAAGAATACAGATAAAGTTCGTTTTTACTTAGATCAGGACACAGGGATTAGAAATGCTTTTATGCAGGCATTTTCAGATCGAGTCGTGGATAAAAGTGCAGATGCATTTTATGTCAAAGCGAATAAAGACCTAACAATAGATCAGAAGCGTATGCTTGAGAGAGACTGCTACAGAAAGATAAAAGCAAAATATGGTGTAACATATACCGCTCTACCATACCCTGAAAAACAGAAGATAATCCAAAGGCTGATCCTAGAAGAACTGGGTAACATTAAGCCTATTTATGGCTCCAAGGAGTCATGGTTACAATATCCCTTCTCTACTCGTTCTGAGCCAGAGAAAATGGTTGCTGCATTAACTGATATATCAGGTTGCTCTCCAGAGCACCAAGCTAACTTGTACAAACTCGCTTCATTGCATGGCATTGACCGCTTCTTTCAACAAACAAGAAGGCGGGTCAGAATGTTCGAGCGTCCGTTTTCATCGGGGACAAACGCTAGGCGTGTTTGGTATGGCTACAGCGCATATAACCCTGAATATATAGTCAAAATCGCAGAGATTCTGCGGGTTTTCTATAACTACATTCATAATGATCGCAAAGATAAGAAGACTCCAGCTATGCGTCTTGGTTTAGCGAAAGGCAAAGTTACCTATGAAAATATTATCTATTATGAGAAGTATTTGGATAAGAACCTAGATGCTTGATCTACTCAAATTGCCTTATATGGTATGATGTTCATAAAATCATCATGAGAAGTGATAATGAATAAAAACCAAGCAGTAACAAAGCATTCTCTTATCAAAGAGAACATTAATCAGGCTCGAAACGATAACTCTGCAAAGAGCATTTTGAAGGCAGTTGAGGATTTAGAATCAATCGGTGAGAAAAGTTTAATAAGGTTCAAGCTTTTCAAATTAGGCAACTATAAACCCTTTGTTCAGGGGCTTATAGTTGAAGCTTTGACTATTTTAGGTGATTCACAGCAATACAGTGAATACCTAGAAAGCTTCGAGCAAAATTATCAACACCTAGTAGATAGAGAAGTTTTTCTTACTTACCTGCATCGCTACATATTTTATGTAAATAAAACCCTTCTGCAAGAATGGATGGATGACAAGAGCCTATCGACTAAGAAACTAAGAGCCAGGTTAAGTGCCATTCTAAGAGGAGTCTCACCTCATGAAAAATCCAGACTAATTGAACTCCGAAAGTTTGAAGATCTACGAGATAATGGATTCAAGTCCCATATCACCGTTCAGCTCGCTTCACAGGTGATTTGTCGCCCTTTGGAATTTGAATATGAAGGACATTGTTATTCTTTCGAGTTTTCTTACCATGATAACCAAAATGCACCAATTAAATCGGAAGGTGTTGTTCTAGATGGTGATATTCATGGTTTGACTAAACAGACTTTGATAACCATTACCACTAACAAACGATTTGCTCATCCTGATGAAGTGATTCATCTACTTAATTACTTTGTCAAAGCTTATCGTATTGCAATGGACGAGGAGTGGCTTCTTAAAGTTAGTAGCAAACTTATCATTGAAACTAACATCCGATACACACTTTCGGGTGAAGAGGTTCATAGATTGATCTTTCCACCTCAAGGTCTTTTTCAAACTATTAGAGAGGAAGACTTTGATACTGAGAAACTATGTTTTGAGCTAGAAAACCCTTCACAGAGCGTGTGGAAACATAGTTACCTGGATGCAAAACTCAATTTCGGGATTAATAACCTTACCCAAGCTGTAATGGACTTAAACATTGCATTTGAAAACTTCGTTGGTATTAAAGTGGACGAAAGGCTTTCTAAGCATCTAGAAAAAGATGACATTGAACAGTTCTATTCAGGTAGATCTTACGAAAATCTAGATAGTAAGACTAAAGGCTTTGTTACAGAAGAAGCTTTTGAAGCTCACTTTCTAAGTGACCCTAATTACAAACTACCACCAAGTACATACCGATTAGTGGGCTACTGCAATAAGCTAGAAAAATTTAGCTGTTCTAGGAAAGAGATTAACTCCCTGATAAATAACATAAGAAAGTATCGCAATGATATTGCTCATGGACGATATATCAATGATAGTTGCTTACTAGATCACATCCCGCAGGCTTTTGAAAGCTTTGAAGAATTCCAAAAATTATGGGATTAACAATTAGGAACTAAAAAAGGGGAGAGTTAGCACTCTCCCCTTTTTCTTAAAGATTAATTCCACAAATTAAGTGAACGGCTTGGCACTGGGCCAACCTTTTGATTTCTCTTAATCTTGAGCTCGTTCTATTTTAAGAAGCTTGGGATATTGGCTTCGTAAGCTGAGATTTTCTCTTCATGCTGTAACGTCAAACCAATGTTGTCTAAGCCGTTTAGTAGGCAGTGGCGGCGGAACTCATCGATCTCGAATGAGTACTCTTTGCCATTGGCACGAACGACATTTGCTTCTAGATCGACTTCAACCTGTGCACCTTCGTTTGCTTCAACAAACTGGAAGATTTCATCGACTTCTTGCTCTGTAAGGCGAACGGGTACCATCTGGTTATTGATTGAGTTACCGTAAAAAATGTCGGCAAAGCTTGGCGCGATCATCGCCTTAATGCCGTAGTCAGCCAGCGCCCAAGGTGCGTGTTCACGAGATGAACCACAACCAAAATTTTCACGAGCCAGCAGAATCGAAGCACCTTGGTAGCGTGGTGCGTTCATAACAAACTCAGGATTTGGTTGTTGGCCTGCGTCATCTAGGAAGCGCCAATCATGAAAAAGGTGCTTACCAAAGCCTAGGCGAGAAACCTTCTGTAGAAACTGTTTTGGAATGATGGCATCAGTATCGACGTTCGCAGCATCTAGAGGAACGACTAAACCAGAGTGTTGTTTGAAACCTGACATGTTAAATCCTCTAAATTAAAGTTCACGAATATCGACGAAGTGGCCAGCGATCGCTGCTGCAGCAGCCATTGCAGGGCTAACTAGGTGCGTACGACCATCACGGCCTTGGCGACCTTCGAAGTTACGGTTAGACGTTGATGCACAACGCTCTTGAGGACCTAGGCGGTCATTGTTCATTGCTAGACACATTGAACAGCCAGGTAGACGCCACTCAAAGCCAGCTTCTTTGAAGATCACATCCAGACCTTCCGCTTCTGCTTGTGCTTTTACTTGCTCTGAGCCCGGAACAATTAGAGCTTGCACGTGTGAAGCCACTTTACGGCCTTTCGCTACTGCAGCGGCTGCGCGCATGTCTTCAATTCGAGAGTTAGTACAAGAGCCGACGAATACTTTATCAACGTTGTAGTCAGATAGAGATTTACCCGCTTCTAAACCCATGTAAGCCAGAGCTTTTTCAGCAGACGCTTTCTCAACAGGGTCAGAGAAGCTTTCTGGTGATGGGATAGGTGTATCAACTGAGATAACCTGACCTGGGTTAGTACCCCAAGTGACTTGAGGTTTGATGTCTGCAGCGTTAAGCGTTACAACCGCATCGAACTCTGCATCGCTATCAGTTTTAAGAGTGTTCCAGTACTCAACCGCTGCGTCAAAGTCTTCACCTTGTGGAGAGAACTTACGACCCTTAATGTACTCGTATGTGGTTTCGTCAGGTGCGATAAGGCCTGCTTTTGCACCAAGCTCGATCGCCATGTTACATACCGTCATGCGGCCTTCCATGGTTAGATCGGTAATCGCTTCACCACAGAACTCAACCACGTAACCTGTACCACCTGCTGCTGTCGTTTCACCGATGATCGCTAAGACGATATCTTTCGCAGTGATGCCCGGAGCAACCTTTCCTTTTACTTCGATCTTCATGGTTTTTGCGCGAGCTTGTTTTAGCGTTTGAGTCGCTAGAACGTGCTCAACTTCTGAAGTACCGATGCCGAATGCCAGTGAACCAAATGCACCGTGAGTTGCTGTGTGTGAGTCACCACAAACGATGGTCATACCCGGTAGAGTAATGCCTAGCTCTGGACCCATTACATGCACAATACCTTGGTATTTGTGGTTCAAATCGTAAAGGGTCACGCCAAACTCTTCACAGTTCTTCGATAGGGTTTCCATCTGGATACGCGCCATCTCACCAGACGCATTAATGTCTTTGGTTTGCGTTGAAACGTTATGATCCATGGTCGCGAAGGTCTTGCCGACTTGGCGAACTTTACGGCCTTTTTCACGTAAGCCATCAAACGCTTGAGGTGAGGTTACCTCGTGCACTAAGTGGCGATCGATGTATAGGATTGGGTTTTCACCCTCAGCTGCAACGGCAACGTGCGCGTCGTAGACTTTTTCGTATAAGGTTTTGGCTTGCTGGTTTGTCGACATAGCTAGTTCTTCCTTGGGAGCAATATTCCCAGTGCTTAGTTCAGCTCACCGCTGTGATGGTCAGTGAGCTGATATTGTTCTTTTAGAATAATGATGTGTATCGCGATTAGGCTTCTAGAATGTATTGAGCAATTTTGTCGCCCATTTCTGAAGTCGTTAGTGCAGGTTTGTCACCCGCTAGGTCTGCAGTTAGCTCGCCCGCTGATAGTGCTTTTGACACTGCAGTCTCAATCGCTTGAGCAGAATCTTCTTCACCTAGGCTGTAACGAAGCATCAGTGCTGCAGAAAGAATCTGTGCCACTGGGTTTGCAATGTTCTTACCTGCGATATCTGGAGCACTGCCGCCTGCCGGCTCGTATAGGCCGAAGTTGCTTTCATTCAAGCTTGCGGAAGGAAGCATACCCATAGAGCCTGTGATCATTGCGCACTCATCAGAGATGATGTCGCCGAAGATGTTTGAACATAGCATGACGTCAAACTGCGATGGGTCTTTGATTAGCTGCATGGTCGCGTTGTCGATGTACATGTGGTTTAGCGTCACATCTGGGTAATCTTTTGCGATCTCTTCAACGACTTCACGCCATAGGATAGAGCTTTGTAGAACGTTCGCTTTATCGATTGAGTAAACGTTTTTGTTGCGTAGACGAGCAGATTCAAACGCAATCTTGGCAATACGTTCGATCTCGTAGCGATGGTAAACCTCAGTATCAAAGGCTTTTTCAGTCGCGCCTTCGCCTTCACGGCCTTTAGGTTGACCGAAGTAGATACCACCTGTTAGTTCACGAACAACAACGATGTCGAAGCCGCGATCAGAGATGTCTGCACGCAATGGTGAAAATGACTCTAGACCTTTGTGGATCTGCGCTGGGCGTAGGTTACAGAACAGCTGGAAGTGTTTACGAAGTGGAAGTAGGGCGCCACGCTCAGGTTGGTCATTTGGTGGAAGGTGTTCCCACTTAGGACCACCGACAGAACCGAACAATACAGCGTCAGACTCTTCACACCCTTTAACTGTTGACTCTGGTAGTGGGCAACCGTGGTTGTCGATTGCAATACCACCCACATCATACTCTTCACGTGCAAAGCTAATCGCATGTTTCTGTTCAATAGCGTCTAGCACTTTGTGTGCTTGTTGCATTACTTCTGGGCCGATGCCATCGCCAGGTAGTACGGCAATTTTGTATGATTTGTCAGTCATGTTAATCCTTTAATTCTTGTTACTGAGCGATTGAGCTCGTTTTAAATTTTTTCCCTAAAGCCAACAACAGTGGCTCTAGGGCTCTGTTATTGGGTGCTTAAACTGTCGCGATTTTTTGCTGCTTCATTTCAGCAATGGTGTCTGCGCGTTGGATGCTGTTGATTACGTGCAGTAGCGCCTGACCAGAAGCTTCAACGATGTCGGTTGAAACGCCAGTACCATGGTACTTACGGCCTTTGTAGTTAGCAATAATGTCTGCTTGGCCCAAACCATCTTCACCTTCGCCTTTCGCGGTTAGGTCGAACTTGTCTAGTACGATTTCGTAACCCGTTAGGCGGTAGATACATTGGTATAGCGCATCAACAGGGCCGTTACCGACAGCCGCTTCACATTTCTCTTCATCACCACATTGCAGCTTGATACTGGTGGTCGACATAACACTGCCAGATTGAACACTTAGGTAGTTCAACTTGTAGAAGTCATCTTCGTCGCGAAGGTTAGCGAAGTGCATCAAGGCTTCTAAGTCGTAATCGAATACTTGGCCCTTGCGGTCTGCTAGCTTCAAGAAGTCTTCGTACAATGAATCAAGGCTGTACTCATTCTCTTTATAACCCATAGCATCCATATGGCTCTTAACAGCAGCACGGCCACTACGGCTTGTTAGGTTCAACGCCTTGTTTTTCAAGCCAATAGACTCAGGAGTCATGATCTCGTAAGTGTTCTTATTCTTTAGCATGCCATCTTGGTGGATACCAGAAGAGTGGCTGAATGCGTTAGCACCAACGATCGCTTTGTTGTCTTGAATTGGCATGTGGCAAAGCTGGCTCACCAATTTACTGGTGCGGTGAATCTCTTGATGGTCTAGGCCTGTATGAACACCTAATAACTCTTGGCGAGTCTTGATGATCATTGCAATCTCTTCTAAAGAACAGTTGCCCGCACGCTCACCAATGCCATTAATGGTACCTTCAACTTGGCGAGCACCCGCTTGTACCGCTGCAATTGAGTTAGCAACCGACATACCTAGGTCATCGTGACAGTGGACAGAGATGATCGCTTGGTCGATGTTTGGTACACGGTCAAATAGTGTTTTGATAATACCGCCAAACTCGTTAGGCACTGTGTAGCCCACTGTATCTGGGATATTGATGGTTTTCGCGCCAGCGTTGATGGCTGCTTCAACCATGCGGCATAGATTATCGATAGGCGTACGGCCTGCATCTTCACAAGAGAACTCAACATCGTCTGTGTAGTTACGTGCGTGTTTAACGGCTTTTACTGCCATCTCAACCACGTCATCGTAGCTGCGACGAAGCTTGTCTTGTACGTGTACTGTCGAAGTCGAAATAAAGGTATGAATACGGAACTGTTCAGCCACTTTTAACGCTTCAGCTGCTGCATCGATATCTTTTGCAACGGCACGAGAAAGCGCACACACGCGGCTGTTTTTAATGTTCTTTGCGATCGTTTGAACCGATTCAAAATCACCTGGTGATGATACTGGGAAGCCAGCTTCGATTACGTCCACACCCAGTCTTTCAAGTGCATAAGCAATTTGTAACTTCTCTTTTACTGTCAGGCTTGCAGCTAGAGCCTGCTCGCCATCACGTAAAGTCGTATCAAAAATTATCACTTGATCGTTCATGGGTGCTTCCTTATATCGATATTGTATCGATTGCTATCCAAAATATTATTGAGAATGATGTTCTTTTAATGAGCTTAGTTACAAAAAAACCCGCTTAGCGCGGGTTTTAATATTTGTGCAGTTCTTGACCCACAACTTACCCACGCGATTGGTTCACGATAAGGAGAAGTTTCAGCAGTCGAGAAAAAGAAAACGTCATGGCACAAATATCCGTAAATAAACTGTTAACACCATATTTACCGTAATTTATTCTGAGCGTCAAACGTGAAAATCCAATATCGGCTCGCATTGTGAGCTTTTTCATTTGGTTTGTGCTGTTTTGGTTTAGTTTGGTGGTGTTTATGTCTGCTTTGTGGCTTTTTGATTGCGTGGTTAGTTTATCGTTTGCATGATGTTTAGGTTATAACTTTGTACTAAATCTTTTTTACAGAGTGAATGACGGGAAAAATATAATGCGCTTGATGATAATTAATCACTTGATTAAATAGTGAGTAATTAATCTTCTCCATATGCGTAGAAAACACCCTATAATTAATCAAACGATTAATTATAGGGTCAATTGAGAGTGGGACGAAAAGCAGGACGACCGCAAAAAAATTTAGAGGTTCGACAGCTGTTAATTGAGCATGCTCGTGATCTGTTTGTCGTGCAACCTTACGATAAAGTCTCGACACGTTTGGTCGCTGAGCGAGCGGGGGTCAATATTGCGATGATTCGCTATTACTTCGGTAATAAAGCGGGGTTGTTTGAGGCGATGTTGAGAGAAACCTTACGACCGATGCAGCTGCAAATGCAAAAGCTGATCGATGAGAGTAGCCACGAGAACTTTCTCGATCTGATGCGCACTTACTATAAAGAGATGGCTAAGGTGCCGAAATTTCCACGTCTAGTAGCGCAAGTCATGAATATGCCCCCTTCGGAAGTCCAACGAGAGCTGCTTGAAAAAGTCTTTGTTGATATCGCGAAACCCGCTCAAGACGTGATATTTGAAAAGCTGATCGAAGAGGGAGTGCTTCGCAAAGATATGGATCCCAAGTTATGCCGCGTATCGTATATAAGCTTGATGGTATTTCCGTTTATCGCGCCACCGCCTTTGCTTGCACTGCACGGCATCGAACTGAATGAAGAGTTCCTTAACCGTCTGATTGAGCACAATATTAAATTAATGAGTGAGGGCTTTGTGGCGACCACAAGCACTTCCAACCTTCAGGATTAAACAGAATGAAAATAGGGAAAAAGTTGTTGTTCTTTCCGGCGCTGGCGATCGGTATTGTCGGTTTAGTGGTTGCGATTAACCTTAAGCCAGATCTACCAACTAAGCCTGCAGGCGATCGAGCTCGTTTGGTGGAAATAGAGATACTAGAACCTCAAGCCATGGCACCACTTGCGATTGGTTTCGGTAAAGTCGTGCCTAAAGTGGAGTGGAAAGCGATTGCAGAAGTCACCGGTAAGATCGTTTATCGTCATCCCGAATTGGAAAAAGGACAAGTGATCCCAGCGGGTACTGAGGTGCTTAAAATAGATCCCCTTGATTACGAATTAAAGCTTACTCAAGCACAGGCCGACCTTAAATCTTCCCAAACCTCTTTGGCCAAGCTTAACCAAGAAGAGCAGAACCTCAATCAAACACTGAAGATCGAGAAGAACCGCTTAGTGATCAGCAATAAAGAGCTTAAGCGTAAACAAGATCTGCGCAAGAAAGGGCTAACCTCCCAATCAGATGTTGATTTGCAAGAGCAGAGTGCGCTGTCGCAAAGGAAGTTGGTGTTGGATATCGAGAACCAGATTGCTCTGATGCCGGATGAAAAACGTGTCGCAGAAGCGGTGATCAAAGTAAATGTCTCTAAGGTCAGAGAGGCTGAGCGATCGCTTGAAAAAACCACCATTACCTTGCCTAAAGCGATGCGTATTGCTCAGGTCGATATTGAAACCAATCAAGTGGTTAACCTACAGCAAACTATGTTTATCGCCCACGGCATTGATGTAATGGAGGTTGAAGCTCAACTTTCGATTCACGATATGCAAACTCTCGCGTCGAGTTTGGGTGAGTTCAGCCGTGATGACTCGGGTATCCCGAATACTGATACCTCTGAGATTTCAGCAACCATTGAACTCAATAGTGGCAATTTGAATGCAGCTTGGCCAGCACGTGTTGCTCGCATTAGTGAAACGGTGGATGAAAACCAAGCGACTGCCGGCGTGATCCTAGAGATTCAGCAAGATTACTCTCAACTAGAACCAAACAGTCTGCCTCCACTTGTCAATGGCATGTTCGTTAAGGCGCAGATAGAAGGCGCATCCAACCTAGCATGGGTCGTTCCTGAGCGCGCGCTGCATGGTGACACCATTTACCTGATGGACAGTGAGATGCGTCTAACCATGGTTAAGGTTGAGGTCTTGTACCGCCGCGACAATCAAGTGGTGGTGAGTGGCGAATTGAAGCAAGGCGATAAGCTTATTCTCAATGATGTCCTGCCTGCGATAGAGGGCATGCTACTCAGAGAAGCGGGTGCAGAATCAGAATCGCAGCCAATGCAGGAGAGTGATTCATGATCAAGTTCTTCTCTCGACATCCAACCGCAGCCAACCTGCTGATGTTGGGGTTGTTAGTGCTTGGCTTAACATCACTCTCAACCATTAAGCGTGAAACCTTTCCTGAATATGATCCTCCCTACATCATGGCTGGGATTGTATACCCGGGTGCATCACCACAAGAGGTGGAAGAGAGCCTATGTATTCGTATGGAAGACGCCGTCGATGGCTTGGCAAACATTGAGGAAACGCAGTGTGAAGCGATCGAAGGCAGTGCTCGTCTGATCCTCAAACTGAATGAGAAAGCCGATATCGGTCGTATGCTGGTGGATGTTCAAACCCAGATTGATTCAATCAACGACTTTCCTTCAGAGATTGAGTCACCGGTAGTTCAAGAGCTTGATTGGAACGAGCCAGTCGTTGATGTAGCAATCACTGCCGATACCACATGGCCAGAGCTTAAAGTATACGCGGAACAGCTCAAACGAACCATGAAGCTTGACTATGATGTCTCTTTGGTAGAAGTCAGCGGGTTTTCGGATCATCAATACCGTGTCGAGTTGGATACGCAAGCAATTCGTCAACTGGGACTTACCGTTAATGACATCGCAGAGCAGATTGGGCGTCAAAACGTCAAGCTGCCGAGTGGTAATGTGGAAACACCCGATAAGAACTTTTTGATTCGTTTTGACGAACGTCGAGTGACGCCACTGGAACTAGAAAGCATTGTGGTTGGCTCTGCGCCCAACGGCTCTGTTATTCGTCTTCGAGATATTGCTGTGATCACCGACCGTTTTGAGTTGGATGAACAGAAGGTATTGTTTGATGGTAAGCCATCGGCGCTGCTAAAAGTCAGTAAGAACAAAGAAGACGACGCACTGCGTATCAAAGAACGTGTTACTCAATTTGTCGAAGATCAGAGTGCAATTGCCCCTGACGGCGTGACATTACAATTGACCAATGATTTGTCGTCAGTGCTTTGGGACCGTCTGACCATGATGGTGCGTAATGGTTGGCAGGGTATCGCGTTAGTATTTGCGACCATGTGGTTGTTCTTCAGCTTGCGTTACTCATTCTGGGTTGCCGCCGGTCTGCCGGTCGCCTTCCTTGGTGGTCTATTCTTGATGGCGAATCTCGGTCTGTCGATCAACATCATGTCGCTGGTGGGGCTGTTAATGGCGATCGGTATCATGATGGATGATGCGATCGTGATTGCAGAGTCGATCGCATCGCATCTTGATCGGGGCCAAAAGGTGGACGATGCCGTTTACAACGGGGTGAAAAAGGTTCTGCCCGGGGTGCTGTCTTCTTTTCTAACCACGGTATGTATCTTTGGTAGTCTGCTGTTCTTAGATGGCGAAATGGGTGCCGTGCTTAAAGCTGTGCCACAGGTTCTGATACTGGTACTTTCATTGAGCTTAATCGAGGCATTTTTGATTCTGCCCAATCACCTCTCGCACTCTCTACATAAAGAGAAGCAGGAGAAACCGGCGCTGCGTTTCAAAGTGGTACTACTGGAAAAGTTTGAGAACTTCCGTAACACCACCCTGATGGTGATGGTTGAGAAGGTGGTCTCTTTCCGCTACGCCTTTATGGGAGGCGTGGTGAGCCTGTTGCTGCTCTCGATTGCGCTTATTGCGGGTGGCGTAGTGAAATTCCAGCCGTTCCCCGAGTTAGATGGTGATATCGCCGAGGCACGAGTGATTTTGCCTCCGGGGGCATCTTTGGCGCAGACCGAGCGTGTGGTTGAACATATTGTGGCTTCAGCTGAACGCCTGAATGTGCGTTGGAGTGATGAGGTCGAGGATGGCAACACCTTAGTCGAGCACATCACCAGCCAATTTAATGCTAATGCAGATGCCAATGAATCTGGGCCGCATCTAGCAACCGTCCGTCTTGATCTGCGTGGGGCAGAAAGTCGCAATACTATTATTGATGATTTTATCGATGCGTGGCGTGATGATGTTGGTGAGTTAGCCGATCCCATTTCATTGGTGTTTAAGCAAACAACAGTTGGGCCGGGTGGTCGGGCGATTGAGATTCGCGCCAAGCACGATGACTTACAAGCCCTGAAAGCAGCCTCTATTGATATCCAAGAGTACCTTAATCAATTTGATGGTGTGCATGGCGTGCTTGATGACATGCGCATGGGTAAAGAGGAGATCTTGGTTAAGCTGAGACCGGGCGCAGAAACCTACAACGTCAACGGGCAGATGATCGCTTCTCAGTTGCGTGCTGCGTTCTTTGGGCAAACCGCGGATGAGATTCAGGTTGGAGTTGAAAACATCGCAATAGAGGTACGTCTGGACAAGCAGCAAGCGGGCGATGTGCAACAGCTGGCGAACTTTCCAATCATTACGTCTGACGGCAGTCAGATCCCGTTGGCAACACTGGCAACGCTCGATTTTC
The DNA here is from genome assembly GCF_030248535.1 of Vibrio sp. D404a. GTDB lineage: Bacteria > Pseudomonadota > Gammaproteobacteria > Enterobacterales > Vibrionaceae > Vibrio. The sequence goes on along the minus strand of NZ_JAHGAJ010000016.1, from coordinate 193,505 downwards.
AGCGAAACTATGTGAGAATCCAGCGCATTGATGGCCTGCGCACCATCAGCATCTTTGGTGATGTGAACAACAAGAAGGCCAGTTCGTCGGCTATCTTGGCGCAGTTCCAACGTGATGAAGCGCCGAAGCTGTTGAAGAAATACCCAGGGCTGCGCTTTGACTTTGAAGGCGAAGCAAAAGATGCAGCGAAAACGGGCGCATCTATGGGTAAAGGCTTCTTGCTTGGGTTGTTTGGTGTCTTCACTATTCTAAGTTATCAGTTCCGCAGTTACTTAGAACCCTTTGTGGTGATGCTGGCGATCCCACTTGCCTTTATTGGGGTAGTTGTTGGGCACTGGTTGCTCGGACACGCTCTGAGTATGCCGAGTATGATGGGCTTTGTATCGCTGGCGGGGATTGTGGTTAACGATTCGATATTGTTAGTGCAATACATCCGGCACCATGTTGATGAAGGGGACAGCGTGCATGACTCGGTGGTGAAAGCGAGTCGCGAGCGATTCCGCGCGGTGTTCTTAACTTCGATGACTACGGCGGCTGGTTTGTTGCCTCTACTGACCGAAACCAGTTTGCAAGCTCAGGTGATTCAGCCACTGGTGATCTCGATTGTGTTTGGTATCTTTGCATCGACGCTACTGGTTTTATTCATGATTCCGGCGGCTTACGCCATCTTGGCCGACTTTGGTTTGGTCAAGAAGCATGAGCCTCTCACCTTATAAAGGTAACTAAATTGGAAAGCGGCCCTTGAGCCGCTTTTCTTTTGTCTAAATTCTCTCTTTTGGTTGGCGAATATGGTGGATGAAATGTTCATTTTTTATCCGCAAAATCGTCACCATATTGTCATTTGTAGCTTCTAACTTAGTCCCAAAGCAATGATAAGAGCTGAGGGATCACATGAGAACAATAGAACCAATCGTGCGCTGGGATGTGGCATTTTCTGTGTTTTGCTTAACGAGTCGCTATAGCAACCAGAGCGCTCAGGTCAGTCGAGCGATTTCCCATACAGGCGATGGGCACCTATATCTTCTATTTGCAATTGCGGCGCTCTTTCTCGATGAACAAACCGGACGCGCTTTTCTGATGGTTGGATTAGCAGCATTTGCCATCGAACTGCCTATCTATTGGCTGGCGAAAAATACCATCAAGCGTCGCCGACCTGCAGAGTTTTCTTCATTCTTACACTCCTACATTGTGCCTTCCGATAAGTACAGCCTGCCATCGGGTCACTCGGCAGCTGCTTTCGTAATGGCAACCGTTATTGGTCATTTTTATCCGCAGGTCTATCTACTGAGTTTGGTATGGGCGTGCTTGATAGCAGGTTCACGTATTTTACTTGGCGTTCATTTTCTTACCGACGTATTGATCGGTGCCGCGCTGGGTATCGCGTGTGCAAATTTGGCGCTTAATGGCCTGCTTTAAATTCGCAGGCAACCCTTTCAGGAAAACATTCCAATTCAAGAGTCTAACAAGGACCGAACATGAAAATACTCTATGGTGTACAAGGCACAGGGAACGGCCATATTGCGCGTGCCCGTGCTATGGCAAATGCATTGAAAGCAAAGAATGTCGATGTCGATTTCTTATTCTCAGGCCGAGAGGGGGATAAGTACTTCTCAATGGAGGCGTTTGGTGATTATCAGACGCGTCATGGCTTAACCTTCTTTAGCGAGCAAGGGCAGGTCAAATACGGCAAAACATTCCTAAAAAACAACCTTTGGCGTTTTCGTCGTGAAATCGCAGAGCTCGATTTGTCTCGATATGATCTGGTCTTGAACGACTTTGAACCTGTTTCCGCGTGGGCGGCGAAGAGACAGAAGGTGCCGTGTATTGGCATTAGTCATCAGAACGCATTTCGCTATGATGTGCCGAAGAAGGGAGGCAACTGGATAGAGCATTCGGTGATCCAACACTTTGCACCGACCGAGCACTACATTGGATTGCACTGGTACCATTTTGAACAACCGATCTTGCCGCCAATTGTCCATACGCTTACAGAGCATGAGAAGCGAACCTATACCGATAGCGGTTCTGAATTCAGCTTGGTTTACCTGCCGTTTGAAGACCTCGATGATGTGACTGACTTACTGGTCAAGTTTATCTCCCATCAGTTTGTCTGTTATCACCCTCAAATTATTGAGCAGCGTACCGTCGAGAACATCGTGTTCAAACCGCTCAGCCATGACAACTTCCAAGTAGACCTACATGCCTGTTCTGGTGTGATTGCTAACGGTGGCTTTGAGCTTCCTTCTGAGGCGATGACGTTGGGTAAAAAGCTACTATTGAAACCACTGGATGGACAGTTTGAACAACAGAGTAACGTCGCTACGCTAGAGGCCTTAGGCCTTGCCCAAACCATGAGCTTTCTTGACCCTGCTGGGTTGCGTGCTTGGTTAGGTGAAAAACAGGCTGAAATGGTCTCTTATCCGGATGTTGCCAGTGCAATTGTTGAGTGGATCTTGGCGGAAAATTGGCACTGTCAGGAGACGCTAAGAAGGCAGCTTTGGGACAAGGTTGATTTTCCAAGTTACGCTTCGATCACTTGATTCATAGGCGAGGTTTTTGAATGCCTTGCTCTATCAATTCATAGGCTCAATCATTTGTAACAAATGTAACTGAATGATTGAGCCGTCAAATAAGTCGTAAGAAAATCCCAAAATTAGACATTTTATGTTTTTTTATAAATCACCAAGTGTCTGATATTAAATTAATAATTATTCAGTGAGGTAAAATAAAATTATTCTTTATCAATCTTGTTGGTAGCGTTCGATTGATTGGTTAATAGTAGATGTTATCCGAAACACATCGGCCAGATAAATATAAGAACTAGTGGTTATCTATTCCCACACTATTACAAATTTAACGCTGTCATACCGACAAGAGGCAACCTGAATGTTAGAGAAAAAAGACGCAATGAGTGCTATTGCAAGCTACCGAATGGAAAGCACACTTCGTGGAGTAGACCTAAACCTATTGACTGTTTTTGACGCTGTAATGCAAGAGCAAAACATCACCCGTGCAGCGCACAATTTGGGTATGTCTCAGCCTGCAGTAAGTAACGCTGTAGCACGTCTAAAAGTGATGTTTAACGACGAGCTATTTATGCGTCAGGGTCGTGGTATTCAACCGACTCAACGTGCTCGTCAACTGTTTGGCCCAATCCGCCAAGCACTACAACTGGTACGCAACGAACTACCAAGTTCTGTATTCTCTCCAGAGTCGTCTTCTCGCCTATTCAAGCTAGCGATTTGCAGCCCTTGTGATATGCGTTTTGCACCTAAGATTATGTCGACGATCAACGAACTTGCACCAAGTGTTCAACTGCACATGGACGCTGAGTTTGACCGTCAGCTTTCAGAGCGCATGCGTTACCAAGAGATCGACTTCGTTATCGATTACGCACGTTTTGACGAGCAAGGTTTCTCAAGCACAGAAATCTTCCAAGACGAGCTAGTGGTTGTGGCTTCAGCTTCACACCCTCGCATCAACGGTTCAGTAACGGCGGCAGAGCTTCTAGAAGAGAAGCACGCGAAACTGTCTCGCATCCACGGCCAACGCAGCTTCTCTGAGCAAGCGTACCGTGACCTAGATTGCATGCCTTACTACGAAGGTACAAGCCTAAGCAACGTACTGTACGTTGTGGGTCAGTCTGAGCTAGTAACTATTGCACCACGTTGGATGGTTGAGCACGCTGCAAATAAAGAGCAGCTACAGATTCTAGATTTCCCATTCGATAATGCGGCAATCTCTGGCTTCCTAAGCTGGCACGAATCAAGCGAGAAAGACAAAGGACACATTTGGTTACGAGATCAGCTAATGATGATCTGTGGCGAAGTGGTTGCTCTTGACTAATCGCTGAACACCTTGATTTATAAGCCCTAAGCTAGCGTGCTAGTTTGGGGCTTTTTTATTCGGGCAAGATCAGCATCGTTTATTTTTTAGAGTTAGATGTACTATTACTGATAACTTTGAGCTCCATCAGTTGCCTTTTTTATGATCAAAGGTACACTTGTGCGCTCAAAAAAGCTTACAGGTGTAAGCCAAAGGTAAAGAGATGGCCAATTTAGATTTTCATATCGTAAAACGACTTCGCGAGCAGATTGCTCAAGGCGGCAACCGTACGGCTTTAAAGCATAAAGTCAATGATGTATGGCAAGGCATTAGCTGGCAGCAATTTGGTGAACAGATCGATAAGCTTTCACTCGCACTATTGGCTCAAGGACTGAGAATCCAAGATAAAATCGGTATCTACTCAAATAACATGCCTCAATGGACTGTGGCAGACTTTGCATCCCTACAAGCTCGCCTTGTAACTGTACCGATCTACCCAACGAACACTGCAGCGCAGTCTTCTTACATTATTCAGAACGCAGACGTTAAAGTTCTTTTTGTTGGTGAACAGCCACAATTTGATGCGGCAATTAGCCTTTTTGACGAGTGCGAACAGTTAGAAATTATCGTTGCGATGTCAGATGACATCGATACTCAAGGTCATGATTTTGCTATCTCTTGGCAGGAATTCATAGCACGTGGTGAAGAGGCTCAACAAGCTGAGCTTGAATCACGCCTTGCCGATGCCAATATGGATGACCTGCTGACGCTTATCTACACCTCTGGTACGACAGGTCAACCTAAAGGTGTAATGCTGGACTACGCTAACATCGGCTCTCAGCTTGAAGGTCACGATGAGCGTTTAAGCCTGAGTAAAGATGATGTCTCTTTGTGTTTCCTACCACTGTCACACGTGTTTGAGCGCGCTTGGACTTTTTATGTCCTCTATAAAGGTGCAACCAACTGCTACCTGCAAGACACCATGCAAGTACGTGATGCACTGAGTGACGTGAAACCAACCGTGATGTGTGCGGTTCCTCGCTTCTACGAGAAAATCTTCTCTGCGATCCATGAAAAAGTGTCAAAGGCACCATTCATTCGCAAGGTGCTCTTTACTTGGGCTGTGAACATGGGCGCGAAACTGGCGGCATGTCACCAAGAGGGTCGTACACCTTCGTTGATGCTGAAGAAAAGCCATGCATTAGCAGATAAGCTAGTACTCTCTAAACTGCGTGCGCTGTTAGGCGGCAATATCAATTTCATGCCTTGTGGTGGTGCTAAGCTGGATGAAACCATCGGTCGCTTCTTCCATGCGATTGGTATCAACGTGAAGCTGGGCTACGGCATGACAGAAACCACAGCAACGGTTTCATGTTGGGATGATCGCTGTTTCAACCCAGATTCTATCGGTATGTCGATGCCGGGCGCCGAAGTGAAGATCGGTGAGCAGAACGAGATTTTAGTGCGTGGCCCAATGGTGATGCGCGGCTACTACAAAATGCCAGAAGAGACGGCGAAGACGTTTGATGAGCATGGCTTCCTAAAAACCGGTGATGCGGGCCACTTCGATGAGAACGGTAACCTGTTCATTACCGACCGTATCAAAGAGTTGATGAAAACCTCTGGTGGTAAGTACATTGCACCACAAGTCGTTGAAGGTGCGATTGGTAAAGATCACTTTATCGAGCAAATTGCGGTAATAGCTGACACTCGTAAATTCGTTTCTGCCTTGATTGTACCGTGCTACGACTCACTGGAAGAGTATGCAAAAGAGCTTAACATCAAGTACCACGATCGCGTTGAGCTGATTAAGCACCATCAGATCGTTGAGATGCTAGAGAAGCGCGTTAACGACCTACAACAAGAGCTGGCTAAGTTTGAGCAAGTTAAGAAATTCAAGCTATTACCGAAGGCTTTTTCTATGGATGATGGCGAGCTGACTCCAACTCAGAAATTGCGTCGTAAAGTGATTAACGATAAGTATCAAGACGAAATCGAAGAAATGTACACTGAAAAGTCGAAAGATAAGTAGATTTATCTAAGTTAACTTTTTAGTTGTTTAAAAATCCCCCTAGTCATACATCAAGGTGACTAGGGGGATTTTTTACGTCATGACATCAGGTAAATGTGCGTGAGAGCACATCTATAGCGTGGTGTTCGCACTGAAAAAAGATGGATTATGAAATATTTAGAATCTTTTTGTGGGTAGTTTGTGGTGATAAATTCTGGTTGATGGGTCTGGGGTGGTGTTAGATGAGGTTTTTTTTCTAAAACATGGTTATATCGAATTATTGACCGTAGAAGGGTGTTAGACCAGTTGATAATAAAACGTTACAGTTGTTTCGTACCACTGCTTATTGTTATCACGACGAGCAGTCATAGCCGAAAAAGTGGAAGTATTTCGAATTAGGCTACGAATAAGACCTAGACTATGTAAAAACCAGCCCCTTCAGCTTACCCAACTGACGGGATCCTGGAAAGGAGAGCAATATGACAACGAAGCCAGAGTGCGCCCAATTATCCGGTGCGGAAATGGTGGTTCAGTCCCTAATTGAAGAAGGGGTTGAGCAGATCTTTGGTTATCCAGGCGGTTCCGTTTTGGATATCTACGATGCCCTACACGCAAAAACAGACAAGATTAAACACGTATTAGTACGACACGAGCAAGCGGCAACGCATATGGCTGATGGCTATACGCGCTCAACCGGTAAGCCAGGTGTGGTTCTGGTATGTTCTGGCCCTGGTGCCACCAATACTGTAACGGGTATTGCGACTGCGTATATGGACTCGATCCCAATGATCGTTATTTCCGGTAACGTGCCGAACAACCTGATTGGTAATGATGCCTTCCAAGAGTGTGACATCGTGGGTGTATCTCGCCCGATCGTAAAACATAGCTTCTTGGTGAAGAAAGCCGAAGATATCCCAGAGATCGTGAAAAAAGCTTTCTATATCTCGACTACAGGTCGACCGGGTCCGGTTGTGATTGACCTTCCTAAAGATGTACTTAATCCACAAATTAAGCTGCCATACCAGTACCCAGAAACCATCAAGATGCGTTCGTATAACCCGACGGTAACGGGGCATAAAGGGCAAATCAAAAAAGCACTTAAAGCGCTGCTTGAGGCGAAAAAGCCCGTTCTTTATGTTGGCGGTGGTGCGGTTATCTCTGAAGCTGACAAGCAACTGCTTAAGCTTGCCGAAGCACTTAATCTACCCGTGGTTAGCACACTGATGGGACTAGGTGCCTTCCCAGGGACACATAAAAACTCTCTCGGTATGCTTGGTATGCATGGCTTATACGAAGCCAACATGGCGATGCACAACGCAGACCTAATTTTTGGTGTCGGTGTTCGTTTTGATGATCGTACAACCAACAACCTTGAGAAGTACTGTCCAAACGCCAAGATCATGCATATCGATATCGATCCATCGTCGATCTCTAAGAACGTAAAAGTAGACCTACCGATTGTAGGCTCGGCTGAGCGCGTACTTGAAAGCATGGTTAATCTGCTGATTGAGCAGGGCGGTACGAATGATGCTGAAGCGCTAGATGCGTGGTGGGCTGAAATTAAAGGCTGGCAAGAGCGTGACTGTTTAGCTTACGAAAAATCACCTGAGCGTATTAAACCGCAACAGGTTATCGAGACTCTACACAAAGTCACCAATGGTGATGCTTACGTTGCCTCTGATGTAGGTCAGCACCAGATGTTTGCTGCGTTGTACTACCCATTCAACAAGCCACGTCGTTGGATCAACTCTGGTGGTTTAGGTACCATGGGCTTTGGTCTACCTGCGGGCATGGGTGTTAAGTTTGCTAAACCCGATGAAGAAGTGGTTGTAGTAACGGGCGATGGCAGTATTCAGATGAATATTCAAGAGCTGTCGACGGCGCTGCAATACAATATTCCGGTTAAGATCATTAACCTGAACAACCGTTTCTTAGGCATGGTGAAACAGTGGCAAGACATTGTTTACCAAGGCCGTCACTCGAACTCATACATGGACTCTGTGCCAGACTTTGCGGCTATCGCAGAAGCGTACGGTCACGTAGGTATGCGTATCTCTTCTCCAGACGAATTAGAGTCAGGTTTAGAGAAAGCAATGGCAATGAAAGATCGTCTAGTGTTTGTTGATATCAGCGTTGACGATACCGAGCACGTATACCCAATGCAGATCAAAGGCGAGGGTATGGATAACATGTGGCTAAGCAAAACGGAGAGAACATAGTATGAGACACATTATTTCGCTGTTAATGGAAAACCAACCGGGCGCCTTGTCTCGAGTGGTTGGCTTGTTTTCTCAACGTGGTTACAACATTGAATCGCTCAACGTATCTCCGACAGATGATCCAACGCTTTCACGCCTAAACGTGACAACCAATTCGAATGAGATGCAACTGGAGCAGATTCAAAAGCAGCTGCACAAATTGATCGATGTACTTAAGGTTCAAGAAGTTTCAGAGTTGGATCATATTGAGCGCGAACTGCTGATGGTTAAGGTGCGTGCGAGCGGTTTTGCTCGTGCAGAAGTGAAACGCACAGCGGATATCTTCCGTGGCCAGATCGTGGATGTCACCGCTTCTCAGTATACGGTACAGATGGCAGGTACCAGCGAGAAACTGGATGCATTTATTCAGGCGCTCTCTGAAGTGACTGAGGTGCTTGAAGTGGCGCGCAGTGGCGTAGTCGGGATTGCTCGAGGCGAGCGCTCTCTGAAAGCTTAAGCAAATTGTATGATAAAAAGCCGCATTAAGTGCGGCTTTTTTATTTTGTTAATTGATAACAATGATATAATTCTCGCCATATTTATCCTATTTTGAGCAACTAATGAGAAATAAAAAAACAATCGCTACGCTTCTCGTTATTTGCGTCACCTTTTGTGCAGCTATTGGATTGTATTACCAGCAGCGCTATCAAGATGTCAAAAAGCAGAGCTACCAACGCACTGCGAAACAAGCACTTCATCAACTTGTCTATGCTGAGCGAGACTACAACGTACTGAAAGATCAGTTGGTCTCTATGATGCAACTGCTTAGCCACAGTCAAAGCCTAGTCGACTTCGCAACATCACCTTCTCCAGAAAATCAGAATCTCTTGGAAGAAGTGTGGCAGTCGGTGTTGGTTAACCAAAAATGGTACACCCAGATCCATCTACTTGATATCGACGGTCATGAGAGGGTCAGAGTCAACTATGCCTCACGAACTGGTGCTGTCACTCTGCCTAAAGACCTACAAGATAAATCGGATTACAGCTACTTCCATTACGCTCAAACTCTGGAAGAGGAGGAGATTGGTGGTTGGGGAATTGAGTTGGAAACCGAATACGGTGAGATCTCTTACCCATACACACCCGTGCTGCGCGTGATCACGCCTGTTCAGACGCCAGAGCACCGCGTCGGTTATCTGGTGATAAACCTCGATGTTTGGGGATTAGCTTCGCGTTTAAACTTCTCTCCTGATTTCGACTTCCGTGCGGAGGTGGTGAATCAATACGGCTACTACATTGCTAGCCAAAACAAGAGCAAACTGTTTGGCGACTCTATTCCAGAGCGTAAAGGATTCAACCTAGCTCAAATCGCACCAAAGACCTGGCAAGCACTCTCGTCTGAGCGCATGGGCTATGTGTTCGAAGATGGCAATCTATTCGCTTTCAACACAGTTGATCTTGCCCAGCAGCAGAGAATGCATCTGATTATCCAGTTGAACTCTGCACAGCTACTAGAGCGAGCAGAGCGCGACCTTAACGACCTAGCTCAAGAGCAGCTAATCGTGTTCTTCACCGTGATGGTGTTTGCGTTCCCGTTGGCATATCTGGTTACCCATTACCGCCGTCGCAACCTGGAGAGTAAATTAGCTCGTGCTGCATTGAATGGCATGTCAGCGGTGATGATCTCAGACAAGCAGCATCGCACCATCATGACTAACAACGAGTTTGAGAACATGACCGGCTACAGTAAATCGCAGGTCGATGGAAAAAATGCGCTGCAGCTGCTGCTTGAAAACAGTGAGCAGGCTCATACCGCCGAAACCATATGGGCTCACCTTGAGGAGCATGACTTATGGGAAGGGGAAGTCAGCTGTAAGAGTAAGCTTCGTATTCCTTTCACCGCGATTATGCGAGTTCAGGCGGTGAAGAGTAGCTCTGGTAAGGTGAGTTACTTTATTACTTCGCTGGTCGACATTACGGTGCGCAAAGAGCTTGAAGTGAGGCTTCGAATCCTAAGTGAGAGAGATTCTCTCAGCAAACTTTGGAACCGTCGCAAGTTTGAGGAGCAGCTAGCGTACTACTCTCGAATGGTTGAGCGCTACCCAGGCGATTCTCAAATCTGCTTAGCCCTAATTGATATCGACAATTTTAAGCGCATCAATGACGAGTTAGGCCACGATGAGGGGGATCGCGTGATCGCTCGAGTTGCGGCGATACTCCAAGAGAGCCTGAGAACCACAGACTTTGTTGCCCGTGTCGGCGGTGAAGAGTTTGCCATTTTGATGCCTCATACTTCTACAGCAGAAGCGCGACGCGTGCTTGATCGCTTGCGAATTGAGGTACAACTCTCTGGTGGTACTAAGGTCACTGTCAGCATTGGTTATACCGATCTGACAGGCAATAGCACTCACTCATACAAGTGTGCGGATATCGGTCTTTATGAGTCGAAATCATCAGGGCGCAACACCATCTCTATCTGCTCAAGTCAGGCGGACGTTGCTTAGCTAAAAAGATCACTTTGCGTTGTCACCTCCCTCCACTGGAAATCACTCTGTCTTATCTTTGAGAGATCTTCGTCACAATATTTGTACAGTTAGACTAAAGTCTAATTTGTACTCAAATTTGAGCTAAACTGAACAATAAGTAAACTACCTTGCTTCGTAGAGTTAGTGCTGTACTGACTCTTTTTGAGCGACCAGATCTCAAAAAGGGATGACAACGTTAACTTAATTCAGCTGCTCAGTTTCATCGACTTTTACCAGTAGAATTAGGTTAGTAAGAGCGAGAGTTAGGGATTCATACTGTCTGGTTAAAAGAGGCGTGGTATGTTTGTCGATTTTTTAGTGAGATTAACCATAGGCACATTGGTGATCCTTGGTTTTAAACTCAGTGCACTTTATTTCTTGCCAATGGTATTACTACTAAATACTCATCATAAAGAGTTCTTTGGCTGGTAAATCGAAAAAACGGAGCATTAGGCTCCGTTTTTTTATTTGCTGCTAATCCTAAATTACAGGTCTAAGCCGCTTCGATAACACGCTCGATACGCTTCATTGAACCCATCAAGTGTTGGTCAAGCAACTCAGTCGCTTGCTCTGCATTCTTCGACAATACCAGCTTCATGATCATCTCGTGCTCGTCGATATTAAACAGCGCTTCTGAATCTTGGCCTTCTGAAAGTGCAAGGAAACGGTAGCGCTTCACTTGGTTGATGAGATCACTAAAGAACTCAAACATGTTCTTTGAATCTGCGCCTTCTAATAGTGCTACGTGGAATTGCTGGTGGCGCTCTTCCCATTCTGCACCATTGAACTCTTCAGCGATGTTATTGATGCGAGATAGCTTGTGGTACGAAGTCAGTACTTCTAGCTCCCAGCTTTCGTCACCGGTAGCGATTGCTTTTTTCAGCAATACAGAAGAGACAACGCGTAGGCTCTCGTAAAGGTCATTAAGCTCTTTCTTAGAGACAGGGGCTACCCAGCATCCTTTTTGTGGCTCAAGCGTTACGTACTTGCTCCAAGAAAGTTGAACCAAGGCTTCACGAATTGGTGATGCGCCAACATTGTATTTCTGTTTTAGGTCAGCCACGACCAGTTTCTGACCCGGGCGTAATTCACCGTTGAGAATATCTTGGCGAATCATCTTTGATACTTTATCGGTGAGAGTAGGGCTAGACATTGTGCAACCTCATGTAATTTGAATTCTTAGACTGTTAATTCGAATTACCTAAGGAGAGAATTAACAGTACGCAGTTCTATTGTTGGGTTGATAATACAGCGTACTGATTATGAGGGCAAGATGTAATATATAAAAAAAGAGGGCCGAAGCCCTCTTTTTTATTTAACTGATGATTGAATTCGTCAGTCTTATAGAACGTGTACAGACGCAGTGTTCGTTGTGCCTGAAGCTACTAGAGCACCAGAAACCATAACTACGATGTCACCTTTCTTACCAAAATCAGCTTCAAGAGCATACTCTTTACCCATTTTGTAGAAAGCGTCAGTGCTGTCGATTGAATCAACAAGAACTGGGCGAACACCTTTAGTAAGAACTAGTTGCGCTGCAGTCTTCTTGTTTGTTGTTAGAGCGATGATGCTTGCAGTTGGGAAGTACTTACGTACAGAACGTGCAGACTTACCGCCTTCAGTAGCAACGATGATTAGTGGAGCAGCTAGCTTCTCAGCTGTGTCTACTGCACCTTTACATACTGCTTCAGTGATACGTAGGCGTGGGCTGTCTAGGCGAGAACCTAGTTCAGCTTTAAGTGCGCCGTCAGTACGGTTAGCGATTTGCGCCATGATAGTTACCGCTTCAACTGGGTACTTACCTTTAGCAGTTTCACCAGAAAGCATTACAGCATCAGTACCGTCCATGATTGCGTTCGCAACGTCGCCCGCTTCTGCACGAGTTGGACGTGGGTTGTTGATCATAGAATCAAGCATTTGAGTTGCTGTGATAACCATCTTACGTGCACGGTTACACTTCTCGATCATCATTTTCTGAGCGAAGATTACTTCTTCAGCTGGGATTTCAACACCTAGGTCACCACGAGCAACCATGATGCCGTCAGAAAGCTCTAGGATCTCGTCGAAGTTATCAACACCTTCTTGGTTTTCGATCTTAGAGATGATGTGGATGTCAGAACCGCCGTTCGCGTCTAGGATCTCACGGATTTCTTTAACGTCAGATGCTTTACGGATGAAAGAAGCAGCAACGAAGTCAACGCCTTGCTCACAACCAAACTTAAGGTCGTTCTTATCTTTTTCAGATAGAGCTGGAAGTTGAACAGAAACGCCAGGAAGGTTAACACCTTTGTTTTCGCCTAGTGCGCCGTTGTTAAGAACTTTACACTTAACTTCAGTCTCAGTAGTAGAGATAACTTCCATTTCGATTAGGCCGTCATCTACTAGGATTGTGTTACCCGCGTTTAGGTCAGCAGCGAAACCAGCGTAAGTTACCGCTACAGTCTCTTTGTTACCTACAACTGAAGTGTCAGTTGTGAAAGTGAATTCTTGACCAGCTACTAGATCTACGTCGTTGCCGCCTTCTAGCTTGATAGTACGGATCTCTGGACCTTTAGTATCAAGAAGGATAGCCAGTTGCTTACCTACTTTGTCCATTACTTCGCGGAAGTTCGCAATACGAGTGCCGTGCTCTGCGTAGTCACCGTGAGAGAAGTTAAGACGCATAACGTTCATGCCTGCGTTTACTAGTTCAGTTAGCTTCTCTACAGATTCAGTTTTAGGGCCAATCGTACATACGATTTTGGTCTTTTTCATGGAAGGTACTCTCCGGTAAGTTTTGTTACAAATTGAAATTTATCTGTTTTCTGAAGCGGCCTACCCATTTCGTCAGCATTTTGTGCCTGCTGCGATAATAGAGGGGATTATCAATTGCCCTTCAGAGTTGTAAGTCTTTCATCAATTTTAGTCATTTTATGACCAAATGATTTTGATTCAACATCGGTTTTCTGTGACTTACCCCAATATATCAGGTGAAAGTTGCAGAAAAATAACGGTCATTTTTGTAATTTTTTTTCTTTTCGGGTGCGGATTCTACCACCGAATGAACTCAATATCACTGCTTAACAATTGTCTTAGGACAAGGTTTTTGCGCTATTTATTAATTTTTTGGATCGAAATAAATGGACTAAATGGTTTCGATGTAACTATAATATCTTTCATATCGAAACTTATGGCTCTTTTTTAAATGTCGAAACGAAACACTCAGCTCAGAAGACACGCAATTTCTAACCTAGTTAACGAGAAAGGCGAGGTTAGTGTTGATGAATTGTCCGCTAAGTTTGAAACCTCAGAAGTCACAATTAGAAAGGACTTGGCGTCTTTAGAGAAAAATGGTCAGCTTTTGCGCCGATATGGCGGTGCTGTTTCATTACCGAAAGAAGTTGTGAATGACGAGATAGGTCAAAAAGTTTCGACTCGAAAGCTTTCTCTAGCAAAAGCCGCGGCAGACCTAATTCGCGACCATAACCGCATTGTGATCGATAGCGGAAGCACAACTGGAGCTCTCATTGAGCAGCTTAATAGCAAACGTGGCTTGGTGGTGATGACCAACTCGTTGCATGTTGCAAATGCCCTTAATGAACTAGAGAGCGAACCGACACTACTGATGACAGGTGGTACTTGGGATACACATTCAGATTCATTCCAAGGGCAAGTCGCCGAATCAGTACTGCGTGCTTACGACTTCGATCAGCTGTTTATTGGTGCCGATGGCATCGACCTTGATAGAGGCACCACGACCTTTAATGAGTTGGTGGGGTTAAGCAAGGTCATGGCCGAGGTATCGCGCGAAGTTGTGGTGATGGCTGAGTCTGAGAAAGTCGGCCGAAAGATCCCGAATCTTGAGCTGTCTTGGGAGCACATCGATATCCTGATCACCGATACAGAACTGGCCGAAGAAGCCAAACAGAGTATTGAGTCTCAAGGTGTACGTGTGATTCTCACCGAGCCAGTATAGAAACCAAATTTTAATTATATGCATTTTACTTCCTATAATTGATCTCAATGAGACATGGCCTTTGCTTGCTGCCAAATAGGAATAACCAAAAATTGATGGAGTAACATTATGTGTGGAATTGTTGGTGCAGTAGCACAACGTGACGTAGCAGAAATTTTAGTAGAGGGCCTACGCCGTCTTGAGTACCGTGGTTACGACTCTGCTGGTGTCGCAGTTGTTGATAGCGAATCCAACCTAACTCGTGTACGTCGCCTAGGCAAAGTACAAGAGCTAGCAGACGCGGTTGAAGCGCAACAAGTGATCGGTGGTACGGGTATCGCTCACACTCGTTGGGCAACACATGGCGAACCTTCTGAAGCGAACGCTCACCCACACATGTCTGGTGATATCGCGGTTGTTCACAACGGCATCATCGAAAACCATGAAGAGCTGCGTACGCTTCTTCAAGGTCGTGGCTACGAATTCACATCTCAAACAGATACCGAAGTTATTGCTCACCTTGTTGAGTGGGAACTGCGTACTTCTGATTCTCTTGTTGAAGCTCTACAGAAGACAGCGAAGCAACTTGATGGTGCATACGGCACAGTAGCTGTTGATCGCAAAGATCCTTCTCGTATCGTTGTGGCTCGCTCTGGTAGCCCAATCGTAATCGGCTTTGGTGTTGGCGAAAACTTCCTAGCCTCTGACCAACTTGCATTGCTTAGCGTAACACGCCGCTTTATGTACCTAGAAGAGGGTGACGTGGCTGAAGTGACTCGTCGTGAAGTGACTGTGTTTGACGCAAGCGGTGAGCGTATTGAGCGTGAAATCGTTGAATCTAACGCAGAGCACGATGCAGGTGACAAAGGTAAATACCGTCACTTCATGCAAAAAGAAATCTTTGAACAGCCAACAGCGCTGATCAACACAATGGAAGGTCGTATCTCTGATACTTCTGTTATCACTAATGCGATTGGCGTAAAAGCTGAAGAGATCCTTAGCAAGGTTGAACACGTTCAAATCATCGCTTGTGGTACGTCTTACAACTCAGGCATGGCTGCGCGCTACTGGTTTGAGTCTCTAGCTGGCGTAAGCTGTGACGTAGAAATCGCGTCTGAGTTCCGTTACCGTGACTTCGTTGTTCGTCCAAACAGCCTACTTGTGACTCTGTCTCAATCTGGTGAGACGGCAGATACACTAGCAGCACTTCGTCTTGCGAAAGAGAAAGGCTACATGTCTGCGATGACTATCTGTAACGTAGCGGGTTCTTCTTTGGTTCGTGAATCTGATTTTGCATTCATGACTCGCGCGGGCACAGAGATTGGTGTTGCTTCAACTAAGGCTTTCACAACTCAACTAGCAGCAATGCTGATGATGGTGACATCAATTGGTCGCCTACAAGGCCGTATTGATCAAGCAAAAGAAACGGAAATCGTTCAAGCTCTTCACCAGTTGCCAACAGATATCGAGAAAGCGCTGGCATTCGACAAAGAGATCGAAGCACTAGCGACAGACTTTGCTGATAAGCACCATACTCTATTCCTAGGTCGTGGTGAGTACTACCCAATTGCGATGGAAGCGTCTCTAAAACTGAAAGAGATCTCTTACATCCACGCTGAAGCATACGCAGCAGGTGAGCTTAAGCACGGTCCTCTGGCTCTGATTGATGCGGATATGCCAGTAGTGGTTATTGCACCAAGTAACGACCTACTTGAGAAGCTGAAATCGAATGTAGAAGAAGTACGTGCACGTGGCGGTCTGCTTTACGTATTTGCAGACGAAGCGGCTGGCTTTGAAAGCGATGAGAACATGAAGATCATCAAGGTGCCTCACGTAAACGAAGTGACAGCACCTATCTACTACACAGTACCAATGCAGCTACTGTCGTACCACGTAGCGCTAATCAAAGGTACTGACGTTGACCAACCTCGTAACCTAGCGAAAGCGGTAACAGTAGAGTAAGTTAACTCACCCTTTTGAATAGACGAAAGCCCATCACTACGATGGGCTTTTTTGTTTTTCAGTATTGAGCCTGTGTTATTCGTGGTTGAGGTATGCCTTGGTTGAGATATTGGTCCATGCACGAACCTTCTTCGAGTATTCAGCTTGAGAGTCGATGATTTTCTTAGCGAGTGGATCTTTTGCTGCCTGCTCAGCAAGAAGCTCATCGGTAGCGCTACGCATGGTCTGCAGTACCTCTGGCGGAAAATCACGGACCTTAATATCTGGGTAATCGGACTGCATAGTTGCCCAGCTGCTCGCGTTAGCATCGAGCGCTTGGGTGTACATATCAAAGGCGGCTACGCGGAATGAGGTCTCTAGAATCAGCTGCAGGTCTTTTGGTAGCTTGTCCCAAGTCTTCTTATTCACGAGGAATTGAGTCTCTGACCCCGGTTCATGCCATGCGGTGTAGTAATAAGGCGCAATTTTTTGAAAGCCCATACGCAGGTCAAAGGCTGGCCCAACCCATTCGAGCGCATCAATGGTGCCACGCTCTAGAGAGGTATAGAGTTCACCCGGTGCAATATTGGTTGGCTTGGCACCCACCTTAGCAAACACTTCGCCAGCGAAGCCTGGGATGCGCATCTTCAAACCTTTTAGATCTTCGATTGAGTTGATCTCTTTCTTAAACCAGCCACCCATTTGAATATCTGAGTTACCACCAGGGAAGGAGAGCAGGTTATGTGGCGCATAGACTTCTTGCATTAGCTCCATGCCACCACCTTGATAAAACCATGCGTACTGCTCTGTGGTCATCATTCCAAAAGGCATCGACGAGAAGTAGAGCGTATTGGGTACCTTGCCTTTCCAGTAGTAAGAGCTGGAATGCCCCAAATCGTATTGCCCCGATTTCACCATATCGAACACGCCAAGCGGTGCTTTGTGTTTGTTGGCAGAGTCGATACGGATCTGCAGGCGGCCGTTAGACATTTCATTGGCGAGCTTGGCCATGTTTTTACTGGCATCGCCAAGGATTGGGGTATTCGGTCCCCAAGTTTCGGCGAGTTTCAAACGGTAGACTTTGTCTGCAGCGTGTGCGGAGAGTGAAACGGTTGCGAGCAGCGCCACTGAGGCTGCTTTGATTAGGGGGAGGATTTTGTATCGAGTCGTCATGAGGTTCCCATTATCGGCTGTCATTATTATAGGTTTAACTTAGACTCCCGAGTTATCTCGGCAAGGTCAATCAAGCTTATTTGATGAGAAGTGAGCGGTGACAGTCGTTTCGTTCAAGTTTAAGTTAGGTATGAAGATGTTTGGGGGATATATATCTCTCTTATGTAGAAAGATATTCTGGAAGAAGGCGGGAAGTAGGGAAGATATCGTTATTGCTTAATTGATATGCTAATCACAGAACGATAGCGTCAACAAATAAGCCAGCACATACATGCTGGCCTATGGTGTTGTTTGTTATAGAAACGTAGAGTTAAGCGTTTAATGCTTGTTCTAGGTCGGCAAGAATATCGTCGATATGCTCGATACCAACAGATAGACGAATCATCTCTGGAGATACACCTGCTTGCTTCTGTTCTTGCTCACTTAACTGACGGTGAGTCGTTGATGCTGGGTGACATGCTAGCGACTTAGCATCACCAATATTCACCAGGCGCTTAAAGATCTGCAGCGCGTCATAGAAGCGAACTCCAGCTTCATAGCCATCCTTGAGGCCGAAAGACAAAATAGCGGAAGGTTTAGCCTGCATGTATTTCTCTGCCAGTGGGTAGAACTCTGAGTCTGGCAAGCCTGCATAACTTACCCAGCTCACTTTATCATGCTGCTTGAGGTACTCAGCAACCTTGAAGGCATTTTCAGTGTGACGTTCCATACGCAGTGATAAGGTCTCTAAGCCTTGCATCAGCATAAAGGAATTCATTGGTGAAAGTGCTGACCCCGTATTGCGCAGCGGTACTGTACGCGCTCGGCCGATAAAGGCAGCTTCACCAAAGGCTTCGGTGTATACCACGCCATGGTAAGACGGCTCGGGTTGGTTGAATACTGGGAAGCGATCTTTATGCTCCGCCCAAGGGAACTTACCTGAATCGACAATGACTCCACCTAGAGTGGTACCGTGGCCGCCAACGTATTTCGTTAATGAATGCACAACAATGTCCGCGCCAAAATCGATAGGCTTGCATAGCACTGGAGTTGCAACTGTGTTGTCGACGATGACAGGAACACCTTGCGCGTGGGCAAGCTCAGCCACACGCTCTAAATCAATGATATTACCTGCAGGGTTACCGATACTTTCACAGTAAACTGCCTTGGTTTTTTCATCGATAAGCTCTGCTAGGCTCTCCGGTTTATCGTCTTTCGCGAAACGCACTTCGATGCCTTGGTTTGGTAGCATGTGCGCAAACAGCGTGTACGTACCACCGTACAGCTGCGGTGTAGAAACAATGTTGTCTCCAATTTGTGCCAAGGTCTGAATCGCATAGTTGATTGCCGCACTACCTGCACTCACAACCAAGCCCGCTATACCGCCCTCAAGTGCCGCCATGCGCTTTTCCAGTACATCGTTGGTTGGGTTCATGATACGAGTGTAGATGTTACCCGGAACTTCAAGGTTGAATAGGTCTGCACCGTGCTGCGCGTCATCGAATTCATAAGCCACCGTTTGGTAGATAGGTGTGGCGACCGATTTTGTAGTTGGGTCAGTTTCGTAGCCGTGATGAATCGAGAGAGTTTCGTCTTTCATGTGTCTTCCCTGAACAGTTGATGGAATTGTGACCTTTCATAGTGCCGCCTTTTCAAACAAAAAAACGCAAATCAAGTCACAGCTAAGTGATTGAATACACCGTGCTGTGAAGAAGTGTTGAGGAAATAGATTCAAAGATGCTGTGAATAGGAAGAGCTAGGGTTGGGAAGAGGGAGCAGAAAAGTGGTTTGGCCCAGAAAAGCAAAAAGCCAGAGCAGCGTGAACTGTTCTGGCTTTTCTAAATTTGGTGGCCCCTCCCAGATTTGAACTGGGGACCGAACGATTATGAGTCGTGCGCTCTAACCACTGAGCTAAGGGGCCGTAGGGCAATGATTATAGGGGATGCAAATGGTGGTGTCTAGCCACTAAAGGGACCAATTGCGCTTAGTTCTTAGCCACTTAAATCATATAGATACAAAAAAGGTGAGCCAACGCTCACCTTTCTTCTTATCTGCTTAAAAGCTAGTCAAATCTCGCAAGAGATTACTCGTCTAGGAAACTACGTAGAGTTTCTGAACGGCTTGGGTGACGTAGCTTACGTAGTGCTTTTGCTTCGATCTGACGAATACGCTCACGAGTTACGTCGAACTGCTTACCAACCTCTTCTAGAGTGTGGTCAGTGTTCATGTCGATACCGAAACGCATACGTAGTACTTTCGCTTCACGAGGCGTTAGGCCAGCTAGAACGTCTTTCGTTGCACCACGCAGGCTTGTTGCCGTTGCAGAGTCTAGAGGTAGTTCTAGTGTTGTATCCTCGATGAAATCACCTAGATGCGAATCTTCGTCGTCACCGATAGGTGTCTCCATTGAGATAGGCTCTTTAGCGATCTTCAGTACTTTACGGATCTTGTCTTCAGGCATTTGCATGCGCTCAGCCAACTCTTCCGGTAGTGGCTCACGACCCATCTCTTGCAGCATTTGACGAGAGATACGGTTTAGTTTGTTGATCGTTTCGATCATGTGAACCGGGATACGGATAGTACGAGCTTGGTCGGCAATCGAACGAGTGATTGCTTGACGGATCCACCATGTAGCGTAAGTCGAGAACTTGTAACCACGACGGTATTCGAACTTATCTACCGCTTTCATCAGACCGATGTTACCTTCTTGGATAAGATCCAGGAATTGTAGACCACGGTTGGTGTACTTCTTAGCAATCGAGATTACTAGACGTAAGTTCGCTTCAACCATCTCTTTCTTCGCACGACGAGCTTTAGCTTCACCGATAGACATACGACGGCTGATATCTTTAATGCTTTGAACAGTAAGAGATGTCTCTTTCTCGATCATATCCAGTTTTTGGATTGAGCGACGGATATCGTTCTCGTTACGTTTGATCTTTTCTGCGTATGGCTTGTCAGAAGCTAGAACTTCATCCAACCATGCTTCGCTAGATTCGTTGCCTGTGAATAGAGCAATGAAAGATTTCTTCGGCATTTTGCCGTACTCAACCGTTTGGCGCATGATTAGGCGCTCTTGAGTACGTACGCGATCCATTGAAGTACGCAGTTCGTTTACTAGGTAGTCGAACTGTTTTGGCGTTAGACGGAACTCTTTAAATACGTCTTGCATCATAGTTGTTGCAAGCACGGCTTTCGGGCTGTCTGCGCCGTATTCGTTGATCGCTAGCTGACGATTTTGGTAGCTTGTGCGAAGCGCTGTGAACTTCTCAAGAGCAAGTTCAGGATCGATACCTGTATCTTCTTCTTCCTCTTCAGAGTTGTCTTCGTCTTCTACGTCTTCTGCATCTTCGTCGTCAAGATCAGATTCTGCCAGCTCAGAACCGATGTGCGTCGCCGTTGGTGCAGCTGTACCGTCATCGTCTGGGTCAACGAAGCCGTTGATCAGGTCGGTAAGACGTAGCTCTTCAGCTTGAACCTTGTCAAACTGCTCTAAGATGTATGGGATAGTGCCCGGGTATTCAGCAACAGAAAGCTGAACTTGGTTAATACCATCTTCGATACGCTTAGCGATATCGATCTCGCCTTCACGAGTCAGTAGTTCAACGGTACCCATTTCACGCATGTACATACGTACCGGGTCGGTTGTGCGACCGATCTCGTTTTCTACGCTTGAAAGCGCTGCTGCTGCCGCTTCGGCTGCATCTTCATCTGTGATGGTATCGTCATCATTAAGGGCTAGATCATCGGCATCAGGAGCAGTTTCTACTACCTTGATACCCATGTCGTTAATCATCTGAATGATGTCTTCTACCTGTTCAGAATCAACAATTTCTGCAGGTAGGTGGTCGTTTACTTCGGCGTAGGTCAGATAGCCTTGTTCCTTGCCTTTAATAACAAGTAATTTTAGCTGTGACTGCGGATTTTGATCCATAGATGATATCCAACTTCAGGTCTGGTGAAGGACGTTGCATTCTCAAATGCAAACCATAAATGTTAACAAATTTTATCAATGCTGACTAATCAAACAGGGTTACGCTTTTAAATCTAGCATCAAGGCTAGCAGCTCCCTTTTTTCTTCGGCTGATAAACCGACGCTTCTTGCTTTGGCCTGCAGGTTTTCAATTTGTTTTTCTACGCACTGGGCAAGAATATTGTCCAATGAGTCTAAGAATATATCTTCTTGATTGTCATCATCGAGGGGGATTTCCCAGCTCGCGAGACGAGACAGAAGTGCCTCATGTTTACTGTGTCGCCAATGCTCTAATAACTGGCCGGTGTTGATATGGGGGCTAGTATGGCATTTATCAAGTACTTCAACGAATAAACTTAAACCAGGTAAAGCCAACTCTCGAACACTTGATAAATCCGGTACCATATCAGCATAGCTCGGATTTTGTAGAAGCAAAGCGATCACCTCTCGCATAGGGGTGCGCTTAAGCTCTTTATGCGGTTGAGGGGTAGAGCTCTTGGTATGAACTCTAGCTCTTCTTAGCTGATTATCAAATCCCGTGCGTTCATCCAATAACTTTTCGAGCAGTTCTTGGAAGTAGCTATCAGGAATCTTATTTATCAGGGCGCTAGCATGGGCTCTTAATGCCGACTTACCTTCGGTTGTTCCCAGATTTAATTGATGGATTTCAATTAGATTGTCGAACAAGTACGTCGATAGTGGTGTGGCGTTTTGAACCAGTTGTTCAAAAGCTGCTTTGCCATGCTGTCTGATGTAGCTGTCAGGGTCCTCGCCATCAGGCAAGAACAGAAACTTAAGGGTGTTACCCGTTTTCAAATACTCTAGAGCATTTTCCAGTGCACGCCAGGCCGCTTCTTTACCCGCTCTATCACCATCATAACAACACACAACCGTATGAGTTTGGCGGAATAGCATTTGGATATGGTCACCCGTAGTTGAGGTGCCCAGAGAAGCGACGGAGTAATCTACGCCATATTGTGCCAGCGCGACAACATCCATATAACCTTCAACCACCAAGACTTGAGGTGGCTCACGGTAAGCCTGTAAGACTTCGTAAAGGCCATATAGCTCTTTGCCTTTGTGGAAGATCGGCGTTTCAGGGGAGTTAAGGTATTTTGGTGTGCCATCTTCAAGAACACGACCACCAAAGCCAATCACTCGCCCGCGACGGTCACGGATCGGGAACATGATACGACCACGGAAGCGGTCATAGCGGTTACCCTTGTCGTTTTCAATTAACATGCCGCCAGTGACCAGCATGTCTTGCGCTTCTTTCTGTTGTCCGAAATTCTTGCGAACGAGGTCCCACTCATCGGCGACATAACCAATACCAAACTTCTGCACAATTTCGCCCGACAGACCTCGGTTCTTGAGGTATTCGATCGCGGGTTTGCTGGCAGAGAGTTTTAGCTGTGAGCGGTAAAATTGGCTAATACCACCCATTAAGTCATATAGGTTACGCTTTTGCTCTGTGTTAGCACGCGGCTGAGTTGAAATGGCACCACTGCGCTGCTCACGAGGGACGTCTAAACCAAGGAAGCTCGCAAGTTCTTCAATAGCTTCAACAAATTCGAGGCGCTCAAACTCCATAATGAAGTCAATAGCGTTGCCGTGTGCGCCACAACCAAAACAGTGATAGAACTGCTTTTCTTGGCTTACACTAAAAGAGGGGGTTTTCTCGTTGTGGAATGGACAACAAGCACTGTAGTTTTTGCCCTTTTTCTTAAGTTTTACGCGTGCGTCAATGATGTCGACGATATCGAGACGCGCGAGGAGGTCATCAATGAAACTACGTGGGATAATTCCAGCCATAAAACCTTAGAAAAATGCACTAACTGAGAGTGATGATAATAGTTTGAATGGGTAGCAGATACAAACAAGCCGTGCGTTCCATAGGATTGCACGGCTTGTTGCAATTTGATTTGGGTTTAAGCGAGTTTAGAGCGAACTAAACCACTAACTTTACCCATATCTGCACGCCCTTGAATTTGTGGTTTCAAGATAGCCATTACTTTACCCATGTCTTGCATGCCCGCAGGTTGAGCTTCTGCAATTGCGCTATCAAGTAGTGCGATTACTTCTTCTTCAGTAAGCGGTTGAGGCATAAAGCCTTCAAGTACAGCAATTTCTGCTTGTTCCACGTCAGCAAGATCTTGACGACCAGCTGATTCATATTGAGCAACAGAATCGCGACGCTGTTTAACCATCTTAACTAGAACAGCAAGGATGTCGTCGTCGTTCAGAGTGATCTGTTCGTCAACTTCACGTTGCTTAATAGCTGAAAGAGCTAAACGGATAGTGCCAAGGCGCGGTTTGTCCTTGGCTTTCATCGCTAATTTTTGCTCTTCTTTGAGTTGTTCAATAAGAGCCATAACTCAGTCCTTATGGATTAAGTTATTAGTACAGGCGAACGCGACGTGCGTTTTCGCGAGCTAGCTTCTTAGCGTGACGCTTTTGAGCTGCTGCTTTAGCGCGTTTGCGAACTGTAGTTGGTTTTTCATAGTGCTCACGACGACGCACTTCAGAAAGGATACCTGCTTTTTCGCAAGAGCGCTTGAAACGACGTAGTGCAACGTCGAACGGTTCGTTTTCACGTACTTTAACTACTGGCATATGCCTTTCACCTCAGGGGTTATTCGTTAACGCTGGTAACTTAGTGAACTGAACTTAAATATTCAGTCTTAACCAGCTTGATCAAAAATGGTGCGGAATTTTAATCCGATCACAGTGGCTTTGTAAAGCACTTTGTCGATTATAGTCTGTACAATATTTGTTTGCTGAGCTTAGGCAGGGTAATATTGCGCTAATTTCCCATTAAAGATGAAAGCGTGCCGAGAAAATTATGCGCATTATTGGTATTGAAACCTCTTGTGATGAAACAGGAATCGCAATTTATGATGATGAGCAAGGTCTGCTTTCTCATCAGCTCTACAGCCAAGTAAAACTGCACGCCGATTACGGCGGTGTGGTACCTGAGTTGGCATCACGTGATCACGTGAAAAAAACCATCCCACTGATTAAAGCCGCTCTTAAAGAAGCAAACTTAACCTCTAAAGACATTGATGGTGTTGCTTACACGGCAGGTCCAGGTCTGGTTGGCGCTCTGCTTGTTGGTGCAACGATTGGTCGTAGTATTGCTTACGCTTGGGGTGTGCCTGCTGTGCCTGTGCACCACATGGAAGGTCACCTGCTTGCGCCTATGTTAGAAGATAACCCACCACCATTCCCATTCGTGGCGCTGCTCGTTTCAGGCGGTCACACTATGATGGTAGAAGTAAAAGGTATCGGTGAATACCGTATCCTTGGTGAGTCGATTGATGATGCAGCTGGCGAAGCCTTCGATAAAACCGCTAAGCTGATGGGCTTAGATTACCCAGGTGGTCCACTGCTGTCTCGCTTGGCAGAAAAGGGCACACCAGGTCGCTTTAAATTCCCACGCCCAATGACGGACCGTCCGGGTCTTGATATGAGCTTCTCTGGTCTAAAAACCTTTGCGGCAAATACCATTCGAGACAACGATGACAGCGACCAAACTCGCGCAGATATCGCATACGCGTTCCAAGAAGCTGTGTGTGGTACCTTGGTAATCAAGTGTAAGCGCGCCTTGGCGGAAACGGGCATGAAACGTATAGTTATTGCTGGTGGTGTGAGTGCAAACAAGCAGTTGCGTGCAGAGCTAGAAGCGCTAGCGAAGAAAATTGGTGGTGAGGTGTACTACCCACGCACTGAGTTCTGTACCGATAACGGCGCGATGATCGCGTACGCGGGTATGCAGCGTCTGAAGAATGGTGAAGTGGCTGATCTTTCTGTACAAGCGACTCCACGTTGGCCAATCGATCAGCTTGAGCCTATCGCAGACTAACCAAAGCTTTATTGATAAACGGCCGCCGAAGTAGCGGCCGTTTTTGTATGAATTAGGGAAGAGAATGAATAATTTCACGATTGATAATCAAACCATGACCTACTTGGATGAAGGGCAGGGGCCTGTATTGGTATTTGGGCACAGCTATCTGTGGGATAGTGCAATGTGGCAACCGCAGGTAGAGGCGCTTAAATCTAAGTACCGCTGCATCGTTCCTGAATTTTGGTCACATGGCCAATCTGATGCAGCGCCAAGCTCAATGCGGACGCTAAAGGATTATGCTCAACATGTATTGGCGCTGCTGGATCATTTAGCGATTGATGAGTTCTCTATCGTTGGCTTATCTGTCGGTGGTATGTGGGGCACAGAGCTTGTAGAACTGGCGCCTGCACGAGTGAAAACCCTAACCCTTATGGACACCTTCGTCGGCCTTGAGCCTGAAGTGGCGCATGCTAAGTACTTCTCAATGCTGGATACCATCGCGCAAACCAAGATGGTTCCACCACCTATCGTAGAAGCGGTAGTTCCGCTGTTCTTCGCTAATCAAGCCGAGCAAAACACACCTGAATTAGTGCAAGCGTTCACGGAAAAACTGGCGAACTTAGCGGGTGAGCAGGCAGAGCAAGTGGCGCAAATTGGTCGCATGGTGTTTGGTCGTCGTGACATGATTGAAACGATCGAGAAGTTTGCACTGCCCGTATTGGTCGCTGTAGGTCAAGAAGATAAACCTCGCCCAGTATTGGAGTCGTACCTGATGCACGATTGTATCGCTGGCAGTGAGTTGGTGGTGATTCCCAATGCAGGACACATCAGTAGCTTAGAGCAACCAGAGTTTGTGAATGAGATGCTAGCAGGCTTCTTAGATAAGCACCTGTTGGTGTAATCGAGTTACCAACGAAATGATGGAAAGTCGGCGTAGTCTAAATAGGTTACGCCGATTTTTTTTGTCCGAGTTTTGGCTCGCTGCCATCGAGTAGGCGACGAATATTCTGGTGATGACGCAACACGATTAGACAGCACAGCATAGCCACCGGTAGGGTGTATTGTGGTTTCACCATCCAAGCATAGAAAGGCGTGACTAGCACCGTCACGATCGCAGCCAAAGAGGAATAGCGAAATAGAAACGCTACCAGTAACCAAGTCGCCATGATCATCCCGGTAAGGTCGAGACCAATTGGGGCTATCGCACCCAGAGCAGTTGCGACGCCTTTGCCACCCTTAAAGTGAAAAAAGATTGGATACATATGACCAAGACAAGCGGCAATGGCGACCACGCCCAGAATGATTGGATCGATATTGAGAAAGTAGCCAAGCCAGACCGGAATGGTCCCTTTTAGCATGTCACACAGCAGTACAGAGGCCGCAGCAGCCTTGCCTCCAATGCGCAATACATTGGTTGCTCCGGGGTTATTAGAGCCGACTGTCCTTGGATCGGGCAGACGCGCGACTCGGCATATTAAGACCGCACTTGAGATTGAACCCAATAGATAGGCTGCAATGATCATAATGAGTGCCAGTGGAGTCATGTCTGTCCTTAATGGTGCGAAAATAATGCTCAATCCAAGAGTAATTGATATCATATCTTGAATTAGGCAAATAATACGTTTTTTTCCCAATTTTGGGTATCCGACCTCTAAAAGGACAACTAATGGCACTGGATAAAGTTTTCATCGAACAGTTAGAAGTAATCACGACGATTGGTGTTTACGATTGGGAACAAGAGATTAAGCAAAAACTGGTGCTTGATATTGAGATGGCTCACGACAATCGCCCTGCTGGCAAGAGCGACGATGTTGTTGATGCATTAGATTACTCTAAGGTGAGCACTGCGGTCCTTGAGCATATTGAGAATGGTCGATTTCTACTGGTAGAGCGTGTCGCAGAAGAGATCGCAGAGCTGATCATGACTCAGTTCTCTGTACCTTGGATTAAGATTCGTCTTGCTAAGCCGGGTGCAGTACCTCAAGCGAAAGCGGTAGGTGTTGTCATCGAACGAGGCCAAGCATGACCATTGCTTATGTCGGGGTCGGTACTAATATCGACCGTGACAAACACGCTAAAGCCGCTTGGCTAGAGCTGCAATCTTTGGGGAGCAATTTACGTTGCTCCCCAATCTATCATTGTGAACCGGTCGGTTTTGATAGCCATCCGTTCTATAACTTTGTGATTGAGCTCGATACTTTGTTGTCATTGACCGAATTTTCACAACAGTTGCGTAAAATTGAGTTTAAATACGGGCGCGCGAAGGATGCCAACAAGCTACAAGACCGCAACTTGGATCTCGATATCGTGTTATTTGGTGAGGTTATCTCTTCTCAAAAGCCTCAAATTCCTCGTAGCGATATCTTTAAATATCCTTTTGTCACACAACCACTTTATGATCTCTGTCCTGCGCGGGTTATTCCTCAGGATGGACGAACCGTCAGTGAAATATGGCAGAAAATGGAGCAGCTAGATTCCCTCTCAGCCGTAGATATACAACTATAAATTTATAAGGTTAGAAATGAGTTATTTTGAAGCGTTTATTTTGGCGTTAGTGCAAGGCTTTACCGAATTTTTGCCTATCTCAAGTTCTGCACACTTGATCCTTCCTTCAGCGGTACTTGGCTGGGATGATCAAGGCTTGGCATTCGATGTTGCAGTGCACGTAGGTACCTTGGCAGCGGTCGTGATCTACTTCCGCAAAGAGGTGGTCTCACTGCTGAATGCCTTTTTCGGATCTGTCTTTAAAGGCGATCGTAGCAAAGAAGCTAAACTGGCTTGGATGATCATCTTAGCGACCATTCCCGCGTGTGTGTTTGGCTTACTGATGAAAGACATCATCGAAATCTACTTGCGTAGCGCATGGGTGATTGCGACAACAACCATCGTATTTGGCTTGTTGTTGTGGTGGGTCGATAAGAACTCAGCACTACGTGATGATGAGTATCAAGCGGGTTGGAAAAAAGCCTTATTCATTGGTATTGCACAAGCGATGGCGATGATCCCGGGTACGTCTCGTTCAGGTGCAACCATCACTGCAGCGCTTTACCTTGGTTTTACTCGTGAAGCGGCTGCTCGTTTCTCGTTCCTGATGTCGATTCCAATCATTACATTGGCGGGTGGTTACCTAGGCCTTAAGCTAGTCACAAGCGGTGACCCTATCCATGTCGGTACTTTGTTGACCGGTATTGCGGTCTCTTTCATTAGTGCTTATATCTGTATTCACTTCTTCTTGAAGCTGATTTCTCGTATGGGTATGACTCCATTTGTTATCTACCGCCTGATTCTAGGTTGTGGTCTGTTTGCTTTCTTGATGATGCAATAAGCCTCGACTCAACGTTTAATACGTACAAAGCCCGCTGACTTCAGCGGGCTTTGTTGTTTTCGGGGTGGATTAATACCAGCGAGTTGTTTTAAGCAGAAGTGAGAGCACTCTCAATAGCCTCAATACGGCGCTTCTCTTGTTCATCTCGAATCTCTTTGCCTTTAAAACCGTCTGCAATCACGCCTTTCACATCCACCCCAAGTGCGGCTTGGTACGCGGCTTCAAAGCGCGGTTTTTGTGGATAAGGCTCAGACTCTAATCCTTTTCTTCCTGCATGATCGGCTTGGCAACATAGCAAGATGTCATCAAGTCTTTCTGGTTTACGCCACACATCAAACTTGTTGAGGATCTTAAGGAAGGTAGCAGGCTTGAGTTCACCAGCACGGTGGATGTTGGAGTGCTGTTCACACACAAGCAATGCCAAATCACGAAATTCATTCGGCACACGCACGCGTTCACATAAGCCTTTGATCAGCTTAAGGCCGGTATGACAATGCATCTTGTGGCTTGGCCATTCACTTTCTGGTGTAACACCTTTACCAAGGTCGTGCACTTGCGCCGCAAAGCGCACGGGTAGTGAAGGGCTTAATAGAGCAGCCTGCTGAGCAACCATCAAGGTGTGAATCCCAGTGTCGATTTCAGGGTGCCACTTTTCAGGTTGAGGGACGCCAAACAGCGCATCCAGTTCAGGAAGAACCACCGCAAGTGCACCACAATCGTGAAGGGTTGAAAGGAATACTTCTGGGTGCGGGGTGCTGAGCGATTTGTACCACTCTTGCCAAACGCGTTCAGCAGTTAGGTGCTCAAGCTCTCCAGATTCAACAATATGCTGCATCATGTCCAGGGTTTCTGGCGCAATGGTAAAATCTAGATGATGGAGCTTGGCAGCAAATCGAGCCACGCGCAGGACGCGCAGAGGATCTTCAACAAAGGCATCTGAAACGTGTCTTAAGATACGGTTCTCTAGATCTTGTTGCCCACGGTAAGGGTCGTATAGCGTGCCTTGTTCATCTTGTGCGATCGCGTTGATGGTTAGATCGCGACGCATGAGATCTTCTTCTAGGGTCACATCGGGGGCAAAGTAGCACTCAAAACCCGTATAGCCAGAACCTGATTTTTTTTCTGTTCTTGCTAATGCGTGCTCTTGTTTGGTTTTCGGGTGAAGGAATACCGGAAACTCTTTACCAACCGCAGTAAAGCCAAGCGCTTCCATTTGCTGCGGGGTACTACCGACAACAACCCAGTCTTTGTCGTAGCTCGCTATTTCCAGTAACTGGTCGCGTACCGCACCACCCACTAAATATCGTTTTAGGCCTTGGTGTATTGGTAAGCCATCGTAGTTTTGCAACTTATCACCTCGAAATCTTTTATCACTGCTGGACTTTACGGCAAGCAATGGTAATTTCCATTTATCGTAATTATAGGGCAGCCCATGTATAAGGAATATTTTGGCTTCGTAGAGATGCCATTCTCGATTGTACCAAATTCTCGCTACTTGTTTTTAAGTCAGCGTCACCAAGAAGCGATGCAGAACCTGCAGGCGGGTCTTGGCGATGGTGGTGGCTTTGCCATGCTGACAGGGGAAGTGGGAACGGGTAAAACCACGGTCGCCAAAGCGATGCTGGCATCTTTGGATGAACAGACGCAAGCGGGCCTTATACTGAATCCGACATTCTCTAACATTGAACTGCTAGAAGCGGTTTGTGATGAGTTCGAGATTGATTATCCAGAGCAAGCCTCACTTAAGCAGTTGAGCCAAGCTATCCATGGTTTCTTACTCGATAGCCATGAGCAGGGGATTCAAACCCTACTGGTGATTGATGAAGCCCAACACCTTGCTGCCGATGTGTTAGAGCAGCTGCGACTGCTGACGAATCTAGAGACTGACAGCCGAAAATTATTGAAGGTATTGCTGGTGGGGCAGCCAGAACTGCAACAACACCTACAAACCAATCAACTGCGACAGCTAGCACAACGCATCACAGGGCGTTATCACCTGCTACCTCTTAATGCTCAAGAGGCGGGTAAGTACATTGCATTTCGTTTGGAGACCGCAGGCGCGCAGCAGATGCTGTTTTCGAACCGAGCGGTGAAGTCGATTGCTCAATATACCCATGGCATTCCAAGGTTGATTAACTTGGTGTGCGATAAAGCACTTCAGCTGAGTTTTCATCAGGGCGAGAAAACCCCGTCTCAAACAACGGTGGAGCAGGCTTGTCAGCAGATCATGTCTTTCCAAGCAGAGGTGTACCAAGCGCCGGTAAAACAGATCTCAACGATGTGGCCTAAGATGGTGCAATACAGCGCCGTTGCTGTTATAGGTTTGGGTTTAGCGTGGGGTACATTGAATTATTTACCTCAAGGTATCGAGCAGTGGTCTGCCAGCCATGATGTCGTGGATGAGGTTCAACCTCAGATTAAGACTGCAGTACAAGCACCGATTGAGATGCAAGCCGAGATCAAGCCTTCGGTTTTGCCTGATGACATTGCTAACCAGATACAGCAAGGAACAAACCGAGCATCCGCTATTCAAGACCTCTATCAGCTTTGGGGGTACCAATCTTCGCTCAGAGATGGGCTCTGTTTGAGTGAGCCGCAAAGCGTGTTTGTGTGTGTGGAAGGTCAGGCGTCACTGGCAGAGCTTATCGAACTAAACTCGCCAGTCGTACTTAATCTCCAGCTTGAGGGGCAGTCATATCACGCTGTGCTGTATGGAATCTCTAAGGACTCTGTGGAGCTGTTGGTCAATCAATCGATAGTGCAACTACCTGTGTCAGCATTAGAGACACTATGGCAAGGCGACTACGTGGCGATATGGAAGCAGCCACTGCGAGAGACATTACGAGAGGGCGACACTGGTGAAGCGGTTGCGCTGCTCGACCTGTTGTTGTCTGAGGTATTAGGCGAAAACGTCACTGGCCAAGATCGCTTTGATGAAGAGCTAAAACGTAAAGTTGAGGCATTTCAGGTGTGGCAGGGCATGGCAGTTGACGGTATCGCTGGCCGACGCACATTGGCAAGACTGCAGCGTGTGGCTCAGTTTGATTCGCCGGTATTGATGAGCATTAATGAGGAGCAAGGCTAATGTCTCGAACGATGAACCGTTTACAGCAGTCAGAGCTGCCAGGTTTTCAGCAACACCATGTCGCGAATCCGCCTTCCCCCCCACGCTCTCACCGAGGTGCGTCGATTGCGCTGAGCTTACTTATCTTATTGGTTCCCTCGTTGATCGTCGCCGGTGGTTTACTCTATCAACAGCGTTCTACAGAAACGAAAGCGGCAGCCTCTGAGCCTTTGGTTCAGCTTGAGACCGATGAAAAAACTGCGACAACACTGAATGAGCCGCTACAGCCACTCGCCCCAAAAGTAGAAGAGAAGGTTGTAGAGCTAGAATCAGAGCCGGAGCTGTTCGCCATTCGCCCAGCACCAGAGTTTGGTCAGCTGAAGGCATTACCTCGTCAACTCAGTTTCGCTGAGGTGAATGAGGTTACTGCTGAAGACACAGCGCAGCAGACACAATGGGAGAATGAACAAGACTCTGTGGTATTGGGCACATCGAATACAGAGAGTGAGCAATCGTTGATCGCGGCTGAGCCGGAACCGCTGAATCAAAACCCGCAGAGTACAAATAGTGAGGCCACGGAGAGCGACTTGCTTCAAGGGTTAGACCTTACTGAGCTGTCTCCTGAGTTGGCGCTGAAGATCGAGTCGATTCTCGACAACAATGACTCTTCCCCTGAGGTGGATATTGACCAATACCGCCCGCAACCGACCATTCAACTGGAGTCCCATACCCGTAGTCTAAGTGGTCGTCTACCTAGCTTGAACCTGCAAACGCATATGTACTCGAGCAGTGCAGAGAGGCGTTGGGTAAAGATTAATGATAAAGAGGTCGCGCAGGGTGAGTGGGTAACTCCAGAGGTGCAGCTAATCGAAGTGAAGCCCCAATCGATTGTGGTGGAGTTTGAAGAGCAGGCGATCGAAATCCCAGCCCTTTATGAGTGGCAAGGCTAATCACGCTGAAGGAAAAGAATAGGCAAATAAAAAGGAGCACCTGAGTGCTCCTTTTTTGATTCTTGAGATTAAGCCCAACCGTTTGGTGACTTTCTCTTACGCGGGATAAGGTGCGGAAGAATAAGGCCGAATAGTAGACCCAAGCCCGCAACACCACCGCCGTACATGAAGTACTTCAATAGTAGGTCATCTTTTTGTGTGTCTAGCTTAGCGCGTAGCTCGCGGTTCTCTGTTTGAACACTTGTCAGCTGTTGGCTGATCTCGCTGTAGTTCTGCTCTAGCTCAGAGATTTGAGTATTGCGAGAGTCAAGTGAACTTACTAGGCCTGCTTTTTCGCTGTCTGCGCTTTGACGTGCATTAGCCAGTTTTTCTTTCACTTCTGCCAGCTCTTTCTCTAGCTTTGGCATACGCAGTGACATGCTCTCTTGAGAGGTCACAAACTTGCTTTCAACCCAGCCTTTACGGCCACGGTTGTCTTGAATTTGGGTGTAACCAGTTTGCTTATTTGCTTGTAGGAATGTGATTTTTTGACCTGCATCGACACTACCAATAATACGGTAGCTGTTGTTTGGGCCAGAGTGCATATAAGTAAATAGTTTATCAGCAATATAACGGTCTTGCGCAAACGCAGCTGGGGCTGCAAGCATTGCGAACAAAACGAAGCTAATCAGTTTTTTCACAGTAAATCCCTTAACGATTTCAATTGGGGTGGGCAATAAGTCAGCCTCAGTTAGCAGATAGTATTTAGTTTCTCATTAGGGTGCAACAAAGAAGGGAGGCTAAGCCTCCCTTTCTGTGTATTTGAGTCAATAATGACATGAGATTTACATATCGTTACCGAAACTCACAATCTTCTGACGCGAGTTATACCCCACAAAAGGGGTATCTAGCCGATGAATGCAGCTTGAATTGCGTAGAAGAATACAACCGCAAGTAGCGCACCTGCTGGCAGTGTTACGATCCATGATGCAACGATGTTACGTACTACGCCAAGGTTAAGCGCCGCGATACCACGAGCAAAACCAACACCCAGAACCGCACCTACAAGCGTTTGCGTAGTAGAGATTGGAAGGCCAGTACCTGAAGCCAGTACAACGGTACATGCTGTAGCAAGTTGTGCTGCAAAGCCACGGCTAGGTGTTAGTTCTGTAATACCAGTACCAACCGTTGCCATTACTTTATGACCAAGAGTCGCAAGACCAACCACGATACCAAAACCACCTAGAGGAAGAATCCACCATGCGATAGTACTCTTACCTGTGATTTCACCCATGTGCTCAACCGTTGATACAACAGCAGACAGTGGACCAATCGCGTTAGCAACGTCGTTTGAACCGTGTGCAAATGCCATCGCACACGCTGTGATAACCATTAGTACAGAGAAGATACCTTCAACACCGGCAAAACCGTGGTCTTCTTCGCGGTTCGCGAATTTCTTCTGGATGTACAGGTAACCACCAATCATTACAACTGCAGATATGCCTGCAGCCCAAACCCATGCTTCAGTGTTGCTTAGGTGAAGACCAACGTGCTTAAGACCTTTTTTGATCGTTACTAGCGCGATAACCATTGTTGTGATGAACATGTACACAGGTACGAAACGCTTCGCATTGAAAAGCGGGTTCTCTGTATCAAAGATTAGGCGCTGTGCACTTACGAAGATAACGTAAGCGAAGAAACCAGAGATAACAGGCGTAATGATCCAGCTACCAACAATACCTTGAACACTGCCCCAGTCCACAGCTTCAGTACCTACAGATACACAAGCGAAACCGATGATTGCACCGATTATTGAGTGAGTGGTTGATACAGGCCAGCCCATGTAAGAAGCAAGTAGTAGCCATGTACCAGCAGCAAGAAGTGCTGACATCATACCGAACACAAGTACATCTGGTTGGTGTGCGAATAGAGATGTCTCGATAACGCCTTTACGGATCGTATCTGTTACTTCGCCACCGGCAAGATATGCACCAGCGAATTCAAAGATCATTGCGATAATGATCGCTTGTTTAACGGTTAGAGCTTTTGAGCCTACTGAGGTGCCCATTGCGTTCGCAACGTCATTCGCACCAATACCAATAGCCATCAAGAAACCGAAAGCTGCTGCAATAAGAATCAGGACAGTGCCGTAGTTAGCAAGGATATCCATCGTAATACCTAGTTGTTTGATAACAAGCGGAGCAAATTTAGACGCAAAAAACCGCTCAGCGAGAGAAATACTCAACGCATAAGTGGTTTTGGTTAAAAAGTGCTCTTCGTTATATAGTTAACGTTTGATTTAAGATCGAGAAAGCATTACTTCAAGACGAGCGCCAACACGCTGCGCTTGGTCTGCAATACCACCGACCCATTCAAGAATCTTGTATAAGAACATGATGTCGACAGGGTTTAGATCTGCTTCGATTGCCATTAGTTGTTGGCGTAGCTCGATCTGCATCGCGTCTGTATCATCTTCGATTACATCTAATTGATGAATCATCTCAGCAACGAGTGTTACTTCACGGCCTTTGAAGCCAGTCTCAAGTAATTCATCAAGTTCATTGATTACGTTTTGTGCTTGGTTCGCTGCATCTAGGCAACGTTTAACGTAAGCGATGAAATTTTCTTGTAGAGGAGCAGGAATGACAAGCTGACGACCGTAAACACGGCCCGCGATGTCTTTCGCTAGGTTTGCAAGTTTGTCTTGCTGAGTTAATAGCTCCAACATATCGGTGCGATCAACCGGCATAAACAAACCGCGAGGAAGTTTAAGGCGGATTTCACGTTTTAGTACGTCTGCTTCTTTCTCTAGATGAGAAATCTGCGCACGAATTTCCGATGCCTTTTCCCAGTCACCCTTTGAAGAAACCTCAAAGAAGTTAACTAGGTGAGAACAACATTCGTTCACACACACAACGTGACGTTGCAAAGGTTTAATTGGGGACTTTGCAAATAACCCCATAATTGTATTTACTGGCATGGTTGTCCAACCTAATAAATAATAACCTTAAAAAAAACATACACCATAATCGTGGTGAAATGTTAAGCGATGGCTATAAAGTCGCGCATGTTAACCTAATCAATCTCTCATTAAAACTGTTTTAGATCATCATATGGGCGATATTTCTGACTTGCCGAGTTTTAAAATTGGCAATATCCTGTCCCTATCTTCCCAGAAAGGTATAACTATGGAAACCGAGATAGAACTGAAGTTTTTTGTTTCTCCTGATTTTTCAGAGACTTTACGCAATAAGATTGCTGAAACGAAGGTACTTCAGCACAGTTGTCGAGAGTTAGGTAACATCTACTTTGATACGCCGGACAACTGGCTACGTGAGCACGATACTGGCTTGCGCATTCGACGCTTTGATGACGTATTTGTACAAACCGTAAAGACCGCTGGTCGCGTGGTTGCGGGTCTTCATCAACGACCTGAATACAATGCAGAACATGACAGCAATGAGCCGAATCTATCTCTTCACCCTGGCGATATCTGGCCAGCCGGTAAAGATATCGACACACTGCAATCTGAACTGATTCCTCTTTTTTCGACCAACTTCACTCGTGAACAGTGGCTGGTGGGTATGCCTGACGGCAGTCAAATCGAGGTTGCGTTTGACCAAGGCTTTGTTGAGTCTGGTGATAAGCAAGAACCGATCTGTGAAGTGGAATTAGAACTTAAATCAGGGCAGGCCGATGCGTTATTCACACTATCACGCCAGTTCTGTGAACAGGGCGGTATGCGTCTGGGTAACCTGAGTAAAGCGGCTAAAGGCTATCGCTTGGCACAGGGTTACCAAGGCGATGAAGTTAAGCCTCTGGCCTTGGTCGATACCGACAAGAATGACACGGTGGAGTCTTGCTTTATTCAGTCATTAGAGCACGCTCTGTCACATTGGCATTATCACGAGCAGATCTTTACTGAGCGCCAATCGATTGAGGCGCTGCATGAGATCAGCCACTCGCTGAGCTTCATTCGTCAAACCTTCACTATTTATGGTGGGATTGTGCCGCGTCGTGCAAGTGCGATTCTGCGCCAAGAACTTAAGTGGCTAGAACAAGAGCTAGAGTGGCTTAAGAGTTATGACCACTTTGAAGACCTGCTTGAAGACAAAGGTCACGTTCTGCGTAAGTTAGACGCGCGCAAATTCTTGGTGGCTGAGCTAAAAGAGATGCAAGAGCAGCTACCAGACCGTGAAGAGCTGTTAACGCTACTGAGCTCGGCGCGTTACACAGGTTTGCTTCTGGACTTGAGTCGCTGGATCCTTTCGCGTGGCTGGCAGCCATTCCTTGATGATAAAGCTCGTGAACAGATGGCGCGCGGCATTGAATGGTTCTCGGTTAAGCAGCTTGATCGTACTTGGGCTGAATTGATGGAGGCGTTCCCGCCAGAGCGCGTGATGACTAGCCAAGCGTATATCGACCAGCAGTACCGTTTGATGCGAAACCTCTATTCGGGTGTTGGCTTTGCTAGCTTATACGATGCCGATGAGCGTAACAGTTTCCGTCTGCCTTGGGCGGATATGATTCAGGGCATTGATGATCTGTTGATGCTAAGAACACTTTCGCCACTCACCGAAAAGTTAGAGGGTGATGAGAAGGTTCAACTAGAGCGTTGGTTGGCTCGCCAAGAGGTCTCTATCCTGCATGCGATGGAGCAAACGCGCCAAATCAGTGTTGAAGTTGAGCCGTATTGGCAAGACTAATCACAGCGTAGAATGAACATAAAAATAGGGCCGAGAGCCCTATTTTTTTGTCTGCTGTTCCAGCTTATCCAGCCGTTCGAGAATCTGTTGCTGCTTCTCTAAGATAAGGTCGAGCTTGCGATCTTTATTCTCAATCTGCTGATTCTGAAGATCGGTCGGCTCAGTAATCAGTGAGGTGATCAAGCCAGAGATCATACCGAACACACCCACACCACAAATGATGACCAATGAGGCGATCAGCTTTCCAGAACTGGTCACGGGGTAATGATCGCCGTAACCCACGGTACTAATGGTCACGAATGCCCACCACAACGCATCTTGCCCGGTAGTGATGTTCGCTGCCGGGTCTTTGTGCTCTAGCAATAGAATCGTGCCAGCACCAATCGTCAGTAACAAAACCAGCAACAATATGATCGAGGCCAAAGTCGTCTCTTTTCGATTGCGAAACAGCTCTCTAAAAATACGTTTGCTTGAGCGCAGAACCAAAATAACCCGTAGTATCTGAAAGATACGCGCAAAGCGTAACGGTTCTACCATCGGAATGCTGGCAAGGAAGTCAATCCAGTGAATCTTTAAGTATGACGTTTTGTTATCTGCTCGAAATAGGTCAATCGTGAGCTGAAAAAGAAAAACACTACAGATTATAAAATCGAGGCCGATAAGAACTTGTTTAGATTCGTTATCGATAGGGGCGAACAATAAGCCAGAGATCACAAATAACGCTAAGAAAGAGAGAATCAGTGATAATAAGCTCATTGGCTTGGGCGTGTCTTTGGTACTATTTAACATTCATACGAAGCTCGAAATAAATCGCAATCTCTAGCTCAAAAAGGCTACTGCGCGGTTATGGAAGCGTTCAATATATAAGACTTAATGGAGAACTGACAATGACCAAACTGTCATTCAAGCCGTGGGAAAGGGTAATCTCTGACGTTCGTCTCGTTCCAAAAATGATCATGCTGATGGTATTCAGTACCGTGTTGATCATTGCTAAGCAGTTGTGGGATGCCAGCACATTCTACGATTCACTGCTTGCAGTAACGAACAACGCACAAGTAGCGCAAGAACACTATGAAACGTACCTAGTACAAGTGGCTTGGCAGACCGGCTTGATGATTGTGGCCTTTGTGGTTCTTCTTCTGACAGCAGCACGTGTAATGCTGCGTCAAACGCAATACCTGAGCGATGCAATCAAAACCATGGCAGATAAGAATCTGTCGGTGCCAATTCACATGGATTGTAAAGATGAATACGGCGATGTGGCGCGTGAGCTAGAGAGAACCCGTGTTCAACTTAACGACATGATCAAAACGCAAGTTGCCTCTTCTGATGAGCTATTCACGCTGACTGAGGTGATGACTATTAGCATGTCTGAGACCAAAGAGTCAGCGCAGGAAGAGTTCAACGAGATCGATCAACTGGCAACTGCGATGAGCGAGATGACGTCAACCGTTCAAACGGTGGCAGAGCACGCACAGAATGCATCGTCACTCACTGAGCAAGCCTCAGGTCAGGCTCTAACGGGTCAGAAGTTTGTGCAAGGCTCTGTCTCTAAAATGAGCGAACTTTCAACGGACATCGCAGCCTCTGCTGCAGCAGTAAACCAAGTTGAAGAGCGTGTTGATTCGATTGGTAGCGTTGTTGGCACTATCCAAGGCATCTCTGAGCAGACTAACCTACTAGCACTTAACGCAGCGATTGAAGCGGCACGTGCCGGCGAGGCGGGTCGTGGCTTTGCGGTGGTTGCTGACGAAGTTCGTAACCTTGCTCAACGTACTCAGCAGGCAACGGTTGAGATTCAAGACATGATCACTCATCTACAAACCAGCGCTAACTCAGCGGTTGAGCTAATGGAGAAGAGTGTTGTTGAAGCTGCCGAGGGCGTGGATTTGGTCACCAACGCAGGCTCGGAGCTCGATGGTATCGTGAGCCAAGTAAATCAAATTAACGACATGAACTTCCAAATTGCGACAGCGGCTGGTCAACAGAGCAGTGTTGCAGAAGAGATGAGCGTAAACCTCACCAATGTTCGAGAGCTGGTGGAAGCATCCGTCACTGTGGTGAGCGAGCTGCTTGAAACCTCGCAAATTATGCAGAATAACGCAGAAGAGTTAGACGGCAAGATCAAGCAGTTCAAGGTATAAGCGACTTTAACTCGGTTTCGCTGACTTAGATCTTCTTCTAACTCGATAAAACGCCCACATTGCTGATGTGGGCGTTTTTTATTGGCGTAAGTTTGATATAAATAGAGACAGTATGCGCTTAGCCAAACAAGGACGAAAAATGCAATTGCCTGCTTCACTTACTCAGCACTCTCAATCGGCTTTAGAAAACCTACTTGAACACCAAGGCGAAGCGATTTCGGCTTGGTCTCCCCAATATCAAGAACAACTTAAGTATGTATTAGGGCTGAGCTGTTTTATCGGCGACTGCTTACAGCGTGATGGTGAATTAGCCAAGGTGCTACCAGAGATGCTGGCGTGTGAAGAGCGTGCTGAAGGCTACCGAGAGCGACTGGCGCAATTGCTTTCGCAGTGCCAAGACGAAATGAGTGGTCAACGCGTGCTGCGTCAGTTCCGTAATCGTGAGATGTCATACATTGCTTGGCGTGACTTTACCGCATCTTGGCCATTAGAGCAGAGCCTTGAACACCTATCGATGCTTGCTGAGGCGATGATCTTTGAAACCTACCAATGGCAATACAATATCTGTTGCCAAGAGTGGGGCACACCTTGTAACGCTCAGGGCGACGCTCAACCTATGCTGATCATTGGGATGGGTAAGCTAGGCGGTGGTGAATTGAATTTCTCTTCTGATATCGACCTTATCTTTACTTATCCTGAGAATGGCGAGACGCAAGGCGCGCGCCGTAGTATTGCAAATGCGCAGTTTTTTACTCGTCTCGGGCAACGCATTATCAAAGCGCTCGACCAGCAGACCTTTGATGGCTTCTGTTATCGCGTAGACATGCGCCTGCGTCCATTCGGTGAAAGCGGTCCCTTGGTGATGAGTTATGCGGCATTGGAAGATTACTACCAAGAGCAAGGACGTGATTGGGAGCGCTATGCCATGGTTAAAGCGCGCGTGATGGGACGTGAGATGTACCCTGAATACCAAGAATTGCGTCAGATGCTGCGTCCTTTTGTGTTCCGCCGTTATATCGACTTCAGTGCGATTCAATCATTGCGTCGAATGAAGTCGATGATCAGTAGTGAAGTGCGTCGTCGTGGATTGTCGAACAACATTAAGCTGGGACCGGGTGGCATTCGCGAGGTCGAATTTATCGCGCAAGTGTTCCAGTTGATTCGTGGTGGTCGTGAGCCAAGCCTACGCGGTCGTGGTTTGTTGGAGACGCTTGAAGCGGTTAATAGCTTGAAGCTATTGGAGAACGGAGAGGTCGCACAGTTAAGAGAGGCATACCTATTCCTGCGCCGCTTAGAGAACCTATTACAAGCGATGGCCGATAAGCAGACTCAAACTCTGCCAGACGGTGAGCAAGAGCAGCTGCAACTGGCGGTTGCGATGCAGTTTG
This sequence comes from Vibrio sp. D404a, assembly GCF_030248535.1. Classification (GTDB taxonomy): domain Bacteria; phylum Pseudomonadota; class Gammaproteobacteria; order Enterobacterales; family Vibrionaceae; genus Vibrio. The sequence continues at coordinate 152,546 of NZ_JAHGAJ010000016.1, read as the reverse complement.
ATAGCTGGCAAGCGATGATTGATGAGACGCGCCAACATATGGCCAATGTTCATGCTGTGTTTGAAGAGCTGATCGGTATTGAAGAGGAAGAAGCTAACCCGATTGCTAGCCACTTTAGTGAGCTTTGGGATATGGCACATAAGCAAGATGTGATTGAGCATGTGCTTGAAACCGATATTGAAGCCGTCGACCCAGTAAAAGCAGCCAATACCATTATTCAATTTAAGGCTGACTTGGCTAAAAAAACCTTAGGCCCACGTGGTCGTGAAGTGCTCAATCGATTGATGCCAAAGGTCTTCCAAGCTCTGTACACCAATAAAGACGCCGAATTTGGTTTGTCACGTGTGCTGCATCTGCTGCATAAAATTGTGACTCGAACCACCTATCTCGAGCTGCTTGATGAGCATCCCGCAGCGTTGACTCAACTGGTTCGCTTGTGTACCGCAAGTCCAATGATCTCAGAGCAGCTCGGGCGTTACCCAATCCTGCTGGATGAACTGATTGATCCGCAGCAGTTGTATAACCCAGTGCCTTTAGAGTCCTACAAGACCGAGCTTCGTGATTATCTTGCGCGTATTCCTGAAGATGACATGGAACAGCAGATGGAGGGCCTGCGTCAGTTTAAGCAGACCTGTATCTTGAGAATTGCTGCTGCCGATATCGCGGGGGTATTACCTGTGATGAAGGTGAGCGATCACCTGACCTATCTTGCAGAAGCGATTGTCGAAGCCGGTGTTAACCAAGCTTGGCTGCAGGTATCGGCTAAGTATGGTGAACCGACGCACATTAAAGATCGTGAAGGACGCGGTTTTGCGGTTGTCGGCTACGGTAAAGTCGGTGGCTGGGAGCTTGGATACAACTCAGATCTCGATATCGTCTTTATGCACGACTGCCCAGTCCATGTATATACCGATGGCAAGAAAGAGATCGACGGTCGTCAGTTCTACCTTCGACTTGCGCAGCGTATCATTCATATCTTCTCGACTCGCACTGCCTCTGGCATTCTCTATGAAGTCGATACTCGCTTGAGACCTTCTGGTGCATCTGGCTTGTTGGTGAGCCCAACCGACGCCTTTGATGAGTATCAGCACAAAGAAGCGTGGACCTGGGAACATCAAGCACTCACTCGTGCACGCATGATCTATGGTGATGAGCCGCTAGCACTAGTATTCAACAAGACTCGTCATGAGGTATTGTGTTTAGAGCGGGACGGTGAAAGTCTCAAACAAGAGGTGGTGAAGATGCGCGAGAAAATGCGTGACCATCTCGGTGGCAAAAAATCCGATCGCTTTATGCTGAAACAAGACAATGGCGGTATCACGGATGTTGAATTTCTTGCTCAATATCTAGTGCTAAGGTACAGCCACGAAAAGCCTAAACTGACACGTTGGTGTGACAATGTGCGTATCTTTGAGAGCCTCATGTCGCAAGGTATCATGGATGAACCACAAGCAATGGCACTCACTCATGCTTACACCACACTGCGTGATGAGATCCATCACCGCAACCTGCTCAACCTCGATGCGGATGTGGCGATTGATAAATTTGAGCAAGAGCGAGCTTTGGTGACACAGGCGTGGCAGCAGTGGATGCTTAACGATTAACGGGAATTTTTCGTTGGTCAACTTGTCTAGTATGTGAAGCGGTGGCTCAAACCGCCTCATTGTCTTTTTCTATGGTTTAGCCACTAGTATCAGTGTGCTAGACTCTATCCAGATTCGATTTTTGGAGATCCCTAATGAAACCTATTCTACCTGACTACAGCCAATCAGGCGTGTTGATTGTCGGTGATGTAATGCTAGACCGTTACTGGTATGGCCCAACCGGTCGTATTTCACCAGAAGCGCCAGTGCCAGTAGTAAAAGTAGAAAATAACGAAGAGCGTCCAGGTGGTGCAGCGAACGTGGCAATGAACATTGCATCACTAGGCGGCCATGCGCATATCGTTGGTTTAACGGGTAAAGATGAGCCTGCACAAGTACTTAAGAACACACTAAGTGCACTTAAAGTGAACTGTGACTTTGTTGAGCTAGAAGATTACCCAACCATCACTAAGCTTCGCGTGATGAGCCGTGGCCAACAGCTGATTCGTCTTGATTTTGAAGATAAATTTGAGAATACCGATCCTGAACTTGTCCTGTCTCGCATGGAACAAGCGCTTCCTAACGTACGTTCAGTGATCTTGTCTGACTACGCGAAGGGTGCTCTTGAGCATGTACAGAGCTTTATTCAAAAAGCGCGCGCAGCCAATGTCCCTGTGTTCATTGACCCGAAAGGTGCGGATTTTGAACGCTACCGTGGTGCAACGCTGCTAACGCCGAACATGGCGGAGTTTGAGTTAGTTGCGGGCAAAGTGAAGTCAGAAGAAGAGCTTGTTGCGAAGGGCTTAGTTCTAATTGAAGAGTTCGACTTTGAGGCGCTACTTGTGACTCGCAGTGAGCACGGTATGACGCTACTGCGTAAGGGCCAAGCCCCGTTCCACCTGCCGACACAAGCGAAAGAAGTGTATGACGTAACGGGTGCGGGCGACACGGTTATCTCGGTACTTGCTGCTTCTGTTGCAGCGGGTAAGCCACTGGATGAGGCGTGTGCGTTAGCTAACGCTGCAGCTGGCGTTGTGGTTGGTAAGCTGGGTACTTCAACGCTTTCTATGATTGAGTTAGCGGAAGCAGTACACGGCAGCCAAGATACCGATTACGGCGTGATTTCAGAGGCCGCTCTGATTGAAGCGGTGAAACGCGCGCGCGCTAAAGGCGAGAAAGTGGTTATGACTAATGGCTGTTTCGATATCCTTCATGCAGGCCATGTCTCTTACATGAACCACGCTGCAGAGCTGGGTGATCGCCTGATTGTTGCTGTGAACACCGATGAATCTGTTAAACGTTTGAAAGGCCCAGGTCGTCCGGTAAACCCAACTGATCGTCGTATGGCGGTTCTTGCTGGTTTGGGCGCAGTAGATTGGGTAGTACCATTCTCTGAGGATACACCACAACGCTTAATCTCTGAGGTGTTACCAAGCATTTTGGTTAAAGGCGGTGACTACAAGCCGGAAGAGATCGCGGGTGGTGCAGAAGTGATTGCTGCTGGCGGTGAAGTGAAGGTACTTAACTTCGAAGACGGCTGTTCAACCACTGAAATCATTGAAGCGATCAAAGGCGGTCGTGGCTAAGCGTCTCACCCAATTTTATGATCCATAAATAAAAATGCCGCTCACTGAGCGGCATTTTAGTATCTGTGTATGCAGAGAGCGATGAGCTCGCTCTCTATCAGACAGTGTGTTGAGTTATTAGCTCGCTGGTTTTAGGCCTGCGTTTACATCAACAATGTCTTGCTCGCTCAGAGTACCCACCGCTTGGCGTAGTTGCAGTACGCTTAGGATGTAGTTGTAACGAGCGTCAGATAGGTTCTTGTTCGCATCGTACAGACGACGAGTTGAATCAAGTACGTCAACGATAGTACGAGTACCTACATCGAAGCCTGCTTCTGTTGCTTCAAGAGCTGATTGAGCTGAAACTACCGATTGCTCGTAAGCACGCAGTGCACCGATCGATGCGCTGATGTTGTTGTTGAACGCGCGAACGTCCTTAACAACACTACGGTAAGTTGCTTCTAGATCTTCACTTGCTGCAACGTAGTTGTATTCAGCCTGCTTAGTTAGCGAGGTCGTGTTACCACCGGTGTAAAGTGGCACAACTAGGTTTAGACCAATGTTTAGGTTGTCTTGGTCGTAGTCACTTGAGCTGTTCGACTGGTCAGTCAAAGCGTAGCTACCGTCAAGCGTTAGGCTTGGAAGGTGACCAGAATTCGCCAAAGAGATATTGTCTTTCGCGATGTCTTGCGAGATTCGTGAAGCCAGTAGGCTTAGGTTCTTCTCTTGTGCTTGCTCAACCAACGCAGCCGCTGATTCAGAAGACTTGCTTGCAGAGAAGCGGTCAGTATCAAGAATGCTCAGGTTTGAGTGCTCTTGGCCTGTGATCTCACGTAGACCTTCATAGTTGTTAGTCAGTGTGTTTTCAGCAAGAACTTCATCTGCTAATACTGCATCGTACTGTGCCTGCGCGTCGTGTACGTCAGTGATGGCTGATAGACCAACTTCGAAACGCTGCTTGGTTTGCTCTAGCTGACGAGCAACCGCTGCTTTCTCGGCACGAACGAATTCAAGGTTGTCTTGAGCACGCAATACTTCAAAGTAAGCTGTTGCTACGCGCAGAATCAGGCCTTGCTGCTCTGCCGCATAAGCTGAATCAGCTTGACGTGCAGTCTTTTCTGCTGTGTCTAACGTGATCCAAGAAGAGCGTTGGTAAAGCTCTTGTGTGAAGCCAATGCCTGCGCCCCAAACATTGCTGTCATTGTTTACACTGCTACGGTCACCACGGTTGATGTCGTAGTTCGCAGTTAGGTTGATTTGCGGTAGTAGTGTACTACGGCTAGAAGTGACTGCTTCAAAAGCGGCATCACGCTGCGCTGCTGAACGAAGAAGTGTTGGATCGTTTTGTTTTGCTTGGTCATAAACTTCGGCTAGCGTATCAGCGAAAGCTGATGAACTCAGGCTGCCAATTGCTGCACTGATAAATAGTGGAAGCAGTTTTCTCATTTTCCTATTCCTGCCTTTATAGAATTTTTCTTTAAAGAGTTTAACTCAGTTTGGTGGTAATTTACTCGAAACTTTGCACTTTTTTACATTTAACTGTCCACTTGTGCAATATTTATTTTCGGATACTTAAATTTAATTATAAATTTTGTATAAAAAGTTGAACCTAGTCCTTGGTAGTTAACTCGTACAATGAGTAAACTATAAAGATCACTTAGTGAGGTGCTAAATGCAACAGTATGACAATCAACAACATGAGTTTACTCCGCAAGATGTGGAAATTGTCTCAAAAGAAACGCTCTTTCGTGGTTTTTTCAAAATGGTTAAGTACACCTTTCGACACAAACTGTTCGAAGGCGGGTGGAGTAAGCCGATAGAACGCGAAATGTTTGAGCGTGGACATGCTGCTGCACTGCTGCCTTACGATCCTGTTCGAGACGAAGTGGTGATTGTTGAGCAAATCCGAGTGGGTGCGCTTGAGCATGAAAACCCTTGGCAATATGAAATTGTTGCAGGAATCATCGATACCGACGAGTCACCAGAGCAGGTTGCGCGCCGCGAAGCTGTCGAAGAGGCTGGCGTTGAAGTGACGCATGTTCTGCCAATTACCTCATACTACCCATCATCAGGTGGCTGCTCTGAGAAGCTCGATGTGATGGTTGGCTGTGTCGATGCGACCACAGCTAAAGGCGTCCACGGCCTTGACTACGAGGGTGAAGACATTCGTGTGCAGGTGATGAGCCGTGAACAGGCCTATCAGCTAGTAAAACAAGGTGTGTTCGAAAATGGTGCTACTATTATTGCTTTGCAATGGTTGCAATTGAACTACCTAGATTTACAGTCACAGTGGAAAGAGTAGCGCTATGCCAAATATAGCGGTGAAGAAGCCGTATCATGTTGATCTTGCTGAATTGATGCGAGTCTATGAGACAAATTACGCGAAATTGAACGCGCTACTCCCATCTGGACATGAGGTTGGAGATGTGCGTTGTTATCAAGCGGTTAATATGGTGTATCAATTGACAGTGAATGAGGTCACAAAATACACCACATTAATAGATATATGTCAGAGTGATGCGTTGCCAGTATTCCCTTTGCCAAAAATGTCTGTCAGGCTATATCACGACGCTCGCGTTGCAGAAGTGTGTGCCAGTGGGGACTTCTCAAGAGTCAAAGCAAAATACGACTACCCAAACACCAAACTTCTGCAAAAAGACGAGAAATTTCAACTCAATAAGTTTCTTGGCGATTGGTTAACATTTTGTTTAAAAAATGGAATCAGCCGAACACCCATTACGCTGAATTAGCGTACGTTTGAATACTTTGAAGATCTAACAGTAACGTATCTGGATTTGTTATTTTGGAATTATCACACACTTCAAAATTAGATGAGAGCAGCATCAAGTTAGTGCAACTGACCGACACGCACCTCTTTGCGCCAAGTAATGGCAGCCTGCTGAGCATCAATACAGAAGATAGCTTTCGTGCTGTTGTCGATGGCATTGTGAACCAAGGTTTTGAATATGAAGCGGTTCTTGCGACTGGTGATATCTCTCAAGATCACAGCGCAGAGTCTTATCAAAAATTTGAGGCAGGTATTCAGCCTCTAGAAAAGCCTTGTTACTGGTTGCCGGGTAACCACGACTACAAACCTAATATGGGCAGTGTTATCCCATCTCCTCAGATACAGTGTGTGGAACATGTACTCTTGGGTGAACACTGGCAAATGATCCTGCTCGATTCTCAAGTCGTGGGTGTACCCCATGGCCGCTTGAGCGATCAACAACTGGATCTCTTAGAGCAAAAGCTTTCTGAGCATCCGCAGAAACACACTTTAGTGTTGCTTCATCACCATCCACTGCTGGTGGGTAGTGCTTGGCTTGATCAACACAACCTAAAAGACTCAGAGCAGTTCTGGGATGTCGTATCACAGCACAACAATGTTCGTGGTATTTTATGTGGTCACGTGCATCAAGATATGAATCGTGAGCATTTGGGTGTTCAAGTCATGGCAACGCCGTCTACCTGTGTTCAGTTTAAGCCAAACTCTGATGATTTTGCGCTTGATACGCTCAGCCCGGGTTGGCGAGAACTGGAGCTTAAACCAAGTGGTGAGATCGCAACTCAAGTGCGTCGATTAACCAATGGTGCTTTTACCCCTGACTTTAACGCTGAGGGTTACTGATGCCGTCCGTAGAGATGCCACAGCGTAAGCCTTCACTGCTGCTCTACATTCACGGCTTTAATAGCTCATCTCGCTCACACAAAGCCAATGTGATGGCTGAGTATTGTGCTGAGCATCGCCCTGATATCAAAGTTTTGGTACCACAGTTGCCGAGTTTCCCTGCTATGGCAGCGGCACATTTGAAAGACGTAGTAGAGCAACATAAAGATCAGTACCAGATCGCGCTGGTGGGCAGTTCGTTGGGTGGTTATCTGTCGACGTGGCTAAATGCGCACTATGGTTTTAAAGCGGCAGTGGTCAACCCTTCGGTCAAGCCATACGAGTTGCTGTCTGAATATCTTGGAGAGCAGGTCAATCCGTACACCAATGAGCATTATGTGTTGGAACAGAAACACATTGAAGAGCTCAAGGCATTAGACGTGGCATCCATCTCTCAACCCAGTGATTTTTGGCTACTGCAACAAACCGAGGACGAAGTTCTCGACTACCGCCAAGCGGTGACTAAGTTTCAAGGAGCGAAGCAGACAGTAGAAGAAGGGGGCGACCACAGTTTTGTGGATTTTGAACGCTACCCTCAGAAGATAATTGAATTCTTAACCTTATAAGGTTGAACTTCAGCCGCACTATCTTATCTTTTTTGCCTGTTATTTCATCTGTCAGTGGTGAAATATCATAGTTTGGTGTCATAGTTTTTGAACGAGCTTGACATCAAACCCCTGCTTCCAGACTATATTCCCCAATACTTTCGCTCGTTCGCTCTGTTGTGAGGGTTCACGGCAGCTAACGCGGTTATATCGAATTAGTGCCCAGCGAACAGACGTAAATTTTTTGAGTAAACTCCGTATTATGACTGAACAATATAATGCAAAAGACCTCGAGGTTCTTGAAGGTCTCGACCCGGTTCGACACCGTCCGGGGATGTATACAGAGACTGAAAGGCCGAACCACTTAGCCCAAGAAGTTATCGATAACTCTGTAGATGAAGCATTGGCTGGCCACGCGAAGAAGATCAAAGTGGTCTTGCACGCTGACCAATCTTTGGAAGTGGTGGACGATGGTCGTGGTATGCCTGTCGATATTCACCCAGAGAAAGGCATCTCAGGTGTTGAGCTAATCCTAACCAAGCTCCACTCAGGTGGTAAGTTCTCAAACAATAACTACAAGTTCTCGGGTGGTCTACACGGTGTAGGTATCTCGGTAGTGAACGCGCTCTCTAAGCGTGTTGAAGTAACGGTTCGTCGTGATGGTCAGGTGCATGAAATTGCGTTTGAAAGCGGCGTTGCGGTCACCGACCTAACTGTGACTGGCTCTTGTGGCCTGCGCAATAGCGGTACATCGGTACACTTCTGGCCAGATGCGAAATACTTCGATAGCTCTAAATTCTCAGTACTGCGCTTGGTGAATAACCTGCGTGCGAAAGCGGTACTTTGTCCAGGTCTAGAGATCACCTTCAGCGATAAGGTGAATAACGAAGAACATAAATGGTTCTATGAAGATGGTCTTAAAGACTATCTAGCGGAAGGCGTTAAGGGCTACACCTTGCTGCCAGAAGAACCATACATCGGCGAGTTTACAGCTGAAACGGAAATGGCAAACTGGGCGGTGATCTGGCAGCCAGAAGGCGGTGAGATGATCACGGAGAGTTACGTGAACCTAGTACCAACCAAACAAGGTGGTACTCACGTAAACGGTCTACGCCAAGGCCTATTGGATGCAATGCGTGAGTTTTGTGAATTCCGTAACCTGTTGCCGCGTGGCGTTAAGCTAACGGGTGATGACATCTTCGATCGCTGTTCATACGTGTTATCAGTGAAGATGCAGGACCCTCAGTTTGCAGGTCAAACAAAAGAGCGTTTATCTTCTCGTCAAACGGCAGCCTTTGTTTCTGGTGTTGTGAAAGATGCGTTCAGTTTGTGGCTGAATGAAAAACCACAACTGGCCGAGCAATTAGCCGAAACCTGCATTGCTAATGCGCACCGTCGTATGCGTGCGAGCAAGAAAGTTGTGCGTAAAAAAGTGGCTTCAGGCCCTGCACTGCCGGGTAAATTGACGGACTGTTCGGTTCAAGACTTAAACCGCACTGAAATCTTCTTCGTGGAAGGGGACTCGGCGGGTGGTTCAGCGAAGCAAGCGCGCGATCGTGAGTTCCAAGCCGTGATGCCACTACGTGGTAAGATTTTGAATACATGGGAAGTGTCTGCTGATCAAGTATTAGCGTCTCAAGAAGTTCACGATATCTCAGTGGCTTTGGGTATCGACCCTGATAACGGTGACCTGTCTGGTCTGCGTTACGGTAAGATCTGTATCCTTGCCGATGCGGACTCGGATGGTCTACACATCGCAACACTTCTTTGTGCGTTGTTTACACGTCACTTCCGCTCTCTTGTAGAAGCGGGTCACATCTATGTGGCAATGCCGCCTCTGTATCGTATCGACTGTGGTAAAGAGGTGTTTTACGCCCTTGATGACGACGAGAAAGATGGTGTGCTAGAGCGTTTATCTAAGAAGAAAGCCAAGATCAACGTGCAACGATTCAAAGGTCTGGGTGAGATGAACCCACTTCAGCTACGTGAAACTACCATGGATCCAAACACGCGTCGCCTTGTTCAATTAACCATTGATGACAGCGAAGCGACCAATGAGATGATGGACATGCTGCTAGGTAAGAAGCGTGCTGATGATCGCCGTTCATGGCTACAAAACAACGGTGATTTGGCCGAGGTATAATGAATGTCTAACGAAATTACTTTTGATGGCGTTGAACAATTGCCGATGCGCAAGTTCACCGAAGATGCCTACTTAAATTACTCAATGTACGTAATCATGGATCGTGCATTGCCTTACATTGGTGACGGTCTTAAGCCTGTACAACGTCGTATTATCTATGCGATGTCTGAGCTTGGTCTGTCAGCAGCGTCAAAATACAAGAAGTCTGCACGTACCGTTGGTGACGTACTGGGTAAATACCACCCACACGGTGACTCAGCGTGTTACGAAGCCATGGTATTGATGGCACAGCCGTTCTCTTACCGCTACCCATTGGTAGATGGTCAAGGTAACTGGGGTGCGCCAGATGACCCGAAATCATTTGCTGCGATGCGTTATACCGAAGCGAAACTGTCTAAGTTTGCTGAGGTTCTGCTGGGCGAACTAGGTCAAGGCACGGTTGAGTGGCAACCAAACTTTGACGGCACGATGAAAGAGCCGCAAATGCTGCCAGCGCGTCTGCCTCACATTCTACTTAACGGTATCACTGGTATCGCGGTAGGTATGGCAACAGATATTCCACCACATAACGTGCGTGAGATTGCTGATGCAACGATCAAGCTGATTGATAGCCCGAAATCTGAGCTGTCGGAAGTGATGGAGCATGTGAAAGGCCCAGACTACCCGACAGAAGCTGAAATCATCTCTCCGAAGTCGGATATCGAGAAGATCTACAAAACGGGTCGTGGCAGCATCAAGATGCGCGCGGTTTGGCACAAAGAGGGCTCTGACATTGTAATCACAGCTCTGCCTCACCAAGTGTCGGGTGCCAAGCTACTTGAACAGATCGCTAACCAGATGCGCGCTAAGAAGCTGCCAATGGTTGACGACCTGCGTGACGAATCGGATCACGAGAACCCAACGCGTATCGTTGTTGTACCTCGTTCGAACCGTATCGACTGCGATCAACTGATGAGCCACCTGTTTGCTTCTACGGATCTTGAGAAAAACTTCCGCGTTAACTTAAATATGATCGGTCTCGATAACCGTCCTCAAGTGAAAGGCATAGTTCAGATCCTTAAAGAGTGGATTGAGTTCCGCCGCACAACAGTACGTCGTCGTCTACAGCACCGTCTTGATAAAGTGCTAGCGCGCTTACACATCTTAGAAGGTCTTTTGGTTGCTTATCTCAACCTTGATGAAGTGATTGAGATCATCCGAACTGAAGACGATCCGAAAGCAGTGCTTATGGAGCGCTTTGGTATCACAGAGATTCAAGCAGACGCAATTCTAGATACCAAACTTCGCCATCTTGCTAAGCTGGAAGAGATGAAGATCCGTGGCGAGCAAGATGAGCTAGAGAAAGAGCGTGAAAAGTTAGAGAAGCTACTAGGCTCTGAGCGTCGTCTGAATACTCTGATTAAGAAAGAGATTCAAGCGGACGCAGATAAGTACGGTGATGATCGTCGTTCTCCACTTGTTGAGCGTGCAGAAGCGAAAGCACTGACAGAGCGCGACCTTGTGCCAAGTGAACCAATCACAGTGGTACTTTCAGAGAAAGGTTGGATTCGTCACGCTAAAGGCCATGAAGTGGATCCGGAAGGCTTGAACTACAAGTCTGGTGACAAATACCTTGCGAGCACGCGTGGTAAGAGTAATCAGCAAGCCGTGTTCCTTGGCAGTGATGGTCGTAGCTACTCGCTTGAATCACACTCTCTGCCTTCGGCGCGCAGCCAAGGTGAGCCGATTACGGGTCGCTTGAACATCAGTGCTGGCAGTTCAATTCGTCAAGTTGTGATGGGTGAAGACGATCAGCTATGGCTGGTTGGCTCTGATGCGGGCTACGGTTTCGTGTGTAAAGGCAGCGATCTTTTGTCGAAGAACAAGAGCGGTAAAGCCTTAGTGAATTTGCCTCAGGCATCTGAAGTGATGCTACCAAGCCCGATTGAAGATCTAGAGACCAACGAGATTCTAGCGATCACCAACCAAGGTCGTATGTTGTTGTTCCCAATTAAAGACCTTCCTCAATTGAGCAAAGGTAAGGGTAACAAGATCATCAACATCCCTTCGGCGAAGGCCAAAGAGCGTGAAGAGTTTGTCTCGCATCTGATGGCGATTCCACAAGGGACAACGCTGACACTGTACGCAGGTAAGCGTAAGCTGGGCTTGAAGCCTGCTGACCTTGATAACTTCCGTGGTGAGCGTGGTCGTCGTGGTGCTCTACTGCCAAGAGGCCTACAGCGCGTGACTCGCATTGATATTGAGAGCGATGAGTAATCTCTAGCAATGCCCTAGTTTAGATAATAAAAAACCCAGCCTAGAGCTGGGTTTTTTGTATGTCTATGTTAGCGATCGAATAAAGGGAGTATCACGCTTATTCTACAAGCTCTACAAGCTCTACAAGCTCTATAAGCGCGTATCCTCAGCAATTGTCACCTTAAGTGTTTTACTCTCGCCTTGACGCAGGATCCCGACATCAATCACAGTGCCGGGTCTTAGGTCGGTAACAATATCCATCACGCTTTGACGGCCGTTTACCTTGATGTTGTCGATACTGATGATGATGTCTTGAACCTCAAAGCCCGCATCGGCCGCTGGACCAACAGGGTCGATACCCAGAACCACGATCCCACCAATATTCTTATTACCGAGTAATCGAGAGGTCACCGAGTTGATGTCCTGACCATCGATACCTATGTAGCCACGGATCACACGACCGTCGGCAATGATCTTCTGCATGATCTTGTTAGCGAGCGCATAAGGGATAGCGAAAGAGATCCCGTAGGTCTCCATGTCTGTCGCCTGTTGGAAAGAAGCCGTGTTAATACCGACCAGTTCACCCTGTGAGTTAACGAGTGCACCACCAGAGTTACCCTCATTGATGGCAGCATCTGTCTGAATAAAGGCTTGATGGCGGTCGGCACTGATCGAAGAGCGACCGGTTGCCGAGATAATACCGAAGGTCGTCGTCTGACCAAGGTTATAAGGGTTACCAATCGCCAATACGATATCGCCTACATTGGCTTCGTAGTTAGGGTTCAGTGGAATGACGGGCAGGTTATCGCCGCTGACTTGCAGTATCGCGATATCTGTTCGCTTATCTGAACCCACTAACTGAGCAGCAGCGGCGCGACCATCTTGCAAAGCGACAACCACTTGATCGGCCTGTGCGACAACGTGGTAGTTGGTAATGATGTAGCCCTTTTCACTGACAATAACTCCTGAGCCTAGACCTTGAGTAAGGAGTTTATTACGGTCGGCTTCATCATACTTACGGCTATAGATATTCACTACCGCAGGCGCAGCGCGTCTTACTGCGTCGTTGAATGACAGTTGCAGCGAGCCGATATTGCTTACTTGTTTGCTTGCCGCGTCAGAGACGAAGTTCGGTCTTAGCTGTGGGAAAGCGACCAGAATAATCAGTGCTGATACTAATCCAAGGGAAATAGAACGAAATAGAAAGGACAGCATGTTTCCCTCTTCGACAGGTAAGGTATTGAGCCTCCGCACATGGGTGACCAGTTTGAGTTACTTGTGAAGCATAGCATTTTGATTCATTTAAATAAAAGGGCAGGCTGACTAAGTTCTATACGAACTTACTCAACCCGCCCTCAAAAATGATTAATAAGTGTTAGCGAATCACAAGGTAGATGGTTCTTGGGCCGCGCTGAATGTTCAGAGCGAGCACGCCAGGATTCTTCTCTACAATAGCTCTAAACTGCGCCAAGTTCTTCACCGTCTGACGGTTAACACCAATGATGATGTCGTCTGGTTGAAGCTGGTATGCCTCGGCAGGAGAGCCTTTGGCTACCGTTGTCACCTTAACACCTTTCACTGGATCACTGTCATTGGTATTGGTGAGCTCTGCGCCCGCTAAACCTTCGTGCAGTTTTTCCGCTTGAGTTTTGCTGTTGGTAGACTCACCCAAAGTGACATCAAAGGTCTTATTCTTGCCATCACGAACCACACCTAGCTCGATCTCTTTACCTGCGCCAAGAGTGGCAACTTTTGCTCTTAACTCACTAAAGGTATCGATACGCTTGCCGTTGATCGCCACGATAATGTCGCCCGCTTGCAGGCCTGCTTTATCTGCAGCACTGTCTGGAACCACTTGGCTGACAAAGGCACCCTTACTGGACTCATAACCGAGGGCTTCTGCCAGTTCGGAGGTGATCTCACCGCCTTGAACGCCAAGCATGCCGCGTTTCACTTCACCAAACTCTAGAATTTGGTCGGTTAGGTTTCTCATCATGTTAGATGGAATCGCGAAGCCAATACCGACGTTTCCGCCGTTAGGGCCAAGAATTGCAGTGTTGATACCGATTAGCTCACCGTTGAGGTTAACCAGTGCGCCGCCAGAGTTACCGCTGTTGATTGCGGCATCGGTTTGGATGAAGTTTTCAAAGTTTTCGAGGTTAAGCCCGCTTCGGCCTAGTGCTGAAACAATGCCTGATGTGACGGTTTGACCTAAACCAAACGGGTTACCAATTGCGACGCTGAAGTCACCGACGCGCAACTTGTCTGAATCGGCGAAGCGAATCTCTGTTAGGTCTTTGGCTTTTTCGAGTTTAAGCAGGGCGATATCTGACATTTCGTCACCGCCAATCAACTCGGCATCGTACTCACGCCCGTCATGCAGCTTTACACGAATCTCATCGGCGTTGTTGATGACGTGGTAGTTGGTAACGATGTGGCCTTGCTTCGCATCAATAATGACACCAGAACCTAAGCCTCTGAAAGGGCGCTCTTGCGCTTGCTCTGGGCCAAAGAAGAATTGGAATTGCTCTGGGATGCGTTGACGTTGAACTTGTTTACCTTCCACAGCAATGCTGACGACCGCTGGGGTCACTTTTTCAAGCATTGGCGCAAGGCTAGGTAATTGTTGGTTGTCGACACTGAGGGGCAGTGCCGCAGTTGCCTGAATCGGTGCGATGATGGAACTTAAGCTTAAAGTCAGTACCGATAAAGCAAGCAAAGGTTTTTTCATCATAAACTCCTCGTTAGTTAAGGCCTTGTAACACATATAGAGTTGGACTATATCCAAGTGTTATACGACCCAAGTGAAGGTTATGACTCAAAAACCTTTGTAAAGTTCACTGATTTATTAGTTGTTTAAGATGCTTTCGCAGTCACAACCTCTGGTGCTTCAATGACTTCTTTCTTCTCATCGCTGAACAAACCTGTTGCGCCATTGGCGTAATCTTTTGGTTGCTCATCGAGTGTTGACGCTTTTGCTTCTGCTTTCTCTGACGGTTTGTCTGAGTGTGCAGCAGCTGTCTTCACAAATGGATTATCCTGCTCTGGTAAGTTGGGGATTAACTCAGCGCTGGTTTTTTCCATGTGTTGGTAAAGCTTGGTGTAGTCTTTACCTAACGTATCCAACATTTCAGCTGTTTTAGCAAAGTGGTCTGCAAGCTCTTGGCGTTGCTGCTCTAGGGCAAACTTTGCTGTGTCTAATTCTTTTTGAACATTCTTTTGCTTCTTGTACTCAGGAGTCGTGAGGCGAGAGATAGCAACCCCTAAGATAAGTCCGATTAGTAAACCGCCAACGGCATACATCCAAGGCATAACAGCTCCTTATTGTTGTTTTTTAACATGTTTGTTACTGCTTAGTTACACATAATGCAGCTTCATGGTACTATGAGAAAGCGACAGTATAAAGAGAAATGCGTGTGCGCTAGCTATCAGTTTGAAGCTGCACATACAGCGCTCAGACCCCGCCTATTGTACTGTTGAAGCCCTTTTTCCTTTGCTGGTTGATATCGATTTCATTGTGGAAATGTCGTCATGAATCCCGTTAAAAAATACGAACAAGATATAAAAGAACATGGATTTCAAAGAGATCCAGCCCAAGAACAAGCCGTTCAGGCGCTCGACCAACTGTTCCACCAATTTCAAGAATACCAAAATGCGCCAGTGCCACAGCTGACGCGTTTTCAAAAGTTGTTAGGTAAAAAGCCGCAACTGCCTACGCCACCGAAAGGGCTCTATTTTTGGGGTGGAGTGGGGCGAGGTAAAACCTATCTGATGGATACCTTTTGTGATGCCTTGCCGACCTCGCGCAAAATGCGTGTCCACTTTCACCGCTTTATGTATCGCGTTCATGATGAACTGAAAGCGCTAGGCGAAGTGAGTGATCCTTTACCGCTGGTGGCGGATAAGTTTAAGCAAGAAGCGGACATCATCTGCTTTGACGAATTTTTTGTATCCGATATTACCGATGCGATGATCCTTGGTACACTGTTCCAAGAGCTGTTCGCTCGTAACGTTATCTTGGTAGCAACCTCGAATATTCCACCGGAAGACTTGTATCGAAATGGTCTGCAGCGCGCGCGTTTTCTTCCAGCGATTAAACTGATCCAAGAAAACTGCCGCATCCTGAATGTCGACAGTGGAGTCGACTATCGACTGCGTACACTTGAACAAGCGGAAATCTATCACTTCCCACTGGATGCGCAAGCAGATATAAACCTGCGTACTTACTACCAGCAATTGGTAGGAGAGGGTAAAGAGGTGCTGACTCAGGTTGAGGTCAACCATCGTCAATTAGATGTGGTCGAAGCAAGTGATGGCGTGCTGCATGGCACCTTTGCTCAGTTGTGTCAGTCTGCTCGCAGTCAAAACGATTACATTGAACTGTCTAAAATCTACCACACCGTATTGCTGGCGGAAGTGGAGCAAATGAGTGCGACCTCGGATGATGCGGCACGACGCTTTATCGCTTTAGTCGATGAGTTTTATGAGCGAAACGTAAAATTGATTATTTCAGCCGAAGTAGCACTGGAAGAACTCTATACCCACGGTCAGTTAGAGTTTGAATTTAAACGCTGTCAGTCACGTTTAATCGAAATGCAGAGCCATGATTATCTGGCAAAAGAGCACCTAAGTTAGGCTTGGATTTCGTTATTAGCAAAATGGTAGAAAAAATTCGTGATTTTGTTCAAAAAGAGGTGATTTTTTCTTCGCTCTTCTCTATAATCCTGCGACCTACCGTTACTGCGGGCCTCTAACGATGAGTTAAATCACGTTATGCCAAGAGTTTTCCAACACTCGAAGGGGTGATGAATGGTGACTCTTAGACAGTGGGAATACTCAGTATTCCTTAAGTGTAAATTTTTTTAATAGGTAATTATTAGCATGAAAACTTTCGTTGCTAAACCAGAAACTGTAAAACGCGACTGGTACGTTGTAGACGCTGAAGGTAAAACTCTAGGTCGTCTTGCAAGTGAAATCGCTTCTCGCCTACGCGGTAAGCACAAAGCTGAATACACTCCTCACGTAGACACTGGTGATTACATCATCGTTGTTAACGCTGAGAAAGTTACTGTAACTGGTAACAAGGCTAAGGGTAAGGTTTACTACCGTCACTCTGAGTTCCCTGGTGGTCTTAAGTCTATCACTTTTGAAAAGCTGATCGACCGTAAGCCAGAGATGGCTCTTGAACTAGCTGTTAAAGGTATGCTACCACGTGGTCCTCTAGGCCGCGCTATGTACCGTAAGCTAAAAGTATACGCTGGTGCTGAGCACAACCATGTTGCTCAACAACCACAAGTACTAGACATCTAATTGGGGATTATGAAAATGGCAGAGAATCAATACTACGGCACTGGTCGTCGCAAAAGCTCAGCAGCTCGTGTTTTCATCAAACCAGGTTCTGGTGAGATCGTAATCAACAAGCGTAGCCTTGATGTTTACTTCGGTCGTCCAACTTCTCGTATGGTTGTTAAGCAACCTCTTGAGCTAGTTGAACTAACTGAGAAACTTGACCTATACATCACTGTTTCTGGTGGTGGTATTTCTGGTCAAGCTGGCGCAATCCGCCACGGTATCACTCGCGCTCTTATGGAGTACGATGAAACTCTACGTCCTGCTCTACGTGCAGCTGGCTACGTTACTCGTGACGCTCGTTGCGTTGAACGTAAGAAAGTTGGTCTACGTAAAGCACGTCGTAAACCTCAATTCTCTAAGCGTTAATTTTTCCTTTACCGGAAAATACACGCTCCCAGTTTTATTACTGGAATTGTGGTTCAAAGCTCGGCTATATGCCGGGCTTTTTGTTTTTCTACTCCCCGCTAAACGCTTTTCCTCCCTCGTTTTATTTCCAAATTCTTATATTTTGATAGCTTTTGTAACCCAATGTGCGCTTTGCCTCATGATTGTTACAAAAAGGTAGCTTTATCTTGTCAAAAAGTAGGGTTTTATTTATCATTTGCCGTCAATAAATAGAACTAAATACATATTTTGTTAGCCATGCTCTTTAATCGGAATAATTTCAATCCACAAGGAGCAAATGGGAGAATGTTTGGATGAGCAACGCGCCTTTAAATAACGGTCGCAGGCGTTTCCTAACCGCAACAACAGCCGTTGTTGGTGGTTTAGGGGCTGCTGCTGTAGCCGTGCCTTTTATTAAATCATGGAATCCGAGTGCCAAGGCGAAAGCTGCGGGTGCGCCGGTGGAAGTGGAAGTCAGTAAATTAGAAGCTGGCCAAATGGTTCGTGTCGAGTGGCAAGGTAAGCCTGTATGGGTTGTACGCCGTGCTGAATCGGTACTAGAAAACTTGAAATCCATTGGTGGTCAACTTCGAGATCCTCAATCGGAAGCTGAACAACAACCTGAATACGCTCAAAATGAGTTCCGTTCAATTAAGCCGGAATTCTTTGTTGCTGTTGGTTTCTGTACTCACTTAGGTTGTTCTCCAACTTACCTACCTGATTCTTTTGCAGAGCAAGTTCAAGGTGTTAAGTCTGGTTTCTTCTGCCCATGTCACGGTTCTAAGTTCGACATGGCTGGTCGAGTATTCCAAGGCGTACCAGCACCGCTTAACCTTGTTGTGCCAAAGCATATGTATTTAAGTGACACCAAGATCCTGATCGGTATTGACGAGGGAGATGCATAATGCAAGGACTACTAGATTGGGTAGAGAAACGTATACCCGCGATGAATGCTTATAAAAAGCACTTATCTGAATACCCAATGCCTAAGAACTTTAACTTTTGGTACCTTTTTGGTTCTTTGGCAATGTTAGTACTGGTTAACCAAATCCTTACGGGTATTTGGCTAACAATGAACTACGTACCATCGGGCGAAGGCGCGTTTGCATCTGTTGAATACATCATGCGTGATGTGGAATACGGCTGGTTGTTACGTTATATGCACTCAACGGGTGCCTCGGCATTCTTCGTTGTAATTTACCTGCACATGTTCCGTGGTCTAATCTACGGCTCTTACCAAAAACCTCGTGAGCTACTGTGGATCTTCGGTATGTTGATCTTCCTAGTGCTTATGGCTGAGGCATTCATGGGTTACCTACTACCATGGGGTCAAATGTCATACTGGGGTGCTCAGGTAATCATTTCTCTGTTTGGTGCGATTCCGGTTATCGGTGATGACCTAACGCTTTGGATCCGTGGTGACTACATCATCTCTGGTGCAACGCTGAACCGTTTCTTCGCACTGCACGTTATCGCTCTGCCAATCGTACTTCTGCTGCTTATCGTACTTCACGTACTAGCGCTGCACGAAGTAGGTTCAAACAACCCAGACGGTATCGAAACTAAGCTTCCTAAGGGCACAATGGGCGACGACTACAAAACTCAGTTCCCATTCCACAAGGATTACACTAAGAAATACGACATCATTGACTCTATTCCTTTCCACCCATACGGGACTGTGAAAGATATGGTTGGTGTTGCTGGTTTCCTATTCTTCTTCTGTTATGTGCTGTTCTTTAACCCTGAGATGGGTGGATTCTTCCTTGAGCCGCCAAACTTTGAAGCTGCGAACCCGCTGAAGACTCCAGAGCACATCGCTCCTGTATGGTACTTCACACCGTTCTACGCAATCCTACGTGCGGTTCCTGATAAGCTGCTAGGTGTTGTAGCAATGGGCGCATCGATTGTTGTGCTATTCCTACTGCCATGGTTCGACCGTTGTAAAGTACGTTCGTACCGTTACCGTAGCAAACTGCATTTGATTAACATCATCCAATTCACAATAAGCTTTATTGCGCTTGGTATTCTTGGTGCGCTTCCAGCAACACCAACGTACACAATACTTGCACAAGTATTTAGCTTAGGTTACTTCATGTTCTTCGTACTACTGTGGTTCTACAGTAAGAATGAAGCGACGAAACCATTACCAGAAAGGGTGACATTCAAATGAAAAAATGGATTGTAATTTTATTTGCTATGTTGCCGTCATTAGCTATGGCAGCGGGCGCAAATGTTCCGCTAGACAAAGCGAACAATGACTTAACGGACCAAGCTTCACTGCAAAATGGCGCGAAGCTGTTCATGAACTACTGTTTTGGCTGTCACTCAACGCAATACCAGCGTTATGAGCGAGTTGCTAACGACCTTGAGATCCCTGTGGATCTGATGAAAGAGAACCTAGTCTTCGATCCTGAAGCGAAGGTTGGTGACCTGATGGTTAACGCAATGCCTGCGAAACAAGCGGCAAACTGGTTCGGTGCTCCGCCACCGGATCTAACACTGGTTGCTCGTGTTCGTGGCGCAGACTGGCTATACACTTACCTTCGTACTTTCTACGAAGACCCATCTCGTCCATTTGGCGTAAACAACATTGTTTTCCCAAGTGTTGGTATGCCACATGTGCTTGAAGAGCTACAAGGCATCCCAACGCCAATCTACGAAACTCACATCGTAGATGGTGAAGAAGTAGAAGTGGTTGTAGGTACTGAAACTGACGGTTCTGGTGAACTAAGTTCAGGCGAGTACGACGAAGCTGTACGTGATTTGGTTAACTTCCTAGTTTACTCTGGTGACCCAGTTCAACTTGAGCGTCACGCTCTAGGTTGGTGGGTAATGGCCTTCTTAGTATTGTTCACTATCGTTGTGATTCTACTGAAGAAAGAGTATTGGCGTGATGTGCACTAATTGTGCTATAATACCGTGCTAATTCCCAAATTATGTTAATGTACAATGGAGGCTTAGGCCTCCATTGTTTTTATTTAAAGTGTACTGGAGGGCTCCATGGCTGTAGCTGCCAATAAACGTTCTGTGATGACTCTTTTCTCAAGTGCTTCTGATATGTATAGCCATCAGGTGCGCATTGTTCTTGCTGAAAAAGGCGTAAGTGTTGAAGTTGAGTTGGTTGATGAAAATAATCTTCCAGCAGAGCTTGTTGAACTGAACCCGTACAAATCAGTACCCACTCTAGTTGATCGCGAGTTGGCTCTATACGACTCAAAAATCATCATGGAATACCTAGATGAGCGTTTCCCTCATCCACCATTGATGCCTGTTTATCCTGTTGCTCGTGGTAACAGCCGTCTAATGATGTATCGTATCGAACGTAACTGGTACTCAGTTGCTGAGAAGATTGTAAAAGGCAATGCAGAAGAGTCTGAAGCAGCACGTACTAAGCTGCGCAACGACCTACTAACTCTGGCTCCTATCTTCGCAGAGTACGAATACTTCATGAGCGAAGAATTCAGCCTAATCGATTGTTACCTTGCTCCGCTACTATGGCGTCTTCCTGAGCTAGGTATCGAGCTAATTGGCCCAGGTTCTAAAGAACTGAAAGTTTACATGAACCGTGTATTTGAGCGTGATTCATTCCTAGCTTCTCTAACAGAAGCTGAGCGCGAGATGCGACTGGCTCGTTAATCGTTATGGATATCTCAACGATGACGCCACGCCGTCCATATATGCTTCGTGCATTCTATGATTGGCTGGTTGATAACGAACTGACACCACACCTTGTTGTTGAAGCAACATTGCAGGGTGTTCGTGTGCCTGAAGAGTTTATTCAAGATGGTCAAATCATCCTGAATATTGCTCCTCGTGCGGTAGGCAATCTTGAGCTTGGCAACGAAGCGGTGACATTCAGTGCCCGCTTCAGTGGACGTCCTCACTCTGTGATCGTACCGCTTTATGCTGTTCAAGCGATCTACGCTCGTGAAAATGGCGCTGGTACTATGTTTGAGCCTGAAGAGGCTTACATGGATGTGCTGGAAGAAGGCATTGAAGAGGGGCCATTTGAAGCTCCGGAACAAGGTCCTTCACTGAGTGTTGCAACGGCAGAGGTTGAAGTTGATGCGGAAGATTCAGACCCTGAGCCTGAACCACCGCGCCCAACTAAAGGCCGACCAAGCCTTCGAGTTATCAAGTAACCGAACGACATTAAAAAAGCAGCGATGATTCGCTGCTTTTTTTATAACTCGATTTTTATTGGAGTTTATATATTTGGATGAAGTTAGTTAACGACAGTTTCTGCTTCAGTTTCCGCCGCCGCTTCAGCCTTCACCGTTGCCTCATCACCATATTCGAATGCTCGAATGACTTGTTTGACCCCTGAGATATTACGAGCTACATCGGTTGCAATATCAGCATGCTCACGAGTCACAAGGCCGAGTAGGAACACTTCACCATCTTCGGTGATAACTTTAACCTTGATGCCATTTAGCTCGGCATTGGCCAGCAGAGCAGATTTTACCTTGGTTGTGATCCAGCTGTCTTTGCTGATCTCACTCACGCTCAGTGGTGGCTTAACGCGTACTTGGTTATGGACATTGTTCACACCAGCCACTTTTCTCGCTTCACTCTCAAATGAGCGGCGTTCCGCCTCTGTTGATGCTTGGCCCATCAGTACCACTGTGCCGCGGTAAGAGCTGGCAGTGATTCGAACGTTACCGCGATATGGAGCCTTGTTAGTGATGGCTGCAACTTCGAACTCGATATTGTTATCATTCCAAATCTCTTTGGTAGTACGAGTGTCGGTGACTAAGTTTGCTGTCGTCGCAGCGCCTGCAATGAACAGCCCCGCACATCCAGACAATGATAGTGTCAGCAGTGAAACGCTGAGCAACTTAACAATAGAAAACTTCATGTTACTCCAATTACTCCTCGTGAGCTGGGAATAGAACTTGGTCAATGAGATCGCACAAGCAATGCAGTGTGACCATATGAACTTCATGGATACGAGCGGTGCGATGTGATGGGATTCGAATCTCTACATCGTGTTCGCCTAGAAGACCAGCCATCTCACCACCGTCTTTACCGGTAAAAGCGATGATGGTCATATCACGGGTTACTGCCGCTTCCATAGCCTTGATGATGTTTTTGCTGTTACCGCTAGTCGAAATAGCAAGAAGGATATCGCCAGTTTGACCAAAAGCACGTACCTGTTTTGAGAAGATCTCTTCGTAGTGGTAGTCGTTTGCAACCGCAGTTAGCGTAGTGTTGTCGGCGGTTAGCGCCATTGCAGGCAGGCTAGGGCGCTCGGTTTCAAAGCGGTTAAGTAGGCAAGAGACAAACTGCTGTGCGTTCGAAGCTGAGCCACCGTTACCACAACATAAAATCTTATTACCATTAAGCAAGGTTGCAACCATGGCTTGAGCGGCATGGGTAATAGCATCTGGCAGGGCTTCTGCTGCCGCGATTTGGATCTGAATACTTTCTGTAAAACTTTCTTTGATGCTATCTAGCATGTTTATCCTTGGGTAATTGCATTTTCTATCCAGTTGATTTGTTCACTTGGCCCTTCAATAGCCACAACATCAAACCGGAAGTTAGTCGAGTGTACCGACATGCCCTGTTTCATCAGCCATAGGTTGGCAGTGTTGATCAGCTTGTTCGCCTTGCGAGCGGTGACCATTTCGGCGGCATGTCCATAACGTGTCTGTTTTCGGTATTTGACTTCAACAAACACAATAGTCTGGTTGTGGTGCATTATAAGATCAATCTCACCACATTTTGCTACGAAGTTTTGCTCTATTAAAGAGAGTCCGTGGCCTTTGAGGTGATCTAGGGCCACGCGTTCGTATTTATCGCCCACTTGTCGGTGGGCGTTAAGTTTTTGTACGAGCTTAGTTCGGCTAAATAGCCCCATGCTCAGCCCAGCTGATTTGACGCTGTACCACACAGTTATTGTCAATGGTTAGCACGCCAGTTTCACCAGAGATGCTGTGCCCTTCAACGGCTTTCATTTGCGGTAGTGCGTCCATCAAATAGTACGCATCCATACCAAGGGCCTGAAGGCGCTTCTGACCATTTGAGTGTGATGGCCACAGCTCGTTTAGCTGCTTGTTCAGTTCACCCTTGCTTTCAACCAGAAGAGGGATATCACTGTAGAAAACGCCAGTTAGGTCTTCGTACTGCTTATCACCACTGTTACTGCGAGAGTTAGAGAACAACGCAGGTTGCTTCGCATCTGGGTTAATCGCTACTTCGATGAAAGGCTTAATAAGCGTTAGCTCAGAGTTCTTCGCCACAATGTATACCGCATCCACGTCGCGACGACTGCGAGGCTCTGTCTCTAGCGGCAGGTTAATTAGATTGTCCATTTGCGCAATGCGTTGTTGGCTCTCTTGTAGGCCAAAAATCTGGTTAACGTTGCGTTGCAGCTGGCGCTTGTCAGAGAAGAATGACGTCGCAACCTCGTTGTTGCTGTATTTTGACCACTCTTCCTTAAATGCTTCTTCGATACGATCACCCAATCGGCCTTTCGGTGCCAAGATAAGCGGGTATTTGTAACCTTGAGTGAAGAGGTGCTTCGCGGCTTGCTCAACTTCCTGCTCTGGCGACAATGCTAGGTAGCAAAGTTTGGTATCCGGTTCTAACTGAGTTGGAATGTTCAGTGCCAACGCAGGAATGGCATTCTCATGACCTTTCTGAGCTTGCTGAAGTTTAGTGATGTTGCTCTTAATCAGAGGGCCAACAATGAAATCAACCTTGTTGTCGACGAGAGTCTGTTTGATCTCTTCCGCGCTCTGAGTGTTGGTATCCAACACGGTCAGCGTCGCGTCTTCCTCACGCTCTTTGTCGTTCATCATCGCGAAGATAAAGCCATCACGCACTAATTGTGCCTGCTTGCTGTACTTACCGGTTAGAGGCAGCAGCAGTGCAGTACTGGTTGGCTTGCTGATTTCTAAAGCCAAGATGTCAGTAATCGCTTGTGGCGTGTAGGTCGCTGCTGGGTGGTATGGATTTTCAGCAAACCAATTTTGCAACGTACTTTGTAGTTCAGGCAGGTTGCCGTTCAGCGTCTTCAGGTAGATAGATAGCTGTAACCAACCCGCCAATACGTCTTCGTCTGGCGCCGTTTTAAGCGCTAGCACTTCGTATTGTGAGTAGCTATTTAGGTTTTGCCAGATACGGTCGGAAATTTGCTGTTGGTTTTCGCCATCATCAAACTCTTCCAGCTTGGTTAACTCACGGCTTGCTTCGAAGTATTGGTTTAGCACTTCTAAGATGTCAGCGCGTAGGTTGTGGTAGTCTTTCCACTGCTCATTCGGCAGTTTCCACCACGGCTGGAAATTCAGTTGTTGATACGCTTGCTCTGTTTGTTGGTTATTAAACAGCAGCTGTGCACGCGCTAATTGCCACTCAGCTTGTTGAGTATCCGAGAGTGGTTGTTTGGCTAAACGTTTGATCAGCAACGTCGCTTGATCGGTTTTACCTGCTTGCACCGACGACTTAAGCGCCATGATTAGCCAATCATTTTGTAGACTTCCCTTGCTACTGTCGGCTTGCATCATGTAACTTTCTGTCGATTGTGTTGGATCAAGTGTAATATCAACACGCGTCGGGGCTTGTGGCGCAGAAGAACAAGCCGCCAATGAAATTGCTAATGCAATTGGAGTTAGTAAGCGTGGTACACTGAGTCTCTTATGGTTCATTGTTGCCATGAGTTCTTTTTAATTCCGTATAAATTTGTATCTATATTAATCGTTGAAGTGATGGTAAACAAATGACAGATAACAAAACCTTGCTCACAGAGAGCCCAACTCTCTATATCGTGCCGACTCCTATCGGAAATTTGGGAGACATCACGCAAAGAGCAATCGAAGTATTATCAAGTGTCGATGTTATTGCAGCGGAAGACACACGTCACACGGGTAAGCTGCTTGCTCACTTCAATATATCCACCAGAACGTTCGCGTTACATGACCATAATGAGCAAACTAAGGCTCAAGTTCTAGTAGAAAAATTATTAGAGGGTCAGTCTATCGCATTAGTCTCAGATGCTGGAACCCCTTTAATCAGTGATCCAGGTTACCATCTTGTATCTCAATGTCGTCAGGCGGGTGTGAGAGTTGTACCACTTCCTGGTGCATGTGCTGTCATCACTGCGTTAAGTGCGTCAGGCCTGCCGTCAGATCGCTTCAGTTTTGAAGGCTTCTTACCTCCTAAGAGTAAAGGTCGTAAGGATAAGTTCCTTGAGATCGCGAAAGCAGAGCGCACCTGTATTTTCTACGAATCACCACATCGTATCTCTGACTCACTGCAAGACATGCTGGAGATTTTAGGCCCAGACCGCGAAGTGGTGTTAGCACGTGAGCTGACGAAGACTTTCGAAACCATTCAAGGCATGCCTCTGGGCGAGTTGATTGAGTGGATTGAAGAAGACGCGAATCGCAAGCGCGGCGAAATGGTGTTACTGATTCACGGCCATCGCGAAGAGGCGAGCACTGACCTGCCAGACGAAGCGACACGCACACTGGGCATTCTGACCAAAGAGCTGCCACTTAAGAAAGCTGCTGCCATGGCCGCAGAGATCTACAACCTGAAGAAGAACGCGCTGTACAAATGGGGCCTAGAGCACCTAGACAACTAGTGCTTCCTTAGTTACACAATTTAGATACAGATAAACAAGAAACCCAACCATCTTTTTATCTGTATCTCTAATCTATTCTTCACGTCTTTCGAGTCCCTTTGCTCGCACCTTCTTTTAAATCTCTTCTCGAGTCTCTCATCACAGCACTCTATTCTGCTCTTAGTTCTTTTCTCATCCCGAATCTCGCTACCCGCATCTTTCTTTTTATCCCTTCGAATCCCTCATCTCGCCACCCGCATCTTTCTTTTTATCTCTTCGAATCCCGCATCTCGCCACCCGCATCTTTCTTTTTATCCCTTCGAATCCCGCATCTCGCCACCCGCATCTTTCTTTTTATCCCTTCGAATCCCTCATCTCGTCACTCTCATCTGCTCTTTCGTTCAATTCCCCACCAGTTAACACCCCGATTGCATCATATTTGTGATCTGGCTAGACACTGCACTCTAATCTCTATACAATCCGCCCTCGGAGTTGACTGGGTAGTCGCTGCTTCATTGATGTCCTTCGGGAGACTGGCGTTGAAGTCCTTTGGGAGACTGACGTTGACGTCCTTCGGGAGACTGATGAAGGGGAGGAAAGTCCGGGCTCCATAGAGCAGGGTGCCAGGTAACGCCTGGGGGGCGCAAGCCCACGACAAGTGCAGCAGAGAGAAGACCGCCGATGGCCCTAGGGCACAGGTAAGGCTGAAAGGGTGCGGTAAGAGCGCACCGGACGGCTAGCAATAGTCCGTTGCAGGGTAAACTCCACCCGGAGCAAGACCAAATAGGCCTCCACATTGCGTTGCTCGCGTAAGGAGGCGGGTAGGTTGCTTGAGCCAGTGAGCGATTGCTGGCCTAGACGAATGGCTACTACCGCGCAAGCGGAACAGAACCCGGCTTATATGTCGACTCCACCTATTCCAAGAACCCATCATTACTTAACAGTAGTGATGGGTTTTTTGCTTTATATTGACGTAAACTATTTAGATTTCCTTAAAATCCGCTTTTCTTGTAAAGACTTGGGTGAAAAATACCAACTCGCTACACACAATGTAGTGGAGATAACGTGCGAAATCAGTACACTAAAACGTTAACAGAATCATTTGTAGCCGAACTAAAGGCTTAATCCACTCACTGAGAAGACTATGACAGAAGCGTTCAAACATATTTCAGTATTGCTTAACGAATCAATTGACGGACTGGCGATCAAACCCGATGGTACCTACATTGACGGTACTTTTGGCCGTGGTGGTCACAGCCGTACAATCCTGTCTAAACTGGGCGAGAATGGACGACTATTTAGTATCGACCGCGATCCACAAGCGATCGCAGAAGCACAAAAAATTGATGATCCTCGTTTTACTATCATCCACGGCCCTTTCTCTGGCATGGCTGAATACGCGGAGCGCTACGATCTTGTCGGCCAAGTAGATGGCGTACTTCTCGACCTTGGTGTCTCTTCTCCTCAACTGGATGACGCAGAGCGCGGCTTCAGCTTCATGAAAGATGGCCCGCTGGATATGCGTATGGACCCAACCTCGGGTATCCCTGTTTCTCAGTGGTTAATGGATGCCGATCTTGATGACATCACATGGGTTATCCGTGAGTTTGGTGAAGACAAGCACGCACGTCGTATTGCGAAAGGCATCGTTGCTTACCGTGAAAACGAAGAGAACGAACCGCTAACACGCACGGGTCAATTGGCTAAGCTGATCTCTGATGTGGCACCAAAGAGCTTCAAAGAGAAAAAGCACCCAGCAACACGTGCTTTCCAAGCATTCCGTATTTACATCAACAGTGAACTGGAAGAGATTGATACGGCACTGAAAGGCGCAGCAAGCATTCTTTCACCGGAAGGTCGCCTGTCTGTTATCAGCTTCCACTCACTTGAAGACCGCATGGTAAAACGTTTTATCCGTAAAGAGAGCCAAGGTCCTCAGGTTCCTCACGGTTTGCCACTGACAGAAGAGCAGATTAAAGCGCTAGGCAGTGCTGATCTTAAGCCTGTCGGCAAAGCGATCAAACCTTCTAAACACGAGGTTGATGAAAACACTCGCTCACGTAGCTCAGTATTACGCATTGCAGAAAAGCTGTAGTAGATGAAGACCGCCAAGCCAAACTTAGCCAAGATTATCTTCTTTGATCTAATATCAGTGGGTCGCGTCCCACTGTTATTGCTCATTGCTATCTTCGCGAGTGCGATGGGGGTCGTTCTTACTACACACATGTCTCGCCAGGCCATTACCCAGAAAGATATGGCTTTGGTGGAGCGTGAGCAGCTTGATGACGAGTGGCGAAACCTAATGCTCGAAGAGACCGCGCTGGCCGAACACAGCCGAGTACAAGCCTCTGCGATTAAAGAGCTTGATATGAAGCGCCCTGACTCAGACAAAGAAGTTGTGATCTCACTGAAATGACCGCAAAAAAGGAAAAAGCACCTGCGAAGAAAGCCGAAGCCGTTTCTGCCAAAGCTGTCGCAGCGAATGAAAAGGATGCCGATCCTATCTTGATCAAATGGCGCTTTAACCTCGTTATCGCGTTTGTATTTCTTGCGTTTGCTGCGCTGGTGTCGCGCGTCGCCTATATTCAAATTATCGAGCCGGACAACCTGATTCGCCAAGGTGATCTACGCTCTGTTCGCGTCAAAGCTATCCCTTCCGCGCGCGGTATTATTTCTGATCGAAACGATGAACCCCTTGCCGTGAGTGTGCCGGTTGAGGCGGTATGGGCTGATCCGAAAACCATTTTTGATAAAGACGGTCTTGCTCAGATTGATCGCTGGTATGCCCTTGCGGATGTATTGGGGCTAGAGCGTCAATCGATGATCGATAAGATCTCAGCCAATAAAAAGCGCCGCTTCATTTATCTCCAAAGACAAGTTAGTCCGGCGATGGCGAAGTACATTCGCGATCTAAAGCTGGTGGGCGTTGGCCTGAAGGCGGAGTCTCGACGTTACTATCCTGCGGGTGAAATCAGTGCGCACCTAATTGGTGTGACCGGTATTGATGGTCATGGTTTAGAAGGCGTGGAGCGCAGCTACGATAAATGGCTAACGGGTGAAGCGGGTAAGCGTACCATTCGTAAAGACCGCTATGGGCGCGTAGTCGAGAATATTGCCTTGGAAGAGCGTGAGCAAGGCAAACCCTTGACCTTGACCATCGACCAACGCCTTCAAGCGATCGCCTATCGTGAGATCAAACAAGCGGTAGCCGATCACCGTGCTACTTCAGGCTCGGCGATTCTGCTGGATGTCAAAACCGGTGCGGTGTTAGCCATGGTCAATGCCCCATCCTACAACCCAAACAATCGTGCTGACCTACAAAGCTTTAAGATGCGTAATCGCGTTTTGACCGACGCGATGGAACCAGGCTCGACGGTTAAACCCTTTGTTGTTTTGGCGGCACTCGAAAACGGTGCAGCAACCCCAGACACAGTCATTAATACCGGTAACGGCATCATGCAGATTGGTGGTAGCCGTGTTCGTGATACCTCCAAAGTCGGCAAGGCTGACTTAGCGATGATCCTTAAAAAGTCGAGTAACATCGGTGTGGCTAAGCTGGCATTGGATATGCCGCTGGAAGCGCTACTTGGGCTTTACAGTTCGGTTGGTCTTGGCGAAATGTCAGGCTTGAATCTGGTCGGTGAAACAACGGGTATTTTCCCTAACCGTCGCCGTTGGTCGAAGTTTGAAATCGCGACTCTATCTTTTGGTTACGGCTTATCGGTCACCCCAATTCAATTAGCTCATGCTTACGCAACGCTCGCGAACAAAGGCGTCTATGAGCCGATTCACATCATTGAAAACAATGAGCAAGATTTTTCTAAGCAGATCATTGATAGAGACAATGCGCAGCTGGTACTAGAGATGCTGGAAGGCGTCACCCAAAAAGGCGGTACTGCAACACGAGCAGCGGTACCGGGTTATCGCGTCGCAGCCAAAACGGGTACTTCACGTAAAGCGGAAGCGGGTGGCTATAGTGATGAATACATCGCGATTACCGCAGGCGTAGCACCGGTGAGCGACCCTCGAGTATCACTGGTTGTGGTCGTAAACGAGCCGCAGGGTGATCTTTACTACGGTGGCTCAGTGGCAGCCCCTGTCTTCTCTGAGATCATGAAAGGCGCGCTGCAAATTCTTAATGTACCTGCTGACGAAAACAAGTTTCAAGAATAGAGCGAATCAGGATTCGATATGAGTAATTGCCTAACACTATCTAGCTTACTAGCCTCATGGGGAGCATTTGATGACGCCACACTGGCTGAAATCGAAGTGACGCATCTGGAGCTAGATAGCCGAGCCGTGCGCTCGGGAGACATTTTTGTCGCTGTTATTGGTCACGCTGTGGATGGCCGCCGCTTTATTGATAAGGCTATTGAGCTTGGCGCTAGCGCCGTTATCGCACAAGCGTGTGAAGAGCATGCTCACGGCAGTATTGAGCAGCGAAATGGTGTCACCATTGTTTATATCCAAGATCTGAACCAAGAGCTCTCTGCTCTAGCTGGTCGTGTCTATCAATCAGATGCGACTCAGCTGATTGGCGTGACAGGCACCAATGGCAAAACCACAATTACTCAACTTATCGCTCAGTGGCTTGATTTAGTTGGTCAGCGCTCTGGTGTTATGGGCACGACAGGGAATGGTTTTCTTGACGACCTGCAAAACGCAAAAAATACCACGGGTAGTGCGATTGAAATTCAACGTACTTTGAGTGAATTATCGGCTCAAAATGCGGCCTATACTGCAATGGAAATCTCATCACACGGCTTGGTTCAAGGCCGTGTTAAAGCACTCAAATTTGCAGCCGGTGTTTTTACCAACCTGAGTCGAGACCACCTTGACTATCATGGCACGATGGAAGAGTACGCGTTAGCCAAACAGAGTCTGTTTACCAAGCATCACTGCCAGCACGCTATCATTAATGCCGATGACCCAGTGGGTTTGGCGTGGTTATCAGAATTACCTGATGCCGTTGCAGTATCGCTTAATCCTATGACTGATCGCGCCAATGCGGTGTGGGCCTCAGACGTGGCTTATGCCGAAACTGGCATCCGTATGGATTTCGATGGTGCGTGGGGCATGGGGTCACTGCAGGTACCTTTGATCGGTCAATTCAATGCCTCTAATGTTTTGGTAGCGTTCGCAACACTGCTTGCTTTAGGTATTGATAAACAACAACTGGTTGATAGTGCGCCAAAGTTACAGCCAGTGATCGGCCGTATGGAACTATTCCAAGCGCCGCAAAAAGCCAAAGTTGTGGTTGATTATGCACACACGCCTGATGCACTGGAAAAAGCATTAGCTGCACTGCGCGTGCATTGCTCTGGCAACTTATGGGCTATTTTCGGTTGCGGCGGTGATAGAGATAAAGGGAAGCGTCCAATGATGGCGGAGACGGCGGAACAGTTCGCCGACAAGATCATTATCTCTGATGATAATCCTCGTAGTGAAGACCCGGCGGAAATCGTCAAAGATATGCTGGTGGGGCTTAAGCAGCCTCAAGTCGCATACGTTGAGCATGATCGCTATCAAGCGGTGAAGTTTGCCCTTGAGCAAGCTGGTAACAATGACATTATCCTACTGGCAGGTAAGGGCCATGAGGATTACCAAGTATTAAAAGATGAAACTGTGCACTACTCTGACCGAGAGTCAGCACTGCAATTATTAGGTATTCACAATGATTGATGTATCACTAGAACAGGTCTGTCAGGCCGTTAATGGTGAACTAATTGAATCAACGGAAGCAGGGAAAGCGACCATGATTCATTCTGTATCTACAGATACACGTACCGTTCAAAGTGGTGCTCTGTTCGTGGCTTTGGTTGGCGAGCGATTTGATGCGCATGACTTTTGCCATCAAGCGGTCGAAGCACAAGCTAGCGCGTTGTTAGTCGAACGAAAACTTGACCTAAATATTACTCAAGTGATTGTTGAGGATACTAAACTTGCGTTGGGTCAGTTGAGTGCATGGGTGCATGCTCAATGTGAAGTGCCAACCATGGCTATCACAGGTAGCTGTGGCAAAACCACAGTCAAAGAGATGGTCGCTAGCATTTTACAACAGCGTGGAAAAGTACTGTTTACCGCGGGCAATTTCAATAATGATATTGGGGTACCTCTGACGTTACTGCGTAGTGAGCCAAGTGATGACTTCGCTGTGATTGAGCTTGGTGCTAACCACATCGGTGAGATTGCTTACACGACACAACTGGTGAAGCCGCAAGTGGCGGTGGTAAATAATGTTGCCGCAGCGCACCTTGAAGGCTTTGGTTCAATGGATGGTGTAAAGCAAGCTAAGGGGGAAATCTACCAAGGCCTCTCTGCTGGAGATACCGCTATCGTCAACTTAGAGAGCAATGGTGGTGCATATTGGGAAGAAGTCTTGGCAGATAAGTCAGTGTTTACCTTCTCCGATGTAAACTCTGCTGCCGATTACTTTGCCGACGAAGTTGAGCTTAATGATCAAGGCGAAGCCTGCTTCACAATACACACCCCACAAGGGGCTATCGCTATTGAGCTAGGTATCATAGGTCAACATAATGTGGCAAATGCGCTTTCTGCAGCCGCATTAAGTATCCAATTCGGTGCGAGTTTGAATGATATTCAGACTGGTTTAAAAAACTTAAACTCAGTAAAGGGCCGCGTTGAGGTTCAACAGCTGAGTGAACAAATTAAGCTAATTGACGACAGCTACAACGCCAGCGTGCCTGCGATGAAGGCGGCGGCAAAACTGTTGTCTAGCTTTAAAGGGCAGCGTTGGCTGATTTTAGGCAATATGGCTGAATTAGGCGATGAAAGCCTTGCACTTCACCGTCAAGTCGGTGAATATGCTGCCCCATTCGCTTTTGAGCATGTACTCACTTACGGTGATGATACAAAGGTGATCAGTGAGGTCTGCAACGGCATTCACTTCGCCACGCATCAAGCGATGATCGCACATATAGAGCAGCAGTTAAGCTTGCCAAATAATGCGTCGCACACACTGTTAGTTAAAGGCGCAAACAGTGCAGGAATGAGTAAAATTGCCGCTGCTTTAAAGGAGAACTTTTCATGATTATTTGGCTTGCAGAGCTGCTACAGCCACACTTTTCGTTTTTTCGTTTGTTTGAATATCTTTCGTTTCGAGCAATCGCGAGTATTTTAACGGCTCTATGCTTGTCACTGTGGATGGGACCTCGTTTAATCGAGCGTCTACAAATGCTGCAAATCGGTCAAGTTGTTCGTAATGACGGTCCTGAATCTCACTTCAGCAAACGCGGTACCCCAACCATGGGTGGTGTGATGATCTTGGCTGCGATCATCATTACTGTTCTATTGTGGGCAGATCTTTCTAACCCTTATGTATGGGCTGTGATGGCAGTACTTGGCGGTTATGGTGCGGTTGGTTTTGTTGATGACTATCGTAAAGTTGTCCGTAAGAATACCGATGGCCTAATTGCTCGCTGGAAGTACTTCTGGCAATCAGCGATTGCGCTGGTTGTGGCGTTTGCACTGTATGCACACGGTCAAGACACGGCAGCGACTCAGCTTGTTGTACCTTTCTTCAAAGATGTGATGCCACAGCTTGGCTTACTCTACATTGTGTTGACGTACTTTGTTATCGTGGGCACCAGTAATGCGGTTAACCTAACAGATGGTCTAGACGGTCTAGCAATCATGCCGACGGTAATGGTAGCTGCTGGTTTTGCGGTGATTGCATGGGCGACGGGTAACGTTAACTTTGCTGAGTACCTACATATTCCATATATCCCGTTTACGTCTGAGCTGGTTGTTGTATGTACCGCTATTGTTGGTGCTGGCCTTGGTTTCCTATGGTTTAACACTTACCCAGCGCAAGTATTCATGGGCGATGTTGGCTCTCTAGCACTCGGTGGTGCTTTAGGTACTATCGCGGTATTGGTTCGCCAGGAGTTGGTACTGGTTATTATGGGCGGTGTATTTGTAATGGAGACGCTATCAGTAATCTTACAGGTAGGCTCTTACAAGCTGCGCGGTCAGCGTATTTTCCGTATGGCACCAATTCACCACCACTACGAGCTGAAAGGCTGGCCAGAGCCACGTGTAATCGTGCGTTTTTGGATCATCTCAATGGTTCTTGTTTTGATTGGTCTAGCGACACTGAAAGTTCGTTAATTCCACTTTAAGCCTCGTTAATACGGGGCTTTATCCACATTATAGAGCGTCTTGTTTAAATGGAACCTTGGCAAAATATTCAGAATGTAGTGGTTGTAGGGCTCGGTATTACCGGGCTCTCTGTCGTTAAACATCTTGTAAAATATCAGCCTCACTGCATGGTGAGAGTGATCGACACTCGCGATAATCCACCGGGCACAGAGTCACTGCCTGATGGTGTTGCTCTGCATTCTGGGAGCTGGCAAAACAAGTGGTTAGCACAAGCCGACCTTGTGGTTGCAAACCCAGGTATCGCACTGGCAACACCAGAGATTCAAACTGTGTTGGCGCGCGGTGGTGCTGTTGTGGGTGATATTGAACTGTTTGCTTGGGCAGTTGAGAAGCCTGTCGTGGCAATCACGGGCTCTAACGGTAAGAGCACTGTGACAGATCTTACGGGTGTGCTTGCCAAAGCTGCGGGTCTTAAGGTGGGCGTTGGTGGCAACATCGGTGTACCAGCTCTGGATCTACTTGAACAAGATGCCGACCTCTATGTCTTAGAATTGTCGAGCTTCCAGTTAGAGACCACATCAAGTCTTAAATTAGCGGCGGCGGCCTTCTTGAACCTCTCTGAAGATCACATGGATCGCTATCAAGGTATGGCCGATTACTGTGATGCTAAGCGCCGTATCTTCAAACATGCGCAATACGCTCTAGTAAACCGTGATGATCGCGAAACCTATCCGCTGGATTCACAACAGGTCGTAAGCTTTGGTTTTGATAGCCAAGAGTTCGGTGTTGATGTGATTGATGGCGAAGAGTGGCTCATTGATCATGGTGTGCCGGTTATTCGCAGCCAAGACCTTACTCTGGTTGGTCGACACAATGTATCAAATGCCTTGGTTTCTTTAGCACTACTTAAACTGGCAAATATCGACTACACCAACAGTCTTGATGCATTAAAAGCATATAACGGCCTGACTCATCGTTGCCAAGTCGTCGCAGACAAGCGTGACGTGAAGTGGGTTAATGACTCTAAGGCAACCAACGTTGCCAGCACGTTAGCGGCTTTGTCTGGTCTAGAGTGTGCAGGAACACTTTATTTGTTAGTCGGTGGTGTGGGTAAAGGGGCAGACTTCAGTGAGCTTGCACCGGTACTCAACAATATCGCACGCGTTAAACTGTGCTGTTTTGGTGAAGATGCTGACCAGTTTATGCCTCTGCATCCATCGGCACAAAAGTTTGACACCATGCAGCAGATTATCGAAACCGTTTCACCAAAGCTGGTAGCGGGAGATATGGTGATGTTGTCGCCTGCGTGTGCAAGCTTCGATCAGTTTAGTAATTTCATGGCAAGGGGTGATGCATTCACCGAGCTTGCTCAAAAGTACGCTTAATCGTTAAAGGACTGGAA
This sequence comes from Vibrio sp. D404a, assembly GCF_030248535.1. Lineage (GTDB taxonomy): Bacteria > Pseudomonadota > Gammaproteobacteria > Enterobacterales > Vibrionaceae > Vibrio. Next base: position 116,983 of record NZ_JAHGAJ010000016.1, on the reverse strand, counting down.
CCCAGTGCAGAAAGTGAGACAGCTCAACCACTCAATTTGGCAATGGCTTAACCGCTCTACGCCAGAGGCGCTTTATGATCGTCAATTGGTCTGGATCGCGCTTGGGCTGATGCTGACTGGATTGGTAATGGTGACGTCTGCTTCGTTCCCAATCAGTGCTCGTTTAACCGATCAGCCTTTTCACTTTATGTTCCGCCATGCGATCTTTTTGCTGCTCGCTTTGGGTGTATCCAGTGTGATATTGCAAATCCCGATGAAACGCTGGCTCCAATACAGTATGTACCTACTGGGATTATCATTCTTCTTGTTGATAGTGGTATTGGCTGTTGGTAAATCGGTGAACGGCGCATCGCGTTGGATTCCTTTGGGGTTATTCAACCTCCAGCCTGCCGAAGTGGCGAAGTTGTCGTTGTTTATCTTCATGGCCGGTTACTTGGTTCGTAAGCAAGACGAAGTGAGAAAGACCTTCTTCGGTGGTTTTGCTAAACCCATTATGGTGTTTGGGGCCTTTGCAGTCTTGCTACTAGGTCAGCCCGACTTAGGTACCGTGGTTGTGATGCTGGTGACTCTGTTTGGCATGCTGTTCATTGCTGGTGCGAAACTGTCGCAGTTTATCGCTCTCATGGTTGCTGGTGTGGCTGCGGTTGTTGGCTTGATTGTGATAGAGCCATACCGTGTGCGACGTGTGACCTCATTCTGGGAACCCTGGAATGACCCATTTGGTAGTGGCTACCAGCTAACACAATCTCTGATGGCATTTGGTCGTGGGGATTGGATGGGGCAAGGCTTAGGCAACTCGATTCAAAAACTAGAGTACTTGCCGGAGGCGCATACCGACTTTGTATTTGCTGTACTTGCCGAAGAGCTCGGTTTTGTGGGCGTGACCTTGGTATTGATGCTGATCTTCAGTCTGGTTTTCAAAGCGATTTTTATTGGTAAGAAAGCCTTTGAAAACGACCAGGTGTTTAGCGGTTACCTCGCTTTTGGCATCGGTATTTGGTTTGCTTTTCAAACCTTGGTTAACGTTGGTGCGGCATCAGGTATCGTACCGACCAAGGGCCTGACTCTTCCACTGATCAGTTATGGTGGCTCCAGCTTGATCATCATGTCAGTCGCGGTATCTATGTTGCTGCGAATTGACCATGAATGTCGCCTAATAGAACAACAGGATGCTGAGCATCAGAACGAATTAAATGAATAGTAGCAGCATGAAAAAGAACAAAAGATTATTGGTGATGGCTGGTGGTACCGGCGGTCACGTATTTCCAGGCTTAGCGGTCGCGAAAAAACTACAACAACAAGGTTGGGAGATTCGCTGGCTAGGTACGGCTGATCGTATGGAAGCGGATCTGGTGCCAAAGCACGGTATCGAGATTGATTTCATTAAGGTGAAAGGACTGCGAGGCCAAGGCATCGCTAAGTTAATTAAAGCGCCTTTCCAAATTATTAATGCCATACTTCAAGCAAAGCAACACATTAAGGCGTGGCAGCCAGATGTGGTGCTTGGCATGGGCGGCTATGTGAGTGGTCCAGGTGGCATCGCAGCTTGGTTATCGGGTATTCCAGTGGTTCTGCATGAGCAGAATGCAGTGGCCGGTTTAACCAACCAATGGCTATCTAAGATCGCGAAAAAGGTGTTTCAAGCATTCCCGGGTGCATTCCCTAGTGCGGATGTTGTGGGTAACCCAGTACGTGAAGATGTGGTTGCATTGCCTGAGCCAAGTGAGCGCATGGCGGAACGTGACGGTGATATCCGTATCCTAGTTATGGGCGGTAGCCAAGGTGCCAAGATCCTCAATGATACCTTGCCAGTTGCTTTGGGGCAGCTTGGTGAAGGCTTCACAGTGATGCACCAAGCGGGCAAAAACAATCAACAGCAAGTTATTGAACAATATAATTCTCATTCTGTGAACAATGTTCAAGTGACTGAATTTATTGATGATGTGGCGCAAGCTTATGCATGGGCAGATCTATTAGTGTGTCGTTCAGGTGCGTTAACAGTGTCTGAAGTCTCTGCTGCAGGTGTTGGCTCTATTTTTGTGCCTTTCATGCATAAAGACCGCCAGCAAGCGCTTAACGCCGACCACTTAGTTGATTGCGGCGCTGCGTTGATGATCGAACAGCCAGATCTAACGGCAGAAAAGCTAGCGAACACCATCGCTCAGCTAGACAGAAATGAATTAAAAACGATGGCAACAAAGGCACGCCAAGCTGCGAAGCTGGACGCTGATGTGACCGTCGCTAAAGCCATTCAAGCTTTAGCAAAATAACGAGATAAATTTGATGACGATTGAACATACGCAAGACTTAGCGCAGATCCGTGCAATGGTGCCAGAAATGCGCCGAGTGAAATCTATCCACTTCATCGGTATTGGTGGCGCAGGTATGAGCGGGATTGCTGAAGTCTTGCTAAACGAAGGCTACCAGATTACAGGTTCTGACATTGCTCAAAACCCAGTAACAGAGCGTTTGGTTAGCAAGGGTGCAACGGTCTACATTGGCCATCAAGCGAGTAATGTTGCTAACGCAAGTGTGGTGGTCGTTTCGACTGCAATCAACGAAGAGAACCCTGAAATCGTTGCGGCTCGTGAAGCACGCACACCGATTGTTCGTCGTGCAGAGATGCTCGCAGAGCTAATGCGCTTTCGTCATGGTATTGCAGTGGCTGGTACGCACGGCAAAACAACCACGACGGCTCTGGTTACACAGATTTACTCTGAAGCGGGTCTTGATCCAACCTTCGTTAACGGTGGCCTGGTAAAAAGCGCGGGCACTAATGCTCGTCTAGGCTCAAGCCGCATCTTGATTGCAGAGGCTGATGAGAGTGATGCATCGTTCTTACATCTGCAACCTATGGTAAGCATCGTGACTAACATCGAAGCTGACCACATGGATACCTACGGTGGTGACTTCGAAACGTTAAAGCAGACCTTCATCGACTTCCTACACAACCTGCCGTTTTACGGTCAGGCTGTCATGTGTGTTGATGATCCAGTGGTACGTGAGCTTATCCCTCAAGTAAGTCGCCAAGTGATCACTTACGGTTTCTCTGAAGATGCAGATGTGCGTATTGAGAACTACCGCCAAGAAGGTCAACAAGGCAAATTCACGGTAGTTCGTGAAGGCAAAGCGAATTTGGATATCACACTTAACATCCCAGGACGCCACAATGCATTGAATGCATCAGCTGCGATTGCAGTAGCTACAGAAGATGACATCAGCGATGAAGCAATCCTGAAAGCAATGGCTGGCACTCAGGGCACTGGTCGCCGTTTTGATCACTTAGGTGAATACGAAACTGGTAAAGGTGTGGCAATGCTGGTGGATGACTACGGCCATCACCCAACTGAGGTCGACGTGACTATCCAAGCAGCACGCAGCGGTTGGGAAGATAAGCGTCTGGTGATGATATTCCAGCCGCACCGTTATAGCCGCACCCGTGATCTGTTTGATGATTTTGCTAACGTTCTTGAGCAGGTTGACGTTTTAATCCTGCTTGATGTCTACTCAGCAGGTGAAAAACCGATTGCTGGCGCTGATGGCCGTGCGTTGAGCCGAACCATTCGTGGCCGCGGTAAAATCGACCCTATTTTTGTCTCAGACATTACTGCGCTGCCTTCGACATTAGCCAATGTTATCCAAGGCGGAGACCTCGTATTAACACAAGGCGCAGGCGATGTTGGCCGTGTAGCGAAACAGCTTGAAGCGTTGCAGTTAGACATTAATAAAATGCAGAGCGCTTAATAGAATAAGTTCTCACATACTGTGGTCGAGCGCTCACTTCTTGCGCTTGACCCAAATTTAACCAAAAATCTGATTATCAACGTTTGATAGTTTGATTTTGCTCAGTATAATTCATAGGTTAAAGTAAGTGCTTTTACCTCTATTACGAAAAGATAGGGAATAGAATTGCGAACCAACGACAGGGACTGCGGGTTTTGGTAGAAAGTACTTTCAGCGAAAACCGCCACCTATTCAGCTTACCATCGTTAAAGAAACACGCCCTTGGTGGTTCTTTTCTGATTTTGGTAGTGCTTTTCATTGGGTTTCTTTTCTATACCACTCTGAGTTGGATGTGGGACGATCAACGATTGCCCCTCTCTAAAATTGTACTTCAAGGCGACTTAACATATGTCTCCGCCAGTGATGTTCAGCATGCGTTTAGCCAGCTTGAACATATTGGAACCTTCATGTCGCAAGATATTGATGTGTTACAAGACAGTTTAGAGGCACTTCCTTGGGTATCTGTTGTCTCTATTCGTAAGCAATGGCCTGACACGATTAAAGTTTTTCTGACTGAGCATCAAGCTGCCGCGATTTGGAACGGTAACATGCTGCTAAACGAAAATGGCGATGTGTTTAATGGAGATATAGGCCAACTTGAAGGTGACAGAGTCAAACTCTATGGCCCTCAAGATTCGAGTCAAGAAGTGATCGCCAAGTGGCGTCAAATTACTCCGCTGATCAATAGCGTGGGATTGAGTGTCACTTCATTGGTTCTGAATGAACGTAGAGCATGGCAAATCATCCTAGACAACGGCATTCGCCTAGAGCTAGGTAAAGATTCTTTAGACGAGCGTGTTGAGCGCTTTATTTCGCTTTATAACGAGTTAGGTGATAAAGCGAATCGAGTGAGCTACATCGACCTCAGGTATGATACGGGAGCCGCTGTAGGCTGGTTTCCAGAGCAAGAGTTAGAAGAGAGTACAGATGACTAAGGCCGCAGATGACAACATAATTGTTGGTCTTGATATAGGCACTGCAACCATATCAGCTCTAGTAGGTGAGGTACTGCCTGATGGTCAAATCAATATCATTGGATCTGGGCAGAGCCCATCCAGAGGTATGGATAAAGGCGGTGTTAACGACCTAGAGTCGGTAGTGAAATCGGTTCAGCGTGCTATTGATCAAGCGGAACTGATGGCTGAATGCCAAATCAGCAATGTATTTATCTCACTATCGGGTAAGCACATCGCAAGCCGAATTGAAAAAGGCATGGGCACCATCTCGGATGAGGAAGTGTCACAAGACGATATGGACCGAGCAATCCATACCGCGAAATCAATTAAAATAGGTGACGAGCAGAGAATTCTGCACGTGATTCCACAAGAATTCACCATCGATTACCAAGAGGGCATTAAGAACCCACTTGGCTTATCTGGGGTTCGAATGGAAGTGAGTGTTCACCTGATTTCTTGCCACAGCGATATGGCGAGAAACATTATTAAAGCTGTTGAACGATGTGGTCTCACAGTAGAGCAGATCGTGTTTTCAGGGCTTGCCTCAAGTAATGCGGTAATCACTGAAGACGAGAGAGAGCTTGGAGTGTGTGTGGTCGATATTGGTGCAGGGACGATGGATATCTCCATTTGGACCGGTGGTGCACTGCGACACACAGAAGTCTTTTCCTATGCAGGAAATGCAGTAACCAGTGATATTGCCTTCGCATTCGGTACACCTGTAAGTGATGCCGAAGAGATCAAAGTAAACCACGGTTGCGCTCTGAGTGAACTTGTAAGCAAGGATGACTCAGTTAACGTCCCAAGTGTGGGTGGTCGACCATCTCGTAGTTTGCAAAGACAAACACTTTCTGAGGTGATTGAACCACGTTATACAGAATTAATGGGGCTTGTTAACCAAACTATTGATACTGTTCAACTACAGTTAAGAGATGAGGGTATTAAACATCATCTTGCTGCCGGTGTAGTTTTAACTGGTGGTGCTGCACAGATTGAAGGATTAGTAGAGTGTGCGGAACGCGTTTTCCGCAATCAAGTTCGAGTGGGTAAGCCGTTAGAAGTTAGTGGCTTAACCGATTATGTTAAAGAGCCGTATCATTCTACGGCGGTTGGTTTACTTCATTACGCAAGAGACTGCCAAATAAACGATGAAGGTGATTACAGCGAGCCAAAGCGTAGCGCACCTTCGATGACAGGTTTGTTTGGTAAATTGCGTAATTGGATACAAAAAGAGTTTTAACCTGAGTTGCAGGAAAAACGGAGATAACACATGTTTGAACCGATGATGGAAATGTCTGACGATGCAGTAATTAAAGTCGTTGGAGTTGGTGGCGGTGGCGGTAACGCTGTTGAGCACATGGTACGTGAGTCAATTGAAGGTGTTGAGTTCATTAGCGTAAACACTGATGCTCAAGCACTTCGCAAAACTAGCGTGAGCAGCGTGATCCAAATTGGTGGTGACATCACTAAGGGTCTAGGCGCTGGCGCAAACCCACAAGTTGGCCGTGATGCAGCTCTCGAAGACCGAGAAAGAATTAAAGAAGTTCTAACTGGCGCCGATATGGTATTTATCGCAGCTGGTATGGGTGGTGGTACAGGTACTGGTGCCGCTCCAGTAATTGCTGAAGTAGCAAAAGAGCTGGGCGTACTAACAGTCGCTGTTGTAACTAAGCCATTTAGCTTCGAAGGTAAAAAGCGTCTAGCGTTTGCTGAACAAGGTATTGAAGAGCTTTCTAAACATGTGGATTCATTGATTACGATTCCAAATGAGAAGCTACTGAAAGTACTGGGTCGTGGTGTAACACTACTGGAAGCATTCGCAAGCGCGAACGATGTTCTCAAGAACGCGGTTCAAGGTATTGCAGAGCTAATTACTCGCCCTGGCATGATTAACGTCGACTTTGCGGACGTACGCACTGTGATGTCGGAAATGGGTCATGCAATGATGGGTAGCGGCATCGCGAAAGGCGAAGACCGTGCAGAGGAAGCGGCTGAAACGGCAATTTCTAGCCCATTACTAGAAGATATCGACCTAGCGGGCGCTCGTGGTGTGCTTGTTAACATCACAGCTGGTCTAGATATGCGTCTAGATGAGTTCGAGACCGTAGGTAACACAGTTAAGGCCTTTGCTTCTGATAATGCAACAGTAGTAATCGGTACTTCTCTAGACCCAGATATGACGGACGAAATCCGCGTAACTGTGGTAGCAACAGGTATTGGCACTGAGAGAAAGCCAGACATTACGTTAGTTGCTGGTGGTAAAGCAAAAGTGGCTTCGGCTCCTCAACCACAAGCTGCAGTACAAGCTGCACCAAAAGTGGAAGAGAAAGTGGCACAGCCATTGCAAGAAAAAACTGAGGTTAAACCTCAAGTGAAACCACAGCCAACAACGTCACCTGTTTCTTCTGGTACAGGCGCTAGCCAAAGTGCAGCACCTAAGCCAGAAAAAGAGAGTGGGTACTTAGATATTCCAGCATTCTTACGACGTCAGGCTGATTAACAAACAACCAATATTTGACTATAGTCAATTTAGTGGTAAAATTCGCGGTCGGTAAATACTGGCCGTGATTTGTAGCACTGATAAGAGGCAGGCAGATGATCAGACAACGTACTCTGAAAGAAATTGTGAAAACAACTGGTGTGGGTCTCCACTCTGGTCGTAAAGTCACACTTACTCTTCGCCCGGCAGCTGCAAATACAGGCATTGTATACCGTCGTACCGATGTAAACCCTCCTGTAGATTTCCCAGCTGATCCAGCATCAGTTCGTGACACTATGTTGTGTACAGCGCTTGTAAACGATGCAGGTGTGCGTATTTCAACGGTTGAACACTTGAATGCAGCATTAGCAGGTATGGGTATCGACAACATCATTGTTGAAGTAGATGCTCCTGAGATTCCAATCATGGACGGCAGTTCAAGCCCGTTTGTGTATCTAATCCAGCAAGCTGGTGTGGAAACTCAAAATGCAGCGAAGCGTTTTATTCGTATCAAAAAGCCAGTACGCTTTGAAGACGGTGATAAGTGGGCAGAGTTTGTACCATTCAACGGCTTCCGTATGGACTTCGAGATCGACTTCAACCACCCAGCGATTGAAGCTGATGAGCAGCGTCTTCTGTTTGACTTCTCTTCACAAGGTTTTGTTAAAGAGATTTCTCGCGCTCGTACTTTCGGCTTCATGCGTGACATCGAATACCTACAATCTCAGAACCTAGTTCTAGGTGGTAGCTTTGATAACGCTATCGTGCTTGATGAGTACCGTATTCTTAACGAAGAAGGTCTTCGTTTTGATAACGAGTTTGTTACTCACAAAGTGCTGGATGCGATTGGTGACCTTTACATGTGTGGACACGCTATCATTGGTGAGTTCCGTGCATACAAATCGGGTCACGGCCTAAACAACCAACTTCTACGTGCAGTTCTTGCTGATGCAGAAGCTTGGGAATGGGCAACATTCGAAGAAGAAGCAGGCTCACCAGTTGCCTTTGCAGAACCAGGAATGGTTTTAGCATAAAACTGCAATCAAAGATTTTAAAAACCAGGCAATGCGCCTGGTTTTTTTGTATCTGTAATAAAGCTAAAGTGCGATAAAGCATTGGAATAAGCGTTAGGCTAGCCTTGAGGTTGTTTATTCCATCGGCAATTGGTAATAAAAGTTCAAACCACATCAAACAAATGACCTCATAAATGGTCGTTGAGGTGAAAATTACTTACACTAGATGCCAATAATTTTAACTCAAGCCTTGAAAACTCTACTCTCCAACACAATATCAGAGGTACTAGATTTATCTCAGTATCCTTGGTTCGTAACTAACACTAGTTCACAACTGGTAGAGACTGACGGCATTTAAAATAGATCGCGGACGATCTGAGAACGAAGAGATTCCAAGCACATGATTACTAAGCTGCTGACAAAGGTAATTGGCAGTCGCAATGACAGAACACTGCGCCGCCTTAGAAAAATTGTAAAAGAAATTAATAACTACGAACCAACGTTCGAAGCCCTGTCTGATGAAGAGCTAAAAGCAAAGACTGTTGAGTTCCGTGAGCGCTTAGATAAAGGTGAAACACTAGACCAACTTCTACCAGAAGCATTCGCAACAGTACGTGAAGCGTCTAAGCGTGTGTACGGCATGCGTCACTTCGATGTACAGCTGATTGGTGGTATGGTTCTAAACGCTGGTCAAATTGCAGAGATGCGTACTGGTGAAGGTAAAACGCTGACAGCGACGCTACCTGCTTATCTTAATGCCCTACCAAGCAAGGGTGTTCACGTCGTAACCGTGAATGACTACCTAGCTAAGCGTGATGCTGAGACAAACCGTCCACTGTTTGAATTCCTAGGCATGAGTGTTGGTGTGAACGTACCAAACATGGCTCCGCCTGAGAAAAAAGCCGCATACCAAGCCGATATCCTTTACGGAACAAACAACGAATTCGGTTTTGACTACCTACGTGACAACATGGCTTTCCGTGCTGAAGACCGTGTGCAACGCGAACGTTTCTTCGCGGTTGTCGATGAGGTGGACTCAATCCTAATCGATGAAGCTCGTACTCCTCTTATTATCTCTGGCCCTGCTGAAGATAGCTCAGATCTTTACACTCGTATCAATACGCTGATCCCTCATCTTGAACTTCAAGACAAAGAAGATTCAGAAGAGTACCGTGGTGAAGGTCACTACACCATGGACGAGAAATCGAAACAGGTTCACCTGACTGAAAACGGTCAAGAGTTTGTTGAAGAGCTAATGGTGAAAAACGGCCTGATGGAAGAGGGCGATACGCTTTACTCTCCAACCAATATCAGCCTACTGCACCACGTTAATGCAGCATTGCGTGCACACGTACTATTCGAGAAGAACGTCGACTACATCGTTACTGAAGAAGGCGAAGTGGTTATCGTTGATGAGCACACTGGTCGTACAATGCCAGGTCGTCGCTGGTCTGAAGGCTTGCACCAAGCTGTGGAAGCGAAAGAAGGCGTTAAGATACAGAACGAAAACCAAACGCTGGCTTCGATCACTTTCCAAAACTTCTTCCGTCTATACGAAAAACTGTCAGGTATGACAGGTACAGCGGATACAGAAGCATTCGAATTCCAATCGATCTATGGCTTAGAAACTGTGGTTATCCCAACCAACAAGCCTATGGTTCGTAACGACATGCCAGATGTGGTTTATCGTACTGAGGCAGACAAGTTCAACGCGATCATTGAAGACATTAAAGAGCGCGTAGCGGCAGGTCAACCATCACTAGTTGGTACGGTTTCAATTGAGAAATCTGAGCTACTGTCTAACGCACTGAAAAAAGCGAAGATCAAGCACAACGTATTGAACGCGAAATTCCACGAGAAAGAAGCGGAAATCGTAGCGCAAGCAGGTACACCGGGCGCTGTTACTATCGCAACTAACATGGCCGGTCGTGGTACCGATATCGTGCTAGGTGGTAGCTGGCAGGCAGAAGTTGAGAAACTACAAAATCCAACTCAAGAGCAGATCGACAAGATCAAAGCGGATTGGAAAGTGGTTCACGACAAAGTACTTGAGTCTGGTGGTCTACACATCATTGGTACTGAGCGTCACGAATCTCGTCGTATCGATAACCAGTTACGTGGTCGTTCTGGTCGTCAAGGTGATGCAGGTTCATCTCGTTTCTACCTATCAATGGAAGACTCGCTACTGCGTATCTTCACATCTGATCGTATGGCTGGTCTTATCCAGAGCGGTATGGATGAAGGCGAAGCAATCGAATCTAAGATGCTGTCTCGTTCTATCGAAAAAGCACAGCGTAAAGTTGAAGGCCGTAACTTCGATATCCGTAAACAGCTTCTAGAATACGATGATGTAGCGAACGATCAACGTAAAGTGGTTTACGAACTGCGTGATGAGCTAATGAGCTCTGACGACATCAGCGAGATGATCGAACATAACCGTGAAGACGTGTTCACGTCTGTGATCGATGAGTACATCCCACCACAATCTCTAGAAGATATGTGGGACATCGCTGGCCTACAAGATCGCCTGAAGAACGACTTCGATCTAGACTTTGATATTCAAGGTTGGTTGGACGAAGACGACAAGCTTTACGAAGAAGCACTACGTGAGCGTATCCTTGGTCTAGCGGTTGATGAGTACAAGCAGAAAGAAGAAGTGGTTGGCGCACAAGTGCTACGTAACTTCGAGAAGTCTGTAATGCTACAAACACTTGATGGTCTATGGAAAGAGCACTTGGCGGCAATGGATCACCTTCGTCAAGGTATCCACCTACGTGGCTACGCTCAGAAGAACCCGAAACAAGAGTACAAGCGCGAGTCGTTTGAGCTGTTTGAAGGTCTACTGCAAGTACTGAAATCTGACGTAATTACGATTCTGTCTAAAGTTCGAGTTCAACAGCAAGAAGAAGTTGAGAAGATGGAAGCGCAGCGTCAAGCTCAAGCGGAAGAAGCAGCACGTCGTGCACAAGCACAACACGCAACAGCTGAAAACCAATTGGGTGATGATGAAGCAGAAGCGGATGCTCCTCAGACAGTTGTACGTGATGAGCGTAAAGTTGGCCGTAATGAGCCATGCCCATGTGGTAGTGGTAAAAAGTACAAGCAGTGTCACGGTAAAATCAACTAAGTTTCTATGAATCGTCGCCGTAGCGCCTGATAGCCGCGTTGGTGGTACTCACTTACTATCGTAAGCTCCGTGCCACCGCCTTGCTCTCAAGCACTACAGCTTAGCTTCAGAAAAACTGAAAAATAGAATATAAAGAGTCGCTTAGGCGGCTCTTTTTGTATGTGAATTTAGTCGTTAAGCCCTTTGAGTGGCAACTCAATCGTCATTCCCTATAGCGAGGAACGAGCGTAGTAGGGAATCTTGCTTGGTTATTCGGCTTAACGATGTCGTGTTAGATCCCCAACTCAGTCGTTCCTCCTTCTTGAGGATGACGTAATTCATGGTTGAGTTGGCTATAGCGGTAACAGAAGGAACACCATCAATGAAAAGAATCCATATCGTAGCGGGAATCATCTTCAATCAAGATAAGTCGCAAATCTTCATTACCAAGCGCCCGAGTGATAAACATAAAGGCGGCTTTTGGGAGTTTCCTGGTGGCAAGGTTGAAGAGGGAGAGACTATTGAAGCAGCAATGGCTCGTGAGCTTGATGAAGAGATCGGCATTGCAGTGACAGAGCAGAGCCTGTTTGAACACCTAGAGTTCGACTACCCAGAAAAGTCTCTGAAGTTTGATTTCATCTGCGTCACCGCTTTTGAGCAAGAACCTTTCGGTAAAGAGGGGCAGCAAGGGCAATGGGTCGCCATTGAATCATTGCCAAACTACGAATTCCCAGAGGCCAACGTGCCGATTTTACAACGTGTAGTAAAAGAGTTTTCTGAAACGCTAGCCTGAGTCTGAGATTGTTGTTAGTTTAAAGAGACAGTGAATTTGAGTCGTTCTGCGTATTTCTGCGGGACGCAAACCAAACAATGGAGATAGATGCAGTGGTAAGAATTGCAATTGCAGGAGCAGCAGGTCGCATGGGTCGTAACTTGGTGAAAGCTACTCACCATAATAAAGACGCAACGGTTGGTGCTGGTTCAGAGCGTCCAGAGTCATCGCTAGTCGGCGTTGATGTGGGTGAGCTGTGTGGTGAAGGCCGTTTTGAGGTCGCTTTGGTTGATGACCTAGCTAAAGTGGTGGAAGAGTTTGATGTGATTGTCGACTTTACCGCACCTGTTAGCACACTAGCGAACATCGAACTGTGTAAGAAGCACGGCAAGAAGCTTGTAATTGGTACAACGGGCTTCTCTGAGGAAGAGAAGCAAGTTATCGCTGCTGCATCGAAAGAGATGCCTATCGTTATGGCGCCTAACTACAGCGTTGGCGTAAACCTAGTGTTTAAGCTTCTTGAAAAAGCAGCCAAGGTGATGGGTGATTACTGTGATGTTGAGATTGTTGAAGCTCACCACCGTCACAAGGTGGATGCACCATCTGGTACTGCAATTGGTATGGGTGAAGCGATCGCGGGTGCGATGGGCAATGAGCTGAATGACGTTGCGGTTTGGGCACGTGAAGGCATTACTGGCGAGCGCACCAAGGATGAGATCGGCTTTGCGACGATTCGCGCCGGTGACATTATTGGTGAACATACCGCAATGTTTGCCGACATCGGTGAGCGCGTTGAAATTACCCATAAAGCCACTGATCGCATGACCTTTGCTAATGGCGCTATCAAGGCGGCAGTTTGGCTTGATAGTAAGCCAGCGGGCTTTTATACCATGACAGATGTGCTTGGGTTGAATGAGCTATAAATAGATAATTATGCGCTGGCACTTGCCGGCGCTTTGTTTATTTAGCCAACACTAATGATAATTAAACCGAACTAAAGCTGTAAAAATAACCATAGTTTAGTGCTTTTTTTGTGTTGTTGTTGGTGTTTTTTGTTTGAAGTGGTGTTTATTGCGTCTTTGCGCTTCTTATTTATCGTTTGCGCTTTCTTATCAATATTTCTATCAGTCTAACTTTGAGTGAAAGACCACTTGAAGTTGGAAAAATCACGATTTCCCCGCCTTACCCCTGTAAAACTAGTACTTTTGAAGCTTTAAAGGAGAAAGTTGAACAAGTGGCTACAAATGTTTAATTTCTTTTGCGTTAAATGTTGACACATATCACGTGCATCACTAAAATACCGCCAATTTGTCTAATTTCCATAAACACGCAGTTTTGGGTGTTGCAGGAAGGTAGATTTGCAAATTAAATCAATTTTAATGCATTTTTATTTCTGGAGGTTGTCTTGAAAAAGTCAGCATTGCTAGTCCTAGAAGACGGGACAGTATTCCACGGTGAATCCATTGGCGCAGACGGTTCTGCTGTTGGTGAAGTCGTTTTTAATACCTCGATGACGGGGTACCAAGAAATCCTCACTGATCCTTCCTATTCTCAACAAATTGTAACGCTTACTTACCCTCACATTGGCAATACCGGAACCAATTCCGAAGACGAAGAATCTTCTTCAATCCACGCTCAAGGCCTTGTGATTCGCGATCTCCCTCTTATCGCTTCTAACTTCCGTAATGAACAATCCCTTTCTGATTACCTAAAGTCGCAAAACGTTGTTGGTATCGCTGATATCGATACTCGTAAACTGACGCGTATTCTTCGTGAAAAAGGTGCTCAAAACGGTTGTATCGTTGCAGGCAACAATATCGACGAGGCTCTAGCGCTAGCTAAAGCTAAAGAATTCCCTGGCCTGAAAGGTATGGACCTTGCGAAAGAAGTTACAACAAAAGAAGCGTATCAATGGAAACAAGGTTCGTGGACGCTTACGGGTGGACTTCCTGAAGCGAAAGCAGACTCTGAACTGCCATATCACGTTGTTGCCTACGACTTCGGTGCAAAACGCAACATCCTGCGCATGCTTGTTGACCGCGGCTGCCGCCTAACGGTTGTTCCAGCTGAAACGTCAGCGGAAGAAGTACTGGCTCTTAACCCAGACGGCGTTTTCCTATCAAACGGCCCTGGTGACCCAGAACCATGTACTTACGCAATTGAAGCGACCAAAGTATTTCTAGATAAAGGCCTACCAATCTTCGGTATTTGTCTTGGTCACCAAATCCTAGCGCTAGCATCTGGTGCGAAGACGGTGAAGATGAAGTTTGGTCACCACGGTGCAAACCACCCAGTTAAAGATTTAGATCGTGATGTTGTGATGATTACTTCACAAAACCACGGCTTTGCTGCTGATGAAGAGACGCTACCTGCGAATCTACGTGCAACGCACAAGTCATTATTTGACGGCTCTCTGCAAGGTATCCACCGCACAGATAAGCCAGCATTTAGCTTCCAAGGTCACCCAGAAGCGAGCCCAGGTCCAGAAGACGCGGCACCGCTTTTCGACCACTTCATTGAACTAATTAAACAGCACACAGCGTAATTCGGAGTAGTAGACAATGCCAAAACGTACTGACATTAAAAGTATTCTAATTCTAGGTGCTGGCCCGATCGTTATCGGCCAAGCATGTGAGTTCGATTACTCTGGTGCTCAAGCTTGTAAAGCGCTTCGCGAAGAAGGTTACCGAGTTATTCTAGTAAACTCGAACCCAGCGACCATCATGACTGACCCAGATATGGCTGATGCAACTTACATCGAGCCAATCCAATGGGAAGTTGTTCGCAACATCATTGCGAAAGAGAAGCCAGACGCAGTTCTACCTACAATGGGTGGTCAAACGGCTCTTAACTGTGCACTAGATCTTGAGAAGCACGGCGTTCTTGAAGAGTTCGGTGTAGAGATGATTGGTGCAACGGCTGACGCTATCGATAAAGCAGAAGACCGTTCTCGTTTCGATAAGGCGATGAAGTCTATCGGCCTAGAGTGTCCACGTGCAGACACTGCGAAAACCATGGAAGAAGCTTACGCTGTTCTAGATATGGTTGGCTTCCCTTGTATCATCCGTCCATCATTCACTATGGGTGGTACTGGCGGTGGTATCGCATACAACAAAGAAGAGTTCGAAGAGATCTGTCGTCGTGGTCTGGACCTTTCTCCAACAAACGAACTTCTAATCGATGAATCTCTAATCGGTTGGAAAGAGTACGAGATGGAAGTGGTTCGTGACAAAGCGGACAACTGTATCATCGTATGTGCGATTGAAAACTTCGACCCAATGGGTATCCACACGGGTGACTCAATCACAGTTGCACCAGCACAGACTCTAACAGACAAAGAATACCAACTGATGCGTAACGCATCTCTAGCGGTACTGCGTGAGATTGGTGTTGAAACAGGTGGCTCAAACGTACAGTTTGGTATCAACCCGAAAGATGGCCGTATGGTTATCATCGAGATGAACCCACGTGTATCTCGTTCTTCTGCTCTAGCCTCTAAAGCGACAGGTTTCCCAATCGCTAAAATTGCAGCGAAACTGGCTGTGGGTTACACATTAGATGAACTGCAAAATGACATCACGGGTGGCGCAACACCAGCATCATTCGAACCAACAATCGACTACGTAGTAACTAAGATTCCTCGTTTTAACTTCGAGAAATTTGCAGGTGCTAACGACCGTCTAACGACGCAAATGAAGTCTGTTGGTGAAGTTATGGCTATCGGCCGTAACCAACAAGAATCGCTACAAAAAGCACTTCGCGGCCTAGAAGTTGGCGCGACTGGCTTTGACGAAATGGTTGACCTAGATGCGCCAGACGCACTAACAACAATTCGTCACGAACTAAAAGAAGCGGGCGCAGAGCGAATTTGGTACATCGCGGATGCATTCCGTGCGGGTATGTCTGTAGATGGCGTATTCAACCTAACGCAAATCGACCGTTGGTTCCTAGTTCAAATCGAAGACATCGTTAAGCTTGAGCAAGAGCTTAAAGCGAAAGGCTTTGCTGGTCTGAATAAAGACGAACTGAACAAGCTGAAACGTAAAGGTTTTGCTGATGCTCGCCTATCTAAGATTCTAGGTGTGTCTGAAAGCGAAATCCGTCGTCTACGTGACCAATACGACATCCACCCAGTGTACAAGCGTGTTGATACGTGTGCGGCTGAGTTCTCTTCTGACACGGCTTACATGTACTCATCTTACGATGAAGAGTGTGAAGCGAACCCAACAGACAAAGACAAGATCATGATTCTAGGCGGCGGTCCAAACCGTATCGGCCAAGGTATCGAATTTGACTACTGTTGTGTACACGCATCTCTAGCACTACGTGAAGATGGTTACGAAACTATCATGGTTAACTGTAACCCTGAGACAGTTTCTACAGACTACGACACATCTGACCGTCTGTACTTCGAACCAGTAACTCTGGAAGACGTACTAGCAATTGCTCGCGTTGAGAAGCCAAAAGGCGTTATCGTTCAGTACGGTGGCCAAACGCCACTGAAACTGGCTCGTGCTCTTGAAGCGGCTGGCGTGCCAATCATTGGTACTAGCCCAGATGCAATCGACCGTGCAGAAGACCGTGAGCGTTTCCAAGTTGCCGTTGACCGTCTAGGCCTACTACAGCCAGAGAACGCGACAGTAACAACAATGGAACAAGCGGTAGAGAAATCTCGTGAAATCGGCTACCCATTGGTTGTACGTCCTTCTTACGTACTTGGTGGTCGTGCGATGGAAATCGTATACGACGAGCAAGACCTACGTCGCTACTTCAACGAAGCGGTAAGCGTATCGAACGAATCTCCAGTTCTTCTTGATAGCTTCTTAGATGACGCAGTTGAAGTCGATATCGATGCTATCTGCGACGGTGAGCGCGTAGTGATTGGCGGTATCATGGAGCACATCGAACAAGCGGGTGTTCACTCTGGTGACTCAGCATGTTCTCTTCCTGCATACACGCTAAGCCAAGAAATCCAAGACGTAATGCGTGAGCAAGTTGAAAAGCTAGCATTCGAATTGGGTGTTCGTGGTCTAATGAACACGCAGTTTGCGGTTAAGAACAACCAAGTATACCTAATCGAGGTGAACCCTCGTGCAGCGCGTACGGTACCGTTCGTATCTAAAGCAACAGGTGCACCAATCGCTAAGATTGCAGCACGTGTAATGGCGGGTCAATCACTTGAAGCTCAAGGCTTTACCAAAGAAATCATCCCACCTTACTACTCAGTGAAAGAAGTGGTACTTCCGTTCAACAAATTCCCTGGTGTTGACCCACTATTAGGCCCAGAAATGCGCTCTACTGGTGAAGTTATGGGTGTTGGTGCAACGTTTGCAGAAGCTTACGCTAAAGCTGAATTGGGTTGTGGCAACATCTACCCAGAAGGCGGCCGTGCACTTCTTTCTGTTCGCGAAGGCGACAAAGAGCGTGTTGTAGACCTAGCATCTAAGCTATCAAAGCTTGGCTACCAACTAGATGCAACACACGGCACAGCGGTTATCCTTGGCGAAGCGGGCATTAATCCACGTCTAGTTAACAAGGTACACGAAGGTCGTCCTCACATTCTTGACCGCATCAAGAACAATGAGTACACCTACATAGTGAACACAGCAGCTGGCCGTCAAGCGATTGAAGACTCTAAAGTACTTCGTCGTGGCGCACTTGCTGAGAAAGTGAACTACACAACAACGCTAAACGCAGCGTTCGCAACGTGTATGGCTCACACAGCTGACGCGAAAACAACAGTAACTTCAGTTCAAGAGCTACACGCTCAGGTTAAAGCTGCTGAAGCATAATCACTGTTAAACGGATATAAATGCCAAAGGCCGCTCAATAGAGCGGCCTTTTTTATGTCAGGTGCATTGTGAAACTAATCATGAAAAAGTGGAATAGGTCACTGTCTTGTGTTTCGTTGTTTTCATTTTTATTTCAGTGGTAATTTGTGTTCTCGTCGTTAAGGAGTGACATGACATGGACATCACCATTGAAATTCTAGCCATACTTTTCTTTGTAGCGACCGCTGCAGGCTTTATTGATGCCATGGCTGGTGGTGGTGGATTACTGACTCTACCAGCCTTACTCGCGGCAGGAGTGCCACCAACACAAGCACTTGCAACCAATAAACTCCAAAGCTCTTTTGGTAGCTTCTCAGCAAGTTGGTATTTTGTGCGTAATGGTATTGTGAGCATCAAAGAGATGCGCTTCGCGATACTGTGCACCTTTATTGGCTCTGCGATTGGTGCTGAACTGGTTCAATATATCGATGCCAGTTTGCTCACTAGCTTGATCCCACTGTTACTGATCGCTATCTCTCTCTACTTTTTGTTGGCTCCTTCCACTAAAACTACGGATGGGAAACAACGTTTATCGGAAGCGATGTTTGCACTGTGTATCGGTGGTGGTGTCGGTTTTTATGATGGCTTCTTTGGGCCGGGTACCGGCTCTATCTTCACCGTCTGCTTTGTTGCAATTGGTCACTTCTCTTTGGTCGATGCAACCGCACGTACCAAGGTCCTGAACTTTACATCGAATATTGCCGCACTGATCTTCTTCATTATCGCGGGTCTACCAATCTGGGAGCTTGGCTTGGTGATGGCTGTCGGTGGCTTTATTGGCGCACAGTTGGGCGCGAAGGTAGTGGTCACCAAAGGACAAAAGTGGATTCGCCCTTTGGTTATTGTGATGTCGATGCTAATGGCCTCTAAACTGCTTTGGGAACAGCATCAACAATGGATTCTATCAGTGTTTTAACTCGTGGTGATTGGTAGCTATTCGGACGAACACAGATATGAATAGGTCGAATTAGATTCTTCAGCTCCTCAAAACTAAACAGGTATTGAGGGGCTATATTGAGTGTTTTGACGATCGAAAGCGGAATCAAAGCGGGCCCAGTTCCTCCCAATGCAAGCTGCGCTGCCGCGGTATAGGCATCCATCTCCATTAAAGGCTTAACCCCAAACTTCTCCAACAGTGATAGCTGATAACTATTGGCAGGGTTGGTCATATCATTGGTGATCACCCGCGCTGGCAGGGTCTCTAAAGGTGTCGCGCTTACGATATAGAAAGGCTCATCAAACAGGTGAAAGGTCATCAGCCCGTGATGGGGAGGTAACACTCCCGCGCATAGCCCAAGTGTCGCCTTACCAGACTGAACTCGCTCAATGATTCTTGGGGTGTGGTTAGTGGTAATGGTGATGTATTTGTCGTGCTGGATAAAGTCTCCCATCATCTTACCGAGATAGCCTGCAATCAGAGACTTAGAGCTATCTAAGGTGATGAGGGTGGTATCTTCCAACTCTTGCTGCTCGTAAATAAGCCCTCGAAGTTCGTTGAAAGCGGGGCCGATGCTTTCGATCAGGGCAAGGCCATCAGGTGAGAGCTTTATTTGTCGCCCATTGGGTTCAATGAGCTTCTTTCCCAGTTTTTTCTCTAGGTTGGCAATCCGTTTGCTGACGGCGGATTGGCTGATGTACAGCAAGCTACCCGTGCGGCTCATGGTTTTGGCTTTGCTGAGTACCAGTAGGGTTTCGATACCTTCAAGTAACATAAGATTATTGATGAAAGTTGGGAATAATAGCCCCAACTTATCTCAATCAAAACGACGACTCTAGTGTTTGTTTGTCAGTTCTTGAACCAAAGTGGCGATTCTGCGGCCGTAATAGCGAGCAGTTTGTAAGTCATTCTGATTCACGCTCTCTTCTCCGTCATCAATACTCGACACCAAGCCGATGTTCGATCCGGTTCGATTGAGTCCCAAATTGTCGGTGTGCTTGGAGGCATCAAGACCAATCCAGAGCATCCCATGCTGACATGCCAGTGTGAAAAAACTCAGCAGTGTTTGTTGCTGCTCACCATTAAGACTGCCGCCTGTGGTAAAGCCCGCGGCGAATTTATTTCGCCAAGCCTTAGCACAGTAGGGCTCACTGCTGGCGTCCATAAATGCCTTAAATTGCGCGGCTGGGCTTCCCATGTAGGTCGGTGATCCAAATACAATCGCGTCGCACTCTCCAAGTCGCTTGAGCTTTTGTTCGTTGATGTAACGACCCTCTACAATTTCACTGGGTAACACCTCAATCATGGTGACGGATTGAGATTGAGTCTCGACACCTTCGGCGAGGGCATGAGCGACAGCTTTCGTTGCACCACACTTAGAGAAGAAAACAATACCTATCTGCTGCATGGTTTAATCCTCATAGCTGTTTTTCTTGGTGGAATCTTGAGTTAGGTACTGGATGAACTCCCATTCAACACCGCTGCGATCATAAAAGTAGATGCGCTTTCGATAAGAGTTTTCTTCACCAATATCATTCTGCTGATAGCCGTCACTCAATAAACGCTGCTTAACTTGGTCAACGTCATTAACGACCAAACCTATATGGTTGATCCCCACATCGAGATAGGGCGCACGATCGGTTTTTTCTCGTGCCACCATCTTTTGTAGAGCGATGTAACTGTTATCTGTGCCGATATGACACCATCGATATTGTGTTTCTCCACGATGGCGCACTTTAAATTCAGGGATCGCGGTTTGGATAAATTGGATCGCGTCATCAATATTGCTGACGGTGACATTCGCGTGTTCAACATAAGCCTGCATGGGAACCTCCAGTGTTCTCTAATTAGTAAACAAATAACTTTATAAAGTTATTTGTTTACTAATATAGTTCAAAAAACGACTAAGTAAACAAAAAAACTTATTTAATACCTATTGATGAGAGACGGAGTGAGATCGTGCGAGGGAGATAGGATATTTAGATATTAAAAAAGGCTCCTAAGAGCCTTTCTAAACGATCACTGTGACTGGACGTGTCTGATAACTATTTGTTTAGTGCAAACGTGGGTAAAGATAAGTGCCAGCGAATCGCGCCGAGGCGAATCAACAGGGTAGAGAAAACACCAGCTAGGAAAGCGGTCTCTGAGTCTTGCCCCATGCTAAGCGCCGTTGTGTGGAACACACCACCAATAATACATGCTGTGGCGTACACTTCGCTTCGTAGGATCATTGGAACTTCACGAGCCAGAACATCTCGGATAATACCGCCACCACAGCCAGTAATTACACCCATGATAATCGCGACTAGTGCTGAGTCTTGATAAATCAGCGCTTTTTCTACACCAATACCAACAAATACAGCCAAGCCTATTGCGTCACAGACAGGGAGAATCCACCAAGCGAGTCGTTTGGGGCGTCGAACGATGATCATTGTCAGTAGACAGGTAATAATGATGACCCACAGATAAGTGGTATCAGTGATCCAGAAAACGGGCGTTGCGCCTAACGCCATGTCACGAATCGTACCGCCACCAATGGCGGTAACACTGCCTAGAACTGCTACCCCAAATGGGTCCATTTTTAGGCGACCGGCGACAAATACGCCGGAGATGGCAAAAATTGCCGTACCGAATAAGTCGATAAAGTAAAGCAGCATGGAGTCCATGATACTGGTGCTCTTATAGTTAAAATTTGAGGGACAGATATAGCGCGAATTGTACGAAAAATCGCAATAAAAAGTTAGCGATTTTGGCGCGCTTTATCGAAGTAATCGCACACTTGTCGGATTGCTTGCAAAGTTCGTGTCGTCGGGCGATTTATCCAGTCTGAATTGAGCGACCAAAGCTGCTCTTTATCGACTGCAGGGATCTCGTTAGCCCAATCCTTCCACATGGTGCCATTCTCGATGGCATGACGAGAAGTGAAGATCACCTCAGGCTTTTTCAATACTACTTGCTCTATGCTCACTTGAGGGTATGAGGTTGCAGCATCTTCAAAGATGTTCTGGCCACCACAGAATTCGAACACCTCACTTGGCCAATGACCCTGTGCGACTGTAATGATCGGCTTTTCACTTAGCTGATAGAAGTATTGTACAGGCTCTGCATCTTTGTACTTTGCTCTGAGCTGTTCCAGTTGTTCTCGATATTCTTTGGCGTTGTTAAGGCCGACAGAAGGATCACTGGCGTATTCGCTTAGGTGTTCAATATTGCTAGCGATGCTCTCTAAGCTTTTGGTTTGTGAATAGTAGATATCCAAACCAAACTGCTCCAACTTGGCAAGCTCCCTTGGTGGATTTCCCGCTGGCCACGCTAAGATTAAGTCTGGTTGTAGGGCGATGATCTTCTCTACTTTTATGCCTTGGTAGTTGGCTACCTTAGGCAATTTATCGGCCTCTGGTGGGTAGTCACTTCTGTCACTCACCGCGATTAAGTTCTCTCCCAGTCCGGCGCTATAGGCCAGCTCTGTCGCATGAGGAGCAAGGCTGACGACACGTTTTTCAGCTACTGAATCAGAAGAAGAAGACTCAGCGTGAACCTGAGGTAGCCAAAAACAAACAGAGAGTGCAGACAGCACGGCACAAGAGGTGGCAGATTTCACGTTAAATCCCTTGGTGAATAATAAGTAGTAGAGCGCTTTGTAGCATCAGCCAAGCCAATATACGCCAAGCGAGCATCTTTTGCAGTTGGGATAAGTGGAGTGCAGAGGGCGCAATTCGGCCTCCGAGCTTGGCTCTGACTGCTTTGACATTGTCATAGATCGCAGGACCACCCAGTGATAGCTCAAGCTTGTTACCTGCTGAGGTGATAAGCCATGCGGGGCCCGGTAGTGGCCAAGAACGACTCTGAGTCAGCATCATCGAGAAGGTATTGCTTGCGTTGTGACCAACCACAATCATCAGTGAGAACAGTCTCATTGGAATGAATTCTAAAACCGCCACCACTTTAATGACACTTGAACCAAACGGCGCAAAGCGTTGTCGGCTTGGTGACCATGCGCGTGCCAATTCAACCGTTAAGCGATACATCAGGGCAGCAATGCCTCCGCCAATGGCATACCAAAAGAGCACACAGATGACGTTACGCCCGTAACCCATAATGAGTGTCTCGGCCGATGCCTTACCCAAGCCCAATGTGGACAGTGTGTCGGTTTGTCGATTGACAATCGGGGCGAGCAACTTACGTGCTTGTGGTTTGTTATCTTGGCTGAGCGCTCGAATAAGTTGGCTGGCTAGCTTCTCGTTGTTACGCCAATCAATGGCCAATAACAGCAGTGCCAGTTCAAAAAGTTGTGGCTGCCACATCAATGGCTTGAGGGCGATCAGCAGAATTAGGGCGGGGAAACACATCAACAACCAAGCTAAGGTTCCAGAGATCAAACTCTGTGAGTAGTTGCGATTATTGTTTACTTTGTTGGCAAGCAGTTCAGCGAACTTATGCCATAAGGTCACGGGATGAGCCGCGTGAGGAATAGGTAAAATTAAATGAAAGAGCAGTGCCCCCCACATTACGAGGAGCACGCCATTTGCAAATACCTGATCAAACAGTGTTTGCATCTTGAGTGACTTATTTTAGTAGGTCTACCATCTTAATCACCATCTCAGAAGAGCTCTTCGCTGCAAGAGGCAGGAACTCTTCAAAGCTCATTGGTGACTCTTTGTCTGCTACGTCAGAGATAGCACGTACTACAACGAATGGTACTTGGAATTGGTGGCAAGCTTGTGCGATTGCAGAGGCTTCCATCTCAACTGCTACCACAGAAGGGAAGTGCTTGCGGATGAACTCTTGGCGTTCAGCAGTACAAACGAAGGCATCGCCAGTACAGATTAGGCCACGTACTGCGTGTGTGTCTTCCATTTGTGCTAGTGCTTTCTCAGCAACATCCATTAGTTTCGCATCAGCTTGGAACGCCGCTGGTTGACCTGCCATTTGGCCGATCTCGTAACCAAATGCTGTTACGTCTGCATCGTGGTGACGAACTTCAGTAGAGATAACCACATCGCCTAGGTTTAGCGTTGAGTCAAAACCGCCTGCAGAGCCAGTGTTTAGTACAACGTCAGGTTGGTATTCGCTTAGTAAAATAGAAGTACCTACCGCAGCCGCTACCTTACCAATGCCTGATTGCAGTAACACAACATCAACACCATTTAACTGACCTGAGAAAAAAGTACAGCCGCCTTTTTTCACTTCTGTCATCTCTGTGATTGCTGATTTTAGGATCGCAACTTCTTGCTCCATTGCGCCAATGATGCCGATTTTCATGTGTAGTCTCTTAATAAGGTTGTTTTTACAATAGGGTGAAATTGTAGCATGGAAGAGAAGCATCAAGCGACAGCACTTGTGTACTTCTCTCTGGTACCCTTTCACTCTTTCTTACGTGACCAAGTGAGTGGGGTTACTGGATGAGCCCTGCTTTTGTTAGCTCTGCGCGCAGTGTATCGACTCGCTTACGGTTGACGCCGAAATCCGAGTGACCGGTACGAGACTCTGAACGAACCAAAAGGTTATTGTCTTCAACTTTGAGTTCTAAGTCATCGACAAAACGCATGATCTTGCTGGTAAATTCGACACGTAAGTAATCGTCATTCTTTACGGCTGTTTTGGTTCTAGGCTGTTGTAAGATGACCGCTTCAATCTGAGACAGGCTGACGCCATCAGCGAGAGTAAATGGAGCAATGTTGTGTTGTTCACGAGTGTCTTGAGTTGAGACACAGTTAGGCTTGTCGCCACATGGGTTTTTGGTTCTGTCTTCCATTGTTTGATTTCCTTGGCTACAGCCTGCGAGGCCGATAAGAAGGGTGGAGAGCAAGACGATTTTTTTCATTGTTTTTTCCTTTGTCTTTAATGGGAGTATACGGCTTACCCATTGATGATCGTCATAATACTAAGGGTTAATTATATGACTTAAAAAGGAAAAAGGATCCCTAATGAGATCCTTTTATTTTTAATGTGTTACCTAGAGCTAAAACGCCTAGTAGACATCACGCACGTAGCGTTTCTGCTTTTTGAGCTGATTGACGTACGCTTTAGCGCCATCGTCATCGAGACCACCATGCTCAGCAACAATCTCATGCAGTGCTTTATCGACGTCTTTCGCCATGTAGTAGGCGTCGCCACAAACAAAGAAGTACCCGCCACGCTCTAGCCAAGCAAATAGCTCAGCGCCGTTGTCGCGCATCTTATCTTGTACATACACCTTCTGTTCTTGGTCACGTGAGAACGCGAGATCAAGTCGCGTCAGTACCTCTTTCTGTTGCAAGGCTTCGATCTCTTCTTGGTAGATATAATCGGTAGCGCTATTGCGGTCACCAAAGATCAACCAGTTGTCACCAGGAGACGCTTGCACTTCACGCTCTTCAAGGAAGGCGCGGAATGGTGCGATACCTGTCCCTGGACCTACCATAATCATTGGCGCTTTATCATCTTCAGGAACTGCAAAGTTTTTGTTTGGTGCAAAGTAGCAAGGGACTTTCTTACCCTCTTCAACGAGGTCTGCAAGCCATGTCGAACAAGTACCGTTGTAGTCTCGTTCACCATTGTTGTAACGCACGCTGCCAATGGTGAGGTGAACTTCATCGTTATGTTTGTTTAAGCTTGATGAGATCGAGTAAGCGCGTGGCGCGATTGGTCTTAGCAAAGATAAAATATCAGCCAGTGACAACGACACTGTTGGGTAAGCTTTCACAAGATCGAGGATATCTTTACCCCAAAGGAAGTCGTTCAGTGCACTGGTATCGTCACTGCCTAGCATCTGGATCACTCGGTGATCGCTGGCTGCTTCTGCAAGAGCTTTGACTAGCTCTTTTGATGGCGTTCGGATATCTAGGTAACTGGTGAACAGCTCACGTAAGCTGTGGTTTTCGCCATTCCATGATGGCTTCTCATCACCGCTGAACTGGAAGTGATCGAGTAGCGCGCTCACTAGCTCAGGTTGGTTTTCTGGGATCACATTAAGAGCATCACCCGGTTTGTAGAACTCGCCCGAACCCTCTAGTGAAAGCTCATAGTGTACGATCTCTTTACTTGAGCCTTGTTGGGTCAGCACACGTTTATGTTTCAGTGTTGCTTGCAGAGGGTTCTTACGACCGTACTTGGATTTTTGCTTCGCTGCCGGTGATGAGCCAGATACCGCTTCGCTATCTGCGCCCTGTGCCGCGATAGCCGGTAGGGTAGCGATCATCCACTCTTCTGCAGGTTGTTCAAAGTCGATATCGCAGTCGACACGGTCAGTCACACGCGTTGCCCCAAGCTCAACCAATCGCTCATCCCACTCTTTACCTGCCAAACAGAAATCGTCATAGCTGGTGTCACCCAAAGCCAGAACCGAGAAGTAGGTGTTACTAAGTTGAGGTGCATTGTCACTACTCATGGTTTCCCACAAAGTCTCTGCATTATCTGGATGTTCACCCTCGCCGTAGGTACTAGTGACAATCAGAATACGCGATGACTTAACAAAGACTTGCGCGTCAACGTCATCCATATCTTGAACGGTGGCAGTTAAGCCGTACTCTTTGGCCTTCTCTGCAGTGTCATAGGCAACGCTCTCTGCGTTACCTGTTTGTGAACCATAGAGGATGGTTAGCCCTTTTACTTGAGGCTTAGACTCCGCATGTACAACGGACTCTTCCTTAACCAAAAGGCGTGAATGAAGGCCTGAAAAGAAGCCCGCCAACCAAGTTTTTTGGTCTTCATTAAATGGTATATCTTGTGGCAAATGAGGTACTTTCATTTTTCTTCCTATTTAATACTTTGCCTGTCCTTAGGCGATAATACTCGTCATATTTGAATCTACAGCGTTGTTAACTGCTCACGTTCACCCTAATCACATAACAAAACTATGCTCATAGGGCTGAACGTGCTTGTTGCCTAGCTGTAGACCCAATTATTTTGAGTATGGGCTTCTTGTTCTGCTTGTTCGATCTGCTCGCGGATCACATCGGCAAAGGTGTAGCAGTAAAGCGTTGCTAGGCGCTGATTGATTGGCTCAATCGCTTTCATATCTTTGCTGATATCTTGTTCTCTTGCCATGATCCACACAGTTGTGCCGCGGCTGTGGGTATCCCACACATCGCGTCTCTCGAGTGAAGCCTTGTAGTCTTGAATGCGTTTGTTAGCGAGCAGTACTGAAAGTTCATCGTCGCTGTAGTTAGAGACCGCTTCCTTAACATCTTTAAGCAGTTGGTCGTAGAGCTTTTTATCTTTCAGCTCAAACATTCGTTGGATCACTTGAGCATCACCGGCGCTGTTTTTAGCGAGTTGATGAGCTCGATGCAGCACGCCACTGTGGGTTAATAGATCACAGATGAGCGGTGTATCCATATCGCCATACTGTGGGCTCAATCCATTAGACAGAGCCTTTTGATCACGGTAGGCAAAGTGCACCGCTTCGATCAGGTTATTGGCTTGGCCTTGGATGAGCTCTTCCAGCATCTGCTTACGCGTGTGAGAGGTCAGAATACTCTCTGGATGTTGGCTGTGTAATAGAGCAAATGGAACTACAAGCGTGAACAAGGTGCGACTGGTCGGCCAATCTTTGAGGATACGCTGCGCCTTGAGTGAACCAGTAAAGCGAACGTGCTGTTCTAGGTGCCATTTAAGTGCTTCTTCGTATCCCGGGTTTTGTTCAATCAATGGCACTGTGAGTACTGAGTCGGCGCTGCAGCTATTTACGAATTGACCATCGATGTCGTACTGGTAAGCAATACCACCAGACATGCCGTTGCCGAAGCCTTTACCAAAGCCTCCAAGGTTGATCACTGAGCCGTTAGTCATGTATTCACAACAGAAGTCACCAACCCCCTCAACCACGGCTACAGCACCAGAGTTACGTACTGCAAAACGGTCGCCCGCTTCGCCTTGAACAAAGGCTTGGCCGCCAGTTGCGCCAAACAGTGCAAAGTTGCCGATAAGGACGTTGTTGCCTGCTTTCAGTTTACGTTGACTTGGCGAGCGAACCACAATATGACCGCCACTTGAGCCTTTACCGACACCGTCGTTACAGGTACCAGTGTGCTCCATGACCAGACCGCTGTTATTAAATGCAGCGTAACTTTGACCTGCACTGCCGTGGCTTTTGACAACGATAGACTCGGCATCAAAGAAACGACGACCATTAGCCGCTGTGAGTGTTGCTGGGTGTTGTTGCGCCTTGCTTTGGTAGTTCAGGGCACGCTCGATGTCGATTGAGAGTTGACCACCTGTTGATTTGTTGCGGTTATTGAGCTTACCCGCATCGAGAACAATGTTGCGCTCTTCTTGTTCAAAGTAGTCAGCGAGTAACTGTTCAATAAGGTTGTCATCTGGCGTGAAGTCAGCTTCTAGATAAATGGGTTTCGCAACCTTAACAAGGTCGACTTCGCGCAGTAGACCGGTGACATTGAGCTTACCAACAATGCTGTGGTGGTTAGCAAGGTGAAGCAGCTCACTCTTACCACGGATCTCTTGCAAGCTGCTGTAGCCGAGGCGAGCCAAGATCTCACGAACCTCGTGGGCAACGTTTAGGAAGTATTGAGCAAGGGCTCGTGGATCGCCTTGATACAACTCTGGGTTGGTCGTCAGGCCGGCTGGACATTTCACATTACAGTTTTTAGCCATTACACACTTGAGCATCATCAGTGCTGTGGTACCGAACTCAAATGAGTCGCCGCCCATGATGGCAGACTTAATGACGTCGATACCAGTTTGGTGTGCGTTCGAACAGCGAAGTGTGACTTTATCGCGCAGGCCGTTTTCGCTGAGTGCTTGGTGAACTTCGGCAATACCGATCTCTGCAGCACGTCCTGTGTTTTTCAAACTGGTTACGGCCGCGGCACCGGTACCACCGGTATTACCCGCAACGTTAATCACGTCTGCCCCTGCTTTGGCGACACCAACGGCGATGGTGCCGATACCTTCTGACGATACCAGCTTAACGATCACGCGCACGCGAGCGGCTTTAGCGTCGTGGATCAACTGACCTAAATCCTCAATCGAGTAGGTATCGTGGTGTGGCGGCGGACTGACAAGTTCCACGCCCGGAGTACCACCACGTGCAGCGGCAATTTCTACTGTCACTTTTGGTGATGGCAGCTGACCACCTTCACCCGGTTTCGCCCCTTGAGCGATCTTGATTTCGATCTCTTCAAGCTGCGGGTCTGCAAGGTAGCCGACCCAGACACCAAAACGACCTGAAGCAAACTGCTTAATCTTGCTCGACTTGATTGAGTTGAAGCGAGAAGAGTGTTCACCCCCTTCGCCTGAGTTACTCATCGCACCTGCTATGTTGGTGCCTTGTGCCACGGCTTGGTGCGCGTTGGCGTTAAGCGCACCGTGACTCATTGCGCCAGAAGCAAAGGCTGGCGTAATCAGGTGAGCTGGCTCGACTTGCTCAAGCGCAATCGATGATTTGGTTGATTTAACGCGAGATAAGAAAGCTTCAAGAACAGGCTTGGCGGTAAGATGTATCGTTTCATCGACGACAGCGACACGCTCTATTTTTTCTGACCAAGTGGTCTCAATCGCAATTCTTAGTGAGTTAATAAGCTCACGGTTATTAAGAGTAAGAACAAATTGGTTAGCGACCTCGGAAGACGCTTGCACCTCTAACCCTGACCACAAGTAGTTTACATTGCCTTCAAAGTGGAAGCGGTCGAGTAGGTGAGAGAACTCATCGGCACTCTTAGCTTGATTGAAGTTCAGAGGCAATAACAAGATGTCTCGCAACGTCGCAGGACGTGTTTCACGCTCACGATACAGATTGTCAGCAAAGGCGCGATAAGCGGGCGTTACTTGGAACTTATCGATCTCTTCAGGGCTGAGTTTCTCATAGCCAGTCTGCTTGTAGGCGACATCTTCGCTGGTGGCGACGGTTGATTCAAGCGCTTGCTCAGCAACGGGGTCAACGTAGCGCACCTCTTCCTGCGTCATGTTGATGTACTCACGAACCGCGGTATTACCGAAGCTGTGGCCCGCGCCATCTTGGCGTTCTTTAAACAGACCTAGTAATGGAATCTGATTCTCTTCATTGATCGCTAGGGCTTTAAAGTGCCACTTTGCTGAGCTCCACGCGAGATCATCAAACTGTGCCCCGCCAACTGGCGAGCTGATATTTGGGAAGAAAGCCTTAAGCTGTTCTGAGTCGGTATCAAGGAAGTTAGACTCGAAGAACTCACCACCGATGTAGCTCTCTACTGTACACAGGCCAAATTTACCCATGGTCTTCATCAGCGACTTTTCGCAGGCTTTTTGGAAGTTCTTGAGCCCTTGTTCGATAGATTGGTTGTTACACAGCGTTTTCGCTCTGTGGTAAACCGAGACTGGGCATACCGCAGAGATACCAAAACCAAGAATACATGCAATGTCGTGGCTACTTGCAGCTTGGCCCGTTTGGTAAATCACGCTGGCATCAAAGCGCAGGCCACGCTTGATTAATCGTTGGTTAACTGCTGTTGCAACTAAAATAGCGGGTAGGGCAGCTTTGCCATTGCCAATCTGCTTATCGCTTAACACGATGATATTGGTACCGCCCTCAACCGAGCTTTGAATTTGGTCGCAGAGGGAAGTTAGTGCTTCTGATACGCGCTGTGCGTTGTCTTCACGGCTGTTTAATGTCGGGTTAAATAGGGCGTCAAATGTCTCTACTTTGATGCGATCTTGCGTAAAAATCTGCTCAAGTTGCTGTGGTTGAAGAATTGGAGATTCAAGCACAAGCTGAACCGTTTCGGTTGGGCTGAAGTTAGGTTTGGCCCCCAGCGCAACACGCAGCGTCATACCATCCGATTCACGTAAAGAATCGAGAGGTGGGTTGGTGACCTGTGCAAAGCGTTGGCTGAAGTACTTGGACATGCCGCCTTCTTCGTCGGTCAGCACGTTTGGCGCTAGGCCAAAGCCCATCGCAGTGATCTTTTCTGCACCATGCTCAATCATAGGATCAAGGAAGAATTTAAAGCTCTCTTGGTTTAGAGAGTAAGCCACGTGACGACTGTAGGCGCTAAAGTTATCGTTCTCGGTCACTTTATCGAGAGATGACGCTTCAAGGTCACCCAGTGTAATACGTGCCGATTCAAGCAGCGCGCTGTAGTTACGCTCTTTAGCCAGAGTTTCGAGGATCTCATTGGTCTCATAGCTACGACCCGTTGCGTGATCGAAATAGATCATGCCGCCAGCTTGAATTCGACCAAATCGGACAATCTCTTCTGCAGGAAAATCGATCTGACCGGCTTCACTCATCACAGCAAGGTAGCGGTCTGTCTCAACGCTACGTAATGGACGAAGGCCTAAGCGGTCTAGTCGAGCACCCACCTTCTGACCATCGGAGAAAATCAGAGCCGCTGGGCCATCGTTTTTCTCTTCCGATAGGCTGAAGTACTCAAGCATCGCTTTCACTTCAGGAGAGAGACGCTCATCGTTTTCCCATGCTGGTGGCATCATTGCCAGTACTGCTGTCACGATATCCAGTTCATCTTCAACCACGCGGCGCGCCAGTGTTTGGTCGAGTCGAGCGGAATCGGACTGACCCTTTGGAAAGATAACGCGCTTTTGCTGCTGTCGAGCGATGGCATCTTCACTGAGTCGGTTTTTCTTGTCGGTATTCAATTCACCATTGTGCGCCATGCGACGGAAAGGCTGTGCCATCATGGTGGCAGGCGCGGTATTGGTCGAAAAACGCGTGTGGAAGAATAGGGTAGTGATGTGATGCTCTGGGTGGCTGAGATCGCTAAAGTAAGGGACGACCTCCCATGAGTTTAAGCGACCTTTGTAGACCTGAGTCTTTGAGCTCATCGATAAGGGATAGAAGCCCGATAGGTCATCATCGGTAAAGCCAACCGATTCAATCTCACCTAATGCGAGGTTGATTTGGTGTTCGAAATGTTCAGCGTTGCGAGACAAATCACCATTCAAGAATACCACCTGCTGAATGGATTGCTGCACGGCGCGTGATGCATCATTGACGGCCGATGGGTCAATTGGGACTTCGCGCCATAGTGCGATATCCAATTGATATTTAGATAGAAAGTTTTCTATGAGTTGTTTTGCTTGAGTATGGTGTTCACGATTGAAAGGAAAGAAAAAATTCGCAACACCAAAATCGCCTGACTCAAGGTTTGAGGTCTTAAGTAGATGACGGTAAAAGTTAATCGATAGGTCAATGTTGACCCCTGCGCCATCACCAATGCCTTCTGCATTCATACCCCCACGATGTGGAATAGTACACAGAGCTTGGTGGGCCAGTGATAGCAATTGATGGGTCTGTTCACCAGTTTTATCGGTGATGAAGCCCACCCCACAGCTGGAGTGTTCATGCTCGCTGTCATAAAGCGAGCGATATTCCTGATTCATTCGATCATTTCCTTGATTGCTTGCAGTTGGACTGCGGGTTCCTTTGGCATGTAT
The DNA here is from genome assembly GCF_030248535.1 of Vibrio sp. D404a. GTDB lineage: Bacteria > Pseudomonadota > Gammaproteobacteria > Enterobacterales > Vibrionaceae > Vibrio. The sequence continues at coordinate 84,735 of NZ_JAHGAJ010000016.1, read as the reverse complement.
CACTACAGTGCCGAAGCCTCAGCTTATAGCCCAGTCGAGTGCGAAGCCGTTCGCAGCATCGATTTGGGGAAACCAACCTAACTGCTCCTGCAGAAAAATTGCTGGTTTTCTCATTGAACGATTCTTGTTCTTTTAAAGCGATCTCCATACTTATCATGTTAAAAAATTGATAGCAAGTAGTTAGGTTTCTAGCTCAAGGTTATTTGAATAGTTAATTAATCTAAATAATCGAACCAAAATTAACCGGTTCGATTCTTTTGTTGTTGTTTTATCGTATTTTTTAGACTTATTAACCCAGTTGATAATGATTATTAATCATAATTGTTGCATGTGGTTTTTTCGTCTTAATTCATAAAAAATGGATAAATAGATAAATAATGAGTGACTGGAATCGGAGATACAAAAAAGGCCAACACAGAGTGTTGGCCAAAAGTTTGGAAGGAATTGTTATTAAAATTCTATGCGGAAAGCATCAAAGAGTTAGCTTTCGCTTCAAGGTTTGAATTGCCCATTAGGTAATCGTCGATCGCGATAGCACACTCACGACCTTCGTTGATACAACGTACAACCAGAGATTGACCAGTACGCATATCACCCGCAGCAAACACACCTTTCTGACTTGTTGCGAAACCATCCGTTGCCACGTTTCCGCGCTCGTCTAGTTTGATATCAAGTTGAGCAAGTACACCTGTTGGTTCTGGATGTAGGAAGCCCATCGCTAGGAACGCCATGTCACATGGAATAACACGCTCTGAGTTTGCTACTTCTTCAAACCCTGGGCGTTCACCTGGCTTAGCATCTTGCCAAACGATATCAGCAATACGTAGACCAGTGACTTCGCCTTTATCGTTACCGATAAATTCTTTGGTCAGAATGTTCCAGTGACGCTCACAACCTTCTTCGTGAGAGGTGGTTGTCTTCATGATCATTGGGTATTGAGGCCAAGGCATGTTCGCAGGACGCTTCTCTGGTGGGATCGGCATGATCTCAACCTGAGTCACACTTGCTGCTTTGTGACGGTTAGAGGTACCCACACAGTCAGAGCCCGTATCACCACCACCGATAACCACAACATGTTTGTCTTTCGCGTGAATCTCTTCACCCTTAAGATCCATATCGTTCGCACGGCGGTTGTTTTGACCAAGGAATTCCATTGCGAAGTGAACGCCTTTCAGTTCACGACCTGGAACTGGAAGGTCACGTGGAACCGTTGAACCACCTGTTAGCAGTACAACATCGAACTCTTGACGAAGCTGCTGAGCATTCACATCAACACCGATGTGCTGGTTAACTTTGAACTCAACGCCCGCTTCGGCCATAAGGTTAACCTTACGGTCAATTACGTCCATACCCAGTTTAAAGTCTGGAATACCGAAGCGCAGTAGGCCACCAACTTTTTCATCACGCTCAAATACAGTCACAGAGTGACCTGCACTGTTGAGCTGTTCAGCCGCTGCAAGACCTGCAGGGCCAGAACCGATGATTGCAATAGTTTTACCTGTGCGAGAACGAGGCGTTTTAGGTTTTGCGTACCCTTCACGGTACGCAGTTTCTACAATTGTCTTCTCGATATTACAGATAGTGATTGGGTCTTGGTTGATACCAAGAACACAAGCGCTCTCACAAGGAGAAGGGCACACGCGACCTGTGAATTCAGGGAAGTTGTTGGTAGAGCTTAGAATGTTCCAAGCCTCTTCCCAGCTGTCACGGTAAACCGCGTCGTTAAATTCTGGGATGATGTTACCAATCGGACAACCGCTGTGGCAGAAAGGGACACCACAGTCCATACAACGAGAAGCCTGAGTATTGATCTTGTCGCCAAACTCTTCGTTAAGTACGAACTCTTTGTTGTCTTCGATACGAACCGATGGGTCGAGCTTCTTTGGAAGCTCACGACCGTGCTCTAAAAATCCAGTAGGCTTACCCATTATACTGCCTCCACTTGTTCCGTTTGTGCTTGCTCTGCTTCAGCCTTACGCTTTTGAAGTACCGCTTTGTAGTCGCGCGGCATAACCTTAACCATTGAGGCTAGGCTTACTTCAAAGTTGTCTAGGAAAGACTGAGCAACTTCACTTCCTGTGAATTGAACCTGCTTAGTTAGCATCTCTTTCAGTAGTTCACGATCTTCTTCTTCGATTGGATCTAGGTCTACCAACTCAGGGTTTAGCTTAGTTTCGAAGTCACCAGACTTATCCCAAACGTAAGCCACACCGCCACTCATACCTGCCGCAAAGTTACGACCTGTTGAGCCAAGGATTACTGCGACACCACCAGTCATGTATTCACAACCGTGGTCACCAACACCCTCTACAACCACTTTCGCGCCTGAGTTACGTACACAGAAACGCTCACCCGCCATACCGCGAATGTATGATTCACCAGAGGTCGCGCCGTAGAAACATACGTTACCGACAACGATGTTATCTTCAGCAACGATGGTTGATTTCGCATCTGGGTAAAGTACTAGCGTACCGCCAGATAGACCCTTACCCCAGTAATCGTTCGCATCACCCTCCACTTCGAACTTCACGCCCTTAGCAAGGAAAGCACCGAAAGATTGGCCCGCAGAACCATTGAATTTCACATTCATTGGTTGAGGTAGACCTGCGTCTTTGTAAACCTTAGAGATTTCGTTCGATAGCATGGTACCCGCAGAGCGGTCCGTGTTGATGATAGGGAATTCCGCGTCTACGGCTTCGCCTTTTTCGAGTGCTGGAATCGCAGCTTGAATCAACTTACGGTCTAGAACTTCTTCTAGGTTGTGGTTCTGCTGTGTTTGGTTGTAAACACCATCTTCATCACGAGCTTGCTCAATGTGAAGCACAGGAGACAGATCTAGGTTCTTGTATTTCCAGTGTTGGATGTCTTCACGCACTTTCAGTTTGTGCGATTGACCTACCATCTCATCGATAGTGCGGTAGCCAAGCTCAGCCATCACTTCACGTAGACCTTCAGCCATGTACTGGAAGAAGGTTACTACGTCTTCTACGCGGCCGTCGAAACGTTCACGCAGAGTCTTATTCTGTGTTGCGATACCAACAGGACAGGTGTTCTTATGACACTTACGCATCATGATACAGCCTTCAACGACAAGCGCTGCTGTTGCTACACCCCATTCCTCAGCACCCAGTAGCGTTGCTACTGCAAGGTCGCGAGGAGTTTTCATCTGACCATCAGATTGAACCACGATACGGTTACGTAGGCCGTTCTTCAGAAGCGTTTGGTGCGTTTCTGCTAGACCTAGCTCCCAAGGTAGACCTGTGTGACGGATAGAAGACATTGGTGATGCACCTGTACCGCCATCGAAACCAGCGATAAGTACAACGTCAGCTTTCGCTTTAGCAACACCTGATGCGATGGTACCAACACCCGCTTCCGATACTAGCTTCACGTTTACACGGCCAGCGCGGTTTGCGTTCTTCAAGTCGTAGATCAGCTGAGCCAAATCTTCGATTGAGTAGATATCGTGGTGCGGCGGTGGCGAGATTAGACCTACGCCCGGAGTCGAGTGACGCGTTGCACCGATCCAGTCATCAACCTTATCACCTGGTAGTTGACCACCTTCACCTGGTTTCGCGCCTTGAGCCATCTTGATTTGTAGCTCATCTGCGTTAGTCAGGTAGTAAGACGTCACGCCGAAACGGCCCGATGCAACCTGTTTGATTGCAGAGCGTTCCCAATCACCGTTCTCTTTGCGCTCGAAACGCATTGGGTCTTCACCACCCTCACCAGAGTTCGACTTCGCGCCAATGCGGTTCATCGCTACTGCCAGTGTTGAGTGCGCTTCGTAAGAGATCGAACCGAATGACATTGCACCTGTTGCGAAACGCTTGAGGATGTTTTCGATTGGCTCAACTTCTTCTAGCGGGATTGAACCTGCTGGGTTCTTAACAAAGTCTAGTTGGCTACGTAGCGTTGCTGCGTTATCGCCTTGGTCATCTACCGCTTTCGCGTATTTCTTGAACTGAGCGTAGTCTTTGTTGCGCGTTGATTCTTGTAGTAGTGAGATAGTCTCAGGGTTAAACAGGTGTTTTTCACCACGTTGTTTCCATTGGTAAACACCACCAACATCAAGAACTTGTACTGGGATTTCACGCGTTGGGAAACCGATACGGTGACGTACTAGAACTTCCTTCGCGATGTCATCGATCGTTAGACCTTGGATACGTGAAACCGTACCAGTGAAGTACTTATCAACCACAGACTTGCTGATACCAAGCGCTTCAAAGATCTGTGCACCGTGGTAAGACTGCAGCGTAGAGATACCCATCTTCGAGAAGATCTTCAGAAGACCGCCGTTGATTGATTTACGGTAGTTTTCGAACAGTTCGCGAACGTTTGTCTCTGGATCAAGCTTCTTCGTACGCTGCAGATCAACCATAGTTTCAATAACTAGGTATGGGTTGATAGCGTTTGCGCCGTAACCGATCAGAGTTGCAAAGTGGTGCGTCTCACGCGCATCACCTGTCTCAACCACGATGTCACACTTCGCACGCAAACCCTTACGGATTAGGTGGTGGTGAACTGCGCCAACCGCCAGCATTGCTGGGATTGCTGCGTGGTTAGAGTTAACCGCACGGTCAGTTAGAAGGATGATTGAGTAACCATCGATAACTGCATCTTCTGCGTACTGACAGATACGCTTAAGTGCGCGCTCTAGTTTTCCTTCGTCTTCGCTTGCTTGGAATACGATGTCTAGCGTTTTCGCTTGAAGGTGCTCATTATCGATAGCACGCAGTTTTTCTAGCTCAGAGTTAGATAGAACTGGCGACTCAAGCTCTACTTTTTGACAGTGTTCTGGAGACTCAGCAAGTAGGTTCTGATCCTTACCTAGGTAAGTGTTCAGCGACATAACCATGCGCTCACGAATCGGGTCGATTGGCGGGTTAGTTACCTGAGCAAACAGCTGCTTAAAGTAGTTTGATAGATGTTGTGACTGGTGCGAAAGAATCGCTAGCGGCCAGTCGGCACCCATTGCAGAAAGTGGCTCTTTACCATCTTTCGCCATCGGTACAATGATTTCGTTGACTTCTTCAGAGCTGACACCAAACGCTTGCTGCTTGTGCAGTAGCTTCTCTGGTGAAGGCTGGCTGAATTCGTTGCTCGCATCTGGCAGTTTTTTCAGGCTCAGTAGGTTCTCTTCAACCCACTTCTCGTATGGCTGTGCTGATGCAATGCCGTCCTTCACTTCTTCATCAGAAATGATGCGACCTTGCTCTAGGTCAGCGACGAAGATACGACCTGGTTGTAGACGACCACGGAACTCAACGTTCTCTGGTTCGATTTCAACAACACCAGACTCTGAAGCCATTACTAGGAAGTCATCTTTGGTCACTGTGTAGCGAGAAGGGCGTAGACCGTTACGGTCAAGGGTTGCACCTACTTGAACACCGTCAGTGAAACATACAGATGCCGGGCCATCCCACGGTTCCATTACGTTCGCGTGGTACTGGTAGAACGCGCGACGAGTTGGATCCATGTTTTTGTTTTCTTGCCATGCTTCAGGGATCATCATCATTAATGCGTGTGGCAGGCTGCGACCAGATAGAACTAGGAGCTCAAGTGCCATATCGAAGTTAGATGAATCCGAGCTGCCTTCCTGACAGATAGGCAGTAGCATGTCGATCTCAGCCTGAGTGAACAGGTCAGATTCGATGATCGCTTCACGGGCTTTCATCCAGTTCAGGTTGCCGCGAACTGTGTTGATTTCACCGTTGTGAGCGATGTAACGGAAAGGCTGTGCTAGACGCCAGCGAGGGAATGTATTGGTAGAGAAACGAGAGTGAACTAGCGCAAGAGCACTTACCATCGTTGGGTTTTGTAGGTCTAGGAAGTACTGAGGTACTTGTTCAGTGGTTAGTTGACCCTTGTACACAACCGTCTTGTAAGACATAGAGTTGATGTAGAAGTCATCACCAATGTTAGACACACTCTCAAGGCATACTCGAACCGTGTAGTTACGTAGAACGTACAGTTTACGCTCTAACTCTTCAGGTGTGATACCTGGACCACCAGAGATAAATACATGCTCGAATTGAGGCTCTGTGCTCAGTGGGTCTGCGCCGATCATTGAGTTATCAGTTGGCAACACACGGTAACCGATTACTTCTAACTCTAGGCGTTGTGCATTGCGCTCCAGAATGTCACGACACTGTGCGCGTTTGTGTTCATCTTTAGGGAAAAGTACAACACCAACACCGTATTTTTCAAAAGATGGCAGCTTGATACCCAGCTTTACCGTCTCTTCAAGTAGAAATTCGTGTGGTTTTTGCAGCAAGATACCTGCGCCATCACCTGAACACGGATCGCAGCCTTGGCCACCACGGTGTTCCATTCGAGCTAGCATATCTAGTGCTTGGGTCACTACTTCATGAGACTTACGGTTTTTTAGGTGAGCTACAAAACCGATACCACAAGCGTCATGCTCCAATTCAGGAGTATACAGACCCTGTGAGTTCTGCTCTTGATCTACCATAGATACATCCTTCCAGTTAAATCTAGGCGTAACTAGTTTGCACTTAGTCAGCCTTGTCCTTTTATATTTATGAGTCTAAACCTGCCTGTGCTGGCGGTTTGAGTCCTTTCTGTCTCTCGCAGGAAAAATTTTGCGAGAAAAACAATCCTTAGTGATATCCATTTATTTTTGACCACAAACTAGTGGTTTATATAGGTGGGATTTGGATAACACCGACTTATTAGCAAGTTTGAGTTGTAATAAATTGCTCAAAAAAGGCCAATATGTGTAAGTATCCTACAATTTTGTTAAGGATAATTGCAATGAAAGTTGAACGATGTAGACCATTTTTTTCGTATCCATCTGAATTTTTTGCATAACAATTGTGCAACATTAGGCAAATAGAGCCGCTTTTTTGCATTTTTATTGATATTTGTTAGGTGTCTCGCAAACACTTTTCAGTAAGCTGCCCGGCTTCATTTATGAAATTCTGTAATTAACTTACATAGATGAAATTGATATTCATTCTTATTTAGATTTGGTGTACCCCTCATGCAATTACACGAATTGGTCAATACGATTGGTCAAGATCTCCAACGTCGCTATGGCGAAAAGGTCCATAAACTCACCCTGCATGGTGGTTTCAGTTGTCCTAACCGCGATGGCACGATAGGTCGCGGTGGGTGTACGTTTTGTAATGTGGCGTCGTTTGCCGATGAGCAGACTCAGGTACAAAGCATCGCCGCTCAGCTGACCGATAGAGCGGGAGAGATTGCGCGCGCCAAAAAGTATCTAGCTTATTTTCAAGCCTACACCAGTACTTATGCTGAGGTGCAGGTGCTTAAAAACATGTACGAAGAAGCGCTCAAAGCACCGGGTGCCGACATTGTTGGTTTGTGTGTTGGTACACGTCCTGATTGTGTGCCGGATTCAGTATTGGAACTGTTGGCCGGTTACGTCAAACAGGGCTATGAAATCTGGCTGGAGTTAGGGCTACAAACGGCAAATGATCAAACGCTTAAGCGTATCAATCGTGGGCATGATTTTGCGATTTACGAAACCATTACCAAGCGCGCACGAGCTCTTGGCATCAAAGTCTGTACTCATTTGATCGTTGGTCTACCTAAAGAGACCAAAGCTGACAACCTTGAAACGTTAGATCGCGTTTTAAACGTTGGTACCGATGGAATCAAACTGCACGGCTTACATATTGTTGAAGGCTCAACGATGGCTAAGGCATGGAAAGCGGGCAAGCTGGAAGCGCCTTCTTTAGAAGAGTATGTCGATATTGCCAAAGAGATGATTCAACGCACACCTGCTGAGGTGATTTATCATCGTGTGTCTTCTGCAGCGCGCAGGCCGACGTTGCTATCACCACTGTGGTGCGAGAACCGCTGGTTAGCGATGACGGAAATTGGTCGTGCTTTGGATAAAAGTGGTGCACAGGGCTGCCTACATGGTGAGGCATTCGAGTACACACTGCCACAACTTAACCCGTCTTAGTTGAGCGCCTCAACCGGAGTGGAAGCCTAACGCGCTCGCAACCCTCTGTCGCTTGTAGAGATAAAAATATCAAATAGTGATAACATCTCTTCGATTCAAGCTATATATAGATAGAGGGTAGATGGAACCGTTGATGACTTGGTTGTGGGATAATGCGATTTGTTATGGATCGTTTATTGTGACCCTATTACTGTTTACCTTGTTCGGCTGGTATCTCTATTCCCGTTATCAAGCTCATATCGAACAGCTGGTACTCGCTACTCCCTCTCCACTGTGTTTGATTGAACTAAAGCGCGGCGAGATCGTGCACACCAACCGTCAAGCGATGCAGTTGTTGGGGATCCGCCAGATGGGGAGTCATTTTCGCTACCCGACAAGTGACAGCAAACACAGCTTTATCGAGCATCTTTCCCGTCACCAGAGTGACCACGCATTTGAACTGCGAATGATGTGGGCACCATCTGAATTTGAATCTTTTAAGATCAATGTGATTGGCCGAAAAATGATCTTCCGTGGTAAGCGAGTATGGATGATCTATGCAACGCCTCATAAACACTCCAGTGAAGAACAGTCTCAAGAGCTGCGCGCATTGAATGTCGCTCGTACCGCTTTGGACTCGTTATCAGAATTAATTCACGTTAAAGATCAAAAGGGCGAACTGGTTGCCAGCAACCGATCGTTTAAAAAATTCTGGCATGGTCGTCTGGAAGAGGGCACTCAGAGTGTCTCAAGTGGTGCATTGAAAGGACGCGTCAGTCAGCGCAGCTGGACCACAGATCAAGAAGGAAAAAGCTGCCTACTGGAAACCTATCAAAGTGTATTGATTGGTAGCAGTGGGGAGACGATTGGCACACTCTCAATTAGCCATGATGTGACCGATTGGCATGATATGCAGCAGCAGTTACGCGATGAGATGGAGAAGCGTAAAGACACCGAAGTGGCGCTGGCTCAGCGTGATACCATCCTGCAAAATATCTTAGAAGCCAGTCCGGACTCGATCGGTATCTTTAATGAGAACATGGTCTACCAAGCGTGTAATAAGCCTTTCGTTGCTGCGCTTGGGATCTCTGAGGTCAGTGATCTCGTTGGTAAGCGTCTACAGGATGTGGTACCAAACAGCATGTATCTGCGCTTGTCTGATTCCGATCATCAAGTTTTACATCAAGGAAAGTCGCTTCGTTATATCGATAAAGTGGTTTCCAGTGATGGGGAATTTACTTGGTATGACGTGGTGAAATCGCCCTTTAAAGATCCGGCATCCAGTACCAGTGGCGTGCTGATCATGGCTCGAGATATCTCAGAGCGCTACCTTGCAGAGCAGAAATTAGAAGAGGCGAACCTTGAGCTCGAACGCTTGAGTTTCTTAGACAGCTTAACGCAAGTTTCTAACCGTCGTCGCTTTGATGAGCAGCTTTCGACATTATGGCATTTCCACGTTCGAGAGAAGCAGCCATTGACCATCATGCTGTGTGATATTGATTACTTTAAAGGTTATAACGATTTTTACGGGCACCAACAGGGTGATGATGCCTTGATTCAGGTATCGAAAGCCTTTAAGCGTGTGCTGAACCGATCGTCTGACTGTGTCGCTCGTTACGGTGGTGAAGAGTTCGCGTTTATCTTGCCAAACACGGCAACAGAGGGGGCTCAACTTGTTGCTCAGCGAGTTCATGATGAGATTCAAAGCTTAGGCATCGTTCATGAAAAGTCACTTGTCTCTGAGTGGATAACCGTGAGTATCGGCGTCGTCTCTTACATTCCAACACTTGATGATGAGATGGAATCTGCCGTGGCATTGGCCGACAGCGCACTCTATCAAGCCAAGGCTGATGGCCGTAATCAAACCAGCGTTCACCCTAATTCTACTGGGCGTCTTCATACTTTAGGTTCATGAGTTTGAATCACTGTAAGTGAATAGACTCAATTAAATCCTCACATCGGTGTTGCATGTGATATGGCTAGCTTACCTCCCTTGTTCAAACAGGGTAGAATGTTGCTAGTCTTATCGCATGGAGCGCTAAATGAAACCCATGAAAAATCTCGCTCAGTATTACGTTGATCTGCTCGTAAAGCTGGGTATCGTCCGATTCTCTATTCTACTCGCATTAGCATTGGTTGCGCTTGCTGTTGTGGTTCAAGTAGGTATCACTCTGGCTCTTAAGGGCAATGTTGATGATATCGATATTGTTCGTTCTGTTTTCTTTGGCCTTGTTATTACACCTTGGGCCGTCTATTTCCTTTCTGTAGTTGTTGATCAGCTTGAAGAATCTCGACAGCGCTTGGCTAAGTTAGTCTCTAAACTAGGGGACATGCGTGAGCGTGACCAAGAGCTAAACAGCAAATTGAAGCTCAATATCGAAAAGCTCAATCAAGAGATTGAAGAGCGTGAGAAAGCGGAAGAAGCGCGTGCCGAAGCGATGCAAGATCTTGAAAACGAAGTCTTTCAACGTGAGCGTACTCAGCTAGAGCTGGCAGAAAGAACCGCACTGCTGCGTTCGTTTATCGATGCCTCTCCTGACCTTATCTACTACCGTAACGAAGACGGGGTTTTCTCAGGATGTAACCGAGCGGTGGAAGAGCTAACCGGAAAAACAGAGAAAGACCTCGTTGGCTTAACACCATGGGATGTCTACAGCAAAGAGGTCGCTCAACAGGTGGTGGAAACCGATGAAAAGGTGTTCGCAGACAATCAAGCAGTGACCTACGAGCAGTGGCTTGAGTACCCAGACGGGCGCAAGAACTACTTTGAACTGCGTAAAGTCCCTTTCTACAGCAAAGATGGTCGCCACTTAGGCTTGGTCGGCTTTGGCCGTGATATCACCGAGCGTAAAGAGCACCAAGAATCACTTGAGAAAGCCAGTCGCGATAAAACTACCTTCATCTCAACCATCAGTCATGAGCTGCGCACACCACTGAACGGAATTGTCGGCCTCAGTCGTATGCTTCTCGATAGTCAGCTGACCACAGAGCAGCGCAAGCACATGCAGACCATTAAAGTCAGTGCGGTCACGCTGGGTAACATCTTTAATGACATCATTGATATGGACAAGTTTGATCGTCGCAAACTAGAGCTGTTCCCAACGCCAATCAACTTCGAAGACTTCGTTTCTGAAATGGAGAGTATCTCGGCATTGATGGCAGAACAGAAGGGATTGAGGTTTGATCTTGAAAGATTGTCTGAGCTGCCAACCGCTGTTGAGGTCGATGGTACTCGCCTACGTCAGGTTCTGTGGAATCTTGTCAGTAATGCGATGAAGTTCACCAAAGATGGTGGCGTGGTGATGACGGTTAGTGCCGATATTGAAGACGACTTCGCTCATATTACGATGGAGGTTGAAGATACCGGTATCGGCATTCCAGAGAGCGAAATCGACAAGATCTTTGCGATGTATTACCAAGTGAAATCCGGCTCAGACAACCTGCATGCAGTCGGTACGGGGATTGGTTTAGCCGTCTCGAAGCAGCTGATTAACATGATGGATGGCGACATTACAGTCAGCAGTGAAGAGGGCTTTGGCAGTACCTTTACGGTCTCTATTCGAGTGCCGGTCAATCACGATACGCAGGCCTTAGTTAAGACCCCAAGAAAGCAGTCTCAATTGAACATCTTCATGGTGGAAGACATCGAGCTGAATGTCACGGTGGCTCGCTCACTACTAGAAAGTCTAGGTCATCAAGTGACTGTGGTGATGACGGGTAAAGAGGCGCAGATTGCCTTTAATCCGCAAGAGTTTGATTTGGTTCTTCTTGATATCCAGCTCCCAGATATGACAGGGTTTGATATCGCCAAATACTACCGCGAGAAATACTCTGAGCTACCGCCTTTAGTTGCCTTGACAGCCAATGTGCTCAACAACAAAAAAGAGTACCTCAATAAAGGCATGGATGACGCCATCAGTAAGCCGTTGTCGGTCAAAGCGATTCAGGACGTGATTGCCAAATTGATTGAGAATAAACAACAAGAGATACCTCAACCGATTGAAGAGGCTCGCGTTGTTGAACCGAAAATCACGTCGATCGACACCAGCCTGCTTGATATTGAGATGCTAGAGTCTTATGTTGATATTGTTGGACCTAAGCCTGTACTCGACAGTATCGCGATGTTTGAAGAGATGATGCCAGACTATATGGAGATTCTTAACTCGAATATGGTCGCGAAAGATCAGGCCAACATTGTGTCTGAGGCGCATAAGATAAAAGGGGCGGCCGGCTCGATAGGTCTAAAACGTATCCAGCAAGTGGCTCAAAAAGCGCAATCACCCGACTTACCAGCATGGTGGGAGAACATCTCCGACTGGGTTGATGAGATCAGCAATGAATACCAAAACGACATTGAAGTCTTAAAACGTTGGTTAAAGCAGAGGTAATAGAATAATGAAGAAATTAGCATTGGCCTGTGTCATCGCACTGGCAGGCTGTTCAACGGCTCAGGTTGAATGGCAACAAGATAATCAAGTCGAAGTGGCTGAGACGACAATCACTATGAAAAGCAACCTGTGGTTGAACAAGATGCCAACCATTGGTGAAAGCCAAGACAAGACTTTGCATGGTGCTATTTACCTTGAATCAGACACTCAGCTTCCAGCCACGCTTGCTGTTGAAAGCCTGACTGTAAAACAGGGTGCGGATACTCTACTGGTGACCAGCGATGATCTTGATTTAAGAACGCACAGCCAAACCCAATGGGAAGTGGCGTTTGTGTGGCAGCTTGAGATAGACAGTGATAAGCCTGTGGATGTGGCTGTTGAGCTAAAAGACGGTGAGACCGTGAAGTGGTTGGTCGAGAAAGATGTGAAAGTCGACACCGTTTATTAAGTATTACTGAAAGGTCGAATAGCATGATCAAGCATGCTATTCGTGCCGCGTGAAACGGATATTAAAAAAGGGAGAGTGCTGAGCACTCTCCCTTTTTCGATTCATCTAGATGGTATACCCATCCGATAAATTAGTCTTCTAAGTCACCACAGAAACGGTAGCCTTCACCGTGGATCGTAGCAATGATCTCTGGCGTGCCAGATACAGATTCAAAGTGCTTACGGATACGACGGATTGTTACGTCTACTGTACGGTCATGTGGCTTAAGCTCACGGCCTGTCATCTTCTTAAGAAGGTCAGCACGTGTTTGGATCTTGCCTGGGTTCTCACAGAAGTGCAGTAGTGCACGGAATTCAGAGCGAGGCAGCTTGTAGCCTTCGCCGTCTGGGCTTACTAGAGAGCGGCTATTGATATCCAAAACCCAACCGTTGAATTCGTACTTCTCAACGCTGCGCTTCTCTTCTTGAACAGAGCTTGTGCTCATTGAACGATTAAGAAGGTTGCGTGCGCGAATAGTCAGTTCACGAGGGTTGAAAGGCTTAGTGATGTAGTCATCTGCACCAATTTCTAGACCAAGGATTTTATCAACTTCATTATCACGACCAGTCAAGAACATTAGCGCAACATTTGCTTGCTCACGTAGTTCACGTGCAAGTAGAAGGCCGTTCTTACCAGGTAGGTTGATGTCCATGATAACAAGGTTAACTTGGTTGTCAGACAGCACTTGGTGCATCTCTTCACCGTCGCTAGCCTCAAAAACAGCATATCCCTCTGCTTCAAAAATACTCTTAAGAGTGTTACGAGTTACTTGCTCATCTTCAACGATAAGAATCTGCGGGGTTTGCATTTGGCGGTACCTAAATTTGTGACGAAACTGTGCTAATAGAATAAATTCTAGGCAAAAACATAACATACAGGTAATGTAATTTTGATGATAACTCAAAGTTTTCAAAAATACACTTACTTCCAGCTGTCTGCCTTCCCTGAAGTATTGCCAATAACGTAAATCCAGTACGCCTTTTAATCATTCTGTTAGTGATTGTTGAGAATTCTATAATGTTAACAGCATGCTAACAACGCGATAATGTTAATTCCATTCACTTTGTTGATTTATATCAATTGCTGTCTGGTAACAAACTCTAATAGTATGAGCTACTGCCTAATCAACTCTATTAATGATTAATTAGCCATAAATATGGAATGGCTATTCGAACTGGCTCGTATATTTTGCTTCCATAGTCACACTTAGCCACATCAAGAGTAGGCTGTGGAACCTAGGAAGCGATAAGCTGTCTCTTAAGTATAGACGCATTGAAAACAAAGGATTTATTTTTACTTTAAGCATGGGGCTAGCAGCATGGGCTGCCTGTCTCGCTCATGGAGGATATATGCACGATATAACACCGGACTTATGTGATGAGTTCGAAAGCAAAGTGACGCTACTCAATCTCCCTTTACAGAACTTCGGACAACGAGCTGCGTTCTGGGGTGAAATTGTAACTGTACGTTGCTATCACGATAACTCTAAGGTTCGTGATGTGTTAGAAGGTGACGGCAAAGGCAAAGTGCTGGTGGTTGACGGCAACGGCTCATGCCAGAAAGCACTGCTGGGTGACCAGTTAGCCATATTGGCGATTGAAAACGGCTGGGAAGGGGTGATAGTCAATGGTGCTATCCGTGATGTCGGTATGATGTCGCAGATGGATCTTGGCGTTCAAGCGCTCGGCTCTTCTCCATTCAAAACGGAAAAGCGCGGTAGTGGTCAGGTGAACGTGACACTCACGATTCATAACCAACTGATCCAGCCTGGAGACTACATCTATGCCGACTGGAATGGCGCACTTCTCTCTTCGGAACTTCTGATTAACCCATAGAGTATCTTTGACTAGAAGCGGAACCCTATTCCGACTTCAACACCTTGCTGCCACTCTTCGTAGTCGAGGGTGGCATGCAAATCGAGGTTATCCGTCAGTTGAACTCGGCTCGTGACCTCTGCTGCAATCGACTTTTCTTTCCCCTGTTCGACATCCTCTTCATTGGTGTAAGTATGCAGAGTACTGTTGAAGGAGATGCGATCACTCAATTGGTAACTAACGCCGCTGAGAAAGCCATTCTCGTTTCTTAGTGAATCGCTATTGATACGGGCTCCAACGTACAAATCCACGTTTTTAAAGACTGAGTAAGAGTAACCACTGTCGACTTTCCAAACATCAAAAGATTGGTTAGCGGTGCTTTGGCTTGAAATAAAAAATTTGTGGGCAGAGGTGTCTAGCTGGCTCGGCAATAGAGGCAGTGAGTTAGCGGAACAAACAACAGGCACAGCAAAGGCTAAAAGAAATAGTAATCTTTTCACTTCCCACTCCTGATGTCGTTATTTTTTGTTATATACGTTTATTGCCTAATTAAAGCACAGATATTGTCGATTAGCTGTACTGCCAATATACATTTTTGTTAGATCTATATACGCAATTAGTTGCTTTTGCGATCTGGGGCAAGTTATGTCCATTCTCGATGTCTTGCATTTCATGGTGACTTTCTGCTCTAAATAACGTCTTACTATGAAAAATGTCGTGAATGCGAAAAAAAAGTAACTTTTCATTGACGAGATGTAGCAAAACTTGATACACGTAGAGATAAGCAAACGCAGAGAATTGAATATGCAGCACTCAAGCCACCTAGTAATGACCACAACCATTATTATTACCGACATTACAATTGTTGGGGCAGGCTGCTAACTAACGGATTTACAAAAAAAGGCCTGTATCCCACAAGATACAGGCCTTTTTTTATACCATTTTTTATGATTTATGGAGAGGAAGGGATGCGAGTTTTAAAGTTTGGAGGTTCATCATTAGCGGACGCCGATCGTTTTTTAAGAGCGGCGGATATCATCGCTAATAATGCCCAGCAAGAAGAGCTAGCGGTTGTGCTATCAGCACCGGGAAAAACAACCAATAAACTGGTTGCGGTGATTGAATCGGCACTTAAGCATGGTGAAGCTGAATCTCAGATTTCAGAGATTGAATCATCATTTACTGCACTGTTTTCTGACATCAAAGCATTGGTACCGGGCGTGGATGGCACGGCATTCCAAGAGCAAGTCGACACATCACTGGCTCAACTGCGTCAGTTTGTGAACGGTATCGACCTACTCGGCATGTGCCCGAATCACGTTAACGCACGCATCATCAGTAAAGGTGAGCGAATCTCTATTCAGCTGATGAAGGCGGTATTAGAAGCGAAGGGCCAACCAGCAAATCTTATCGACCCGGTTCAATACCTATACGCGAAAGGTGATCACCTAGAAGCGATGGTTGATGTGGATGTTTCAACGCAGAATTTCCGTCAAAACCCTCTTCCTCAAGGACACGTTAACATCATGCCGGGCTTTACAGCCGGTAATGATAAAGGCGAGCTAGTGACACTAGGTCGTAACGGCTCTGACTACTCAGCAGCAGTATTGGCCGCATGTCTGCGTGCAGATTGTTGTGAGATCTGGACAGATGTAGACGGCGTTTACAACTGTGACCCTCGCTTAGTGGACGATGCGCGTCTCCTTAAATCATTGAGCTACCAAGAAGCGATGGAGTTATCGTACTTCGGTGCTTCTGTACTTCACCCGAAAACCATCGCACCTATCGCGCAGTTCCATATCCCTT
The DNA here is from genome assembly GCF_030248535.1 of Vibrio sp. D404a. Taxonomy (GTDB): domain Bacteria; phylum Pseudomonadota; class Gammaproteobacteria; order Enterobacterales; family Vibrionaceae; genus Vibrio. Next base: position 68,304 of record NZ_JAHGAJ010000016.1, on the reverse strand, counting down.
GTCTGATCAAAAACAGCTTTAACCCTCAAGGTGCGGGCACACTGATTGGTCAAGACACTGGCGAAGACAATCTAGCAATCAAAGGCATCACTACGCTAAGTGACCTAACTATGGTTAACGTTTCAGGCCCGGGCATGAAGGGTATGGTTGGCATGGCAAGCCGTGTATTCGGTGCAATGTCTTCTGCTGGCGTTTCAATTGTTCTTATTACTCAATCATCATCTGAGTACAGCATCAGCTTCTGTATTGAATCTGCAGATAAACAGAAAGCACAACAAGTGTTGTCTGAAGCGTTTGAACTTGAGCTGAAAGATGGCCTACTTGAGCCAGTAGAGTTTATGGATGACGTAGCTATTGTTACCTTGGTTGGTGACGGCATGCGTACTTCACGTGGTGTGGCATCTCAGTTCTTCTCTTCTCTTGCTGAAGTGAACGTTAATATCGTAGCGATTGCACAAGGCTCTTCTGAGCGAGCAATTTCTGCTGTGATTCCTGAGGATAAAATCTCAGAAGCGATCAAAGCGTGTCACGAAAACCTATTTAACTCTAAACACTTCCTTGACGTCTTCGTTGTTGGTGTTGGCGGCGTTGGTGGTGAGCTGGTGGATCAAATCAAGCGTCAGCAAGGCAAACTGGCTGAAAAGGGCATTGTGATCCGCGTATGTGGTTTAGCAAACAGTAAAGGTCTGCTGCTTGATAGCGAAGGTCTACCACTGGAGCACTGGCGTGACCGCATGAACAGTGCAACAGAAGAGTTCAGTCTGCCACGTCTTGCGGCTTTGGTTCAGCGTAATCACATCATCAATCCAGTACTGGTTGACTGTACTTCAAGCGAGGCGATCGCTAACCAATATGCAGATTTCCTAGCAGCGGGTTTCCACGTTGTTACACCGAATAAGAAAGCAAACACAGCGAGTATGGCGTACTACCACCAACTTCGTGAAGTAGCGCGTAACTCACGTCGTAAACTGATGTACGAGACAACGGTAGGTGCTGGCCTTCCGGTTATCGAGAACTTGCAGAACCTTATCTCTGCAGGTGATGAGCTTGAGAAGTTCAACGGCATTCTGTCAGGCTCTCTTTCTTACATCTTCGGTAAGCTTGATGAAGGCATGACTCTAAGCCAAGCAACGAATATTGCAAAAGACAATGGCTTTACTGAGCCAGATCCTCGTGATGACCTATCAGGCATGGATGTGGCGCGTAAGCTGCTTATCTTGGCTCGTGAAGCGGGTATGGCTCTAGAGCTTGAAGACGTCGAAGTTGACCAAGCATTGCCACCAGGTTTTGATGACTCTGGCAGCGTAGAAGAGTTTATGGCACGTCTTCCAGAAGCGGATGCTTACTTCCAAGAGCAATCAGCAAAAGCGGCTGAAGAAGGTAAAGTACTACGTTACGTGGGTGAAATTGCCGACGGTAAATGTAAGGTGCGTATCGCTGCTGTTGATGGCGATGACCCAATGTTCAAGATTAAAGATGGTGAGAACGCGTTAGCATTCTACAGCCGTTACTACCAACCAATCCCACTGGTATTGCGTGGTTACGGTGCTGGTACTGAAGTAACGGCGGCAGGTGTGTTCTCTGATGTGATGCGTACTCTAGGTTGGAAATTAGGAGTTTAAGAATGAGTTCAAGTGATATGGATGTTGTCGTTTACGCTCCAGCTTCAATCGGTAACGTCAGCGTAGGTTTTGATGTACTTGGTGCGGCAGTGTCTCCCGTTGATGGCACACTGCTCGGTGACCGAGTTATGGTGAAATCGGGTGATGAACCATTCTCTCTAAAAACAGCAGGCAGCTTTGTTTCTAAGCTGCCAACTGAACCTAAAGAGAACATTGTTTACGACTGTTGGACAGTGTTTGCTCGTGAAATCGATAAGAAGGGTGTCGCGCTTAAACCACTAGAGATGACGCTTGAAAAAAACATGCCGATTGGTTCTGGTTTGGGTTCAAGTGCATGCTCAATTGTTGCAGCACTGGATGCCTTGAACCGTTTCCATGGTCAACCTCTAGACGAGACTGAATTGCTTGCGTTAATGGGTGAGATGGAAGGTAAGATCTCGGGCGGTGTGCATTACGATAACGTCGCACCATGTTACCTCGGCGGTGTTCAGTTAATGCTGGAAGAACTGGGTATCATCAGCCAAGAAGTCCCATGTTTTGACGACTGGTACTGGGTGATGGCGTATCCGGGTATTAAGGTTTCTACAGCTGAAGCGCGAGAGATCCTACCATCTCAATACCGTCGCCAAGATATCATTGCTCATGGTCGTCACCTTGCTGGCTTTATTCACGCGTGTCACTCTGGTCAACCAGAGCTTGCTGCAAAAATGATCAAAGACGTGATCGCAGAACCATATCGTGAGAAACTGCTACCAGGTTTTGCTGACGCTCGTAAATACGCGCTGTCAGCGGGAGCGCTTGCTACGGGAATCTCCGGCAGCGGTCCAACCCTATTTAGCATTTGCAAAGAAAAAGATGTCGCTGAGCGTGTTGCACGCTGGTTAGAACAAAATTACGTACAAAATGAAGAAGGATTCGTCCATGTTTGTCGTCTAGATAAACAAGGCTCGATCGTTACAGGAAGTGAGTTATGAAGCTGTACAACATCAAAGAAAATGATGAACAAGTCTCTTTTGGCCAAGCCGTTCGCCAAGGGCTAGGTCGCAATCAAGGTCTATTTTTCCCATCAGAGCTACCAAAGTTTGATGATATCGATGCACTGCTTGCAGAGGACTTTGTCCCTCGTAGCGCAAAGATCCTATCGGCACTGATTGGTGATGAACTACCAAAAGAGCAGATCGATCAAATGGTGGATGCAGCATTCCAATTCCCTGCACCTATCAACCAAGTGAAAGATGGCGTTTACGCGCTTGAGCTTTTCCACGGTCCAACGCTGGCGTTTAAAGATTTTGGTGGCCGTTTTATGGCGCAATCTCTAGCGGCGGTTTCAGACGGTGGCAAGATCACTATTCTTACTGCGACATCTGGTGATACTGGTGCGGCTGTTGCGCACGCATTCTACGGTATGGAAGATATCAACGTTGTTATCCTGTACCCGAAAGGCAAAATCAGCCCGCTGCAAGAGAAGCTATTCTGTACGCTAGGCAAAAACATTCACACTGTCGCAATTGATGGTGATTTCGACGCATGTCAGGCACTGGTTAAAGACGCATTTGATGATGCAGCACTGCGTGAAGAGATCGGTCTTAACTCAGCGAACTCAATCAATATCAGCCGCTTAATGGCTCAGATCTGCTACTACTTTGAAGCAGCATCTCAGCTAACTAAAGAGCAGCGTGAAAACCTCGTTATTTCAGTACCAAGTGGTAACTTTGGTAACCTAACAGCGGGTCTATTGGCGAAAGCGTTAGGCCTACCAGTTAAGCGCTTTATCGCTGCAACTAATGAAAATGACACAGTGCCACGCTACCTAGAAACCGGTGAGTGGGATCCAAAGCCGACTGTTGCAACTACCTCAAACGCAATGGATGTGAGCCAACCAAACAACTGGCCGCGTATTGAAGAGCTTTGCCAATTGAAAGGTTGGGGCTTGGATACACTGGGTAAAGGTAAAGTATCTGACGAACAGAGCGCAGAATCAGTGCGTGACCTAAAAGCACAAGGCTACCTATGTGAACCACACGGTGCAATTGCTTACCGTCTACTAGACGAGCAGTTGCAAGACGGTGAAACTGGCTTGTTCCTGTGTACAGCGCACCCAGCGAAGTTCAAAGAAGTGGTTGATGACATCTTAGGCTCTGACATTGACCTGCCGGGCCCTCTAGCGAAACACGCTGCGATGGAACTGCTGTCTGAAGACCTTGCAAATGACTTTGATGCTCTTAAAGCAGTACTTCGTCGAGTACAACCATAGCGCATGGTGATAACAAGCCAAGAATGGCATTGTTAGATTAGAATGAAAAGGTGAGTGCCATTGGTATTCACCTTTTTTATTGGTGTGACCCGTCCTGAACATTGAGGACGAATTATGGCCGATTAGATAAAGGAGGCGAAATGCACTTTTTAGTGTTTTTAGGTTCGGTACGAGAGAGTACACCACCGAAACCGGCAAGAGTGGGTGAGCGAGTAAGTCGAGCCTGTCTGAAATTACTCAACAAGACCTACCCTGAGCATACAGTTGAGATCATTGATCCCTTGGATTACGAACTGGGGCCGATTTTTAAACCAGAGTTCTCATACCGACGTTCACAAGTTCCAGACTCACTCAGTAACTTGGCCGAAAAAATCACTCGAGCCGATGGCTATGTCATGGTCAGCCCTGAGTATAATCATTCGATGAGCCCAGCATTGGCGAATATTCTGAACCACTTCGGTAGTTCGCTATTTTCTTACAAGCCAAGTGCAATTGTGACCTATTCTGCGGGCCAATGGGGCGGAGCTCGTGCATCAGTCTCAATGCGAACCTTCTTATCTGAACTTGGCTGCTTACCGGTTTCAGCTATGATTCATCTACCAAAAGCACAGCAAGTGTTTGATGAAGAGGGGGATGTGACAGACGAGACCGATCAGGAGCAATGGGATGAGTACATGAACCGTACTCTGCATCAGTTGGTGTGGTGGGCGGAGGGATCAGCACATCAAAGGGAGAAGCAAGATCCTACTCAGTTAGCTAAAGCCTTTCGCAAAGACCCATCGCAACGCAACGCGCCATAACGTCACTGTTATTGAGATGAAAAAAAAGCTTGGTCACGAAGACCAAGCTTTTTTACATTCGGTAACTCTAGAGTTCTAAATTATAGAGACTCAGTGAACGTACGTGCGATAACATCACGTTGCTGTTCAGTAGTTAGAGAGTTGAAACGTACAGCGTAGCCTGATACACGGATAGTTAGCTGAGGGTAGTTCTCTGGGTGAGCAACTGCGTCTTCTAGCGTTTCACGCTTAAGAACGTTTACGTTTAGGTGTTGACCACCTTCGATGCGAGGTGCAGTTTCGATTGCAACTTCACGGCTCTCGTACTCACCTAGATCAGCAGCTGGGATAACTTGGTCAGCTTCGAAACCAGCTGTTGCTGCAACACAACGCGCTTCGTTCTTTTCGCTATCTAGTAGCCAGATTGAGTTAAGTAGTTCGTCGTTTGCTGCTTTAGTAATTTGAATACCTTGGATCATCACTATCTCCTAGTCCACTGAATGTGGTTTGATTTATGGTGTTAACTTTCGAATTTTGTTGAGCTGGGTTATATATACCCATTTTGTGCTAGTGTAATATTGATTTAAGTCAAAAAACAACCAAAAACCTTAATTTTTTAATGGTAATTACTTTGAGTTAAATCAATAAAACCTTTGAAAACAATATAGTTACAAAATATTTTAAACTATAAAAAATATTTAACGGTCTATTTTGTTGTAATTTTACTACAAAAGTTGTGCTTTTATTGAACTGACGCGGATATAAACAAGCTTTTATCCACCATTCTGTAAGTGTGAAGTGATTTAATGACAAACAGTAATTCTCTGGGAAAAAAAGACCAAAACTCTCGCCAAAAATTTATTGGCGCACATGTTTCGGCAGCTGGCGGTGTCGATCAAGCTCCTATGCGCGCGCGTGAAATTGGAGCGAATGCTTTTGCGCTATTTACTAAGAATCAGAGACAGTGGGCAGCAAAGCCATTGGAGCCAAAAACCATCAGTGCGTTTAAAGCCAACTGTAAGATGTTGGGTTTCGGTGCGGAGCATATTCTTCCTCATGATTCTTACTTGATTAATTTGGGTGCTCCGGAAGAGGAGAAGCTCGAGAAGTCGCGAGCGGCATTCATTGATGAAATGGAGCGTTGTAACCAACTTGGATTAACGCTACTTAATTTTCATCCTGGGAGTCATTTAAAGAAAATTTCTGAAAGTGACTGTTTGGCGAGGATCGCGGAATCTATCAATATTGCTCATCGCGCAGTGCCAGATGTAATTGCCGTGATTGAGAATACGTCTGGGCAAGGCACAAACCTGGGTTGGCGATTCGAGCACCTTGCTGAGATCATTGAGCAAGTAGAAGATAAAACGCGTGTAGGCGTATGCTTAGATACCTGCCACACCTTTACGGCTGGCTATGACCTGCGAACGAAAGAAGCGTGTGAACATACTTTTGCTGAGTTCGACCGTATTGTCGGCATGCACTATCTCAGAGCAATGCACATCAATGATTCAAAAGCTGAGTTTGCGAGCCGTGTCGATCGACATCATTCGCTTGGTCAGGGCGAAATTGGCTGGGATTGTTTTGAGTATATTGCCTCTGATTCTCGCTTTGATGGTATCCCTCTTATTTTAGAAACCATTGATTCGACAATTTGGAAAGAGGAAATTCAACAGCTTAGAATGTTTCATCACTCAGCAGTAAACGCTGACTGATCATTTGTTTGGATAAACCATAAAATAATTGTGGATAGATAAGATTGTTGGCACCTTTCTTTCATAGTGTTTATTGAATATGTATTTCACTATGTAATAGAGGAGGGTGCCATTATGTATTCGACCACCTACACGCCGAAAGCGAACCTTCATGTTTCAACGATTCATGCAGCCCCACGTTTGCCAATGCCAAATCGTCATATTCACAGCCATGGCCACCATCGAACTCCGCAAAAGGGTCAATCGTAACCTTTCAATAACTCGATGAGCGGTGCGCTCTCATGAATGCCAATCTGTTAATCCCGACAATCATGTCTATTAATAGCGGTATGAGGTATAACTAGTCTTTACAGTCACGGTTGTCACTCATATCGCTATTTTTATTGAGTGACCTTTGTTCGAACCCTATTGGTGGGTCGAATGAACAAGCTTGGGAGCATTTCAATGAGTTCGTCGCAGACTTGGCAGTCTATTCTTCAGCAGCAAGAGAGTGAGGATTATTTTCAGCAGATCAGAGCTTTTGTTGAGCAGGAGAGAGACAGTGGTAAGCTTATCTACCCACCGCAAGAGCAGGTCTTTAGTGCGTTTGAGATGACACCTTTTGAGGCGGTGCGTGTGGTTATCTTAGGCCAAGACCCATACCACGGGGCGAATCAGGCTCATGGCTTGGCGTTTTCAGTGTTGCCGGGTGTTAAGATCCCACCTTCTCTGCGTAATATGTACAAAGAATTAGCCGAAGATATTGAGGGATTCGAGGCACCAACACACGGTTATCTTAAATCGTGGGCAGAGCAGGGCGTATTAATGCTGAATACCGTACTCACGGTAGAAGAAGGGAAGGCGCACTCCCATGCGAAATGTGGCTGGGAGACATTTACTGACCATATCATCGAGCAGCTTAATCAACGCTCTGAACCGATCGTCTTTCTATTGTGGGGCGCCCATGCTCAAAAGAAAGGACAATCCATAGACAGCAATAAGCACTTTGTTTTGAATGCCCCTCACCCATCTCCTTTGTCGGCAAGGCGTGGTTTCTTTGGTTGTCAGCATTTTTCGAAAACCAATGAGCTACTAAAGTCACAGAATTTGCCTGCAATTGACTGGCGTTTACCATTTGACATTTAGTTTGGTTGTTTTCTGAGCAGTATCAAACCCTATTCTCTCATCTTCATATACACTTACAAAGAGTAGGTGTAATGGAGTGCAATACTATGATGATAGAAAGGATAAGAAGAGAGCATGGCTACATGGCTCGTCTGCTCATGATTTTGAAGAATAAGCTTGAGTTGCTGCAACAAGAGCGAGCGATCAATTACAGCCTAGTGGCGGAAGTGGTGCATTATCTTATGAGTCACTCGGATAAGGTGCATCACCCAAAAGAAGACATTATCTACCGCCACTACTTAAAGCACTATGGTAAGCAACAAGCCATCGAAGATCTGGAGCTTGAGCACCAATTGCTTTCGGAGAAGACCGCTGATTTCTTAGATGTGGTGGATATGATTCTGCAAGATGCCGTTGTTCCTCAGCATGTTTTCATCGATCAGTTGGCGACATTTATCGAGGCGCAGAGAAAACACATGGAGTATGAAGAGAAAGTCATACTACCCATCATCGTTGCCGCTTTTTCTGTGCATGATTGGCGCAGTGTCGAAGAGTTGTGGCAACAACCTGAAGATGATCCTGTGTTTGGTGACACCATTGCGGATCAATATCGTCAGCTTGCGACTCGAGTTCGTCAGAGTGAAGAAGAGTGCGTGTAGTGAACAAGGTTAGGTGAGGCGTTGATGTGTCGCTAGGAAAGCGGCATTTTGGTCACCCACAACCTCAGTTAACGGTTAAAGAGAAAAGGCACCCAGTTGGGTGCCTTTATTTTATTTATCGTGTCTATTAAAGCTTAATGTCGTCGAGGTCGAAATCGAGGCCAAGATTCATGTCCATGAGTTCTTTTTGAAGGCGGCGACGGTCGTTAATCTCTTCAATCTCACGCCATTTACGCTTTAGAGGCTTAGAACGCGCTTTTTGCGTTGCACGAGGTAGATCAAGTTCTGTGATTTCATCAAATTGAAAGTTATCCATAAGCTATATCTCCTTCCGTGGGAATAGTCCTTTCGGACTCATTAAATACCATATTTAATGCCACCATAACTTTGATTTGTTTCTCATTTGTTTCATATTCATGAAGGTTTCGTGTGGTTTTTTGACTTACCCTCACACATACGGCCTATATTTATGCTTAAAAAGTGAGCAAACAAACATAGGAAAACGATTAAATTCACCCTGTACGAATGTTAATTCATTGTGCGAAGCGGATGCTATTTTGGTTGTAATGCAATTAAGCACTTATCAGGTGTTAGTGAAGGAGTTTTACTTCTCACTTCCAAAAATGATGAATCTTCACTATACCTTGTAAAGCCTAGCCTGACGGCGATTTTATGGGATGCTGTGCAGGTTAAAGTGAGATGCTGCCCATTGTTGAGCCTATCACCCGATAATGTGACTTTTCTGGGGTGTTGTTGTTGCGGTTTGTGTTAACAAAAGGTGATTTATTAGTGAAATGTCACTTTGTTATGTGTTGTTTTGCATATTGATTTTTGCTGAATCTCACTGCATTATCCGCCCGTCAAAAATACACTGATACGTAAAATGGATGCATGAAGCGACATTTACAGTCTCAATCGCCGCAAGAACATAACAATGAGTGCCGACACAACATTGACAGAGGCATAGGCGATTAAGAGGAAGGCTAGGAAGCATGATCAGTGCTTAAACTCAATACGAGGTTCACGTGACAGACTTAATCAATTTAATGAACGATCTTCTTTGGGGATCAATCTTAGTTTACTTACTGGTTGGTGTGGGTATCTACTTCACTGTACGACTAGGCTTCATTCAATTCCGCCATTTTGGCCACATGTTCTCTGTTCTGAAGAACAGCCGTAAAGCAGACAGCGCTGGTATCTCATCTTTCCAAGCTCTTTGTACTAGTCTTGCTGCTCGTGTTGGTACAGGTAACATGGCTGGTGTTGCTGTTGCACTAACGGCGGGTGGCCCTGGTGCTATCTTCTGGATGTGGCTGATTGCAATGCTAGGTATGGCAACGTCGTTTGCCGAGAGTACTCTGGCTCAGCTATACAAAACGCGTGATAACGACGGTAACTATCGTGGTGGCCCTGCATACTACATGGAGAAAGGCCTAGGCATGCGTTGGATGGGGGTTCTATTCTCTATCTTCCTAATCATCGCATTCGGTCTTGTTTTCAACGCTGTACAAGCAAACGCGATTGCAAGCGCAATGAATACAGCGTTTGATTTCGAGCGTAGCTACACAGGTGTGGCGATTGTGATTATCTCTGCATTCGTTATCTTCGGTGGTATCCGTAAGATCGCACGTACTGCTGAAATCATCGTTCCAATCATGGCTCTGGCTTACCTTGCGATTGCACTGTTCATCATGTTTGCAAACATCGAGAAAGTGCCAGAAGTACTAGCGCTTATCTTCAAGAGTGCATTCGGTCTGCAAGAAGCAGCAGCGGGTGGCCTTGGTTACGCAATTGCTCAAGCAATGATCAACGGTATCAAACGTGGCCTGTTCTCGAACGAAGCGGGTATGGGTTCTGCGCCAAACGCAGCGGCATCAGCAACGCCTTACCCACCGCACCCTGCATCTCAAGGTTACGTGCAGATGCTAGGTGTATTCATGGACACTATCGTTATCTGTTCAGCAACTGTGGCTATCATCCTAATGTCGGGTGAGTATGTACCACACGGCGAAGTAACAGGTATCGAGCTAACTCAGCGTGCACTAACAGCACAAGTGGGTTCTTGGGGTGGTATCTTTGTAGCGGTAGCGATTTTCTTCTTCGCTTTCACTTCAATCATCGCGAACTACTCATACGCTGAAACAAACCTCATCTTCCTAGAGCACAACAACAAGAAAGGCCTAGTGCTTTTCCGTATCATCGTTCTAGGTATGGTAATGTTCGGTTCAATGGCAACACTGCCAACAGTATGGGCATTGGCTGACGTATCTATGGGCCTAATGGCGATTGTTAACTTGGTAGCGATTATCCTGCTATCTGGCATCGTGATTAAGCTAGCGAAAGACTACAACCGTCAACTAGACGCGGGTAAAGTTCCAACGTTTGATGCGAACGACTTCCCAGAGCTTAAGTCTCAACTAGAAGATGGTATTTGGGACGGCAACAAGAAGTAATCTCTTGAAGAGACGCTGCATAAAATAGAGCGTCCACCGTTTCTCAAATTGAAAGGCTAAGGTAGTGATACCTTAGCCTTTTTTATTGTGTGGACATTAGTTATATAGGTGTTTATCTATCGAAGTAATAGGAAGAGTCATAAAGACAAATTGATGTTTTTTCTATACTCTATCAGGCATAAAGTCAGATAACCGATTAGGGTAAAGTTATGTTAGTTGTCGTATCACCAGCAAAGACATTAGATTATGAATCACCATTGGCTACTGAGCAGTTCACTCAACCAGAGTTTATTGAACACTCTGCCGAGCTGATTGAAGAGTGCCGTAAACTAACGCCTGCAGATGTATCGGCACTAATGAAGGTGAGCGATAAGATTGCTGGCCTTAACGTAGCGCGCTTTGAGCAGTGGAGCGAGACCTTCACTCAAGAGAATGCTCGCCAAGCGATTCTTGCGTTTAAGGGCGATGTTTACACCGGCCTTGAAGCGGAAACTCTGACGGACGCGGATTTCGAATACGCACAAAAGCATCTGCGCATGCTGTCAGGCCTTTACGGTTTGCTAAAGCCATTGGACCTGATGCAGCCTTATCGTTTAGAGATGGGTACACGTCTGGCGAATGCTCGTGGTACTAACCTATACCAATTCTGGGGCAACCTGATCACTGATAAGCTCAATGAGACGTTAAATGCTCAGGGCGATAACGTGCTTATCAACCTAGCATCGAACGAATACTTCAAAGCGGTTAAACCAAAGAACCTAGACGGTCAGGTGATCACGCCAGTATTTAAAGACTGCAAGAATGGTCAATACAAGGTGATCAGCTTCTACGCGAAGAAAGCACGCGGCATGATGGCTCGCTACATTATTGAGAACAAAGTGGACTCAATTGAAGCGCTAACCAAATTCGATACGGCGGGTTACTACTTCGTTGAAGAAGAGTCGAATGCAAAAGAGTTGGTGTTTAAGCGCGAAGAGCAAAACTAACGCCAAACACATAAGACAGTTATCACTAAAAAGCCCCTGACAGCATTGCTATCAGGGGCTTTTGTTATTCTGTTGGTCAGAATGTTCGGTCACCGTGTCAGTGACCGAATACGACACGAAGAGAATTACTTCTTCTTTTTCTTCGCAACTTTTTTAGCTGCGCCTTTTTTGTCGTCTTTCTTTACCTTTTTCTTCTTCTTGAAGACAGGTTTTTTGTGCGTAGGACGCATGCCTTCAATGAAGCGTTCCTTGATGCTCTCTTTAGTGTAACGAGCTACACGCTCAATCATTGGTTGATCGTGCGCTTCTACGATAGAGATAGCATTACCTTTCTTGCCCGCACGCGCTGTACGGCCAATACGGTGTAGGTAAACGTCCGCAGTACGCGGCATATCGTAGTTAATTACGTGGCTCACGTCAGGTAGGTCGATACCACGAGCTGCTACGTCCGTCGCAAGCAACACGTTTACTGAACCGTCACGGAAGCGAGCAATCGCGTTGTTACGGCGGTCTTGCGGCATTTCACCTTGAATCCAAGCACATGGGATCTGTGAGCTCTCTAGTTGAGCGCGTAGATCAGCCAAACGCTCACGTGTTTTAAGGAACACGATAGTACGTTCAGCTTGTTCAGTGATGATGTGCTTTAGAAGATCCAGCTTGTGCTCTGCTGTGTCTGCGCGGTGGTACCACTGAGTGATCTTTTTACGCTCACGTAGAGAAGATTTTGCATCGATCTCTGCTGGGTTGTTCAGTAGATCTTCAGTGAAGCCTTCAACGCCTTTGCCTTCGAGTGTTGCAGAGAACAGTAGCGTCTGTTTACGCCAGCGACACTCCGCAGATAGACGGTCAACCACTGGACCAAAGCCCATGTCTAGCATGCGGTCTGCTTCATCTAGGATTAGCCATTCGATAGCACGGCAATCAAAGCGCTCAGCTTCGATGTACTCCATTAGACGACCTGGAGTTGCAACAACGATGTCTTGAGTCGTGCCCAGGATATCGGCGTGCTCTTGGTACATTACACCGCCAGTAATGGTGAAGATATTAAGGCTGGTGTATTTCGCAAGATCACGAGCTTGGTCTGCGATCTGCATCGCTAGCTCACGCGTCGGCGTTAGGATCAGCATACGTGCTGGGCCCGCTTTCTTACGTGGGAAGTCCAATAGGTATTGAAGTGCTGGTAGAACAAATGATGCAGTCTTACCAGTACCTGTTGGTGCAGAAGCTAAAACGTCTCGTCCATCTAACGCTTGTGGGATTGCTTCAGCTTGTATCTGTGTTGGGCGTTCGTAACCCATCTCGTCGATTGCTTTAAGCAGCTCTTGTTCTAGATCGAGTTCTGCAAAGGTTCTGATCACTGTTGTTTCTCCACAAGCAATAAATGTGTCTGCACGTCGTTGGCAGACGATAAAAAAGAGTAGTCGGACATTATAGAAGCATTAGTGATTAGGATCACATGGTATTTGCTACATCTTGAGATAAAAATCTTGGGTTAACGCGATAAAGGCGTCGCTGTACCCATTTTGATCGTGAATCAATAGCTGTTGATGGTCGAGTTGCACATCAGGATCCTTGGTGAGTTCAAGCAGGAGACGCGTTGGCTGCTTTCTGGCTGTGGTCTGAACATCCAGTCGACGAGACAGGTGCCAACCATACTCCGAGGCGAGATCGATGAATTGCTCGCCCTCTACCATAGGCAAAATAAAGCTCGCGGTCGCCATCGGTGTCGTGAGTTCATAACAGCGCGTCGCCAACGCCTTGTGATCCAAGCTGGTGGTGTGACGGGCGGTAGCACGTTGATGGTGCGTCGCTTGCTCACCCGAGTTGAAATAAGGCGGATTACAGATGATGGCATCAAACTGCTCTGTAAGATCAACCTCTAGCACGCTACCAAAATAGAGCTGCAGACGATGGCTCCAAGGCGAGTGGTCGAAGTTCACTTTCGCTGCATGAATCGCATCGGGATCAATATCAATCGCACTCACTGTCACAGAAGGGAAGCGCTGAGCCAACATCAGTGCGAGTAGACCCGTTCCCGTACCAATATCCAATACCTGTTGCTGGTGGTTGAGCTGTGTCCAAGCGCCTAATAGAACGCCATCGGTGCTGACCGGCATTCCGCTCTGTCCGCCATAAATGGAAAACTGTTTAAAATTAAAGCTTTTGGTCTCTAACGTTTTTTCTTTCATAAATCTGCGGGTACCGGAATTTTTAACTATTTAGCTTTATTGTTGATCTTTTGTACAGGGTTTTGTTCTGGGTTGGTTTAAATTGTTACCACTTATGAGTAGTTTATAATTGTAGCTATGTTTTCAAAACTAGTGAAATAAACTGCTTTTGACCTGAAAATGCAAATTAATATGGTGTTTTTCTGCGGTAGCTTGCAGCTGACTAAGTGTTTCGTCATTATGCGCGACTATTTTATAGATTGAGTGGCAGTTTTGAACTGTAACATTCACGCAAGCACAACATCATTTCAAAAATATAATTAAGGATTATCTGTGAAACAGAGTCTAAAACTAACAGATATAATGGCATTGGGCTTTATGCTTTTTGCGTTTTTCTTGGGTGCGGGTAACATCATATTCCCACCACTAGCTGGCCAGTTGGCTGGTGATCACTTTCTTCCAGCGATGTCTGGTTTCCTGCTGACCGCCGTTGGTCTGCCGTTAATCACTATTGTTGCTGTTGCTCTAGCAGGTGGCTCCTGGGGTCATTTGACCAAGGATCTTCCTAAGCAAGCTGCGACGATCATGGCAGTGCTGATCTTTATTATCATCGGTCCTGCATTTGCTGCGCCACGTACCGGCCTAGTAGCTTACGAGATGGCGGTGAAACCGTTCTTCATTGATGCCTCTCAAGCTCACCTGACTTTCTTTTCTATCGCGTTTTTTGTGGTTGCCATGTTCTTCTCATGGTCTCAAGGTAAGCTGATTGACGTTATTGGTAAGGTACTAACCCCTGCGCTATTTGTGGGTCTGGTTGTCCTAGCAATTGCTGTATTTGTTAACCCTCAGGGTGACGTTCTTGCCGCTCACGGTGAATACATTACTCAGCCACTGACAAAAGGTTTCCTTGAAGGCTACAACACCATGGATACCTTCGCGTCATTGATGTTTGGTATGTTGATTGTGGACTCTATCCGTAGCAAAGGTATTACGGATCGCGCGGCTACAACTAAGTACCTGATCAGTGCTGGTTGCATTGCAGCAGCAGGCCTAGCGTTTGTTTACATCTCTCTATTCTTCCTTGGTGCAACTAGCTCAACGGTTGCGGCGGGTGCTGACAATGGCGGTGCAATCCTAAGTCTATATGTTCAATCACTGTTTGGTCCTTCAGGTCAAATCGTTCTGTCTGTGATCGTTCTACTGGCGTGTCTAACGACGGCAATTGGCTTGGTATCGGCATGTTCTGATTACTTCAGCTCACTGACATCACTCTCTTACAAGACTTGGGTGATCATCGTTGGTGTTGCGTGTGCAACGGTAGCGAATGTGGGGCTTTCTCAGCTTATTTCTCTGTCTGTGCCAGTTCTGTTTGCGCTTTACCCAGTGGCAATCGCTCTAGTGGCGCTGACATTCCTGCGTAGTCGCTTCCCGAATCCAAAAGCGGCATACCGCGTGGTGGTATTGGTATCACTGCTGTTCGCTCTTATCGATGGTGCAAAAGTTGCGGGTGTAGACGTATCTGCACTGAACATGCTGCCATTGTTCGAGATCGGCATGGGTTGGTTGCTACCAACGACGGCTGCAATCATCTGTATGTTCTTTGTTGGTAAATCGACAGAGCAAGAGATGGCGGAAGAGACGGTTTAGCCTTTAGTTAGATAGCCGTTCTCCATGACATAGAAAAGGCCCCACTACGGTTTTGTAGTGGGGCCTTTTTGTCTCTAGGCTTTCAAAATCTGACAGACACTCTTGACGCCGCAGATTGATGAATTAGATTTTTTCGCTGTACTCAACCAGCACCTGTTCAACCCACGCCGCGATTCGGTCATCGCTTAACTCGTACTGTGAGTCTTCATCCAGAGCGAGGCCAACGAATTGTGATTGGTCTTCTGTTAGGGCTTTTGATGCTTCAAACTCGTAGCTGTCGTCGTTTGGCCAGTAGCCCACGAAATCTGCACCAACAGTTTTTAGTTCGTCATGCAGCAGGCCCATAGCATCAAGGAACCATTCGCCATAGCCCTCTTGGTCGCCCAGTCCGAACAGCGCCACCACTTTGCCTTTTACTGGCGTGGTTGCTAGGTCGTCCCAGATTTCATTCCAGTCTTCTTGAATCTCTCCGAAATCCCAAGTCGAGATACCCAGTAGCAGTAGGTCGTAGTCTGCCATTAATGAAAGTGGCGTTTCTTTTACATTGTGAATGTCGACTAAGTCTTCGCCGATGATGCCGCGAATCTTTTCTGCAGCCATTTCTGTGTAACAGGTGGTTGAGCCGTAAAACAGTCCAATTTTCATAGCAAGTGTTCGATTTTTATTTGAGATGGCGAATTCTAACCATAAATCGAACTCGATTGCAGCGATTATCCGCGCAAGTCGTAATTTTTATAGCTTTCATCAGGGCTCTGGCTTACCCTCAAAACAGTTTCCAATATGATGAGAATAACTATGCAGTCGCCGCAAGGGCAGAATGCCGATCATGGTCTTGTTGAACAGTTTTTAGATGCAATGTGGATGGAGCGCGGGCTTTCAGAAAACACGCTCACCTCTTATCGAACTGATCTCTCCAAGTTGCTGGATTGGATGGAAAACAATAATTATCGCTTGGACTTCATTAGCTTATCCGGCTTGCAGGATTATCAGAGTTGGCTGGTTGATGCGAACTTTAAACAGACTTCCCGTGCGCGTATGCTGTCGGCGATTCGTCGTCTGTTTCAGTATCTGCATCGTGAAAAGGTCAGAGCCGATGATCCGAGTGCGCTGTTGGTGAGCCCAAAACTGCCTCAGCGTTTGCCAAAAGATCTCAGTGAAGAGCAGGTTGATGCACTGCTGGATGCGCCCGATCCCAATGACCCTATCGAGCTCAGAGATAAAGCGATGCTAGAATTGCTTTATGCTACCGGCCTGCGTGTCACCGAACTGGTAAGCCTAACCATGGAGAACATCAGCCTACGACAAGGCGTGGTGCGCGTGATTGGTAAAGGTGGCAAAGAGCGCTTGGTGCCGATGGGCGAAAACGCCGTAGATTGGATAGAGACCTTTATTGAACAAGGACGCCCACAACTGCTGGGTGAAAACAGCTCAGATGTGGTGTTTCCAAGTAAACGTGCTAAACAGATGACCCGTCAAACCTTTTGGTACCGTATTAAGCACTATGCCGTTGTTGCTGGCATTGATACTGAACTTCTGTCGCCGCACGTTCTAAGACACGCGTTTGCGACACATTTACTGAACTATGGTGCCGATCTCAGAGTCGTACAGATGTTATTGGGACATAGTGACTTATCGACAACCCAAATTTATACTCACGTGGCGACGGAAAGACTGAAGCAGATCCATGCTCAGCACCACCCGCGTGCTTAGATTCAAATAATTTTAAGGTGAACTTAATGAGCGTATTACGCCGTCTTCCTCTACTGGCACTGCCTTTTGTTATTACTGCGTGTAATGCATCTGAAGAAAACACAGAGCAGGTAAAAACTGCGGTAGAGGCTGCATCTACTCAAGCCTACGATGTTAAAGCTCTGACCCAGCGTTTTGAAAAAATTGGTGTCAAAGTTATCGACGTTGTGCCATCGGATATTGATGGTCTTATCGAAGTTCAAACCAATAACGGCATCATTTTCTCATCACCAACGGGCGAGCACTTTATTGCTGGCACGCTCTACTCTTTAGATGAGAATGGTAAATTCAGCGATGTCTTGGCTGAGCGTCAGGCGCCAATTAATGCGGCGAAGATTGCTGAAATGTCAGATACCGCGATCGAATACAAAGCGGATAACGAAAAATACGCAATCACTGTCTTTACTGACATCACTTGCGGCTACTGTGTTCGTCTGCATAGCCAAATGCAGGGTTACAACGACCTAGGTATTACGGTTCGCTACATGGCGTACCCTCGTCAGGGTGCAACGGGTCAAGTCGCAACACAGATGGCTGCGATTTGGGGTTCTGAGGATCCACAAGAAGCGATGCACGATGCGAAAGTGAACCGTCAAATGCCAGACTCGGCAAAAGCAACGTCTGAAACCAAATCTGTGATTGCTAAGCAATACCAATTAGGTCGCGAGCTTGGTATCAGCGGCACGCCAGCTATCTTCTTACCAAGTGGTGAGCTTGTGAGTGGCTATCTGCCTCCAGCACAGCTTATTCAACGTTTAGAGCAGTAATCTACACTTCCTCAATACGCTTTCCCAAATATACACATAAGGAGTGGCCCAACTGAGCTTGGGCCCATTAGGTCATGATAGAGATACAACGCCGCCCTGAAGTCGATACCTCCGTTCTGCCAGCAGATTTACCAGAACTACTCAAACGTATCTACGTGAGTCGTGGAATCAATAGCCCAGCCCAGTTAGAGACGGCAGCCAAAGGCTTGCACTCGTACCAAAAACTTGGCGGGATCGATGCGGCAGTTGAGTTGCTATTCAAAGCTATTCAGCAGCAGAAGCGCATTATTGTCGTCGGGGATTTTGATGCCGATGGCGCGACCAGTTCAGCACTCTCTGTATTGGCTCTGCGTATGCTCGGCAGTAATAACGTCGACTACTTAGTGCCGAACCGTTTTGAAGATGGCTACGGTCTCAGCCCAGAGGTGGTTGAGCAGGCGATTGAGATTGGCGCAGACGTGATCATGACCGTGGATAACGGAGTGTCATCGATTGAAGGGGTACGCTTTGCTAAAGAGAAGGGCTTAGACGTATTGGTCACCGACCACCACTTGCCGGGGCATGAACTGCCGATGGTGGATGCGATGGTTAACCCAAACCTAGAAAGCTGTGCGTTTCCTTCTAAAGCTCTAGCAGGTGTGGGCGTGGCTTTCTATTTAATGATGGCGCTATGCGTTCACATGCGAAAGCTGGGCTGGTTTGCGCAGCAGGGCATGACTGAACCGAAACTGATGGAGCTTATCGACTTGGTGGCTCTGGGTACGGTTGCCGATGTGGTACCACTTGATGAGAATAACCGTATTCTGGTGCATCAAGGCTTGCAACGTATTCGTGCGGGTAAAGCGCGTCCGGGCATTCAGGCTCTGATTGAAGTTGCGAAGCGAGATGCTCGTCGTTTGGTGGCGTCTGATTTTGGCTTCGCTCTTGGGCCACGCATTAATGCCGCTGGTCGTCTTGATGATATGTCGTTTGGTGTTGAGCTGCTGATGAGCAATAACATCCATGCGGCGCGTCGTATGGCGAGTGAACTCGATGGCTTGAACCAGACTCGTAAAGAGATCGAAGAAGGCATGAAGCAAGAGGCAATTGCTTTTTGTGAGCGTCTAGAGTTTGGTGAGGCGGATTTGCCTTGCGGCTTAGCGTTGTTCCAACGCGATTGGCACCAAGGGGTGATTGGTATTCTGGCGTCACGTATTAAAGACAAATATCACCGTCCAGTGATTGCGTTTGCTGATGGTGGCGAGGGCAGCATTAAAGGCTCTTGTCGCTCGATTCCGGGCTTGCACATGCGTGATACGCTGGATCGCATTGATACGCAGAATCCAGGTCTGATTGTTAAGTTCGGTGGCCACGCAATGGCTGCAGGCTTAACCATCATGGAAAAAGATTTCGAACGCTTTAGCAAACTGTTTGATGAAGCGGTAAAACAAGATCTTGGTGAAACGGCACTCAAAGGCATTATCTTGTCGGATGGAGAGCTGCTTCCTGAAGAATTTTCTATGCATACCGCTGAGTTTTTGCGTGCTGGTGGTCCTTGGGGACAAGCTTTCCCAGAACCAATCTTTGATGGCGAATTTAAAGTGCTTCATCAAAAGCTAGTCGGTGAGAAGCACCTGAAATTGATGCTGGAGCCACTTTACAAAGGTCACCCGACCAATGTGATGATTGATGGTATTGCTTTTAATGTCGATTTGCGTCGCTGGCCAGATGCGTCGGTTAAAACCGTGCACCTTGCCTATAAGCTGGATATCAACGAGTTCCGCGGTAATCAATCATTGCAGTTAATGATCGACAATATCGAAGCTAAGTAGCGACCAATTCGTTTACGCTAAAAGCAAAATTGAACGCGTGCCCCGGCTCCTTTGGGGCGCGTTATTGTTGTTTTTAACCTTATGTTAACCCCATTCTTATCTCGCTGATTTCCTTTTGCGCATTCATCAGCGATTGTTCGACTTTCTTATCTAAAAATTCCTGTATCTCCGTCACACTTTTGAGTACAATTCTTCGGTTAAATTCTACTCATAAATGATGAGCTAAAATGTTTGAAATCAATCCAATCAAAAACCGTCTGCAGGATGTGTCTGAGCGCACAAATATCCTGAGGGGGTACCTTTGACTATGACGCTAAACAAGAGCGTCTAGAAGAAGTAAACGCAGAACTAGAACAACCGGATGTATGGAACGAGCCTGAGCGTGCGCAAGCACTAGGTAAAGAGCGTGCATCACTGGAAGCTGTGGTAGAGACTATCGACCAACTTGACCAAGGTGTTGAAGATGTGGAAGGCCTACTTGAGCTAGCGGTTGAAGAAGAAGATCAAGAGACATTTGACGAGATCGAACCTGAACTGGCTGAGCTAGAAGCTAAGCTAGAAAAGCTAGAGTTCCGTCGTATGTTCGCAGGCGATCACGACGCATCTGATTGCTACATCGACCTACAATCAGGTTCGGGTGGTACAGAAGCGCAAGACTGGACTTCAATGATGCTACGCATGTACTTGCGTTGGGCTGAAGCGAAAGGCTTTAAGACCGAAGTAATTGAAGTGTCTGAGGGTGAAGTTGCTGGCCTGAAAGGTGCAACAGTTCGCATCTCTGGTGAGTACGCTTATGGCTGGCTACGTACAGAAACGGGTGTACACCGTCTAGTTCGTAAGTCTCCATTTGACTCAAGCGGTCGTCGTCATACGTCATTTGCTTCTGCGTTTATCTACCCAGAGATTGATGACAACATTGATATCGACATTAACCCTTCTGATCTACGTATTGACGTATACCGTGCATCTGGCGCGGGTGGTCAGCACGTAAACACCACGGAATCGGCGGTTCGTATTACTCACGTTCCAACCAACACTGTGGTGCAATGTCAGAATGACCGTTCTCAGCATAAGAACAAAGACCAAGCGATGAAGCAGCTTCGTGCAAAACTGTTTGAATTAGAGATTCAAAAGCAGAACGCAGAGAAGCAAGCGAATGAAGATGCTAAATCTGACATCGGTTGGGGTAGCCAAATCCGCTCTTACGTACTGGATGACTCGCGCATCAAAGATCTACGTACTGGCGTTGAAAACCGCAATACTCAAGCGGTTCTTGATGGCGACTTAGACAAATTTATTGAAGCTAGCCTGAAATCAGGTCTGTAAGCTTTTCACCGAAAAACAATTTTCACAAAGAAAGACAGGATACATCGAAAATGACTGATGCTGTTCAAAACGAAAACGCACAAGAAGAGAACAAGCTGATTGCTGAGCGCCGCGCTAAACTGGATCATATCCGTAAGAGCTGCAAAGCAAACGGCCACCCAAACGACTTCCGTCGTGAGCACCTAGCTGGCGACCTTCAAGCGGAATTCGGTGAAAAGACTAAAGAAGAGCTAGAAGAGCTAAACCACGTTGTTGCAATCGCTGGCCGTGTAATGGCTAAGCGTGGTCCATTCCTAGCTATTCAAGAAACATCTGGCCGTATCCAAGCATACGCAGCAAAAGATGTTCAAAAAGAGCTTAAAGAGAAATACCAAGGCCTAGATATCGGTGACATCATCGGTGTTAAAGGTGCACTTCACAAGTCAGGTAAAGGCGACCTTTACGTGAACATGGAGTCTTACGAGCTGCTAACTAAAGCACTTCGTCCACTTCCAGAGAAGTTCCACGGCCTGACTGACCAAGAGATGCGTTACCGTCAGCGTTACGTTGATCTAATCGTGAACGAAGACTCTCGCAACGCATTCATCGTGCGCTCTAAGCTTGTATCTTCAATCCGTAACTTCATGAGCTCAAAAGGCTACCTAGAAGTTGAAACGCCAATGATGCACGTGATCCCTGGTGGTGCGACTGCACGTCCATTCATCACTCACCACAACGCACTAGACATCGACATGTACCTACGTGTTGCACCTGAGCTTTACCTGAAGCGTCTAGTTGTAGGTGGCTTTGACCGTGTATTCGAGATCAACCGTAACTTCCGTAACGAAGGTCTATCTCCACGTCACAACCCAGAATTCACAATGATGGAATTCTACCAAGCGTACTCTGACTACAAAGATCTGATGGATCTAACAGAAGAGATGCTAAGCACAGCAGCGATGGACGTTCTTGGTTCGACTTCTATGCCTTACGGTGACGAGACAGTAGAATTTGGTGGCACTTACGCTCGCATGAGCATGTTTGAAGCAATCAAACACTACAATCCTGAGCACGCTGAGATCCAAGCACTAACAGAAGCAGACCTACAAGACCGTGAGAAGATGGTAGCAATCGCGAAATCTGTACACGTAGAAGTAGAAACGTTCTGGACATGTGGTCAGCTTCTTGAAGAGATCTTTGGTGAAACGGCTGAGCCTCAGCTAATTCAACCAACGTTCATCACGGGCTACCCAGCAGATATCTCTCCTCTAGCTCGTCGTAGCGATGACAACCCGTTCTTCACAGACCGCTTTGAGTTCTTCATCGGTGGTCGTGAAGTAGCGAACGGCTTCTCTGAGCTTAACGATGCACAAGACCAAGACGAGCGCTTTAAAGCGCAAGTTAACGCGAAAGACGCAGGTGATGATGAAGCAATGTACTACGATGCAGACTACATCACAGCACTTGAGCACGGCCTACCGCCAACAGCAGGTCAAGGTATCGGTATCGATCGTCTAGCGATGCTATTTACTAACACGCACACAATTCGTGACGTGATTCTATTCCCAGCAATGCGTCCACAAGCGTAACTCTTCGCTTTCGCATTCGCGTGAATCAAAAAAGCCACCTTCGGGTGGCTTTTTTATTTCTAGACGTATCAAAACCTTACCTGTACCGCACTCTGAGTTCGAAAAATCATTATTTGTGACATAGTCTTACTATTGAGACGAAGAATCTTAGATAGTCTCACTACTATACGTCTTTGGTGTGATTATGAACTTGCTCGCACAATAAATTTCCCATATATAGGGAAGAGCAGCAGAGTCTTACTCGCCAAATAATAGAAAATTGAATAAGGAAGAAGGATGGGAACTCAATTTAAGATGGATTCCTTACCAGGCTCTCTTATCGTCGTTGGTGGTGCGTACGAGCCTTGGTTATCTGTATTAGAACAAGTTGGTTGGCAATGCACCCAGTGTGCAGACCTACGAAAGGCGGATGCACTGTTTACGGAAACAGGTCCTTGTATTGGTATCGTTGATCTTAGCCATGATGAGTTTAGTCTCAATGGTGTGGCTAATTTAGTGAGTAATAACAAACAGGTACGATGGTTAGCTCTGATTCGTGAATCACAATTAAGCTCAGACACTATCTGCCAGTTTATCGTTAACTTCTGTATCGACTTCTTCACGACACCGATCCCAGATGCACAGCTACTGAGTACCATAGGGCACCAGTTAGGCATGTTAAAGCTTGAGAAGAAGGTGTGGCCGAATTACGGCTTGAACAGTGATATGGGCTTATTGGGGGATTCCGTTGCAGTCAAGCGACTGAGGGATCAGGTCAAACGAATTGGTCCAACCGATGTCAGCATCTTGATCTCTGGAGACAGTGGTGCAGGCAAAGAAACGGTAGCACGTTCTATTCATAGGCACTCGTCTCGCGCAAAGCACCCATTTTTGACGGTGAACTGCCGTGCGCTGTCTGAGTCTCGTATCGAGAGCGAGTTATTTGGATTAGAAGGTAAGTCGAAAGACATCCCGTGTATGTTAGAAGAGGCCGATGGTGGCACAATCCTTCTGAATGACATTTTGGCGATGCCAAGAAATCAGCAGATGAATCTGCTTAAGTTCTTGCAAGACGGCAAGGTAGAGACCTCAAAAGGTCTACGCTCGGTTGATGTGCGTATTCTGGCCTCGAACTCCTCAGATATTGAGAAAGCCTTAATAGAAGGGGACTTCAATGAGGAGCTTTATCACTACATCAATGTCCTGCGGATTCATGTACCGAGCCTAAAAGAGCGTGTTAGTGATATCTCTATTCTGGCGAATCACTTTCTTCATGATTATTCGAAGGAGTTTAATGCGCAGGCTAAGAGCTTCTCTGAGGCGGCGACTAGTGCATTATCGCGTTACCATTGGCCCGGTAATGTGCGTGAGCTGATGAACCAAATCAAGCGAGTCGTTCTGATGTCCGATAGCATTATTATTGATGAAGAGCATCTTGATCTGCCAAAGCAACAAGATGAGAAACGCAGCCTGAAAAGCATTCGTGAGCGTTCAGAGCGTGATGCGTTGATCGTGGTATTGGAGTCACATGCCGGGCAGGTCTCTTTAGCAGCGAAGGAGCTTGGGGTTTCACGGGCAACCATGTATCGTCTGCTCAATAAACACAGTTTGATATCGGAAGGTTTAATTTAAACAACCGGTTATGCTCTAAAGCCACGTATTACGTGGCTTTTTTTGTTTGGTTACGGTGGTTTTTTATTTTAGGAAACGACTAAGGCCAGAGATAAGCTCTATAAATTTATATAATCATAGTGAATATCTTATGCCTCATCTTATATGCAACTAATATTTTAGGTGAATGCTTTGTTTTCAGAATGTTAATAGATTAGTGGTTGAATAATGTTCTCATTTGGATAGAATTTAACCGTGAAAGCAATGGTTTGGCATCAAACCTATCAGCATTCAAATCACATCTTCTATTGGATTAATTACTTAGCTTGGAGGCGCAAATGAAACATTTCGATTTTATTCAGCACATTTGCGCGTCGTTTGATCCTAGCACTGACATGGTGGCTGCTATGCCACGACTATCAGTGATGGCCGATCGTAACACCCAAGATAAATCTAACTAATTAATCCGTATCCTTACTTGGCTGCGGAAAAATAGCAGCTAAGACATCTCTATCTCTTATTTCGCGCTATTTTTCCCCAGTTTAATTCCACTACTGGAGAATACATTATGCGTCACTCAGTTTACCTAAAATTAGCCACAGTTCTTATTCGCGCCGATCTTCGTCATGAAGAGCGAGCTTGGAAACGGAAAGTTCGTCGTAGTGCTTACGATCTTCCATGGGAGAATACACACTTACTCAGAGATATCGGCCTAGAAGCAGATGGACGACCAATCGGATTCTCAGAGCCTGAAGCTGTCACTATTGAACGTCGCGTTCGTCATCTTCGTCGTGTCTTAAGTGCGCGAATACTGACGTAATCCGAGGGAGTGATGGCACCTGTCACTCCCTAGGATAAAGAAATAGGTGCTGGTTATGGCGTCGGAGGCTCTCCTCTGAATCAGCACCGATGAAAAGAGAAGCTTTATGCTTCTTTTTTCATATTTTTCGTGAGGTTATTTAGCAAACAAAAGCAGTTCTACTAAGCTAAAGATATTGATGGAGGTGGGGTATGCAAAAGCATCAACTAGATATGTGGTTGCATGGCGATCACAAAGACTCTTATCGAACACCCAAAGTGTATGTTATTGGTTGTTCCGATATCCCAGAGTATCTATTAGCAGTGGAATATAAGCATAAATTAGAGCCAGTGAAGCAAGGCGGTGAGCCCGTACATTT
Organism: Vibrio sp. D404a; assembly: GCF_030248535.1. Classification (GTDB taxonomy): domain Bacteria; phylum Pseudomonadota; class Gammaproteobacteria; order Enterobacterales; family Vibrionaceae; genus Vibrio. The sequence goes on along the minus strand of NZ_JAHGAJ010000016.1, from coordinate 42,931 downwards.
TGGTTCACTCGATCAAGTCAAAGAGGAATTACTCAGGCTTGGTTTTGATAAGGCCTATTTACGCCTCCACAACACGTATGACGAATTTGGCAGCGAGCCAAGCCAGCGCTATTGCGATATAGAGCTTGCACTTAACCCGCATTAAACTGGTGTCGGTAAGTAGTACTAACTCTCTGTTAAGCGTAGTGTTTTGTTAGTAAATGATGAGTAAACTGAGTTCTTAAGTAGAAGCCGCGTGGTTTGGTTTTTATTGGCTTGCCACTCGCGCCGTAGGCCTCGGTTAGCACTCGGCTGTGCGCTGCTTTTGGACGAAGATGCAATGCTTCACCATGACGTGCCGTGATCTGCTCGACATTACCTAAAACGATCAACTCCATCAGTTCTTCCCAATCTCGCTTGAGAATCTCTTCTTCCTCTTCACTTGGCGTCCACAACAGTGGTGACCCTACGTGACGATCTGCCAGCGGGATCTCGCGCTCGCCCTCTACAGGGATCCATAGCACTTTAGAGAGTTTATTGCGGACGTGACTGGTTTCCCAAGTCAGGCCTTGAACACCCATCAGAGGAGCTACACACACAAAGGTGGTTTCTAATGGCTTACCACTATAACTGATCGGAATGCTTTTGAGCTCAATGCCTAAGTGCGCAAAGTCTTGCTCAGGTTTACTGCCTGCTGGCGCTCCTAAATGCCACTCCAAGAGTTGTCCAACCCAGCCCTTATCTCGCTTAAGATCCTTGGGCATAGTCATCTTTGCTTCATCAGCCAGTTCTTGAAAGGTCATACCGGCAATGGCGTAAGCTCGTTCGAGCAGCTCTGCTTCCGTTTGTGGTTCAGGTTTCATAACACTTCGAGTTGGTAAAACGCCAATTTTATCAGATTCAAATGAAAATGCAGTGTGGTTAATAAATGATCACAGTGGCGATTTAGGGATCAATCCTATGGTTATCCACAGGGTGAGGGCTAAAAATTCCATAAAAACAAAATAATGGATAAATAAACAGGGGTTTTAAGGGGATAAAATACTTGCCAAATGGCGTTCAAAATGAATCTTTTGATGTTGAGTGTGGATAAAGCTAAGGCTGGTTGATCTTTAACCATGTTGAGTTTTGAAAAGATCATTCCAAAATAAGAATTATATTTCTATATAGATTTTATTTTAAAGTATTGATTTTAAATGTTTATTTTTAAGTTGGTTAGATTGTTTATTTTGTCTGTTGATGAAAGTATGGATTAAATAAAACGTTTGCGGTGAATTCTGCACATAGTTATTCACAGAAAAGGTGAATAAATGTGGTCTATGTCTCACTATTGTGTGGGTAACTATTTTATGAGCAAAAGTTATCCAGTTTTAAGAAATTATTCATAAATATCGCCCTAATCACGTCACGAAGTTTGCTCCGCTTGGGGATATGTGGAAAAATCAGTGCAATTAAAAATTTAAATAGAGGTTGGCCAGTGATAGATGGCGATGGTTACCGATTAAACGTTGGTATTGTAATCTGTAACAACCATGGTCAGGTCTTCTGGGCTAAACGATACGGGCAACATTCATGGCAGTTCCCTCAAGGGGGAATCGATGAAGGTGAAACTCCGGAACAGGCAATGTACCGTGAGTTATATGAAGAGGTTGGCCTTACCAAAAAGGATGTAAAGATCGTCGCGACAAGTCGTCATTGGTTACGCTATAAGCTACCCAAACGACTAGTTCGATGGGATTCAAAACCTGTCTGTATTGGACAAAAACAGAAGTGGTTTCTTCTGCGTTTAGACTGCGATGAATCGCGTATTAACATGCAGCGCGGAAGTACACCTGAGTTTGATGGTTGGCGTTGGGTAAGTTACTGGTACCCAGTTCGACAAGTTGTTTCTTTCAAGCGAGATGTTTATCGTCGTGCAATGAAAGAGTTCGCTTCTTTAGCTATGCCATTTAAAGAGCGAAAAATAAAAGGAAAACGCAAACAGCGTAGAGGTTAAGCATGCTCAGTCAACTAAGGGAAATAGTTGAACACGTATCTAGGGTTGAAGATGTCTCAACCGCATTGGATATTTTAGTTAAAGAGACGTGCAGCGCGATGCAGACAGAGTGTTGCACTGTGTACTTAGCCAACAATGATATGGAACGCCTTGAGTTGATGGCAACTCAAGGCCTCATTTTTGAAGGGAACAGTATTCATATTGGGTTTAACGAGGGCTTAGTCGGCTTGGTTAAACGCAGTGCTGAACCCATTAACTTAGCGCAAGCTTCCGCGCATCCTGCTTATAAGTTTTTCCCTGAACTCGGGGAAGATGTTTACCACTCATTTCTTGGTACCCCTATTATTCACCGCAAGCAAGTGCTTGGCGTATTGGTGATTCAGCAGAAATCCCCTCGCTTATTCAGTGAAATGGAAGAGTCGTTTCTCGTTACTCTCTCTGCACAGCTGGCAGTGATTGTTGCCCATGCTCAAACGCAAGGTCTGTGGCTGTTGGAGCATCAAGAGCAACCCTCGACTAAAGGCATTGCTGCCTCATCTGGTGTCGCCATTGGTGAGCTGTGGTGGGACAACACTCAACCTGAACTCACGGATGTTTATCCTGCGTCAACACTTGATATCGAACGTGAGCATGAGTTGCTCGCAGTCGCCGTTGAGAACGCACTGAATGACTTCAAACGTATGCGTAAGCGTCTCGATAGTGATATCAATAAAGATGCCTTAGCTATTTTCGACCTGTTTACCCACTTATTGAATGATCCGATGCTGCGTAAAGATCTCAAGGCGCAGGTTCAGAAGGGCGACAAAGCGGACTGGGCATTGAGACAGGTAGTTGAGAGTTATTCGAATCGTTTTGCGCGCATGTCTGATGTGTACCTGCGTGAGCGGGCGCAAGACATCCGAGAGCTCGGGCAGCGTCTACTCTATTTCCTCCATAACTCAGAGCAAGAGCAACGTTATTTAGAGAAGCCTATCGTATTGGTGGTGCGAGAGCTGACCGCATCGGTGTTAGCATCGATCCCGAAAGAGAAGCTGCTCGCAGTGATCTCGCTAGAAGGTGCAGCTAACTCTCACGCGGCGATTTTATCACGCGCACTGGGCATTCCATCGGTGATGGGGGTGACTCTTAATCTTGCCAATGTGAATGGCAAGCAAGTGATTGTCGATGGCTACAGCGGTGAGATCTTTATTGAGCCGGCTCTGAACTTACTGAAAGAGTATCGAGAGCTGATTCTGGAAGAGACTGAACTCTCTTCTATGGTAAATCGCGATATTCATTTGCCCGCGACCACTCAAGACGATCAGAAAGTGGAGATTTTGCTCAACGCAGGTTTGAGTGCCGATACCAATATCGCACTGAACCAAGGTGTGGATGGGGTGGGACTCTACCGTACAGAGATCTCTTTCTTGCTTCAGCAACGCTTTCCTTCGGAAGATGAGCAGGTGAAGCAATACCAATCGGTACTCGAAAGCTACCCAGATAAACAGGTGGTGATGCGTACCTTAGACATCGGTGGCGACAAGGCTTTGCCTTATTTACCGATAGAAGAGGACAACCCATTTTTGGGCTGGCGTGGGATTCGATTCACCCTCGACCATCCAGATATTTTTATTATTCAGCTCAGAGCGATGCTGCGCGCCAGTTGTGGTAGTCAAAATCTCAGTATTCTGCTGCCGATGATTTCTGGGGCTCGTGAACTGGATGATGCTTTGCAATTGATAGAGCAAGCCTACGATGAGGTACATGAACTGGATAGTCGCGTGCGTATGCCGCGTATCGGGATTATGTTGGAAGTGCCTTCTATGCTCTATTTGCTTCCTCTGATAGCAGACCGTGTCGACTTTGTTTCTGTCGGTACCAATGACTTAACCCAATATTTATTGGCGGTTGACCGGAACAATTCTCGAGTCTCTGATGTCTATGAATCCATGCACCCCGCAGTGATCATGGCGCTTAAACAGATCCACGATACCTGTAAACAGTTTCAACTGCCGGTGTGTATCTGTGGTGAGTTAGCAGGTGACCCGATGGGTGCTCTGCTATTGATTGGTCTTGGTTATCAAACCTTGAGTATGAACACCTCGAACGTGGCAAGAACCAAATATTTGATACGTCAGTCCTCATTGAGTGATTTACAAGATTTAGCAAATAATGCGCTCTCACAACCGTATGGCAGTGACATCTATAGTATGATGCTGTCCTATTTCGAACAGCGTGAATTTACCGGCTTTATTCGAGCGGGCAAAAAATAGGATTAAACGTGTCATACGAACTGATTGGTTTGCTAGCGGGCCTCGGCGCCGTCGTTGGTGTATTGGCTGGCTTATTGGGCATTGGCGGTGGATTATTGGTGGTTCCCGCATTGTTGTTCTTGCTGCCTAAGGCAGGTATTGCGCAAGAGTTTGCGATGCAGATGGCACTGGCGACCTCTTTGTCGACCATTATTGTGACCTCAGGTTCTTCGGCGCTGAATCATCTGAAACTGGGTAATGTTGAGATGTTCGTGGTGAAGTGGTTGATGCCCGGCGTTGTTGTCGGTGGCTTCACGGGCTCTTTCATTGCTGATTCAATACCGTCTCAATACCTGCCTAAAGTGTTTGGTATCATAGTGTTGCTTCTGGCATTGCAGATGTTGCTCTCGATTCGTTCTCGTAGTCAGAAAACCATGCCGGCACCAACCAAAACAGTCTTGTGTGGTGGTGGTATTGGCGTGATCTCTAGTTTGGCTGGGATTGGTGGAGGCTCGTTGTCGGTGCCTTTTCTTAACCACCACGGCGTTGAGATGCGTAAGGCGGTTGGATCGTCTTCTGTATGTGGTTTTGTGATTGCGATTTCAGGCATGGTCGGTTTTATTTGGCATGGCTCATCGGTTGAGTCGCTTCCAGCATACAGCTTAGGGTATGTGTACCTGCCAGCATTGGTGGCGATCTCTTGCACATCGGTACTGACCACACGTATTGGGGCCAGGTTAGCAACGCAGCTGCCAACACCGGTATTAAAGAAAGTGTTTGCCGTCTTTTTAATGTTTATAGCCGCAACTATGCTGCTGTAGTGTATTCCTCTTAGCCGTTGGCTAATTCTTTTTATAATAAATAGAGAGCTAAATATGTCTCAGGGTTTTATCGAATTCCCAAATATCGATCCTGTTCTGATTGAACTAGGGCCAATTTCTGTTCGTTGGTATGGCTTAATGTACCTTGTCGGTTTTGTCTTTGCGATGTGGCTGGCAAATCGTCGTGCAGACCAACCAAACAGCGGCTGGACTCGTGAGCAAGTTTCAGATTTATTGTTTGCTGGTTTCTTGGGTGTGGTTGTCGGCGGCCGTGTCGGTTACGTGCTGTTTTACAACTTCGATCTTTTCTTAGCTGACCCTCTGTATCTATTTAAAGTATGGACGGGCGGTATGTCCTTCCACGGCGGTCTGTTGGGTGTTATCACCGCGATGTTCTGGTATGCGAAAAAGAACGGTCGCACCTTCTTCGGTGTCGCCGATATGATCGCACCACTCGTACCGTTTGGTTTAGGTATGGGACGTCTAGGTAACTTCATGAACAGTGAGCTATGGGGCCGCGTGACTGATGTGCCTTGGGCTGTGGTATTCCCTAATGGCGGTCCTCTGCCACGTCACCCGTCTCAACTGTACGAGATGGCGCTGGAAGGTATTGTTCTATTCTTCATCTTGAACTGGTTTATCAAGAAGCCACGTCCACTCGGTTCGGTTTCTGGTTTGTTCCTTGCGGGTTACGGAAGCTTCCGTTTCCTAGTAGAATACGTGCGCGAACCGGATGCTCACCTAGGTCTGTTTGGTGGATTTATCTCTATGGGTCAAATCCTATCTCTGCCAATGGTTATCATCGGTGTTCTTATGGTGGTTTGGGCTTACAAGCGCGGTCACTACAAAGATGAACTACCACAACAAACGAAGTAAGGAATTGGTGTGAAGCAGTATTTAGAACTCTGTCAGCGAATCGTTGATGAAGGCACTTGGATTGAGAATGAGCGTACAGGCAAGCGCTGCCTGACGGTGATCAATGCCGATCTAACGTATGATGTTGGCAACAACCAGTTCCCACTTGTGACAACGCGTAAGAGCTTCTGGAAAGCAGCCGTTGCTGAACTACTGGGTTACATCCGTGGCTACGACAACGCTGAAGATTTCCGTAAGCTGGGCACGAAAACATGGGATGCCAACGCAAACCTAAATGAAGCATGGCTGAACAACGCTTACCGTAAAGGTGAAGACGACATGGGCCGTGTTTACGGTGTTCAAGGTCGTGCTTGGGCTAAGCCTGATGGCGGGCACATCGATCAACTGAAAAAGATTGTCGATGACCTAAAGCGTGGTGTCGATGACCGTGGTGAGATCCTAAACTTCTACAACCCTGGCGAATTCCACATGGGTTGTCTTCGTCCGTGCATGTACAGCCATCACTTCTCTCTACTCGGTGATACTCTGTACCTGAACAGCACGCAGCGCTCTTGTGATGTACCTTTAGGTCTTAACTTCAATATGGTCCAGGTTTACGTGTTCCTAGCGATCATGGCGCAAATCACGGGCAAGAAGCCGGGTGTGGCTTATCACAAGCTAGTGAATGCTCACATCTACGAAGACCAACTCGCACCAATGCGTGATATCCAATTGAAGCGTGAGCCTCTAGCGCCAGCAACCTTCCACATCAACCCAGAGATCAAGTCGCTAGAAGACTTGGAAACATGGGTAACGATGGATGACTTCTGGGTAGAAGGCTACGAGTGCCACGAAGCGATTAAGTACCCATTCTCGGTATAATACGCTCTCGAAATGTTATAAAAGGCTGCCATGGTGCAGCCTTTTTTGTGTCTGAAGGGCAGTGGCGAGTAAACGGGATTTGAGATGCGAAGAGCTAAGAGCTAAGAGCAGATGCGAGTAAACGAGATGCGGGATACGAAGAGCGTGTTTATTTTGAGTGAATGACAAATCGACAATCACAGTTCGTACTGTTCATTACTCGCTTCCTCTTATCCCTCATCAGCTTCTGGCTCTTCGCTCACTCGCTCACTCGAATCTCTCATCTGCTCTCCTTCGTCATTCCCTAGACTGACGGAGGAAGGAGTAGGGAGTCTGTTGAGTGATACGTTCGATAGATTCCCTATCACGCTCGTTCCTCGTTGTAGGGAATGACGGTTTTTAGATGCGAGTAAGCGGGATGATGGATGCGAAAAGCCAAGAGCCGGTGCGAGTGAACGAGATTAGAGATACGAAGAGCGTGTTGAACCTATATCGACACTCACAGTTCGAGATGTTCATTACTCGCTTACCCTATTCTTAATCTTCTTTTGGTTTTTCGCGGGGCGCTTACCTGTATCTCTAATCTGCTTCTAGCTCTTCGCTACTCGTTTACTCGTATCCCTCATCTGCTCTTAAAAAAGAAAAAGCCCGCAACTTTCGTTGCGGGCTTTGATTATGCGATGGACTTTTTGCTTAAGCAGTTAGCGCTAGGATTGAACCTGGTAGCACTAGGAAGATAGCGATTAGGTAACCTGCTACCACTGCTTTGTTCTTCACAGCCATGTCTGAAATCAGGTCAGCTGCTTTAACTGGTAGTTCACGTAGGAACGGAATACCGAAGATGAATACTGTTGCCATTACGTTGAACACTAGGTGTACCAGAGCAATCTGTAGTGCGAATACTGCGAACTCACCAGATACAGCTGTTGCTGCTAGTAGTGCAGTGATACACGTACCGATGTTTGCGCCTAGAGTGAACGGGTAAACGTCACGTACTTTAAGAACACCTGAGCCTACTAGTGGAACCATCAAGCTTGTCGTCGTAGAAGAAGACTGAACAAGGATAGTTACGATAGAGCCAGAAGCGATACCGTGGATTGGACCACGACCGATAGCGTTCTTTAGGATTTCACGTGCACGTCCTACCATTAAGCTCTTCATTAGTTTCCCCATCACTGTGATAGCAACGAAGATAGTTGCGATACCCAGAGCGATAAGTAGTACGCCACCTACTGTGTCACCGAATGTAGATAGTGGCTCTTTGATTGCACTTACTACAGGCTTAGTGATTGGCTTGATGAAGTTAAGACCTTTCATGCTCATGTCGCCAGTTGCAAGCATTGGCGATACCAACCAGTGAGAAATTTTCTCAAGGATGCCAAACATCATCTCTAGCGGTAGGAAGATCATTACAGCCAGTAGGTTGAAGAAGTCGTGAATCGTCGCACTTGCGAACGCACGCTTAAACTCTTCTTTACAACGAACGTGACCAAGGCTTACCAGCGTGTTGGTTACAGTAGTACCGATGTTTGCACCCATGATCATAGGGATAGCAACTTCAACAGGTAAACCACCTGCTACTAAGCCAACAATAATAGATGTCACGGTGCTTGATGACTGGATAAGTGCTGTTGCTACCAAGCCGATCATTAAGCCTGCAACTGGGTGTGAAGCAAATTCAAATAGAACCTTTGCTTGTTCGCCTGTTGCCCATTTAAAGCCAGTACCTACCATTGATACAGAAAGAAGTAGTAGGTAAAGCATGAATGCCAAGTTAGCCCAGCGTAGCCAGCGAGTAGTGCTCGAGATTGGCGCTGCTGCAGTAGTAGCTTGGTTCATAATGTTTTCTCCATGGACCGTTAAAGTCTGTGTTTGGTCTGTTAGTTAATCTGAGCGTGATGTTAGAGGGGAAATATTTCAGTAATATTACATTTTTATTGGTGCGGCTTTTTTTTGTGATGATTTGCTGTTTAAATATTTTGACAGTCAATTTTATGTATTTAAGTTGTTGTATTTTAAGGTTTTTATATCCTTTGGTTTATTGCGGTTTTGATCGAAAAAATTGAAAATAAATCGATTTTCCATCATTAAATATGACAGTGTGAATGCTAATGTTTCGGTAAATGTATGGGTTTGTGTGGTTATACCGTGTAAAAACCGAAGTTATTGAGGCGGGGTGTCATATTTGCTATAAAAGAAGACCAAACAACTCTACACGGCGTAACTATGTCGCATCTCAATTACAATCATCTCTACTATTTTTGGATGGTATGCAAACAAGGCTCGATCACTAAAGCCGCTGAAGCACTGTTTCTAACTCCTCAAACTGTTACTGGACAAATTAAAGCGCTCGAAGAGCGAATGGATGGCAAGCTCACTAAGCGTAACGGTCGGAGTGTAGAGCCTACCGAGCTTGGACAGCTGGTCTTTAAATACGCGGATCGTATGTTCGGTTTGAGTTATGAGATGCTTGATATTGTGAATTACAGTCAGCACTCGAATATTTTGTTTGATGTCGGCGTTGCCGATGCTCTCTCGAAAAGGCTGGTCAGCAAGATATTGATGTCGACCATCCCGGAAGATAACAGCATCCATCTTCGCTGTTTTGAATCGACCCACGAAATGCTGCTTGAACAACTCTCACAGCATAAGCTTGATATGATCTTGTCAGATTGCCCTGTGGATTCTAGTCAAAGCCCGGGTTTGTTTAGTAAGAAGTTAGGCGAGAGTGGGATGAGCTTCTTCTGTACCGGTAAGGTTGAGAATGTGAGTTTCCCAGCAGTACTAGAGCAAAGAAAGCTGTTAATTCCAGGAAGCAGAACCTCGATGGGGCGTAAAGTTCTGCAGTGGTTTGATAGACAAGGCTTAAAACCAGACATTCTGGGTGAGTTTGATGATGCTGCTTTAATGAAGGCGTTTGCCCGTTATCATCACGATGCCATTTTCCTAGCGCCGACTCTCTACCTATCAGAGGTTGAAGAAGATACATCTTTACAAATGTTGGGTGGTATTGAGGAGCTGAAAGAAGAGTATTACGTTATATTCGCTGAGAGGATGATCCAACATCCGGCAGTAAAAAATGTATGCGACGCAGATTTTAGTAATTTGTTCGAGTGAGTTAGTTTGTTAATGAATTGATATCGATTATCATAACTCTACAATATGCCGTAAGTAGTACTGATAGCCCGTAGTTGGCGTTGAAGGTAGTAGGGAGCCAAACTATGAACTTGCAAGAAATGGAGAAAAACTCGGCCCAAGCCGTAGTGTTGTTAAAAGCGATGGCTAACGAACGTCGTCTACAGATTTTGTGCTTGTTGCATGGTACAGAGTTATCGGTAGGTGAGTTGTGTAATAAGTTAGCGCTTAGCCAGTCGGCTTTGTCTCAACATTTAGCATGGTTAAGACGAGATGGTTTAGTTGAAACGCGTAAAGAGGCTCAAACGGTTTACTACACATTGAGTAGTGAAGAAGTGAAGGCGATGATTACGTTACTGCATGGTATTTACTGCAAGTAATATCGTGTAAGGCGAGAGTTTCAGAGAGCACATGGATGTGTGTCATCACGGCAAATGAAGCCAAAAGGCAAATCGCAGATATAAAAAAACCGGCCAAGGCCGGTTTTTTTCGTTTTGCTTTGAAATCAAGTCTCTATTAAAGAGCTTTGATTGCAGCAGCGAAACGAGACTTATGACGAGCAGCTTTATTCTTGTGAATAAGGCCTTTAGTCGCCATGCGGTCTAGAAGTGGTGTAACTTCTACGAAAGCAGCAGTTGCAGCTTCTTTATCGCCAGCTGCGATAGCTGCGATAGTTTTTTTCATGTAAGTGCGCATCATAGAACGACGGCTAGCGTTGTGCTGGCGACGTTTCTCAGCTTGGATAGCGCGCTTCTTAGCAGATTTACTGTTTGCCAAGGGTCTAACTCCCAAAAACTTAGTTCGGTGACAATTTAAGGGCGAGGACTATCCCTCATTTGCGCTTAATTGTCAAATGATTTGTGCAAAAACCAATCGTAGCCAAACAAATTTTGGAATGGAAAGGTTATCGCGGTTAAGATGGCGGGGATTCTAACAGCATTTTTAGACCAATGCTAATAAATATGCTTCTAACGATCGGATAGTATTTATCCTCGCTTAGAACTAATCAATCAGTGTCAGAGGTTTTTGTGAGTAAACGACTATTAAAGTCAGGCATGATAGTAAGTGCGATGACTTTTGTTTCCCGTGTATTGGGACTTGTGCGCGACGTTGTCGTGGCCAATTTGATGGGTGCTGGGGCCAGTGCTGACGTTTTTTTCTTCGCCAATAAGATCCCTAATTTCCTACGTCGTCTGTTTGCTGAAGGCGCCTTCTCACAAGCCTTTGTTCCTGTTCTAACTGAGTATCACGCTGCGGGAGATAAAGATAAGACTCGCGAATTGATAGCTAGGGTGTCTGGTACGCTCGGGGTTCTGGTCTCGATTGTCACTCTTGTTGGTGTGATTGGCTCTGGTGCCATTACAGCACTGTTTGGTGCGGGTTGGTTTATCGACTGGCTTAATGGTGGTCCGTCGGCTCATAAATTTGAGTTAGCCAGTTTGATGCTCAAAATCACCTTTCCTTATTTATGGTTCATTACCTTCGTTGCTTTATCTGGGGCGATTCTTAATACCTTAGGTAAGTTTGCGGTCTCCTCTTTTACGCCTGTGTTCTTAAACGTCATGATCATAGGCTCTGCGCTTTTTATTGCACCGAATCTAGAGCAACCTGAAATTGGATTGGCGATTGGTGTCTTTTTAGGCGGCTTGGTTCAGTTTCTGTTCCAATTACCCTTTTTAATTAAAGAGGGCGTTTTAGTTAAGCCTAAGTGGGGTTGGCGCGATCCTGGCGTTGTTAAGATCCGTACTTTGATGATCCCTGCGCTGTTTGGTGTGTCAGTTAGCCAAATTAACTTGCTGTTTGATACCTTTATTGCCAGTTTCCTAGCTACAGGCTCTATCAGTTGGCTTTATTACTCTGACCGCCTTTTAGAGTTTCCATTAGGCTTGTTTGGTATTGCTATCGCAACCGTGATTCTGCCTGCGCTATCTCGTAAATATGTCGATGCACAAGGTGAGGGCTTTGCTCATACTATGGACTGGGGGGTGCGCATGGTTCTGTTGCTGGGTATTCCTGCTATGTTCGGCTTGATTGTGCTAGCGAAGCCTATGTTGATGGTGCTGTTCATGCGTGGTGAGTTTAGCCCTCATGACGTGGAGCAGGCTTCGATGTCTCTGGTCGCTTATGCGTCGGGTCTACTTAACTTCATGTTGATTAAGGTGCTAGCGCCGGGTTACTACTCACGCCAAGACACTAAAACCCCAGTTAAGTACGGTATTATCGCAATGGTAAGCAATATGGTGTTTAATGCCATCTTTGCTTATTTCTATGGTTACGTAGGTTTGGCGATTGCGACCGCGCTGTCGGCCTTTGTCAATATGGCTCTGCTATATAGAGGCTTGCACTTGGCGGGCGTATACCATTTAACTAAGACAACCTTAATCTTCAGCGCTAAGTTGCTGGTGGCAGGTGCGGCAATGGTTGCGGTGATTTTATGGCAACTTGAGAGTATGCAACAATGGCTTGAATGGAGCTTCAGTTATCGAGCGCTTATGCTTACAGGCTTGATTGCGCTTGGCGGCTTTGCTTATATTGTCTCTGTGTTCGCTTTAGGTATCCGAGTAAAACATTTAAAAGCAGCGACAGAGTAATACTGATTAGTATATAATCCGTCGGTTTCACACAATGAATGATGCAAATAACAGATTTTAGCTGGTCGTAATGGAACTAATCCGAGGCATTCACAATATTAAAGCGCAGCATCACGGCTGTGTATTAACCATAGGCAACTTTGACGGTGTACATCTAGGACATCAGGAAGTACTGAGCCAGGTATCCAAGCAAGCTGCGGCATTGGGCTTACCCTCTGTTGTGATGACGTTTGAGCCTCAGCCCATGGAACTGTTTGCTCGTGACAAAGCCCCTGCACGTTTAACTCGTTTAAGAGATAAGTTCGTGCAGCTGAGTAAGCTGGATATTAGCCGTTTATTGTGTGTCAATTTTAACCACTACTTCGCGAACCTATCGGCGGATGCTTTTATTAAAGATCTGTTGGTGGACAAACTTGGTGTGAAGTTTTTGGTGGTGGGTGATGACTTCTGCTTCGGTAAAGGTCGCACCGGCAATTTCGCTATGCTTAAAGAAGCGGGTGAAAAGTATGGTTTTGAGGTGGTTAGTACCCAAAGCTTCTGCTTAAACCAGCTGCGTGTAAGTAGCACTGAAATACGCAATGCTCTAGCGGTTGACGATTTAACCTCTAGCGCTGCCATGTTAGGGCGTGATTACAGTATCAGTGGTCGTGTGTCTCATGGGCGTAAACTGGGAAGAACCATAGGTTTCCCAACGGCGAATATCCCACTTAAACGTTGTGTCTCTCCAGTCTCTGGGGTGTATGTTGTTGAAGCAGTCGACATCGATGGTTCACCTGTCGGTGGTGTTGCAAATATCGGACAACGACCAACCGTAAATGGGGTTCGTCAGCAACTAGAAGTGCATTTTTTTGACTTTAAAGCCAATTTATATGGTAAACAGTTAGAAGTACGTCTTTTGCACAAATTGCGCGACGAGAAAAAATTTGAATCGTTCGACGCACTAAAGAATCAAATAGAATTGGATGCTGAAGCAGCAAGGGTGTGGCTGCGTCAGCTAAAGAATTAATCGGTTGATTCCACCGATTAACATAATGTCTAACTTCGCCCAATATAACGGAATTAAGAATCGATGAGTGATTATAAAGATACCCTGAACTTACCTGAAACAGGGTTTCCAATGCGCGGTAATCTGGCAAATCGTGAGCCAGAAATGCTTAAGCGTTGGTACAAAGAAGATCTTTACGGCGAAATCCGTAAAGCGAAGAAAGGTAAAAAATCTTTCGTACTGCATGATGGCCCTCCTTACGCGAACGGCGATATTCACATTGGTCACGCGCTAAACAAGATTCTTAAAGACATTATTATTAAATCTAAGACTCTGTCTGGTTTTGATGCTCCATACATCCCAGGTTGGGACTGTCACGGTCTTCCAATCGAGCTGATGGTTGAGAAGAAAAAAGGCAAACCAGGTCAGAAGATCTCTGCTTCTGAGTTCCGTGAAGAGTGTCGTAAGTACGCTGCGGGCCAAGTTGAAGGTCAAAAAGAGAGCTTTAAACGTCTAGGTATCATGGGTGAGTGGGACAAGCCATACCGCACTATGGACTTCGGCACTGAAGCAAACATCATCCGCGCTCTAGGTAAAATTGCAGACAACGGCCACCTACTGAAAGGTTTCAAACCTGTTCACTGGTGTACTGACTGTGGTTCTGCTCTAGCGGAAGCGGAAGTTGAGTACAAAGATAAAGTTTCTCCATCAATCGACGTGAAATTCACAGCGGCTGATGAAACTGCGCTAGTTTCTAAATTCAAGCTAGCTGAAGGTCACGAAGGCCAGGGCGATATCTCTATCGTTATCTGGACTACAACACCATGGACACTACCTGCAAACCGCGCAGTATGTCTACGTGACGATCTTGAATACGTTCTAATCCAAGTAGAAGCGAATGGCGATCAAGCTGCACAGCGTATCATCGTTGCTTCTGAGCTAGCTAAAGATGTAATGGATCGTGCGGGTATCGAGCACTTCCATAACCTAGGCTTTGCAAGCGGCGCTGATCTTGAGCTAACTCAGTTCAACCACCCATTCTACGACTTCACTGTTCCTGCGATCCTTGGCGATCACGTAACAACGGATTCAGGTACTGGTGTAGTTCACACAGCACCGGGCCACGGTCAAGAAGACTTCGCGGTTGGTAACAAGTACGGTCTAGAAGTAGCAAACCCAGTAGGTTCAAACGGTGTCTACCTACCTGACACTGAGCTATTTGCTGGTCAACACGTATTTAAAGCGAACGACTCTGTACTTGAAGTACTGAAAGAGAAAGGCGCTCTACTACATCACCACGCTTACGAGCACAGCTACCCACACTGTTGGAGACACAAAACGCCAATCATCTTCCGTGCGACACCACAATGGTTCGTATCGATGGATCAAGCTGGCCTACGTGCTAAAGCTCTTGAGTCAATCAAGGGTGTTGAGTGGATGCCTGAGTGGGGTCAAAGCCGTATCGAAGGTATGATCGAAGGTCGCCCTGAGTGGTGTATCTCTCGTCAACGTACTTGGGGTGTGCCAATCGCTCTGTTCGTTCATAAAGAGACAGCAGAACTGCACCCGAACACGCTTGAGCTTATCGAGCAAGTTGCTCAACTTGTTGAGCAGAAAGGTATTCAAGCTTGGTGGGATCTAGAAATCTCTGACCTACTAGGCGAAGAAGCGGACAAATACGAGAAAGTACTAGATACACTAGACGTATGGTTCGATTCAGGTGTAACACACTACTCAGTTGTTGACGCTCGTGAAGAGTACAACGGCAACAAAGCTGACCTATACCTAGAAGGTTCAGACCAACACCGTGGTTGGTTCCAATCTTCTCTAATTTCATCTATCGCGATGAAAGACGAAGCGCCATACAAGCAAGTGCTAACACACGGCTTCGTAGTAGATGGTAACGGCCGTAAGATGTCTAAATCTATCGGTAACGTTGTTGCACCTAAAGATGTAACCAACAAGCTAGGTGCAGATATCCTGCGTCTATGGGTTGCTTCTACAGACTACACAGGTGAAGTAGCGGTATCTGATGAGATCCTGAAGCGTTCAGCAGATGCTTACCGTCGTATTCGTAACACAGCGCGTTTCTTCCTAGCGAACTTGAACGGTTTCAACCCAGAAACTGACCTAGTTCCAGCTGAAGAGATGGTGGCACTAGACCGTTGGGCTGTAGGCCGCGCACAAGCTGCACAAGAAGAGATCGTGAAAGCATACGGTGAGTACAACACTCACGGTGTAACTCAACGTCTAATGCAGTTCTGTTCTATCGAGATGGGTTCTTTCTACCTAGATGTAATTAAAGACCGTCAGTACACAGCGAAGAAGGGCGGCCACGCTCAACGTAGCTGTCAGACTGCGCTTTACTACATCGTAGAAGCTCTGGTTCGTTGGATGGCACCTATTATGTCGTTCACAGCAGACGAAATCTGGAACGAGATGCCAGGCCAACGTGACAAGTTCGTATTCACTGGTGAGTGGTTCGAAGGTCTATTTGGTCTAGCGGAAGGCGAAGAGCTTAGCAACGAATTCTGGACTGAAATCCAATCTGTTCGTGGCGCAGTGAACAAGCTTCTTGAAGACGCTCGTAAAGAGAAAACTATCGGTGGCGCACTGCAAGCTGAAGTGACTCTGTACGCAGACGATGCACTAGCGGCGAAAATCAACAAGCTAGAAGACGAACTACGTTTTGTTCTTCTAACTTCAGCTGCTGTTGTTAAGCCTCTAAGCGAGAAGAGCGATGCAGCACAAGCGACAGACCTTGAAGGTCTATTCGTTGAAGTTGCAGCGACAGAGAACGAGAAGTGTGACCGTTGTTGGCACCACACGCCAGACGTTGGCACAATTGAAGGACACGAGAAGATCTGTGGCCGTTGTGTGTCTAACGTTGATGGTGAAGGCGAAGTTCGCAAGTTCGCATAACTTAGAGCAAGAGTTCTCGGAACTTTATTGAAATATTATAGCCCCAGTATCTACTGGGGTTATTTTTAACTGAGATAAAATACTCGAGCATCGCGGCTTGTCATTTTTATGCAGTGACGCGCAACATGATTGCAGATGGTGAAGAGGTCTTCATCTTGCCCTTTCATGTGCGTATCTTGCTGTATAGAATAGTGAAGTTCATAGATTTATAGGAATAAGCATGAGTGATTTTTCACTAAAGCAGTCAGGCGTACGTTGGTTATGGCTGGCTTTATTGGTCTTTCTTGCGGACATTGGCATCAAGTTGTTTGTGATGGACAACATGGGTTACGGTTGGGCAAACCGCATTGAGGTACTGCCATTCTTTAACTTCTTGTACGTTCATAACTATGGTGCGGCTTTCAGCTTCTTGAGTGATCAAGGTGGTTGGCAGCGTTGGTTGTTCACCGGGATTGCGTTTGTGGTCACTGGTATGCTGACGTACTGGATGAGCAAACTGCCAGCAAGCGAGAAGTGGAACAACATCGCTTATGCGATCATCATAGGTGGTGCGGTAGGTAATGTATTCGATCGCGTGGTACACGGTTTTGTTGTCGATTACTTAGACTTCTACTGGGGTACATACCACTGGCCTGCATTCAACTTAGCGGATATGGGTATCTGTATCGGCGCTGCGATGATCATTCTCGATGGTTTCCGCAAAAAAGATGAGAGCAAATAGGCTCTACAAGTCACTTAATGACTCACAGATTGTAATAGCCCTAAGCGCTGTCGGTTGATTCCGGCGGCGCTTTTTGTTTATCCTCTGTGAGGAAAATAATAATTGATATAACCCAAGGATAGTAACGTGACCGCAATTAAGAATGACTCCGCAGTAACGCTTCATTTTACGATTAAGATGAAAGACGGTTCTGTTGCTGATAGCACCGAGAACATGGGCAAACCAGCAAAATTCGTTATGGGTGATGGCAGCCTGAGTGAGAACTTTGAGCAGTGCCTGCTTGGCCTTGAAGCTGGTACGCAAAAGTCGATTGACCTGAAAGCCGAAGATGCATTCGGTTTGCCAAACCCAGATAATGTTCATCATATGGATCGCGCACGTTTTGCTGGCGATACTGAGATTGAAGTAGGCACTATCATGGCTTTTTCTGGTCGTGATGGTATGGAAATTCCGGGCATCATTACCGACATTGCTGGCGACTCTGTTACTGTGGACTTCAATCACCCACTGGCAGGTCAAGACGTGACGTTTGATGTGAATATCTTGGAAGTGGAATAAGCGGCGATTCATCTTTGCCAACAATTCGATACTTCACTGTCTTTGCGCTTCACTGTAGAATGCCCGCTTCGCTGAACGCGAACTGTAGAAATGATCTTGGTCGCGCTGAAAGCGATTCGCAATAAAAGAACTGAGCAATAAAATGAAAATAATGTTAGCTAACCCGCGTGGTTTTTGTGCCGGTGTTGATCGAGCGATCAGTATCGTAGAACGCGCTCTAGAAATGTATCAACCGCCGATTTATGTTCGCCATGAAGTGGTGCATAACCGTTTTGTTGTTGAAGGTTTGAAGCAGCGTGGCGCGATTTTCGTGGAAGAGCTTCATGAAGTTCCAGACGATAACATTGTTATCTTTTCTGCTCACGGCGTCTCTCAAGCGGTTCGTAAAGAAGCCAAAGAGCGCGACCTAACGGTTTTTGATGCGACTTGTCCTTTGGTGACTAAAGTACATATGGAAGTGGCTCGTGCGAGCCGTAAAAATATGGAAGTGGTCTTGATTGGTCACGCAGGTCACCCCGAAGTAGAAGGCACCATGGGCCAATATGCGAGTGATACTGGCGGCATGTACTTGGTTGAGAAGCCAGAAGATGTGTCAAAGCTGGTGGTGAAAGATCCAAGCAACCTTCACTACGTAAGCCAAACAACACTGTCGGTTGATGAGACTGCGGATGTGATTGAAGAGCTGCGCCGAGTGTTCCCAGAGATCCAAGGCCCGCGTAAAGATGATATCTGCTACGCAACGCAAAACCGTCAAGATGCAGTGCGTGATATGGCGAACGACGTTGATGTGGTGATTGTGGTTGGTTCTAAGAACTCATCGAACTCAACACGCTTAAAGGAACTGGCTGAAAAGCTTGGCACTCCGGGTTACCTAACAGATTGCCCAGAAGACATTCAACCAGAGTGGGTTGAAGGTAAGAAGAAAATCGGCGTGACGGCAGGTGCTTCTGCGCCAGAAGAGCTGGTGAATCAGATCCTAGATCGTATCCGTGAATTGGGTGCTGATGGCATTGAAGAGATCCAAGGCCGCGAAGAGAACATGTTCTTCGAGGTACCAAAAGAGCTGCAGATTAAACAAGTCGACTAGTCTTTATCGATGAGTGACACCTGCGATTCGCAGATACTAAAAAGCCAACGTTGATACGTTGGCTTTTTTGATCGTGCTAATTGTTGCTCGCGTGAGGAGTTATGAGTGTATTAGCGAAGAGTTATTGAATACCAAGTTGCTCTTTGAGCGTTTTCAGATAACGGCGGCTAACAGGGACTTCAAAGCCGGTGAGGGTGATGATCTCTGCCAGTCCATTCTCTAGTAACTTGATCTCTTGGATCGCTTTTATATTGATCAAATACTGGCGATGACAGCGGATCAGATCGGTTTTCTCTTCCAGTACTTTGAGCGTCAATTGAGAAGAGGCGGTTTGCGAAGCGCTGCGGACATGCACACCACTGAGATCAGAGTAAGCACACTCGACCGTTTGGCTTGCCATGATCACAATGCGGTTGTGACCGATACATGGGATCTGCTCAAGATGAGATGGCGCAATGGCATTGATGTCTTGCTCTGGTGTTTGTAGGCTCTGCTTAATCACCTTACAGAGGCGCGAGACACTCTTGTTTAGTCTGCATGGTTCAACCGGTTTGAGAAGGTAATCAAAGGCGTTGTCTTCAAAGGCTTGAATCGCATATTGGTCATACGCGGTGACAAACACCACGTAAGGCATATTCTCAGGATCAAGCATACTCAGCAGTTCAATACCGGTGATCTGCGGCATTTGAATATCTAAATAGACGACGTCTGGCTTTAGGTGATTGATCTGCTTTAGTCCTTCGATGGCATTGCTGGCTTGGCCTATCACGTCCACTTTTCCTGTTTCGGTGAGTAGCTCAATCAGCTCTTCGCGAGCAAACAGCTCGTCATCTACTACTAATGCCTTTAACATCCAATTACCTTAATCCCATACGCCTGTGAAGTCTGTTTTCAGTATACGCTGTTATGTTGAATCGCGCGTTACAGAGCCTTTGGAATGATAAAGCTCATGCGCGTAAATTGCTGTGGTTGAGATTCTATTTTTAGAGATGAGTCTTGTCCAAAGAAATTGGTTAGGCGCTTGTTCACAATCTCCATGCCTAGTCCAACATGATCGCTGCTTGGCTCCTGATAACTGCCTGCATTATCTTCAACAGTGATTCGATAGCCGTCTTGGTATCGCTCGCTGTAAATTTTAACCTGACCGCCTTCGAGTAGATTAGAGATGCCGTGTTTGATGGCGTTCTCCACCAATGGCTGCAAGGTAAAGCTTGGCAGCTCCATTTCATAGAGTTGCGGATCAATATCCCACTCGATCTCTAAGCGGTCGGTAAATCGCGCCTTCTCGATAGTGAGGTAGGCATTCACGTGCGCCAGCTCGTCCTTGAGCTTAACGGTGTTGATGTTCTGTTTAAGATTACTTCTAAAGAAGTGCGATAAGTGCTGGATAAGCTCTCGCGCTTTGTTTGGTTCACGCCTTGTCACCGCACTGATGGTGTTCAAGGCATTAAACAAGAAATGTGGATTGACTTGCGCATGCAGTAGTTTAATTTCAGCCTGTGTCAGCAAGGTTTGCTGTTGTTGATAGTTGCTAAACAGAATCTGGCTCGATAGCAGCTGGGCGATACCTTCACCCATCGACATATTGATGGTCGAAAAGAGTTTAAGCTTCGGTTCGTAGAGCTTGATGGTTCCGACAACCTCGTTCCCCGCACGCAGTGGGATAATCAAAGCAGAACCTAACTTACAATCTGCTGAGAGAGAGCACTGATATGGGTTCTCTTTGCCATCTAAGTAGATGATGTCGTTCTTATCCATCGCCGTTAAAGTGCTTTGAGACGAGATCGGAGTATTAGGGATATGGTGCTCATCGCCAATACCAACAAACGCGAGAATCTTCTCTCTATCGGTAATTGCCACTGCGCCAACGTTGGTCTCTTCATAAATAATACGAACAATCTTTTGTGCGTTGTCTGAGTTAAAGCCGCCATGAAGAATACCAACCGAACGCTCGGCAATGGTCAGTGCGCGGCGCGAAAAGGTCGCAGAGTATTTTTCAAAGATGGTTTTTCTATCTTGGATGATGCTCATGAACAGCGCAGCACCGACTGAGTTTGCAATGATCATTGGCGCTGCAATGTCGGACACCAGTGCATAGGCTTGGGCAAATGGTTTAGCGACCGCCAACAGGATCAGCATCTGAATGATTTCAGCAAACAGGGTCACGGAAAACACCACCATCGGATTGAACAGCTGACTCGCTTTGTTCTTACGCACCAAATAGACGTGCAGCAGGCCACCAATCAAGCCCTCAGCTGTGGTCGATATGGCGCACGCTAAGTCGGTGAATCCACCTAAGGTGTAGCGATGGATACCACCTGTAAAACCGACAGCAAAGCCCACGACTGGGCCTCCAAACAAGCCACCCATTACTGCGCCCATCGCTCTGGTGTTAGCGATCGCATCGTTGATCTGCAAGCCGAAGTAGGTACCCATGATGCAAAACAGTGAGAACAGAATATAACAGCTGACTTTGTGGCTCAGTCGAGATGAGATACTCAACAGTGGCAAGATCAAAGGGGTCTTACTGATCATATAAGCCAGCACTAAATAGACACAGGTTTGTTGAAGTAGCGAGAGAATCAGTTCCATATATCCACTATTGAGGTATCTGCACCGGAGATGTGAGGCGCTGATTGACTCTGTCATCAATGCAGCATCGGTTATGGTTATAGTGTAAAGGGCTTTCGCCTTATAACGCAAAGCCCATCACTAGGATGGGCTTTGTAGAGTTTCCAACCTTAATTTAAGGTGGAGCAAGCGAAGGGATTTGCACCCGATAAGCTAGGCTGTTTTAGTCACGCCTTTTGCTTCTTTATCTTCATCAGCAAGGTCAGTTTCGCCTTTGCCTTTAGAAATCTTAATCACGTAAGCTGCAACACCTAGTGCACTAATCACACCAACGATAGTTGAGATTTGCATTGGTAAGCCGAAGCCCAGTTGGCTGTTGTTCAGGATGAATGTGATACACACAGACGTCATGAAGATAGCTGGAACCGTCGTTACCCAGTGCAGTTTGTTGTGACGTAGTAGGTAAGCAGAAGCTGTCCACAGCATCATTACTGCTGTTGATTGGTTAGCGAAACCGAAGTAGCGCCAGATGATGCCGAAGTCTACTTGAGTCAGGATGCCACCGATAACGAATAGTGGTAGAGCCATCAATAGGCGGTTACGCAGTGTCTTCTGTTCCATGTTGAAGTATTCAGCAAGGATTAGACGGCTTGAGCGGAATGCTGTGTCACCAGAAGTGATTGGTAGGATAACCACGCCTAGGAAAGCAAGGATACCGCCGAATACACCCAGTAGGCCGAATGAAGCGCTGTATACCACGTTACCTGGACCGCCGTTTGCGACTGCTTCAGATAGAGATTCAACTGAACCGAAGAATGATAGTGCAAGTGCACACCAGATTAGAGCGATGATGCCTTCACCAATCATTGCACCGTAGAAGACGAAGCGACCGTTCTTCTCGTTTTCCATACAACGCGCCATCAGTGGTGATTGAGTTGCGTGGAAGCCAGAGATTGCACCACAAGCGATAGTGATGAATAGAGCAGGCCATAGTGGTAAATCATTCGGGTTCATGTTAGTGAACATGTCGCTGATCTCAAAGCCACCCATGATTTGGTGCTCATCTGAGAAGCCAATTGCTGTGATTAGGCCAACAGACATAAAGATAAGCAGTGCGCCGAACAGTGGGTAGAAGCGACCAATGATTTTATCAACAGGGACAATTGTTGCGATGATGTAGTAAGCGAAGATAACCACAACCATCGTTGTTGCAGACATCGCGAAGTCAGTTTGGTCGTTTACTAGGTTCGTGATCATGCCTGCTGGAGCTGATACGAATACCACACCAACTAGAAGCAGTAGAACAATGGCAAAGATGTTCATAAAGTGTTTTGCGCCATTGCCTAGGTAACGTCCAGTGATGGTAGGAACCGAAGCTCCGCCATTACGGATAGATAACATACCTGAGAAGTAGTCGTGTACGGCACCTGCGAAGATACAACCGAGCACAATCCAAAGCATTGCTGCTGGGCCGTATAAGGCACCCATGATAGGGCCGAAGATTGGACCAACACCTGCAATGTTAAGCAGTTGCACAAGGTAAACCTTTGGTGTCGACATTGGAACGTAATCCACACCATCTTGTTTTGTATGAGCCGGAGTTTGGCGTTTTTCGTTTATGCCGAACACCTTCTCAATGAAAGTGCCATAAAGAAAGTAACCGCCGATGAGTGCCGCAACACAGGTTAGAAACCACATCATAATCTGTTATCCCTGAATGTATTAATTAAGTCAGGGTGGATAATAAGCGAGCAGTTGGCGAGAAGCTTGTGCTTAAGACGTTAGTGGTCGTATAGCGATTTAAGTGGCGCTGTGGTTGATTGAGTGGTTTTCAGATTTGTTAAGCGGTTGGGTGCCAGGTTAAGTGGTTTTGTCTCGAACTAAGCGGCGACTTAGGGGAAGCAGTGGACATTTTAGCGGGTTAAGCGGAGAATCGAGATACGTCGGCTAGTGATAGCACCTAATGAATAATAAGAAGATAAGGGATTCAAATGAAGAAAGTAACCGTAGCCTTGCTATTGACTCTAGGTATGACAGGCTGCGCGACAAACGTGCAAGACTTAGCAGCAGAGGGAAATTGGCAAGAGATTGGCTACCGTGATGGCGTAAGAGGTAATACTCAGCGTTCCTATTCTGAGATGACCAAGCTGGGCGCTGTCGATCAAGCCGCATACAGCGAAGGTTACTACCAAGGTGTCAGTGAATACTGTAACCCTAACCATGCTTATCAGATCGGTCTTTCTGGTCAGGTTTATGAAGGTGTCTGTTCTGGCACCGAAGATGCTCAGCGTTTTCGTATGGAGTGGCAACGCGGCTGGGATGAATTCTCAAACGATCACTAACGAGCCGTATGATGCGATGAGAAAAAGCACCGACTATCCGGTGCTTTTTACTTTTTACTTATCGCTTATCGCTTATCGCTTATCGCTTATCGCTTATTGCTTTGAGAAGGGTGAACTCAATTAAAGAGTGCACACCTTGATGCGCTACTCGTTCGGTTGATTGTGCTCAACCGCTTTACGCAGGAAACCATCTTGCTGGTTCAGTTGCTGTTTTGCAGCTTCTAGGTTTAATCCCGTCAGTATCATTAGGATCGCCAGTTTCACATCGTAGCTGGTCTTTTCCAGCGTTTCTCTTGCCACCTCTTTATCGCAATCTGTCGCCTGCATAACGATTCGAGCGGCGCGAGCTACCAGCTTTTCATTGGTGGCTTTAACATCCACCATTAGGTTTTGATAGCTTTTGCCAATGCGGATCATACTGGCAGTGGTCAGCATGTTGAGCACCAGTTTTTGAGCGGTGCCTGATTTGAGACGGGTCGAGCCAGTGAGCGCTTCAGGGCCCACCACTGGGCTGATAGGAATTTTAGCCAACTGAGCGATAGGTGAGTCAGGGTTACAAGAGAGTGACACTGTGGTCGCGCCAATCTCATTGGCGTATTTGAGCGCACCAATCACATACGGAGTGCGACCACTGGCCGCGATACCCACAACGATATCTTTAGCATTAAAGTGAATCGCTTTAAGATCGTCAACGCCGAGCGTGAGTGAGTCTTCTGCTCCCTCTTTCGCTTTTAATATCGCTTCTGGGCCTCCTGCAATTAGTCCGATAACGAGCTGGTCGGAAACGCCAAATGTCGGTGGGCACTCTGAAGCGTCGAGTACGCCGAGTCGGCCACTGGTGCCAGCGCCCATATAGATAAGGCGACCGCCATTACGAAAGGCGTCGGCGATATGGTCAACTGCGTTCGCTATCTGTGGTAGCTCACTTTCGATGGCGAGTGGTACCTGTTTGTCTTGTTGGTTGATTTTCTCTACTACTTCCAGAGAGGAGAGCAGATCAATGTCCATGGTTTCAGGGTTTCTACCCTCAGAGACTAAGTGTGATAGTGCTGAAATAAGAGCGTCGTTACTCATAAATATCCTTAAATCTAATCTCTATTGATGGTCAGTTTGCGCGGTACAGCACGCCAAGAGAAGCGCTTTGTGAAGCTCCTGTCACCTCGGGAAGGTTGCTTGGTAGCTTATGTACGTAACGTTGAGCCAGCCATGCAAATGCCATGGCTTCCATGTAATCGGCATCGACTCCTTTAGCGGAAGTAGAACTCACTTGCCAGTCAGGAAGCAGCTTCGCAAGGCGCCCCATCAAAAGTGGGTTTCTGACACCTCCACCACATACATATAAGGCAGGGGATGAGCCAGATTGATGCTTCACGACTTCATTAGCTATGGTGATGGCGCTGTACTCACAAAGGGTGCGCTGTACATCGGGTTTCGATATTACTGGTAATGCCTTTAATTTGTTTTCCAGCCAAGGCAGATTGAACAGCTCTCGTCCTGTGCTTTTCGGTGGTAGCCCAGCAAGGTAGGCTTCTTCAAGCAGTGAATTCAGTAGCGCCGAATTTACTTGGCCACTGCGAGCAAACTCGCCATCTTGGTCATACTTTTTACCGCAGTGTTTGTTTACCCAAGCATCCATCAACATATTGCCCGGGCCTGTGTCATAACCCAGCGTTGGTTTGTCTGGTTGAAGTACTGAAATATTCGATATGCCACCAATGTTTAGTACCACTACGCTGCTCTCTTTGGCCTCAAATATGGTTCGATGAAATGCAGGTACCAAAGGTGCTCCTTGCCCACCCAACGCCATGTCTTTGCGACGAAAATCAGCTAAAACATCAATATTGGTTTTCGTCGCAATGATATTGGCATCACCTAACTGCATAGTAAATGGGTGATTCCCACTAGGCTGATGAAATACAGTTTGGCCATGATTGCCAATTGCTTTGACAGCTGAAGGGGGAGTCTCTGACTTTTCTAAGAGTTGCAGCACTGCATCTGCGAATAAGTGACCAAGCTGATGGTCAAGTTCACCAATGGTTATCAAATCCGTTTGTTGACCAATACAGACGTCAAGTAAGCGTGTTTTGAGCGTATCAGGCATGGCAAATTCATCATGGGCAATGAGCTCAATCTGGTTGCCTACGATGCTCACGAGCGCAGTATCGACTCCATCCATACTGGTCCCTGACATAACGCCGATGTATAACTCTTTATGATCCATTCCTAAACTCTTTTGGCCGTGAATTAAAAACATTGTAATGCAAATTCAAACGGAATAACCTCGTGAAGATTATCAATTTTGGCTTAGTAAGGGATAAATATGGGACCGTTGTGGGTAGATGTTGCAGGCTACGAGCTCACTGCTGAAGATAGAGAAATTTTAGAGCACCCAACTGTGGGTGGATTGATCTTTTTTGCTCGTAACTATCATGA
Source organism: Vibrio sp. D404a (assembly GCF_030248535.1). GTDB lineage: Bacteria > Pseudomonadota > Gammaproteobacteria > Enterobacterales > Vibrionaceae > Vibrio. Next base: position 16,843 of record NZ_JAHGAJ010000016.1, on the reverse strand, counting down.
CAGCAAACAACTTGCCGCGCTTACTAAAGAGATTCGAAAAGCAGCCAAGCGTCCTATCTTAATTGGTGTTGACCAAGAGGGTGGACGAGTACAGCGCTTTCGCGACGGCTTTTCTATTATCCCTGCGGCCCAAGAATTTGCTCAATACCGTAATGGTGAGCAATTAGCCGAGCAAGCTGGTTGGTTGATGGCGGCAGAGTTAGTCGCGCATGATATAGACCTGAGCTTCGCGCCAGTATTAGATAAAGGCCACGACTGTAAAGCGATAGGCAATCGAGCGTTTGGTGAGGATATTGATACCATCGTTCGTCATAGTAGCGCGTTCATTAAAGGCATGAAGTCGGTGGGCATGGCTACAACGGGTAAGCACTTCCCAGGACATGGTGGCGTGATTGCAGATTCGCATCTAGAGACACCTTACGACCCAAGAGATGACATTTTTGAAACAGATATGGCGATCTTCAAGGCGCAAATTGAGGCGGGTATTCTGGATGCAATGATGCCGGCGCATGTGGTTTTCTCGAACTACGATGACAAGCCAGCAAGTGGCTCACGCTATTGGCTACAAGATGTGTTGAGAAAGCAGCTTGGTTTTAAAGGTTTGGTATTTTCCGATGACCTGACAATGGAAGGGGCTGCGATCATGGGGGGGCCAGCACAAAGAGCGCAAGCTGCGCTAGATGCCGGATGCAATATGGTGTTGATGTGTAATAAACGAGATGCACAAATTGAGGCTTTGGATAACCTTGAGATACAAAGTGTACCTATGGCGCAGTCATTGTTGAAAAAGCACGCTTTTGACTTGGCGACATTGCAGTCGGACACTCGATGGAAAGAGGCGTCTGAGCAGATGGCGCGCATACTCGACCGTGGGTAATAAATAAACACATTTGAATTTTTTAGAAGGCGATATGATAAATATCGCCTTTTTTGTTTATAGAAAGCCTGATTTCCTTCCTTTTTCTATCCAAGCCTAACTAAACTCAAAGTGTAAATTTAAATTTACATTAAATGTTTTTTATTGTTTACACTTGCAATCGTTTCTATAGCTGTTATTTTAGTTTTCAAAGATTGTTAGCCCATATGGATTACTTGGGTGTAAAGAAAAGAATACAGGTTGAGTTATGCAGAAAAGTGAATTAAGCAATGTTAATATTATCGACGAACAGGTACTGATTACTCCAGACGAGTTAAAAGCAAAATTACCTCTGAGTGATAATGCTCGTCGTTTTATTCAAGAATCTCGTCAAACCATCGCCAACATCATCCACAAGAAAGATCACCGTATGCTGGTGGTATGTGGCCCATGTTCGATTCACGACGTTGAAGCTGCTAAAGAGTACGCAAAACGCCTGAAAGCACTTTCTGAAGAGCTAAGTGATCAACTTTACATCGTAATGCGTGTGTACTTCGAAAAACCACGTACAACCGTTGGTTGGAAAGGTCTAATTAATGACCCGCATCTAGACGGCACATTTGATATCGAGCATGGTCTTCACGTAGGTCGTGAACTGCTGGTTGAATTGGCAGAGATGGAAATCCCACTAGCGACTGAAGCTCTTGACCCAATCAGCCCACAATACCTAGCAGACACATTTAGCTGGGCGGCGATCGGTGCTCGTACTACTGAATCTCAAACTCACCGTGAGATGGCAAGTGGTCTATCTATGCCAATCGGCTTCAAAAACGGTACTGATGGCAACCTAGGTACTGCGATTAACGCGATGCAAGCAGCCTCTTCAAGCCACCGTTTCATGGGTATCAGCCGTGAAGGTCAAGTTGCGCTACTTACAACTCAAGGTAACCCAAATGGCCATGTGATTCTTCGTGGTGGTAAGCAAACTAACTACGATTCTGTTTCGGTGCATGAGTGTGAAGAAGAGCTATCAAAAGCAGGTCTAGGTGCTGCACTTATGGTTGATTGTAGCCACGCTAACTCTCGTAAAGACTTCCGTCGTCAACCGCTAGTTGCTGAAGACGTAATCCACCAAATTCGTGAAGGCAACAAATCAATTATCGGTTTGATGATTGAAAGTCATCTTAACGAGGGCAACCAATCTTCTGACATTCCTCTCGATCAGATGAAATACGGCGTTTCAATTACCGACGCGTGTATCAATTGGGATTCAACTGAGGCACTATTGAAGCGTGCACACACGGAACTAGTCCCATTCTTGGAAAATCGTCTAAAAGGCTAGTGCCAGCACAAATCGAGGCTTAAGGATTAGAAAGGAAGAAGAATGGCCGTTGAACTGAACGAATTACGCGACCAAATTGACGTTGTCGATAAACAGATGTTAGAGCTTCTTGCCCAGCGCTTGGCGCTGGTTGAGAAAGTAGGTGAGGTGAAAAGCGAGCACGGTTTACCGATTTATGTGCCTGAACGTGAGGCAGCGATGCTTGCATCTCGCCGTGCAGAGGCTGAAAAATTAGGTGTGCCGCCACAGCTTATTGAAGACATTCTGCGTCGTACTATGCGTGAGTCGTACGCAAGTGAAAAGGATTCGGGCTTTAAGTGTCTGAACCCTGAACTGCGTTCAGTTGTTGTTATCGGTGGTAACGGCCAGCTGGGTGGTCTATTTGGGCGTATGTTCAAGCTATCTGGCTACGATGTAAAAGTGCTAGGTAGTAAAGACTGGGACAAAGCAGACGAACTACTGAAAGACGCAGGTCTTGTGGTTGTTACTGTGCCAATCCACCTGACCGAGGGCGTTATTGATAAGCTGAACAACTTGCCAAGTGACTGCATTTTGTGTGACTTAACGTCAATCAAGTCTAAGCCATTGCAACGTATGTTAGCGGTTCACCAGGGCCCTGTAGTTGGTCTGCACCCAATGTTTGGCCCAGATGTACCAAGCCTTGCGAAGCAGGTTATTGTCTACAGTGATGGTCGTGGACAAGAGAGTTACCAATGGCTACTCGAGCAATTCGGTATCTGGGGTGCGAGCCTATGCAGTATGGATGCGCAAGAGCACGATCACGGCATGACGCTGATCCAAGCGCTGCGCCACTTCACTTCATTTGCTTACGGCCTGCACCTAAGCAAAGAGAACCCGAATATTGATCGCCTGCTTCAACTGAGTTCACCAATCTACCGCCTTGAGATTGCGATGGTTGGTCGTCTATTTGCTCAAGACCCGAATCTATACGGTGACATTATTCTCTCTTCAGATGAAAACATCGCGATGATTCGCCGCTTCCACCACTGCTTTGGTGAAGCTCTGAAGATTCTGGAAGGCAAAGACAAGGCTCAATTCGTTGAAAACTTTAATGAAGTGAGCGAGTGGTTTGGTGATTACTCACAGCAGTTCCTGCAAGAGAGCCAAAGTCTTCTTAAGCAAGCACATGACTCGATTCATCGTGGCTAGCCTGCGCTGGAGTTAGCTCAAATAATATTGAGTCAAGAATAGATAGAAAAAGAGCCACCTAATTTAGGTGGCTCTTTTTTATTTAATTATCATTGATTTAAAAGTTATTGGCCTACTGTAGGTAAAAAGATCATCATAGGCTAAAAGCTCTTAAGCGTTAGTTGGTTGCGAGTGTTGCCTTTGCCTTGGTCTCATCACTCGACACGGTTTCAATTGATGAGTTGATGTAAGGCACATTGGTCAGGTTGATTTGCAGACGCACAACATTATCGATGAGTTGAACCAGGGGCCCCCATTTCACCTTCTTCTCTTTCTCAAACACATAGTTGAAGTTCTCTGGTGTCCAGTCCATCAAGTATTGTGGATTCAAAGAGCGACCCAAAAAGCGTACTTCGTAGTGCAGGTGTGGGCCGGTTGAGTTTCCTGAGTTACCACAGCTTGCAATCACATCACCCTTACTTACAAACTGACCGCTGCGAACCTTAAACTTCTGCAGGTGAGCGTAAGAGCTCATGAAGCCAAAAGAGTGGCGCATGGTCAGGAAGTTACCAAAGCCTTTCTTACTCGGGCGCACGGTTTCAATGACACCGTCAGCAGGTGCAAGAATATCTTCACCGCGCTTACAGGTGAGATCGATACCAGTGTGAGTATGACGCTTGCCTGTAATAGGGTTGATACGACTCCCGTATGATGATGAGATGCGTTGATAAGCCATTGGACTATCGTTAGGGATTAAGCGGAACATGGTTGCACGTACCGCCGAGTCGATGGCCGCGGCGTCGATTCGCTCTTCAAGAGAGGTCTCATCGTTAACCAGTTCTTCATCGGCAAGGCCAAGTACTGACTCAACGTCGAATACACGCTTGCCGAGCAATTGAATAGTGCCTTCTTTTTCCGTTAGAGCTTGTGCTAATGAGTGATTGGTTTCAATCTGCTCATCGTACATAAACTCCATATTGTCTTTCTCAACAATCAAAGTCTCGATCAGCTTCTGTGCATCATGGGCCTGATCAGAGGCGTGTTGTTCAGATGCAGATAGCTTCTGCTGACCGTCGTAATGTAGATAGATTGCACCGCCAATTAAAAGGGGAACGGAAAGGACTGCAGAGGTGCAAAAGAGCACGGCTTTACGGCCGAAGTAAAATGTCTGCTCCCCTTGGCTAGAAGGAACAGTAATCGAAATTTTCTGAGACATGATGACGTATTAAATAAAAATAATTCGAAGAGCGTGCTTTATTCTGCTGACTCTTCGCCTAAATCTGTTAGATGTTCTATTTCTCGATAAAGTAACTCATCATCACCAACGTTCAGCTCCACAAGGCGCTTAAGGTGGCTGATACTATCAATATCTAAATGCTCTATGCGTAAGCGCACTGAGGTATTGATGGTAGAGACAATAGAGGCTTCTAGTTGAATGTTGATATCACTGTCTGTTAATTGAAAGCTGATCATAACAGGCAATTGATGGTTTAACTGGTGGTGGTCTGCACAATCTATCAATAAACCTTGCAACGACAAGTCTTGTACTGTGCCTTCAACCACTGAGTTATTTTGAACCACTGAGGTATCTTGGGTTAGTTTGGTAGCGACTTGATAAACAATCCTTGAAAATCGACGCCTTTCCATCATAGAGACTTCCTCACCTATAAGTTTGGGATGCTGTATTATATAAGGCCGCTAATTTAGCGGCCTTAGAATAAATTACAAGCGAAACTTACTTAGTTACACGCTTGTATTTAATACGGTGTGGTTCAGCTGCTTCAGGACCAAGCGTCTTCTTCAGCCATTCCATGTACTCATTGTAGTTACCTTCGTAGAAGTTAACTTGACCTTCATCACGATAGTCAATGATATGCGTAGCAATACGGTCTAGGAACCAACGGTCGTGCGAGATAACCATTGCACAGCCTGGGAATTCCAGTAGTGCTTCTTCTAGTGCACGTAGCGTTTCAACGTCAAGGTCGTTGGTTGGCTCATCGAGTAGCAGTACGTTACCGCCCGTCTTAAGAAGCTTAGCCAGGTGAACACGGTTACGCTCACCACCAGAAAGTTCGCCGATGATCTTCTGTTGGTCTGAACCTTTGAAGTTGAAGCGAGAGCAGTATGCACGTGCAGGGATTTCGAAGTTGTTGATCTTAATGATATCAGCGCCTTCAGAGATCTCTTGGAAGACTGTTTTCGTGTCGTCCATGCTGTCACGGAATTGGTCAACCGATGCCAGTTTTACTGTTTCACCAAGTTCAACAGTACCCGAGTCTGGTTGCTCAGTGCCGCTTAGCATCTTGAATAGGGTAGATTTACCCGCACCGTTGGCACCGATGATACCGACAATAGCACCCTTAGGCATGCTGAATGATAGGTCATCGATAAGAACACGGCCGTCGAACGACTTAGTCAGGTTCTTCACATCGATAACTTTATCACCTAGACGCTCACCTGGCGGGATGAACAGTTCGTTGGTTTCGTTACGCTTCTGACGATCGCCGCTTTGCAGTTCTTCAAAACGAGCCATACGTGCTTTAGATTTAGACTGACGACCTTTTGGATTCTGACGAACCCACTCAAGCTCTTTCTCAATCGTTTTCTGACGAGCTTTTTCTTGAGATGCTTCTTGTTGTAGACGCGCATCTTTTTGCTCTAGCCAAGAAGTGTAGTTACCTTCCCATGGAATACCTTCACCACGGTCAAGTTCTAGAATCCAACCCGCTGCGTTATCAAGGAAGTAACGGTCGTGGGTAATCGCCACAACAGTACCGTTGTAATCAACTAGGAAGCGCTCAAGCCACGCTACAGATTCTGCATCCAGGTGGTTGGTAGGTTCGTCTAGTAGAAGCATATCTGGCTTCTCTAGAAGTAGGCGACAGATAGCAACACGGCGACGCTCACCACCTGATAGGTGTTCGATCTTCGCATCCCATTCAGGAAGACGAAGCGCATCAGCAGCACGCTCTAGAGCATTCTCTAGGTTGTGACCATCTTTCGCTTGGATAAGAGATTCAAGTTCACCTTGCTCTTTCGCCAGTGCATCGAAATCTGCATCAGGTTCTGCATATGCTGCGTAAACCTCATCAAGACGCTTCATTGCACCCGCTACGTCAGATACTGCTTCTTCAACGATCTCACGAACCGTTTTCGATTCATCAAGTACAGGTTCTTGTGGTAGGTAACCGACGTTTAGACCCGGTTGTGGACGAGCTTCACCATCGATGTCGGTATCAATGCCGGCCATGATACGTAGCAGTGTTGATTTACCTGCACCATTCAGACCTAAAACACCAATTTTGGCACCAGGGAAAAAGCTTAGAGAGATGTCTTTCAGAATTTGACGCTTAGGTGGCACAATTTTGCTCACTCGCGACATGGTATATACGTATTCAGCCATTGCCGATCGTTCCTACTTATTGTTCAAAATAAACGATTATTTTATACCAATCTGCCCAAAGATGTTACTCCCCGAGTGGAAAAGGCTTTTGATGGATAAATCTTAGCTTTTTATTGTCAAAATTCTCACTAAAAGCCTATTTTTAAAGCTTTGGAGGCGAAGTGTTAAATATTAATAATATTTACACTCAAACCCTTTACATTTGATGTGATGTAGGGCGTAAATAGCCCTTACGCATTCAAACACGCACTAAGGAAAGAGCGAATGTTTTTCCGACTTTTCAATAGAAAAATTGCTGTTGCTGCATCAGTAATTTTGCCTTCTATTCTATTGGCTCCAGAGGCTTTAGCGAGCCGTGCTTCGGAGCTAGAAATGCAGCGTGACACTTACGATCAAGCACAAGACGTATTGGACAAGCGTGACCTCAAGGCCTACGCCAAGTTGCGCCCTAAAATTCAAACATACCCATTGACGCCATACACCGATTACCGTGCCTTCTTAATTAACCTTGGACAGCGCTCTCCTCAGGAGGTCGAAGCCTTCATTGAGAGCCATCGTGGACTACCATTTTCTAACCGCATCCGTGCGCCGTATTTAGCATCGTTAGAGTCCCAGAAAAAGTGGTCGACGATACTGGAGTTTCAGACTCAGGAGCCTACCGGTGAGAAGTATCAATGTATCTATTATCGCGCTCATTATGAGCAGGGTAATCAGGAGCTTGCTTACAAAGGTGCAAACCAGCTTTGGCTAAGTGGTAATGGCGTTGATGATAGCTGTGACCCACTGTTCTCTGCTTGGGATAAAGCAGGCCTGCGCAGTGATGAGTTGATTCTTGATAGGCTACTGCTAGCGTTTGAAAGCCGAAACGGTAAGCTGATGAACTACCTTATTAAGCAGCTTGATGGTGACAAAGCATCGAAGCAGGGCAAAGAGATGAAAGCTCTGTTCAGCAAACCTGAAAGCGTCGCGAGCTTTGCTAAAAAACACAAGGTCAATGAGTTCTATCAAAAGCAGACCGAGCTAGGTTTCCAGAAGTTGGCTCGTAAAGATGCCAAAGCGGCTCAAAAGGCGTTTGATAGAGTCATTGATGGGCAGAAGTTTTCAAAAGAGAAGACTCAGCAGTTGGCCGACTATCTCGCATTTCGTCTGATCAACACCGATTCTGAAGAGATGATGGCGTGGCGAGACAAGGCGATAGAGACCTCATCTAAACAAGTGCTGATTGAGCGTCGGGCTCGCCTTGCTATTCAGCATGCGGACTGGGCAGGCTTGCAGCACTGGATCAGCAAGCTAGATGATAAACATCAAAGCTCGATACGTTGGCAATACTGGCGTGGTAGAGCAGAGCTTGCTTCGGGACAAGAATCAGAGGGCACCAAGCGCCTGACTGATATTCTTGGTCAACGCAACTTCTACAGTGTTGCAGCGGCGAAACAGCTCGATAAATCAGTGAGCTATGAAACGTCGTCACTGACTTACAACGCGAAGGTTGTGGAGCCATTTGATACCGCTTTGGTACGTATTGATGAGCTGATCACACGCGATAAAATTGCTGCGGCCAAAAGTGAATGGCGTTGGTTGCTAGCCAACTCTGACAAAGAGCAGAAGTCGATGCTGGCTGCCTATGCCCATAAACAGAGATGGAACCATCTCACCGTGACCGCGAGTATCTCGGCTAAAATGTGGGATAACCTAGAGCTACGTTTTCCGGTAGCACATAAGTGGTGGTTTAACTTCTACGCCGAAAAGCATGATATTGACCTCGTGACCTTGATGTCTTTAGCAAGACAAGAGAGTGCGCTCGACAGTGAAGCTCGATCTCCGGTTGGCGCGCGCGGCATCATGCAAATCATGCCAGCGACGGCTAAATACACGGCGCAGAAGTACAAGTTAAAGTACCAAGGCCGTGAAGACTTGTATGATGTTGGTAAAAACATTGAGATAGGTAGCCATTATCTGGATGGATTGCTGAATCAATACGATAACAACCGCATCTTTGCATTAGCGGCTTATAATGCTGGCCCACATCGTGTTAAGCAGTGGCGCTCTCGCAGTGAAGGCAAGCTGGATGCTTTCGCCTTCATTGAGATGATTCCGTTTAAAGAGACGCGTGGTTACGTACAAAATATCTTGATGTTTGAAACCTACTATCGCGATATTTTGGGTGAGCAGGGGAGCTTTCTAGCCTCTCATGAGCGTGAAGCAAAATACTAACCGTCAAACCCAACCTAGTGATTGCTGATGGAATTCTTTTTTAAATTGGATTCACTATAGGGTTTCGGTATACATTAAAAGGCAGTCGCAGCGCGTCTGCCTTTATTAGATTGAATGACAGTAAGAGATAAGTGTAGGGATATGGCATCACAACCAGAGTACAGCAATTGGCAAGAGTTGATGGATTTAGTAAAAAGTGCCGCTGAAAATGATCAGCATGAACTGTTACTGACCATGATGATGACACCCGATGAGCGTGAAGCCTTGGTCGCTCGTGTTAACATTCTTTGTGAGTTGATGAAAGGTGATCTATCTCAGCGCCAAATCAGCCAGATGCTAGGGGTAGGTGTGGCAACCATCACTAGAGGTTCCAATGAGCTAAAGGCCAAGTCGGAACAAGAGAAGCAAGAGATTGCCCAGTTGTTGCTTAAATAGCGCATCTTAATCAGACAACAAAAAAACGCTAGCTTCGGCTAGCGTTTTTGCTTTTTAATTCAAGGAACGGCTTTCTCTTCAACGATATTGCTCTGATTGGTCGCTCTCTTTTATCGACTCAGAAAGACACGCCCTCATTTGCTCCCGTTATTGTTTTGGGAAGTGCTCAGGATTTACAAATGGAATCAGAGCTAGAATGAGCGCTTGGTGGTAGACCGAACTGCGAGTGAGTTGGTTATGAGTCAGTAACCCAATCGCGCCACCTTTCTGTTTGATGTTGTCAGTGCCAAACACCTCATCCATGACATCACCCAGTTCATTAGCATCGGCGAGCTTCTCAATAACCAGCGGTGGTAGCATTAAACTTGCAGAGCGAGATTCACCACGCTGCCCGTTCGATTCAATCACCATCCAAGCAAAGGTAACATTGCCTTCAATCCCGGCTTCTAGGCCAACATAAAAATCGCCATTTGGGCTGGCTTGAATAGCGTTGTTCACGCGATTAACGGCACCTTGATAGGTCTCTTGATTACTCATCGGTTGGTCCGCAACACCACTGGCAACGCTAACGCCTTGAAAGTCAAATTCTTGATTTGGGAAAGCGGCATCAAACGCACTTTTTACCGCGTTGATTTTGGCTGGGTTGAGTGACGCAATAATGACTGTTTTCATGATTCTCTTTCTTATTCGTTATTTTGTTAGTGCTTTTTGTGGCGATGCGCTCCATCGATCCTGATGGCTTTTATACCATATACCGAGCTCCTCTAGTGGCATCGGTTTGCCAAAATAATAGCCTTGCAAAAGGTCGCACTCTGCTTCAACTAACCATTGATGCATCGCTTGGGTTTCAATGCCCTCAGCCGTTACCTTTTTACCTTGAGCGTGACATAGCTCGATTACAGGTTTCACTATGTTTTGATTATCGGTTTCAATTAAGGTCTCTAAGAAGCCCTTATCCAGTTTGATTTTTTGTGTTGGGTACTGAACCAGTTGGGTTATCGAGGTAAAGCCGGAGCCAAAATCATCAATTGCCAGCATATAGCCCATTCGGGACAGCTCGTTGAGCAGAGGGAAACCTTGAGCACCTGATTCAAAGGTCTCTGTTATCTCGAAATCGATCAGGTGAGGCGGAATGTTGTGAGCGTCGGCATGTTGATCGATGAACTCTGCCAAGTGCGTGGTTTCAATACCCGCAGAGGAGAGGTTGATCGATAACTGAACCGGGTGTTCGAACTGTGACTGTAGGCGGTCAAAACCGTTAAAGGCGTGCTCGATAACCCATTTATCGACCTGCTCAAATAGCCCGGTCTGTTCAGCAATGGGGATGAATTCATCAGGAGGAACAAACCCTAACTGCTTCGAATGCCAGCGCAGTAATACCTCAAAACCGACCACGGTCTCACCGCTGGCGTTCATATACGGCATATAAACCAGCGAGAATTCACTATTACAGCTGCCGTCACGCAGTGCACGTTCAATGTTGGCTTGACGCTGAATCGCTTTGTCTAAATCGCGTGAGTAGTAGGCCGATTGGTTCTTACCTGCTCGCTTGGCTTGATACATGGCGGTATCGGCATTGGACAGCAGTTTCTCTATGTCTTCACCATCATTCGGGTAGGTCGCAACCCCAATACTGACGGTGATAGGGAAGTTGCCCGAGTGCGTAACAAAGCCTTGTTGGAGCGGTGTCAGTAGTTGCTCTGAGAACGAGTGCTCAATATTGCCTGATATTTCAGGCGCATTGATGAACACCACAAACTCATCGCCAGAAAGCCTTGCAGGCATACAGTGGGCTAAGTGGCGAGTTTGATATTCCTGACATAGCGCGGTGATTCTTTCTGAAAAGGCGATCAAGATCGAGTCACCGACTTGGTGGCCATACTTGTCATTCACAAACTTAAAGTTATCGAGATCTAAGTAGAGGATCCAAGTATTGCTGGTGGCGTCTTTCTCTGGCAGCGCATTGTCGACAAAGGACTGAAATTGATGACGATTGGCGATCTTGGTTAGCGGATCGTTTTCCGCCAATATCTTGGTCTGCTGGTAGGTATCATCCAGCTCTTGGTACATATCGTAAAATCGCTCAGACAGGCGGCCGATTTCATCGTTGCTGCTCAGTCGCTCGATGTTTTTACGTTGGCGCTTTTCAACCTGCTGCAGTTGTCGATCCAGTCTCGCGATCGGATTTATCACGCTCCGAGAAAGTAGCAACAGAAGCAGAATGACAGTAACTAGCGCTGATAAGGCAAAGGAGAAGCTGATCTCATTCCAGATCGAGTGGAGTTTGTTATTGAGGAGGAACTTGGCTGGGTCTACGGTGACATAGAGGCTCGGTGCCAACCTGACTGATTGGGTCAATTCACTTTCCGGCGCAACGGGCGATGAGGTGAAAAACAGACTGGTCTGATATTCAAACTCTATCTGTTTGCGCAATGAATTGAATTTATCTAACGAGACTGAGACCACCACAAAGAATACATCGTCGAGTTGATAGCTAAGCGGTGTCGAGATAGTGCGTTTATCGAGAACCTCATAACGCACTAACATGCCTTCTCCTTGGGAGTTCTGCGTGTAACTGATGTTAGAGGTTGCGGCGGTTTCAAGGTACTTATCGTTGATAAACTTCAGGATCTTAGGATCTATTTCGGCAAATGGGTCACTGCTGTTTTCGGCGTAGTAGCTGAGCTGGCGGTTGCCGTCCAATAGGGCTAATCCCGTGAAGCTTTCATTGCCATCTTGAAGTAGCTGAATAGTCTGTTGCAAGTTGTCGATCAGCTCCAACTCTCGGTAGGGGTTATCGCCAACCAAGAAGTAGCGCTTTACGATGTCGCTTTTAGTTAGGGTATAAGAGTAACTGTTGAGAAAAGAGCGCGATTGACGAAAGTGCCCCGCCAATTTTTCCATGCTCAGTTGAAGTGCGTTGTCTTCTCGTTTAATTAAGCTAATTTTTTGGTTGGTGTAGATGATGTAGCTCGAAGCGGCCGCGCTGAAAAGAATCACTGGTGCAATGAGAAGTAATATTTTAGTACTGAGCTTCATGACTTTTCACAACATTATTAATGATTTTAGCTCGCAAGTTTATGTTATTCGGAGTAAGTCTTCTATCAATTACACTTTTGCTGATGATTTCCTGTGAAGGGAACAGTGTGCTGTCTTGAGTATAAGATTCCGGAAGCAGTGCGAGCGCAGAAAGGTTTGGTGTCGCTGCCATTACTTCCAAGGCGTTTTGTGCCGCAATAGCAGGGTTCATAAGATCGTTCAGAAGTTTCTTAGCATTTTCTTGCTGTATTGATGCGCTATTAATCGCGATACAATCGACCCAAATATGCGTACCTTCAGACGGAATAACAAACTGCCAATCCTCCTGTTCAAGAGATTGATTTAGCGAGAATTGATCGCCGCTGTAAGCCATTGATAGAAAGAGAGAGTCCGCATTATCATGGCTTTTGACGTATGAGATTGGATACTCATAGGTCAAGATATCGGGCTGGAGATTAAGCAATACCTGATGCGCTTCTCTCAGTGACTTAGTATCGTCCGAATGAGTTGGGTAACCAAGTACGTACATCACGGGTAAAAGTGTCTCTATGGTATCCTCGATAAGGCTAATGTGACCTTTCACATCGCTGCTTGGATAGATGAGTTCACGCCATGACGAGGGAGGAACCGCCAGTTTGCTTTCTCGATAAACCAGACCCAAGACGCCCCAAAAATAAGGAACAGCGTGATCACCACACGCTTCTAACCAACGCGGACTGATGTGCTGGCGATTAGGTAATTCAGAGAGATCGACGAGCGCCCCTTGTTTCCCATAAATGTTGGCAGAAACATTATCGAATACCACAACATCAAACGGCAAACTATCGCTGTTGAGCATTAGCTTGTTGCGTTCATCATCATTATCAAAGTAGTGCAACAGTAAGGACTGGTTATTGTCCGATTCCCACTTCTTCTGCACCCCTGAGCCCAATGTATCTTCCCAGACATAAAGCTGGAGTGGTTCTGCTGCATTGAGTGCTGTGGGGAGCATTGCAGCGAGAGAAAATAAAAACGGTTTAATCATTGTCGGTAAGCTGCCTGTGATGTTGAATCACCGCATGGCTGATTCGGTTGCGAAGCGTCATCGAGGTATTGATTAAGGTAGAGTAGAACTGCGCCTTGTCCAGCAAACTTTGGTCGGGATAGAGCGCCAAATACTGCTTCTCGTAAGGAGGAATATGCTGGTGCGCTTGGTCGTTAGTGGTGGTCATCGACAAATCTAATGCATTGAGAGCCGCGATATCTGGACGATGAAGAAAGTTAAGAAAGCGCGCGGCCAGTTCAGGATTTGGTGCATCGTTGAGTATAGCTAGGCAATCAACCCACAAAATAGTCCCTTCGTCTGGAACATTGAACCCCCATTCATAATCGGGAGTGAAGCTTTGCAGTGTTACCTCATCACCGCTGTAACCAGCGGCAAGGTGAATGTTGCTCGCTCGTGATGGGTCTTTCTCGATGTACGTTAGTAGGTATTCATAGGTTGCTACGTAGGGAACCTGTGCCAGTAACTCTTGATAAACCTCTTTGAGCACCGCTTGATTGGTAGTATGTGCCGATACGCCGCGCACAAACAAAGAGGGGAGCAGTAGGTCGATATAGTCACCCTGCATAGCTAGATGACCTTGATGCTCTGGCTTCGGCGATAAAATCTCGTTCCAGCTTGTCGGTGGCTCTGGGAACATATCTTTACGGTAGATAAGGCCGATAGTGCCCCAAAAATAAGGGACGGCATATTCACCACACTGATTGCGCCATAGCTCTGGAATGTTGCTTTGATTAGGGATCAATGCGCTATCACTCAGCTTATGGAGCCGGTGTTGGCGAGAAAAGTTTCGCGCAGAGACTTCATCTAAAATCGCGATATCTAGGTCGTTACGTGTCAACTGATTGATGATGCGATCACGTTTGATATCGCTGTCGAAATAGAGTTGTTTGATGGTGACGCCCGTCTCTTGCTCCCAGAGCGCGATGACGTGGTCAGAAAGGTAGTGTTGCCAGTTGAAGATAGTGAGGGTCGGGTTACTCTTTGCCACAGCAAAACATGGCATTAACACAATAAGTAAGCCACTAACCAACGAACATAACAAACGCATACATCACCTCTTAATGGGGGTATTGTACGGTTTCTAGGCTAATAAGTCAGTAGCTACTTATTCTGTTTTTTAACTAAATAACCAATTTGTTAACAAACTAGTTGAGCTTTACTTGTGTTGCTTTGATGTTTTCACTTGGGTAGCAACCAAGAACTTTCAAGTGGCGCGTAATGCTGGTCAGTTCGGCAATTGCTTGTTGCATGTTGTCGGAATCTAGGTGAGCTTCTAGATCAACATAGAACATCTCTTCCCAAGGATTACCCATAATTGGACGCGATTCTAGCTTAGTCATGTTGATACCGTAGCGTTGAAGAATCAGTAGTGTTTCCACTAGAGAGCCCGCTTCTTGCGAAGTTGACATGATTAAAGTCGTTTTCGCTGGGATTTGGGTTGATACTTCAACGGGCTTACGCGCAACTACAATAAAGCGAGTGTGGTTTTCGGTTTGATTGGCAATGTTGCCTTGAATTGGCTGAAGGCCGTAAAGCTTACCGCTTGAAGAGTTACCGATCGCAGCTACGGTGTCGTCATCAAGATCTTTGACTTTCTTCATTGCGTCAGCAGTGCTCGCACAAGACTCTAGAGTCACACCCTTTAAGCGGCTTAAGAATTCACTACATTGCTGATGCGGTTGTGGGTGCGAGTACAATGTGGTGATGTCTTCTAAGCGAATGTCTTTTTTCGCGACCAAGCAGTGCTCGATAGGTTGAGACAGTTCACCCACGATATAGAGCGTCGTGTGCTGTAGTAGGTCATAAACCTCATTGATTGACCCTGAGCTGGTGTTCTCAATTGGCAGCACGCCATAGTCAGCATGACCAGACTCAACCGTTGATGTCACCTCTTTGAAGTGGCTGCAGTTCAGTTCGATCAGCTCGGTATTACGACGGCTGAAGTATTCGCGGCTCGCAAGGTGTGAGTATGACCCTTTTGCTCCAAGAAAAGCGACACGTGCCAATGGCTTACGGCTTTGTGGGTTAGCAAGGTTTTGCAAATAAGACTGTTGTAGAAGGACGGAATCTTCAATGATGGTGTGAAACAGTTTTGTGATGTACTGAGCATCAAGCTCGTACTTGTCTTTTCCATTACCGATCAGTTTCACTAGCAGTTGTTGCTCACGAACGGCATCTCGAACTGGCTTTGATGTCTCTACTTTGCTTTTAGCAACTTCAATGCTGAGTTTACGGCGCTCAGACAACAAGCTTAGGAGCTGGTCATCAAGCTCATTTAAGCGAAGGCGAATTTCATCAAGCGAAATGGGTTGATCAGTCATAAATGGGTCCTTATAAAAAAGCCTCCCTTGAGTGGGAGGCTTTCTGTTCGTTTTTGACTTGTTTTTCTAAAACGACTTAGCCTCCGATTTACGGAAGGAAAAAGAAGTCAAAAATAAACAGAGTTTGAGTGTGCATAAAAATAGTTTGTTTTTTGAATGTTTAAACACAATAAGCAAGCGAGCTACAAGCGTCAAGCAAAAAAATAGCGCCGTATTGGCGCTATCTTCGAATCCTTTTATTTCTCTTATTCTACTTCAGCTTCTAGCTCTTCAATTTGAGGCTTTTCAGCGCGGCGAGCTTCTGGTTTGTGTCTTAGCTTATTCAGTTGTCGTTCTAGTTTCTGTTCAACCTCATTAACGGCGACGTATAGGTCATCGTGGATTGATGAAGCAACAAGCTGGCCTTTTGGTACGGTAATTACCGCTTCAAATTTTTTCTTCTTGTTAGGCTCTTCACTAAAGCTTGCTTGGCAGCTAATGATGTCTACTTGCCACTTTTCTAGCTTGCTAAATTTACTTTCTATGTGCTCACGGATTGCAGAGGTGATGTCGATGTTCTTACCAGTGATGTTCATTTTCATAGAAGTTTTCCTCTGTTGTATCCCTCATGGGTTAACTCCAGATTACGTTTTTAGGTGAGAAAGAATGTGATCTAGATCGCCTTTTGGTGGGCGTTTTTTAGGATTGAAATCAAATGTGATCTCACGCAAACATTGCTATGTTTTTCGAGAAAAATGCTTGTTATCAATAATAAAAAGGATAAATTGAAACCAAGGGTTCGCTAAAAATTACAACGGTTTTTAGGGAAATCGTTCAGCCCTCAAAAGGTGCTTGGCGAATAAATGTACACTTTGTTTTTGTGATGTGTGTCACATCAGAATTTTTTTGATAATCTGCCAAATTTGAAAAGCCGCTTGAGCATAGCTTCAAGCAGCTTTTTGTTGTTTACGGCAAGCTGTCGGAGCTGTGAACTTGTCCTTAGCTTCCTTAGCTTCCTTAGGTTCCTTAGCTTCCTTAGCTTCCTTAGCTAAAGTCACCA
>NZ_JAHGAJ010000015.1 GCF_030248535.1 Vibrio sp. D404a | reverse complement strand
CGAATCTCGAATCTCGAACTAACTACCGCTTTCGCAGGTCTGCTTGCTAATAAGCTGTTCAACCATCAATTGACCGCGTGTATTGCGGATCTTGATGTTGTAGGCCAAGCCCATATCAAGGTTAGAGCGCACCTCAGAGTTAGTACAGTAGCTGTTCACACTGGTTTGCAGCACTTGGTTGAGTGGCTTTGCGCCTTGAGCGTCTTGGTTATAGATCATCATGATCTCTATCACCGTGTTCTTCGCCAGAACGCGCATTACTTTGAGCGGGCCATATTCAATCGGAAGGCCTGCAGACAAAACACCAGCTCGGTGTTGTGCCATCATTTCTAGTTGACGCTGTTGGTCTTGGTCACTTGAACTACAACCCGCAAGAACGAGTGCGGCCAGTGAGCCGATAATCCATTTTTTCACTTTAAAATACTTTCTTAAATGGTTTTACAATCACATTAGCATAGACGCCAGCTTCAATATACGGGTCTGCATCAGCCCAAGCTTGCGCTTCTTCTAGTGAATTAAATTCTGCAATGACCGTTGAGCCAGTAAAGCCCGCGTCGCCTGGGTTATCTGAATCGATAGCTGGCATAGGGCCTGCTGTTAACAAGCGGCCTTCATCGTGAAGTGTTTGTAGTCGCTCTAAATGTTTAGGGCGAACGCTCAGGCGCTTTTCCAATGAGTTTTCGACGTCTTGAGAAAAAATCACGTACCACATATTGGTATATCCTTATTTATACTTCACAAAAAAGAGGCTCGATGAGCTATCTAGCTAATTTACGCGAACTAATTGTATTTGGAAGGGGGAAAAAGAAGAAAGTGTGAATTGATGCGCGTCGAAGAGGGCGGGTCTTTAAAAGCTGAGTAGAAAACGTCCTAAAGACCCAAATTGAAGCCACTATTTTACTATTGGCTGTGAGTAGCCATTTAGCCATTTAGCTATCGCACGTGGCTTGCCTTCAGAATCAATCGCGACGTAGTTAAAGGTAGCGTCACACACCATAAAGCGGTCTTCAATACCGTGGTCACGCACTGGTTTAACCCAAACGGCAAGGTCGATGCTCATCGACGTACGACCGATCTTTGTACATTCCCCGTATACACATACCACATCGCCAACTTTTACAGGCTTTTTGAAAGTGATACTTGAAACCGATACGGTCACGATACGGCCGCATGAGATTTCCTTAGCCAGAATACCGCCAGCTAAGTCGAGTTGAGACATGATCCAACCGCCGAAGACGTCGCCGTTTGCATTGGTGTCGGCAGGCATGGCTAAGGTGCGAAGAAGAAGTTGGCCTTTAGGCGCATCAGTTTGACTCATTATAAGGGATTCCCAAAACATCAATAAGTCAGTGGCCAGCGTTGATTCTAGTGGCCACTGTGAACGAAATTATGTGCAAGATTGTAACAAAAACTGGGATTGAGATCTCATTCGACCATTAGTCCTGATCGCTATTTTTCCTGGAAAGCTGCTGTTGTTTATCCTTAGGTAGGCTTTTGTAGATGTATAACCCGGTCAACAAAGTAAATGTAATGGTCGCAATGAGTAGGCCGAAGACTTTGAAGTTGACCCAGGTGTCGAGTGGCAAGTTAAAAGCGACATAGACATTCGTAATGGCACACAGAGTAAAGAATGCGGTCCACGCCCAATTGATTTTGCTCCAAACAGAGTCGGACAGAGTAATCTCTTTCCCGAGCATACGTTTAATTGCTGGCTTACCCATGATTTGGCTAACCGCTAACCCAATGGCAAACAGCGCATACACAATCGTTACTTTCCATTTGATGAAGTTGTCGTCGTGCAGAAATATGGTCATACCGCCGAACACCGCAACCATGACAAAGGTAATCACCTGCATCTTTTCCACTCTTTTGTAGAGTAGGTAAGTGAGTGCAATTTGAATGGCAGTCGCCGCGATTAATGCACCGGTCGCGGTGTAGATGTCATACATTTTGTATAACGCAAAGAAGATAATAAGTGGGATAAAGTCGATGATTTGCTTCATTGAGACCGAACATCCTGTTGTTGGCTTTATATTCAGTTTAACCAAAACTGCCTCGATGCTGAATAGTCCGAGGCAGTGGTTAATGCAATATATGATTGAGCAAATCCGTCATCGCGAAGAGGTCGTTTGATAGCGTGGGATCAACTGTTTGATATCTTCAAGATAGCCTTCGCTTTTTAGGCTGTCTAAGGTTTGCTCCAACTCTTCTTCACTCATCATAAAGCAGGTTGATTTACCGGTAGTGAGGTCGAGGTATTCGTGGTATTCACGTTCGGTAAAGTGGCCAATTCTGTCCATCAGTAGTGTTTTAATTCCATGGTGAATCAAGCCGTAGTATGTGTGTCTTTGTAAGGTCATAGCTCATTCCTCCGATGCAAACCGCTATCTCTGTGATGCTGCTTGCGATTATGCGTGTGCTTGAGTAAACAACAGCAAGCTTAATGCCAGAATTAACCCATTTTGATTTAGGCTGCCGATTCAATAACTTGTCATATGGCTCCATGGGTAAGTGATTATGAAGAAGCAGTCAGAGCAAATCGATTAGCAAATTGAGAACCGATTTGAATCAGCGAACTGAATCATTCTTATTCTTTGGATATTTACGTCTCAAAATGAAAATCAGGTTAAAACTGATAATTTAAACTGAATACCAGTACGTCTGTTTGCAGCCCGGTCTCAAAACCAAAGCCATTGTAATGTACTGTAATCGTTGGTGAAATTATCGGAGTGATACCTAAAAGTTGGAATGAATTTTCTTCTTTTGTATATCCTGTCATCCCGCCGAGCCTAAACCCAAGATCTGCCCAATCGTTTAAAGGCCATTTCTTGTGATATGAAAACATATATGAGCGATTCTCAAACGAGTTGATCATGGTGCCGAGTTCAAAGCCCTTATATCCGATTCCTATGATGTTGTTATCCTCGTAGCGGTTTCTCGAACCAAGGTGAAGTGTGCGACCGTAGTAGGTTAAGTTGATCCCTTTGTCGTCGTAGTAAGAGTTATCCGTAAAGTCTTTGAATAGAGACTCGTAGAAGGGAGGCTCTTCGACGGGTTCGAGATCTTCAACGGACTTTACGCTTTCAAAGGACTGTAAGTTTTCAGCGGACTCTGAGCTTTCAGAGGAATTTGAAAACGGAGAAACGAAGCAGGTGAAAATGATGGCTGTCGTGGTAGGGAGTTTCAATGTGATGCCCAATAGAATGATTTATTGGGAATAGCGTACCAATAGCTGTGTGGATGAAACGTATGAGATCTTTTTTCGACATTTTCGAACAAAAAAGCGGCTCATGAGAGCCGCTTAAAACGATGTATTTTGAGCTAGATTAAGCTTGCTGCTTTTGCAGCTCTACTTCTTTCTCTTCATCTTTGATCAGTGAGTCAACGATAACCGCACACGCTGCATCACCAGTGATGTTCAGTGCTGTACGAATCATGTCGAAGATACGGTCAAGAGCGAACAGTAGTGGTAGACCTTCGATTGGAATACCTGCTGCTAGCAGAACGGCTACAACTAGGAATGATGGACCTGGGACACCCGCTTGGCCTACAGCACCAAGCGTTGATGTTACGATGATTGCGATGTACGCGCCCATTGATAGGTCGATGTTGAATAGTTGTGCAAAGAAGATAGCAACTAGGCCGTAGTAAATTGCGTTACCCGACATGTTGATTGTCGCGCCTAGAGGCAGAACAAATGATGCTGTTGAGTTACGAACACCCAGCTCGTTCTCTACTGTATCCATAGTTACAGGCAGAGTCGCCATTGAAGACGCTGTTGAAAGAGCAACGGCTTGTGGCTTCTTCATTGCTGTCAGGAACTTCTTGGCTGATGTCTTTGTGAAGATTTGAATCATCAGTGGGTACGCAACGAAGCCGAATACTAGGATTGCTGCTACGTAAACCACGAACAGTTTGAACACAACCATTAGTGCGCCAAAACCGAACGTACCTACCGCTTCAGCCATTAGACCAAATACGCCAAGAGGAGCGATGATCATGACTTTGTTGATCATCCAAACCATAGCGTCAACGATAGCGTTTACACCGTTGATGATTGGATCACGCTTCTCTTTCGCTTGCTTAGAGATTGCGATACCGAAGAATAGGCAGAATACTAGGATCTGAAGGATGTTTGCTTCGTTTAAAGACTGGAAAACGTTGGTTGGGATCATACCAGTGATGGTAGCCCAGAAAGTTGGAAGTTCGCCTTTCGATGCATACTCAGATGAGAACATACCTTCAACACCAGAAACGTCGATACCACGTCCTGGTTCGAATACTTCACCCATGATCAATGCAAGGGCAACAGCCAGTGCAGAAGTCAGTGCAAAGTAACCTAAAGTAGTGATACCTACTTTACCTGCTGATGAGCTATTGCCTAAGCCTGCTGCGCCAGAGATCAGTGCAACGGCTACCAATGGGATAACCAGCATCTTGATTAAATTGATAAAGATCGCACCTAGAGGAGCGAACATCGTTGCGCTCTCGCCCATCATAGCACCCACTACAGTACCTACGATCATAGCAATAACGACTTGAATGCCGATATTGCCTAGTAAACTCTTTTCTTTTAACACTTCCGTTACCTCTGTGCTACAAAATGTAAAATTCCTAGAACTACATGCCAATGTACGTCGTACCATTGGATGAATATTTCGTGATGAGTTTTACACTTATCTGTTACATTTATCAATATGAGCAGAGACGAAAATGCATCAAAAAACGTGACATGAATGTTATTTGGCGATCTTTTGCTCTAAAGCAAACGTTTGCCTCGGTTTTTTGATGTGATGTTATTTGTTTAATTTATAAAAGCCTTACCCCTGTGTGTTTTGTGAATACTTTCAAGTTTAGGGTGTTAATACACACTCGTTAACATTTGCTTTTCATTTGTGTGCTTTTTTTAAGCGTTTCAGTGTGACTTGAGATTAGTATGTTTGTTGTGCGAAATTTAGCCTGAACTATGCTTAAGGTATCGAGTTATTACCAAGATGTTACCTCTGCGCTTTAAATAAAACGTCTATCTAGCATCTCAGTTGTAAGGAGAGAGGCATGGCTTTTATATTGAAGTGCCTGTTTGCGTTTCTTCTGCTGTTCAGCTCTGCAAATTCTCAAGCCGACGATGTTTGGGTCATAGAGGTGAATGGAGGGATAGGTCCGGCGACCAGCGATTATCTCACAAGAGAAATAGAACAAGCTCATGATGAGCAAGCTAAGCTCGTCATATTAAAAATAAATACGCCCGGCGGGTTGGATTCGTCGATGCGTGACATCATTCGCTCCATCACTACATCACCGGTTCCTATCGCGACTTGGGTTGGGCCTGCAGGCTCGCGAGCCGCTAGTGCTGGCACTTATATCTTACTCGCCAGTCACATCGCCTCTATGGCTCCCGGAACCAATTTAGGCGCTGCAACACCCGTCTCGCTTGGGGGAGGGAAAGCACCTTCCGATCCTTTGTCTCCGCAAGACGACTCTAATCAAGATGAAAAATCGAAACCGAGTGAGCAGCACGATACTAAGCAAGAGAACCCTGACCAAGTAAAAGCAACCACTGCGATGGAGAAAAAAGTCATCAACGATGCTGCAGCTTACATCGTCAGCTTGGCGAAACTGCACAATCGCAATGAAGAGTGGGCCGAAAAAGCGGTAAGAGAGGCGGCCAGCTTGGACTCAGAAAATGCACTTGAGCTAAATGTGATTGATTTCATCGCGAGCGATTTACAGCAGCTGGTTGAGATGACCAATGGACGCACTGTTATCATCAATGGCATCAATCAGGAAATTCAGCTCAATCAGGTCGCCTTTCTAGAGCGTGAGCAAGATTGGCGTTTCAGTCTGCTGTCGGTGATCACCAACCCTAACGTTGCCTACATTCTTATGCTCATCGGAATCTACGGCTTGCTTCTCGAGTTTTATAACCCTGGAGTCGGCCTACCGGGTGTGCTTGGTGGCATCTGTTTGCTGTTAGCGATGTATTCATTGCAAATGCTGCCCGTGAGTTACGCTGGCCTTGCACTAATACTGCTTGGGATTGCTCTGATGATTGCTGAAGCTTTCAGTCCAAGCTTCGGCATTTTCGGTTTAGGGGGAGTAGCGGCGTTTTCACTCGGTTCAATCATGTTGATGGATACCGAAGTACCAGGCTATCAAATCGCTCTACCATTAATCATTGGCATCAGCTTGTTCTCTGTCGGCTTTATTGTTGTGACGATATCAATGTTGGTTCGTGTGAGAAATCAGCGAGTGACAACGGGCATGGAAGCGGTAGTAGGGGGAACCGGTAAAGTGGTCAGCGGTTTCCCGGGGTCAGGCAGAGTTTTGGTTGAAGGCGAAATCTGGCAAGCCAAATGTACTGATAAGCTGCAAGCTGGACAAAGCATCAGAGTGACTAAGCTAACCGGTCTCTCGTTAGATGTAGAAGCGCTAGATGACGAAACAGTTGATATCGAAGATCATGTCGGAGGATCATCGACTCGGTCTAAATAGGTGAAATGGGTGGAGAGATGACCCAATGAAATCTCCTTAGTTATCGTTACCAGTAAGGGGGCGGTTATGTTTATACACACGATAGGTATTGTGGTTGTGCTCGTTATCTTGTTGATAGCTAGCATGTTCAAAGTGCTGCGCGAGTACGAGCGTGCAGTGGTGTTTTTCTTAGGTCGTTTTTATCGAGTGAAAGGGCCAGGTCTGATCGTCATCATTCCTTTTATCCAACAAATCGTGCGAGTCGACTTACGTACCATAGTCTTAGATGTACCAACACAAGACTTGATCACCAGAGATAACGTGTCGGTGAAGGTGAACGCTGTGGTCTACTTCCGCGTGCTCGACCCTAAGATGGCGATCAACAATGTCGAGAACTATCTGGAGGCGACAAGCCAGCTCTCTCAAACTACGTTGCGTTCGGTGCTGGGTCAGCATGAGCTGGATGAGCTTTTATCAGAGCGGGAAGAACTCAACAAAGACCTGCAAGCGATACTGGATCAGCACACTGATAACTGGGGGATTAAAATCGCCAACGTTGAAATTAAACATGTCGACCTTGATGACAGTATGGTTCGAGCACTCGCTAAACAAGCAGAAGCAGAGCGTTCTCGCCGTGCTAAGGTGATACATGCAACGGGTGAGCTAGAAGCATCGACTAAATTACAAGAAGCAGCGGATGTTCTGAACAAGTCACCGAATGCAATTCAACTGCGATACATGCAGACGCTAACAGAAGTGGCGAACGAGAGAACCACAACGATTGTATTCCCAATGCCAGTCGACTTGGTGGATAAGATAACAGATCCCATCAAGGCAACATTGAATGAATCCGCAATTAAGAAAGCAATGAAGAGTGATTAAGTTTTGAGAGTAATAAAAAAGCGCCCATACTCGGGCGCTTTTTACTTCTTAAAGTGGCTTTAATCGCCTTTAGCGAACGCTTTGTTGGCGATTACTTTTGCGTTGCCGCCTTCATTGGAGCAATGAAGTCAGCCAGTTTATCAAGCATGATTTGTGGCTGTTCTACGTTTTGTTCGATGATCTTAACGACAGCAGAACCAGAGATAGCACCCGCAGCGCCTGCTTCAATCGCTTCTTTCACTTGCTCAGGTGCTGAAATACCAAAACCTAGTAGCGCTGGTGGCGCGTTGAATTGGTTTAGACGATCAAGCATGTGTCCAACAGGCATGTTTGCTTTTGTCTCTGCACCCGTTACACCGGCACGAGAAAGTAGGTAAGTGTAACCACCGCCAAGCTCCGCCACTTGCTTCAATGTTTCATCGCTTGCCGTTGGTGGTGCTATGAAGATTGGATGGATACCGAACTTCTCAGCAGCCGCAACAAACTCTGCGCTCTCGTTAGTTGGAACGTCAGCAATCAGAACAGAATCGATACCAGCTTTAGAACAGCGCTCGTAGAAGTCTTCAATACCGCGTGAGTACACAAGGTTTGCATACATTAGAAGGCCAATCGGCAGTTCTGGGTATTTCGCGCGAATCTTACCAATCTGCTCAAAACAGATATCAGGAGTTGCGCCTGAATCCAGAGCACGGATGTTGGCACCTTGGATAGTTGGACCATCTGCTAGCGGATCAGAGAATGGAATACCCAGTTCTAGTGCATCGGCACCAGCTTCAACTAGGGTTTCCATGATTTTGTAAGACTGCTCTGCGTTTGGATCGCAAACCGTTACGAACGGTACAAATGCGCCTTGGTTTTTCTCGTTTAGGCGCGTAAACATCTTCTCATAACGGTTCATTAGATAGCTCCTTTTTCTTCTAAGATGGCGTGTACGGTGAAGATGTCTTTGTCACCACGACCTGATAGGTTTACAACCAATAGTTGCTCTTTTTCTGGGTTCTCACGAGCCATTTTCAGTGCGTGTGCAACAGCGTGAGAAGACTCAAGTGCAGGGATGATACCTTCGTTGCGCGCGATCTCTTGGAAGGCTTCTAGTGCTTCATCATCGGTTACGTTGTCGTATTCTGCACGGCCAATTGCATTAAGGTGTGCGTGCTGAGGACCAACAGAAGGGAAGTCTAGACCTGCTGATACCGAGTAAGATTCTTCAACCTGACCGTTAGGGTCTTGCATTAGCGGCGCCTTCATACCAAAGAAGATGCCCGTTTTACCATGCTTTAGCGGTGCACCGTGCTGGTCAGTATCGATACCTTTACCCGC
Source organism: Vibrio sp. D404a (assembly GCF_030248535.1). Taxonomy (GTDB): domain Bacteria; phylum Pseudomonadota; class Gammaproteobacteria; order Enterobacterales; family Vibrionaceae; genus Vibrio. The sequence continues at coordinate 17,743 of NZ_JAHGAJ010000015.1, read as the reverse complement.
TGGCTCAACACCGATTAGGCGAACACTCTCTTCTTCGATGAAATCAGCAAACATACCGATTGCGTTTGAACCACCACCCACACAAGCGATAACTGCGTCAGGTAGGCGACCTTCACGAGCTAGAATTTGGTTCTTGGTCTCTTCGCCAATCATGCGTTGGAAATCACGAACGATGGTTGGGAATGGGTGAGGACCAGCTGCCGTACCCAGTAGGTAGTGTGCGTCTTCATATGTTGCTGACCAGTCACGTAGCGCTTCGTTACATGCATCTTTTAGCGTTGCAGAACCAGAGTGCACAGGGATAACTTCTGCGCCCATTAGCTTCATGCGGAATACGTTCGGGCTCTGACGTTCAACGTCTTTTGCACCCATGTAAACACGACATTTAAGACCAAGTAGAGCACAAGCCAGAGCCGTTGCCACACCGTGTTGACCTGCGCCAGTTTCAGCGATGATCTCTTCTTTACCCATGCGTTTTGCAAGCAGAGCTTGACCAAGCACTTGGTTGGTTTTGTGCGCGCCACCGTGCAGTAAGTCTTCACGCTTTAGGTAAAGCTTGGTCTTAGTGCCTTTCGTTAGGTTACGAGTCAGCGTCAGTGCTGTTGGACGACCTGCGTACTCTTGAAGCAGTGTCATGAACTCACTACGGAATTCTGGGTCCGCTTGAGCGTCGATAAACGCTTGTTCCAGTTGCTCTAGGGCTGGCACTAGAATCTGTGGTACGTATTGACCACCGTATTCACCAAAGTAGGCATCAAGTTTAGCCATCGTGTTATTCCTTCAATTTGCTTGGTATGTCTGGATACCAATGTCTTTAATCTTGTAGAGCACCTCATTGCGATGCTCTGAAATAGGGTCTGTAGACTGTCTACAGTGAATCATCTGTTCTTAAGTTGGGCTAGTCGCTCAGTATTGGCGAATGGCAGCAAACGCTTTGTTGAGTTTGTCTGCATCTTTCTTACCCGGAGCACTCTCAACACCTGAGTTAAGGTCGAGCCCTAAACAGCCTAAAGTGGCTGCTTGCTGTGCATTATCTGGGTTCAAACCACCCGCTAACATCACAGAGCTCTGATCGTTGATCAGCTGCCAGTCGAAGACTTGACCTGTCCCACCAGTCTGAGAGCCTACTTTTGCATCAAGCAGGTGGCGAGACACATTGCTTTCTAACAGCGTAGGCAGCGAATCTTCAACGCCGTAAGCTTTCCAAATCTCTACTTGTTCTGGTAGCTGATTTGCAAGTTCAGTCACGTACTGTTGTGATTCTTCACCATGAAGCTGAACACCGTATAAACCAAGCTCTTTCACGGCATTGACAACGCTAGCTTGGTCATGGTTTTGGAACACACCAATGTACTTAAGTGGTGCACCACTCATGGTCAAGCGTGCTGCCTCTAGGTCAACACAACGCTTAGACGCCTCAACAAAAATTAGACCACCGAATACCGCGCCGGCTTGGTAAGCTTTAGCTGCATCGTCAGGGTGAGTTAAGCCACAAACTTTGTTTTCACCCAATGTTACTTTGCGAACGGCAAGCTCTAGATTCTCTTCTGCCATCAATGAGCTACCGATAAGGAAGCCGTCTGCAAATGTCGCTAAGTCACGCACTTGCTGATGAGTGTAGATACCAGACTCTGATATCACGACTGCGTTTGGTGCTAACTCACGAAGTAGAGGTGCCAGCTCTTTGGTACGGTTTAGATCTGTGCTTAGGTCACGAAGGTTACGGTTATTGATGCCAATCACTTTCGCGTCTAACCCGACAGCACGGTGCAGCTCTTCTTCATTACTAACCTCTGTTAACACGCCCATGCCTAATGAGTGAGCAACTTCAGCGAGAGTACGGTACTCATCATCGTTTAGTACAGATAGCATCAGTAGGATAGCGTCTGCCGAGTAGTGACGAGCTAAGTAAACCTGATAAGTATCGACCATGAAGTCTTTACATAGGATTGGTTGCTTAGCGATGCTGCGTACTTTAGGCAAGAATTCGAAATCGCCTTGGAAGTACTTCTCATCAGTCAGTACCGAAATCGCATTTGCATGGTTGTTGTATACCGATGCAATGTATTCAAGGTCGAAGTCATCACGAATCAAGCCTTTAGAAGGAGACGCCTTTTTACACTCGGTGATGAATACGGTTTGCTCTTGGCTTAGTGCATCGTAGAAGCTGCGGTCTGAAGCGATTAGTGCATCTTTGAACTCATTTAGCGGTTGCTGCTTTTTACGCGCTTCAACCCATTGATACTTGTCGCGAACAATTTTTGCTAATACTTCTGCCATTTCTGCTTCTTTTACAGAAACGTGAGTTGATAACTTTTCGTTTGTCTGTGCCATCTTTCTAGTCTCAAATCTCGTTCGTTATGCGTGGTCGGCCAGTTGCTGTACAAGCTCATACGCTTTGCCAGAGTTCATTGCTTCCATTGCCTTCGCTGCGTTGGCTTTTAGATCTTCATGACCAAATAGACGCATCAGTAGAGCAACGTTAACCGCAACCGCACCTGCCTGAGCTTCAGTACCTTTACCTGTTAGGATATTGGTCGTGATAGCTTTGTTCTCGTCTGGCGTACCGCCTTTAATTGCTTCTAGCGGATGCTGATTGAGACCGAAATCTTTAGGGGACACAGTGTATTCATGAATCTGACCATCTTTGATCTCTGCAACGATGGTTTCACCGTGAATTGCAACTTCATCTAGACCGCTGCCGTGAACCACAGCTGCGCGCTTCATACCCATTTGCAGCATGGTTTCAGCAATAGGGCGCACTAGCTCTTTGCTGTAAACACCCATCAGTTCGATGTTAGGGCGAGCTGGGTTAATTAGTGGGCCAAGGATGTTAAAGATGGTGCGAGTTTTCATTGTTTGACGTACTGGCATCGCGTGACGTACACCACCGTGGTATTGCGGTGCAAATAGGAAAGCAACGCCAAGCTTATCAACGGCAGAGCGAGTGTCTTCTGCGCTCATCGCTAGGTTAATACCAAACTTATCAAGAAGATCCGATGAACCCGATTTGCTTGATACGCTGCGGTTACCGTGTTTCGCAATCTTTAGACCACACGCTGCTGCAACGAATGCTGAAGTTGTAGATATGTTGATCGTGTCATGGCCGTCACCACCTGTACCCACGATATCTGCAAAATCGTAATCAGGGCGTGGGAAAGGGTTAGCGTTTGCTAGTAGTGCTTTCGCTGCGCCTGCGATCTCTTCAGGTGTCTCGCCTTTAATTTTGAGTGCGGTAAGCACTGACGCCATCAAAATAGGGTCAAGTTCGCCTTTAATGATTATGTCGAAAAGCTGTTGGCTTTCTTCTTGAGTAAGAGATTGTTGGTCGTAAAGCTTATTTATAATCTGTTCCATGATCGTGTCCTATTTTCCATTCTTCTCAAGAGTTGTGTTCTTTTCTAAAGCCCATTCAATGGCGTTCGCCAATAGAGTTGCGCCGTATGTTGTCATGATGGATTCAGGGTGGAATTGGAAACCACACACCTTGTCTTGCTCTTGGACAACCGACATCACCAAATCATCGACTTCAGCGGTAATCGTTAGGCTTTCCGGTACGTGAGTCGCAACCAAAGAGTGGTAGCGCGCAATTGCAAGCGGAGAAGGCAGGCCTTGGTAAGTCGCGTGATTGTCGTGTTCCATCATCGAAACCTTACCATGAATGATTTCGCCAGCGCCTGCAACCTTACCGCCGTATGCTTCAACAATTGCTTGGTGACCAAGACAAATACCAATCATCGGTACTTTGCCTTTCAAGCGTTGAATCAACTCTGGCATACAACCCGCGTCAGCAGGAGCTCCTGGGCCTGGAGACAGCAGCGCAACTGGGTTTTCTAGCTCATTAATCGCTGCTTCTACCGCTTCTGCAGGGATGTTATTACGGTAGATCTTCACGTTGTGGCCTAGTGAACGGAACTGGTCTACTAGGTTGTAAGTGAACGAGTCAAAGTTATCAATAAATACGATATCAGCCATGATTAAGACTCCTGCTTGCTAGAGGTTGGCTTAGATGCAGTGTGCGCTGCTTGAATCGCAGAGATGACGGCCTGAGCTTTACCGCGAGTTTCGTCGGCTTCTGCCTGTGGGTCTGAATCGAATACCACACCTGCGCCAGCTTGAACTTGAGCAATACCGTTTTCAACGTAAGCTGAGCGAATCACGATACAAGTATCTAGAGTGCCTTCACCCGTTAGGTAGCCTACTGCGCCGCCATAACTGCCACGACGAGTCTGTTCAACATCACGAATCAGCTGCATTGCACGAATCTTAGGTGCGCCTGTTAGCGTGCCCATGTTCATACAAGCTTGGTAAGCGTGCAGAGCATCAAGGTCTTCACGAAGTTGGCCTACAACGCGAGAAACGAGGTGCATTACGTGGCTGTAACGGTCCACTTTCAATAGGTCTGCTACGTGGCGAGTGCCTGCTTCAGAGATACGTGCAACGTCGTTTCGCGCTAGGTCAACCAGCATCATGTGCTCAGCGTTCTCTTTTTTATCGGTGCGCAGTTCTAATTCAATGCGGCTATCTAGGTCGAAGTCGATTTGACCATTCGGACGCTTACCACGACGGCGAGTACCGGCGATAGGGTAGATTTCTACTTGGTTAGTCTCTTTCTCGTATTTCAGAGCACTCTCTGGTGAAGCACCGAACAGAGTAAACAGCTCATCTTGCATGTAGAACATGTAAGGGCTTGGGTTGCTCTGTTTTAGCTCTTTGTACGCTGCTAGTGGTGCAGGACAAGGAAGAGTAAAGCGACGAGAAGGAACCACTTGGAATACATCGCCTTTTACCACGTACTCTTTTAGGTCACGAACAGTCTGGCAAAAATCTTCGTCAGAAACACTTGGTACAGCTTCAACGTTATCAAGCGGAGTGACTTCTGCAATCTCTTTGAGTGATTGGCATTGAGTTTGGATATCCGCTAAACGTTCAGTCAGGCGAGTTTTGATTGTTTGATCTTCTGAGAAAACGCTCGCGTGAAGCAGACCTTCGTTCTGTTGATGGTCAAAACGAAGTAGCGTTTCAGCCACGTAGAAGACAAAGTCAGGGCAGTTATTAGTCGCTTCTGCATCGCCAAGTGGCTCGAAGTTTGCCACGATGTCGTATGCAAATAGACCCGCCATGAAAAGCGCGTGCTTGTTGTCTGGGTCTTGTGTAAAGCTGTGCTGAACTAAACGAAGTGCATCGAATGAAGAAGCTTCTCTTAGGCGAGAGTCTTCGTCTAGGTTAATGCTTGGTTGAGTAAAGGTCAGAGTCAGTACATTGTCTTTCAGTTCAGATTCAATGTCTGATTTCACGTTCGCATTTAGGTGTTCGATCAGATGTTGACCGTTATCTGTCAGAGCTTGGAAAGTGACCTGATGGCCTTCGCATACGATACGCACGGCAGAATCGATAAGCAGTAGGCTAGTGAGGTTTTGTTTAGACTCAATCTCAGCAGATTCTAGCAACAAGCTGTCTGTTTTATTTTCACACAATGTGTGGAATACGCTTGTTGGATCTTGCGAGTAAGGAACTGTCGCATTGATGACATCAATAGTTCCCAGCTTTTTGATTTCAATGGCCTTGTTCACAAGACCTCCTTTATGATTCTTTAAATTTCCTGCCGTACATAGTCGCATAAAGATACCGTTCGCCCAATCTAGAATCTGGTCAATTCGTTGATTTGTTAGTCAGTTGAATGTGAGATGTCCGACAAATTAAAAAGCCCGCTATGAAAGCGGGCTTAGTGATAAACTTTTTATAAACAATCTGTTTAATTAGAAGTACACGTTAGCCCACCAAGAACCTGTCCAAGTGCGCCACCAATTAAGCTCTGAACTTGCTTCTACTGAAGAAAGTTCTAAAACTTTATCTTTATGGTGTTGGTTAAATTCTTGTAACATAGTGAGCCTATAAATAAAGGTACTTCGTATTTGTGTACTAGTTAACTAGTTCGGGGCTCGCAAGTCAAGCCCAACAAAGCAAATATCGTGTTAAATGCAAAAATAATGAACAGAAAATATGAGAATTGATCTACATAGCCATACCACAGCCTCAGATGGTCGACTTACACCATCTGAACTGATTGACCGTGCGTTGAGCTTCAATATTGAAGTTCTGGCTATTACCGATCATGACACAGTTGATGCCCTTGATGAGGCGCATCGTTATATCCTTGATAATAAGCTGCCGATCCAATTGATTAACGGTATTGAAATTTCGACCGTTTGGCAGAACAAAGACATCCACATTGTGGGTCTAAACGTTGACCCAGAATCACCAGAACTTAATGCGTTAATTGAACAGCAGAAACAGCATCGTATCGGTAGAGCGGAGCTGATCGCTCAGCGACTGGAAAAAGCGACGCGCGAAGGTGTGCTAGAAGAAGTGAAAGCGATTGCCGGTGATGCGCCGATTACCCGAGCTCATTTTGCTAAGTGGCTGGTTGACAATGGCTACGCGAAGACCATGCAGCAGGTGTTTAAGAAGTTCTTAACTCGCAATAATCCGGGCTATGTACCACCAACATGGTGCAGCATGAGTGATGCGGTCACGGCAATTCATGCGGCTGGCGGGCAAGCGGTACTCGCTCATCCGGGTCGCTATGGCTTTACTGCTAAGTGGGTGAAACGTCTATTGACTGCATTTGTTGAAGCGAACGGTGATGCGATGGAAGTGGCTCAACCGCAACAGGCGCAACAAGAAAGACGCACTCTTGCGGATTATGCTATACAATACAAACTATTAGCCTCTCAAGGCAGTGATTTTCATTACCCATCTCCTTGGATGGAGTTAGGGCGCAATCTTTGGCTGCCTTCTGGAGTCGAAGAAGTATGGAAAGATTGGGAGTTTCAAACGTTTTCGTCATCTGAAACATTACCAGACGAACAAGCTCCTTCTGAAGATAGAGTCGAGAGACTCGATAATGAGGAAAAATAATGAGCCAGTTTTTTTATGTACACCCAGATAACCCACAAGCTCGTTTGATTAATCAAGCGGTTGCTATTGTCCGTAATGGCGGTGTTGTGGTTTATCCAACAGACTCGGGTTATGCTCTTGGCTGTCAGCTTGAAAACAAACAAGCATTAGATCGTATCTGTCAGATTCGTAAAATCGATGATAAGCATAACTTCACGTTGCTTTGTCGCGATCTTTCTGAGCTTTCTCTTTATGCACGTGTTGATAACACGGCATTTCGTCTATTAAAAGCTCACACGCCGGGCCCTTACACGTTCATCTTTAAAGGAACGAAAGAGGTGCCACGTCGTCTAATGAACTCGAAGAGAAAGACCATTGGTATTCGTGTTCCGGATAACAAGATTGCACTCGATCTATTGGAAGCACTGGGCGAACCTTTGATGTCAACGTCTTTGATTCTACCGGGTAACGAGACAACGGAATCTGATCCTGAAGAGATCCGTGATCGTCTAGAACATGCAGTTGACGTAATTCTTAATGGCGGTTACTTAGGTGAGCAACCAACCACGGTAGTTGACTTTAGCGATGATGATCCAGTAGTCGTTCGTGTTGGTTCAGGCGATCCAGAACCGTTCGAGTAACCCTGAAACTCGTTCACATCATGTTACTGTGCATTCGACGGTAATGTGTAAATAACGAGTGATTTTTCAAAGGTTCTTTGCGATAATGCGCGACCGCGATTTTGGTCGCGTATATTTCATTCGACGTCTGTGAAGACGACAATTAGGTAGAAAAGAGTAAATGAGCGAAAAATTACAGAAGGTTTTAGCGCGAGCTGGTCACGGCTCTCGTCGTGAGCTGGAAGCTTTAATCAGAGCAGGTCGTGTAAGCGTTAACGGCCAAGTCGCGAAATTGGGTGAGCGTCTAGAAGACGAAAACTCAGTGATTCGTATTGATGGTCACACTGTATCAGGTAAAGCGTCTGAAGAAGTGGTTTGTCGCGTACTTGCTTACTACAAGCCAGAAGGTGAGCTTTGTACTCGCCACGACCCAGAAGGTCGTCGTACTGTGTTTGATCGTCTACCTAAAATCCGCGGTTCACGTTGGATCTCGGTAGGTCGTCTTGATGCGAACACATCAGGTCTTCTACTTTTCACAACTGATGGTGAGCTAGCAAACCGTCTAATGCACCCAAGCCGTCAGGTTGAGCGTGAGTACCTAGTACGTGTGTTCGGTGAAGTGACTGAACAGAAGGTTAAGAACCTAGTACGCGGTGTTGAGCTAGAAGATGGCATGGCGCGTTTCGAAGACGTCGTTTACGCTGGTGGCGAAGGTATGAACCATACTTTCTACGTAGCGATTAACGAAGGTCGTAACCGTGAGGTTCGTCGTCTTTGGGAATCACAAGAAACGACAGTGAGCCGTCTAAAGCGTGTTCGTTACGGTGATATCTACCTAGACAAGAAACTGCCTCGTGGCGGTTGGAAAGAGCTAGACCTTCAAGAGGTAAACTACCTACGTCAACTGGTAGAGCTTAAGCCTGAGAAAGAGACGCTACTAGACCTTGATCCTTCGAACACATCACGTAAACGTGAGCGTTCTCGTAGCCAGAAGATTCGTCGTGCTGTTAAGCGTCACGAAGAGCGTGCAAATGCACCAAAAGGCCGTAGCAACCAGCCTAAGCGTAAGAAGCCAGCAACTCGCGGCACAACAACGCCAGATGCAGGTCGCAGCGCACCGAGCAGCAAGGGCAAGCCAAGCAACTCTCGTTCAGGAAATGGTTCTCGTGGCAACAACACGAACCGCCCGAACAAGCCAGCTAAGCCAAGAACTCGTCAATAATTAGCGACTTCTTTTGAATACTAAAAAACCTGCTAACTTAGCAGGTTTTTTTACGTCCAAAAGAAGGGGAAGATGCGGGATGAGGTAATCGAGTAGCGAAAATATAGTGCTGTAATCGGCAGTATGTGAACTCTTCGCATCTCTCATCTCGTTTACTCGAATCTACTAATCTTTTCGTAACTCGTATCTCGCATCTGATTTTTTATTTATGATTCGAGAAGTTATCGCCTTTTGCCATGCGATCATAAAGAATCACGTTCACCGCTGCGGCTAAGTTCATGCAACCATTGGTTGGAACGTAAATCGTCTCGCGACAGAAATCGGTGATCTCTTTCTTCAATGTGCCATCTTCAGGGCCGAAAATATAGAACGCGCGAGGAGGGTGCTTGTATTCAGGCAGAGGCTTAGCGCCTTCAATCAAATCAACAGCAACAGGTACGCACCCTACCGGAATAATGTCTTTTAGGTCTTCAACACCAATCAGTGGTAGCTCTAAGTGCTTCTCTTTAGTGTCGGTATGGAATTGACGTGCGTGGTCGTAGCGCGTGCCTGTATAGAACACAGAATTTGCGCCGTAACAGCCTGCTGCACGCATAACCGAGCCTACGTTTTCTGGCGTTTTTGGGTTTACCAAGCCAATACAGGCATAGCCTTTTGACTGAGTATCAGTTTTTGCTTTGGTCATAATTGGTAATGGTGAAATCGGTGACAAAAATTAGCCGAGCATAGAGCCCGGCTAAGATATTGGTGTGCTCATTGATAGAGCAGCACAAGCTTAAGTTCTAGTCACGCTTCCACAGCATGTGGCAGAACTTATGGTCTGGGTCTCGGCTGATCAGCATACGCGCGAAAACGTCATCTAAAACGTCGTCTTCTTCGTTTACTAGACCAATGCGAATTTCAGCGTAGATCTCTTTGTCGACTTCAAAGCCAACATGACCGACCCAATCGTCACCCGTTTCAACAAGTTCAGCAGCGCCGCGATCTTCGAACTGTGCTGTGAATAGAATCACGTCTGCAGGCTCTAGGTTATCCGGTGCCATCTCTAGGAAGATGTCGTATGCAGTGTCGATTGCATCATCATAAGACATTAAGTCATTAGCTTCGGTCATATCAGTATCTTAGCTTGCGCGGTTCATGTATTTACGTTCAGCAGTGTTGATCACAACTTTATCACCCGTTGCGATGTACTCTGGAACTTGAACGGTTAGGCCTGTCGCGAAACGAGCTGGCTTTGTACGAGCAGATGCAGAAGCGCCTTTGATTGACGGGTCTGTCTCTTCGATAACAAGCTCAACAGAAGTTGGAAGCTCAAGCGTTGCAGCGTTACCATCGATTAGGATTGCGTACATGCCTTGAGTTTCTTCGTTGATGAATAGAAGCTCGTCTTCGATCATCTCGCCGTTAAAGATGTACTGCGTGTAGTCTTCGTTGTCCATGAAGATGTACTCGTTGCCATCAACGTAAGAGAACATTACAGCGCGTTTAGTCACATCGATAGTTTCAACGATTTCGTCAGCCTTATGGCGAACTTCAGCTTTTACGCCTGTTGCTACGTCGTTACCACGGAAACGGTAGATCTTTTGACCACCACGACCGCCTGGTGTTGTGATTTCGATATCTTTAACTAGAAGCGTTTTGCCATCTACGTCGATCGCAAAACCTTTTTTAATTTCACTTGCTCTAGGCATTTTGTGTTTATCCTTATTGGTTCTATCCGATGATTATATCTCGGAGAACCTATAAATAGGAATAGCTTGAATCATAAAGTCTCCTAAGCGATCATAGAGAAATAGTTAAATCATTCAATTTATTGACGAACTCACTTATGCAGCTACCTGTTATTGACCCGAAAGTGCCTTTCCAGCCTGAGTTTCAACCTGTGGTAAACGACCTGATTACATTTTTAAAAAGTGGTTTAGGTTCGAATCTTCACAGCGTTTACATCTATGGCAGTGTAGCTAGGAAAACGGCAAAGCCTGGACAATCTAATCTTGATGTTGTTGTAGTCACGCACCGTTCGTTTGCCGATCAAAGAACCACGCTACTCAATACGATTAAGTGGCGCTTCCAAAAGAGCTTCCCTCAGGTAACGCAAGTCTCTATTAAAACAGCGCTAGTCAGTGAAATTGTCGACTTTGAGAATATCTTCACTTGGGGTTTCATGCTTAAACACCTGTCGGTATGTGTGCATGGTGAGGATCTTTCAGATTGCTATGGCGACTTCGAAACCAGTTGGGAAATTGCTAAACACTGGAATATGGACGTTGAAAACTGGTTGGCGGTTTATCGTAACAAGATTGCACGAGCCGCGACGCCGGAAGAGCAGATTGCCGCACAGGTTATCATTACCAAAAAGCTGCTCAGAGCCAGTTATTCGCTGATCATGTACCGAGATAAGTATTGGTATGACGATCCACGTGAATGTGGTCAGCAGTTTTTGAAATATCATCCTGACAGAGAGGTAGAAATTCAACGCTTAGGGGTATTGTTGGCAGGCAAGCCAGTTCCTAAACGTTCGGTAATTGGGATTTTGGATGGCTTTGGCGAGTGGTTGGTCAAACAGTATGAGAAAACCGAGTTTAGGATTGGTTAAAAGTGGGTAAATGATAGAGAGCAGAAGCACGGCGCTTCTGCTTTTTGCTATTTACTATGGGCTATTTGGAATAAGTGACTCTAGAACAACCCTAACTGTTGGCCACTGACTTGTTCAAAATCGAGTCCAATAAAAGGCAATATCGCTTCCGCGACAGGTTTCAACTGCTTATCAATATAATGTTGATAGTCGATACCGCTTTTCAAGTACTCTTTTGGCTCTGGGCCGTTTAAGGTAATCAAATACTCAATTCGCCCTTTGTTTTGATATTGAAGAGGGCGGCCTAGCTTTTCGTTTATCTCATCCGCCATACGTGCTGCTCTTACTTGAGGCGGAATATTTTTCTGATATTCGTGCAGTTGACGTCTCAAGCGTTTTTGATAAACCAGCAAATCATCGTGTTTGCCAGCCGCTGTTTCATCGACAAAATTGCGGACATAGTCGGTTGGGTCTTGGTCATGAAAAACCATCTCATACAAGGTTTGTTGAAAGCGCTGTGCAAGTGGAGTCCAGTCAGTACGTGCGCTCTCTAGGCCTTTAAATACGATCTTCTCATCGCCTTGTTCGCCGATTAGTCCTGCATAGCGTTTCTTTGAGCCTGTCTCTGAACCACGAATAGTGGGCATCAAGAACTTGCGATAGTGAGTTTCGTACTCGAGTTCAAGGATGGAAGACAGGTTGTACTTGTCTTTAAGATGTTGTGTCCACCAATCGTTGATATATGCGACAAGCGATTGACCGATTTCATCCGCGTCTTCTTTACTGTAACTACCATTCAGAGATACAAATGTAGAGTCGGTATCACCATAGATAACTTGATAACCTTTCTCTTCGATAAGTACTTTGGTCTGTTTCATGATCTCATGCCCGCGCATGGTAATCGACGACGCTAAACGAGTATCAAAGAAGCGACAACCTGATGAGCCTAATACTCCATAAAATGAGTTCATGATGATTTTGATCGCCTGCGAGAAGGCCTTTTCATTGTTCTTCTTTGCAACGTCGCGCGCAGCCCATAAGGTTTCGATCATCTCAGGAAGAAAGTGTTTGCTGCGGTGGAACTGACCACCCCTAAACCCTTCGACTGCTTGGTCATCACCACGTCCAACCTGTTGCTTCAACCCTTCGATCAAGCCCATTGGGTCAATTAGGAAAGAGCGAATAATAGAGGGGTATAGGCTCTTAAAGTCCAATACCAGTACTGAATTGTAAAGGTTAGGGATCGAATCCATCACGTAGCCGCCAGGGCTAGCAATCCAGTTCTCTGGCTCTAGGTTTGGGGCTATGTAGCCAGCGCGATGAATCTGAGGCAAATAGAGGTTAGTAAAGGCCGCCACAGAGCCTCCAACCTTATCAAGCTCAACACCGGTTAAACGAGATCGTTCAATGGCAAAGTCAATAAGGTGAGTATGTTCAAAGATACGGTTTACCAAAACACAGTCTTGAAGGTTGTATTTCGCCAGTGAGGGCTTATCAAACTTAAACATACGGTTAATCTCATCCATACGGTCATGCACGTTATGGATGTCTTTACCTTCATTGAGAAGCTCCTGAGATACCGATTCTAAAGACCAAGACCTGAAATGGTAGGTTGCGGTTTTGAGCATGTCGATGCCGTCCAACACCACACGCCCAGGAATCGTAATAAATCCTTGCTGACTTTGAGCTGAGCTACGGAAAAAACTGGGTTGGTTATCACGACCGATATTGAGTTTAATCTTGTTCCATTCCGCGCGTTTGTGGAGTAGTCGAAAGTCAAAATCAATCACGTTCCAGCCGATGATCACATCTGGGTCAAAGCGCTTAAACCAATCAATCATCGCTTCTAATAAAGCAGCTTCATCCTTTACCCATTGTATGGCGGTATCGGCCTCTTGTTCTGAGCCTACCATGATGACGCGGCTGTCCATCGGGCTGTCGAGGCCGATAGAGTAGAGGATGCCTTTCTCAGAACATTCAATATCCAATGAGACGACGGATAGGGTAGGTAAGTATTCGCCAGCTCTGCATTTGGCTTGAGTCACTTTATGATGCTGGTGGCGCGCAGTCATAGTGCCAGTGAACTCGACACTTCCTTTGATGAAGCGTTCCATAAGGAAGCGATCGGCGAGGCGGATATCACCTTCGAATGTAGGAATAGACTCTTGGTTGAATGCTTGGTTGAGTGCGCTACTCTCGCGAATGAGGCGTGTATAGCAACCCGCGAGAGGGGTATGGGAGAAATTGGTCAACTCAAGGGGTTTAATCTCACAAGCTATTCCTGCTTCTTTGGCTAAGCGTTGACATGTGTCGATGTTGGACTGTTCAATAAAGAAGATAGGCTTTTCGCCTTGTACCGTCAGCAAGGTCGGGCCTTTAGGCGTGCTCACCCAAATGTCGATTTGAGTCTGGCCGGAAAAGTCTCTTGCTTGTCGTGTAAGTACAAAGCCTTGCTGAATATCCAATATCGTTGCCTGTGGTGCTGTTCTTGAAATAGGTAGCCGATTCTAGCACTTAGTGCCCAACCTGATACAAAAGTCAGTGAAAATAGCCAGATTTTTTGTCCTGAAGGTCAGCAGAACGGGACTTATCGAACAAAAAGGTGATTTTGTAACAATTGTTCAATTCACGGTATTGAAAATATATTTATCTTGTGTAAATTAAATGGTCGGCATCTTAACTGATTGTTTTTTAATAAAGCTTAGTCAAGTAAATGTGGTTCTTGTAAATAAGTACTTGCTAAAGTTCGCGTTTCAGCACATATTCAACAGAGCTTTTTTTAGCGATTTACGTTAAGATGTACAGCAATGCTGCGATCCACTGTTCCTTTGTTCAATTGTTTCAAATACATGAATCAATACGGTGGTTGCAGAGCCAATTAATAGTGTGGAGATACAAGTTTGATAAATGTTTTCCTTGTAGATGATCACGAGCTGGTTCGCACAGGGATACGACGTATTATTGAAGACGTCCGTGGAATGAACGTAGCAGGGGAAGCTGAAAGCGGTGAAGAAGCAGCAAAATGGTGTCGTACCAATAATACAGACGTCATTTTGATGGACATGAACATGCCTGGCATTGGTGGCTTAGAAGCAACCAAGAAGATTTTACGCTTTAACCCAGACATTAAAATCATCGTTTTAACTGTTCATACGGAAAATCCGTTTCCAACTAAAGTGATGCAAGCTGGAGCTGCTGGTTACCTTACTAAAGGGGCAGGTCCGGACGAAATGGTCAATGCGATTCGCGTAGTAAACAGCGGTCAGCGTTACATTTCACCAGAAATCGCGCAGCAGATGGCATTGAGCCAATTCTCGCCTGCGTCTGAAAACCCATTCGCTGACCTTTCTGAGCGTGAACTTCAGATAATGATGATGATCACCAAAGGCCAGAAAGTGACGGATATTTCAGAACAACTTAATCTAAGCCCTAAGACAGTCAATAGCTACCGTTACAGACTGTTCAGTAAGCTAGACATCAGCGGTGATGTAGAACTTACTCACTTAGCGATTAGACACGGAATGCTGGACACCGAGACCCTCTAGCACTGAGATTTTATAGTGACATCCTCATTTGACTCAGTCTCATTCCTAAAGACCGTAACAGAACAGCCCGGCGTTTATCGAATGTATAACGCCGAGGCTGTTGTTATTTACGTCGGCAAAGCGAAAAACCTTAAAAAGCGCTTAACTAGCTATTTTCGTAAGAAAGTAGACAGTGAAAAGACGCGTGCTTTGGTCAGCAACATTGCCAAAATAGACGTAACGGTCACACACACTGAGACAGAAGCCCTCATCCTCGAGCACAACTACATAAAACAGTACTTGCCTAAGTACAATGTTTTGCTGCGTGATGATAAATCTTACCCTTATATCTTTATCAGCGGCCATAAACACCCAAGACTCTCGATGCACCGGGGTGCGAAAAAGAAGAAAGGGGAGTATTTCGGTCCATATCCAGATTCAGGGGCCGTTCGAGAAACGCTGCACTTGTTGCAGAAGATTTTCCCTGCTCGCCAGTGCGAAGATACCGTCTACGCCAATCGTACGCGTCCATGTTTGATGTATCAGATTGGTCGATGCGCTGCGCCATGTGTTAGTTCTATTATCTCAGATGAAGAGTATGCAGAGCTGATCGGTTACGTTCGTCTGTTCCTACAAGGCAAAGACAATCAAGTGCTGGAAACCCTTGTTGAAAAAATGGAACAAGCGAGTCAGCAACTTAAGTTTGAACAGGCCGCGACCTTCCGTGATCAAATTCAAGCGATTCGACGTGTTCAAGAGCAGCAGTACGTATCTGATGATTCCATGGAAGATATGGATGTGCTCGGTTTCGCCCAAGAGAATGGCGTTGCTTGTATCCATATCTTAATGATTCGTCAGGGTAAGGTGTTGGGCAGTCGCAGTCATTTTCCTAAAATTCCGAACAACACAGTTCGAGAAGAGGTATTTTCGAGCTTCTTGAGCCAGTACTATCTTGCGCACAATGAAGCGAGAACTATCCCAACTCGTTTGATCCTCAATGCTGATTTATTGGAAGACGTTACTCCGATTCAAGAAGCTTTGTGTGAAGTCGCGGGTAGAAGGATTCACTTCAATACCAACCCTTCTGGTATTCGAGGCCGCTACCTTAAGCTGTCGAACACCAATGCGTTAACGGCAATAACCACCAAGATTAATCACAAAATGACGATTAATCAGCGCTTTAAAGAGCTTCAGGACGTCCTGTCGATGGACGCGATTAAGCGCATGGAGTGTTTTGATATCAGTCATACTATGGGTGAAAGTACGATAGCGTCATGCGTTGTCTTTAATCAAGAAGGGCCAGTGAAGCAGGAATATCGTCGTTATAATATCACGGGTATCACCGGAGGCGATGATTATGCTGCAATGGGTCAAGCGCTAGAGCGTCGTTATTCCAAGCAATTGGATGTGGATAAGATTCCAGACATTATCTTTATCGATGGTGGTAAAGGGCAGCTGAACCGTGCTCATGAGATTATTTCTCAATACTGGGGAGATTGGCCTGTTCGACCAAGAATGATGGGTATTGCGAAAGGGGTAACTCGTAAACCAGGTCTTGAAACCCTGATTACGCTTGAAGGTGAAGAATTTAACTTACCGAGTGATGCTCCGGCGTTGCACCTGATCCAACACATCCGTGATGAAAGCCATAATCATGCGATTGCTGGTCACCGAGCCAAGCGTGGTAAAACACGTCGCACCAGTGCGCTTGAGGGGATTGAAGGGGTAGGGCCAAAACGTCGCCAAGCTCTTTTGAAATATATGGGTGGATTGCAGGAACTTAAGCGTGCAAGTGTTGAAGAAATAGCCAAAGTGCCGGGCATTAGTCATTCTTTGGCAGAAAACATTTATCAAGCATTGAAACAATAGTAAAAATCCCGCACCATAAACGCGCAATGGAAAAGAGCCTAATAATATGCGTTTGAATATACCCAACATTTTGTCCCTACTGAGACTTTTCTTAATCCCAGTATTCGTTATCGTTTTCTACCTTCCTTATCAATGGGCTCCTTTCGCAGCTGCTATGGTTTTTTGGGTAGCCGGATTCACTGACTGGCTCGATGGCATGCTAGCGCGTAAGCTAGGTCAAACATCTCGTTTTGGTGCATTTATTGACCCAGTAGCCGATAAAGTTCTCGTAGCGACGGCACTGATTCTGATTACTGAACACTACCACTCAATTTGGGTGACGATACCAGCCGTGACCATGATTGCACGAGAGATCATTATCTCAGCACTGCGCGAGTGGATGGCCGAAATTGGCAAACGCGCAAGTGTTGCTGTTTCTTGGGTCGGGAAAGTGAAAACTGTCTCTCAGATGTTCGCCTTGTGGGTACTCATCTGGCGTTACGATGATTGGATGATTTGGGTAGGTTATGCAGCACTTTATGTGGCAACCATTCTGACTTACTGGTCAATGGCGCAGTATTTAATGGCAGCCAAAGATGATTTGTTGGATGAACAACATCATTAATTGAGAAAAGCGAGCCTTAGCTCGCTTTTTTGATCTTTGAATTTCACCATCGAAGTAATCTAGTGACGTGACAGTGTGATGTTGATCAACTTTAGTCATCGATTCTTTCGGTCTTTTTGTACATTAAGTTAGCTATTTAGCCCTTTTCGTATAAATACTATTCAAACGAATTAAAAATACAAAAATAGTGTTGACTCAAACGTGTGATTCCGTAGAATGCATCCCGTACCCAAGAGGATGGCGCTAAGCGATTGGATTGGAGTTACTAAGGCGCCTTGGCAGAGTGGCTATGCAGCGGATTGCAAATCCGTGGACCTCGGTTCGACTCCGGGAGGCGCCTCCATTCAAACCTCGAGTTTGAATACTATGCGACACTAGCTCAGCTGGTAGAGCGCAACCTTGCCAAGGTTGAGGTCACGCGTTCGAACC
>NZ_JAHGAJ010000014.1 GCF_030248535.1 Vibrio sp. D404a | reverse complement strand
TAACCCTATATTCAAAGCCACTTATGCTCGACTTCTAGCAGCAGGAAAGCCCAAGAAAGTCGCAATAATCGCGTGTGTAAGAAAGATGGTTGTGACCCTTAATTCTATGCTCAGAGATGGCGCCATGTGGGATGAAAATATAGCCAAAAACTAATCATTGACGCCATAGTCGTTTGTTATGCCTAATGTACACCTTAATAAAACGGTTGATGGTTTAACTCAGAATCCGAAACACTCACTGAAACACCATACTTTTCGTTGATGTCATTGACAGTATCTTTAAACCAACTAGGAGCTTCTGGCGATATATAAACACCTTCAATTAATTCTATTAGGTCAACTTTTATCGGTACACCTACAGGTTGTCCAGACAAATCGCGATATAGCATCCGAACTTCACTTTCATGTTTAAATGAGAGATCTTTTCGCCACAAATTTCCGTTAACTTCCGCAAATTCTTTATTGAAGTCTATATATTTCACTTCGCCAATTTCAACGTCACGTCTTGAATTGATATCGATTGAACGAGAAAGTTGTTTATATGTAGTTTTTACTGCAACTGCATTTGACAATACTGTCGAATACAGACGCCACATTGCCTGAGATTCTCTCGAATTTTTATGCCAACAACAAACATAAGCCGTTTTACGATCGAGGTTTCCTGATGCTTGAAGTTGTTTCAATAGGTTTTGAGCTTGTGTTTCTACTTCCAAATCACTTAAAGCGCTTTTTTTGCCATCAGGCATTGTAGTAACAGCATTTTTAAAAAAGCTGAGATAATGCTTATCCCAGATGTGTCTATTTTCAACTAAACCTTTTGCGCCTTCTAGAGGATCTTCAAAAGTGTTAACACGAGCTAAAAATAAAGAAGATGTAGACAACATGCTGATATATTTAGCCAAATCCATATACCGCCATAGTGTGTCATCACTATGTGGGGTGCGATACGCACGCTGATAATATGACTGCCTAAAGTACAACTTACTCAGTTTAGTTTTGCATGATTCACAAGATACAGCAAAGTCGCCGGAATCTTTTTCGCCTATATAACAAAGCTCATCTCTGTCATCATGCTCCTCAAATTCATAGCCACATTCAGTACATCTGTTTCGGTTTTCGTCGTAAAACCGTTCAATTTCTTTTTCTTCTTTTGTCATATACCAAAACTCAATTCTTAGGCATAACGCCCTGTTAAGGTGTGAGCAACGCAATACCGAAGCCGCCGCATACCACCTTAAACACGAAACGCAACGCATAGTGAAAATGCCACGCGTTGCGAATCACTCTTAAACAGTTTGTTATACCGCTTCTATTGGCTTGCTAGATGAAATTAGAACTTTATGTGCTATAAAGTTTGCCAACTCTATATCATGAGAAAGATACTTCACCTCTCTACTTTGAGGGTGTAAAACATCTAGTTCGCTTTCTGCGCCTTTAGTATGGACAATACGACAACGTATATTGTAAAAACGTTGCCATGTTTGTCTCAACAGCTCATCTTCGTCAGCTGCGGAATTAATTTTATATTCTGATAATTTCACAGCGTTTTTTGAACGAAAATACTCTTCTCTCTTTGTATCTGATTTCAGCCAATCCCTAAGTTCCGAGGCATCAACACACTCCTTTAACGTTGATTCCAATTGTGATAATTCAGATCTAGTTGATGTGGAAGCTTTTACAATATTAAAAATTTTCGCTACGTCTTTTTCACTGTGATGATTAAAGCAAGGATCCTTTAATGCATTGGCTACTTTCTTTTGCGCAGCTAACTCTGAGTATATTGGGTAGTAAAACTCTACCACTTGGTATAGTGCTAAATATTGTAGTAGCGGCATCCCAAGAGCTGATTGTGCATACCAGTATAGAGATAGAGCTTCGCTATCATATTTTTGCGTCACAGCTGTTAG
Organism: Vibrio sp. D404a; assembly: GCF_030248535.1. Taxonomy (GTDB): domain Bacteria; phylum Pseudomonadota; class Gammaproteobacteria; order Enterobacterales; family Vibrionaceae; genus Vibrio. The sequence goes on along the minus strand of NZ_JAHGAJ010000014.1, from coordinate 211,234 downwards.
CTGCAACTCTTCTAGAGTATTTTTCTCACGGCTTATACGAGAAAAGCTTCTTTCAGTAGCCAACATCACTGGTAAGTCTGTTTTACAATCAATTTGAAAACAAATTGACGAGAACATCGTCTTTATAATGTTCAAAGCTTGGTCATGACTGGTGACATTGAGTCCTGTTACTTTTAGAGAGGTCGAAAAAGACTTCCGTCTATCGAACCTATCAGCTCGGATCATACCTCTAGGTCGACCAGTATCTTTATAGAGATCAATGAAGTTGAATTCGTTAGTTACTTCCGAAAGCTCCACTTTTACATTATCTATATGGGTATCTATAAATAATTTACCCTCATCTTTTGCTTGTTGATTTTGACGGAAGAATCTTTCAAAAGGAAAGCCACGATGTGGAAGCTCTATCTCACATTCGATGCTGTCGTGCTTCGGAGACCATATTGCTTCGTAGCCCTCAATAAGCTTATAGCTTAGAAAATCTATATCACGTTCTACAGCTAAGTTTGCTAACTCTTCTGTAACGAGGACATCTGAGAAACCACGAGCTTTTGGAATTTGTACAGTCAAAAAACCTCGTTCTGAGTGATGTTCGTATTTAATTTTATTTTCATCACAGATTGAAATAATACTCTGAATAGACAATTGATATTCCTATAGTTAATTATCTTCGGGCGGTATAACAGCTATATTAGACAGAATAATTCTGCATTTTGTCTTTGAAACAATTCTATCTAGTAATCTGTTCTGTTTTGTCTCAGCCTAGCTAACCTGTTTAATAACAGCACCTTACCTACTTAGTACCGTTTCTAACGTGACCAAAAGCAGAAATATTCTATATAGTTCCGGAAAAATGCAGAACACAGCCCTATCTGTTAGTTAGTCATCATCTTCTTGGTTGATTTCTTCACCGCAGCCTAGGCATTTTGGCTCTAGGTCTGTCGGTAGCATGATGATTAAGCCGCAGTGTGGGCATAGGTCGCCTTGGTTATACATGGTCACTCCTAAACGGCGCTGAATTCGCCGGTGTATGAGATAAGGCCGGTTTTCTTGCCTTTAAGAAGAATGGTCACGCCCTGCTCGTTTAATCCGGTGAGCTGCCAGCCGAGCTTTTCTGCCTTGGCTAAGGTTGCAAGGGCTTTAGGTTTGCCTGCTAGGCTCTCCATGATCGCGGTGACGTCTGTCTCTTCGCCAATCATGTCAATGAGTACGGGGTTATCGTAGTCAACTTCGGCTAGAGTTTTGCCGTGCTCGTTCATCGTTAGCGAGACAATACGAAACACCGCTTTGTCGTTGTAATCGACAATATGAGATTTGCCTGCATCATCGACGTAGCCGTCAATAGCGACAATGTAGCCCGGCTTGCCTTGAGCAATGGCTTTGACGTGTTTCGCGCGCTCTACGCCACCCGCTCTTGTTCGGCCATCGTCGTCGGTTTCCATGCCGCTGCTGGCAATGTCGAATTTGTCGCCGACTTTGGTGCGGTTCCATGCACGTAGGTAGATCCCTTTGGCGTTCTCACTTCCCCACGACCATACGGTGTTGTGAAGCGGAGCCTCCAGTTTTTGTTCAAAGAACTTAGAAATCGCTAATTTAGACATCAACTTACCTCGATCTAACTTGAAACCAACTCATCAAATGCATAGCAAACAGAAGGCATAAATTTAATTTTATGGTACAACATACCAACACAAGGCATGTTATGTGAAACTTGGTGTTTAATCAATCAGTATTTCATACTTAAAACGAAAAACGCCGACGGGATCGTCGGCGTTTGGTGTGCAGAAGGGTGAGAGCTAAGTGGTTAAGAGCTAAGTGGTTAAGAGCTAACTGGTTAAGAGCGCGCGTGCTTGGCGAGCCTGCTGGCTTTCATTCGTTTGTAACCATCCATCACTAGGGCGATTAGAGCGCACGAGATCAACAAGTAGGTTGGTACTTCATGCAGCACAATGCTGTCGCCAATGAGCAGGCCGACAATAAAAATAAAGGTCGGCTCTACGTAGCCCATTAAACCAAACAGAGACACGGGCAGCTTTGAGTAGGCGAATAGGTAAAGCAGCATTGGCGTCACCGACACGATAGCTAGGCCAAGGTAGAACAAGTACGACGTGGCCGGCAGGTTCATAAAGTGATCGGCTGGGTAAAGGTAGAACATCCCTAAAATAGCCAAAGGCAGCATCATAATGTGGTCAACGGCCAAGCCAATATCGGTCGGCATTGGGTTGGTTTTACGGAACATAAAGTAAACCGGATAGCCAAGCGCCACCACCAATACCACCCAAGATAGACCCGATGCCCACACATAGGTATATAAAGTACCTGCCAAAGCAAAATAACACGCGACTTTTTGCAGCTTAGAGAGGCTGTCTTTGTAATAGAAACAGCCGATCAGAATCATCACGATAGGCATGGTGAAGTAACCCAGCGCGAGGTTTAAGGTTTCTCCATTGGCCGGAGCCCAAACGAACAGCCAGTATTGCGGCGCGACCAGCACAGCGGAAGTGATGTATTTCGGCCATTTACGCCACTGTTTCAACGCATCCCACAGCAGCGGCAGTCGCTTGGTGAAGAACAACAAGATGAAGAACAGCATGGTACTCCAGATAATACGCTGCGTAGCCAGCCAGTGACTGTCGCCTCCCTCAATTAAGCTTGGCCCGATGTCTGGGTGGATCTGCACATAAGCGGGAATACACGCAAACAGCATCGAACAGAGTATCGATGCTGCTACCCCTTTTGATTGATCAGACATCAAGTGGGTGTATTTATGGAATAAAGCCGTTAAATGACTCATGAATTTTACCTATCGTAACTGCTCTTACAGGCTGTAAGACAACAATAAAAAAGCGCCGTCATGGTTTGACAGCGCTTCTCAGTACCCAATCGAACACTGCGATTGGGTAACTCTGATTTTTTAATTAGTTCGGCGCATTAAATATCACCGCTCATTAAAGAATGCAATCATTAGGTCTCTGTTTGCCTAAGAATTAACAAAGGTTGTTCACAAGATCACTACAATTAGCAGATTCCTCTAGTTTTCTATCATTTATTTGCTACATATCCACCATAAATGGCATTAAGACCCTAATAACCAACTATTTATCAGGTAAATATAAGGCTTTGGTTTAATACCTTCCTCGGGCTTTCTAACTACTTGTTTTAACACCTTACTATTTAGCTAGAGTGCTGAGGAACTCCGCCTCAAACTCTTCATCCGCTTCTCTTGTTAGGCACTCCACCAGCCAATCAATGCTTTCATGGTCGAGCTTGCTGTTGACTACAAAGGCTTGCTTAACACCGAATTGATCCAACTTGGCAGATCCGTAGTTTTTGAATGATTTGTTGCCGTGGTAATGAAGCGATTTGATCGCCTCTGAATCGGGATCGGGCAATGCCTCAAGGGTGTTGGCAAGCTGAATCACCAGTTCCATTGGGTTCTTCGATGAAGAGATGCGATATAAGAAGCCGCCCTCCACTCTTTGGCGTACCCAGTAATCAAAGCCGCTGCAATCCATTATCTTGTCACTCACCAATGCGGCTTCACTACGGTAGCCACACGGTTCTACCATCACTGGGGTGTGTTTGAATTCCGGCTGACCAGATGCGGCATCGGTATGGGGCAAGATCAGGTCACACGGTTTGCTATCTTTTGCGGTTGGAGCATTCCAGTGAATCGGCATGAAGACTTGTTCGCGGCGCATCTCTTTAGTGACCACTAAACGCGCTTGGCACTCCCCTTGTGCGCTGCGTACTTTCACTACTGGGTTAATCGTTGCGTGGTTAAAGGCGTCTAGGCCAAATTCATCTAAGCCAAGCTCGGCGACCGTATCTGGGTGCATAGCGACAAAGGGTTCTGGTGTGTGTTCGCCTAAGCCAGCTGCCAAGCCGGTGCGGCTCATGGTGTGCCACTGGTCGCGGATTCGACCTGTATTCATGATTAATGGGAATTCGACACTGGTATCAGCAATCGGTTTGTCGTGTTCCACCGCGACAAACTGCGCCTTGCCCGATTCGGTAAAGAACTCGCCATCGGTGAACATGCGCTGCTCGATGATCTCAGGTTGATACTCTAATACTGGCCACTGCTGCGGAGTGAGTTCACCATAGCCTTTTTCATCCAACTGAGTGAGTCCAATTAAGCATAAGTCGCGGGCTTTACCGGTTTCATTCCCGAGGGCGGTCATCTCGCAATACTCTTTGAAGATCTCGCCTTCGTGGCGGTAATCAAACTGGTCTTGGAATCCCATCTTCTGCGCCACTTCTTTTAATATCCACCAATCGGGTTTGGCTTCTCCCGGGCTTGGTAATATTCGGCGCTGACGCGAGATTCGACGTTCAGAGTTAGTCACGGTGCCTGACTTTTCGCTCCAGCCTTGGGCAGGCAACACCACATCAGCCAAGCGTGTGGTTTCGGTATCCGCGATGCAATCAGACACCACAACAAATGGGCATTTCTCTAGTGCGGTTTTGATCTTTTCGCTGTCGGGAAGGCTCACTACGGGGTTGGTCGCCATGATCCACACCGCTTTGATTTTGCCTTCGTTCATCGCATCAAACAGGTCAATGGCTTTTAACCCTGCGTGAGTGGCTAAACGGTCGGTCTGCCAGAACTGGCTTACGGTTTGGTGTGATTGCGGATCACCAAATTCAAAGTGCGCCGCTAAGGTATTGGCTAAACCACCCACTTCACGGCCACCCATCGCATTCGGTTGGCCTGTTACCGAGAATGGCCCCATGCCCGGTTTGCCGATTTTACCCGTCGCCAAGTGGCAATTAATAATAGCGTTTACCTTGTCACACCCTTGGGTCGATTGGTTGACGCCTTGGGAATAGATAGTCAGTACCTTGTCATTCGAAGCAAACAGTTTATAGAACTGTGTGAGTTGTTGCTCAGTAAGCCCAGTGAGTTCTGAAACGCTCTTATCGCCCCAACCGTTATCGGTATAGCGGTAACGAGTCGCAGCGCGAATGGCTTCGGTAAAGCCTTGGGTGTGTTTTTCAATGTAGTCTGGGGCGAGCTTGTCGTTGTCGTCGAGGTAGCCCAAGAGGCCATTAAATAGTGCTACGTCTGAGCCGGATTCTAACGCCAAATGCATGTCTGCCAGTTCGCAGGTATCGGTGTAGCGCGGGTCAATAACGATCACTTTCATTGCTGGGTTGGCTTGTTTGGCGGCTCTTAAGCGCTGAAACAATACAGGGTGACACCAAGCGAGGTTCGAGCCTGTGATCACCACCACCTCTGCTTGTTCAAGATCTTCATAACAGACAGGAACCGTATCGGTGCCGAATGCGCGCTTATGGCCAACAACGCTCGATGCCATACAAAGGCGGGAGTTACTGTCGATGTTGGCGCTACCAATAAAGCCTTTCATCAGTTTATTGGCAACATAGTAGTCTTCCGTCAGCAATTGACCCGATACATAGAAGGCGACCGAGTCTGGCCCATGCTCTTTAATTGCTTGGGCGAACTTATCGGCCACCAGCTGTGATGCCTCGCCCCACGGAAGTAGCTGTTGCCCGCTCTCTACTCTTTTCATTGGCTGGGTGAGTCGCCCAATTGGGGTTACGGTATCGCCCAGTGCCGCGCCCTTAGTACACAGCTTGCCATAATTAGATGGGTGGTCTTTGTCGCCACGCACTTCTAATTTCCCTGAAGCAGTTGGCCTCACTTCAATGCCACAACCTACGCCACAGTAAGCACACGTTGATTTGATCCAATCCTTGTTTGAACTCATCACTCTTCCCTCGTGCAGTGTTCTTTTTATTGCTTTCACCTTGCGAACCAGAAAGTCGCTTATCCATCTCTTTCTTCGGTGAAAATTTCTCTTTTTTATTAAAGCAATTTACGCACCACTATTTACCTCACTCTGCACCCATAAAAATAACTATTAATTACAACAACTTAAAACAACAACCCAAACAGAAAACGATGTTAAACGAATGTAACCAAAGAAATATTGAGATATTTGCACCATGTTGATCAATTTTGCACCACAAAGGCTCATTTTCCTAAATCTCTCACTTTTTAAATCTACCACTTTAGTGGTAATTGAGTCGTTTATCACTTAAATAAAGTATTGATTAATATGATTATTGTTATTTTTTTCGATCGCCTTTTTTATCTGGCACCCTACTTGCTGCCTTAAATACCAACAACCCAAAATTCACAGTTTTTAAGTTCATTGGATGAACAGCAAATTACCCACCATTGAGAGTGGTCTGTTTTTAGAAACGCTAGGAAGCCAGCAAAAAAGGAATTTACTATGAGCAAACAAAAGATTGTCGTCGTTGGTAATGGCATGGTTGGCCACAAATTTATCGACAACATCATTCAAGCTGACTCAGACCAATATGAGGTCATTACCTTCAGTGAGGAATCGCGTCTTGCCTACGACCGTGTTCAGCTCACTGCGTACTTTAACGGTAAGACGGCCGATGACTTAGCCCTAACCAGTGAGGCTTACTACCAAGAGAACGGCGTTAAGTACCTTGTTAATGCCAAAGTGACCGAGCTAGACACAAAGAACCGAGCGGTTGTTACTGATAGCGGCCACCGCGAGAGCTACGACAAGTTGATCCTTGCGACGGGTTCATTCCCATTTGTGCCACCGATTCCGGGGAACGATCAGGAACACTGTCACGTTTACCGTACCATTGAAGACTTGGACGCGATTGAGCTATCGAGTAAGCAGAGTAAATCGGGCGTAGTCATTGGTGGTGGCTTGCTGGGTTTGGAAGCAGCAAACGCAGTGAAGAACCTTGGCTTAGAAACACACGTAGTAGAATTTGCGCCTCGATTGATGGCGGTTCAATTGGATGAGGGCGGCGGCGCCCTACTACGACGCAAGATTGAAGACCTAGGCGTACAGGTTCACACCGAGAAAGCGACCTCTGAGATTGTGGCAGGTGAAACCGCTCGCTACCGCATGAATTTTGCAGACGGCTCTCATCTTGAAACCGATATGATCGTGTTCTCTGCAGGTATTCGCCCTCAAGATGCATTGGCTCGCAGCTCTGACATCGCGATTGGCGAACGTGGCGGTATCGTGATTGACGATAACTGCCAAACCAATATCGATGATGTATACGCGATTGGTGAATGCGCACTTTGGGACAACAAGATCTTTGGCTTGGTGGCTCCGGGTTACTCAATGGCGAAGGTGGCGGCTAGCCATATCCTTTCAAACGGTGAAGATGAGAGCAGCTTTACTGGCGCAGACATGAGTACCAAGCTGAAACTGCTGGGTGTGGATGTGGCGAGTATTGGTGAAGTGCACGGCAAAACCGAGGGTGCGCAGTCTTACACCTATAACGATGAAATTGAGCAAGTTTATAAGCGTTTGATTGTCTCTGCCGATGGCAAAAAGATCGTTGGTGCGGTATTGGTGGGTGATGCCGAAGCCTACGGTTCACTACTGCAAATCAAGCAAAATGATATGCCACTTCCAGAGAACCCATCGGTTCTGATTCTTCCAAACCTTGCAGACGACTCTGGCAGCGCGATGGGTGTCGAAGCGCTACCAGACAGCGCGGTGATCTGTTCATGTTTCGATGTCACCAAAGGGGATATCAAAGAAGCAGTTTCCGCTGGTTGCACCACAATGGCTGCACTGAAAGAGTCGACCAACGCTTCGACCGGTTGTGGCGGCTGTTCTGCCCTAGCGAAACAGGTATTAGATAGCGAACTGAGCAACCTAGGCGTTGAGGTTTCTAACGATATCTGTGAGCACTTTGCTTACTCTCGCCAAGAGCTGACCGACATTATCCGCGTCAACAAGATCAAGACCTTCGACGAGTTGTTGGAATCTCATGGCCAAGGCTTAGGTTGTACCGTGTGTAAGCCTGCGATTGGCTCTATCCTCGCCTCTTACTGGAACGACTACATCCTTGAAGATGAGCACATCGAGCTGCAAGACACCAACGACATCTACCTTGGTAACATGCAAAAAGATGGCACCTACTCTGTGGTTCCGCGAATCGCAGGCGGTGAAATCACCCCAGACAAACTGATTGTGCTCGGCGAAGTCGCAAAAGAGTACAACCTCTACACCAAGATCACGGGCGGCCAGCGTGTTGACCTCTTCGGCGCACAACTAAACGAACTGCCCGCTATTTGGAAAAGGCTGATTGATGCAGGCTTTGAAACCGGCCACGCCTACGGCAAATCGGTTCGTACCGTGAAGTCTTGTGTCGGCAGCACTTGGTGTCGTTACGGCGTTAACGACAGTGTTGGCCTCGCGATTAAGCTTGAGAACCGCTACAAGGGCCTGCGTTCACCTCACAAGATCAAATTCGCTGTCTCTGGCTGTACGCGTGAGTGTGCCGAGGCGCAGTCTAAAGACATCGGCGTTATCGCGACCGACAAAGGTTGGAACCTCTATGTATGTGGTAACGGCGGTATGCGCCCACGTCACGCCGACCTATTCGCAACCGACCTCGACGAACAAACGCTGATTCAATACATCGACCGCGTACTCATGTTCTACACACGCACCGCTGACCGTCTGCAACGTACCTCTGTTTGGATGGAGAATCTAGAGGGCGGCTTGGACTACCTCAAAGAAGTGGTGATTGAAGACAAACTCAATGTCGCAGCAGAGCTTGAAGCAGACATCGCGCTCAACATCGAGAAGTACCAATGTGAGTGGAAGACCACCATTGAGAACCCAGTGAAGATGAAGCGCTTCCAACACTACATCAACAGTGACGAGATGGATAAGAGCCTGTCGTTCATTACAGAACGTGAGCAACGCTTCCCGAAACCATCGGTGAATACAGACCAAGAGTCGGAGCGTAACCAAGCACTCAACAGCACTGAACAGATTGAAATTACGGAAGTCTCGTAGCCAGTTTGGTCGTTAGCAGGCCCTTCACTACGCAATACCCTGCTAGCGACCTTCTTTCTTTACGACCTTCTATTTATACGAAATTGAACAAAATAAAAGACTCAACAAATTGACAAGGAGACTGTCATGGAAAACTGGACCACTGTTTGCTCCCAAGAGGATCTAACACCCAACGCGGGTGTGTGTGCCAAAGTGGCTGATCATCAAGTCGCGATCTTTTACTGCAAGCGCAGTGACAAGATTTATGGCCTTTCAAATTTCGACCCAATTGGTAAAGCCAATGTCATGTCACGTGGTATTATTGGCTCGTTAAGTGGAGAGCCGTACGTCGCTTCTCCCCTTTACAAGCAGCATTACCATCTAGAGACAGGAGCTTGCTTGGAAGAGCCTGAACACGCTCTGACTCGCTTTGAAGTGCGCAGACAAGGTAACGATATTCAAGTACTGGCACCCGAAGCTTTAGCAAGCTAATCACGGATTAGGTCGTATTTCAGAATCACCCAATACTCATGCCTTAGCCGCCTATAATTAAGAATTTAGGCTCGCTACGGAGTTGGCATGTGAACGGCTAGAAGAACTCTAGACACTTTCCATATTTAAAGGATTTAATACATGGATAACTCAAAATTTTCGCTGCTCTCATTTACAGGTAAGATGAAAATCTTACACCTTAGCTGGATTGCCTTTTTCATCACCTTTGTAGTTTGGTTCAACTTTGCGCCACTACTGCAAATGGTAAAAACCTCTTTAGGCTTAACCACTGAAGAGATCAAAACTCTCTTAATCTTAAACGTTGCGTTGACCATTCCGGCGCGTGTCGCCATCGGTATGTTAACTGACCGCTATGGTCCAAGACTGGTCTACTCATCGCTACTGGCGATCTGTTCGATTCCGTGTTTCATGTTCGCGCTCGCTGACTCGTTCATGCAAGCAGCTATCGCACGTTTCTTACTTGGCTTCATCGGTGCAGGTTTCGTAGTCGGTATTCGCTTGGTGTCTGAATGGTTCCCACATAACGAGCTGGGTACAGCAGAAGGTATCTACGGCGGTTGGGGTAACTTCGGTTCAGCAGCTGCGGCATTCACGCTACCTACACTCGCACTCGTATTCGGTGGTGATGAAGGCTGGCGTTATGCGGTAGGTGTAACGGGTGTAATGAGCCTACTGTTCTCAGTGGTGTTCTACAAAAACGTATCGGACACGCCAAAAGGTTCTACTTACTTCAAACCTGCACAAGTTACAGCAATGGAAGTAACGTCTAAGGGTGACTTTTTCTTTCTACTCATCATGAAGATCCCTATGTACGCGGCTCTAGCGCTACTGGCTTGGAAACTGTCTCCATCAGGCATTGGTATGCTGTCAGACACAGCGGTTTACGGTGTGTATGCGGTACTGGCTGCTCTGTATGTGTATGAAGTCTCTCAAGTTTGGAAAGTGAATAAGAACGTCTTCAAGGAAGAAGTGCCAGAGATTCACCAGTACAAATTTAAGCAAGTTGCGGTACTGAACGTGCTTTACTTTGCAACCTTTGGTTCTGAGCTAGCTGTAGTTTCTATGCTGCCACTGTTCTTCTCTGAAACCTTTGAGCTGACACCGGTTCTAGCAGGTATGGTAGCTTCGGCTTACGCCTTTATGAACCTAATGTCTCGCCCAGGTGGTGGTTGGATTTCAGATAAATTCGGTCGTAAACCAACGCTGCTTATCCTAACAGCAGGTCTAGCGGTGGGTTACTTCGCAATGGGCCAAGTAGACAGCACATGGCCAGTATGGCTAGCGGTTGTTGCGGCAATGGCGTGTTCTTTCTTCGTACAAGCCGGTGAAGGTGCAGTATTTGCGACAGTACCTCTGATTAAGCGTCGTATGACGGGTCAAATCGCAGGTATGACAGGTGCTTACGGTAACGTGGGTGCGGTAGTTTACCTAACAGTGCTTTCATTTGTTAGCTACCAAACGTTCTTCCTTGTGATTGCTGCAACGGCGGTACTTGGCTTTGTAACACTGATGTTCATGGAAGAGCCAAACGGTCAAATTGCGGAAGTAAATGACGATGGTAGCGTGACACTGATTAACGTATCGAGCTAACCACTCATTGAATGATATCGGGAGAAGTAACCGGGACTGCAACACTCGGTTACTTCGTTCAAAAGCTCTTGTTTATGACCAGAGCTTTTGTTCTTTCCCTCCGTTTTCAAACAATGAGCAGATAGGAGCAAGGACGTTATGACTCTTTCATTTAGCCAAAGCCAAACAGTAAACACCAACCAAAAGACAGCGCAAGGCATTCACCCACAAGCGAGCAATCAACTTAGGCTCAACTTTGGTGGTTATTCACACCAAGGGGTAAGAAACGAGAATCAGGATGCGATTATCGTTAAGCACCCTCAAACCCGAGCTGAGCAAGAGTTCAAAGGCAGCGTGGCCTGTATTGCGGACGGTGTGAGTTGCAGTGAACAGGGGCAAAAAGCCAGCCACACCAGCGTGATGCAGTTCATTACCGACTACTACGCCACACCTCAAAGCTGGAGCATTCAACGCTCAGCGCAAAAGGTGCTGACCTCGCTTAACTCTTGGCTGTTCAATGCGTCATTCTCCGAACTGGATGATGATAAACAGCTCGCGCACAACACCATGGTGTCCACCTTCAGTGCGGTGATTCTCAAGTCCAATACCGCGCATATCTTCCACGTGGGAGACAGCCGAATTTATCTTGTCCGCGATGGCAAGATCAAACAGCTGACGCGCGACCACACCCGCAATAACATCGTCAACACCCATTACCTAACCCGAGCGCTTGGCATGGATAGCCAGCTCAATGTGGATTATCAGGCTCTGCCTATTCAAGCAAAAGACCGCTTTATTCTCACAACCGATGGCGTGCATGAGTTTGTTGACGAAGCCGACCTAATTGAAGGGACAGACAAACAAAACGATTTTGAATTGGCGACGCAAGCGATCTGCAATAAAGCACTCGCCATGCACAGCAAAGACAACGTCAGCTGCTTGATGATCGAGGTAGCGCAACTGCCAAAGCCATCACTTATTGAGTTTCATGAAAAGCTGGCAGCGCGTGTGATTCCTCCGGTTTTAAAGCTTGGACAAATAATTGATCAGTTTCAGGTGTTAGAAGTGCTCTACTCCGGAACGCGCAGCCATGTGTATCGTGTAATACAGACTCAAACGCAAACCGAGTTCGTGATAAAAGTGCCTTCAATGCAATATCACGACGATCCAGCGCAGCTCAAAGCCTTTTACAACGAGCAATGGGCAGGCATGCTGCTTAACAATAAGCGCATTATGAAGGTCTACCCGACCGACGAGCACTCACAGTTCCTTTATCAAGTGTGTGAAATGGTCGAGGGCGTGACACTAAGACAGTGGATGTACGATAACCCTAAGCCAAGCTTGCCGGAAGTGCGTACCATCTTAGAGAAGATCATTCAGGGCATTCGAGTCCTGCAACGTGCCGATATGGTGCATCGCGATCTGAAGCCCGAAAACATTATGCTACTACCGAATGGCGATATTAAGCTCATTGACCTTGGTGCGGTGTTAATTCGTGGTATTGAGGAAGGTTTACCTGTAGAAGAAGATGCGATTCCTCTTGGCGCGGTTAACTATATTGCACCAGAAACCATCAAACAGAATATTGCGACCACGCGGTCAGACCTGTTCTCGGTTGCGGTGATTGGGTATGAGATGCTCACAGGACAACTGCCCTATCCTGAAATGACGCCACGCTCTCTGGCTCAGTCACGCCATCACCAGTGGCATTATCAGCCGATCACTCAGCAGCGCTCTGATCTGCCTGCTTGGTTTGATCTGGTGTTGCAAAAGGCGTGTGCTGAACATCCATCAGAGCGTTATTCCGTTCTAGGCGATTTTGTTTCTGATCTCTATACGCCCAATTCAAAGCTAGTGAAGCGCAAAACCAAACAACCCTTGTTAAACCGCAACCCAATCCAGTTTTGGAAGGTGTTGGCTCTGCTATTAGGCATCGTGGCACTGGTCGAATTCGGGTTGTTAATCCAATAAAAAAGCCTCAGTACTTTATAGGCGCAGAGGCTTTGAGCAATGACTTCTTTTTTAAGTTAGCTACTACGTTGGCTACGTTGGCTAGGTTAGCAGCGTTTTACTAGGCTTCGTGGTACCAATTCAATACCCGACTGGTAACGCTTAGCGGAAGCATTCAATGCCAAGGCGAATGCGCTGTCGGCGATGACCTCAAATTGCTGCGGCAATGAGTGAACCTTAAATGGCAAGAAGTCTAACAGACGGTTATCACCAAAGGTCGCCAACTTGACTTGATTGACCAGCTCTGGCTTTTCAACCATCACATCTAGCACACCCTCTAACAAGGTGTAAGACATAGTCACAATCGCATCCGGTACCGTGCCTTTGGCAATCCACTCTTCAAATATTTCGCGGCCAGATTCTCGGTCGAAGTGTTCACCATAACCGACAACCGTAGGTTTGTTCTCTTTCAGCCCGCTTTGCTGTGTATACGCTTTATTGGCCGCTTCAAAGCCCAATTGACGCTCGCGTGAAATGTTTAGGTCAGGCAAGGCACCAATCAAACCTATGCTTTGAATATTGTCATCAAGGATTGAATGCGTCAGTTCAAACGCCGCTTCGAAATCTTCACTGATGACACAAGCAAAATGCTCATCATCTAACGGACGGTCAATCGCAATCACAGGCGTACCTGAGTTTTGCAATTGCAGATAGAACTCGCTGGCATCTGGCATTGAGCTCGCCACCAGCAAGGCATCAATACGACGGCTCACCAAGGCTTCAGCGACTTTGCGTTCTGTTTCTGCGTCATCATCTGAACATCCAATCAAGATCTGGTAGCCCACTTTACGCGAGTTCTGCTCAATCAGTTTTGCTAAACGTGCGTAACTGCTGTTCTCTAGGTCTGGGATAATCAAACCAAACGAACGGCTGTTGCCTGCTCTCAATGAAGATGCAGCGTGGTCTGGGCGGTAGTTGTGCTCGTTGACCACAGCCATCACTTTCTGCTGTGTTTTCTCGCTAATGCGGTACTTCTGAGCTTTACCATTTATCACATAGCTTGCTGTGGTTTTGGATACACCCGCCAGTTTCGCTATTTCATCAAGTGTCATATCAAGGGCCCGTGTTTTGTGCGTAGGATCATATAACGACAGTTCTGATCCTCGGAATAGTTGAATTATATGCTGAATCGATTCAGTATGAAAGCTGAAAGGATTCAGCAAAATCTGAAAAGTGACTCGAATCATCTTTTTTTAGCAACATTGAGATTGATGACTATCTTTAAAAGGAAGCGAGGCACGGTAAGCAGCAATATCAGTTTTATCAAGATAACTGGGCTTTGCTGAATTTTTTTACTCTTTTTGCTGAACCGATTCAGCTTAACGTTCAGCAAGGTGTTCAGCACTGATTAAGCTGAACGTGAATCGGACCAACAGCAACTATGAAGCGACACGCTCAAACAAAGCAATAAGCTAAAGAGGCAACATGCTTAAACTAACTAAATCTGACATTTCGCTTGGTCAATCTGCACAAGATAAGTTCCAAGCTATTCGTAACATCGCGGGCAAACTGACTGAGAAAGGTCTGGTTGATGAAGGTTACGTAGAAGGAATGCTGAACCGTGAGAATCAAAATTCCACTTTCCTTGGAAACGGTATCGCAATCCCTCATGGCACCACAGACACCCGTGGTTTAGTAAAAGAGACTGGCGTTGCAGTACACCACTTTCCTGAAGGTATCGACTGGGCAGACGGCAACCGCGTATACGTAGCCATCGGTATTGCAGCAAAATCAGACGAGCACTTAGGCATTCTAAAGCAGCTAACTAAAGTTCTTTCTGCAGACGGCGTTGAGCAAAAGCTACAACAAGCGAAAACAGAAGACGAAATCATCGCCCTACTTCACGGTGAAGTTCAGCTTGAAGCAGATCTAGACGCTTCTCTGGTTCAACTTAAATTCCCAGCAAGCGACATGGTTCAAATGTCTGCGGTTGCGGGCGGCCTACTGAAAAACACAGGTTGTGCGGATAACGCATTCGTTGCTGACCTAGTGACTAAAACACCAACTCACCTTGGTCAGGGTCTATGGCTTCTTGGTAGCGACAAAGGCGTAACGCGCACAGCTGTCTCTTTTGTTTCTACAGCGAACGATTGTGAATTTGAAGGCACTCAAGTGAAAGCTCTGGTTGCATTCGCAGCGTGTAACAGCGCGCACCAAAACATCCTTGCGAACCTAAGCCAACTGGTTTTCGAAGGCAAACAGAATGCGCTTATCGAATCTGACATCGAAGGTGTGATTGCTCAGCTAAAAGGCGAAGCACCAAGCACGTCTGCTGAAGG
This sequence comes from Vibrio sp. D404a, assembly GCF_030248535.1. Taxonomy (GTDB): domain Bacteria; phylum Pseudomonadota; class Gammaproteobacteria; order Enterobacterales; family Vibrionaceae; genus Vibrio. The sequence goes on along the minus strand of NZ_JAHGAJ010000014.1, from coordinate 196,041 downwards.
TTCAGATAACCAAGCGGTATTTAAGATCAAGAACGCACACGGTCTGCATGCTCGTCCGGGCGCAATGCTGGTGGCAGAAGCGAAGAAATTCGATTCAGCTATTCGCGTATCAAACCTAGATGGCGACGGCAAAGAAGTGAACGCGAAGAGCCTAATGAAAGTTATCGCGCTTGGCGTGAAACACGGTCACCAGCTTCAATTCACGGCTGAAGGTGATGACGCAGCGCAAGCAATCGAATCTATTGGTAAAGCTATCGCTTCTGGCCTTGGTGAAGGTTAAGGACTCGCTATGACTGAATTAAAGCAAATCAAAGCAGTAACCGTAACGCTGAACCCTGCTTTAGACCTAACAGGCAGCGTCGATACGCTGAACGTTGGCTCTGTAAGCTTGGTAAACCAAGGTTCGCTACACGCAGCAGGCAAAGGCGTTAACGTAGCAAAAGTGCTTTCAGAACTGGGCGCTAAAGTCACGGTAACGGGCTTCTTGGGTCGTAATAACGAAGAAGCGTTCTGCCAACTGTTCTCTGAAATGGGTGCAACTGACCGCTTCATTCGTGTCGATGGCGCAACCCGTATCAACGTAAAACTGGTTGAGAACTCAGGGCAAGTAAGCGACATCAACTTCCCGGGCGTACCGGTTGATCAAGATGCGATTGACGCGTTCGAGAAGACACTGATGGAACTGGCTGAAGACCACGAATACTTCGTGATTGCTGGCAGCCTGCCACAAGGTGTTTCTCCTGAGCTATGTGCTTCTTGGGTACAACGCCTACATGATCTAGGTAAAAAGGTATTGTTCGACAGCAGCCGCGATGCACTGAAAGCAGGTATCAATGCTCAACCTTGGCTTATCAAGCCGAACGACGAAGAGCTGTCTCAGCTCTTCAACGCAGAGCTAACGAGCCGTGACCAATGCCAAGTTGCAGGCCAAGCACTGAGCGAAAAAGGCATTGAGAACATCGTGGTTTCTCTGGGTGCTGACGGTGTGATGTGGCTAAACAACGGTGAGTGGATTCACGCTCAACCGCCACGCATGCAAGTGGTGAGCACTGTAGGCGCAGGCGACACTTTGGTGGCTGGTCTATGTTGGGGTCACATGCAGCTGATGCCTAAATCAGAACTTATTCAATTCGCTACCGCCCTTTCGGCACTTGCTGTGTCTCAAGTCGGCGTTGGTTTAACCAGCCAAGAAGAGCTGGACTCAGTACGACAAAATATCCAATTACAGGCGCTTAACACTCCAACTGGCCAGTTTGAGTCAAGCAAATAGGACAAAGGTTTACTATGAATATTACCATTATCACAGCATGCCCAAGTGGCGTTGCAAACAGCATCATCGCAGCTGGTCTGCTTGAGAAGGCAGCTAAAGAGCTAGGTTGGAGCGCAAACATTGAGTGCCAATCAACGGTTCTTCCAAGCGAAGCGGTTTCTGAAGAAGCAATCGCAAACAGCGATGCCGTTATTATCGCAGCGAACACGGACGTAGACACACAGCGCTTTATTGGCAAGAAAGTCTACCAAGCTCAAATCTCTGAGTGCACAGCAGATACAAAAGCGTTTCTAGAAAATGCCGTTGCTAACGCAAAAGAGCTAGACGCTTCACAAGTCACCGCAGCAGCGACTGAAGTTAAAGCAACTGGCGCGAAGAAGATTGTCGCAATTACCGCTTGTCCTACTGGTGTTGCACACACTTTCATGGCAGCAGAAGCACTAGAGAACGAAGGTCAACGTCTTGGTCACCAAATCAAGGTTGAAACTCGCGGCTCTGTAGGTGCGAAAAACCAACTGACTGACCAAGAGATTGCAGACGCTGACCTAGTGATCATCGCAGCGGACATCGACGTACCGCTTGATCGCTTCAACGGTAAGCCTCTATACAAAACAACTACGGGCCCTGCGCTTAAGAAAACAACTCAAGAGTTTGAAAAAGCGTTCGCTGAAGCAAAACCTTACCAACACACGGCATCTTCTTCACAAGCAGCACCTGCTGACGAGAAGAAAGGCGTGTACAAGCACCTAATGACAGGTGTATCTCACATGCTTCCAGTGGTGGTTGCTGGTGGTTTGATCATCGCTCTCTCTTTCGTATTCGGTATCGAAGCGTTTAAAGAAGAAGGCACGCTAGCAGCAGCACTGATGACTATCGGTGGTGGCTCTGCATTCGCTCTTATGATTCCGGTTCTTGCTGGTTTCATCGCGTTCTCAATTGCTGACCGTCCGGGTCTGGCTCCGGGTCTAATCGGCGGTATGCTGGCAAGCTCAACAGGTGCAGGTTTCCTAGGTGGTATCGCAGCGGGTTTCATCGCGGGTTACTCAGCGAAGTTCATTGCAGACAAGGTTCAACTTCCACAATCGATGGAAGCATTGAAGCCGATCCTTATCATTCCATTTATCGCGAGCTTGTTCACTGGCTTGGTGATGGTGTACATCGTTGGTGGTCCGGTTTCTGGCGTAATGAGCGCAATGACAACCTTCCTAAACAACATGGGTACGTCTAACGCGATTCTTCTGGGTGTGATTCTTGGCGCGATGATGTGCTTCGACCTTGGTGGTCCGGTAAACAAAGCAGCTTACACATTCGGTGTTGGTCTACTCGCTTCGCAAACTTACGCACCAATGGCGGCTATCATGGCAGCAGGTATGGTTCCTGCTCTGGGTATGGGCCTTGCGACTTTCCTAGTGAAAGACAAGTTTGAAGCGGGCGAGCGTGAAGCAGGTAAAGCATCATTCGTTCTTGGCCTATGTTTCATCTCTGAGGGTGCTATCCCATTCGCAGCGAAAGATCCAATGCGTGTTATCCCAGCATGTATGGCAGGTGGCGCACTAACTGGTGCTCTATCAATGCTATTCGGTGCTCAGCTGATGGCTCCACACGGTGGTCTGTTCGTACTGCTGATTCCGGGCGCTATCTCTCCTGTTCTTATGTACCTAGTCGCAATTACAGCGGGTACGCTAGTAACTGGTTTCGGTTACGCAGCGCTTAAAAAGATGAGCGATTCAAAGGTAACTGCAGAAGCTTAACCCCCCTATTCTGCTTACCTCTGATAAAGCTGTTGTTCTCCGACAAAACAGTCTTTTGATAAAGCAAAAGCTCCTCACATGAGGAGCTTTTTTTTGGTTCTAGTTTGTCTCTATCTGTTGACCATCTGGGATGACTGGCAGCTGAAACGAAAAGGTAACGCCTTCGACATCTGTTTCATCAATTTGGCGAATCATCTCAACTAAGTGTCCTTGCGTATTGAGTGCTAATTTTTGTTTTTCGGCACTGCGAAACAATGATTCCAACGCTGCACTGTATGCCACATCCGATATCAGATAGACCTCACTACATAAGTAATAACCCTCTGCAATGATCACGTCATGCTGACTAGGATCCGCTTGCCAGTTGCCGATACAGAGATCAATCTCATCCCATGTTTTTCTCATCTGCTTTAGAGGCGTGGTGCTCATTAACTTAGTCGATTTTCTACCATACAACTCAAATACCGTTTCCCAATCTGGATCATCTAGCTTTAAGTTCTTCATACTTCGTTGTGGATACCAGACCAATTCGGTTGGAATCGATTGAGCAAGCTGGCTCTCTATGGATTCATCGCCACTTGGATGTGCTAGCCGCTTGAGAAAATCCGCAGTTTCTCTTGGCGTAGATTCGTAGCCCATCTTTCTCACTTGCTTGGCGGTAACACCCAACTCTCTCTTTAACGCTTTACCCAAGGCTTGAGACGATGAGAAACCACAATATTGAGCGATCTCCATTGCTGTCCACGGCTCATCATTCAATAACAAGCTCACCGCTACTTGCAGCCGGATCCGGCTGAGGTACTGCCCCGGTGTTTCATGGAACAACTCCGCAAACTGGCGATGAAAGTGGTATGGCGAGATTGCAGACGCGGTTGCGATCTCTTCCCACGTTCGGCGCTCTGCCCACTCTTCATGCATCAAAGCCAGAGCCTGAGTGAAACGCTTCTTCTGATGTTCAGGAAGAGATTTCAGCAACGCCACCTCCGGCACCAATTGAAATGCCGGCTTAGGTTCTGATTTGGCTTGGGTTTTCTCTTCCTTGTTACTCATACTCTTTCCAATTTGGGGTAAACGATGCCCGAGTTCTAACGTCATATCCGTCACTATGTGCTTTCCACAGCCTATGCATTAACTAAAGGCTCTGCGTTATCTAAAGAGAGCGACGTTTGTTCGATTTTCGGTGCTTTGCGACAGAATAAGCCGAGCAGCACTGGAATCAAAATTAAGGTTACTGCCGTTGCAAACAATTCACCAAACACAAGTGACACAGCAGCCGGTTTTAAGTATTGCGCCTGCTCTGCAGTTTCACTGAGCAGTGGTAACAAACCACATACGGTGGTAATAGTAGTTAGGAAAATAGCTCGTAAACGGCTGGTTCCTGCCATTACCAAGGCTTTCTGCAATGGCACACCACTTCGGTATTCCGCGTTAAAACGAGTGATTAGCACCAATGAGTCATTGATAACAATACCTGTCATCGCCATCATGCCGAACATCGAGAGCAAGCTGATGGGTAAGCCCATGATGTAATGGCCAAAGATCGCACCCGCAAACCCAAACGGAATCACAGCCATAATGATAAAGGGTTGCCAGTAAGATTTAAGCGGCACTGCCAGCAAAATGTAGATCAGCAGCAGAGTTAGAATCATCGCGGTTTTAAAGCCTGACGACACTTCGCCAATCTCTTCAAACTCGCCGCCCGCTTTTATAGTGACCTCTGGGTATTGGGCTTCCAGATCTGTGATGGTTTCATCTAACTGCGCCATGGTCTGCTCTGGCGATTGAATATCACGATTCTGCTTCCAGTATAGGTTAAGCACCTGCTCGCGATTACGACGATAGACCACCTGCGGCTCCTGCTCGTACTGTAGGCTCGCCACATCCCCCAGCAGCACCGAACCACCATCTGGCAATCGAATCAGTGCTTGCTCTAACTGCGACAGAGTCTGACGCTGCTCTCTTGCGTATTGCAGCAATACCTTAGTCTCTTGCCCTTTTTCCAGCAGACGATGGACTTCACGTTCACCGTAGGCCTCTCCCACCAATTTAGCGAGTTTCTCTTGCGTTAGCCCCAGTTGCTCACCAAAGCGATTGACCACGATACGCACCTGCGGAGAACCCACTTGGCCGTCGTCATACACATCTGAAACACCGTTTAGGCTTGCGAGTTTTTCTGACAGTTGGTTGCTCACACGTTTAGCCAGCGCCCTATCGTCCGCTGATACCGTAATGAAGGTACCACCTGCGGGCTCTTCTGCTGCACTAAATTGCGTCGAATACGCGCCTTCCACCGCTCCTGTGGTGTCACGCCAACGGTTTATCAATAAATTGCTTGGTAAGGTACTGAGTGACTCCGTCGTAAGCTCTGCGGTCACTTCAATCTCACCAAAGCCGTCTGACCATGCGAGTAGGTTAACCACAGGGGTTTCGCTGAGTGGATAATCCACCATCAAGCTCTGCTCAACCTTCGCCATTGCTGATTCTACTTGAGAGAGCGCCTGTTGCTGCAGCGGCAATGGTGCTCCATCTTCCAGTTCGATTTTTGCTGTCACGTAACGCCCGGGGATCTCTGGAAACAGTGCACTGCGGATCGCGCCATTTGACCACATGCCATAAGCCAAGGTGATCATCGCGACAAAACCCAATAGTGACGCAAACTTATAGTTCAAGGCATGCTCAAGAACGGGCTTATAGATACGTAGATTGAACGCCTGCAATGCCTGCTGCGCCTTACCCTGTATTCGGGTGATGATGTTTCGACGCGGCTTAGAGTCGATCTGAGCGAGATGCGACGGCAGAATGAACTTGCTCTCCACCAGCGAAAACAGCAAAGCAAAGATCACGACCGCAGAGAAGCCTGCTAGCACCTTAGCCAGTTCATTGTTAATCCACAGCATTGGCGAGAACGCGGCGATTGTAGTGAGGACACCAAATACGGTCGCAATTGAGACCGAGTGAACCCCTTGCCACGCCGCCAACTTAGGATCGACCGGTTTTCCGGTTGTCGGCGATGAGCGTTTGTCGTGGATCGCTTCACCCACCACTACGGCATCATCCACCAAAATACCCAACACCAAGATAAAGCCAAACAGAGTAATATCATTGACGCTGTAATTGGTCAGCTGCATCGCTACCAGCGTACCTGCGAGAGCCACTGGAATACCGACAGCCACCCAAAACGCTAGTTTGAGCTCAAGAAACAGCCCCAGCAAGACAATAACGATCAACAACCCTTGCCATGCATTGTCACCTAAGCGAAACAGTTGCTCTTCGATGTAAGGTGCCATATCCGCCATGGTATCGAGTGAGATATCAGAAGGCAGTTGTGCACGCTGTTCCTCAAGCACCTGTTGAACCGCTTTGCTTACTTTGAGTAAGTTATCGGTTTGGCTAGTGCTGATCAGAAGTGCAATCGCGTTTGAACCGTTGTTACGGACAATCGAGCCACTGTATTCATAGCCTCGGCTGAGGTCGGCAATGTCACCCAATCGCACCTTGCCATTGGCATTTGAGATCACCACCAACTCACGCAGCTTCTGCAGATCGTCAGCGTAGCCGTCGCCGCGAATGATCACACGGCCTTTACTGCTGAGAAGCTCACCAGTACGAGACTCAAATGAGCGCTGTTCTATTAACTGCGCCAGCTCTTCCAGCGTAATCCCCAAGTTCTCTAGCTCTTGCGGCTTTGGTTCGATGATCAACTGAGGGTCTCTTGAACCCCAGTTCGATACCTTAGATATCTGTGCGTGCTTTTTTAGTGCCTGCTCGACTTGCCTTGCAACTGGCTGAAGCTCAGCATCGCTTCGTTCACCAGACACAATGACAAACGCAGCGAGGTTGGTAAATTCGTTACGCGCGACCTGCGGCTTTTCCGCCTGTACTGGGAAGCCATTTATCGCATTGACTTGGTTTCGCACATCATCCAACAGCTTATCGAGATCGGTAGAACTGGTTTTACGCACCACCACTTGCGACATACCCGCGCTCGACTGGCTGGTGATCTGCTTGATACCTGCAATGCCGCTGATCGACTCTTCAATACGCTGAGTGACACTTTCATCAATTTGCTGCGCCGTACCTCCCGGATACGCCACGTTAATCACCACCGACGACGGTGCTATCTGAGGAAAAGACTCAACCCTAAGATGGCTGAACGAGAGTACACCACTCACCACAATCGCCATCATTAATAGGTTTGCAGCCACGGGGTTATGGATAAACCACTTGGTTAACCAACTCATGGTGCCACCTCTTCCTGTTCCGGCGCTTTAGAGAGAAGAACCGGATCTTCCGCATCTAGAACATTGATTTTGATAGGGTTCACTTGTTTACCTGCCAGCATCGACAACAGTGGGAACTTAACCACCGAGCGCGACGATGAGCGATGATTTACAAACTTCACGTGGACTTGATCTTGGGTCTCTTCAACTAGGGTGACGCGTTCTTTTTGCAGTCGGTTGTCACTGTCCAATGTCCAAACATAGCCGTCTCTTGTCATGGTACTCATTGGTAGCGAAGTCAAGTCTGTCTGCTCTCCAAGATTAACCTTCACCTCAACCTGCTGATTGGGGAACAAGCGAGGCGCTTGATATGGGTTTTGAACCGACAGTACCACCTGTCTTTGGCGAGTAACGGTGTCTACGTTTGGTGAAACATAGCGAACCGAAGCTGGCCACTGCTGGCCTGAACGTCCAACCACAGTGATTTGAGGTTGAGCGTTATTCTGCCCAGCCGTCACCGCTTTCTGAACACGTGCCCAGTGCAATTCTGACACAGGCAGTGCGATATCTATCGAGTCACTGGCAGCCAGATCAAACGTAGCCTGTCCTGTTTCTACCCATTCCCCCGGGCTGACATGGCGATTCATGATCACGGCATCAAACGGCGCCACAATGATCGACTCTTGCAGTAACTTTTTCGCGCTTTGATGTGCCTGCTTAGCTTGAGTGAGTTCTGCCTTTGCCGCAGCGACTTGCGGCTCTTTACGCGCAAATGCAGAGGCTTTGGTTGGGTTAAGCATTTTCAACGCCACCGTCTGTTCGTGTTCGACCTGCTCTAGATTCAGCTCTGCTTGCCTTACCTGACTCAGAGCCATCGCAACATTTGATCGCAATGCACTGTTGTCTAACTTAGCTAGCACATCGCCCTTTTTGACTAAGGTTCCCGGCTCCATCTCTAAGTTGACCCAAGCTAACTGGGCACTGCTTGATGACTTGAGTTGAATGGGCCAGCGCGACTGCGTCACCGCCAACAGATTCAATGATGCCTCGTATGTAGTTGGCGACACCTCAATAACAGACACAGGTGCAAGCACGACCTCTTTCTCTTCGATGATGACTGGATCAGGCTCAAGTTCATCCACCAGAATAAGAGCTCCGAGTATCGCTACGCAGCCAAGGACAATGGAAAGCGGCTTTTTAAACTTCATAAGGCTTCTCCTTCATAACCTGTTGTTTGTTTTTATGATTAAGACGTTGGCTGATTTCACCAAGTCGAGAGAGGGTTTGCAGGGTAATGGGCAGCAATACCGCCGTTTCAACGAACTCCATTGAGTAAGTCACAATCGAAAACACCTGACCGGGTGTGGGTGAGTCCATATAGCTGACTAGCCATAAGTTGGCGAGCACAGCAGAAAACAGCAGCGTAAAGATAAATCCGTACACAATCGCTTCGGTGTCTGAAAGCTTCACCTCACACTGTTTAAGTCGCTCAAAATGGCGTCGAATCGCAGACAGTTTGCCCGTGCCAAGCAGCGAGACTTGTTGTTCGACTTGGTCATTGAATTCGCCATTCAAGCGGGTAAAGGTGTGATGGAACAGCCCGTAGATGATCAGCATCGCAACGCCCGCCCCAAGCATAGTGAGCGCCAATGAGTGCTCGAAGGTTGCCAAGATCACCACAGTGGCAATCAGTTGGACTACCGCCGTCATCAAGGTAGGCAAGTCATCTTCTAGAAAATCGACCAGTTCACGGGACATGGTTAAGCGAGCGTCTTTGGCTGAGAGCTCCAAGCCTCTTAGGTTTCGCTCAACTAAGTTGGCGAGCTTGACCCTAATCGAACCGTAAACACGTGTGTCGTAGAAGCGGCGAGCAACACTGACAATCACTAGGGCAAACAAACACAAGGCCAGCATCAATAGCGGCTGTAAGTCCTGCTGAAGCACACCGTCTATTGCGAAACCGATAAACAGCGGCAATAGAATCAGCATGATGTTTTCGACAAGCACCATTAACCATGTCAGGAGAACCTTCCATAAATTCAACCGGATAATGGTGATAAGTGAGATGGGTTGTTTGAAGTTCATTATTGACCCCATAAATAATTATGGCGTCAGTATTACCAATTCGACGTCGGAAAAAGTGTCCCAAATTGCTGTATTGACGTTTTTATCTTTGGTTACCTTTTGATTACCTCTCCTTGGTTATCTTCTGTTTCAACACAGGAACGCACCCAAATTCACACAGGTGCTTAACCATCTACAAGGAGAGACATTATGAAATTGCTCGCTTCGTTACTCACAACAACCGCTATCACGGCTTCAATTTGGGGAGCCTTGCAAGTTCAGCCTGCGATCGCAAAGATTGGTCCAATGGCTGCCACCGATACCTCCGCCGCTGACACTTCTGTAACCAGAGAGTCCTCTTTTGATGCAGCATTCGATATAAACCAGCCGGGAGCTTTAATTGGGGTAACCAAAACCGTCGCTTTATCGTCGGTTCCGCAAGTCTGGGTAAGTTTTTACGAACAAGTTGAAGCTGGGACTAACGACAAGCTAAGCGCTGCAAATGTCGTTGGCAACGAAGTGGTTGTTCTTTACCAAGAGATCACCCCAGATTTCAGTGAAGCCAAGATAACGGTCGGTTTCCGACAAAAGGCAAGCTCAGATGTAAAACCCAATGCGCGCTTCTCTAGCCTCAATAAAGCAGTTTCATTGCTCAACAAAGGAAAGCATGACGATATGACATTAACCAGTGCTTGGGAGATGATTGATTATCGACGTGACGTTGAGGCTGTTCTCGAACGCCACTACCTAAATCAGCACGGACTGCCTGATTCCAGTGAACTCTATGTCTACTATAAATAGAACCAACAAGGATAATCGTCATGAAATTTCTGTCTCAGATCTTTAGCGAAGGCCAAATCATATTCACCGAAACTTGGGTCGATGATAATTTCGTCATCGTAGCCTTGGCTCTGTTTGTGATTGAGTTGATTCGCTACGCTTTCAAAAAGAAGCTCTCTTGGAACATGTTGGGTGACAGCCTCACTAACTTCGTCACCTTGTTCTTCTTATTGGTGACGGTGTTTTTCGTTGGCCTTGCCTACGTGGGTGCGTTTGTCTTTGCCTATGAGAACTTTAGCCTGACTCAGCTACCTATCTCTGGTTGGACGATTTTAGGCTGTTTGATCTTGGCGGATCTCGCTTATTACTGGGAACACCGCTTCCTGCACAGCAATGGCTTCGCGTGGGGCACGCACTCTGTACACCACAGTTCGCCCTACTTTAATATTTCCGTGGCGTACCGCTTTGGACCGCTGGATTGGTTTTTCCCGTTCTTCTTCCACCTGCCGTTGATTTTGCTTGGTTTCAACCCGTTCGTGGTGTTGATGTGTGAAACCTTCGTTCAGCTTTATCAAACGCTACTTCACACGGAAACAGTGAAGAAGTTGCCACGCCCTATCGAAGCGGTGTTCAATACGCCCTCGCACCATAGGGTTCACCATGCAACCAACAAGCAATACTTGGATAAAAACTATGCGGGTATCTTGATCATCTGGGATCGCATGTTTGGCACCTTTGCGAGAGAAGAAGAGACCGTGAGCTATGGCGTTTTCCCAAGAATCAACTCGGTGAACCCGTTGAAAGTCTACTTCCACGGTTACGGTAAACTCCTAAGCCAAATGTGGCACGCACCTAATTGGTCGCACCGATTGCAACTCTTAGTGCAGCCGCCAATATGGGCTTGGAGAAGGGAACGAGAATCTAGAAAGGAAACCCATGACCATTCACGCACTTTTGATTGAAGACGACAGTGATCTTGCTGAAGCCATCGCTGACTATATGGAGCTCGATGGCTTCGAGTTTGACTTTGCTTACAACGGAAAGGCGGGGTTGAACCTCGCTCTAGACGGCAGTTATGACTTGATCCTTACTGACATTAACATGCCTAAAATGGACGGGTTGGATGTGTGCCAATCGCTTAGAACGCAAGGGATCACCACTCCCATCTTAATGCTGACGGCCAGAGATACGTTGGAAGACAAAATCGCGGGCTTTGATGTGGGTTCTGATGACTATCTCGTTAAGCCTTTTGCGATGGAAGAGCTAAAAGTACGTTTGATGGCGTTAGTGCGCCGCTCACAAGGGGTAGTCTCTACCCTTTGTGCCGCTGACGTTACGGTAAACATGAATACCCATCAAGCCACTCGCGCTGGAGAGGCATTAAAGCTCTCCCCTGTGTGCTGGCGAATGTTGGTTACTCTGGTCAAAAGCAGTCCCAATGTGGTGGCACGAGCCAAGTTAGAAGAGGCGTGGGAAGATGAACTCCCTACCCCAGACAGTTTCAAGGCGCAGCTGTTTAAGCTCAGACAAGTGGTTGATGCTCCCTTTGATTCAAAGCTCATTCACACCGTGCACGGCGTCGGAGTGGCGCTGCGAGAGGAGGCATGATGAAACGAGTCAGCATCAAAAGAGACATCTACCTTTATCTGTTTGGCCTTCTGCTACTACTCACGGCGGCTTACGGTTTGATGGTCTCTCAGAGTTATCATATCGGCATCAATGAGAGCGCGAAATACGGTTTCCTGTATGAGTTAAAAGCCGCAGAGCAACACTACTTGGCGACAGGTGAAGCGCCTCGTAGTGAAAACCCAACCTTTCAGGTATTCCTTAAACCATCTCAAATCCCAACTAAGTTTCAGCTAGCATTCTCTTGGCAGGATTTTCAAGCCGACGAGATCTATGAAGCCTATCTATCATCCAACACCGAGCAAGGCTATGGGAAATACCTGTATGCAGCCAAACACCCCGTGCCCGGTAGCGACCAGATCCTCTATATTGTCTCTGAGTATGATGAAGCGCTTTACTTGGCACTGTTTGAGTTAAGCCCACCAGAATCTGTTAACCAATTTAACTCGGCCTTTTTGGTGATCGGTGCCCTACTGTTATTGGTATTCTTGTCAATTCGCGTATTAGTTTACCGCCTCACTAAACCAATTATGACGCTATCCACTTGGTCACAGACGCTCGATCTCGATGACGTCAGCCAACTTGAGAAGTTTCGCTACAAGGAGATACAAACCTTAGCCGAACAGCTGATTCGTAGTGTTGAAGGTGAGCGAAGTGCCAATGATCGTGAGCGCTTTTTCTTGCGTGCCGCCAGTCATGAGTTGCGCACTCCCATCACCACCATTTCTGCCAGCGGAGACATGTTAGAGCGCCTTGCTGAATACATCCCCAACAGTGGTCAACGCGCGGTAGCCCGCATTCAGCGCTCTGTTCAAAGCATGCAGAGCCTTGTCATCACCCTATTATGGATGAGCCGAAACAGCAGTCTTGAAACCCAGTATGAATCGATCCCTACTGAACCGTTGTTAGAGCAGATTGTGAATGGTCAGCAATACCTACTCTCTCAAAAGCAAGTAGAGTTAGAAACGCAGGTTAGCTGTGATGAGATCCATCAACCCAAAGAGCTGGTCGAAGTTGTACTAACCAACCTTGTGCGAAATGCGTTTCAGCATGGTGGTCAAGGTAAGGTGACAATGCGATTAAGTGAGCAAGAATTTGAGATCAGCAATGCATATCCTGACCCAAATTTGCCAGATGACAGTAGCCGCGATACCTCTTTCGGCATAGGTTTAGAGTTGGTTGAGCGTGTCTGTGATAGCCAAGGGTGGCAGTTGACTCATAGACAGCAACAAGACGCTTTTGTTGTCACGGTTCGCTTCACTAAATAGACAATAGACTTGCCTCAAGAACCAATCTTCAGGCTGGTTACCAAGTGGTTACCTTTATGTCGGTATGCTACATCCATACAAAGATAGAGGAGCCAACAGATGGGCACTTGGATACTGGAAACCTTATTATGGGCAATCGTGACTGTTGCTGTTTGTGTCGCGATTTGGGGATTAAACACGACCAATATATTGATCGCATTGGGCGCTTCCGTTGCTGTGTCTCTGCTGTTGGGTAATAGCTGGCGCAGTTAGCTTCAACATCGATATTAACCCTAGGTACTCTTAGCCTCCCTAAATACACCAAAGCAAACCCTGAACACATAAAAGAAAACCCCGACACTCAATGAGCATCGGGATTTTGTGTTTATAACGCGGAATTGCCATGCGTGTTAGCTGGATAACGTCTCTTCAAACACACCTAACTCTCGGCCAAGCCAAATAGCGCGCTCAGTGTGATCTAGCGTCTCTTCACCGCCAGTAACTGGGTGGATCAGCACTGACATATCGCCGCGCTCCTGCTCAAGCCATTCCACAATACCGGAATCTTTATCAGCAAAATGCATTTCGAACATCGGCATTTTGTGTGGGCCTACAAGACGTTGAACCAACGGGAAAACTTGGAGTACATCTTTTCGCTCAGTAATGATCTTCTGACGAAGCGCTTCAGCTTGTTCAGCGTTACGTAAAGCGAAATAAACATGACCGTGGTACATAAAACCATCCTTAAACAATATGATGGCGGTAGTTTACATAAGTTTCAGTGACTGAACAAAGAAGCTTACCGCCGAGATAACTTTCACCAGAAAGCCCTAACCAGAAGTAAGCTTTGTTTTGATCAAATGAAACTCATGCTCACTCAGGTATCTATTCTGGTTTCAGCTTTAGAACTTGGTCGATATCTGCCGCTGAGTGACGCTCTGGAAGTTGCTCCCACGCTTCGCCCCAAGAGCGGTTAATGATACGACCGCGTTGGAAGCCTTCACGCGCTTCTAGTTGCTTAGCCCAACGCACAACATTAGTGTACGACTCCACTTGTAGGAACTCTGCTGCATCGTAAAGATTGCCCAGCACTAAGTTGCCGTACCAAGGCCAAATCGCGATATCAGCAATTGTCAGTTCATCACCAGAAACAAACTCGTTGTTGGCTAACTGTTTATCAAGTACATCCAGTTGACGTTTTGCTTCCATCGCAAATCGGTTAATTGGGTACTCTTGCTTCTCGTCTGCGTACGCATAGAAGTGACCAAAACCACCACCTAAGAACGGTGCTGAGCCTTGTGCCCAGAACAGCCAGTTGATCGCTTGAGTGCGTGCTACGCCCTCTTTTGGTAGGAAGTGACCGAACTTCTCAGCAAGGTGCATCAGGATTGAAGCCGACTCGAATACATTCACCGCTTCGTCGCCTGATTTATCAAGCAGCGCTGGGATCTTTGAATTCGGGTTAACACCAACAAAACCAGAAGAGAATTGATCAGACTCACCGATGTTGATCAAGTATGCGTCATACTCGGCTTCTTTCACACCTTGTGCCAACAGCTCTTCAAGCATAATCGTAACTTTTTGACCGTTCGGAGTGCCTAGCGAGTAAAGTTGCAGAGCGTGTTCGCCAACTGGCAGCTCACGTTCAAACCTCGCGCCAGATTCAGGGCTGTTGATGTTTGCCCATTTATTTCCACCGTCGGTATCGTTAACCCAAACTTTCGGCGGAGTGTATTGTTCTGACATAGTATTTCCTTATTAATATTGGGTCTCACTCACAGATATTAGGTCACACACTCTCGGTTAAAACCCCTCAATACGATTTATTTTCAAACTGTTAAGCATGGCTTATTCCAGAAAGACATAACTCGATTTAAGGGGTAGCTGACGGCAAAAATCTGTCCCTAATCAAACTTCATTCAAATCTTAATCAATAGAGTCGTGATTTCGTTATCACTCACCTATCGCTTGCGACAAGCTGTGATAACATCGCTTCAGTATAAGAAACAGGAATTAAGCAATGTCGTCTGATTACAATGGTTCAAGTGCAGCGTATGCACGCAAAGAGAGTGGCTACCGCGAAAAAGCACTCAAGCTCTACCCTTGGGTTTGTGGTAAATGCGCGCGTGAGTTTGTTTATTCAAACCTTCGTGAACTCACCGTTCACCACGTAGACCACGACCACACCAACAACCCTGAAGATGGCAGTAACTGGGAGCTTCTGTGCCTGTACTGTCACGACCATGAGCACTCAAAATACACGGACCACGAACGTTACGGTGTCGATGCTAAAGCTCAGCTTGATGATCACCAACACGCGACACACAACCCGTTTGCTGATCTCGCGAAGATGATGAAGAAGTAGAACGCTTTTCATCAGAGCTCAAGCACCATAAACCAAAAACCAAAAACCCCAGTATGGAGACATACTGGGGTTTGTTTTATCTTCTGCCATGCTCAATGATGGCAGGATCAAAAAAGCCTTCCGAAGAAGGCTTTTTAACAAGAATTAGATTTATGCTGCCGCTTGCTTGCGAGACTCTTCAATCTGCTTCTCACGTTTCTTTAGCGTTAGCTTATCGCGGTAAGAGAACCATACGTAAGACACGACCACTAAGAAGAATAGGTAAGACAACGAGAAGATAAACGGAGACTGGATAATGTCATTCGAAATACCCCAAGATACACCGATAACCGTTACCGCAATTTTCGCGAAGAAACCGCACAATAGCAGTACTAGTGCTAGCTGTGGGAAACGCGTGCTGCGAAATGCCAGCCAGTAACAACTTCCCACTGCAAGTGCTGCAATGTAGAAGCCGAACAAGAAAGAATGAATATGATCAGCAGCTGCTACACCACCAGTAATCGACATCAATAGAATTAAAAATAGTTTCATAATACTCGCCTCGTAATAGACTAGAAACGCATCCTTTCAAATTTGGAATCTCAGTTTGCAGACTATTTTCCCACTTTTTCCGCACAAAACAAGCCCAAAAAACGAGCAAATTGTAACCAGCCTGAAACACAAATGGCACTGTTAACATACATTTAACATACGCAATTTCAAGAAACTAAGCCCTCTCTGGTCTTGTGGCTAATTAGGACCAATTTGATTTATTTTGTTACACAAAATTAACCTTCGAAATAATTTAAAATTAATTGCAATGATGTGATGGCCGCACGCTTTGTAGGGGCAATGACGGAGAGGCTTAGGTTAAGAGCATGAATAGTGAAGGTTGAATAAGCAGATCGTACAAAAATGAAGGGTAATCACAACAACTAGAAAACCAACAAAAAACAGTTCTTTAACAACTCAAGTTTTATTTTGATAAAAATGGAAAAAGAGATTCCAATCACATTTTTATTGGTTATAATCCGCGCTCTTTTGCGTTATCTGTTGATAAACGCAAACTAATTTTGAATAAACCATCACAATAACCCGTTTTCTTTTGAGTTACCCGCTCAATGGATGACAGAAACGAGAATAAAAATGAGCAAGATTGATAAAGCTACACGTATCCTGCTAGCAGGCTTCTGTATCAACCTTTGTCTTGGCATCCTGTATGCTTGGAGTGTATTTAACAAAGCCCTACAAGGTGAAGGATGGTCTGCAGCTGAAGCATCAGCACCATACGCGACTGCAACAATCACATTCTCTATCTGTCTTCTAGTTGCTGGTATCCTGCAAGACCGCATGGGTCCACGTAAGATCCTTATCCTTGGTACTGCTCTGACTGGCCTTGGTATGATCGCATCTGGTTTCGCGACATCTCCACTAATGCTAAACATCACGTTCGGTGTTGTTGCTGGTGCAGGTATCGGCTTCGGTTACGCTTGTCTGTCTCCTTCTGCAATGAAGTGGTTCCACCCTTCTAAGAAAGGCATGGTTAACGGTCTAATCGCAGCAGGCTTCGGTCTAGCGGCTATCTACCTTGCTCCTGTTACTGCTGCTCTTATCGAGAGCATGGGCATCCAAACAAGCTTCAAGATTCTTGGTGCAGGTGTACTAGCGATTGCAGTACCTCTAGCAGCAACAATCAACAACCCACCTGCGGGTTACTCTCCAGCTGAACCAAAAGTAAAAGCTGGCCAAGCACCTAAAACAGTGAAGAAGAGCGAAGACCTATCTTGGAAAGTAATGCTGAAAACACCTCAGTTCTACTCTCTATGGATCATGTACGCATTCGCAGCTTCTGTTGGTCTAATGATCATCGGTAACATCACAAGTATCGCAAGCGCACAAGCAAACCTACCAAACGCGGTTTACCTTGCTTCTATCCTTGCTGTATTTAACTCAGGCGGTCGTGTTGCTGCTGGTATGCTTGCTGACAAAATCGGTGGCGTTCGTACTCTTCTACTTGCGTTCATCCTGCAAGGCGCAAACATGGCTCTATTCGCTACGTTTAACACTGAGTTCACGCTAATCATCGGTACTGCTGTAGCAGCGGTTGGTTACGGTACTCTACTAGCAGTATTCCCAACGCTTACTGCTGAGTTCTACGGTCTTAAGAACTACGGTACTAACTACGGCGTGCTTTACACAGCATGGGGTATCGGTGGTGCAATCGGTACAGCGGTTGTTGGTTACTCGATGACTAACGGCGACAGCTATGGTCTTGCTTACACTATCTCTGCAGCAATGATGGCAGTATGTATTGTTCTAGCAATCATCACTAAGCCAATGTCTGAAGCGAAAGTTGCTGAGCTAAAAGCATCTCAAGCTTAATCTGATAAAAGATTGAATTTGAAAAGAAAGAGCTTAACCTTAGGGTTAGGCTCTTTTTGTATCTGCGCCCTACATAAGCGTTGCGGTACAGATAAAAAGTAAGCCTTTTCAGATAACGGATTGATGAGACAAAGACTTGCTAGACACCACACCTGTACTACCACCCACTTATTACCTCGATAACTTCCAGCGTCTTATCGACCACGCTCAGCAGTGGTATTCCGACCTGCTCACCCCGCAGGAGCGAGAGTGGATGACGCGATTTGTTGCCTTACCCTCGCCTTCGCGTTGCGCGCTAGTAAGAATGTTTAGCCGCAAAGGGCACTGGTTTCGTAGCGATAAGCTCAATTATCAAGAAATCGAAGACTTTGATCTTCAGTTAGTACGTCTTACTGAACAGGGGTTTATTCGTTCTAGCTTTGCCAATAAATCAAGCGCTAGTCATCAATCTAGTTCTAATCATCCATCTAACTTTTGTCATCAAGAGACGCACCCTCGCCTAACCTGCATCGAGCTAGCAAGCGAACTGCTCACTAAGCCAGAGGTCATCCAGACCTTTCCAGAGCTAAGCTCACATCGATCCGCTCGCAAAGACGTACTACTAGAGAAACTCTCTGACGATCCGTTCACTGATTTTGAGCAACTGCCTTTTGTCTGTGTTGAACTACTGCAACCTGATCTGATCGATCTGTTGCTGGTGTTGTTCTTTGGTAATACCCATCAAGACCTTAGTCAGTTCGTGCTAAGCGATTTAGGTTTAAATATCTTTGAGCCTGTCAGTATTTCCCTTGAATCGCGTTTCTTTCAAAATCGCGCACAAGTCGATGAGTTACTCGCTCTGCATGAGGTTCAGCAGCACTACTATCAGCTCACTAGCAAATCATCTTCGCAGCTCTCCGCTTTGTTGGAAAGTATGCCCAAGGAAAGTGAGCACCCTACATTGGTGCGTCGCCGCTCAAGGTTGATCAATTTGATTGCCAGAGATCTCGAAAGACTTGAGGAGTATGAGTTAGCGCTTCACTATTTCCGTCAATCGCATCTGCCGCCAAGTCGTGAGCGACAAGCACGTATTCATGACAAGCTAAATCAAGTTGAAACAATGAGTGACGTTGTCACTGATATCATTCAACATCCGCTTGATATCGCAGAGTTGGAAGTGGCACAAAAGTTAGAACAACGAGTACAAAGACTTCAAGGTCACAAAGTACCTAGAGCCAAGAAGCCGAGCTGCGTAAATGAACACCTTGAATTAGACCTCAGCACAGTACGTGTTGAAGAAGCGGTACGTCTTAACAGGCAGGAGCAAGGATGGGATTGCTATTTCAGCGAAAACACGTTTCTCAATGGGCTGTTTGGGTTGGCATTTTGGGATGTGATCTTTGCTGAAGTCGAATGCGCATTTATCAATCAATACCAATACCGCCCTCTCGATCTCTACCACGATGACTTTGTTAGCAAAAGAGCAAACTTGATCGCACAGGTCTTAGACGCGCTTGAGCAACAAGGTGCTCGGATACTCCTCGATACCTTCGATGCCAAGCAAGGCGTCGCGAATCCGTTTGTTCAATGGGGCTATTTCTCTAAAGAATTGCTGCTGCAAGCGATTGACCATATCCCCACTTCTCTGCTGATCGAACTATTCAGGGTGTTACTCAAAGATCTTAAGCTCTATCGAACGGGTATGCCTGATCTTATCGCGTTCAACGACGATGGCTTTCAATGGATTGAAGTCAAAGGACCGGGAGATAAACTGCAAGACAATCAATGGCGTTGGATTAAAGAGTTCGAACGGTTAGAAATCCCGTTTTCAGTCTGCTGGGTCAATCACTGATTTCGCTTACAGCGTTCGATCTGTTTATACGCTAGCTTATTTGTACGTAAGATTCAGTTTGGATGCATTTGGTTACAAACGGGGTTTAACACACATTGCATTCACTGTACCAATTATTGATAATAGTTTTCATTATCAATAATTGGTGTGCACTATGTTTTCCTTCGATTACTCTTCTCCTGCTTCTGAAGCCAAAGCTCCCACACAAGGCCGAATTTTGGTGGTCGAAGATGACATGGCATTAAATGAGCACCTAACTGACCTGTTACGCAATCGTGGTTATCAAGTTTCCAATACCGCTTGTGGTGAGCAGGCTCTGGAACTTCTTAAGCTTGAGAACTATGATTTGATTTTGCTTGATGTCGACCTACCTAAAGTGGATGGCTTTAGTATCCTCAAGTTTGTTCATGAACACTCTCAGACACCCGTGATTATGTTGACGGCGTATGGTGCAGAAGAGCACCGTATACGCGGCTTTAAATCAGGTGCGGATGATTACATCTCCAAGCCTTGCAGCTTCACTGAGATCAGCTTAAGAGTCGAGGCCGTGTTAAGACGCACCAAAGCCGAACCCGTGAACCAAGCTCCCTCACACCTTCTGCAGCATCAAGAGTTGACGCTCGATAGATTTACCCAAACCGTTAGCGTAACCACCGCAGATCAAGTGCACACCACCGAACTCACACCAATCCAATTTAAGCTGCTTTGGGTCTTGGTTCAAAACGCAGGAGCAGTACAAACCAAACCCTTCTTATATCAAACCATCCTAGAGCGCGAGTTCAGTCAGTACGACCGTAGCCTAGACATGCACCTATCACGAGTCCGAAAAAAGTTGCTCTCTTTCGGTATGTCTAACGAGCGTATTCAAACCGTTCATGGCAAGGGTTACATCGTAAAATGAGTCGATTACTGTTTTGGCGATTGTTTATTGTGTTGTCGTGTGGCGTGGTGATCTTTTTCTCACTGTTACACAGCGCGGCGATTCTCTCTAATGAAAAGATGAGTTATATCAACAAGATCCACCAGAAAGAGATACTAGCGTGGGGAAACACTGCTCAAGAATTTCTCACCAATCAACAATACTCTGAGCTCGATATCTGGCTCGATGAACTAGCGGAAACAGAAAATACTTGGGTGACGGTGGTTCAATCGGGTGTTGATGTGATTGCCGGAAACGAGCTGAATCAACGCTTTTGGGAAGGCTATGGAATTGGTCGAAATGTCGAATGGAAGATACATCTAGATTTTCCAGAAAATCCGATCATGGAAGTCGCCCTTAGCCCATCCAATTACCATTTCCTTGTGATTCTTCCCGATCGAATGCGTCCGGGAACTTACATGTCCCACGCCTTCTGGCTATTTCGCTTTATTATTCCTTTTGCCACACTGCTGGCACTGACAATCTACCTGTATCGCTACGTAATGCGCCCACTGCAGCAGTTTCACCAAGCCACTCAAGCGTTCAGTAAGGGACACTACTCAGCCAGAATTCCAACGAAGCTGACACAAGGTAATGACGAATTTAGTCAGATTGCCCGTACGTTCAATACCATGGCTGAGCAGACATCCAATGTTATCACCCACAATCGAAACCTCATCTCAGACATGTCTCACGAGATACGAACGCCAATCGCACGCATCGAAACCGCCATTGACTGCCTAGAGCAGAACATTAAACCCGATGCGATGATGACGCGAATTAAGGGTGAAACAAAGAACATGCGCGAGTTGGCAGAAGATACCTTAACCTTGGCTTGGATAGAGAACGAAAACCCAGACCTTCGCCAAGAGTCCTTTGACCTGATTGAGCTGCTTGAAGCGATCGTTGACGATGCTCAGTTTGAGTTTGTAGAAAAACGGATTGTGATGAACACGCCAGACGCGCTGCCGATTCAGAATTCCAATCAAAGAGCCTTAGGTCATGCGATTGAGAATATCTTGCGTAATGGGCTGCGCTATACGCCTGATGGAGAATCATTGACGATCAACATCAAGCAGAACAAGTCCAATATCGTATTAACCCTGACCGACAGCGGTCCCGGGCTCGACCCGCAACTATGTGACAAGATCTTCACGCCCTTTTTCAAGGCTCATAACCAGGTTGGAAGCCGCAAAGGCTTTGGCGTCGGCTTAGCACTGGCTCGGCGTCATATTGAAGCGGTAAAAGGCTCTGTTTGGGCAAGTAACGCACCAGACAAAGGACTTTGCGTGAGTATTCGGCTCCCCACTTAATTTAGTATGCCACCCCTGCTTTTATCTACTAACTCATGCTTTTATTTGCCAACCCCTTTTTTCATTGAGCGTGGGTGGCGTCTAGTTACGTTCTCGTTTTGTAGCCTGTCGGTTTCTGAGCTTTCTGGTTTCAAAGCTTTCTAGTTTCGAGCCATGCGCTTGTGTATAGCTGTTTTTTGAGACGCACTTGTTATTCGCGTTGGCTTTTATATCGCCCTTTCATATATATCCAAAAGAGATATGTAACATTTGTAAAATTGATTTACTCAATACCCAAACCACACCAGAATCTTTCCCGATAATAATTCTCATTAACATCGGAGGTTTCGGTGAATTTACCAGCTACTTTCAAATTAAGCCCTATTGCTCTATCCCTAATTCTCACTGCGCACAGCGCTATTTCTTCAGATGATATTGAAGTGATCGAAGTGACAGGACATCAAGTCCATACTGGCGACATTACCATTACTGCAGACGACCTAGATAAGCGTCAAGCCCAAGATCTCAATGATATTTTCCGTAACGATGCTGAGGTCAGTGTGGGTGGCTCTTCGGGTATTTCGCAAAAAATCTACGTGCGTGGGCTTGAAGATACCATGCTCAACATTACTGTCGATGGAGCTGCGCAATCAGGCAGCCTCTTCCATCACCAAGGTCGCCTCTCTATTGAACCAGAGCTACTTAAACAGGTGGATGTCAGTGCGGGTGCTGGCCGTGCAACGAACGGACCGGGAGCACTGGGTGGTGCGATTCAATTCAAAACCAAGGATGCTCACGATCTCCTTGATCCAAACGACAGCTTTGGCGCTCAGGTAAAAGGCGGTTACTACACGAATAACGATGGCTACAAAGTCTCGACCAGCCTATACGGCGAAGTCACAGAAGGCCTTGGTCTACTGGCCTCATTTGGTTATGTTGATGGACAAGATATCAAAGATGGTCATGGTGACACTCAACCCTACACAGCATTAGAACAAACCGTGGCGCTGTTGAAACTCTCTGGTCAAGTGACTGACACTCAGTACTTCTCTTTAAGCTACGACTATCGCCAAGACGATGGACGCCGTTTAAACCGACCACACTTCCAGCCTAGTTTTAAGAATGACCCACTCGATCAAGAGGCCGATCGTCACACCATCACCGCTTCTCATAAATACACGGCGAGCGAGAGCCTCAATCTAGAAACAACACTTTATAACACCAGCAACCGCATCGCTCATAAAGATCACCCAAGTTGGGGGACCAGTGATGGCTCAATTGACACCTACGGGGCAAAGGTCAGCAACACCTCTCGTTGGACAGACAACTCTGTTATCTACGGCATAGACTACAAAAACGACACCGCTGACTTTGATACCGGATCTGGTGCACAGAACAGCAAAGAAAAAGGCAAGGTGTACGGCCTATTTGTGCAAGACGACTGGCGTATCACGCAGGACTTAACCCTAACAGCAGGTGCTCGCTACGATTGGTATGAACTTAAAGACAATCAAGACCAAGAGTTCGACTCAAGCGGGTTTAGCCCAAATGCGGGTCTGGACTATAAACTCAGCCCGTCTTTCAACCTGTTTGCGAGTTACGCAGAAGCGTTCCGTGGTCAACAGATCAAAGAGCTGTTCATCATCGACTACAAGGCCAACGATCCAAACCGCAAGCCTGAAAAAGCGCAAAACACCGAAATTGGTATGGCTTATCAGGCAAACGACCTCGCGATTGGCGCGACATTCTTCTATAGCGAGATTGAAGATGTAGTTGGTGACAACGGCACAATTACCAACGTTGGCGACCTAAAAAACCAAGGTATCAATGCGTATATCAGCTATCAATTTGAGCAACTTCGAACGCGCCTTAGCTACAGCCAATCTCGCCCTGAGTTAAACGGCGAGCCGTTATCTGATGACAGCATGAATATCGGTACATCTGTTGGTGATACTTGGGTGCTCGATCTAAGCTACACCGCGACTGAAGATATAGAGTTGGGTTGGAATGCACGTTTTGTTGAGCGCCTAACTGATATCGCCGACCCGACAGTACACCCAGAAAAGCCAGGTTACGGCGTTCATGACCTTTACGCGCAATGGGTACCAATGCCGAGCGAAAACCTAACCCTAACGCTGTCAGTAAAGAACGTGTTCGACAAATACTACTTCGATCACGCCTCTTACATGGAGTACATCGGTAGTCCAGTCGCTCAAGGCTACGCAAGCGCAGGCCGCGATTTCCGCTTTAACGCCGCCTACGCTTTCTAACATTCATTTTCAGCAATACTGATCAAGGATACCCTTTGATTCAGCCATACGAGTAGCGTCTACATTTAGTTGACGCTACTCGCTTTTCCTACCTCGGCTATTCAGCAAATCGCTAGAACATGAGCATTTTCAATCATTTTCGATATACTTAAGAAAAATGATAAATCTATAAGTCTCTATGAATCTAAAAAAAATATGGGTTGTCGCACTGGTCAGCCTCTTCTCTGGTTGTGCAATGTATGCCGGTTTGAACTTTGATGAGCTGTTTGGTAAGCCTGAAGTTCGCGACCGACAAGCCCCTGTGGTTTCAGCGCAGGCACAGCATTTCATCAACGAAGTTAAACCCATCATCGACAATCGATGTGTCGTCTGTCACGGCTGCTATGACGCGCCATGTCAGTTAAAAATGTCCTCAGTTGAGGGGATCGACCGTGGAGCGACCAAGGCATTGGTTTATCAAGGCACTCGTCTCACCGCTACGGCACCGACTCGTTTATTTGAAGACGCAATCACCACCCAAGAGTGGCGCGATGCTGACTTCCACCCCGTGCTCAATGAGCGCATGCAGAACTCGACCGCTAACTTAGATGCTGGTCTGGTCGCTCGTATGCTGATTCAAAAAGAGAATCACCCTCTTCCCGACCAAGTGCAGCTAGAAGGCTTTGATTTCGCAGTCGACCGCAACCAGCAGTGTCCGACTATTGAAGAGTACGCCCAATACGAAAAAGACTACCCGACTTGGGGAATGCCTTATGGGATGCCAAACCTAGATAAAGGCGAGTATGCGACCTTGATGAGCTGGTTAGAGAACGGCGCGATCATGAACGCACATATTCCATTAACCGACGAGGAGCAGGCACTGGTCGATACCTATGAAAGCTTCTTAAATAAAAGTGCACGCAAGAGCCAGTTATCGGCTCGTTACATTTATGAGCACCTGTTCTTGTCTCACCTCTATTTCTCTGAGCTAGAGGGACCAGCACGATTCTTCACTCTGGTTCGTTCAACGACACCACCGGGCGAACCTGTGCAACGTATTACCACGCGCCGCCCTTACGATGATCCTGAAGTTCCACGTGTTTATTATCGAATCATTCCCGAGCAAGGTACCATTGTCGATAAAACGCACATGCCATTTGCGCTCAATGAAAAACGCCTGCAAGACTGGACAACGTGGTTCGTGAATACCCCGTACATAGTGCGAGAGCTGCCAAGCTACGATGTTGATGTTGCCGCTAACCCAATGACCGCTTTTGAAGCTTTGCCAGTGAACTCTCGCTTTAAGTTCATGCTCGACAATGCCCAAAACACCATCATGGCTTACATCAAAGGTCCTGTATGTCGTGGACAACTGGCATTAAACGTTATTAATGATCGCTTTTGGGTGGTGTTTGTTGATCCCGACAAAGCCGATCTTCCTGAGATCAATGAATTTTATGCGAGCCAGAAAGATAACCTGAAACTGCCCGGCGAACTTGAAAGTAACACGGTGCCCGTGACTAACTGGGTTAAGTACTCAAAGCAGCAAGCTCGCTACTTAGATGGTAAGTCAGAGTTCACCAATAAATGGTTCAAGAACGGTGAGAACCTGACCATGAACGTTATTTGGGACGGTGGTGGTACTAACCCAAATGCCGCACTCACCGTGTTTAGACACTTCGACAGCGCATCTGTGGTGCAAGGCTTAGTTGGCACGCAACCGAAAACGGCTTGGGTACTTGATTACGCGCTACTTGAGCGTATCCACTACCTATTGGTGGCTGGCTTTGATGTCTACGGTAACTTTGGGCATCAACTGATCACACGTATGTTCATGGATTTCTTACGTTTAGAGGGCGAAAGTAATTTCTTAACGCTATTACCAAAAGACATTCGCCACCAAGAACACTCAAGCTGGTACCAGAATCAAAACGCTCAGCTAAGTGACTTCTTGCAACGTAACATCGCGCCGTTCGATCAGCCATCCAGTGTCGTGTACAAGACGGATGATCCTAAAGCCGAGTTGTTCGACATGTTGGAAGAGAAGCTCAAACCTATACTCAATGACCGTTACGAGATCGTTGATACCGGATTTGAACCAAAGCATGAAGCCTTGCTGCAACAAGTAGACACGATTAAGGGCGAAGGGCTCAAACATGTGCCTCAGTTGGTGATGTTAATGATCAAAGCGCAGAATGGCGACGAGCAGCTGTTTACTATGATTCACAACAACTCGCACACCAACATCTCTAGCTTGTTCAATGAAGAGAGCAACCGAGACTATGCAAACGACGACCTGACGTTAGTTAGAGGCGTGGTCGGTAGCTACCCTGCCGCATTCCTAGAGCTTGATGAAGCGGAGATCCCACAACTTGTTTCGATGCTGCAAACGTTGCAAACAGAACAAGATTACGTGGCCCTACTTGATGAATTTGCCGTGCGCAGAAGCTCAAGTGAATTTTGGCCATTCAGTGATCGTGTCCACCAGTGGTACCAACAAGATCAACCGATTGAGTTTGGCTTATTGGACTACAACCGCTTCGAGAATCGTTAGAGCATAAGAAGCTGTGTTTGAGGGTGACTCATGATGCGCTTTCGATGATAGAGACTGTTGTTAGCGCCTCTTGAAGATTGAGACTGTTAATCTAAATACGCTAAAGACGAATCACCTAAAACGAAAAATCCTCTGCAATGGCAGAGGATTTTTTTATCTTTCTATTTACCTATAGGTGAATGACTTACAGGTATGCTTTCAACGCCTCGTTCGAATCAGCAACCAGTGCTACCAATGCCTCAGCGCCTTCTTTATACGCTTCTAAAGGCTGCACAGCTGCTTCTATTGCAAGACAAGCGTGATGAAGCTTCCCTAACCCTAGGCTTCCCGCAGAGCCTTTAAGCTTATGTGCAAGCGACTTAATCTCACGGGCATCTTGAGCCTCATTGGCAGTCGCCATTTCGTCGAGAATCGTTTGAGAGCTCTCTTCAAAAAGCCCAACAATCGTCACCATTTTTTCTTTACCTAGAATGGCTAAATCGCCCTCTATCACTTTAGGGTCAATGAGCAACACATCCACCTCCTGCTGTTGATTGCTTGTCTCGTCAAGATCGTTTACCAAGGCGCTGTCATTTACCGAAGCGATATCGCCTTTTTGAACGCCACACATAGGATCAGATGGATCCGGTTGTGGTAACAATAGCTGACGACCAGTAAGCTGGGTAATGATCAGTGTCGCCAACGCTTCTTTTTCCAATGGTTTTGGTAAGAAGCCGTCAAAACCAGATGCTAAATACTCTTCCACTTCTTCATTGAATACATGGGCAGACACAGCGATCATCGGCGGCTCCGCTCTCTGCTCATTTGACTCGCTATTTAAGACTTTAAGATCGTCTTTCAAGTATTGAATAAGCTCGCTACCATCACAATCAGGGAGGTTAATATCGACTAAAGCGATGTCGAAATCTTGGGCTTTAAATAGCTCCCTCGCCTCGGCGCCGGTTGTGGCAATGGAAACTTGGTGTCCTAGGTTATTTAAAAACCCTTCCGCCACAATGCAGTTTACTGGGTTGTCTTCAATTAGCAGCACTTTGGCTCTCACACAGGTTTCAACCACCACAGCTTGAACCTCAACCTTCTCGCCTGCTTCTAAAGGCACTGAGAACCAGAACTGACTGCCCTCACCCTCTTCTGAATGCACACCAATATCACCATTCATTGCGGTTAAGATGCTCTTGCTGATCGCCAGTCCCAAGCCTGTGCCGCCTTTTTTATTGCGACCACTCTCAGTTTGGCTAAACGCATCAAACAAACACTGCTGCTCGTCCGCTTTGATCCCTGCACCAGTGTCTGCCACTTCAAACATCACTCGGCTCGGCTCTTCAATATCTAGGCTGATGTAGATGTCTACCGAGCCTGAATCCGTAAACTTAATCGCGTTACCGACGAGGTTATTTAGGATCTGGCTGAGGCGAGTCACATCACCACGCCAGTATGTTTGTACATCGCTCTCAATATGGAAACTAAAGTCGAGTTTCTTCTCTGATGCACGGCCTTCCATCAACTGATAAGTATCTTGCACCATTTGATGAAGGTTGAACGAAGCGATACGTACCTCTAAGTGACCGGCTTCGATTTTTGAGTAGTCCAATACATCATTAAGAATCGCCAGTAGGTTTTTACCACTGCGGTTGATGATATCGGCGTAGCCAGATTGCAACGCATTCAGGCCAGTGTCTTTAAGTAATCGCGCAGTACCAAGTACACCATTCATTGGGGTACGAATTTCATGGCTCATTGTCGCAAGGAAGGCGGATTTTGCTCGGCTAGCCTGCTCTGCCGCACGGCGCGCTTTGGCGTGGTTTACTACTTCGACATTCAATTTTTCATTGGTGTGTTGGAGTTGGCGCGTACGCTCTGTGATTAGCTCTTCAAGGTGCTCTTTATGCTCTTCAAGCTCCCTTTTGGCTTTGGCCTCACCCACCGCGACCACTTGTAGCGCCTGTGCGGTATTACGCGCTGTGATGATCGCTTCACCCATATGCGCCAACTCATCACTGCCCTTTACGGAGATATCGATATTCAAACGCCCTTGAGCAATCGACATCAGGGCTGCGGAGTATTCAGTCAGCCTTTTCACCACCGACACATACACCACTCGCCACACGATAAAGGCAGTGATAAACAGACCAATCATCGAGATGACCGACAGCGTCCACTGAGCGTAATTGAGCGTCGTTGTCAGCTCATCCACCGCCTCTTTGGTGCTTCGGTTTGAGTCGTCCACCAGCACATTGACCGTGGTATTCAGTTGTGAAAACAGCTCCAGCGTCTTCTGCATTAAGAATTCGGATTTCTTGGCGTTTTCAGACTTCTCTAAAGCGATATCAAACACAACCTGACGGCGACGAAGTTCATCGAGAAGCTGAGACATCTGCTCTGAGCGTGTTGGGTCTTCCACCGCTTTCACACGGCGCGCCATGATCTTAAGGTTCGATTCGAATTCAGTCTGGATTTGATGGATCCGGTCTACATCGGTAACGGTTTGGGTCTCTTCAATCTGATTAAGCATCCGAAACGCAAGTAAGTGAAGTTCGTGCAGGCGCTCCGAAAGGTCTAGGTCGACTTCCACCAGCGCATCCAGAGCCTTGTACGCGCGGTCGGTCTGCTGCTTCTCTAGTAGGTCATAGATGTGTGTGACGTTAGCAACGGCGATGGTTGCAGTGTTAAGCACTTGAGTTCGGGTTAGCTGCTCAAGCTCTTCTGCGAGTAAGCGCATCTCTTCAACGCGAGAGCCGAGCTCTTTGGTCAGCCACAACTTGCGTTCCACAGAGACACCAAGCTCTGCTAAGGTATTGATAACACTTTGAACATTGTTCTCTAGATTACTGAGCAGTTCCGAGTCAAAGCTATCTGAACCTAGTTCTTTGATATGTCGTAGTAGCGACTCCAAAAGCTCGAACAGCTCTGAGCCGGCTTCCTTGCGCTCTTCTTCGTTACGGGCGTTGCTGAGGGTTTGAACCGACGAAATAATCCGGTTACTCAGCTCGGAAACCTGACGTGCCTCGATCATCGCAGGCAATGCCGAGTCCACCACGTTTCTCTCTGTTTTTGCCACGAAGCTAAAGCCAGATACACCTATCAAAGCCGATAAGACAACCAACAGGGCCATCACCAAAAATGCGACGAGCAGCTTTTTACCTATACTTGCTGTGGCTAACAACATAAACCCATAACCTTAAAACGTTCTTCTTTACCCATGCAGAATACGCTATATTTTGCAGTGTTTCTTATCCAAAGCCAATAAACTGACATTTCATGCTATCTAAACGTTTAGTTTCAACTCTACTTTGCTGCTTACTGGGAACGACCAGTCATTTAGCAATGGCCAACGAGCACGCTACTCCTTCGGTAATTCAGGAGAGAGAGAAAGTGTGTGCCATCTACCCACACTTAAAAGATTCATATTGGTTGTCAGTAAACTACGGCATGATCTCCGAGGCGAGAAAACAGAATATTGAGCTGCGCGTCTTGGAAGCTGGCGGTTACCCCAACATTGGTAAGCAGGCCTCTCAGCTAGAGTTGTGCAATCAATGGGGTGCTGATGCGATTATCCTTGGCACTGTATCTCCCGATGCATTTTACGACAGCCTAACCAAATGGGTCGGCTCGACACCTGTATTTGCCACTGTGAACGAACTCAACCTGAGTAAATCACAGCAAGATAAGGTTCTTAAAGGCACTGTAGGTGTTGATTGGTGGCAAATGGGTTACGAAGTGGGTGAATTCCTTAAAGCAAGGCACCCGAAAGGCTCAGGGAAGACCGACATTGCCCTTCTACTCGGCCCACAAGCCAGTGGTGGTACTAAGCCGGTTGCGATTGGCTTCTATGACGCGATTAAATCTAGCGACATTAATATTGCTGTAAGCTATTGGGCAGATAATGATAAAGAGCTGCAACGAAACCTCGTTCAGCAAGTGATCGATTTACCAAATATCAAATATATCGTCGGTAGCGCAGTGGCGATTGAGGCGGCTATCAGTGAAGTGCGCGCAGCGAATAAAGAGAAAGAGATCGGCTTAGTCTCAAGTTATCTCAGTCATGGTGTGTACCGTGGGTTGTTGCGTGAGAAAGTGCTGTTCGCCCCAACCGATAAAATGGTTGAACAGGGGCGTCTCTCTGTCAATCAAGCCACACACTACCTACGTGGTGAACCCTACGAACTCCATCAGGTGCCTAAAATTGAAGCATTGACGCCTTCATCTCTCAAAAAAGAGGTGATTGCCGATTCATTGTCACCTTCTGAGTTTCGTCCAGTATTCAGTGTCACGCCTTAGTGATATATTGATGATTAGAAATTGAAAAGAATCAAAAATATAAGCCAATAATTTAGGAAACATTCATGCAAAAAACGACACGTACGATGCCTGCTCACAAGCACATCGCTTTGGTGGCACACGATAACTTTAAGCCAGAATTGCTGCGTTGGGTAAAAGAGAATAAAGAGAAACTACAAGGGCATTTCTTGTACGCGACAGGTACTACAGGTCACCTACTAAGCAAAGAGACAGGCTTGGCGATTAAGAGCATGATCAGTGGCCCAATGGGTGGCGACCAACAACTTGGTGCGCTAATTTCTGAAGGTAAGATCGACATGATGATCTTCTTCTGGGATCCACTGAATGCCGTACCACACGACCCAGACGTAAAAGCTCTGCTTCGTATCGCGAGTGTTTGGAACATTCCAGTCGCAACTAACCGAGCAACAGCAAACTTCTTGTTCAACTCTAAACTGCTAGACGAAGAAGTTTCAATCGAGATCCCAGACTACGAAGCTTACCTAGCAGACCGCACTTAATTAGACTTCGTATTACAGATGTAAAAAGAGCCTGCGTACTTGCAGGCTCTTTTATTTGGTTGCGACTAACATTCTGTAACGGCTATAAAGAGCGTACAAACAGGTAGAGCTTATTTATCGCTCCACACCGCCATCTCATTGCCGCTCGGCTCGCAGAAATGAAAACGACGACCGCCGGGAAACGCGAAAATATCACGCTTGATCATGCCGCCCGCTTCAACAATATCTTGCTCTGTCTGCTCTAAACCTTGGCTGTAAAACACCATGAGTGCGCCACCCGCACTGGCATCACAGGCCAATTCTGACTGGTAAAAACCACCCATTAAGCCTTTAGCAGTAAAGGCCGTATATTCTGGGCCATAGTCTTCAAACTGCCACTGAAAGACCGACTCGAAGAAGGTTTTCGTCTTGTCTAAGTCTTTTGCTGCAAACTCAATGTAATTGATCGAACCATGTTCCATTTCGGCCTCCTTACCAAAAATGTCGGCTTGGTTACGGGTTATTTTCTACGAACAACCGGATAATCCGATTGATGTAACTCTTGTACAAAGCCTGAGCCATCGCCACTGTGGGTGATCCAGACCTTCTCTTTTGCACGTGTCATAGCAACATAAAACAGTCTTCGTTCTTCCGCATATGGGAAGGTGTCTGAAGACTCAGTTAACGCACCGTCGATATGAAGTTGTTTCTTCTTCGTCGGGAACTGCCCTTCATCGACACATAGAATGATCACAAAGTCCGCTTCTTTGCCTTTACTTGCGTGGCAGGTCATAAAGCTCATGTTGAGCGATGTGTAGATCTTCTGCCAGTCAGCCAATAGCTCCGGTTTGTGATAATGGTTTCGTCCAAGCAACAACACCGATTTAGGGCTCTTACCCTTAACTTGTCGATTCAGTTGATCGAGGATCTTCTCCACGTCTTTACTTGGTGCGGTATACACCGCCTTCTGTTTTTGCTGCTTAAAGCTATTCAGCTCTTTTGGCAGCTGAATAGGGTTTTCTTGCACAAAGCGATTGGCTACCGCACCTAATTGGTTATTAAAGCGGTAAGTTGTGTCTAAATGATGAATCGTCGAACTTTCAAAGCGATCTTTAAATCCAGTGGTTAAATCGACATCCGCGCCGGCAAACTGATAAATAGATTGCCAGTCGTCACCCACCGCAAAAATCGAGGCTTTGTGTTCAGCTTTGGTTTGATTGCAGAGCGCTTCAACCAAGGCGAGACGATCTGGTGAGATATCTTGATACTCATCGATCATGATGAATTTCCACGGTGAGATGAATCGCCCTTTCTCAACATATTGAGTGGCGCGACTGATCATCATCGAGAAATCGATCTGGTTATTCTCTTTCAAATGTTTCTGCCACGCCGTCACGCATGGCCAGCACAGAGCTAACTCGCTATTGAGTCGCGTGTAGTCTGGGTGGTCAATCAGCTGTTGCTGAACCTCTTTCTTGGTTAAGCCAGAGCCGTTGAGTTGTTCCAGTTGTTTCTCTAACCAACCTATTAGCTTGAGGTTAGATACGTGGCTTCCTAGCTCCTCATCGCCTTTCAAATACGCTATAGGCCATTTAGAGAGGTGCTTTTGCCAACGTTTGAAGTTGGTTGGCGTCATCCAGTGTTTTTTCAACCAGTCGATACACCAGGCTTGACGCTGATTATCATCCAGAGCCAATGGAGAGATAGTGACGGGTTCGTTCTCAACTTGATTAAGAATTTTTAAGCCGAGTTGGTGGAAGGTGTTCACCTGAACCTTTTCAGCAGATGAGCCAATTTTGTTGTCTAGGCGCTGTTTCATTTCGTCAGCTGCCTCACGGCCAAACGCCAACAACAGCAATTCTTCGGCTTGCGCTTGGTGGCTCTGTAGCAGGTAGGCTACGCGTGCAGTCAATACGCTGGTTTTGCCAGAGCCTGCACCCGCTAAGATCAAGTTATGATCGTCGTTCATTAACACCGCATATTGCTGAGAGAGGTTAAGCGGTGACGACTCACACTGCGCAAACAGCACTTCCCAGTTCTGACGTTCTCGCTCTAGCCACAAGCGGTTGCGCTCTGCTTGTTGCTCTTCGGTATCCAGTAACCAAGGGGCAAGGCGAGCGATGCGATTTGGCATACGTGCCGACGCTTCATCAAGTGTCATCACCATCGACTCTAGGCCAAGATTGACTCTAGTGACCCACTGATCGACTTGAGAGTGTGGCAAGAAGGCCGGTAATTGCTCTAATCGAGTCAGCTCGGCTTCCCACTCAGGTACGTGTTCAGCAAGCTGTTCACACTGCGTATCGTGCCATTGTTGGTACGCATTGACCGCAGTACGTGCAAATTGACGGCACTCTTCCCATGGCAAGCCTTGAACCAACCAACTGCGCTGCTGACCTTGCTGCGTATTAGCAAAAAACTGCAATGAGCCCCAAAACAAACCGCGCTTTATCGCGACCTTACCGCTCCATATAGTAAACGGGATTCGCTCCTCACTACCAACGGAAGAGAGAAGTAAACGTGAACCATCGAGCTCAACTTGATGGTATTCATTTTGGATAAAAAACTGTGCAGTCTTATTTGCGCTTAGCTGCATTGGGTTTGCTCTTAAATGGGAGATAGTGAATTTATATCATGATGCAAGGATAAATAATAATGTCCAACTTCTTATCGTTGTTTTCATGACCACCTAGGACTAATTATGAATTAGTATCAAATTCTTGTGCTTGATTTCTGTTAGGATTATGTTTTTAGCTTGAATAGCGAGCGACTGTGAACTTCTCCAATAATTTACGCCTCTACTGGGCGAACAAAACCATAAATTACAGCGTCCTCATTCTTATTACTCTTCTGGGTGTTGTGGTACCCGCTTGGTACTACGAACAAAATACGTTAATCACGCCACTCATTCTTGGTGTCATTGCTGCCGCACTGGCTGAAAGTGATGACAGCTTCACCGGTCGGCTCAAAGCGCTCACACTGACCTTCATCTGTTTCGCTATTGCAGCCTTTTCTATCGAGCTGTTATTCGACACACCTTGGCTGTTTGCGATAGGTCTATTTGCATCCACTTTCTCTTTCATCATGCTGGGTGCGATTGGTCCTAAATACGCCAGTATCGCATTTGGCTCCCTACTCGTTGCCATCTATACCATGTTGGGTGCACACGAGAGCACCAACTTGTGGTTCCAACCATTACTCCTTTTAACGGGTGCGGCGTGGTACTACTTCATGTCGATGATTTGGCAGATCTTCTGGCCAATGCAGCCAGTGCAACAAAATCTCGCTACTGTATTTGATCAAATTGGCAATTACATGGAGTCGAAAGCAGAGCTGTTTTATCCCGTGACCGACTTGGTACCTCAGCCACACCGTATTATTGAGGCTAAGCTCAACGCCAGTACGGTGAATGCACTCAACATGTGTAAAGCAACCCTACTTAACCGCTCTAAGCGTGGTCATGTTGATGGCGCGAGTGACCGTTTTCTCAATACCTATTTCATAGCTCAAGACATTCATGAACGAGTGAGCTCCACCCACTACCGCTACCAAGAGCTTGCTAAACACTTTGAACGCTCAGATGTGCTATTTCGCTTTAAGTATCTGCTCGAAGCTCAAGCTAAGGCATGTCAGGAGATCGCGAGCTCGCTTAAAGTCGGCGCAGAGTACCAACACAGTGACAAGTCGGTATTAGCCTTGGATGAGCTAATGTCCTCACTCAATCACCTGCATCAACAAAATCGTCCAGAGTGGCGACCGCTACTTAGCCAACTCGATTTTCTGTTTAATAACCTGGCGACGGTAGAAAAGCAGCTCTCTAACATCAACAACCCAGACGCAGAGAAGCTTGAAGAAGATGTGTTGGATGACACCAACCCGCATACCTTAAAAGCGATGTGGCATAAGATCCGCGCCAACCTGCACAAAGATTCAATGCTATTCCGTCACGCGATCCGCATGGCGGTCACCTTGACCGTTGGCTATGGGATCATTCAGGGCTTTGAGATTGAGCGCGGCTATTGGATTTTGCTGACTACGCTGTTCGTTTGTCAGCCTAACTACAGTGCCACTCGCCAAAAACTCACAGCGCGTGTCATCGGCACAGTGGTAGGCCTATTGATAGGGGTGCCGCTACTGACTTTCTTCCCGTCGCAAGAGAGCCAATTGGTGTTCATTGTGGTGAGCGGTGTGATGTTCTTTGCGTTTCGCATTAACAACTACGGGTTTGCAACCGGCTTTATCACCCTGTTGGTTCTATTCTGTTTCAACCAACTCGGTGAGGGTTATGCCGTGGTACTCCCTCGCCTTGCGGATACCTTTATTGGGTGTGCGTTGGCGGTATTAGCTGTGATGTATCTATTCCCTGACTGGCAGTCAAAACGCTTGCATAAGGTCATGGCCGATGCCCTTGACGCCAACAAATCCTATTTAGCACAGATTATTGGTCAATATCGTATCGGTAAGAAAGACAGCTTGAGTTATCGAATCGCTCGTCGCAGCGCTCACAATAACGATGCCAACCTAACTGTGGCAATCAGCAGTATGCTGGTCGAGCCGGGTAAGTATCGCACTTCGGTTGATGAGAGTTTCCGATTCCTAACGCTCAACCATGCTCTATTAAGCTATATCTCGGCCTTAGGTGCACACAGAACACGCATTGATGATGAAGCGACTCATAAACTGGTACTAGATGCACACCGCGTGATCCACGAGCACTTGGATGCACTTCATGATCAACTTTATTGCCACAGCGAACAGTGTGAAATTAAAAACAGTTACGAGCCTGAATTGGATAATCGCCTAAGTGAGTGGCGTGAAGAAGATGAAAGTTCTGTCAGAATGGTCTTACAACAGCTTCATTTGATCTACCGAATGCTGCCAGAACTGCACACATTAGCTACCAAGTTCGCCGTTAAAGTAACGCTTTCAAAATAGTTGCATATTGAATACAAAGCCGTCGCACTTCGAACATAAAGCAGTCAAATGTCGGACAAAAGCGAGGCATCAAAAAAGCGTTTAACAAACAGAAAGATAGCTCAAAAACACGCCGTTTTTGACTATCTTTTTGCTTTTGAGCGACTGTCATAAAAATCAAACACTTATGCAATAAAGCCCTTCAAGCCCCGTCATTACTGGCCTCATCAAAATTTACATTGTCGGAATTCTCTGACTTTGATTGACCGAGCACTAACTTTGCCTGACATTTCTCGGACAAAATTTGGTCACGTAAACTTATAGTTGTCTTATAAATTGGAAACACCAAATATTCGGTGAATTTCCTCTCATTTTATTTGAATTATGCCACTGAGCTACTATGCTCACAGTAGCGTAATTAGATGATGTAAGGTCGTATTTATGAACGCAACACAATTTGAAGCACTAAAACAGCAGATTCATCTTTTGAGCAATCAACAGCTTATCGCTCTTCAAGGTGAAATCGACGACACTATCGACAACAAAGTCGAAAGCAAGCAAGATCCTTTGCTTACGGACGAAGAAATGAAAGCACTAAGTGAGCTGTTTAGTTAATTATAATTACTAAACAGCTCCTTATTTCCTCATTAACGACACACCCGCACTTTTAATCACCCGCTCCAAACACTGCGCCACCCTCTAAGAAAAACTCAGAAACTGCGTCACTGGCTTTGACGCCAATATCTCCAGCAACACTAGTTTAGTCCTGTTTGGCTTTTTCTACCTGATATAGCCCTTCAACCTTGGTATGACTTCTCTACTTTGTATAGCTTGTTAAACTCTTTTCGCTAAACCAATATCTAGCTTGCTCATAATTGTCTCACTCACTTATAAATATCTAACTTGCTCACAAGTATCATATTTTTGTTGCGTTCAAATATTAGCCAACCTAAACTCAAGGTAAGGATTTAACGAGGGCATTGCATGTCAATTTCAGGAATACATTCTGGCTACGCAATCATGCAGCAGTCTGCGAACATGGCGGAAGAAGCCGCTGTGGAACTCAATCAGCTCGCGCAGAATGAACCTCAATTAGAGCAAGAGATGACGCCGAAAAGCGATCTCAGCTTCAATCAACTCCCAACCGCAGACCCGCTTCAAAAAGAAACCGTCAGCGAACCCATGCCCTCTCACAGTGACGCCTTAGTCAAACTCACTCAAAGTGCCAGCTACAATCGTGTTGGTGCATCCGTTATAGAGCGTCAAAACGAAGCCATTGGAAGCCTGTTAGACATTCACATCTAATATGGTGCTTAACAGCCTGACCATAACCCTCACACAAAAGTCCGCGTTTCCGCTTCTATTGCTGAACAAACTGTAACTCATTATATCTGGCGCTTGTTTCTCACTCATTACTCGGTAGAATCACCGCAAAATATCTCTTGCTGTTCCAACTGTACCAATAATAATTATGCCAAAACTCAACCTGCACCGTCGTGACTATGTTTCAATTTTAGGTGGCGATATCACCGCAGAAGAATTAGAACAAAAGCTGCAACCTCATTTTGAAAAGCCAACTAAGAAGCTGACGCCTAGCCCTTACTTGACTGAAAAAAATCTGACTCGCCGTTGGACAGCACTCGATAACCCAAAAAGCCAAGCTGAGTTGCTTGATACTCATACTTTGGCGCAGTTCTCTGCGTACGAGAAAAACATCGAACACTTCATTGGTACAGTTAAAGTGCCTGTCGGTATTGCAGGACCACTACGCGTTAATGGCCTATTTGCCGAAGGGGATTACTTAGTCCCACTAGCGACGACTGAAGCGGCACTGGTTGCCTCTTACAATCGTGGTTCTAAGCTCATTTCAGCCTGCGGTGGCGCTAGCGCAATGCTGCTGAATGAAGGGGTAACTCGAACACCGGGTTTCGCTTTTCAAAGCTTGGCCGAGGCAGGACAGTTTGTGGCTTGGGTGGTCACACAGTATGACCACTTTAAGGTATTGGCTGAGTCTACAACTTCACACGGTAAGCTCACGGATATTAGCTGTAATATCGAGGGTAACCACGTCTACCTCGTGTTTGAATTCCTAACTGGCGATGCTTCTGGTCAAAACATGGTGACCATTGCTACCAACGCGGTATTCGAATACATCATCGAGCACACGCCAGTTGAACCAAATCATGCGTTCCTCGATGGTAATCTCTCTGGTGATAAAAAGGCCAACACTCAAACCCTTCGCAGTGTGCGTGGCAAAAAAGTTACGGCTGAAATCAACATCCCTGCCAAATTGGTTGAAAAGTACCTGCACACCACGCCTGAGAAAATGGTTCAATTTGGTCAAATGACCACGGTGGGAGGAGCATTAAGTGGCACTATTGGCATCAATGCCCACTACGCTAACGCACTAGCCGCACTTTACATTGCCTGCGGCCAAGATGCGGCTTGCGTTGCAGAATCCGCGATTGGTATGACTCGCATGGAGCTCAACAAAGAAGGCGGCCTGTACGCGAGCGTAACGCTACCGAACCTAATGTTAGGTACTGTCGGCGGCGGTACTGGCTTACCAAGTCAGAAAGCGTGTCTAGACCTATTAGGCTTACACGGTAATGGTAACTCACAGGCTTTGGCTGAGGTGTGCGCGGCTCTGTGTTTAGCGGGTGAGCTCTCGATTGTGGGTGCGTTTTGTGCTGGACATTTTTCTCGTGCTCATCACAAGCTAGCGCGTTAGAATCCAGTCTGAATCAATCCTTTCTGGAGCACTGATGGATTACCTCCACCTCTCGCGTGTTAGCCTAAAACACCTTACTGTTCTGCACGTGATGCTTAATACACACAGCGTGACTCAAACGGCAGAGCAGTTGTTCGTTACTCCATCCAGTGTCAGTAAAACACTTTCTCAGCTTAGAGAGATTGTTGATGATGAGCTTTTCTACCGCGACGGTACTAAGCTCATCCCTACCCCATTTGCTCTTCAAATCGCGCCAACCGTACATGCCATTTTATCGAGTATGAATGGATTGCTGCATGAGAAAAACTTTGTCCCTGAGACGTATCAAGGCAGCTTTACGTTATCCATGCGCGAGAGTACCTTCGAGGTGTTTTCACACATCATCAGCCAGATCACCACTCAGTTAGCTCCGAATGCAGCGCTGAAGGTCTATTCGAAGCAGCAATTTGGCTTCGATGCACTGCTGAGTGGAAAGGTGAATGCGATTTTGCTGCCTCATGATATTTCTCAACCACCAACCGAAAATAAAGAACTTGTCTGGAAGACGCTGCTCTCTGACGAAATGGTTTGTCTGATGGGAGCAGACCATCCCCTCGCGAATGCCGAGCTAACGATCGATGATTACTTGAACTACAAGCACATTGGCATTTTTGATAATGAGCTGTCGCAGCCCTTTTTTGAACAGAACTTGGTTCAGTGCCACAAACCGCGCGATGTCGCGATATCAGTCGCGGACTTTGGTTCAGCCGCCGTGCTGTGCCACCAGACACCCTACTTGTTCACCTGCTCCAAGCTCTGGTCGCAGAAAGCACTACAAGCCAAAGGGTTAGTTGCGAAACCATTACCCTTCGATTATGGCAAGGTAGCGTATAGCTTGGTGTGGAACCGACCGAACATGAACGACCAAGCAATGAAGTGGTTGTGTGATCAGTTTATTGAGCAAGAGAATCAAGCTTAATTAGGTATAAACTTGCGGCGTTAGCATCGGCCTTTGCACAAACATAAACAATTGGTCATGGAACTCATTCATTTGCTGCTTGGTGCATTTGGGCCACTTTAAGGCTTCCCCAACCACGCCATGGTGCTGAAACGCATTGAGTCGAATCGTGACGCTTTGTGGCAACGATTGAAGATAACGACCTACCTGTTCGACTTCTGTATCTAAGTCGCTCTTTCCGGGAATATGCAGTAAGCGCACCTCGTGTAGCTTTTCATGTTGCGCAAGGAAGTTGATTGAGGAGAGTACTCTGTGATTCTCACGTCCTACCAACCATTGATGCGTCTCATTTTGCCAAGATTTAAGGTCGACCATTGCGCCATCAAGGTATGGAAGCACCTTTGCCCATCCCTCTTGTGAGAGCGCTCCATTACTATCAATAAAACAGGTTAGATGTGACAACTGAGGATCATTTTTGATCGCCTTGAAAAGCTCGATAATGAACGGCAGTTGCATTGTTGCTTCACCACCAGAGATCGTCACACCACTTAAGAAAAACTGGTTCTCTCTTGCGATCTCTAGCACATCAGACACCGTCATTGTGGTGATTTTAGGACTCGACTTATGATCACACACATCAATGCACTTATCGCAATGGGTGCACTTTTCAGGGTGCCATGTGACCCTTCCCGTCTCTTGGTTTGTGCTCAAAGCCTCACTAGGACAGTGTGAGACACAATCGCCACAATGATTGCAATGGTTGATGGTATGCGGGTTGTGGCAGGTAATGCAGTCAAAGTTGCAGCCTTGCAGAAACAGTACCAAGCGATTTCCCGGTCCATCAACACAAGAAAAGGTCAGCACACGGCTGACCTTCGCTTGTTTTTCTGCCTTTATTTTTTTATTAACCCTAGCCATTTGAGTCATTAGATCAGAAAACTTTTTATTCGTAGGTTGGTGACATTTCTAAGCTCGCCACACGAGGCTTACGCTCTAAAATACCGGTGTTCTTCGCAGCCTCGGCGCCCAAGAAAGTGGTATTGGTACGTGATCCTTCGTCATCGTATTTAGCGATATCAGACAGCTTGATCATGTAGCCAGTCACGCGAACCAGATCGTTAGATGCAACGTTTGCCGTAAACTCACGGTAGCCCGCTTGAATTGCCCCTTTACACAGGTTGAACATCGCTTCTGGATTCGATTTCACCGTCTCATCAATGGTCAAGATGTCACTGATACCCGATGTATAGAACTTATGATGACCTGCGGTTGCTCGTACGTAAGAGACCGGATCTGGTTCTGTGCCGTAAGGAATACGTACGCCCGGTGTCACGTCTTTGTCTAGGCTGATACCACCTTGGGCATGCAGCAACGCTTTGCCATTCAAGCCATATTGAACCGGTGACGATTCAACAATCTCTGCTAGCTTTTCAGAAATCGTGTGACCGAGTGTGTTCGCCGCTTCACTGTGACCGTATTGAGCGTCAACGCCCTCTTTCTCCATTAAGGTATTGACTGCTTCTGCCATGCCATAAATGCCAAACATTGGTGCGAATCGAGCCTCTTCAATCAAACCTTCTTTGGTTAGGAAGCCTTCAAAGAAATTCGACTCTTCATGAAGGAAACGGCTGCGAGCATCCATCAACTCAACCATTACTTTTGCGTAGTGAGGTAGGACTTGATTCAAGAAGTCGTCACGGTTTTCCGCTTTCAACGCCACTTCTTTAAGATTCATGCGTACTAGCGTGTTAGAACCACCCGCCAGCGGAAGGGAGTTGTAACAGCTCACAATGCCAAAGCGTTTATCACCATAAGCAGCAGCATGTGCTGGGTAGTTCGCAATGTGTGGCTTACTGCACTCACAGATGTTGCTTGCTGCTTGACGCAGTAGATCATCAGAGGTTACCGCTGGGTCATACATAAACGTCAAGTTCGGAGCGATCTGTTTAAGCTCAGCATCTACACGTAGGATCGTACGACAGATGATGTTGTCCGCAGGGCCAATATTTACATGCATGAAGGCATCCGGCAGTGTGCGATCGAGCATGATCCAGAATAGCTTCAACTTTTGGTAGATTTGCTCATCGGTTAGATCTCCAACGAATGGCATCAACACATCGTCAAGTTGACCAAGGTAAACAGGAATCGATGTTACAGACGGCACGTGATGGTAGATGATCGTCAACATATTGAGCGCTTCATCCAGGTTAGTCGCCGCGCCAAGCTCTAAATACTCTGAGCCTTGATATAAGTATTTAGAATAGTCTGGCAGGACATAGCGCGGCTTAAACGGTGCATGGCCTTCAAACATGTCACACAATACACCCTCTTTTAGCGCTAGCTCAGCCTCTTGACTGATTGGCATATAAGGTAGGCTTGCTTCTGCCTCTAGAGCGAGATAGCTCGACTTCTGCTTGGCGGATAAATTGGCATCCGAAATGATAGTGTGGAAACGCTGCTGAAGCTCAGACATTGGTGATGACGGTGTTTGGTGGCTCATGATAAAACCCTTTAGTTTTGTATGGGCTTATTCTATGAGAGTTATTTAGTTTCCACTATTG
Source organism: Vibrio sp. D404a (assembly GCF_030248535.1). GTDB lineage: Bacteria > Pseudomonadota > Gammaproteobacteria > Enterobacterales > Vibrionaceae > Vibrio. The sequence goes on along the minus strand of NZ_JAHGAJ010000014.1, from coordinate 153,591 downwards.
AAATTTAATTAAGCCTATATTTCCAAAATGGAAACGAATATATATACCTAGGAGGGAGTCACGAAAGCCGATATAGCGGGCAAAAGAAAACCCACACTGAATAACAGCATGGGTTTAGTCTATCTTTTAGTATCAACGCATTAGCGTGATTTAGTATGGGTGGTAAGACTGCTTGCGCCCAACGCCCATAAGTACCTTTAATTTACCCTGAGGGGTATCAATCGAAAACGGTACCGCTACTTCTACGTCTGAGAAACCTGCCGCACTCAACACGTTTTCTGAACGGCTCAGTGTCAAACCTGACGCTTCGTCGTCACTCTCTACACACCAATCCCAATGAACAAATAGTCCGTCTTCTTCTAACAGTGTGTAAATCAAACTGACAGTGTCTTGTAGGTTAGGAATAAACCCACACACCGAAGAAGCGACTACGACGTCAAATTGCTTTCGAAATGCAGGGTGTTGTGCTGCTAAACCACGAGAAAGAATATCAACAACGGGCTCTACATTGGGTAGCTCTTTTTTGTCGAGTTCTTCAATCATGGCTTCAGAGAAATCTAAAGCAATAATCTCTTTTGCAAAAGGGGACACTTTTTGGCTAAGCAGACCGGTGCCACAACCAAAGTCAAGGACACGGGTTCCGTTTAGATTAACGAGTTGGCTTAACTGGTCAAATACGGCTTTTGCAAATTCAGCCGCTGTAGGGTCATTTTCCCAGTCTTTTGCATACTCGTCCCATTGTTTCGCCATCATGGCCTCCATCTTTACTTCTTGTACGTTCGGAACCCTCTCAGATTAAACTAAATTAATCCATTCGTCATAGAGTTATCATGCAATGATGGACTATTTCTAAGAGAGTCAGCACAATATTCACATATAAATACTACGATTCTCGGTCATTCTGGAAAATCTATGAACTTGTCTCAAATCCAAGCCTTTTGCTCCGTTGCAGACCTCGGCTCTGTCTCAGAGGCTGCACGCCAACTCGAATGCAACCGAACGAAGCTCAGCATGTCGATCAAAGCGCTTGAAAAAGAGTTGGACGTTGAACTGTTTGTTCGCAGCGGGAACCATGTTGAATTGTCAGAAGCGGGAAAAGCCATCTACAAAGACTGTGAAGGAATGCTGGTAACAGCGGCTCGTATTAAACAAACCTGTTTGCACGTTTCAGGTGAGTTTAACGCCGAGATCTGGATTGCCCGTGACGATTCACTGCCTGATGAAATGTGGCAAGACCTATCGCACAAGCTCAACAATCGCTACGCTTCTACTTCATTTAATATTGTGCTCGCGTCCAGTGGTGATTTAGCCAACCTAGTTGAAACTCAGCAGGTCGATTTTGCATTTGGTGTTGATTACGAGCGTGTAGACGATCCAAGGATTCTCTATAACCCACTTGGTAAGATTCGCATGATGTCGGTCTGTCAGAAGGGGCATGCATTGAGCCAGATGCGCCGAGTATCTGATGAAGTGCTACGTAACTCGATGCAAGCGACCATGGTTTATCTTAATGAAAAGGATAACCCGGTATTAGACCCCTTCTCGCGCCGCTATATTGGTTTTTCAAGCTTTGACTACATGCTCGATACCATAATGAGAGAAGACGCATGGGGCGTAATGCCAGAGCCATTGATTCGCCACCTACTTCGCGAGCAGAAACTCTCGGTTATCAAACACACTTACGGTTTAACCCAAGAAGATTACTGCATGTTTACCGCAGCTGGCATGGCAGAGCATCCAGGTATGAATTGGTTAGCGGATAAGATCAGCGATTATCTTTTCGATTTCTAGCATCGTGCATAATCTCTAGCATCCTTAACTTTCTCAATGAGCACCCGTTACCAAGGTGCTCATTTCGTTACTTACTGCCCCAACATCCATAGCGCAACTCAATACTCTCCAATCTTGTATTTGTAGGTTGTGTTGTTTGCTCCACAAGCGCACTCACTCTTCATTTGTCATATCAGTCAGTGTCAAAATTAATGACACGCACAATTAACTGTAACCTTCTGATTTAATTATAAAACCATAATAGAAGTCTTTATTTCCATTTATAAAAGGCAGATTGGGTTTGAAAAACTCGCTCAGTATTAGAACAATGAAGATATCAAAGACACTAGGAAATCATTATGTGTGACAGGACAAACCAAAACGAAAATCGAGTATTAATGTTCTCTGCCCTTCTTGCATCTGGCTTTGCATTGGGAGGCTTGGCACTTGGCTTAATCGTTGGTTCCCTCGTCATCGTATTCGATGGTGTTTATTCGCTGATCAGTTTACTGTTAACTTTATTGTCACTAGCTGCATCGAAGTACATCAATCGTCCGTCTGACTCTAACTTCCCATTTGGCCGCGCGATTATCGAGCCTATCGTTATCGCATTTAAAGCTGCGGTTATTCTTATCGTTGTGGGTTATTCATTGTACTCAGCGATTGGTGCTCTCATGACGGGTGGCCGTGAAGTGGATGCTTCAATTGCAACCGTCTTCGGTGTACTGAACGTACTCGGCTGTAGCTATGCTTGGTGGTACATCGCTAAGAAGAGCAAGAGCTTCTCTTCTGGTCTGATTGAAGCGGAATCTAAGCAGTGGCAAATGGATACGCTATTGAGTGTTGCGGTAACCGCTGGTTTCGTTGCGGCATGGTTGATGACTTTCTCTCCATTCGCTGAATACGCAGTGTATGCAGACCCAATGATGATGGTATTGATGTCGTTCTACTTTATTAAAGTGCCATTCGATATGCTGAAAAACGCAATGCGTGAGCTGCTAATGATGTCGGCAAACAAAGAGATTTGTGAAAAGGTTGACGAAAACGTTGTTGCCGTTGATAAAGAAGCGGAACAAGATCTTGAGCTAAGAGGCGTAACGAAAGTCGGTCAAGAATTACGTATCAATGTGGATATCCACACCAAAAATCAAACAACCATCGCGGTTAATGATATTGAGAAGACGCGTCGCCTACTGAAACGACGCTTATCTAAGATGCCATACGAGCTCAAACTCAACTTGAGCATCGCAAGCTAGAAGGCGGCCAATTAACGACTAGGTTTTCGCTTGCTCGACATCGCTACTCTTCGATTTAGCCGACACTTTCTGTGTCGGCTTTTCTCTTGTCACCCACCAGCAAGCCAATGAACCAATTGTCACCATACATACGCCTTGCCAGAACGTCATGGTCAATGAAATCCCTAGCAAGATTGATGAAAACAACGTAGCAAAAATGGGGGTGAAATAAGACATTGTGGCAAGAAACACCATGTTGCCTCCAAGAATCGCAGTATTCCAAAGCGCGTAGCCTGCCCCCATGGCGGCGCCTGCAAGCAATAGATCGATAGCGGCACTGGTTGTCATCACCATGCCCGTTTCTGCGCTCAAAGCGTATTTAATCCATAAGGTGATCGCCGTTGCGATAAAGAACAAAACAATGGCATTCTGCCCTTTTGCGACACGTTGCGTGTAATTGCAGTAAACCGCCCAAATAATCGCACCAAAGAAGGCCATAGAATAAGTTAGCGGGTTGGTCGATACGTTCGCTGCAATTTGAGCGATAGATAATCCTTCATCACCACTGATGCTCCACGCCACACCAAAGAACGCTAATACGATGCTTGGGTAAACCAAAAGGCTGGTTTTCTTTTTACTCAACAGCACCGCAAACAGAACCGTAAGCGCTGGCCATAAGTAATTAATTACAGCCATTTCGATTGCTTGATGTCGGCTGTTCGCCATACCTAACGCGAGCGCAAGAAAGATCTCATAACAGACAAACAGTGAACCACCGATCAATAGATACGATTTAGAGAACCGCGACAGTTTGGGAAAGCCCATCACCAATACCAGCAATATAGAGCTCACAGTATACAAACTCGCAGCACCGCCGATTGGCCCCAGTTGCTCTGCCACACTGCGAGAGAGTGCAATCAAACAGCTCCATAAAAGAATAGCTAGTAAGCCATAACAGCTATAACGATGAGTCTTTAACACTTGTCTACCTTTCCACAACGCTGATAACAGCCATCAAACAAACCGCGAGCATAAACCAGAACCCCGTCTAATTGATAGAAAAAAAAAAATAACGCTTCCCACAATAAACAACACACCATACAATATAAGAAACTGTTACTATATTCGCGGCGTTAATGAAAAATACCGATAGCTTTACTCACTACTTAGATCTCAAACTCAAGGAAGTCATCGCCTCACAGGGCGCGGAAGCTATTACCCAACTCAAAGCCGTGATGGATGCAGAGGCGATTCGCCTAGATAGAACCATTCCAAGCGCCATCAAATTGTTCGTGGAAGGTTTCTGCGAACTGAGAAAAGGCAGAATCAAGAAAGCCCTTGGTTACCTCAGCCAATCCCTGCATAAAGCTGACGCATCAACATCTGTGGTGTTAAAGTTCTATATCGAGTATGGCTTAGGTATCGCAATGATCCGCTCTGGTAACTTCACAGAAGCGATTGTCGCACTCACCAAAGCATCAGAGTGTAAGCACATTGAAAACCCTTACCTATTGGCACGGATCTACGCCAATCTGGGTTATATTTTCTTGGAAGCAAAAGACTTCCATAAAGCGCATTACTACTGCGAGCTTGCTTGGGAAACTAACTCTCAAAAGCCTGAGAACATCGTTCTCTCACCAGTGCTCACCAACTTGGCCTTTACCAATAGTAAGCTAGGCCGCTTCGATGTCGCCGAGTACCAGTTTAAACAATACCAACTGGCGCTTGCAAAGCATGACAGCGCATTAGGCAAGTTTTTCTTTCACAACGCTTATGGTGCCCATCTAGAGCTATTAGGTGACCCTAAGCAAGCCTTGAAGCACTTCTGCCAAGCGATTCAAGTCGCTGAATCAATCTCTGATGATTTCTATTTGTTGGATGCGCTATTGGAGTACTGTCGTTGTGCTGTCGAAAGCCAAAACATCGAACATCTCAACAACCATGTTCAAAAAGCGCTCCCTCTGGTTAATTCCTTTGGCAGCGCCAAGATCATGGAAGCGTTCGCCGACATTCTTTATCAAGAGTCTAAGTTCAACGGCGACTCCATCGTAAAAAGCAATATGCTGGAGCAAGCCTTTGAATTGCAGTCCAAAGCACTCAAATTGCACGTCAATAGCAATAGTGAGTCGATAGCGCAACTCTACCAGTTACACTCAGAGAGACCGCAACTGGAGAATGCGCAGTCGCTGGCTAAGAACCTAGAATTGATCTCTTCATTTGGTGAGTACTTGGGTTCGCACAATGATCTAACCGACATGGTGTTCAGGCTCTATAAAGACTTATCAAAATTGATGTCGATAGATTGCATTGCCCTTGGCTTGTATGACGAACAGTCTCAGCTGCTGCATTACGATCAGTTTATCGACCTTGGAAACTTATTGCCTCCGTTCACGATTGACTGTAATGGTGAAGCGACCTTAAGCACCTACTGCATCGACAATAATGTGTCGTTTGTTCACGGTCGATTCTCCGCGGAAGTATTACAGCAATTGTTGAACAATGAACCGACCGTGCGCGCTTTTGTTGGGACTACTCAAGAAGACTACCCCTCGGTGATCATGATCCCACTCACGCTGGATAGAAAAACGCTTGGTGTGCTAACAGTACAAACCCACCAGCCACATGCGTATCAGGACTATCATGTGTCCTTGATCAAACACTTGGGTTCGTATATTGCTGTCGATTTACAAAACAAACAGCAGCAAAAGCAATTAGTCGCACAAAAGAAAGAGCTTAACCGCCTCGTGAACTTGGACCCGTTAACTGGGCTGTTCAACCGTGTATCTCTGGCGTCCTCAATACAAGGGCTTCAAAAGTGCTCTGAGGCAGGAAATCAGATTTCGGTTCTATTGATTGATATCGACTTTTACAAGCAATACAACGACAGCTACGGCCATGTGAAGGGCGATGACGTGTTAAAAGAGATCGCCAACCTGCTACGTATTCACTTCACTGACAAGTATTGCAAAGTGTTCCGCTATGGCGGCGATGAGTTTCTTATTTTGACTGAGTGCTTAATGAAGCCGAATCTTGAACGTAAGACTCGTCATTTCATGTCAGATCTGCATCAACGCAATATTGCGCACCGTTCTTCGCAATGCAGCGATCGAATCACAGTGTCTATTGGCGGAGCGATTTTCGAGCACAGAACCAAGAGCCTAATGCTCGACTCTGAGCTGATTCAAAAGGCCGATGAAGCGCTCTACATCATTAAAGACAGAGGCCGAAACGGCGCGTTGATCTTAGAGGCTGAAACGGCTAATACACCAGAGCCTAGTGACGCACTGCCACTACCCTTTATGTAATCCAGTCCTAGAGCAACGTGGCGGTTCACTTATAAAGGCAAGAGGAATATTGGGAATCTGACTAGCAAGCCATAACCCAGTAGTAGCAGAACAAACACGTAAAAAAAATAAAAGGTACCCCGCCTGCGCTCCGGGTACCTTTTTCAATCTTTTTGTTCGGCTCTACGCTAACAGCAGCGCCTTAAGCTCGTTCAATGACGCGACTTGATAGTGAGGCTCAATACCATTAGGTTTAGGCTTGCCCTCAACATTGAGCCAGCATGTTTCGATACCAAAATCGATACCACCTAAGATATCTGAATGCGGGTTATCGCCAACCATCAACATACGCTCTTTCGCTGGCTCACCAATGATACGGTGTGTATGGTCGAAGATAGCAAAGTCTGGCTTAGCCACACCCACCTCTTCTGAGATCACCACATGATCAAAGTAGTCCGTCATCCCTGTACGCTCTAGGCGAATAGATTGCAGTTCAGTAAAACCGTTGGTGATGATGCCCATTTTTACTTTACCTTGCAGTGCTTCCATTAGCTCTTTTGCGCCCGGCAGCAGGGTACAGATATCTGCCATTGCGGTTAAGAAAGCGCTGTTCAATACTGCGGTTGTGGTGTCGAGCTTTTGTGCCCAAGACTCGAAACGTGTGTGCTTTAGTTGGTCGGCCGTGATGCGGCCATCTTGGTAATCAACCCAAAGCGGTAAATTGACTTTTTGGTATGCCGCGTAGTCTTGCTCGTTAAACTCGACGCCAAATCGAGAGAACATCAGCTTCATTCCCTTAAACGAGTCAAAGTGAAACAACGTTTCATCCGCATCAAAAAATATCCAGTCGTACTTCATTACCTATCCTAATTGGGTTCGATCGTTCTTAAGAGGCTATGCCTCATACCTTTGCACACTTTCCACACAACTGTGAGCTCGTAGAAAGTTCTGACCTTTTATAAAAATCACGCATCAACTTATGATGTATCGCAAATTTTGCCACATATTAAACTAATAACATACAAGAAACACCGTTCAATACCGGAGGTATTATGAAGCACTTTTTACCATCATCTGTCATGCTCACACCATTTCTTGTAAAAAATTACGACGCGTTTGTGGGTGATGATACTGAATCAGAAACTGACGAAGAGGTCATGACTAGTAACGCGGCTAATCAAGAGCCAATCGATAAAGAGAAAACAGAAAGTTAATAATATTATAAGTTTATGTGTATTTTTCGCATCAACAATAGTCATTCTCATATAGATGGCGTACCGTTCGCGCCACCTAATATTATTTAAATTATCATTAGAAACGAGCTAACCGTTTGCTTCATGAAGCACGTCACAATCCCTAGCCATAAAGTGGTAGTTAGTAGCGAAAATTGTCCCAGATCAATTGTTCCACAGGCCTTTATCGCCAACATAGAACTCAAGCAAAAATCATAATTTAACTGGAGCAACTCATGGCTAGTGCATTTTACATCCCTACAATTAACTTCATGGGCACAGGCTGTCTAAAAGACGCAGCTGACAGCATTCAATCGCAAGGTTTCAAAAAAGGTTTGATCGTTACTGATAAAATCTTGAACCAAATCGGTGTTGTAAAACAAGTACAAGACCTACTAGAAGAGCGTGGCGTTAACACAGTTGTATTCGATGGTACTCAACCAAACCCAACAACAGCTAACGTAAATGATGGCCTAGAGCTGCTAACAAACAACGAGTGTGACTTCGTGGTTTCTCTAGGTGGTGGTTCACCACACGACTGTGCAAAAGGTATCGCACTGGTTGCTGCAAATGGCGGTAAGATCGGCGACTACGAAGGCGTTGACCAATCAGAAAAACCAATGATGCCACTGATCGCTATCAACACAACGGCGGGTACGGCTTCTGAAATGACTCGCTTCTGTATCATCACAGATGAAGCTCGTCACATTAAGATGGCGATCGTTGATAAGCACACAACGCCACTTATCTCTGTAAACGATCCTGAGTTGATGCTTGCTAAGCCTGCATCGCTGACTGCTGCAACAGGTATGGATGCGCTGACTCACGCTATCGAAGCGTACGTATCTATCGCAGCGACACCGATTACTGATGCCGTTGCAATCAAAGCGATTGAGCTTATCCAAGCACACCTACGCACTGCAGTAAGCAACGGTGACGACATCGAAGCTCGTGAGCAAATGGCTTACGCACAGTTCATGGCAGGTATGGCATTCAACAATGCATCTCTAGGTTACGTACACGCTATGGCGCACCAACTGGGTGGTTTCTACGACCTACCACACGGTGTATGTAACGCAATTCTTCTTCCACACGTACAACGCTACAACGCGCAAGTTTGTCCTGAGCGTCTACGTGATGTGGCAAAAGCAATGGGTGTAAATGTTGAAGAGATGACAGCAGAGCAAGGCGCAGAAGCGGCTATCGCATCTATCGTAGCTCTGGCTGCTGATGTTGGTATCCCAGCAGGTATCGCTCAACTTGGTGCGAAACTGGAAGACATCCCTACTCTGTCTGACAATGCACTAAAAGATGCTTGTGGTTTCACTAACCCGAAACAAGCAACACATGAAGAGATCTCTGCAATCTTTGAAGCAGCGATGTAATTCTAAGTAGTCGCATTTTCTTAGGGCGCTTCTGTTTGGAAGTGTTCTAAAAGAGCAACTCTATATTTTAGTTTTAAAGCGGGCTTACCACAGGTGAGCCCGCTTTTTTATCGAGCGACATCACACTTCCAAAGTGAAACAGATCACATAATTAAACAAAGGTTTTTGTTATTTCTTTTGGGTAAACTCGCCACAATTAAACCGTCTACCCAACGCTGAAAACCGCATCTCCCTCAATTATCTCTTATTTGTCTTATTGTTAGTTACACCACCAATCATCACTCACACAGATTAATACCAAGCCTTATTATTCATGTCGCGAACGACACAATTTTGAGCCCCTTGCACAAGTGAATTTCGTTTCCTAGCTTTCATATGCAACAACTCTATACAACGTCAGTTTAGGATGAACTAATGAAAAAGAACCCACTCACTATTGTGCTAGGGCTAAGCGCTAGTGTGGGTCTGATCGGGTGTTTTGACGACTCCGATTCAGACTCCTCTAGCGACACCAGTTCTTATAGTGTGACAGCCATTGACGGTTACCTGCGTGATGCCACTGTCTGGCTGGATCTCAATAGGAACTACGTGTTAGACAGCGGAGAGCCCACCGCCACATCGGGAGAAGGTGGTGTTGCTGAGTTAGATGTCAGCGGTATCGATAACCCGTCCCAATACCCAGTTGTGGTACAGGCCATTGCGGGACAAACCGTTGATGAAGACCAAGGCCAAGTGACAGAAAGCTATGTAATGTCGGCACCAGCCGGAGAAACCGCAGTCACGCCACTTTCGACCCTTGTACACAACACATTAGAGCAAGACTCTAGCCTTTCCAAAGAAGATGCAACCCAGCAAGTCGCCACTCAATTAGGTATCGACGTCGATGATGTTCTCGGTGACTTTTTAGAGGGTGACGGTGCACCAAAAGCCGCCTATGCCGCTGAAAAGATCGTTGAGTTAGGGGCGCTTCCAGAAGATCCCGAAGACTTACAAAAAGCGACAGAGGAAGGCTCTTCTGAAGCAGGCAAGTTTACGATTGTGGTGGCTGGTGTAAACGAAGAAATCAAAGCCATTCTCGATACCATTGATGACGAACAAACCCCAGAACAAATCAAGGACGACTTAGAAAATACTGCCGACATTGTCATTGCCGATGAAGATGGAGACGGCGTCAAAGATAGCGTCGATCAGTTCTTAGGTAACCCTAATGAATGGGTTGACGCCGACGAAGACGATCTAGGTGACAACTTAGCCGACCCCTACCCAAATGACAGCGATAACGACAGCTACAACAATGATGTCGACCTATTCCCTAACGATGCCACCAAAGCCGGGGATCTCGATTCTGACGGCACTGATGAAATCGATGACCCTTACCCCAACGACACTGACAACGATGGTTATAGCAATGACGTCGATGAGTTCCCGGATGATGACACACGTTCTGGTGATGACGACAACGATGGCTATGACAACCTCGATGATGAATTCCCAACAGATCCAACGCGAGCTGGGGATTCCGACGGTGACAACATCGATAACATCGATGATCAGTACCCGAACGACACCGACAACGACGGCTACGACAATGACGTCGACATGTATCCAAATGACAACACCCGCGCTGGTGATGACGACGACGATGGTTACGACAACTTAGATGATGACTATCCGAACGATGATACACGCTCAGGTGACTTAGATAACGATGGCATCGATAACCTTAATGATAACTGCATAAACACTGCGAATGCTGACCAAGCCGACTCGGACAACGATGGTGTTGGCGACGCTTGTGCAACCAGCACAGCGTTAACGTGGGATAGCACCAATTGGGATGATAGTAACTGGCAGTAAACGCCCGTTCACAGAATACGGATATATAAGGAATTTAACATGAACACCACCATGAAACTTGTATTGGCAACAGCAGTTAGCAGTGCGTTTACGTCGAGTGCATTTGCTGAGGTGCCAAATACTTTTACCGCCAATACTCCAGCTAAAGCGAGTGAGGTGAATGCCAACTTCACAGCGCTTGACCAAGACATCTCATCCTTAGGCACTGAGGTTGATGATTTGACGGATGAGGTAGACTCTATCGAGGCGAGAGTCACCAGTTTGGAAGACTCTGGCGTTTCGTCAGATGCCTATTCTACCGTCGATATTAACTGCAGTGACGATGCTGATTCTCTGAAAGATGCACTTGAAGACTCTCGCAATACCACCACCAGAACAACCTATAACGTGACAGGGGCGTGCAATGCGGTATTCATTGTTCGTAATGACGTAAAAATTGTCGGCTCGGATGGTGCCAGTATCCTTGCAGGAGCCACGGAAGACGAACCAGAAGCCGTTTTCATTGATGGCCAATCCACGGTGAGACTTCAAGACATCACCCTTGGCGGCATGCTCTTCGCCAGAAACAGCTCATCTGTACGCTTTGATAACGTGACTTTACCTACTGCGGTAGAAGATGGTGACGAGTATCAAACCAACGTAACAATTCGAACTGCTTATCTGCGAGTCAATTCTGGTTCAGTGAACAATCTCGCGCTGCATCTTAATCGCAACGCCAGTGTCGATATTCGCAGCAGTATTACCGGTACCGCTGCACAAGCTATCGCCGATGCTAACTCCAGTCTTGTCGTCGACAGCGGTGACGTCTCGTTCACTAACCTAGAGGCTATCGGTAGCTCGTTTGTTTATGTGTCGAACCTTGTCGCAGAGAATGTCGTTGTTGAGGCTGGCTCGACGCTAGAAGCCGATGAACTCAACGTGAGTAATGAGCTGGAGGCGTGGGGTAATTCCCGAATCTCGGTTTGGGGCGATGCTACCATCACAAACGAAACATATATCTCTCAAGCAAGCTCTTTTGTGTCAGATGGCGATGTTTCAAGTGGTGTTTTCGAATGTGAATCTAACTCGATGTTCCAAATCTTAGGTAACTTAACTGTTACTGGCACCTTTGACTGGGACGAATCCAACACCAGTGGTTTGAGTGTCCAACGCGGCTGTCATGGTCAATATGGTGTAGACGAAGAGAATGGCGGCACCTTCAGCGGCAACTTCATCAAAGACAACTACTCGGCATTACTAGACGGACAATATATGGAGGTATTTCCGGATTAACTCACCCTAAAGACGTAAACGATATTGTCTATGTTAAGCCGGGAAAACAACGTACTTCCCGGCTTAACTGTCTTATTTACCTAATTTGGACAACAACTCTTCACCAAAATACGAATTACCTGTTACTTCCGTCAACCAATCATTCACCGACAGCAAAGAAACAAACACGGCAGGTTGGTGATGTTCATAGTAATCCCATTTAACGGTCTCTGGAATATAACCATGGTTTATGCCCACCAGTTCACCATGTTGGTTATACACGCCGCCTCCCGACATACCGACACGAACTAAGCCGGTAGATGCAGACATTGTGCATCCTTGCCAAGTCGCGACGTTAATCTCACCAATGTAATAACCATTGTTAACCGCTGGCTCACGCGTCATTGGATAACCCACGTGAGCGACAAACTCGCCACGATATACTACCCCCAGTTTAGATGACTGTTTGCCTGGGGCGTTTGATTAATGCCACATCGCATTCAGGATGATAAATCACCTCCAGATCTAAATTGTCTAGTAAATGCTTATTATGTTTTGCTGTTAACACCCAATCTTCATCAAGTCTAACGGTACTCGCTTCAATAGTTTGAATAAGCGGAACCCCATAAGTAATCTTCTGATTTTGCGCCATAAAACCCTCTTTATGGGGTTTAGTTGCAGAAGAGAAACCATTGCTACAGCCAACCGACGTACTACACAATAACAGCATGAGTACGTTCGATTTTGTAGACATAACACCCTCCGATCATCGAGTTTCAAGGATGCTGCACCACTAAGGCTAGCCAAATAGATGAAAGGTAACTAAACAACTACACGCACTTCAAAACCGAGCATAAGGCGTTAGGTTAGAGAATTTCGCTATGTTGAAGTGTTTATTTATATTGCGGGGTGTCTATGTTCGGGGAGCGGGAATGCAAAAACGAATGTGGAAACAAAAAAGAGCATGCCCAATCGCATGCTCTTTTCCTTATTTGAAACCAAGCTTAACCTTAGCCTTTGTAATTTCTCACGCGTGCCGCTTCAGCTTCGCGCTTATCAACGACCGTTTTACCGATTGGCGCTAATGAAATCACAGCCAGCTTTAGATGCTGAATCGCAAATGGAATACCAATGATGGTCACGAAACAGGCTACGGCCGATAAGATGTGACCAATTGCAAGCCAAACACCTGCAAACACGAACCAGATGATGTTACCTATCATGCCCAGTGGGCTAGTGCCGATGTCACCCTCGTTGGTCAACTCATCACGTGCGATCGCTTCTTGACCAAATGGGAAAAACGAGAAGTTACCCATCACAAAACATGCCCTGCCCCATGGAATTCCGACGATGGTAATGAAAGCCAGCAGGCCAAAAAACCACCATGCTAATCCCATAAATACACCGCCAAACAAAAACCAAATGATATTACCGATTGTTTTCATTGAGTGCTCTCCACAATTCTTGAATGCGACATTACACCACTGTAAGCCGTTGTTAGGGTTATTATTTCAAAACAAATATGAACCGCCAATGAACTTCTTTAAATCGTCAGCATTTGATGCTCACCACGAATCTCATACACAAACTTTAGCAAGTATGACCTTGTTTGTTACTATAGCCCGTAATTACTTAACACACTGGCTGCTAACGCTATCCTCAAATAGTAAACAGCAACGATAAAGGTCAGGCTTTATGAGCAATACCGAGCAACCAAAAAAGAAAATCAAAAACTGGGTACCCATCGTATTTTTCGCAGTCCTCAGTACCGTTCCTGTCTTCATGTTTTTAGTTGATGTCTACATCAATCAATACATGTAGTCAGAGAAGCAGATAAAGGAAAGGCAGTGGTGCTCACCACTGCCTTTTTGTTTTCTTAGAGCGGCATGATTAATGTAGTTCAGCGACTACCATATCCAAAATGTGGATTAGTTCATGATCCGGTAAGTTCAGTAGGTTATCACCAACATACCACTCCATCTTACATTGATGCGGCAATTCACAAACACTTGGGTTTCCTAACCAAATTTTATCTCTCGCGGCTATCTTGTCTCTCAGCTCGATACCGTCTTCAACACTGACAGGCAGGTATAAGTGCAGCATGTTGCTCTGTGGCTGTTTTGGATTAACAATAAATTGTGGGTAATCCTGTAAGATCTGATAAATCTGCTGAGTTCTCTCAAATAGCGCAGGCATCTGCTGTAAACGCTCATCAAACTGCATGGCCGCAGATACAATAAATGGCGTTCGATGATACACATTCCCGCCTTGGCGCTTCATCCAAACCGATGCTTTTTCAATGAAAGCCTTGTCACCGAGCAGTAACGAGCCTCCTAAGCCATTTAGCCCCTTGTATAGAGAGACATAAGCCGAATCAAAACCGTTGGCAATCTCTTGATAGCTTTTTTGATAGTAGGCGCCACACTCCCACAGACGTGCGCCATCCATGTGCAGATGAATCGCGTTGGTTTGACAGTGATCTTTAATCGCTTCTAGCTCATCCCACTCTAGCAACTGCCCACCAATTTCACGCATTGGAAGTTCGTACAAAGCCGCAGCGATTTCGTCAGGCCAAGCTTTTAAGTCTTCTACTGTCCAAGTGCGGTGGACATTACCCACAGGTAGAACATTGAATCGATTTTGAACCTGATAGCCTTGGTTTTCATGACGCATGATATGACTCGACTCATGCATAGCAACGTTACGGCAGCGCTTCTCATCACAAACAAGCTGCAAGGCCGTAGGTTGGTTCATGGTTCCTGTAATCACAAATACAGCCGCCTCGAAGCCAAGAAGTTTTGCCACTTTCTGCTCAAACTCTTGAATAAAGTCACCATCACCATAGGTATCGTGCGTGACTCCATTCGCTTCAGACCATTCTGCCATTTGCGCGAAGAGTTGAGCTGGTGTTGGGTCGAAGTGACCAGAAAGGAAAAAGTTGCACTGCTGACGTAGATCCTTGCTCATAAATTTGTCCTTTATCGGGCGTTCAATATAGCTCCTCGAAAGAGCCCTGATTTACTCACAAAGGTAACATGAAATGAACGTCAATTTTGGCACTCATTCCTGCATATTTAGATTTCTATTTCATCCCGTTTCATGCAATAAAATATAAAACGGCAGGCATCGAAGTTGAGTTTCAATATTCGTCATACGAACAACCACTATTGTGCAGCAAATCAAGCTAATTCATTGTTCTTCAACTACTCTTCTATTATTGTAACGATTAGATGTTGTTCAAAATATACAAAGAGGGCCATATGTCGAAAAATCGAGTTCTGGTGTTGTTTGCACACCCATCTCAACACCGCTCAGAAGCGAACAAACCGCTTTTTGCACAAGCAAATAAAATTGAAGGTGTCACTTGTGTCGATCTTTATGCCGAATACCCAACCTTTAAGATCAATATTGACCGCGAGCAGAAGCGTCTACTCGACCACGACATCATCATTTTTCAGTTCCCTCTATATTGGTACTCAACGCCTGCCATCCTTAAAGAGTGGCAAGATCTGGTTTTAGAGTACGGATTTGCTTATGGCAGTGAAGGCCATGAATTAGAGGGTAAGAAGTTCTTATGTAGCATCACCGCTGGCGGCAAGGAAGACGCCTACCAAACTGATGGCTACAACCATTTCACGATTCGACAGTTGCTCCACCCTCTTGAGCAAACTGCTGCGCTTTGTGGCATGGAATACTTGGCGCCCTATGCTCTGTTTGGCTCGCGAACGGCATTGGAAGAGAACCGTATCTCTGGGCATGTTGAACGCTATAAGTTTTTATTAGAGTCATTAGTGGCTGGTGACATCGACTACAAAAAAGCGAAGAAAGTCGCCAAGTTAAATCACTACCTCGACGAAATCATGAACAAGGACTAACTCATGACAGGATATTTTCTACAAGCCTTTATCTATTTGGTCGCGGCCGTCATTGCCGTGCCTATCGCTAAGCGCCTCGGCTTAGGCTCCGTATTGGGCTACCTTATCGCTGGTGTGGTGATCGGGCCTATTATTGGTCTGGTTGGTGAAGAGACAACAACCATCCAACACTTTGCCGAATTCGGCGTGGTAATGATGCTGTTCTTGGTTGGTCTAGAGCTTGAACCTAAAATGCTATGGGCGATGCGTAATCGTCTAATGGGTTTAGGTGGCTTACAGGTCGGCGGTACAGCGGCAATTGTTATGGGCATTGCATTATTCTTTGAGCAGCCTTGGACCATAGCATTAACGATTGGCCTTATCTTTGCTCTATCTTCGACTGCGATTGTACTTCAAACATTCAATGAGAAAGGGCTTTCTAAAACCGAAGGTGGCCAAAACGCCTTTTCGGTCTTGCTATTCCAAGATATCGCCGTTATTCCAATGTTGGCCTTTATCCCTTTACTGGCGCTACCGGAACTGATCGAAGCCGCGCAAAGTGCCGTTTCTGCTGCATCTGACCACCATGAAGAGTTGAGTCTCGTTGCTGGCCTGCCGGGTTGGGCATACGGTCTTGTTATCACCGCGTCTATTGCACTGGTTGTTGTTGGCGGCCACTTCTTAAGCCGCCCATTGTTCCGCTTTGTCGCAAGCTCTGGCCTGCGAGAGATCTTTACCGCTACTGCCCTAATGCTGGTGATTGGTATTGCCGCGCTGATGAGTTTGGTTGGCCTTTCTCCTGCTCTAGGTACTTTCCTTGCAGGTGTGGTGCTTGCAAACAGTGAGTTCCGCCACGAGCTGGAATCCAATATCGACCCATTTAAAGGACTACTGCTTGGCCTGTTCTTTATTACGGTAGGTGCTGGTATTAACTTTGATGTTTTGTTCAACGACTTTGGTTTGATCATTGGCCTGACCCTTGGCGTGATGTTACTCAAAGCTGCAGTACTCTTTGCCCTTGCACTTATCTTTAAGATCAAAAACAGCGACCGTTGGTTGTTTACGCTGAGCTTGGCACAAGCCGGTGAATTTGGTTTTGTACTATTGAGCTTCTCGGCGCAAAACCATGTATTGCCTTCTGACATCGTACAAACACTATCGCTGGTTGTTGCACTTTCGATGTTCCTAACCCCAGGGCTGTTCATCCTATTTGATAAAGTGATTCTTCCTCGCTACGAGCAAAAATCTAACGATAGAGAAGAAGATACCATCGAAGAGAAAGGCACGGTGATCATCGCGGGTATTGGTCGTTTCGGCCAAATCGTTAACCGCTTACTTGTGTCTAACGGCGTCAATACCGTGGTACTCGACCACCAAGCCAACCAAGTCGATGTGCTTCGCTCAATTAACATCAAATCTTACTTTGGTGATGCAACGCGACCAGACCTGCTGCACACCGCAGGGATTGAAGACGCTGCTCTATTTGTTGTCGCCATCGACAATCAAGACGCAAGTGTTGAGCTGGTCAAGTATGTGAAACACACCTACCCGAAAGTGAAGATCTTGGCGCGTGCTTTTGACCGAGGACACAGCTATCGCCTTCGAGAGGTCGGTGCCGACTTTATTGAGTCAGAAACCTACCACTCAGCACTTGAGATGGGGGCAGAAGCGCTACGCTCTCTAGGTCACCACCCATTCTTTGTTGAGCAACAGAAATCGACCTACATGCGCGTAGAGAATCGTAAATCTGAAAAACTCTACGCTGCGTGGGCTGCGGCCGAAGATAACCCTCGTTACGACAACAACTATCGTCAGATCTTCATTCACCTAGAAGAAGCAATGAAAGAAGACATGAAAAAAGACCGTTCAGACAAGCATACTCGTTCAGAGCGAGGCTGGACGCCGCCACCAAAAGGCTACGCTGACGATTTTGGAGAAGAAGAAGCATAAAAAATATAGGGGACGAGGTGATGCTTTCGTTAAGTCCTCAATAGGTTCCCCTCTAAAAACGCGGCTCATTTAGCCGCGTTTTTTATTGATTCGAGCAACATATTGCCTTCAACCGCCCTGTTCATTCTCTTTAGCATCTCTTTGGCGCCGAACCGATGAGCTGATTTCTGTGATCCAGATTTGATTTTCAATTTCTGACGTCACTGACTTTCTTATGCACTTGTTTACATTTATGAAACATATCGTCGGGTGTGTTCTATAGCAATATATTGGGTCTTTCCTTAACAAAACCATTTCAACTTGCGTATTCATCATACTTAAGCCTCGATTTCATTGGCTTTGAATAACATTGCATACATCTTTATGCATAAATAATTAACCAACATCAATCATTCACCACAACAATAAGATCACCATCAAAATCACACGCAACACCCATGAAATTTAACAAAAATATTTCAATTTATGTCTATTGTTACAATTTGTAACGATTGGAGCTTATGGGTATAGTCCTGAACTTCAAAAAGTGAGGCGTTTGCCATCACCTTAAAGGAGAAAACAATAATGATTACTAATGATGCTGTAATAATGGGCATGTTAGCCGTTATTCTTGGCGGTGTATTTATCACGGAAAGTAGCCAAAATAGCACACTCAAGAAATTCTACTCGTTCGTTCCGGGTCTATTGCTCTGTTACTTCGTTCCTTCTCTACTTAACAGTTTTGGCATCATCGACGCATCTAACTCAAAGCTCTACTTTGTGGCAAGCCGTTACCTGCTTCCAAGTGCGCTTGTCTTGCTTATCATCTCTGCCGACTTACGTAAGATCTTTGGTCTCGGCTCTAAAGCGGTTGTGATGTTTTTAACAGGTACTGTGGGCATCATCATTGGTGGCCCTATCGCGATTCTTATCATCGACCAAGTAAACCCTGATCTTGTTTCTGGTGATGTATGGCGCGGCCTTACTACCGTAGCGGGTTCTTGGATTGGCGGCGGTGCGAACCAAGCGGCAATGAAAGAAGTGTTTGAGGTAGACGACCAGCTGTTCTCAGCAATGATCACCGTTGACGTAATCTGTGCCAACATTTGGATGGCCGTGCTACTTGTTATGGCAGGTCGCCAAAAGAAGATTGATGCGTGGTTAAAAGCAGACACTTCTTCAATCGAAGAACTCAAAGAGACGGTATCGAAATACCAAGAAGAGAACGCACGCCCGACTACAACGACTGATCTAATGAAGATAGCAGCGATTGCATTTGGTCTTACTGGCCTTGCACACTTCTTTAGTGATCTGATTGCACCGTGGATCTCAACCAATGCGCCTGAGCTTGCGAAATACAGCTTAACTTCTGGTTTCTTCTGGCTAATCGTAATGGTGACGACTTTCGCGCTTATTGCTTCATGCTTTAAATCAACACGTAGCCTTGAACACACTGGCGCATCAAAAATCGGTTCAGCGTTCATCTACATCTTAGTTGCGACCATTGGTATGCAGATGGATGTAACGGCGATTTTCGATAACCCAGGTTACTTCTTTATCGGCATCACTTGGCTATCTATCCACGCAATCTTGATGATTGTGATGGCTAAGCTTATTCGTGCGCCGCTGTTCTTCATGGCTGTCGGCTCTCAAGCAAACGTTGGTGGTGCAGCTTCGGCTCCTGTGGTTGCCGCAGCATTCCACCCAGCTCTAGCACCCGTAGGTATTCTAATGGCCGTTCTGGGTTACGCACTGGGCACCTATGGCGCATACATCTGTGGCATTATTATGCAGGCCGCTGCGGGGTAATCCCTCTCAATAGTCGCTCTAATACACAAAATCCGATACTGGCATTCAGTATCGGATTTTTTATGCCTGTTCCATTGAGAGTATGATTTTACATTTTATTCACATACTCAGGCGCAGTATTGGTGCTACTGGTACAAATGAACATGACTTGCATTAGAAGTCTCATTCTAAAACCAAAAAGAGAGACCATTACGCATCGTTGATGAGTCATGAACTCCGTACTAGGTTTAAAGCACAAAGCATGTTTAGTTAATGGAGAGACCAATGAAGAATTTCGTTATATATGCAGCCATTACCGCATTTGGCGTAGCAAGCATTCCGAGTTACGCAGCCTCTGACGCTAAGATCATTAGCAAAGCCGAAGCCATTGAAGCAGCTCTGGAATCTGTGGGCGTAGAAGTATTAGGGATTCGACACGACGAACCTGATACCCAGTGGGATGTTTTCATCAGGCACGGCGATAAGGCCTATGAAGTTGAAGTCGATGCAATAACAGGAAAGATCGTCGCGTCAGAAGAAGAGAGCCTAGCAGAGATACAAGCCGAACTATCTGGTGACCTATCCCATGAAGGCGTGTTGGGTGACGTCGATAAGTAGCTTTCTTGCTCATCGATATAAAACGCCTCAGAGGCAATCCTGAGGCGTTTGATTTAGTGAGAGCACTTTTCTTCCCCTTCCCCCTTCCCTACAAAAAATCTATCCTCAATGTCCAACCAAATTAAATTCGATTCTCTTTAAAAAATACAATCAGACTTTATCTCTTTATTCCAAAATCATAGGTAAACATTCAAACAAACTGAACAAGCGTTAAATTAATACACACAGTAATTACATTGATATAAGTCATTTACTTATATAATATTTGCCTTGTTTACAAGAACACTAATCAAAAGTGTTATAGATAATTAAAACACTACATTTAGCTCATATTCCAACTTTAATTATTAGTGCTAAATGTACCTATCTACAATGATGAACGTTATTCTGGTTAATATAAATGAGAAATTGGAAAGTAAAATCAACGAAGTTAAATGAGGGTGACTACGTCTACTATATTATTCGAGCACAAAATATATCTATTGATACAAATGGGCTCCTAGAGTTCTATGACATGGGTATCGTCGTCTCTTGTTTTGAAAGCCATGAGTGGTTCATTTGCTACCAGACCAATGAGTTTGGATACAACAAAAAAACTTTTAACAACCCCTTCCAAACCGACCACTGCCAAATGCTTCAAGAGCTTGAAAAATCAAGGCAGGAGATTGTGAGATCCTCTCCCTTAGCTCTCTTTATAAGTAGTAGGAAGAACCGTCCAAACCCTGTAGGAAGAAAAAACAAGTTAATAGGATTACATAGAAATGAGAAATTTTATTGAGCAAGTAAAAAAGGATCTTGGAGCATGGTTATTCATTGTGACTATTTTCATCTACTTCCTATATGCATTGGTTAATTTCCTTGAATAGAACATTAAACCTTAAATATAAATATATACCTTATAGCCAACAATCTAGTTTATAGATCACCTTCTATAATAGTCTAAGGGTAATTAACTATGAGTGAATTAAATAGATACTGTGAAAATATCGACTTAGATTTGACATCTAGAGATATCGAAAGACTTGGATGGGACAAACCATTATTAAACCCAACTATATTTCTATTACTTTGTATACCATTGCTCGTTTTGTGGCTAGCGTTTGCCTAATAGCGAGAATACCAAATAAGATTGGGATGAGAATCAAGCTTCATCCCATTATCTGAACCAGTTCTTTCCTAACACCTAGACCATGCTTTTGAATCTAGTCAAACAAAAAAGCCAACTTGTTTTCTACTACTGGGCTGATGTTAAAGCTCAACATAAAATCAGGACGTGTCTCCTCATCTTTCTCAATATAGTAGTTCGCTTCAATACCAAACTTCCAAGGACGACCATTCAAAACAGTTGTTTTGCTGACACTGATGTTTAATGGAATCTCTGCCTGATCTTTGTTCCAATCGTAAGAGAGTGTCGGAGCTGAGCCAACGGTCCAACCGCCTTCCAATATCTCCACCCAGAACAACTGCGCTGATGTTTGTTGATTCGAGTATTTAAATTATCCGCCCCATCCCCCGTTATGCCATATAGATGGTGAGGAAACACACCGACAACCCTTTCACCACTGGCCTTGCCGTACATTAACTCAGGGCCAATCGCCCATTGATCCGATGTTAAATCGCTTCTACCTGTCGGCAAGGATGAAAACACACCAAACGCAGCAATAGTGCCACCTTCCAACTTAGGTGCGTAAGCTAAGTCAAAGGAGATATCACTGACGCCTGACTGATTCCGATGCGTCGAACCAGACATTGACTCGGTATAGAAATCATTCTGCATGTACGATAGCGCAGGACGAAATATCACCTTGCCACCGTTCGCTAATGGGAAAGGCAGAGTCGGTTGTAAGACCGTGGAAAAACTGTCCCCTCCACCGTCATAACCCGATGAATATTGGAGTTTTAAATTGAGACTAGCGTAAGCCGTATTTGGGTTTGCAAGTTCCTTTGCAGCCTGATCTGCTGTTTGATTACTTTCTTCATTAGCAATCGCAACAGTAGACGTTAATAATAATCCACTCATTATTACTGCAAGTGATTTACAAGCCATGGGCCCTCTCTTCGTTAGTCATTGGTATTGTGTACATGATTCACGAGATATTTTAGAGAGTACCCATACAGAAAATAGCCATTAGGCGACACGCGGGTTTTTTGAGGGTTGGTGTTTTTAAAGTGACATAGACACAAAAAAGGCGACAGTTTTCACCGTCGCCTTTCTTAATATTTTCAATCAGTTAAGATTATTCCCAATCAAGGATAACCTTACCAGACATACCAGAGCGCATCATGTCGAAGCCAGCTTGGAAGTCGTCCACTTTGTAGTGGTGAGTGATGATTGGTGTTAGATCTAGGCCAGACTGGATTAGTGAAGCCATCTTGTACCAAGTTTCGAACATCTCACGACCGTAGATACCTTTGATAACCAAGCCTTTAAAGATTACTTGGTTCCAGTCTACTGCCATGTCTGATGGTGGAATACCTAGTAGAGAAATCTTACCGCCGTGGTTCATGTTAGTCAGCATGCTGTTGAACGCAGATGGTACGCCAGACATTTCTAGACCTACATCGAAGCCTTCAGTCATGCCTAGATCAGCCATTACGTCTTCTAGCTTCTCTTCCATCACGTTTACTGCGCGCGTTACGCCCATTTTCTTAGCAAGGTCTAGGCGGTATTCGTTTACGTCTGTGATCACTACGTGACGTGCGCCAACGTGTTTAGCAACTGCTGCTGCCATGATGCCGATTGGACCAGCGCCAGTGATCAGAACGTCTTCACCTACTAGGTCGAAAGATAGCGCTGTGTGTACTGCGTTACCAAACGGGTCAAAGATTGATGCGAGATCGTCAGAGATTTCTGCTGGGATTTTGAATGCGTTGAATGCTGGGATGACTAGGTACTCAGAGAACGCACCAGTGCGGTTTACGCCAACACCTGTAGTGTTACGACATAGGTGAGTACGGCCGCCACGACAGTTACGACAGTGACCACATGTGATGTGACCTTCGCCCGATACACGATCGCCGATTTCAAAACCACGAACTTCTTGGCCGATGCCAACAACTTCACCCACGTATTCATGACCTACAACCATAGGTACCGGAATTGTGTTTTGTGACCACTCATCCCAGTTGTAGATGTGTACGTCTGTACCACAGATTGCGGTTTTCTTAATACGGATAAGAAGATCATTATGACCCATTTCAGGTTTTTCAACCTCGGTCATCCAAATGCCTTCTTCAGGCTTAAGCTTAGAAAGTGCTTTAATTTTCATAATGTTACCTAGTTCATCTCGCCTAACTATAAGGCGAGAATCAAAAATATTGCGTTATCTATATTCTGAGTAAAACGTCAGAATTAGATGATTTCCATGTCTTTACCCACTTCGATGAATGCATCGATAGCGCGGTCAAGTTGCTCACGTGAGTGTGCAGCAGACATTTGCGTACGGATACGCGCTTGGCCTTTTGGTACAACAGGGAAAGAGAAACCAACAACGTAGATGCCTTTCTCTAGAGCGCGCTCTGCGAATTCAGCCGCTACTTTTGCATCACCAAGCATGATTGGAATGATTGCGTGGTCAGCACCACCCATTGTGAAGCCTGCATCTTCCATGCGAGTACGGAAGTGTGCAGCATTTTCCCATAGACGGTCGCGAAGCTCGCCGCTCTCTTTTAGAAGATCAAGAACACGGATAGACGCGTTAACGATCGCTGGAGCAACTGAGTTAGAGAATAGGTATGGACGAGAACGCTGACGTAGCCAGTCGATCACTTCTTTCTTACCAGACGTGTAACCGCCTGAAGCGCCACCCATTGCTTTACCTAGCGTACCTGTGATGATGTCGATACGGTCAACAACGTTGTGGAACTCGTGAGTACCAGCGCCGTTTTCGCCCATGAAGCCCACAGCGTGAGAATCATCAACCATTACAAGTGCATCGTACTTATCTGCTAGGTCACAGATAGCTGGAAGGTTCGCGACTACGCCGTCCATTGAGAACACACCGTCAGTTACGATAAGTGTGTGGCGAGCGCCCGCTTCTTTAGCAGCGATAAGTTGCTGCTCTAGCTCTTCCATGTTGTTGTTCGCGTAGCGGAAACGCATTGCTTTACATAGACGAACACCATCGATGATAGAAGCGTGGTTTAGCGCATCAGAAATGATTGCATCTTCTTTGCCTAGGATAGTTTCGAACAGACCTGTGTTCGCATCGAAACAAGAGGTGTAAAGAATAGTGTCTTCTTTACCTAGGAATGTAGAAAGCT
The DNA here is from genome assembly GCF_030248535.1 of Vibrio sp. D404a. Taxonomy (GTDB): domain Bacteria; phylum Pseudomonadota; class Gammaproteobacteria; order Enterobacterales; family Vibrionaceae; genus Vibrio. Next base: position 129,125 of record NZ_JAHGAJ010000014.1, on the reverse strand, counting down.
TTGTTTCTAGCTCTTTATGGATGTCTTGAGTACCACAGATGAAACGTACAGACGCCATACCAAAACCGTTCTCATCCATACCCGCTTTACCCGCTTCGATAAGCGCAGGGTGGTTCGCAAGACCTAAGTAGTTGTTTGCACAAAAGTTTAGTACTTCTTCGCCTGTAGAGATCTTAACAGCTGCTTGCTGTTGAGAAGTGATAACACGCTCAGACTTGTAAAGACCTTCAGCCTTTACTTCTTCAATTTGTTTTTCAATCTGTTGGTAGAATGCAGAAGACATTGTCTAATTCCTTCCTAGTTATTATTCACAGCACCTTGGCTGCTTATTTATAGGGGAAGTATAAACGGCGTCGTGGCGGCCATTTACACTGTAAAACTAATGCCTATATTCTAGTAGAACATCCCCGTGGCGATTATCCCTCTAGTTGGAAAAACATTAATGAACCTGAGGCATGAATCAAATGCGTTAACTATGAAGAGAGTCACAATTCAGTGTTCAACCTGATTAGAAAAAGAGCGTCAAAGCGCTAGTCTAAGCGTTAATAGTTCGAATTATGTCGAATTAAAAAATTTTCCCGAAAAACGATATAGTGACTAGACGCATATCCCTGCACAATGCGCCTCCCTTAACCAATGAGCGCACTGACCAATGAACTTATCTGACCAATTGATCAAGGAAGCTTTCGCCAATGAGTGGCACACCTGTTTTTACCAACCAAAAGTAAAAGCGAACTCTGACGATAGCACTGACAATACAGATGTGGTTGGTGTTGAAGCGCTTTTCCGATTAGATATCCCTGAGCACGGCGTGTTTGCACCCGGTACATTCATTGATCGTGCTTTTGCGCTTGGCTATGAAGAAACCATCTTCTTTAACGTATTAGAACAAGCACTCACTGAAATAAGAGCAGTTTCGCCCTCTTTGAACCTTGCAGTAAACATCAGCAAGCAGGTACTGGCCAACCCAGATAACATTGCCAGAGTGAGAGAGATGCTTTGGAACAGCTCGTTTCCAGCCAAACAACTGACATTTGAGTTAAGTGAAAATGACGAACTCTGCGCATCACTCGCTTCTCAAGTTGAAAACTATAAAGCACTGGGCATTAAGATTTCCATTGATGACTTCGGCGTGGGTTATTCAGATATCGATAAGATCCAGACGCTAAACATCGACGAGGTTAAATTCGATCGTTCCTTGATCAATAAGCCTGAGAGCGAAGCATCATCACTTATCGAAACTGTGATTGAATACTGTCAAAAGCGAGGCATTGCGACCGTTGCCGAGGGCGTTGAGGACAACACCACTCGAAGCCGAGTTCAACAACTTGGGTTTGATAGCTACCAAGGGTTCCTTTATAGCAAGCCCGTTGCCCTGCCCGATCTGATGCTTATTATGTAGGAGAGGATAGGTGCTAAGTTATTACAAACTCGACGCTTTTCTTTTTCTGCTTAAGATCTTGGTATCTTAAATATTTAAAATAGATATCGTGTTTGTTTTGAATGTTCTGAGAAAAAGGATTGCTGACGACCTTACAGATCTCAGCCTTGAAGAACAGCATGCCCAGTTTCGTCGTGTATGGTTCGAAATAGAGATCATAAAGAAACTGGCACATTGCTGGATCGATCGTTGGGAATCGAAATTCTGTACCTGTGAATTGCTCTGCTAAGTAATCAAAGATTTTACGACGAATAGTAACACTGACCGCAGCCAGACTGCATAACAGGTGAGAAGCACTATCATAGATAACGTGACCGATGATAACGCCATTGTATAGAAAACTGAGCGCCTTCATGTTCTCGAGTTCCACCCCAAGTTGTCGAGATACCTGAATAAAGTCATGTCCGTAGAGCTTCTGGTGCATGTTTTGAATCGACTTTGTGCGCTCCCCAGACAAAGCACTAAAGTCCGTCGCTTCTACACTGGTGATGTGATAATCGTACCCTATATCAATGTTGAAGCGCGTCTCCATCAGTTTGGTGGCCGCTTTTACATGGACCATCTCATCCACCGAGAATTGGTACTCTCGCTGAAAGAAGCTCGCAATCCCAAGGCGTCGAACAAAACTGGGTAGCGTTTTTCCACGCTCCCACTGGCTGACCATCACTTGGTTCACACCCGAGAATGCCCGATGAGAGGTTGCCAAAATATCAGCCATCTCTTCTTGAGACAGCGCCTTCTCTTCGCGCAGACGCTTTAACTCTTGTGCAAAATTCAATTTATCCATAACTCACGCTGCCTTGGTTATTATCGGACGCTTAACTCCCAAGGCTCACTTGTTAGCTCTGGGTAATCGGCTCTCTTTCAACAGTGTCTTCTGTGTGCTCTGCCAACCAATACAACCAAATCATCGCCAAACATAGGATGAAACAGAGTACAAATAACCAATCCGCGCTGAGCACCTCTATCACTACACCGCCAATCAGAGGCGCAATCGCAAAACCAAGTGAGTAAAGGGCAGCGGCACCGAAATAAGAGCCCCTTAAATGAGGAGGCGCCATTCTATCAATTTGTACATTAAGGGTTGGGAAAGCAATCACCTCCCCTAAACTTAATATAAAACAAGCAATTCCCCAACCTAACGGCCAATCATTTGGCGTAAACAAGAAGCCAATTTGTGCAATAGCCATCAAGAACATACCGATTCGAGTTCTCACAAACAGAGGCACATGCTCGAGCCATTTGAGCATCGGAAACTGAAAGACAATAATGGTGAGAGTATTGACCAAAACCAGACCAGCGATTAACTGTGCTGCGTCTGTAATCGATGAACGCACGATGACCTGAGGAATAGACGACTCAACCTGCGCATAGACAAACATCATAATGAAGTTTGCGACCATCAACTTAACAAAGATATTGTCTTTACGAATGACATTTAGGGTCGCGGTAAAGTTCGGCAACTGGGAAGGGTCGGGCTTAATGAAAGTCCCCTTACGCTCGATTCCAAGTAACAGCCAAAATCCGTAAACGACATAGGTACCACCAGCCACAAAGAACAAGTTTTGTGGTTGTGCGAGCGCTAAGGTAATACCAATTAATGGCCCAAGAGCACCGCCTAAGTTCAGTAGAAAGTAACGAATGTTGAGTGCCAGTTCTCGGTCTTTCTTGTCATCTAGGTTGTCCCCTATCACAGCTTTTGCGGGTGCTTCTATCATCGGGCGCATTAAACCTGTCATCATGATCAACACATAGAACTGCCACAACTCACTTGCGAGTGCGATACCTGAGTAAGATATTGCGGCAATCCAACTACCAAACACCATCACCCACTTTCGACCCAGTTTGTCCGATAGGTAACCAGAATAGAGCCCGGTACCAGCACCAACGACAGCAGAAGCCGCCAACATAGTGCCGACCTCAATCGCGGATGCACCATAATCTTCATAGAGAAAGACAATCAGAAAAGGCCATGCCATAAAGTAGCTCGTTCGGGCGAGTAGCGTCCCAGTCAGTACCGTCCATATTGAGAAATTAAAACGTTTTACGCGCTGCTTTTGAAATAAGCTTTCTGATTTATCCATAGAAATCCCTTTATTAACCAACTGATTTGACGATTATTATTCAGCCAGTATATGGATTAAGTTGTATAAATACAGACCACACAGTAATTTTTATAAAAGACAGAATCTCCTGCTTGTTTGACTGCATTAAAATGGTGCAAACCACACAAAACACTACGCTTAATATTGAATGGAGTTTGACGTATGATGCTGACTGTCGATTTCTAGAAATATCAGCCCACTGGCCGAGTACCCAACGTTATGATCAACCCAAAACTGATAGCCCTACTTCCTGATCTTGCCTCCTTTATTTTGGTGGTGAATGAGGGCAGCTTTACCGCCGCAGCCAAGCAGCTTGGTGTGACACCATCGGCGCTGAGTAAGCTCATCACCCGTTTGGAAAAAGCGCTGTCAGTGAAGTTGTTTGAACGAACCACGCGAAGCCTCATCATTACGCAGGCCGGCCAATTGGTGTATGACCAAAGTGTGGTGATGATCAACGCGGCGCAACAAGCGGTTGAACTTTCAACCTCGGATCATACAGAGCCTTCAGGCTCATTGACGGTGGCTGCGCCAGAAGCGTTTCTAAACTCAGTATTGCAGCCATTTGTGGTGCCGTTCCTTAATCAATACCCAGAGATCCAACTCAAGCTGCGTGCAGCCGATGGTGACATCGATATTCTGCGTCAAGGGATTGATATCGCGTTTCGCCTCACCGACAAGCCCGATGAGAGCTTAGTGCTCAAAGAGCTAGGAAAAACCAACCTAGTGCTGTGTGCTAGCCCAGATTACCTTACGAACAAGGGAACCCCTTCCCACCCGACTGATCTTAGCCAGCATGACTGTCTTTACCTTGCTGAAACGGACAAAGACCACATTTGGGATTTTCTTAAAGACGATGAATTCCACACCGTTCCTGTCAGCGGTCGCTATGCCGTCAATCACTCTCAAATGCGACTAAAGGGTGTCAAAGAAGGCCTTGGCATCGGAATCTTTCACGACTTCGTGATTCAGGATGCGCTCGCGGAAGGAAGCGTAGTTCAAGTACTCGACGACTGGACAATTAAAAGTAACTATCACGGCGCTATCGCGATGCAGTTTGCGCAGACCAAATACATGCCCGCGCGTTTAAGAGTGTTTATTGACTATGCGATGGAACACTTGAGCGATAAGTTGGCAGGAGAGATCAAATAATGCTGAAAGGAATTCACCACGCTGCCATCATCTGTTCAAACTACGAGGTTTCAAAGCACTTCTACACCGAGGTTTTAAAGCTTGAGGTAATTGCAGAGAACTATCGTGAGACACGCCAATCTTACAAGCTCGACTTAGCCCTACCTAATGGCGCTCAAATTGAGTTATTCAGTTTTCCAAATTCGCCAGAGAGACCGAGTTTTCCAGAAGCTCAGGGGTTACGACATTTGGCATTTTGTGTTGAGGATGTTCAACAAGTGAAGAGCTATTTAGAAAAACAAGGAATTGAGGTAGAACCGGTTCGCGTAGATGAATTTACCGGTCGAGAGTTTACTTTTTTCGCAGACCCTGATGGCTTACCTCTCGAGCTCTATCAAGCGTAAAGATCCGCATAAAGTTTATCATTATTGGTTTAAGCCAAATTACCGCCCCTCTTAGCTGCACACGTAACTCATAGAGGAGCGGCTTTCTATCTCTTTAGCTTAGACTCTGGTTAGCTTTGGCTATCTGATTAGCTTTAACTCTCCGTTTAGCTTAAAGCCATTTTCAGCCTTTCAACGCGTGAGAACAGCAGCCAATCGAGTAACATCGTAATCACAATGGTTGCTCCGGCTAACGGGAATAGAACAGAGATTAGAACCACGGTCACCAAGCCTGCTTTCCAGATACCTGAATCCTCAAACTTAGGCGGCACACCCAACTTCCCTTTTCCTGCAGGGCGGCGTACCCACCACATCACACCGCCAGTGAAAGACACGATGATAAATGCTAAACAAAATAGGACATTAAGAAGCTTGTTAACCAAACTAATGTCTCCTTGGTGCAACGAAATGCCCACAGCCAATGTTTTTGCCATCACGTTGTAATCGTTCCATGTCACCTCACCAAGAATGCGGCCTGAGTATTGGTCTAGGTGAGTGGTACGGTCTTCCCTAGGATCAATAATATCACCGCCCATCGTATTGGCCGTGATAGTGTAGACACCCGTTTCAGAGTGTGGAAAGTTCACTCGATAATAAGTAAAGCCAAGTTCAGTCGCTTGTTTGACGACTTGATCAAGAGAAATGCTTTCCCCTGACACCATATGGTGACTGTGCTCATCGGTCATTGCCGAATGATCGTGCGATTCAGGTAGCGGAGTTTGCTCTAAGTTCCAAGGGTACTCCTCTTCCGAGCCGTGATTTAACGAGGCGTGAGTTTGCTCAGACAAAGGGACATCATCCCACATCTGCGCTGGAAAACTACTCCAAGCTTGAACCATCTTACCGCCCCAAAAGCCAGCCCACGCAAGCCCCGACAATAGGAACAACAGCAACACCAAAGACAGAGTACCACCAAGGTTTGCATGCAGATCACGCATTAAAATTCGAGTGCCAGAAGAGATACGGATCTTCAAAAAGCCTGCTTTTGTGGCGTTATCGCGCGGCAGCCATAAGTAGATACCACTCACGAGTAGCAAAATAGATAAACTGGTCGCCACTTCAATCAGGTAATCGCCCCAATCCCCTACCAGTAGAGTGCCATGGATGTCGTTCGCCAGCTGATACCAGCTCTCACTACGAGGAATTTCACCGATCACTTCTCCAGTACTCGGGTTCACGGTTACAAAGACCGATCGACCATCGGCCAAATTCACAGAAAATCGGTTAGGTAAGTCTGCAGATTTAGCGGTAATAAATTGAGTTACCGTTCCTTCAGGATATTGCGATTTAACGGCGGCGAGCTGGTCATTAATTGAGATGATGACACTTGAGCTCGTACCACTCTGCATCACCAGTGCTTCTGGGTATAGAGCGCTCTCAAGCTCATCATCAAGCAGCATTACAAGCCCTGTGATACTTAGCATCAACATAAACGGGATAACGAACAGCCCAGCATAAAAGTGCCAGCGCCAAGTGAGAAAATAGAGGGTTTTGTTTCGTGCCAGAGCGGCAGGTTGAGATTCAATTCTCGACATTGATATTTCCTTTTGCACGCACCAAAACACCTTCTGATTAATTCAGAAAGTGAGGAAAGGTGTGAGCGTATTAACTTTACTTAATGTGTTGTTTTATTTGTTGTTATTTGAGTTAGGAAATAGCGAGAGGTGGGCCTCTTGGGGAGTGTCTCTTAAAAGCCTCGCTTAGAGCCAAAAAAGCGTAGCTGTCGGAGACAATCGAACTCAGTCGAGTTGTCAGTAGTGCAGTTGGAATTTCATCATGGTGGAAACTAGAAAAGTGGCTAAAAGGACACGGTTTACCGTGATGGGTTTGTGGCTCGCCCTCTTCAACTTGTACTAGTTCAAAGCCGTTGACCGTACATAACGTCGCCCACACGCCTGCGCTGTCACCATGAGCATTGATAACAGGCATTAACGTAATGAGCACCCAGCTTAAAGCGGTAGCCCATAACATGGAGAAATTGAACGACGTTTGGCGCATCTATAAGGAATATTTATAAATTTAATGCATTATGAATCACGTAGGTTGCTGTTTAAACGGATTAATTAACATAATGTTAAAAACCTAAGCTAACGCACACTATTGATATCAATCACATATGAAATACTCCTCAAACAAAAACGCCACACCAACAAATGTCGGTGTGGCGTTTTAAAATCTCTTAAACGCTAGCAGAGCGAACGAGTCCTAGTTCTTAGCGGAAAACCATAGGTCTTAGCCGAGAATGACAGCTCTTAGCCGAATAGCTTGCTCCAGATGCTTGGGTTACGCTTCTCATGGTACTGTTCACGTAAGCCATCGATAGTGCGTAGTTCTTGCTGTGCTTCTTCAAACTGTCCCTGCTCTAGCTTCTGCTCGATAGAGTCAATTGACGCTTGGATCTTAGAGAAACCTTCCATGAAGTTCTGCTCTTTTTCCGCTGGGTAAGAACCCGTTTTTAGCTCAGCAACCAAGGTATCTAGACGCACCATTGGTTTTTGCATCTCTTCAATGCTTTGAGCCTCTGCTGCTTGTTTGAATGCAAGCTTCATTTCTTGCATGTTTTCCTTAAGGTCTACGTTTGCAAACGCGGATGCCGACATCACAGAGGCCGCAATCAGGCCAGATAAAAGAATTGAGCGAGTTTTCATTGTTTCTCCAGTTGAAGATACACCTTTTTGTTTACGGTGCTTATGACTTTATTTGTGAGCGCTAGTTTATACAAAAATGCCGCACACACAAAAAATGATTGTGACGAAATGCAAACCCGCCAACATTCTCTTAGTTTAGATGCGCGTATTCTGGGATCTCTTTACGACCGCGCAGAGCAAGAAACGTCAAAAACTGTTTTGGTGAATGAGTAATCACCTTCTCTGGCAAGATACCGACTTCATCAAGCAACTGCGAAACGAGGTCTAGCCCGCCAATATCTGCACAGAAATGAGCGTCACTGCCTGTTGTGATGTATGCCCCTTTTTCCTTGGCAATTTTGGCGATCTCATAGCAACGTTCGATACTGCCTATACGGCTATTTCCTTTCAGTGTCGTGTTATTAATCTCAATCGCGACATTATGCTCGACCGCGCAATCAATCACCGCCTCAAAGTCGAAATCAAAGTTAGGGTTACCTAGGTGACCAAGCGCATCAATGCGCCCAGCCTTAATCACGTTGATCAAAGCTAAGGTATGAGCCGCTTTGTCTGCTGGTCGAAACACAGGTTCATGGAAACTCGCAATCGCCCAATCGAGGTTTTTATCCACACTTGGGTGAACATCGATCTCTCCGTCGGTATTCATGATATTGGATTCAACACCGCGAATGATCGCCACCCCCTCAATAAAACGAGGGAGAATACGTTGGTTGCTGAAGAACCAGTAATGAGGCGCACCCGGCATTGATTCCGAGTGATCGGTGGTACAAAACATCGCTAATCCACGCTCGCTGGCCGCTTTCGCATTCTCAATTAAGGTGCTGTAAGCATGACCACTGGCATAAGTATGGGTGTGGGTATCAACTTGTAATCTCATCTTTTGCGCCTTCACTCCGACATTGACTCTTACTATTCCAATCAGTCTATCAGCTCAAAGTGACAATTAGCATAGCGGTGAAGGTTTAGTTTGGTCATTTTTTTGCAACCTTTTCAGCTTCTACAATACTTAAACCAGTCACTTGATTGGTAATTGATAATGAGAAAAAAACGTTACCCCTTAAGCATACACATCACAACACTGTTTTTGGTCATGACCAGTATCGTCGGAACCGTGTTGATTACAATGAGCTACAAACACTCACAGCAACTGCTTTTAGGCACCATTGAAGAGGTCAGCGACGAGCACAGTAACAAGCTTGAACTAGTGTTTAAACAGTCCGTTGCCCCCGTGGTCACAGCGCTGAACGTACTGGCCGTCAGCCCCTTTATCACCCACGATACCACTCAAAATGAGTACCATGCTTGGCTCTCGTCTCTGGATCTTATCTTTCAGCAGAGCCCAAGCTTAGTGGCACTTTTTTATGGTTCAGAGAATGGTGATTTCAAACTGTTTCGCCCGATAAAAACCAACAAGCAGCGTCAGGAACATAAAGCACCATCAAAAGCGACCATGATGGTGACCGAAACCGCCACCAACGGGCTAACTCGTATTACGTTTTTGGATGGCGCTCACCAGATAATCAAGCAAAATGAGAGCGGACAAGACCTCTTTGATCCGCGCACCCGACCTTGGTTTATCAATGCTAAACGCGATGGTTCAATTCAGCTCTCTGAGCCTTATCAATTCTATTTTCTCAAGACGCCGGGGATAACACTGTCGCGTCGTTCAGCTGATCAACAATACGTGATTGGCGCTGACTTTACGCTTAATTCGCTTTCTGATCAGATTAGCGACCTCGCCTTTTCACCTCAAAGCCGGTTAGCGCTGTTTGATCGTCATTTGAACCTGTTGGGCCATCATCGCTTAGAAGTGGATACCACCACACCGCTCATCAGTTCCGCTCGATTTAACTCACGAGAAGCCAATAATTTGCTCAAAGAATCTGTGCTCGCACCGCTTCTTCTCGACAACAAAGCCAGCAAGCAGAGCATTCAGAATGTTGAGTACAACCTTAACTCATGGGCACTGACCTTAACGCCGGTAGAACTCACCGCTAACGTAACCCTATTCCTTGCAGAAGCCACTCCCCATACCGATTTGCTGGCGGATCTGATATCGATGCGCGACCGACAGGTAACAGTGGCGATCATCCTGCTTTTCATCTGTTTTGGTTTGGTCTGGTTCGTCGCCAATCGTCTCTCGATGCCAATTAAAAAACTGATGGAGCTGACCCACAACATCGCGCGTTTCGATTTCAAACGTACCCACTACCCCAAGAGCATGATCAACGAAGTGGCGAACTTAGCCCACTCTATCGAGTTGATGGAGCACACACTGCATGATTTGATCGCCTTACTGCGTGATACCGCCGGTAATCAAGACTTCTCGGTATTGGCCAAAACCATCGCGCACCAAAGCTATTTAATCACCAAAGCAGAAACTATTTTACTGTTCACCTACGACAATAAAGAGAAGCAGTTCGAGGTCGCCGCCAATCACGCCATCATCCCGTTTAAGGCCGATTTAAATGAATTTGTGAAAGATACACCCTGGCTGCTCGCCAAACTCAAAATGGGTGAAGTAGTGCATTTAGACAGGAGCGAGAATGCACTCAACCAATATCACGAGACCATTTTTAATTCAGATATCTATTTTTTCCCCCTACTCAATCGTGAGAAGCAGCTTGTCGGTATTGTTATCATTGGTTACGAGCGTGCGATATCAAAAATGCAATCAGACAAACACGCCTTTCTGCGTGAGCTGTTGAGCTTTGCAGAGATTGCTAAAGACAATATTGACCAGATGGAGCAGCAAAAAGAGATGCTCAACGCCTTTATTGAGCTTATTGCCTCGGCCATTGATACCAAATCACCTTACACCGGAGGTCACTGTCAGAGAGTACCTGAACTGACTCAATGGCTGACAGAAGCGGCGATTAAAGATGATCGTTACTACCCGCTGTTTGCGCTGGACAAAAAGCAGTGGGAGGCGCTGAGTTTAGCCTCATGGCTGCATGACTGCGGCAAAGTCACCACCCCAGAATATGTGGTCGATAAAGCCACCAAGCTGGAAACTCTTTATGACCGAATCCATGAGATAAGAATGCGTTTCGAGCTCCTTAAACAACAAGCTGAAACCGATTATTGGAAAGCGATAGCCAATGGCTCTCTGCAAGAAAAAGAACTAGTTAAGCTAAAGGACAAACACCAGAAGTTAGATGAAGATTTCGCGTTCGTAGCTCAGTGCAATATTGGCTCAGAGCGAATGGAGGATGAAAATCAAACTCGGCTCGATGAAATCGCTAAACAGCAGTGGAAACGCACTCTTAGCGATCAAGTCGGTATCGCATGGACAGAGAAAATACGCTTTGAAGAGGAGCCCGAACTGCCCGTCATGGAGCCGCTGCTTGCCGATAAACCGCAACATCGCATTCCTTGGGAGCAAGGTTTGAGCCCGCAGGACTTATGGCAGGAATCGTATGTGCTCACACCGGGCGAACTGAAATATAACCGTGGTGAGCTTTACAACCTGAAAGTACGCAGCGGTACCTTGACCAAAGAAGAGCGCTTTATGATTAATGATCACATCATCCAAACCTCGGTGATGCTCAATAAGCTGCCCTACCCTGAACACTTAAAAGAGATCCCACAAATCGCCAGTTACCACCATGAGCGTATTGATGGCAAGGGCTACCCATTTGGCCTAGATGACGATGAACTGTCGATACAAGCCAAGGTAGTCGCCATTGCCGATGTGTTTGAGGCACTGACATCCAGCGACCGCCCCTACAAACAGGGAAAAACCCTTGAAGAGTCTTTAACCATTATGACGCGGATGGCGACAACAGGTCATATTGATCCCAAGCTCTATTTACTGTTCCTAGAGAAAGACATCTACCAGCGCTATGCGGATGCTTTCTTGGGTTCGGAACAGCACTGTAAGGTCGACGCACCGCTGCATATCGAAAAAGTTAAGTCCTACATTCGCTCGCTGTTTTAGGCGCATCTACCGGCAGTTTAACGGCGAGCTTATTCTTACGGTGTGACAAGAAGGTATTAACCATACTTGCGAGAATAATAAGTCCAATTCCAAACAGTTTTTGATTTGAGAATGTGTCGCTAAATAGCAAAGCTTGCCAAATCGCACTGAACAACAGCGTGGTGAAAATCAGTGGTGCTAGCTGAGAGCCGCTGCTGACAAGTCGATACGCTTTAGCACGACAAATCTGAGTGTTAATGGTAAACAACGCAAATACCACCATCACGATACCCACCCAATAAAAGTTGGACAATGCAAAGCCTTCACCCACGTTCGTTAATAGTGGTTGATTGAGAGCTACAATATCAAACAAGGCGTAACCCATAATTGGAGAGGCCAATAAGGCGGCAATCATAAACGTCCAAGCGTTCATCTCCGCAGCAGATAACTCACCTTTAGACGCGCGATATAAGCTAACTTGTGAGCCAGAATTGAAAAAGCCTGCCATTAAACCAATCAGAATTGCTGGCTTAAAATCAAACTCAGACAGATTCCCTGCCATCAGCACCACACCAGCAAACGTCATCGCCAAACAGACTAACGTCGTCGAATTGAACTTCACGCCAAATATTAATTTTTCTAACACAGGGATAAACAAAGGTCCTGTGCTAAACAAAACGATACTTTCGACTAAGGTTAAGCTTTGCAAAGACGATAAAAAGCACAGCTGACATGCCGTCATACACAGAGCACGCGAAACGATGGGTTTCCACAACGCTCGACTCGGCTTACGTAACCGAACAAATATCAATACTGCGAATAAAATCAAGCCAGGAAAGAAGAATCTAGAAAAAACGAGTAGCGCAACGGGCATGATCTCAGCGAGGTATTTTGCGGCAAGGCCGCTTACAGACAGACTAAATGTAGACACCAACATGAACGTGGTGGCCTTGGTAATATCAGACATAATTATCACCTCCTATAACTCATATTTTAGAAGGCTGACAGAACAAAAAATAGCGAGTAATATTAACCAGAACTGTAAGGAAAACTTACCAATGAAGAAACTGGTTCCATTGAAATCGATTTACGCGTTTGTTGCTGTGGCTGAGACAGGCAGCATGACGGATGCCGCACGTGCGCTCTTTGTTAGCCATTCGGCTGTAAGCCAAGCAATCAAGTCACTTGAGCAGCAGGTGAACAAACCGTTGTTTCAGCGCGTTGGCCGACGCGTCATACTCAACGCCGATGGCAAACGCTACTACCGAAAAGTGGCGCCAGCGTTAGAACAAATTGTCGATGCGACCGACCAACTCGTCAATACACCCAACGAAAACCGACTCACGCTGAACATGGTCAACTCTCTGGCACTGCATTGGTGGATCCCTCGTGTGCCTATGCTCCAGCAAGACTCACCGAACCTAGATATTCGACTTTCTAACTTGATCGGATTTTTCGATTTAGAACAAGAAGGCGTTGATATTGCTTTGGTGCACGGCAAACCAAAAGAGTGGAAGGAATATTATTGCGAAAAGCTTGGGGACGACGAACTGGTTCTCGTAGCCAGTCCTAACCTTGTTAATGAGCAAAATAAGCTGTCAATGCAGGACGCCCTTAACTCTTACCCCGTGATAGGGGTATTTAATCCACGTCGAGAGCTCGACTGGCAGGTCTGGTGTAATGCTCACAAACTGGCTATGCCCTCTTTTAGCACCAACCTCTCTTTTGATGTCTCCATTCAAGCGATACAAGCCGCAACACGCTCACTTGGCATACTGGTTACTCATCGATTATTTGTCCGCGATGACATCAAGCATGGTGCTCTGGTTGAGATCAGTAAGCCCGTTGCTAACCCTCATCAGGATTACTATTTTGTCTGTTCACACAGCAAACTCAAAAATGAAAGTGTGCTAAAGCTAAGATCATGGTTAAGAGCGCAATTCATGCCTAAAGACGCCCTTTAGTAACGCGTTGTTACCAAAGGGCGAACTAGTAATATAGATTGGAGTCAGTCGCTAATTTACGACAAGTTTCGAAGATTAACTGGCTTGGTCTCGATGACCTTCCGCCAACTCATCGAATTCTGAGATACGGGCATAGAATGCATCTTTGGCTTCTTTGGAGATTGAGCTGGCCATCGGTAGGTTCGCTTTCATTGGATCGACAGCACGATCTCGGACCAGTACTTCAAAGTGAAGGTGTGGGCCAGTAATGCGTCCTGTAGCTCCGGCAAGCGCGATTTTTTGCCCTCGCTTCACCTGCTGCCCTTTCTTCACTAAGAAACGGTGTAAGTGTAAGTAACGCGTTTTGTAGACGCTGTTGTGTTCGATAACCAAATACTTACCCGCATATGGGTGGTTTCGCACCGCAATCACTTTACCATCGCCTGTTGAATAGATTGGCGCTCCAACCGGCGTCGCGAAGTCTGTGCCGTTATGAGGCGTAATACGGCCTGTCACCGGATGCTTTCTTCTTGGGTTAAATGCAGAGGTAATTCGACGATATTGGCGATCCACAGGGTAGCGATCGAAAGCTTGTTCTAAGCTGTTGCCTTCTCGGTCGTAGAAGCGCCCGTCTTCAGCCAGAAATGCCGCTACTTCGCGACCTCGTAGCTGAATCGAGATCCCTTGCACTTCGGTTTTTCCTGTCAGATGGTCATCAGCATACTGCTCACTCACCAATACGCTGAATCGGTCTCCTGCTCGTAAGTCACGAGCAAAGTTAATTTTGTCTCTCAATGTTCGCGTGATGTTGGCAATCTGTCGACTCGACAAGCCCACCTTATGTGCAGAGAGCGAGAAACTACCATTCACTTCACCCGCGTACATCTTCTCTTTCCACTGACCCGGCATTTCAATGAACTCATAATCAAAACTACCGTCATCATTCAGCGAGTAGACTGAGCGCTCAATTAAGCTTTCGTGATACGTAAGCTCCACTAAGCGGCGCGTCTCTTTATCCAACAGCAACTCTAGGTGATCACCCGGTTTAATCGTATCCAACTTGAGCGTTTCTAAATCCGCTTCCAGGATCTTTTGTGCCGTCTCATAAGGCAGTTGCCAAGACGCAAACACGTTACTCAGTGTGTCCCCTACTTTGACGAAATAGTGGACTCGAACGAGATTATTAACCGGCTCTGGCGCTTGTTGAGGCTGAGTTTGAAGTTGAGGCTGTTCGATCTCACCCTCTACCATCTCTTGATAGGGTGTGATCTTAATTTCGATTTCTTGAGGCGGCTCGGGCTCAATTGAGAGGATAGCGGCCAGTGAAAATGCAACGACGGCAATAATCACTAGACCTAAGCGAAAAAACTTCATAGGTCGAATAGCATAAACAGAGGTAAAAAACTACAATTGTTATAACATAACAATTGAGTTCAATAAACCGCTGTTTGTAACAATCTATTGACCTATCTATAGGCTTTATGAGTTCTTCATTCTGTTATGGTGTTGGGTCTATGACTCCTCGCGCAACGCTTCAAAACCATCCAAACCTCTTAACATTTCAAAATCGGTTTCATCCGAGATCAAATCACGCATCGAGGCACTGGCTTCAATAGAGCGTCGAAGATCTTCAATGGCTTGAGATTCAGAGCCTAGGCGCGCATACGCACATGCTCGTTGATAAAGTGCGTGCGCATTTTGGTCGTCCACCTCCAACACACGATTACATAAGCTCATTGCCCAGTGGAATTCTTGCATCTCCATCGCGGCATCAGCTTTGTAGGTAAGCGCTTCTAAATCACCCGGACGGATCTTTAAGATTTCATCATAGATCTCTAGCTTCTGCTCTGGGGTCTGTTGGTTTTGCGCTCTTAACCAAAGGTTGTGCACTTCATTGATGATTTCAATCTCTCGGTTGTTTTCCGAGATAATGCGGGTTTTACGTTTCAGGTCTCGTTCTAACGCGACAAATTTCTTTTCATACTCTTGCGCGATTTTGTCGAGCCGCTGATCGGCCATCTCTTTGGTGTTGTGCTTAATTTCTTTTAGGGATTGCCAACCAATCAGTGCGATCAGAGAAGCGACACCAGCAATGATATAGAAGAAATAGGTAACCGTAACATTGGCATAGTTGAGGGACTTGTCGGCCACTTCAAGTTCACGGTCAGTGATTTGAATCGTCATCCTGCGTTCAAGATCTTGTTGCTCGATGCGCAGAGACTTCAATTCATCTAAGATGTAACGCTCAATCAATGGTCTATCGAGATATTCTTGCTCGGAGTATCGGGTCTCCTCAGACGCGAAACCCATCGCTGGGAACATTGCCATTATCACTATCCAAACCACTCTCAGCATCGTACATTCCTTATACATCTTGATATTAGCTCACTCTATATCGAAACCGAGGGATTCGCTAGTCGAGAAACTCTGTGACTGCTGCTTTACATTAAGTACCCAAAGTGGCTTGATGGATAAAGTTAGTTTACAGACATAAAAAAACCACGGTGCTTACCGTGGTTTCTCTGCTTTAGCTGCGTTACTTAAGCAAGCTTCGCCTGCCAGTTTTCGCACTTGGTCAGAAACTCAGATAGGTAACCTTCTGGATTACCTAGCTTCTCACCGCCTTTTACTTCTGCACCTGTCGCTCGCCAGTAATTGCGAGAGATAAGGTTGCGATGGAAAACAAAATCACTCACTTCTGCTTTTGTTAGCGGGATTTTGTTACCAAACACTTGATAGTAAAGGTCCAGAACCAATGACAATTCATTGCTGGTGCCTTTAAGGAAAGTATCAACATTAAGCTCAATGGCTTGACGCTCATGTACGTTACTGTCCGTCTTCAATAATTGAGCGATGGCAGTATAAAGTGAAAACTCCACCTTTTGCGCTGAAAGCAATGCCGCACCTAAAAGTGCATGTTCGTTAGACAGTTGTTGTTCTGTTGATGAAACGGTCGCTGCTGTCACTGTGTTAACCTCAAATAATGATAAAAATGGTACTTATCCGTTAAAAACGAACTAAGCACTCTTACTCAAACTCATTGCGCTTTCAGACTCGCTGCGCTCGGCATCAAAAACAATGTAGTCAGATGCACCCTCTGCCTTCACAATCTCAACTTTGCCTTTAAAGCCGACTTGAGAGAGCTTCTTAACCAGATGCTCAGGGGCGGTATCAAACACCACCTTCATAAAAGGCAATTGCTCAGCATGAACAAATCCATGCTCATTAAACAGGTCCATTGCTTGAGATAAATGGTCTGAATCGGTTAACTCAATAATTTCTACAACTTCTTCCAACAACATTTTAGATTCCATACTCGCCAGAAAGTGACTGACACAAGCATCGTGCTTTTGCTCGTATACATTTCAATGCTCAAAAAAGCACCCCTTTAGTAGTATCAAGAGAATAACATATTTCCTTGCGTAAAATATGTTTATTTTCGATTACTTATTAATACAAAACCGCGTACTTTCTCTTTGGGTATCAAAGACAAGCCTCTCGACAGTCAAACGTAGATTAAGCGACTTAACCATAATTTATACTCTGTAGTCCTCTAGGTTAATTGCGTTTTGGTACTTTCTTTTTAACGAAACTCAGTATGAAAAGAGGACTCTACCTTGACTACCTTTACTAAATCCGTACTTGCTATGAGCGCCCTGACAGTGGCTCAAGGCGTTGCAGCGGCAGAGCAACCTAACATCCTTGCTATTTGGGCCGATGACTTAGGCTACTACAACACCAGCGCATACAACCGCGGCATGATGGGTTACGAAACCCCAAACATTGATCGTATCGCGCACGACGGCGCTATTTTCACAGACATGTATGCACAGCAATCTTGTACTGCAGGCCGAGCAGCATTCATCACTGGTCAGCACCCTTTCCGTACCGGTCTTTTGACCATTGGTATGCCGGGATCTGACCACGGTATTCCTGACTGGGCACCAACAATCGGTGATGCACTTAAACAAGAGGGTTACGCGACGGCACAGTTTGGTAAAAACCACCTTGGTGACCAAGATAAACACCTTCCAACCAAGCACGGTTTTGATGAGTTTTTTGGTAACCTGTACCACCTTAATGCAGAAGAAGAGCCAGAAACCTACTTCTATCCAAAAGACTCAGAGTTCAAAAAGCAATACGGCCCACGTGGCGTGATTAAATCAACGGCGGATGGCAAAATTGAAGACACAGGTCCACTGACTCGTGCTCGTATGGAAACCATCGACGAAGACTTCACTGAAGCGGCGATCACCTTCATGGAAAAATCGGTCAAAGCTGATAAACCATTCTTCGTTTGGTACAACTCAACTCGCATGCATGTTTGGACTCGCCTCAACGATCATTACGATGGCATCACAGGCCAAGGCATTTACGCAGATGGTATGCGCCAGCTAGATGACAACGTCGGCGCCTTATTAGATACGCTAGAGCGTCTAGAGGTTGCGGACAACACCATCGTGATTCTTTCAACCGACAACGGTGCAGAGAAATTCACTTGGCCGGATGGCGGCACTTCTCCTTTCCACGGTGAAAAAGGCACGACTTACGAAGGTGGTATGCGCGTACCACAAATCGTGAAGTGGCCGGGCGTAATTAAACCGGTCTCTGCGGTAAACGCGTTAATGTCTCAAGAAGACTGGCTGCCAACACTGGCAGCTGCCGCAGGTAACGACAACATCGTCGACGAGCTTAAGGAAGGCGTAACACTGAACGATAAAGAGTGGCGAGTTCACCTAGATGGCTCAAACTTCAAACCATTCTTCGAAGGCAAAACAGACAAAGGCCCTCGTGACACGATCCTTTACTTCTCAGCGAATGGCGAGCTGAACGCATTGCGTTGGAATGATTGGAAGGCGAGCTTTGCAATGATGGAAGGTGATATGCAATCTGCGGTTCGTCAGGCTCCAGCTTGGGCTTCAATCACTAACCTACGTATGGACCCATTTGAAACTGCGGCTAAAGAGTCGGGTATGTACACTCGCTGGATGATCGACAACATGTGGTTATTCGTGCCAATGTCTCAAGAAGTGGCGAAGTTTATGGGCTCTTTAGAGGGCTACCCAATGCAAGCAGGCCAAGGCTTTAGTGCTGCAAACATCAACTACAACACGTTGAAACTTCAAAAGCTTGTGCAGAAAATGCAACAGCAAGGCGCGAATTAATCCAAATTCAAACGCCTTGCTAAAACAGACTCTAATTAAAGCCCCACTGGGGCTTTTTTTGTGAGGCATCGATAATTTTCTTACGAAACCACGAATGTGCCATGTCCGAATTACGGCTCTTGTGCCACACCAAGTACTCAATCCCTAAGTCAGACTCGAAAGGCAGAGGCGACGTTTGAAACTCTTTCAACAACCCAAACTTTTCCAGCACCGATTCTTGGCTAATACAAACCAGATCGGTTCCCTTAACCATGTCTAGCATCTCAAATGGACCCGGTGCTTTACGTGCGACTTTTCGCTTTTGTGCGTACTTGCTGTTTTTCATTAACGGCGAGTCTTCCGTGTTCCACATACTATGAACCACGTGCTTTTCCGCTAGGTACTCTTTAAGAGTAATTTCGCCTCCCAAACGCGGGTGATTCTTGTCATAAACCACCACCATGCGTTCGCTCGCCAAAGGCACACATTCTAGGGCTGGGTCGTTAATCGGGACATGAGCAATACAGAGGTCATATCGATGCTGACGCAAGTCGAGCGCGATATCTCCGGTATAGAGTGGATCGATATTAATACCCACATCAGGCGTCTCTGTGTAGAGGTTGTCTGACACGCGCTTCATCACTGAGTAAATCGCTCCGCTGATACAAGCGACATTAAATGAGCGGTCAATCTTACTCGGATCGAACTTGCGCTTGTTTGGAAAGGTTGATTCAAACGCGTCGTAGGCTTGCTTGATCTGCGGGTAGATGTCATAGCAAAAACGGCTCGGTCGATAACCCTCTTTCGTTTTAACGAATAAGGGATCGTCGTAGGTTTCTTTGAGTCGACCGAGTGCTTTACTGACTGCGGGTTGGGAAACACCAAAGCGCTTGGCGGTGTTGGAGATAGAAAGCTCTTCCATCATCACAACAAAATAGGGGATTAAGCTAAAGTCTGTATTTTTCATACTCTATTTCACATGCTCTGTTTCAAGAACGTCGGATTGACCAGATACCTCACACCTCTATATTCCGTTACTGAGATTGAAAGCGCTCACAAATATTCTCTCACGTTAACAAGGTAGAATTGCTATCACTCCTATCAATATCAAACAATCGCTAAGTTATATCGAGTATAACTAGTAGTTATCGCGCTAGCTGGCTACCCATTTGAGACTTGGAATAACCAATCACGTGCAATGTAAAAGAAGATGCACGTAAAAAGAAAAAGCCCCAGCGAGATTCGCTGAGGCTTTGAAATGATGTTTGAGTCTGATTAAGCGCCGACCGCTTGCTGTTCACTGGTTTCAACGATGGATTCATTGAGCAACCCAGCATACACGCCATTATAATCAACCAACTGTCTGTGGTTACCGCGCTCCACTATCTCGCCCTTCTCTAACACTAGAATCATGTCGGAGTGACGAACCGTGCTTAGGCGGTGAGCAATGGCGATCACTGTCTTCTCTTTGAACAGCTTCTGCATCGCTTTTTGGATCAAATCTTCTGTTATCGAATCAACCGAACTGGTCGCTTCATCGAGCATCATCACCTGACCACCTTGCGCCACAGCGCGAGCGAACGAGAGCAGTTGAGTTTGCCCCACTGACAAGTTCGAGCCGTTCTTATCAAGATGGAAGTCATACCCATTAGGTAATTGCTTAACGAATTGGTCCGCATATACATAACGCGCGGCTTGCTCAACTTGCTCACGCGAAACGTGCTCTTTACCAAGAGCGATATTGAAGTGAACACTCTCTTCAAACAAATGTACATCTTGCATCATCAGTGAAAACAGGTGTGCTGAGTCTTCCATTGAAATCTCGGACAACTCAATACCATTGAGCAAAATGCTGCCTTCATAGTTCTGATAGGTTTTCGAGATCAAACGCATGATCGTAGACTTACCAGAGCCCGTTGATCCAACCAAAGCAATTTGATGCCCTTTCTCTAACACAAACGAGACATCCTTTAGCACGTAAGGTGCGTCCGGCTTATAGCGGAAGCTAACGTTCTTGAACTCCAAACTCACAAAGTCACGCAGTTGCTCTTCAACTTGGTGGGACGGCAACAGTTTTCTTCCCTGCTCTTCCGTCGGCTCGACAAATAGCTCTTCAATATGGTCAAAAGCGGCAAAAGAGCTCTGAATTGAAGCGATCTGCGAGGTAAAGTCACGAATAGGCACAAAGACCTTCTCTAGAGTATTAATGAAGGCAATTAACACACCCAAGGTTAAGGTGCCCTGCAGCACTTGCTCTGAGCCAAACCAAATCATCAATGCGATGGTAATCGACGTAACACCTGAGATCACCGAGAACAGAATCGCATCGTATTTGTTGATCTTCTTTTGCGCTCGCAGGAACTCGTCGGTATAGCCTTTAAAGCGCGTCTCTACCGCCTCTTCTGCACGGTACAGCTGAACCGTCTTCATCCCAAGTAGTGCTTCTTGAAGGAAACCAATACCACGCGCCAATGACGAGCGAGTGATTAGATGCATCTGACGCAGTTTGTTTCGGACAAACGCGGTGAGATACATAACGGGCGGCATCACCACTAATACGATCAAGGTGAGCTTCCAATCGATGAAAAACATCATGCCAATCAGGGCGATGGTGTTCAGCGTATCCTTCACCAGACCGACCACCGACTGAATGAAGGTTTCTCCAATCGTCTCCAAATCGCTGGTCAAGCGCGACAGCGTAACGCCAATTGGCGTGTTATCGAAGTAACTGCGTGGCAGTTTAAGAACCCGCTCAAATAGCACTGAGCGCATGTCGGTGATGGTGAGCTGCCCTGTTTTTCTGAGGTTGTATGAGTAGGTGGTGTCCACTACATAACTGACAATCAGCACAACCACGAGATAAAAGACGTACTCTAGCAAGCCATCGATATTACCGTGGCTCAATTGGACATCGATAACCTGAATAATCAGCCATGGAAACAGCAGGCTAGTGATGATAGTCAACGGTAACATCGCAATACCAATGATCGCCGTGCACTTGTACTTTTTAGCAAACTGTAGGAAGTGCTTGAGGTACTGAATATCTACGCCTTTCAACATGCGGTTGCCTCCGTCTCATTTTGCTGCAACTGCCACGTTTCATAATAGTAAGGGCATGTTTTAAGCAGGCTGGCATGGTCGCCTTTTGCGATCACTTTGCCTTGGTTCAAGACGATAATCTCATCCATATATTCCAGAGCATTGACGCGGTGTGATACCACCAGCACTGACTGGTCTTTCAGACGTTCAAACAGTCCCTCAAGGATCTTTCGCTCAGTCTCGTAATCCACAGCAGATAGGACGTTATCCATAATAATTAAGTCGGCAGGTTCTAGAAGTGCACGTGCAATGCTCAAACGCTGCTTCTGGCCACCCGAGAGCATAATGCCCTTCTCGCCAACCAAGGTTTGATCGCCCTTTTCTAGGCGCGCCACATCGCTCGCCAATTGGCTAAGGTTTAACACTTCATCCACCTGCTCTTTCGCAATATCAGCCTTAGTACTGCCGAATCGAATGTTCTCTTCCACCGTTGCCGAAAATAGATACGGGTCTTGAGTTACCGTTTTCACGTATCGACGGAGATCATTGCGTGAAAATTCAGTCACGTCTCGGTTACCAAGGAATACGCTGCCCGGCGCGACATCAAGGTGATGATTCAAGCAGTTCACCAAAGTCGTTTTACCAGAACCAATGCTACCGAGTACGCCTACCTTTTTACCCGGTGGAATATCAAAGCTGATGTTATCGAGTACTAGACGTTCTTCGCCTTGGTACTGATAGCTAAGGTTTCTGACTGAGAAAGTTTGCCCCTTGAGTTCGGAAACATCACTGCTGTTCAGACTGGTCTCATCTAGCTCTGGCACTTGTGCGTTCAAGATGGTTTGAGCACTGGTAATCCCCACCATGCCGCGCTGATAGATGGTCGCAATACGCCCAAGTTGCATCAACGGCATCGCCAAAAGCACTGAATAAGTGAGGAATGCGGTGATTTCACCAAGACTCAGTTCTTGATTCACCAACATGTAGCCACCTAAACCGAGGATCAGGATTTTCATTAGGTTATTGGCGTAATCAAGAACCGGCATAAAGAACACCTGAATTCGAGTGATCTTCATTCGACACTCTAATAGCATTTGGTTGAGCTTCTCTGTCTCTGATCTCACCCACGGCGACATCTGCTGACTTTTGATCAAATCAATGCCCGATAGGTAACTCATCAACTGTGCCGACAGGTTCTGTAAGCGCTTCATGTGTTCCATATGCAGTGACTTCATTCTTACAAAACCGACGCGGAAGATAACAAACGCGATAATAATCGGGATCACCGAGTACATGGTGAGTTCTGATGAGATTCGCCACATCCACAACGGCGTTAAAGACAGTGCCAACAGGGCATTAAAGAACTGCAGAAATCCAACACCGAACAGCAAACGAACCCCCTGCAAATCATTATTAATGATCGAGATTAGTCGGCCAGATGCGAATTGAGAGTGGAAACTGTTTGGCAATCGATTGAGCTTTTCCAGAAGCGTATTTTTTAGCGAAGCTTCTGTAATACGGCCCGGGTTAAGTGCGTAAATTCGTGACCAGATGCGGACAATGATCATCGATATCGACATCACTACGATGATTGTGATGTAGGTTTTCAACTGCTGGTGACCCGCGCTTGATGCATCATCAATCAGGTCGATCGCCAACTGAATGTAGCGTGGGATCTCCACCTGCAGCCAGTTAACGAGAAAAATGAAAATTATCGCAAGCAGATAGGACTTACGATTTAGGCGCAGGTAATGCGCGAAAAACTGAGACTTAGTCATATAGGTCTTTCTTTGAGCGTTGGGGAGCTCTATTAACTGATATGGATGGGCGTTAATCGTTTACGGTACAAAGGTAACCCAAAAAGAGTTAGTTGACAAGGTCAACTATAATTAAAATCCAATATCCGTTTAAATCCACTCTCGATTCTGCCTATATTCGAGCCTATCTCTTTCCAATCTCTGAACTCATACAAAAAAACCAATTGTTATGATATAACATTGCAATTGACTTTATCACCTCCTAGTACGAGCCGTAAGGTTGCGTACTGTTCAAGCGCAGTAACATTTGGAACATCATGCACATGGAAAAACTTAATCGCGTACTACTGGTTGCGGGTACACATGGCAACGAGTTAACAGGGATCTATCTACAAAAGCTCATCCGAGATCGCTTATACAATGCAGACCGCGCGACATTCTCGGTCTTGTCGATGACTGGTAACCCAGAAGCAGTCAAAAAGAACGTTCGTTTCATCGATAACGACCTCAACCGCCAGTTCGCATCAGGAAACAACGCCAACAGCCAAGCCGACACGGATCAAGTCAACGCGGAGCAAGCGCTCGCAGAAAAGATTGCTTCAATGCACTCCGACAACAACAAGCAACTCATCGTCGATCTTCACAACACCACCAGCAATATGGGTGCGACCCTCATCTTGCTTTCAAACGACCCTTTTTATGAAAAGATGGGCGCCTACGTTAAGCAGCGCATGCCGGATGCCAACATCCTGTTTGAAGATCGTAAGCCGTGGCAAGATCAACCATACCTTTGCACAACAGGCCAGCATGGCGTCATGATTGAAGTCGGTGCTCAAGCACATGGATCATTGACCTACAACTCATTGGAACTAATGAAACAGATGCTGACCTTGGTTCTAGATTATGTCGAAAAACACAATTTGGATCAGGTTGGAGAGGTCGAAAACTACGACGCATATTATTACCTTGAAGAGGTTCAAATCCCACTCGATCACGACGGCATGCGCGCTGCAACGGTACACCCGACAATATGTGGACGTGACTTCGAAGTGGTTAAGCAAGGTGACCCGATACTGGCCACATTCTTCGGATACGATGTGCTTTGGGAGAGCGAAAAGGAAGTCTACCCGCACTTTATTAACGAGAGTGCCTATGGCGCAGCTAACATCGCTATGGCTTTAGCTGAAAAGAAAAAAGTGATTGTCTCCTAAGCTCACCTGAGACACACAAGACGCAATTACATTAACCCCAAAAAAAGCCCCTATAGTACGACCTAACGTCTTATAGGGGCTTCTTTTCGCGACTTATCAATCAAAGCAAATAAGTCAGTGACTGTAATGCACGCGTTTCAAAGCAAGCTTCAGCCACCTAAGACATAGCGAGATTAAACAAGACAGGTCAGTAATTTATCTTCTAACTCGGCATCAATGTCAGTCGCAATTACCTCAATACGGCTTTCGCTGCAATCGTCCAGTTCAGCTTCTGACAGACCATCAGAGGTTTGGTTGTAACCAAAAATGCCGTCTTGAGTAATGAATACGGCTTTCATTCGCTCCACATCCATCGTCAATAACAGCTTAATAACCGCTTCACGATCGAATACTTTATCCGAAGAAAAACGCCAACCTACACTTTGGAAGCCTTCACCACTGTTCATCGCTTTAATCACACCATTTTCAGGCATCGGAATATCGGAAGCTAAAGGCTTACTGTGCCCGTGATGATGGTGGTGATGCGCATGAGCGTGTGCTTGAGTATCACCATCAAACTCATGTTGAGCAATCTCACCGTGTTCAGCAAAGACAACTTTGGTGTTGGGCTTTGCCACCGCAGCAACGTAGGCTTCCAGCTTCTCTCTGTCGCCGTCTTGGTATAGATCGATTTTATTACCGACTACAGTATCAGCAATCGCGATCTGTTGATTGAAGGTATCGTGCTCAGTGTAGCGTGTATCCGATAACTTTCTAGCATCCACTAGGGTGATGTTCTTCTGCAGAGAGAGTACCTGACGATAATGCTCTGAAGAGAGTACCTCTAACACCTCTTTTGGGTGCCCTAAACCCGTAGGTTCAATTAACAGACGATCAGGTTTGGCTTCTGTCAGTAGCTGATTCAAGGCGATTTGCATCGGAAGACCAGCTGCACAGCACATACAGCCTCCCGGTACCTCACGAATAAACACAGACTTAGCGTCTGGCTTCTGCCCTTGAATCAGGCTGCCATCTACGCCTATCTCACCGAACTCATTCACCAATACCGCCCACTTTTCTCCCTCTGGCTTGTGCTTCATCAAATTGAGAATAGCGGATGTTTTTCCAACTCCTAAAAATCCAGTAATGATATTGGTGGGTACACCTGAGATGGGTGCTGGTTTAGAGCTCATTGGCAATTCTCCTGTAACCTTGAACAAGCGTGTGATTCGCCGAGACAACCGATTCAGAAAACGCCGAATACTCTGGCGGTACCTTAGAGATACTGTTTAAATCAAACTCCGCCCCGATATTGGTCATCGGCGGTACGTGAAAGTTCTCTGGAAGGTCTCTTCCATCGACAACGCAGTTATGGCGGATCACACATCCTTTACCAATCACAGTATTAAACACCACCGAGTTGAATCCAATAAAAACATCGTCGCTGACTTCACAAGGTCCATGAATAATAGAACGATGTGCGATCGACGAACGCTCTCCAATAGTCACAGCCGCTCCTGCTTTTGAGTGAATCACGACGCCATCTTGAATATTGGTATCACGTTTGATGACAATCGCTTCCATATCGCCCTCTTCGTTCACTTCATCGGCACGAATCACTGCATATGGGCCGATAAACACGTTCTCCTCAATGATCACCTTGCCACAGATGATTGCTGTAGGGTCGATGAAGGCTTGCTCGGAGACTTGCGGCATATGGCCACTTGGGTTTCTTCTTAACATTGCATTTACTCTTTTTATTACAGGTCGTGAACCCTTAAACTATCGCTCAAATGCTAGACGCATCGCTTTAACGGGTTGGTCAGTCACGGTTTGGTTCTCATAAACAAGTTGACCATTGACCCAAGTATTCTCAATACGAGAAGAGAAGGTATGACCGGCAAAAGGCGTCCAACCACAATGATATAGGCTGTTTTCGTGAGTCACTTCAGTTGAAGATTCAGTATCGACAAGTACCAAGTCAGCAAAGTAGCCCTCTCGGATGAATCCACGATCACAGATACCATAGCGGATAGATGGGTTGTGCGCGGTTTTCTGAACCACTTGTGTCATGCTCATACGCTCACTTTTGACGTGATCGAACAGTGTTAACAAGGCATGCTGCACTAGAGGTAAGCCTGCAGGGGCTTGTTCGTAAGGGACTTGTTTTTCTTCCCAAGTGTGAGGAGCATGATCCGTCGCGATAATATCGATTTGACCCGTTTTAAGAGCCGCAACTATCGCATCGCGATCGCTGGCGTACTTTACCGCTGGGTTACATTTAATCTGGTTGCCCAAAGTGGCGTAATCTTGATTGCTAAACCACAAGTGGTGCACACACGCCTCTGCCGTGATGTTCTTTCCTTCAATTGGACCTTTCTCAAACAAGGCCAACTCTTTCTCGGTGGTGATATGCAGTACGTGTAGCTGACTGTTGTGTTTCTTCGCTAAACCAACAGCGTAAGAAGAAGAGGCATAACAGGCTTCGTCGTCTCTCAATACTGGATGATCGTCAATTTCCAGTGTCGCTTTCGATTGCTTAAGCTTGTCTAGGTTTTTCTGGATCACTGCACCGCTTTCACAGTGAGTCACAATTAGAACCGGTGATTCACGGAAGATCGCTTCCAATGCTTCCGGGTCTTCAACCAATAGGTTACCAGTCGATGCGCCCATGAACACTTTGACACCACAGTGGGTTTTCGGATCTAAGCGTTTAATTTGCTCTAAGTTATCTTCCGTCGCCCCAAGATAGAACGAGTAGTTCGCCAATGAACGCTCTTCAGCTATGGCAAACTTTTTCTCTAGAGCCTCAATTGTCGTCGTTGCAGGATTTACGTTTGGCATCTCCATATAACTGGTAATGCCACCAGCGACAGCTGCTCGAGATTCAGTGGCTATTGAGCCCTTGTTCGTCAAACCCGGCTCTCTAAAATGCACTTGGTCATCAATCATTCCCGGAATAAGGTAGCGACCTTTAGCATCGACGATCTTATCGTCTGGATGCGCTTCAATCCCCTTGGCAATTTGGTCGATTCGCTGGCCGACAATTCTCACATCAGTCTCTATGACTGTCCCCTCATTCACCACTTGAGCATTTTTGATCAGCGTTGCAGACATAGTATTTAACAAGCTCCTTTTCATTGTTAAAGATTGAGGCAGCCATTCCGACTAAAACAGCGGTTACCTTTGTCCTTCACAACAAAGGCGCTGACGCTCAATTTATTGTTACGTTATAACATAACGCAATTAAGGTTGTAACTCCTTAGATGGGTTTATTGATGAGCTTGTCAGAGAGGCAGTTACAGCAAAGGGAGTTGTTAGCAAGAAGATCAAGACAGCCCTCACAGTGAACAAGTAAAAACCAATGAAAAATGTGATCTTATTTACACATAGCGCGGTCAACCCTTTTTCTTGTTTCAGTGATAACTATTATGTATGACAATATTACATAATAAGAGTAACTAATAATGAACAAAAGAACCCTGATTGCTGCATCTATCTTGTTGTCTATGCCTCTCACGGCCATGGCGGATATCGCCAATAATGGTGTTTCACATGCGGTGCCTGCTGATAAGTTTGATATGCGTAATTGGAAAATCACCATTCCTTCAGACATCAATGAAGATGGGCGTATCGACGAGATCGAAGGCGTCGCAATGATGAGCTACTCGCATGAAGACTTTTTCTTCCTAAACGAAGATGGGCACCTTGTATTTGAAGTGCACAACAAAGCGATCACAACTAAGAACTCGAAAAACGCTCGCTCTGAACTTCGTCAAATGCCACGCGGCGCAAACTTCGACAACATTCTTACCGATGGCAAACTCAATCAATGGGCGCTCTCTAGTCACCCAGAAGCAGACAAGTACAGCGCGGTCGGCGGTACGCTAGAAGCGACACTAAAAGTTGACCATGTATCGGTTAATGCCAAGCACCCAGAAAAGTACCCTGCTCACTCTGTTGTTGTAGGACAAATCCATGCAAAAAAACACGACGAGCTCATCAAGGCTAAAACCGGATACGGTCACGGTAATGAGCCACTTAAGATCTTCTACAAGAAATTTCCGGGTCATGAATACGGCTCCGTTTTTTGGAACTACGAGCGTAACTTAGCGAAGAAAGATCCAAACCGTGCTGATATCGCTTATCCAGTTTGGGGGAACACATGGGAAAACCCAAAAGAGCCGGGCAAAGCGGGCATCAAGTTGGGTGAGGAGTTCAGCTACCGCGTTGAAGTGAAAGAGACCATGATGTATCTGACATTTGAAACCGCACGTCATGACACGGTGAAATACGAAATTGACCTGAGTAAAGGGATTGATGAGAAAGACTTCCCTACAGGTTACGCTGAAGATGACTTCTACTTTAAAGCCGGCGCATACGGTCAATGTAGCGTGAACGATTCGCACCCAATCTGGGGGCCGGGTTGTGCGGGTACTGGTGACTTTGCAACCGACAAGAAGAATGGTGACTACAACAGCGTTACTTTCTCTGCATTGAAACTGAACGGTAAATAATCCTCAGCGACCAACAAAAACGACCTTCAAGCAGGTGAACTTGAAGGTCGTTTGTTTTTCGAATGACGATACGTGTTCTCTACTCTTGGTAGAGTCCTGTCACGGCACGCATCGGATAATAGGTCACGTGTTTTACGCCCTGCTCACTAATAAGCTGTAGTTCATCGATAAAGAAACGACTGGTCATGGTGTGCTTTCCGCCATTGATGAAGATCTCCATAACCGACTTATCAACGTACACTTCAATCACTTGTGTTTGAGTCAATCTTGGTGCTTTGCGTATATCGCCATACTCTTGGGCGTAGTTCTGAGACATTTGGCCGCGATCGAGAATGAACTCTTTTTCATTCGCACTAAACGTTACCTTCTCTCCACGCGCATTTCTCAACTCCAAAGCAAACTCATCGCTGTCGACTTCCAAGCGCAGCATAAAGCTTGTTTGCTCTACAAGATGAGAACCAGAAAACGCTTCACCTACACCTTTCAGCGCGTCGATTTCAACCAAAGGCGATTGCACAAGGTAGCCCTCTTCCAAACGCAACTCACGCGGTAATGACAGCATCCCCGCCCATTGATTTTTTACCGACGGTGCATCAATGTCGGGCAGGCCAACCCAAGCAATCAAAATACGACGACCAACTTCGTCTACATAGGTTTGAGGGGCATAAAAGTCGAAGCCGTAGTCAGGTTGAATAATGTCTTGATGGCCTTCAAGCTCCATCGAGTCAAGGTTCAATCTGTCACCAACAATGTAAGCCACCGAATAAATGTTCTTGAAATCGTAGGGATTATTACTAGAAACACCTTGTGGAGAGAACAACATCACTGACTTGTCATCTATCTCAAAGAAATCTGGACACTCCCACATGTAACCAAAGTCTTGGTAGCGTGTTTTGATCGGACCTTTGTGTTGCCAGTTGGTCAGGTCTGTACTTTGATAAAGCACCATCGACCCTTTTTCATCTGGCGTTTGAGCTCCCACCACCAAAAAATACTGATCGTCTTTTTTCCATACCTTAGGGTCGCGAAAGTGCTCAGTGTAGTGGTCATTCTCGATGACAACGCCCTGTTTATCTACCTTCCCATCCGCAGACAAAGTAGCGATACATTGTGTCGACTCTCTTATCCAGTTTTGGTCTCGTTTGTTACCCGTAAAAAAGAGTAAAGCTTGATCATTTTCAACCAAAGCTCCGCCCGAATAGACACCATGGGAATCGTAGTCTTGACCGGGGTTAAGAGCCACACCATGATCAGTGAAATGAACGAAGTCTTTAGTCGAGACGTGGTACCAGTACTTCATACCATGAACAGGGCCTACTGGTGTCCACTGATAAAAAATATGATGCTCACCATTAAAGTAACACAAGCCATTTGGGTCATTCAGTAGACCAAATTTCGGTGCGATGTGGTAACTAGGGAAGCCTTCATCTTGCTGACGAGCCAGTTCCATGTGTTCGATTTCTTGTGGGGTGATCTGCTCTAAACGACGATACCTTTGCTCTCTAGTCCAACTAGAATTTACGCTCATAGAATAATCTCAATTTTCATTAGGGTAGCTGGAGTTAGCGAATGAACTGAATAAGCTCTACTTGAGTAGGAAGTGCAGTCATAGCACCTTTTTGCGTCGTTGCGAGCGCACCACAACCATTTGCCCACTCGATCGCTTTATCGATGGTGGTTAGATTATCCCACTGTTGCTGTTGGGAAAGTCGTGCAAGCAGCCCTCCCACGAAAGCATCGCCTGCACCAGTAGTATCGACTGGCTGAACGGCTTGACCAGTTACGAGCTTTCCTGAACCATCAAAGATTCGCCATACACCTTTAGCCCCTTGAGTCACTAAAATGAGTCGGTTTTCAAAATCAGCGACAGCGTTTAAACCCTGTTCAACCGATTGAGACCCCGTCAAAAACATCAACTCTTCTTCAGAAAATTTGACCACGTCAGCCAGTGCTACGGCTTTCATTACCGTACTTTTAATTTCAGAAGGATTCGTCCATACCTCTTCGCGCAGATTTGGGTCAAAACTTACAAATCCACCGATGCGTCTAATTCTGTTGATCGCTTCAAATGTACTACTTCTGCTCGGTTCATTGGCAAGAGAAATAGAACAGACGTGTAACCAGTCGCCTTTCTGAAAACTTGGAATGTCGTCTTCAACCATGAACTGATCGGCACTGGGCTTAACCATAAAGGTAAAGCTTCGTTCGCCATCATCATCCAAATCAACCACCACTGTTGATGTTCTGTGCTTTGGATCTTGAACCAAAAAATCGGTGTTTACATTTTCGTTAGTCAGCGTGGCCTTCATAAAACGACCAAAGGGATCATCTCCAACTCGCCCAAAGAAAGCACTTTTTCCAGAGAGGCGAGTAACCGCAACCGCGACATTAGCAGGGGCTCCGCCCGGACACTTTAATAACGTATTGTCCGAATCTGGAATTAAATCAACGACTGCATCACCCGTTACCCATACTTGATTCATGATTCTTACCTTAAAACTAAAAATTTTGGTCACTAAGCAATGTTGCTAGTTGCCTAAACCAAACAAAAAATAAAAAGGCTAGCCAAGATAGTTCTCTTGGCTAGCGCCCTAACAATTTAGGAAAAGAAGTGGAATTGGGGGAACCCCACCCTTAAGGAGTTCATATTTAAGCGGCTACCTTACGCTTTTGCTTTACCTGTTCACGCATGCCAAGCACAACCGTTAGAACAAACGC
This sequence comes from Vibrio sp. D404a, assembly GCF_030248535.1. GTDB lineage: Bacteria > Pseudomonadota > Gammaproteobacteria > Enterobacterales > Vibrionaceae > Vibrio. The sequence continues at coordinate 97,130 of NZ_JAHGAJ010000014.1, read as the reverse complement.
AGTGATAAACGCGATGCCCATACCCGCTACGTAGTAACCAATCTTTTCTGGCGTGATCGAGATGATGCCTGGCAGACCAGCAGCACCTAGTGCTTGTGCCTTAACGTTAAACATGGTGATGAAAGCGCTCGATAGCGCAGCAGCACATACTGCAGCAATGAATGGATAGCGCAGCTTGAGATTCACACCAAACATCGCAGGCTCAGTGATACCAAGCAGACCGGTCACGCCCGAAGGAATCGCAATTCCCTTCATCTTTTTGTCTTTACTCATCACACCAACAGCCAGAGCTGCTGCGCCTTGAGAGACGTTAGACATTGCCGCGATTGGGAAGATAAACGTGCCACCAGTGATTGCGATATCTGCAAGTAGTTGTGTTTCAATCGCTATAAAGCTGTGGTGCATACCTGTGATAACAAATGGCGCATAGATAAATCCAAATAGCGCACCACCGATAAAGCCAGCAGAGTTGTACAGCCAGTTTAGGCCATCACCGAGTAGGAAGCCGATATCACGCGTGAATGGCCCCACCACAGTGAACGTCAACAAACCCGTAATAAAGATCGCCAGTAGCGGTGTTAGTAGATTATCCAGAACCGATGGAATCACCTTACGCAAGCCAAGTTCAACCCTTGCAAGAATGAAAGCGGAGACTAGTACTGGCAATACTGAGCCTTGGTAACCGACTTTTTGGATTTCAAAGCCCATAATGTTCCAAACAGGAATGTTACCGGTCACGGCTGCGCCACCGAATCCCCAGCCATTGAGCAGCTCAGGGTGAACCATCAGCATACCGAGTGCTGCACCCAAATATGGGTTGCCGCCAAACTTCTTACTTGCTGAAAACGCTAATAAAATAGGTAGATATACAAAAGGAGCATTAGCGAAGGTATTGATCATGTTCGCCAGATCAGTCAATCCAGGGTTTGCATCAATCAAGGATTGGCCATCGATGAACAAGCCTTGCGCTGTCAACAGGTTGTAAATACCCATCAACAGACCACCAGCCACGATCGCCGGAATAATAGGCACGAAAATGTCTGACAAGCCTTTGACCGCTCGCTGAAGAATGTTCTGGTTATCTGCACCAGCTGACGCTACATCATTGGTCGACATCTCACTCATGCCAGTCAGTTTCGCCATTTCAGCGTAAACTTGGTTAACGATTCCCGAACCGAAAATAACCTGATATTGGCCTGCGACTTTAAACTGCCCCTTTACACCATCTAGATTTTCAATCGCTTGCTCATCGATTTTTTGTTCATCTGCCACAGCAAGGCGTAAACGCGTTGCACAGTGTGCAAGAGCGGTAATATTGTCCTTGCCACCTAATAGAGTTAACAGCTCTTTTGCTACTGCCGGATAATTCATTTCATACCCCATTGGATTATTAATTAAAGCCTTTCGGAATTTTTCGGGAACGTTTGCAAAACAAATTTTTGCTGATTCCTAACAAATGATCAAAGATGTCTCCCCATTAGTGTGAGAAAGATCGTTAAATTATCTCCCTAAAGGTATCCGACAAGGTTAAAATCGCAGTTAACTTACGCAACGAGTCTCATCTCTTTGCAAACAATCCCAAAAATAGAATAAATGGATAGAGTGAATGGCTAGTCTGCACGATGTTGCACTGTTAGCTGGCGTCTCAAAGTCGACAGTTTCACGTGTTATTAATGATGAATATGGCGTAAAAGAAGCCACGAAGGTCAAGGTACGTAAAGCCGTCGAAGAGTGTGGGTATGTCCCCAATCAAGTCGCCAAAGATCTTAAGTCTAGCAAGACGAATCTTGTGGGTGTGATTGTGCCACGCGTCTCATCGCACGCGACATCACAAGGCGTCGATGGCCTCACAGCCGTGTTAGAGCAAGCAGGTAAACATGTATTACTAGCCAGCACTCACCAAGCACATCAAAAAGAACTTGAGTACATTCAGATCTTCAACCAGAAGCGCGTTGAAGGGATAATCCTATACGCGACACATCTCGATAAAGTCTTAGTCAAAGCCATTCAAAGTTCAGCGGTACCGGTCATCGTCGTGGGTCAGGATGGCTCAATGTTCAACATACCGAGTATTATTCATGACGATACACGCGTCGGCTTTGAAGCGGGAAATCGCTTAGTAGCTAAAGGCTGTAAGTCAATGGGCTTTATTGGTGTTCAGGGTGATGATATTGCCGTTGATAAGCTGCGCTCTCAAGGTTTCACCGAAGCACTTAGCTTTCATGATTTAGCGCTGCAGTTTCATGCTCGTGGCGATTTCACGATCGAGTCAGGTTACGCATTAGCACTAGAACACCTCGAAAAGCACCCAAAACTAGACGGCTTGTTCTGTGCCACCGACAGAATCGCGATTGGGGCAATGAGAGCGATTCAAGAGAAAGGTCTCGTACCTGGCAAAGATATCTTAGTATTGGGAGTCGGTGACGATGAACTTGCTTCGGTGTGCACTCCTACTCTATCGACCTTTAACTATGCGTTTGATAAAGCGGGTGAAAATGGCGCAAAACTTCTATTAGATCGAATAGCAAACAAGGGCTTTGAGATGAGCAAAATGGTCCTGACATTCAAAAATATTGATAGGCAGTCTTGCTAGAGACAAAAATGCCAACCTCACGGGTTGGCATTTTTATTTCAACATTAACGCTAATCTACTGCACTACCAGCCTATAAGGACTATTCGCGAAAGTAAGAATACTCATTAACTTACGGGTCTAGAACCACGTTTCCATTTGCAGGGCAAACAAGACTTCACCTCCCTCGCCCATGGTTGCAGCATCGGCTTCTTGGCTGATCGCATACCCGTTTAGCTCTTCACTCCAATCAACGTAACTGACAGCAAAACGCAGCTCTGGTCGGTCAAAGAAGCCTGCACTTGTCGACATTTTAAACGTTGGAGCAATGGTCGCTTTATAGAAACTGCCATTGGCTTGATCTACTGAATTGTCCAGATCCATGTATTGGTATGAGCCTTCGTAGACCATCTCAAAGTTATCGGTAAATTCTTGAGCCAGTCGTACATTGACTGACGCCCAAGTAAACTCGTCATTCTGCTCTAGACGATCCTGACTGCGCTCCGCCATAAATGCTGGTGCTACTCGCCAGTTATCACCAAAGCGTGTTACACCATAACTGAACAGTCTCACCGCCTTGGCATCATCCGTTAAATCACCATTAGACCCAATGCCCTTCAGCTCTGCACCAAGACCACTCCCGACTAAGAAACCGGTTTTTGAGAAGCCTTCACTCACTCCGTAAAAACTCTCACCGTGGAAGGCAAGCATCGCATGAACACCGTTATCCGCGGCACCATCAACACGATTATTATTATCCGAAGATGTCATCCCGCTTAGCATCAACTGCCATTGACCGATACGGTTATTCATTGTTGCGATGTAGTTCTCGACATCGGTTGAAGAGCTATCAATTTCCCCAAAATCACGACCATAGATAGAAAAGTTGGCTTTCCAATTGTCGCTCATTTTTACGTCGTAAACGCCAGCACCTGTACCGGACAAGAACACGATATCAGAATCGAAAAAGTGAATATCAAAATTGTCTCTATCAAATCGTTTACCCGCCCACAATGTCGCATCCGAAAACGCCTCTGAATCTGAGAACATCGAGAGTCGATTCAATTCGGAATAGACTTGGCGCACATTTAGCTGGCTCTCACTTGCCGTCCATTCATTGTTCGTCTCAGTGCTGTCAGCCAGCATAATGCGAAATAGTGCGCTTGAACCGTCATCCGCAAAACGCTTATGAATCAGGTTTGCCTCGACATAATGGTCGTCCTCAACACCAAGTCGCCCTACTGGCGCACCAATCGCTCCGGCGGCCGTCATATATGGCCCCGTACCTGTTGCGCCGTTCAGGTCATCATTGATCAATAAGCCCGAACGAGCATAACCATGAAATTCAAAACTGGACGCCTTCTCGTCAGCGGCGAGCGACACCTTTTCTGTCTGCTCAATACGTTGCTCCAGCTCACTAATGCGTTGCTCTAGCGCTTCAACGCCGGTCGACGCGATAGTTGGCCAACTGATTAAACCCATTGTGATAGCGACTGCTAATTTATGTTGTTTCATTTCCTTTGTCCCACGTAATGATATTAAGAATATTCGCAAACGTTCCCAATAAAATTTGTAGGCTTAGAATGGATTAATTGAACGAAAGATAGGTACATAAGTGATTATTTGCACTGATATAATGACCTCCCTTTCATTGATTAGCGATAATATAGATAATTTTCGGGAACGTTACCGAATTTATCAAATTGTGTTATGCACATCACGATAAAGATACATATCGGGAATATTAAGGATGGAAAGCGCATAGAGAATATTGTGCTGAAAAAGAACAAACTCTTCTGACAGATCTAAGGGTTACATCTGCAATTGCTCTTTTAGATTGAGCATCACTGCTGCTTTGTGCTGCGTTTAAACCGGTTCATATAACGTGAAAATAGGCCTGAAGCGGCCTATTTTTCTAGAGTCATTCTTAGTTAATCAACGACGTTTTTAGCTCACCAAAGGCACGACTAGGTATTCATGAATGGTGACCTTCCCTTGTTCATCCAACGACAACTGCCACGTTTCATTGACGGTAAGTTCTAATGACTCCCCTTTAAGCAGTGAATTTGAATAGGTCTCTGCTTTAAGGCGAATGCGCAGATTCAGTTGATAGCCTTGTTCTGTTTGTTTGATTTCAAGCTGCTCAACATCATGCTCACAGTTTGGTTTAAAAGTCGCTCGTGCCATCTTGTACCAGTCATTAAAACCAGCATGACCTACAAACTCTCCTTCCGGCATAGTCAGTAATACTTTATCGCTCAGTGCCTGAGTAAAGTACTCGCTCTGCTCTGGTAGTCGATCAAATTGTTCGAACCATTCAGCAACAAAACGATGAAGACGAGACTCGTCAGACTCGGTCACTTCACGAATCGCAGAGATCAATCGTTGTGCGTGATCGTTGGCTCTCGCTTGTACTTCTTCTAACTCATTGTATACGTTAGGAATGTAAACCATTCGATGTGTATAAACAGGCTTATTGTATTTAACACCAGCAAGATAGGCCGTTTGCTGAAGCGGGAACACTAGCTGCTCGATGGTGAAATGGTTATAGCCGAGAGGGTCATAAGACTCAGCTGGGCCGCCAATCGTAAACGACAAGAAGAACTCTTTGCCTTTTAGCTTGTCTCCTTCCGGACCGTAAGCAAAGTTAAATGACATGACATCGTCTAACCACTTCTTCATTAAAGCGGGCACCGAATACCAGTAGAACGGGAACTGCAGCACAATCACATCTGCCTCAATCAATGCTTGCTGCTCCGCCGCTACATCGATCTTGTAATCTGGGTACAAGCTATCTAGTCGGCGTACTGATACATCATTCAATCCCTCTTGTAAGGCATCCAGAATAACTGTGTTTGTGTAAGATTCTTCTAAGTTCGGGTGACCCGAAATAACAACCGTTTTGCTCATGTTCGCTATCTTCATCGTTATGAATAAGTGGGTTAATCATACTCACACTCATTGTTTATTTTTAGACAATCAATATCTAAATAACTATTAGGAAAAAACTAATAATTAGCTAAAATGATATGAACTATTGGAGAGGATCAGAGGCTGATAATGAAAGGGACGACATATAATCAACTACTTATGTTTCATGCGATTGCACGTGAAGGCTCAATATCTGGGGCGGCTAGACAGCTAGATGTAGCGCCTCCTTCTGTAAGCCAAGCCCTTAAAGCGCTGGAAACTCAATTGGGGTTGCCGCTATTCACTCGAACGACTCGCCGGGTAGAGCTGACAGAAGCAGGCCACACACTCTATGAGAGAACATCCGATGCGATGAATGACCTATCGTTTGCGGTAGAAAGCGTCGCCGACCTCAGTAAAACCCCATCAGGACGCGTATCTATTACCGTGCCGCGATTTGTGTACCAATACTTGCTGGCACCTATCTACGCCGAGTTCTGCCTACGTTTTCCTGAGATTCAACTGGAGTTGTCGATTTATGACGGAACCATCGACATCTTGAAAGAAGGCATGGATCTCGGCATTCGTTTTGGGGACAAGGTGGAAGAAGGAATGATCGCCAAGCCGCTTACTCCCAACTTCAAAGAAGCCCTGTTTGCCTCCCCTGCTTATATCGATGCCTACGGCATGCCCAAGAACATTAACGAATTATCGCAACACAAGCTCATCCAATATCGCTTTATCACCTCGAAAAAGGTGGCGCAGTTGCCAATGATAGAGAAAGGCAATACCGTCAATGTAAAGATCCCAACCGCCCTTACTGTGAACGACACCGATCTTATGGTCGATGCAGCTAAGAAAGGACTGGGGCTTGGGCGCATTATCTCACCTATGGTCGAACCGCTGTTCAAATCTGGGGAATTGGTCCCTGTACTTGAGCAGCACTGGGGAGAAACTGCAGGCCTTTACCTCTACTTCCATCGCAATACTCAAAAGGCTCGACGAGTGCGAGTGCTGATCGACTTCTTATATGAAAAAATCACCCAATAAGTAACTTAACCAGGTCTCTATGGTTCTGCATTCGCAATGCGTTCGATACTTCGCAAGCTATGTAGATGCGAGTCATAAAAAGGGATAGGCGCAGAGCCGTGTTGCAGCGCCTTTTTATAGATAGAAGCGATGAAAATATCAGCCAAACTAAACTGGTGGCCAATTGCATAATTTGAGTCCAAGCAGATCGACGGTCTGAGCTTATCCAGACACCTTGAAATCCACTCTCCACGTAACGTACGCTTCGAACTTTCCTCAAGTTCAGGGCGTAAAAAACGTAGCACCGTCCGATTTTGTGGAGAGTGTATGGTCGAGTTAACAAACTCACACACTCGACGTATATTGGCTTTTCGCAATAAGTCGTCACCCAGTAAAGAAGGCGCGTCAAACTGCTCTTCGATGTATTCCGCTATCGCCATAGATTCAGACAAAACAGCGCCATCAACAGACAACGAAGGCACATACCCAAACGGATTGATGGACAAATAACTCGTTTGTAACGCTTGCGATGTGACTTCTACCCTTTGGTATGCAATACCTTTGTAATTTAGAAGCCACTCCACTCGCTCAGAGCTGTTTGATCCAGCAGCACTATAGAGTACCAAATCCATGTTACCTCTCCGTTATCTGCCTAATGGTTATATCAAAGTGTGTTAAACCTATTTTGCCTCAAAGATGCGGTTATCTTTATTGCTGTCGATGCTTCTTGAGGTCGCGATGAAACTCTTCAGTAAGCGCTTGAATTTCTGGCATCAATCTCTGTGCCATCGCTTGGCTTGAAATCATCGATTCTTGCACTACCACGGGCATTTTATTCAAAATCGACTGCCCGCTCTCAGAGCGGTAAAAATCTAACATCGCACTGATCTCTTGTTCAGTGAAATGCTTACTGTAGATATCGATCATCATAGGTTCAAACTGCTGCCAGCTCAGCTGAGCTTCCATTACAGCACTAACCTTTTGGTGATATTCTTCAAACAGTGGGCGCTCAGACTCCGTCAATTCAAATTTTTGATTCATATTGTTCATCATGTTACGTATCTGAACATGCATAGCATCTAGCGTCTCATCGAGATTCATCACTTCAACCAGCAGGTCTATTTTCTCTCTTTTCGATGACTCAGAAGCTGACAGATGTAAAGGCATCAACAACATCAGCGCAATAACGACTTTCTTCATTTTACTCTCTCTATAATTTGACCATTCATAGTATGCCGGCCTGAAATACGGAAATGACTCAAAGGCGCATTGCATGAATACAGAATGCAAACCACTTAAACCATTGGTAAAGAAGCACTATGGCGAAAGTTACATTATTTGAAGTTATAAAATCGAGTGTTTATCAATAAACATTACAAATATGAGACATGGCGAGTATAAGAATAATGCTCGATTGAGGGTGATAGATAGGATTGAGAGAGGTAGGTGGTAACAAAAAGGGATAGGTGGTAACAAAAAGGGATAGGTGGCAACAAAAAAGGGTAGCACTAGACTGTGCTACCCCTGCGAACTCTTTAAACTAAAGCATTTTTTAAACTATAGCATTTCTTTAGCGATTAGGTGCAGTAGGAAGGTTTCTCGCTCAATGCTCATCCCCTTCTTTTCGCTTTCTGCGATCGTCTTTTCGTTGTGAGCAATGGCATCATGGATATTAATCCACACCGGCTTCATACCGTTTTTCACTTCGTAATCTTCGTAGGCCGTTGCGCCAAGCTCACGATCGATTTTGCAGGTATAGCAGTAAGAAATCATATGCATGATATCCGCATCATCTTTGTACCAAGGACGAAATTCTTCGAAGATACCAAAAGGCTTAATACCGTGAATATTCTGAGCACCCGTCTCTTCTTGCAGTTCACGAACCATACCTGCAATCACGTCTTCACCTTCATCTAAACCGCCACCTGGGATAGTGTAATCATGGTAGCGCTCGGTGTATAACATCAAGATATTTTCACCATCGAGCACGATCGCTCGTGCTGCATTACGCTTATAAACCGTCTTGTTATCTAGATGTTCAATATCTGGGTGAATCGTTGTTTTTAGGTGTCTCATTATCGTTATTGCTCTGCAGAATTTGGCGGCATCATATCACAATCACCAATAGATTGAATTCAAGCATATGATTCAATGCTTAACTGTGCCAAAGCTGATAAACCAGAAGGCACCTCAAACGAAAAAAGCCTTACGTGTTTTACCCTTTTCGAGTCCCATGTAAGGCTTTTTTATTCAGTTTGTTAGCTTAGAGCAGGCTTAACCGTCTGCAGTAATCACTTCAATCAGAGCTTGTTGAACCTGAGGCGCTTCATCAATCGCAATCTGACAAGTGCCTGCAGCAATATGACCGCCGCCACCGTATTGCAGCATCAATTCACCCACGTTCGTTTTTGAGCTGCGATCAAAGATCGATTTACCAGTCGCGAATACGATGTTCTGCTTTTGAAAGCCCCACATCTTATGAATCGAGATATTACACTCAGGGAACAGCGCATAAATCATAAAGCGGTTGCCTGCGTAGATCGTCTCTTCGCCAGTGAGGTCAAGAAGTACGAGATTCTGGTGTACCTGCGCACAACGCGTCACCTGCTCCTTGAATTTCTGCTCGTGTTCACGATAAAGGTCGATACGTTCCTTTACGTCTGGAAGCTCTAGAATCTGCTCGATCGTGTGGTTCTTACAATAATCAATCAGGTCCATCATCAACGCGTAGTTGGAGATTCTGAATTCACGGAATCGGCCAAGACCAGTACGAGCATCCATCAGGAAATTGAGCAAGTTCCAACCTTGCGCATCCAAAACTTCTTCTTTGTTGAACTGCGCCGAATCGCCTTTGTCGACCGCTTCCATCATCTCTTGCCACTCCGCCGGGAAAGTCGCCAGGCCACCATAGTGATCCCATACAACACGGGCCGCAGAAGGCGCATCAGGATCAATAATGTGGTTAGTGCGTTCACCGGTGTTACGGATCGTCTCTGAAAGGTGGTGATCAAAGGTCAGGTATGAAGCCGGAACATAAGGCAGGTTGGTTACGATATCATTCTCAGTGATCTCGATGATGCCATCTTGCATATCTTTGGGATGAACGAACTTGATATCGTCGATCAAGTCCTGCTGTTTAAGAAGTACGGCACACACAAGGCCATCAAAATCGCTACGAGTTACGAGTCGGTACTTTTGGTCTGACATCTTCATTCCTTTGTCATCAAACATATCACGCTAAGATAACCGCATAGAATATCTATAATCAAGACATTCACCTTACCCATACTGAAGCGATATGAGTAAGCTTGATCCAACACTCAAAATCTATCTAAACCTGAAGAAATATTGCCCTAATTCAACCTGTTGCTTAAATTATCACGGATTTTTTCTGATTCTAAAATATACTCATTAAAAGAGCTTCCTAACCTTGCTAAGGAGATAGCATGAAAACAATTGGCTTGATGGCAATGTTCACTTTGGTTTTAGGGGGTTGTGCGAGCGAGTACGACCAGTACAGTGAATCAGAGCGTGTTTCAGTGGCAAACCCAGCTGCGGTTTACTGTGTTCAACAAGGAGCAGAGCTTGAAACCGTGACTGAAAACAATCAACGCACCACCTACTGTATCTTCGAGAACGGTGATCGTGTTGAACAGTGGGAATACTATCGTCAAAACCACGAAGAAAAAGCAGAAAGCTAGTACTCCGATTTCAAGTGGCCAAGTGCCACTTGATTGACCAATCTATCTCGCTGATTACGCGGGAAAATTTCTAACACCTCCCCTCATTGTTCCCCTTGTTTTCATTACTTTTACGGTACGCACCGCAAATGAACAGTGTTTTATTACTAACATTTCTCTGACATTAGCGTTCTCACCGTCTATAGAATGTTCTCTGTGTTACATTTATTTACAAACTGTTCATTATGAAAAGCCAAACGAAAAACAGCGATCTTAGCTCAATGTCTCTAGAAGTCCCTGAATTCAAACTTTCTCAATCGACATCTCAAGTGATTTTCAAGCGCTGCCAAACCGCGCTGATCGTGCTTGCTATCGGTATCATTGTTAACCTAGCTCTGCGTATTGATTTCGTGTTGCTGGGTGGTTCTATCAGTGAAACGTCGGTAACCGAGATGCTAGAGCAGTTTCTTCTACTCATTTCTTCCGGTGCATTTGCTTACTTAGCTAAGCAGAGAAGTGAAGTAAAACATGCTGCGCTTTTAATCAGCGCATTCTTTGCCGTTATGTTCATCCGAGAGCTCGACTTTTGGTTTGATCAGATCTCTCACGGCTCTTGGGTTTACCCAGCCATTCTTGTGGCTGGCAGCGCCATCTACTACGCGATCAAAAATGGTAAACGCACCCTAGATCAATTGGCTTACATCTTGGCGTCACCACACATGAACTTGCTGATCACTGGCGTGATGTTACTGCTGGTTTTTTCTCGCCTATTTGGTATGGGAAGCTTCTGGCATAACGTAATGGGTGACTTTTACGTTCGCGAAGTGAAGAACATTGCTGAAGAAGGCACAGAGTTACTTTGTTACTGTTTGATTGCCTTTGCGAGCGTTAAAACTGTCATCGGCTTTAAACAGAAAGCAGACTAACATAGACAACCAATTAGAGTCGAAAACCGATTAACGCCACCAGCGTGTATTCAGATCTTGTTCTGGATCGAGGTTGCGGTTGAGTAAAGTCAGGTTAGTATCCAGCAGCGCAAGATACTCCCTGACTTTTTCTTTATCTGTACCTGCTGGAGTCTCATCAATACAACCTTGTAGTAAAGGCAGCAGCGAATTTAACAAACTAAACTGACCGCTCTTTGAGAGTTGTATTGCTTTATCGATCGCTTCAAGTCCTAATCGAGCGGGCACTTTTCTCGTCTGCTGTTCTTGTCCAACAAAACGACCTGCCACAGTACCTTCAAGGTAGACACGATAGGTAGTCAAGCTATCAATCAATAAAAACAGTTGTCCGCGTAGGCTATGGTGAGGGTATGGCACAGCCACATGCTTCTCGATATCGCGCTCTATATTCAAACGCATTCCCAATGCAGCGCAACGCTCTTCCAATACCTTAAGTAAGCCTTGTGCATCCATTAGAGATTGGATCTCAAAGATACGCTGTAGATGATAATCGTTAGAGACGAAGATGACGTTCAAAGACTGCCCCGCTTCAAACAAGCCACTTTCAAGCAGCTCTTGTGCGAGGTTCTGGATATTCTCGATGGTGTTGGTCGATCTCTTTTCTAATAGCCTCGCCTGAATATCTAAAGGGTATGCAAGCTGACTTTCGAGTTGTTGGAAGTATTGATACATCACTTCTGCTTCCGAGCTTTCTTGCCCCGGCGTAATCCCGCCGCAAAACGCGACTGCCAAGTGTTCTTGTGACCGCTCAACCAAATAATGAATTGCGGCTTCAACTCTACCCCGCCCTTCTGCAGTCAATTCATTCTTATTTAGCCGTTTACCCAGAACAACTACAAGGTTTTTGATGCTCATTTTATGTACAAGTCTCGTTTTCGGAATTAGATAGAGTGAATTATGTATACAATACTTGTTAACAAAAGTATTTTTAAATTCTCATGAGTTGCTCGCAATACCGCTCACTATTGATGACAACTTTATAGGTAATAAACCGCATGAGCGTGATAGGAAGGATTCACCAACCTAACACCCTTATTCGGCAAAAATACCCATGAGTATAAACATAACAACATCACTCATACACTATGCTCATAAGAAGCGAGGTATGTAAAAACAGTTACATGAGAGTTCGCATAGAGCGAACCCCTTCACAGGAAGTTATTATGCTGTCTATTTTTGATATCTATAAGATTGGCGTTGGTCCATCAAGCTCACATACCAATGGACCAATGATCGCAGGGTTTCAATTCACGCAAAAAATCGCCTCTAAACTGGAAGAAGTGGCGAGAGTTCAAATTGACCTTTATGGCTCCCTTTCTCTAACGGGTAAAGGGCACCACACCGACCGTGCTACGATTTTGGGTCTACTAGGTAACAAGCCGGACACCATAAAGATCAGCAGCGCCAATCAAGCGATGCAAAAAGCCATTGAGGAGAAAAGTCTTGCCGTTAGCGGCCATCATAACGTCCATTTCGACGTAGAGACTGACATGCTGTTTCACACGACCAACCTTCCATTGCACGAAAATGGCATGACCATATCAGCGTTCGATGCCAATGGGACTCTGCTCGATATAGAGACCTATTACTCGATTGGCGGTGGTTTCATTGCGACTGCAGACGAACTGCAAAACGGTAAGCAAGAACAAGAAACACACGTTGAATTTCCTTTCAGTTCTGCAGATGAGCTGCTTGAACTTGCGGATAAAAACGGCCTTAGCTTAGGCGGATTGGTGCTACGCAACGAAACCTCATTCCAAGATATGGAAGCCATTAACCAACGTACAGAGCAGATCTGGAAAGTAATGTCGTTATGTATGCAGCGTGGCTTTGAGACTGAAGGTATCCTCGATGGTGGCCTTGATGTCACTCGACGCGCCCCTGCTCTGCTGAAAAAGTTAGAGGCCAATGCCGCGATTGAAAACGATCCAATGGAGATCATGGATTGGATTAACCTGTTCGCGTTTGCTGTCAGCGAAGAAAACGCTGCGGGTGGTCAAGTAGTAACGTCTCCAACCAATGGCGCGGCAGGTGTTATTCCAGCTGTTCTTATGTACTACCACCGCTTTATCAAAGAACTCGACACCAAACAGCTCAAAGACTTCCTTGCGGTATCTGGCGCGATTGGCATCTTATACAAAACCAATGCCTCCATTTCGGGTGCTGAGGTAGGCTGCCAAGGCGAAGTCGGTGTCTCTTCTTCAATGGCGGCAGCGGGCCTTACTGCACTGCGTGGTGGCAGCAACGAGCAGATCTGCATTGCTGCGGAAATCGCTATGGAGCATTCACTAGGGATGACTTGCGATCCAATTGGTGGCCTAGTACAGGTTCCTTGTATCGAGCGTAACGCCATGGGTGCAATGAAGGCGATCAATGCCTCACGAATGGCACTGAAACGAACCAGCAAATGTTTGATCTCTTTGGACAAGGTAATTGAGACCATGTACCAAACAGGTAAAGACATGAACAAAAAGTATCGCGAAACCTCTTTGGGTGGTCTAGCAGTGATTCATATGGCGCCGCCGTGTGAATAACAATTTTTGATGGTAAGTCTTATTAACCTGATTTGAAGACACCTCTCACAACGGTAAACTAAGTTTCCAAATTTAAAACAAAGCCAGCCTCCGAGCTGGCTTTTTGTTCGCTTGGAAATGCCCATTTATAAACTTCAATAGCACTCTGTAAATCTGGTGCGTTCATTATGTAATCAAAATCTCTTTATGAACTGGGAACTTAGATTGAAACCGCTTTCAAATAGTGAGACATCGCCCTGCGCAATCTTACCTTGCAAATTTCATTCATGAAAAATATGAATGCCCACATAAGAAAAGGTACGGCGAGTAAAAGTTCTAATGAGACAAATGTTTCAGTTTATGTCTTGCTGATAATGATATTATAATTAGGCAATTACACTATATCTAAATATAAATGTGAGAAGAAAATAATGTGGAATAGATTAAATAAATCAATGATGTTCTGCCAAATGATGTTTGGATTATCATTCTATGGCGTACTCGTTAGCTTAACCCGTTTCTTCCTTGAAGACCTGAACTACAACGAAGCGGACACCATGATGATCGTGGGTGCGTTTTCTGCAATCGGTCCTTTATTTGCGATCGCCGGTGGCTTCATTGCCGATAAGTTCTTAGGTGCTTACCGCTCTCTAACCATCAGTTTCCTAGCATTCGCTTCTGGTTACGTACTTTTAGTGCTAGGTGCATCCGCAACCAACGTTCCGCTTTCTATGTGTGGTATCGCACTAGCAAGTTACGGTCGCGGTTTGATGTCTCCATCTTACCCAAGCCTGTACAAACGTACGTTCAACTCTCAAGAAGACTTTGAGAAAGGCTACCCAATCAACTACTCAATCAACAACGTGGGTGCTTTCTTAGGTCAATACCTATTCCCAATGATCGTGCTGGTTATTGGCTTCCACGGTGGTTTCGCTATCTCGGGCATTATGGCTGCAGCTGCACTTGGTATGCTTATCATGAGTCGTAAAGGCCTTGTTGAAGTTGGTGCAGAGTTAGACCAAAAACCAGTTCCAGCAAAAAACTGGGCAATGTTTGCAGCACTTTCAGCGGCGATGATCGGCCTTGTATTCTTCATGTTCTCTAACATGGATGTAGGTCAAAACATCGTTTACGCTATCGGCGGCGCAGCTATCCTTTACTTCGTTTCTCTAATGTTTAAAGCAAGCAAATCTGAGTCTCTGAAGATGGGTACTATCCTAATCATCACTTTCCTAACGACGTGTTTCTTCGTGTACTACGGTCAGATGATGACATCGATGAACATGGTAGCGATCAACACGCTTAAAGGTTCTCTATTTGGTTTCATCCCACTAGAGCCTGAAGCTGCAATGGCGATGAACCCACTGTGGTGTATGGTTGGTGGTCCAATCGTTGCTGGTTTCTTCGGTATGCTTGAGAAACGCGATATTCACCTATCAACAGCGACTAAGGTTGCGTTGGCATTTGTACTAACGGCAATCGCGTTTGGTATCCTAACGTTCGCAGTAACAACCGTGGGCGAAGACGTAATCATCCGTCCAGAGATCTTCCTAGCAATCCACTTCTTCCAAGCAATCGCGGAAGTTATCGTGGGTTCAATGGTCGTTGCGTTCATCCTATCTGTAGCACCTAAGCACATCGAGAACTTCTCTGTAAGTCTATTCTCTGTTGCTATCGCGCTATCGGGTATCGTTGGTGCGGTATTCTCTACGTCAATCGCGCTAGAGAAAGGTCAAGAGATCACTCAAGAGATCGTTCAAACGGTTTACGGCGACTACTTCCAACTTCTGACTGTACTAGCGGTTGTGATGGTTGCTATCGCGATGGCGGCATCGTTCGTCATTCGTAAGATGCTAGACGCAGCGAAAAATGCAGAGCAAGCGGTTGAGCTAGAAGAAGCAAACAGCTAATTCACTCACCCAACTGCACAGTAATTACGTCGAATAATGAAATCGCCTAATTACATTGCATAGCTACATTGCATAATTACATCGCATAACTAAGCCCCAAACGCCCTAATACCTGATTAGGGCGTTTTTTATTTCTGCTCCATTTCACAACCTGATCCATGCTCTATCGTTTATGCAAAAAATGAATGATGTAAATTCATGTAAATGATAACTATTGTTATTGAGTCAATATAAGAAGGCTACTATGATAGATAGCTTATATAGAAAGAGAGTCGAATATGAGTAAGCCAAGTCCTATCCAAGTTACTGTTACTAATACACATACCGTTACCCCAAACATGCAGCGCATTACCCTCAGTGGTGAAGGCCTGAGTCGCTTCCCAAACGACTGTGAAGGTGGTTACATCAAGTTGATGTTTAATGAGTTAGGTGGCACAGACTTGACGACTCTTGAGCCGGGCAAACGCCCAACCATGCGTACTTATACTATTCGTGAATTTAACCCAGAAGTGCCTTCAATCGAAGTCGATTTTGTTCGTCATAACACGGTTGACCTTCAATGTGGCTTTGCCGCTCGCTGGGCGATGAATGTTGAGAACGGTGAGACCATCACGATTGGCGGTCCGGGCCTTATTCAAGGCTTAAACAACCAAGCAGATTGGTTCTTCCTCGCAGCAGACATGACTTCCCTTCCTGCACTGTCAGCGAAAGTAAAAAGCCTGCCGCGTGATGCAAAGGGCTACGCCGTGATTCAAATCGCTTCACAAGAAGACCAGCAGCCTTTAGACGCACCAAGTGGTCTTGAGATCATCTGGTTGGTGGAATCAGAGCAAGCAGCATCACTTGCGGATAAGGTTCGTGAGCTAGAGTGGCTTGAAGGCACTGCCGCAGTATGGACAGCATGTGAATTCGAGAATATGCGAGCACTTCGCCAATACTTCCGCAATGAAAAGGAAGTGGCAAAAGAGAACATCTACATCAGCAGCTACTGGAAACGTGGCGTGAGTGAAGATGGCCATAAAGTGTTAAAGCAAGAAGACGCGAAAGCACAAGCGGATGCTTAAGTAACGATTTTCGGTTTAAGCAACTAGCAACCCGAACATGAAAACGCCCTTAACCGACAACGGTAAGGGCGTTTTTTTGATGATAGGAATAAGCAGCTAGATACTTTCACCGAGCTCAATGGCATAACCCAAATCCAGCTTCGCCGTCCAGTCTGATCTACCTTGCAAGCGCGATACGATTTGCTCTGCTGCCACCTTGCCTATCTGCTCCCTTGGAGTAATCACCGTCGCTAGGCGTGGAGTCATTGTCATGGTGATATCGTGACCATGGAAACCCGCAATCGCCATCTGCTCAGGCACTTGAATACCTCGTCGAACACATTCATAGAAAGCACCAATAGCCAAGTCATCGTTGGTACAGAAGATGCCGTTAGCCTCAGGATGTGTTTCTAGCAACTCACCTAGCAACTTAGCTCCTAATGTAAATGAAGAGGCCTCTTCGGTTTGGATGGTAAGTGGCGTAAGCGCATGCTCTTCCATTGCGTGCTCATAGCCTGCCATCTTAAGGCGAGTACGTTCATCCATGCGCGCCGCAAGATAGGCAATATTCTGACGACCTCGAGTGATCATCACTTTGGTCATTTCTCGCGCGGCATCAAAGTTATCAAAGCCGACCGCTTGCTCTATGCGCGGCGATACAGAGTCCATGATCTCAATAACAGGAATAGACGCGGTTTGTAGCATCTTACGAGCACGTTCTGTGTGGACGTTTTCAGACAAGATGATCGCATCTACGTTGTAAGACAGTAGTGAGGCGATGCTCTGCTCTTCAAGCTCTTCACTATAGCCGTAGTGGGCAATCATGGTTTGATAGCCCGCAGGTGCGGTAACCTGTTCAATCCCTCGGATCACTTCTGCGAAAACTTGGTTTGTTAACGAGGGAACCAACACGCCGATAGCGTTACTTTTTGCATTAGAAAGGATATCTGGGGCGCGGTTTGGGATATAACCCAGCTCTTCAACCGCTGAATTGATTTTGTCTCGTAGTGCTTCAGACACCTGAGAAGGGTCTCGTAAACAGCGACTTACGGTCATTTTGGTGACGCCAACTAAATTGGCAACATCTTGTAAAGTGGGGCGTTTTTTCTTATTTGACATAGTATGTAATTATTATTTTTATTGATTATGTTACTGGTAACAGTGTATCCAACTGACTTTGGATTTGAAGCCTTATCTCACAAAATATTGATGTAGTACCACAAACAAAAACGTCCCCATATCGAGGACGTTTAGATGCTAAGCGTTACGCTTCAATCTCTGTACGTGGGGTTTCACTCCATGTGATATGAAACTTTTCTTGTTCTTCTCTATCAACACGCGAGTAGGTATGTGAACCGAAGTAATCGCGCTGTGCCTGTAACAGGTTCGCTGGCAACACCTCACATCGAAGCGAATCGAAGTAGCCCAATGCCGAGCTAATTGCAGGCATAGGCACTCCAGTAAGCGCAGAATTGGCCACGACCGCTCGCCATCCGCAAGAGCGATTATGCACTTCCGAAACAAAGCGTTCAGCAAACAATAAGCTTTCTAGCTCGGCATCATTTTGGTATGCCTGAGTAATGTCTTGCAGGAACACAGCTCGAATAATACAGCCCGCGCGCCAAATCTTAGCGATGTGAGCAAAATCCAATGCCCACCCCTCTTTGATTGACGTCGCCTTCATCAAATCAAAGCCTTGCGCATAGACCGACAACTTGGCGCAGTACAACGCATCATGCAGCTCTGCAATGATCTCTTGCTTGGCTTTGCCACAGTTTGGCTGAACGTGTGTTTTCAGTACCTTAGCACCGTGGACACGCACCGCTTTTTGGCTGCTCTGCGCTCGAGCAAAAACCGCTTGTGCGATAGTTGGCGCTGGCGCACCCTCTTGTAAGCTGTTGACTGCCGTCCAAAGCCCTGTGCCTTTTTGCCCCGCTTTGTCCAGTACAACCTCTACAAACGGCTTGTTGGTGGTAGGGTCTAGAGTTTGTAAGATATCGGCACTGATCTCCATCAGATAGCTGTTGAGAACGCCTTGATTCCACTGCGCGAATACGTCACCGATCTCTTGTGCAGGCATCGCCAGTACTTCAGACATGAAGTGGTATACCTCGCAGATAAGCTGCATATCGGCATACTCAATACCGTTGTGAACCATCTTCACGTAGTGACCCGCCCCCGCTGGGCCTAGATACGCAGCACAAGGTTCGCCGTTCTCAAATTGACCAACAGGCAAGCCATTATCATCAACCTTGGCTGAGATCGCTTCCCACATTGGTTGAACATAGTTCCATGCGTCTCGGTCGCCACTTGCCATTAAAGCAGGGCCTGTACGCGCCCCTACTTCCCCACCAGAAACAGCGGTGGAGAAAAAACGCAGCTTGCCACGATATTTCTGTTCACGTGCTTCAGTATCTGTCCAAAGACTATTACCGGTATCGATCACAATGTCGTCTTGCTCTAGTCCCGCTTTTAGCAGGTCATCAATCACCGATTCTACGATATGACCAGCAGGAACAGAGAGCGCAATCACGCGTGGCTTCACCACAGAATTTAATACCTGAACAAGGTCAGCGGCCTTGAAAAAAGCACCTTTCTTAGTCTGACCTTGTGCAAGTGGCGTTTTGCTAAGTTGCAACGCTTCCGACTCCGCTCGATCACGGTGCGATTCGCTGATATCAAAACCTGCCACGTCGAAGCCTTGGTCTAGCAGGTTAAGCGCTAGGCTTTTGCCCATCACACCCAAGCCAATCATCGCGATATTGGATTTGTTCATGTTTGAGCTCATTAGTGTGCTCCCTCATGCTTTTTGATTTCCGCTATCGCGTCATCGATAACTGATTGCACGTCTTGTGCGATATCGATAAACAGCGCCTCATTCTTGTGTGGTTCCACCAAAGCCTCAAATTGGCTTTTCAACATCGCCTCACCATTGAAGTAATGATTTTCGCGAGATTTATGACGATTCCAAATGGTCTCAAACGAACCTTGCAGGTACACAATCACTAGCTCTTGATTGTTGTTACGCAGAATATCGCGATACGCGGGCTTTAATGCTGAACAAGCAATTACAGCTGCATCGTTGTCTCTGTAAACCTTGTTTAGGGTTTCTAACCAACCTTGGCGGTCATCGTCGTTTAAAGGAATGCCTTCTGCCATCTTGTCCACATTTGCTTGTGGGTGGTAATCATCACCATCATGAAACGGCAGATTAAGAGCGTTAGCAATCTCGCTACCAATCAAGCTTTTTCCGCAGCCTGACACGCCCATTACTAAGATTTTTTTCGCTTTCATTGGACAATACTATCCTTAGCCTCCAACTCACACTGGAGGCTGTCTATATAATCTGGGAATTCTTTAGGTCTTTAACGGTGGTGGGTTATTTCCACCACATCGCGAGCTCAGGGAATGCAATCACCATCCCTAAAACCAGAACCTGTAGGCCGATGAATGGCAGTAATGAACTGAAGATCTCGCCTAGGCTGATGTCTTTTGGCGCTACTGATTTCAGGTAGAAAGCCGCTGGGCCAAACGGAGGTGATAGGAATGACACCTGCATGTTTAGACAGAACACAACACCAAACCATACTGGGTCGTAGCCAAGGCTCGTAATGATTGGTACGAAGATAGGCATCGTTAGTAGAGCCACACCAACCCAGTCTAGGAACATGCCAAGAACCAGCAGGATAACCATCATGATAAGTAGTGTTGCTAGCGGGCTACCGCCACTTAGGCTTAGAATCACCTCTTCAACAAAGTCGATACCGCCCATCAGGTTGTAGATACCAACCAGCGCGCTTGCACCGATACCGATCCACATGATCATGCCGCAGGTACGCATGGTTGCGATGGCACTCTCTTTGAGCATATTGAAGTTAAGCTCACCACGAATCGCAGCGGAAATCATGATACCCACAACACCCAGAGCCGACGCTTCTGTTACTGACGCGATACCTGTGTAAATACTGCCCAGAACCGTTGCTACTGAAAGCAGTGGGAAGAACAGTGCTTTGAAGTAGCTCGGTTGATTTGCCATGTCTTCCGCGATCTCTTCATCACTTGGAATCGGAGCCAGGGACGGGTTCAACTTACAACGAATTAGAACATAACCGATGTAGCAGCCCGCTAGGATAAATGCCGGAAGGAATGACGCTTTAAACAGGTCACCAATCGAGACACTCGCCGTCATACCGTAGATGATAAGTACGATAGATGGAGGCAGCATGGTACCGAGTGCGCCACCCGCACAAGTAGTACCGATTGCGAGTTTGCGGTCATAACCAAGACGCAGCATCTGTGGCAGTGCAAGAATACCCAGCAGTACGGTTTCACCACCGATAACACCTGACATTGAAGCAAGCAATACCGCAACCAAGAGAGTCTGTACGGCAACACCACCACGAACTCTTCGGCCTACGGACTTCATTGCGTCAAACAGGTCGCGAGCAATGCCTGAACGGTCAAGCAGCGCGGCCATCAATACAAACATCGGAACCGCGAGGAATACATAACCTGATGCAAAGCTGTAAGTACGGCTAGCAATTAGAGGCAGTGCATCTGGACCAAACCAAAACAGTGTGAAAAAGATGGCAACGAAGCCTGTTACGAATGCCAGTTGCATACCCGTGAGTAGCAAGCCGATCATCATAACCAGCATGAGGATACTGCCCCATGCGATGCCAATAGAAGATAAATCAAACATCGTCTTTCTTCCCTAGCCCTACAATCTCTTGGATTAGGTGCAATACAAACTGGACAACAAGAATACAAAGACAAACAAAGATGATGCCTTTAAGAAGAGCTGGGTACGGTGCGTTCAGTACCGAGCCTGATGTTTCAAGACGCAGTTCGCCCCAAGGGGTAAACCAAGACTCTTGAACCATGAAATAAGAGGCGTAAGCCAACATACCAGCGAACGCTAAACCCACAACGTGGTGTACTAGGTTGAGGTATTTTCGAGTTTGAGAAGAGACTGAATCGTAAATTAGAACAACTCGAACGTGCTTGTTAGCGGCAAAGGCGTAAATACCGCCCACGATAAATAGCGAACCACCAACAAAAGAAGCGGTTTCGTGCACCCAAGTAGTTGGGGCATCAAACGCATAACGCATCACCACTTCGTAGAAAGAGATAAGTACAGTGAAGATGAACAAACCACTTAGAACATTGCTGACCTTGATTATGGCGCGGTCGAGAATGTTTCTTGGTTGCTCTTCTTGCTCTTGGGGTGCATGAGGCGTTTTATCTGTCATAACGTATTACTCAAAAAAAGTGGAGGGCAAGTGCCCTCCAAAAGAGAAGCTAAAATAGGTATTTAGCCTGGATAATCGTTGTGAATTAAAGTAGACCGTTTGTCTCTAGGAAGCCAGTTACAGAGTCGTATACTTTCTGTGCATTTGGAGAGCGTTCAGCAAATACTTTCCATTGACCTTTTGCGATTTCACGGAACTTCTTACGCTCTTCGTCAGACCAGTTGTGAATCGTGATTTCTGGGTTTGCTTGCGCTTCTTTCACTGCCGCTTGGTCAGCCATTTTCAGCTGAGTTGTCATGTCGTAAGAGAAGTCACGAACAGACGTTTGCAGAATAGTTTGTAGATCCGCAGGCATTTTGTCCCACTTCTTCTGAGAGATAGAGATGTCGATCAGAGGAAGAGAGTGGAAACCCGGTTGAACTGGGTGTGTTGCGATGTCGTTCATGCCCGCTTTTTGGTTAGTAGAGAATACTGTGTAGTCAGCCGCATCAATAACGCCTTTGCTTAAGCCAGTAAATACTTCAGAACCTGGCAGGTTAACTGGTGTCGCACCTGCCGCTGCAAATACTTGTTGTACTAGACCTTCAGGAGCTCGCAGTTTAAGACCTTTAAGATCATCAACACCGTCTACTGGTACTTTCGAGATGAACGACTCAACACCCGTAGTCGAAGCACCAACAAACTTAACGCCGTAAGGAGCGTAAAGCTCAGTCATTAGCTCGTTACCACCGCCGTAGTTCATGTATTGCAGCAGTTGTGTTGTATCAGACCAAGCACCAACCATGTTACCAATAAGACCGAATGCTGGATCTTTACCAGAGAAGTAACCTGTTGCAGTGACTTGGCCATCAAGGATACCCATTTTGATCGCGCCTAGTGTCTCTGTGTGCTTAACCACAGCACCTACCGGTAGAAGATCGATGTCGATACGACCATTAGACATAGTCTCAACACGCTCAGCCCAGTTCTGTTGAACTTTGAAGTTCAGATCACCAGATGGATCTGAAGATTGAATTTTCAGTTTGAAGTCTGCAGCCATTGCAGAAGTCGCGAATAGACCTGTTAGGGAAGCAGCAATCAGCGTTTTAGTCATAGCTTTCATTCGGGGTATCCTTATGGGTTTCACTCAATCCGGTTTGTTATTTTATGTTACCGGTAACGTTGAGTGCGATGTTACCGGTAACTTTACCGAACTGTCTATGAGAGAGATCACATCTTTAACAAAGGTAAAACGTTTGCTATCAATAAGGAAACTATGTGTGAAAAGTCACACTTTAAGAATGGCGCACCATATATATTTCAATTTAAATCAATGAGATAACTAATCCAGACAGAATAAAAAGCACACCTACACCACGAGTTACGTGCCACTTTTCCTTCAGAAAGTAGATCCCCATCACAACGCCAAAGATGATACTCACCTGCCTTAGCGCCACCACCAAGGAGACGTTTTCAGTCATGGTCATCGCGAACAGCACCAAGCCATAGGTTGCAGCCATCATCACGCCCGCCGCGGTCGCCTGTTTGCGAATTTTCCATGCATTAGAAAACTCTTGGCGCTGGTTGATCACCAGAAGCCAAAGGCTCAGCGGCGCGGCAATCGCCCAAAATTGCATCCCAAGATAAAAGATTGACGCGTGTTTATTATTTACGTCAGCCGAAGACAAGGTATCTAACAGCAATAAGGCTTCTTTATCGATAATCGAATAGCCCGTAGTGCCAATAGCCGCAATCAACGCCCATAGCACACCCAAGTTGAGATAAGCGCGCGGTCTCAGCTCTTTAAAGCTTTTGAGTGGCACGATAAGACAGCCTAAAGTAATCAGGGCAAAGCCAAGCCACTGGTTGTTGGTGAGTGAGTACCCAAGCATCCATGTTCCTAGCCCTACCATTAACACAGGTAAAGCTCGGGCCATCGGGTAAATTACGCCTATATCGGCCTGCTTATAAGCAACACCGAGCCCTACCAAGTAGATCACCTGACAAATACCACTGAGGAGCAACAGCTGCCAAAACGACATTCCAATATTCGAAAACCCGACGGTGTAGATGTACCAAATCAGATATGGGGTGAGGAGTGAGGCGGCAGCAAAGCTAGACGCTAAGAAAAAGGCGGAGCCAGAGCTTTGGTTTGATTTACCCAGCACATTCCACCCTGCGTGTAACAGTGCAGAGATGATCACCAGAATGATTGCGGAAAATTCCATATAACCCCTAAAAAAGATGTTAAAAAAGGCCTCTTAATTAAGAGACCTCAAACTTATGTATGCCAGCTGACAGGGAACAATTTGAATCGGTTTGTCCCCGACTCTTTCGACATGCTCTGTACAGATTACCGAGTTGAACCGAATCAGCGTTCCAATCGAGCGATTGACTCGATACTGATGGCATCATGTCGCCAATATTCAATATCGCAATCAATCAATTCACCGTCTTGATTATAATTGATCCTTTCAACCACCATCGCCGGTGAGCCTGATGTCGCTCTCAGTGCCTGCGCGGTATCACCCAGCAAAGACGTTGTACTCACACGGTAACGAATGGTTTGATACACCACGCCAAAATGCTCGCGGTAGATATCGGTGAGCGATTTTGAGAGATCATACTCCAATAGGTTTGGAAACAGCTCAGGGCGAATGTAGTTGGTGACATACACGACTGGCCTGTCTTCCAGATAACGAACACGATCAACGCGATACACATCAGAGAACGGCGCCAGTTTAAGCAATCGAGTCGCCTCTTTCGTTGCCAATATTCCCTTAGCTGCAATCAGCTCTGTCTTTGGCTGACGATTTTGCGACAGCGCCATGTTGGTAAAGTTGAGTGTTTGTGTTGGGTCATAGCGCAATGGCTCAGGTGAAATAAACCAGCCCCTGCGATCTTCGCGATAGATGCGCCCTTCCGCCTCTAGTGACGATAACGCTTCACGCAAAGTGACACGTGTAGTATCGAATGATTCAGCGAGTTTGCGCTCGGCAGGCAGCTTCTGTCTTGGAGATAGCATCCCCGACTCAATCTGCTCTACGATGACATCTTTAATTTTTACGTACTGCACCAATTTTCCTTTTATTTATTATTTCTGGTAGCCGCTCCATGGCCACACATATTATTTCTTATTCGCCAAGCCGCGAATTATCGCTTGCGCCATGCTTGTGTGCGTTTCTCAAACAACTTGTTGATGACTAAGTGCACCACTTTCGCACTCGCTGCCGCTAGCATAATCATCACAGCCATCGCCGCAGCCGCACCGGTTTGACCGGCATCGTCCATATTGAGTACCGAAACCGACGCTGGAATAGTATCCGTTGAATATAGGAATACTACCGCAGAAGTCGTGGTCAATGCATTAATAAACAGGTAGGTTGCAATATCTAATATTGCCGGCAGGCATACCGGAACCGTCACCTTAAAAAACAGTTTGTATTGCGGTAGATTAACCGAGGCCGCTGTTGCTTCAATCTCCGCAGGTAACTGTTTCAATGCAGTCAGCGCCGTCATGTGACCAACTGTGTAGTAGTGAACAACGGTATTGATCACCAAGAAGGTCATTGTTCCGTACAAGAAGTTCAGCGGATTATTTAAGTCATTAAAATAGAAGATATAACCTAAGCCCAGAACCATGCCCGGAACAGCCATTGGAACCACGCTCAGCATCTGCATGACCTGACGAATAGGTGCGAATGCACGACCTTTCTCGATGCCGTATGCACCAAGGAATATCAACACGGTACCGACGATAGCTGCCCAAGCACCCAGTGTTAGGGAGTTAAAAAATGGCGTCCAACCATAAGTGCTCATCTCAGCAAAGTTATAGTTGTTAAGCGTCAGTGCTTTATTCCAAGGCCAGAATGTCACCATAGAGCCGTAAATCGCCATTCCTAATACGATAACTACCGCAGCAGAAATCGTTAGGCAATAGAGAAAACATAGGCCATCGCGGACAGCACTCGGCTGTGGTTGGTAAGCTACCGAGCGAGTATCAAATAGGCTTTTTTGCTTTTTCTGTACCCAACGGTCGACACCAAACGCAAGCGCAGCTGGCAATAACAACAAAATACTGGTCACTGCACCCATAGAGAAGTTCTGCTGACCAACCACCTGCTTGAAAATATCGGTTGAGAGGACGTTGTAACTACCACCGATTACCTTTGGCACACCAAAGTCACACACCACCAGCGTAAACACCACGATCAAAGTACTGATCAAACCGTATTTAGCAGCAGGCAAGGTCACAACAAAAAACGTTTTCAACGGGGATGTATTGAGAGCACGTGCGGCTTCATATAGGCGCGCATCAGATGTTCTAAGAGAGGTGGTCAGAATCATGAGTGCATGGGGAAATGTCCAAAAGATCAGGCCCAATGAAATACCGATCAAACCATAAACGGAGTGACCGCCCAGTACTTCCTTTGCAATACCCTGATTGCCAAATAGAAAAATCAAACTGATAGCAGGTAGTAGAGACGGTGCAAGAATAGGCGCTGAACCAAGCACTTGAAACAGTCCTTTCATCGGCATACACGAGCGCGTCAGAGCATAAGCATAGCCAAACGCCAGCACACCAACGACCGCTGTCACCAATAAACCAAGGGTGAAGGTGTTACCGACGGATTGCCAAAGGCTTGCGGACGAAAAATAGGTCGCGAAGTTTTGCAGACCAACAAACTCCCCTTCCCCATTCTGGACACTTTTCTTGAGCATTGCCCATAATGGCATCAGGATGAACAGCACCATCACCACAGACAAAAATGCCAATAGACTAAACAAGATAACGTTGTCTTTACTCACTCGAGCCAGCAGAGGTGAGACGCGTTGCTGTATCAGTTGTTTGGATTGCATCATTTGTGTCGATTCCATGAAAATCACGCCGCCTCATCTTTTGATGCAAGACGCTGGTTACTTGGGTATGCGCGCAGACCTTCTTGGTCTAATGCCACATAACGAATGTCTCCACGACGCAGTTTCATTTCGTTGAAGGCTTTAACCGGAACATCAACTACTATCTGTTTAGCCATCGGGTCGTGTTGCAATTCACACTCAACTCGATAAAACGCGCCCAAAAATTCGCTCGAAACAATACGTACTGGCAGGGACTCGTTAAAACGGTCGACAAATTGAATCTGCTCAGGGCGCACAGCAATATCAAAACGGTCACCCACTTTTGGCGTCAAGTTATCGATACTTGGCAGAGTGAGCATCGATTCCGCAATACGCATTTTAGAATCCGCTACTATGGAAGCCTCAATGAAATTCATACTGCCGACAAACTCAGCCACAAATCGTGTTGCAGGCTTTTGATAGATCTCTTGTGGAGCACCGACTTGTTCAATCACACCGTGATTCATTACGACAATTCGATCAGCCATGGTTAGGGCTTCATCTTGATCGTGTGTCACCATGATGGTGGTAATCCCCAACTTTCTTTGCAGTTGGCAGATTTCATCTCGTAGGTGGGTTCTTACTTTGGCATCAAGCGCAGAAAGCGGCTCATCCAACAACAATAACCCCGGAGAGAGCGCCAATGCTCGTGCAAGAGCAACACGCTGCTGTTGACCACCAGACAATTGATTTGGGTATTTCTGCCCAGATCCCGGCAGACCGATGGTCTCAAGCCAACTCTCAACCGCCTCTAATGCCTCTTTATTCGACATCCCCTGATTTTTTAAACCAATGGCGATGTTCTCTTCCACCGTTAGGTTGGGGAAAAGTGCATAAGATTGAAATACGATGCCGAAGTCGCGCTTTTCTGGTGGCAGGAAAGTAGTCTCAACTTGGTTTTGTTCAATACGGCCAGAGGTAGGTAAGTCTAAACCTGCAATGGCACGTAGAAGGGTTGTTTTCCCGCAGCCAGACGGCCCTAAGAAACAGACAAACTCCCCTTTTTCGATCGACAGGGAGATGTTTTTTAACGCTGTAAACTGACCGAACTGTTTTACAACGTTTTCTATATTCAGATAGGTTGAATTGCTCATTTTCTGCAGCACTCTTTAAATGGTATATACCAAATCTAACCCCTGAATATTTCAGTTGAGTGACAAATTTATAGAAGCTAAATGACAGTTATATTGCGCTTGTGTAACGATTCGGTTTCTTTATCACAAATCTATTCAAACGACGAATTGAGCGCGCCAATTGAGAAGATATCACCGCCAATTTATCAGCCCAATATGACCTTGGCGCAGTTTCCACCCTACCAATCGGTGCAGTCACATAAACCAATCAAAAGATCCAAAGCAGCCAATCTAACCAGAAAACTGAGGCATAATAGCCATAACAACCAAACATTAATGATAATAAATATCATTAATGTTTGTGTATTTTATAAATATTCATATAATCCCCCCTTCAAATAACTACTATAAGTATTCAGTATGAGTATCAGCTCAAACCCCATTTTTAAGTTAAGTCTACTTTCAATCGCTGTCTTTCAATCTTTCGGTTCCATGGCAACAGAGACCATTGATGAATCTGTCGAAGTGTTGGGCGTGCAATACGCCAAACCTATTACGATTTCCGAACCCGGCCAAACCACCATTGACTGGCATGAGGTAGAAGAACAACAGTATTCAAACTTTGCATCCCTTGTCGACGCTGTGCCCGGTGCGCATTTAGATGGCGGTGCGCGCTCGGGTGGCGAACGTATCAATATCCGCGGCTTTTCAGACCCAAGCGACATCGCTGTCTTCGTCGATGGTGCACCGATTGGTTTCCAACAATATCGCTATGGTACTTTTTTCTTTGACCCATTCTTGATTGGCGAAGCGGAAATCATTAAAGGCGCTCATGACTACCGAGCGCTAAATGGTAAATTCGGCGGTACGATTCATATCAAGACAAAAACCGTCGATGATTTGCTGGATCCCGGTGAGCGCTTTGGATTCCGTGTCAATGAAAGATACAACACCAATGGCGACTCAAAAGCTTACAACCTCAGCTTATACGGCAGAAGCAATACGGGCTTTTACTATATCGCCAATGGTTCGGTGACAGATTCGGATGACATCCGTGTTGGTGGTGCGGACAAAGATCTAGATTATTCTGGGTATGAACAAGAAAACATGCTGTTCAAAGTCGGTTACCAAAACGCCCATCACCAATTCGAAGTGAGCCACACTCGCTACAAAGATGAAGGCCGTAAACCTTGGGCGAACCGACGCGGCGAGATGCCAACCATTACCGACTGGAACATCAAAAAGTACGGCTCTTTAGAAGCCGCACAGTATGCGTATACCGTGTATAACGAATACACAGATAACACGACCACAATCTCGTACAACTATGCGCCTTCAAATCCATACATTGACTTCAATATCCGAGCAGCACGTTCTGAAAATGATCGCCACTGGGTACGCCCGGACATCGCGTTTGAAAAGATGTTTGTCTCGGTGGGCAGCTATGGACATGAATCTTGGTTAAGTTACAACCGAGATTTTGTCGATGTCTACAACACTGCAATTTTAGGTAACCACACCTTAGTGACAGGCATTCAATATCAAAAAACAGACCGTGATTCTTTGGTATTTAATGCCTCATATGATGATAAAGCAGCGAAAAACTACGGCTGGTACACGCCATACTATGAGCCTTCAGGTATTCAAAAAACCTACGCTGCCTATGTGGCCGACCACTTCCAAGCAACACCGAACTTTACTATCACTCCATCATTAAGATATGAGTATGTGACAAGTGAAGGTAAAGGCAATGCCGCACCAGACTATAACGATTCAGCTGCAGGGCATGACTACAGTGAGACAACACATAAAGGCTTTAGCCCTCGTATCGATCTTGACTACGAAGCTACAGACAGCACGCGCCTAAACTTTTCATATGCGTATGCGATGAAAGCCCCTACCGTCGATAACATATACTCAGTGCAATACGCACGTGCAGCGGCGTCAGCAACCGCTCGGGATCTTGAGGTATCACGCATTCATGCTTATCAAGCGAGTATCATCAACATTACTGATGGGCTCTTTGATGAAAGCGATTCAATCGGAACTGAGCTGACGGTGTTTTACAATGACGTTAGCGACCATGTGCACAATCGCGTAGGCGCAAACCTAGATAAAGAGACGGACGAGAATCAAAGCTGGAATACCAACTTAGACGGCTATCGCAATCATGGCTTTGAGCTAATCAGCCAATATCGTATTGCAGATTTCTTCAGTGACTTCTCAGTGGCTTATGTTCGAGGTAAGTACAAAGGCAGCTTAGCGGATTCAACTGGCAGTGATGAAGACTTCCCAAGCACACCGCCATTAAACATCAATCTAGGCTTAGGCTATGAATGGAGCGAAGGTTTAACCACAGGCTGGAAGCTGCGATGGTATGATGCACAAACGAAAACAGGTGAAGACAAAACGTACAGCTACCCTCCAAGCGAGCAATACACTTTGCAAGACGTGTACGCGACTTGGGAAGTACAACAAGTTAAAGGCCTGTCATTCGGCGCTATTGTTACTAACCTGACAGACCGTTACTACGAAGCGTACCTATCTAAAGGTATCCCGTCACCAGGTCGAGAAGTTAAGCTAAGTGCAGCTTACCAATTCTAAATAAGCTCCAAGGATACTTGAACGGAGCGATCTTGGTTCACCGTAACAGGCTTTGTTTACCGTAATAGGCTTGGTTTACCGTAACCGATTTAGTTTACCGTGAAAAACCGAGCTTTCGATAAACACAAAGGCAACTAAGAGATGACTTAGTTGCCTTTCATTTATTCACCAAGCAATGTCCCAAAACTAGTCGGTGACTTTATCCGCTTTACTTGCTGCGCCAGCGAGCTTGGCAAACTGTTTGTCTATCCACATCGGTTTTTGACCTGCATCCTCTGCGTTCTCTTTTCGACGCACCGCATCGCGCACCATCATAGCCCCTAGCCAGCGAAAAGGCTCTGGTGGAAACTGACCAAGTGGCCCTTTTGTCATGCCACTTCTCGTCCATTCGTTGTCAATTTCTAAAGCCATTGATGAGAGGATCTTGCCGCCCATACGCGTTTGTGCAACGCCGTTTCCTGAATAGCCCAATCCATAATAGATGTTCGATTGATTCTCGATATTGCCGAAGAAAGGCAGTCCTGTCACAGAGCGATCGGAACCGCCCGACCAGCTGTACGCAAAATCTTGTTGTTCAAGCTTGGGAAACAAGTTTTGAAATGAGTGTTTAAGCAGCGGCAAGTACTTGGTCTGCTGGTTGAACATAGTGTCGACCTGATTGGCAAACGAGAACTTATTCCCTCCCTTGCCAAGCATCAACCTACCGTCTCGAGTATCGCGGTAATAGTGAACAAAGATCCTTGAGTCGACCACCGCCGCGCCTTTATCCGGGCCATATGCGGCAAGCTTTTCTGGGATAGGGTGAGTAATCACCATGTCAGAAGAGACAACCACAATGCTGCGTTTAAAGGCTTTGAAATGATCCAACATCCAAGCATTGAGCGCCAGCACTACTTTGCTAGCGGTGATCGTTGCCGATGGAGTGACCACTTGGGCGGGTTGACCATAATTAAGTTGGGTCATAGGCGTATTTTCATATACCTTTACGCCCATTTCGATGGCAACTCTTCGTAGCCCTCGAGCCAATAGGGCCGGTTGAACACTGCCTGCTGCTTCTGAATAGTAGCCTTCGATATGCTTGTCTGAACCTGCTTTCTCTGCCAAGTTTTGGTCACACTCCTTCCAGCTATTGATCCCCTGTTTGGTTAACTCATCAACGACAGGAGCCATCCCCCCTTTTTGAGCTTGGTTAGTTGCAGTGTAGTAAGTACCACTGCGGTACAAATGAGCATCAATGTCATGCTCTTTGCAAAACGCCTCAATCTCAAAAATCACCTCTTCAGATTGTTCAACCAACCACCTTGCTTGTTGTGCTCCATAAAGACGTTTAAGTGTCGGATACTTCGTGGACCAAGTGAGCATGCAACCGCCGTTAGCACCCGAAGCGCCACTGCCACACAAGCCCTTTTCAATCACCACAACACGCTTTTTGGGCTGCTGCTGTTTGATCAAAATGGCGGTCCACAATCCTGTGTAGCCACCACCAACAATAGCAATGTCTGTTTCGATATTTTGTGCCAGTGGTTGACCAGCATGGCTTGGTGGAGTGTCTTGACCAAACTCTTGTTGCAAGGCTTGTTTGAACCAATATGAATAGTGTTTTGACATGGAAGCTAACCTAAATGAATCGACGTCACTGAAATGACATTTAAATATAGATATCTGCTCAAGGAGCCGTTGTTGCCATAACGCGGCTCCTTGATCAAAAAAGGAAGACCGAAGCCTTCCTTTGATTTAGAGGGGTAAGATTAAGATTTTGGCTCAGATTTCGCGTCGAACTTATCTGACCAAGTTTTCAGAACGTCCGCACGCTCACTACCCATACGAGCAAAGTCCATCTTCGCCATGTTTTTCTCAACATTCGGGAAGTTCTTCACTGTTGCGGTTACCTCTTTGTGGCCCACAACCGGGTACATTTCGATGTAAAGCTCGTTTGCCGCTTTAGAGATAGACCAATCAACTACACGCTTTGCAGCGTCAGAAGATTTAACTAGGCCAACTGCTTCAGATTCCCAACCGATGCCTTCAGGAGTGATAACCGATAGCGGCGCACCTTGAGTTTTTAGCTTAGCGCCACGGCTCGCCATAGAGATACCGATTGCCACTTCACCCATACCCGCTTGAACACATGGCTTAGAGCCTGAGTGCGTGTAGTGTGCGATGTTTTTATCCAGCTTTTGCATGTAGTTCCATGCTTGGTCTTCACCCATGTTCTGAAGCCACGCTGATACTTGCATATAGCCCGTGCCTGAAGACGCTGGGTTTGGCATTGCAATATGACCTTTGTAGATAGGCTTAGTTAGATCATCCCAAGACTTAGGTGCTGGCAAGTTCAACTGTTTCGCAACCGCTTCGTTAAAGCACACCGCATTGAAGAATGCATCGTTGCCGTACCAAGCTTGAGAAGATTGTGGATCATTCAGATTAGCACGAAGTGCATCAACCCCTTGCGGAGTGTATGGTTGAAGAATGCCCTCTTCTTTTAAAAGTGCCATCGACGAGCCAGCGAGACCCCATACCACTTCTGCACGAGGGTTATTTTTCTCAGCCAGTAGTTTAGCTGTCATGATACCTGTCGAATCACGCACCCATTTGATGCGAATGTCTGGGTTTTCGCTTTCAAAGGCATTCTTGTACTTCGCCAAAATATCTGTTTCAAACGCCGTATAAACCGTCACTTCCTCGGCCGCAAATGCGTTAGTAGCCAGTAGTGACACAAGTGCAGCTAGTGATCCTTTCATAAAACGGTTTTTCATCATGTTCTCCGGTTGAACTGTATAGCAATTGTGAATGCAGCCCATGTTGGCTGGCATTCTTTCATTTCCATTAGTGAGTACAAACCAACTTGGTATGTACCAGATGACGAGTATTAACCTATTCGAGTTTTATGACGATTAAATGAACAAAAAATGGCAGTTTTAAGATCCATCACACAAGAGAGATAGTCATCCATTTTGTTTATGAAGCTTTTATTAAACTCGCCTTTTGGGTCTTTACCTCCATCAAAATCGATTGTTAAAGTAGCGACAAATATTGGTATAGTCCAAATGGAAATCAAAATGAAAAATGAATACTTGCTATTAACCCCTGGTCCTCTTTCTACCTCTGAATCAGTTCGCCAAGCGATGCTAAAAGACTGGTGTACATGGGACGATGAGTACAACAAAGACATCGTACAGGTCATCCGTCATAAACTGGTGAAGCTTGCAACTCAACAAGCGGGCTATACAAGTGTGTTAATGCAAGGCAGCGGGACAGCGTCTGTCGAAGCAACGATTGGCAGTGTAATCAGTACAGAAAGCAAGCTGCTTGTGGTCGATAACGGTGCTTACGGCGCTCGCATCGCACAAATTGCTCAATATTTAAACATTCCATGCCATGTCGTTTCTCCTGGTGAGACATCACAACCTGACTTGAACGAAATGGAAACGGCTTTGGCGATGGATCCTACGATTACTCACGTAGCGATTGTTCATTGCGAGACCACAACAGGCATGCTCAATCCAATTAAGGAAATCGCGCAACTCGCTAAGCAGAACGACAAAACCGTGATTCTTGATGCCATGTCAAGCTTCGGTGGTATCCCTATGGATATAGCGGAGCTTGGTATCGACTTTATGATCAGCTCAGCGAATAAGTGTATTCAAGGCGTTCCCGGCTTTGGTTTTGTTATCGCTAAACAGAGCGAATTAGAAAAGTGTAAGGGACAAGCTCGCTCTCTGAGTTTAGACCTTTACGACCAATGGCACTGCATGGAAGCCAACCACGGTAAATGGCGCTTTACTTCACCAACGCATACTGTGCGTGCCTTCTATCAAGCACTGCTTGAACTGGAACAAGAAGGCGGCATCGAAGCGAGATTCCAACGCTATTCAACTAACCAGAAGACACTGGTTGCGGGAATGCGTTCTCTGGGTTTCGAGTCGTTATTGAGCGATGACCTTCACTCTCCGATCATTACCTCTTTCTACTCCCCTACTCATAGCGACTACCAATTCAAAGAGTTCTATGAGCGCCTTAAAGAGCAAGGCTTCGTAATCTATCCGGGTAAAGTGTCAAACGCTGACTGCTTCCGCATCGGTAACATAGGTGAAGTTTACCCTGCTGATATTGAGCGTCTAATCGGTGCGATCAGTAAAGCAAAGTACTGGGAAGTAACGGCATGATGCAGTGTGAATCAAAAGAAAGCCTCTCTCACACCCACTTCCGCAGTGAAGGGGATGTAAACACAACGCCAGCGCGACAAGAGTGGAACGCCTCTCTGGATGATGAGGCAACACAAGCCTTGTTAAAAAGAGATTCCGACGTATTTCTGCATCAAGCGATGTCGACACCCTGCTTAGATACCCTGCAACATGCTGAAGGTATCTACATTGAGGATGCAACAGGTAAAAAGTACATGGACTTCCATGGCAATAATGTTCACCAATTGGGGTACGGCCATCCAGAGGTCATCAAGAAAGTGACAGAGCAAATGGCGTCACTGCCGTTTTCTCCGCGACGCTTTACTAATGAAACCGCGATTGAGTGTGCAGAAAAGCTAGCCCAAATCTGTGGTGGCGAACTCAACCGTGTGTTATTCGCCCCCGGAGGCACCTCTGTCATCGGTATGGCGCTCAAGCTCGCAAGGCATGTGACCAACAACTTTAAAGTAGTTTCACTTTGGGACTCTTTTCACGGAGCCTCTTTAGATGCTATTTCGGTTGGTGGCGAAGCCTGTTTTCGAGAAGGCATGGGACCACTTATGGCTGGCGTAGAACGCATTCCACCAGCTGTGTCTTACCGAGGTGCTTTCCCAATGCGCGACGGCGACCAAAACTCTGACGTCCATTACGCTGATTACCTTGAGTATGTGATTGAAAAAGAGGGAGGCATTGGTGCCTTTATTGCGGAAGCGGTGCGCAACACTGACGTGCAAGTGCCAAGTAAGGCGTACTGGAAGCGCATCAGAGAGATCTGTGACAAACACAACGTATTATTGATCATCGATGACATCCCTAACGGCATGGGGCGCAGTGGTGAATGGTTTACCCACCAAGCTTATGACATCGAGCCAGATATTCTCTGTATTGGTAAAGGCTTTGGCGGTGGCTTGGTACCGATTGCTGCCATGGTAACCAAAGACAAATACAACACAGCAGCCCAAGTCTCTCTAGGTCACTATACACATGAAAAAAGCCCTATTGGCTGTGCGGCGGCGCTTGCAACCATGCAGGTCATCGAGCAGCAAAACCTTTTGCAAAAAGTGAAAGACGACAGTGAATTTGTGAAACAACGTTTGCTCGATATGAAAGCACGATACCCAGTCATTGGTGATGTACGTGGTATCGGTCTGCTATGGGGTGTTGAACTGGTCACAGACCCTATAACGAAAACACGCGCCTATGACGAAGCAGAAGCTCTGCTCTATCAATGCCTCAATCAAGGTTTGAGCTTCAAAGTCTCTCAGGGCAACGTCGCTCAACTCAGCCCACCTTTGATTATCGAGCGAAGCGACCTCAATGCAGCCCTAGATATCTTTGAAGCTGCGGTAGACAAAGTATGCCAAGACTTTGGTTATCAGATTTAACCTTATTCAACACAATCATCACAAACAAATTAGCGACAGCCTTGATGATCATCTCAAGGCTAACAAAGGACACAAAATCATGACGAAATCATCCGCAATCCAAGCTGTAATTTTTGACTGGGCTGGCACTATCGTAGACTTCGGTTCGTTCGCACCAACCAGCATCTTCGTAGAAGCATTTAAACAAGGCTTTGACTTCCATATCGATCTAGAGGAAGCGCGTGAGCCTATGGGTCTGGGTAAATGGGACCACATCCAAGCGGTAGGTCAACTACCTTCTGTTAGGGCTCGTTGGAACGCACAATTCGGTAGAGATATGAACTCCGAAGATATTGATGCAATATACGCGGCATTCATGCCTTTACAAAAAGCTAAGGTCGCTGACCACGCCGAGCCAATTTTAAACGCTATCGAAGTGGTCAATGACTTAAAATCGCAAGGTGTAAAAATTGGCTCATGTTCAGGTTACCCACGCCAAGTGATGGATGTGCTTGTTCCAGTTGCTGCAGACTACGGTTACCACCCTGATTGTGTTGTTGCGACGGACGACCTTCCACAAGGGGGCCGCCCTGCTCCATTCATGGCACTAAAAAACGTTATCGACTTAGGTGTTACCAATGTTGCAGCATGTATTAAAGTCGATGATGCCGCTCCAGGTATCGACGAAGGACACAACGCTGGCATGTGGACAGTAGGCTTATTGCTATCAGGTAATGAAGCCGGCCTGACGTTTGAAGAGTATCAACAAGCTGACCAAGAAACACTGGCAGCAGCACGCGATAAAGCAAAACAGAAGTTGGGTGAATCTAAGCCGCACTATCTAATTGATACAATTTCAGATCTACCTGCAGTGATTGAACAAATTGAAGCCCGTATCTTACGTGGAGAGCGTCCATAATATCTAGCGTCTTCCTATAGACTGCTTGACGTTTCGCGATAAAGAAAAATAGGCTCCTTGCTATTCCCGAGGTCAATTATTTGACGTCGGGATTTTTTCTTTTATAAGCATTAAGTAGCGCAAGTTTTTTTGCTCTTTTAGCTAAAATAATTTGTAAAATCATGAGCTTGAACTATAGCTTTATATATAGCAGGCAATTATTGATTAAATGAAAAGTAAAAATTAGTTAAATGTATAATTTTCAACAATTTTGTTGACTCTCATGTGCAATAGGATTAACAATAGAAATACCGCTCATATAGATAGATTCCAACTGGATCAGCGCCTCCAGTTATCGTCTGAAAGCAGTGTGTTACAAAACAGTCGATAGCCCATTAATGGCAGATTCAGGTAAGAATAAAAATTAATCACAAGGATAAGATTATGAAAAGACTGTCAAAAATTATGTGTGCACTTATCGCGACCTCTGGTCTTGCAGCTGCGCCATCTATCGCTGCAACCACCTATGTCGGTGCTAAGCTTGGCCTTGGTTGGCTAGACAGCGCCTGTGTTAGCGGTACGGAGTGTGATGATGATGCAGTAGGTGCCGGTATCTATTCTGGTTATAACTTTACAGATCGTATTGGGGTCGAATTAAGCTCTGACTTCTTAGGCGACTACAAAACCAGTTTCCCAGCCGGACCAGGATTAGCATCAACGTTCAGCGATCCATTAATTGCCATTTCCCTGACTCCTATGTACCGCTTCCCTGTTGAGCAAGAGTTTGACTTCTTTGTGAAAGGTGGTCCAGCTTACATTTCTCACGGCGGTGAAGACGCTTTCATCCTATCTCTTGGTGCGGGTGTCGAGAAACAGTTCTCTGATGCTTGGGCTGTACGTGTCGAATATCAATACTTCGATGACTTCGATGACAACTACATCCAAGATCTAAACGCAAACCTATTCTCTATTGGTGTTAGCTACAACTTCGGCACAGGCGCGACAACAGCCTCTGCGGCGGCAGCAGCAGCGACTGCAGCAGCAGTAACTCAAGCTCCTTCTGAACCAGTCGTTGAAGAAGTAGTGATGGAAGAGAAAACAACCGTTGTTGTCACCAAAGAGCAAAAAGAGAGCTTCTCTCAAGAGATGTTCGCGACGAACAGCACTGAGCTATCAGCAGATGGTAAAGCAGCGCTTGGTCCTCTGATTGCTGTTCTTCAGGCTCACCCTGAATCGAATGTAAAAGTCGTTGGTCACACTGACTCTACAGGTGCTGCTGAATACAACATGATGATCTCTAAGAAACGTGCTGCAGCCGTTGCTGCGTACATCGAAGAGCAAGGCATCGACGCTAGCCGTATTACCGCTTCTGGTGAAGGTGAAGAAAACCCAGTAGCGACGAATGACACTGCTGAAGGTCGTGCGATGAACCGTCGTGTTGAAGCAACAATTCCAGGCTTTGAGTACACAGAAGAAGTTCAAGTTGAAGAAGTGATTGTTGAAGAAGTAGCGAAATAACCAAGCCACTTAGCCACTTCTGTTACGTGATTAGGCTCTCTGATTAACGGACAATACAAAACTTAAAAATGAAGGCCACGTATGAAAATTACGTGGCCTTTCTTGTTATTAGACGATTTCCCAACTGTGGGTCATTTCAACACCCGCGCCTAGCATCAGACAAACTGAACAGTACTTCTCTAAAGAGTCAGCACAAACCTTTGCAACTAACTCTTCATCCAAGTTTTCACCAGACACTTCAAAGTGAATATTGATTGCGGTGAAGATCTTTGGAGCCGTTTCACGACGCTCTGTCTCAAGCTTCGCATTACAGCCTGTAATGGCTTGTCCTGCTTCTTTGAGGCCATCGACAACATCAACAGAGCTACAACCACCAGCAGCCATCAACACCATCTCCATTGGGCTAGGAGCCGTGGCGCCACCGCTGCCATCCATTACGATAGAGTGACCAGACTGAGATTGACCTAGAAACTTAAAGCCTTCTACCCATTTTACTTCTGCTTTCATGTTTTTCCTTAATCGAGTGGCAAGCACTCATCATGGTTCAATAACAAAGTATCAGCCACCCTACTACCGGTTGTTTTGAAGCGCAAGCTGAGCTTTTACCACTACACCATTTCACCTTCATAATATTTTTTTCGTGAATAGTGCAATTTTTTTCATCAAAGTCCTGTCTCTATTCGTACATTCAGCATCGAATGAGTAAACGTCAAGATGAGGTATCTATGAAGAAATTATCTAAAATATTGGTTTCACTCGTGGTGACACTACCACTGCTTTCGTTACTTGTTAGCCAAACAGGCACAGCCAATACAATGGATAAAGCAGCGCACTCTGGTGAAACCAAAGTGGCGACTTTAGCTGGGGGGTGTTTCTGGTGTACCGAGTCCGACCTTGAAAAACTCAATGGTGTTATTGATGTTGTCTCGGGTTACTCGGGGGGCGAGCTAGAGAATCCAACCTACAAGCAAGTAGCATCGGGAAAAACCGAACATATTGAGGTGATTAAAGTCGTTTACGACCCGAGTGTGGTCAACTATGAACAAGTGCTTGATCAGTTTTTCCGCCATATCGACCCTACCGATGATAAAGGCTCATTTGTGGACCGTGGCCCGCAATATCGTCCAGCGATCTTCTATCATAACGCCGAACAAAAAGAGATTGCTCAGAGCTTTATGAATGAGATCGAAGAAGCCAACCTATTTGGTGCGCCTCTGAAAACTGAGCTGATTGAGTTTAAAAAGTTTTGGCCTGCGGAAGACTACCACCAAGACTACTACAAGAAGAGCAAAGTTCGTTATAACTACTACCGTTACGCTTCGGGTCGCGACCAATACCTAGACAAAATCTTTGGTGATGACCGTACAGAAAACCCACAAACCATTCGCCAACTATTAGATGGTCAAAAACAAGCGGCAAACGTTAAGGTTTACACTAAGCCTTCTCAATCTGAGATCAAACAGAAACTAACGTCACTGCAATATAACGTGACTCAAAAAGACGCCACTGAGCGCCCGTTTGATAACGAGTACTGGGATAACAAAGAAGAAGGTATCTATGTGGATATCGTCACCGGTGAACCACTTTTCTCATCGAAAGACAAGTATAAATCAGGCACAGGTTGGCCTAGTTTCACCCAGCCTATCAATGATAATTACATTGTCACGACAACGGACTACAAACTGATTTACCCTCGTACCGAAGTGCGTAGCCGATTTGGTGATTCCCACCTAGGTCATGTATTTAAAGATGGTCCAAAGCCAACAGGATTACGCTACTGCATGAATTCTGCTGCTATGCGCTTCATTCCGGTCGAGAAGCTCGCTGAAGAGGGCTACGGGGACTATGTAGAGATGTTCGAAGGCTAGCCACTAACCTTTCACCCAAAAGCCAGCAAACACGCTGGCTTTTTCATATGTGGTGAATCGTAAACAGAGTGCCAGTTTCCTCTTTCTTATCACCCTAGTTTCTCAATACAGACTAACCCGTCAATACTGTATCTTCAGGGTACTTCACTAAAGAGGGCTCAGGGCGCGCTAACATGTAAGCTAGAGTCAAGGGTCCTATTCGACCTATCACCATTACAACCACCATGATGTATTTGCCTGGTTCGGAGAGATTCGCGGTTAGGCCAGCAGTCAACCCGACGGTCGCAAAAGCAGAGATGACCTCAAACATCACACGATCAAACGCAGCTTTCTCGGT
The DNA here is from genome assembly GCF_030248535.1 of Vibrio sp. D404a. Classification (GTDB taxonomy): domain Bacteria; phylum Pseudomonadota; class Gammaproteobacteria; order Enterobacterales; family Vibrionaceae; genus Vibrio. Next base: position 56,534 of record NZ_JAHGAJ010000014.1, on the reverse strand, counting down.
CAACATCAGCAAAAACATCGCGGTAGTAAGCAGCGCACCACTGACAACAATGATCGCGAGAGACTTGGTCACTGCTTGCCAAGAGACGGTACGTTTAAACATCACCACATGTTTCTTCTGACGTAAGAAGCTCCAAGTCGCCACAAAGGCGACCGCAAAGGTAGACACCTTGATGCCTCCTCCCGTAGAAGTTGAGCCAGCACCAATCAACATCAACACGATCATCACTAATAATGCAGGTTGGGTGTAATGCGTTAAGTCGACACTATTAAACCCCGCCGTTCGTGCACTGGCCGATTGAAAAAACGCAGCTAGCCATTGGCCATGAAAAGAGAGCCCTTGCATCGTGTCACCATTGTTTCGCTCTAATAGCCAAAACAGCACCGTGCCAACAAGCAACAAGGTGGGCGTGGCAGTGAGCATGATCTTGGTATGAAGATGTAGGTGATTAAAGCCACGACGCCAATTTGAGGCTAAGTCGCCAACGACCGTGAATCCTAGCCCACCAAAAATAAACAAGCCTGCGAGAGTAAAAATCACCAAAGGATCATCGACAAAGGTCATCATGCTGTCTGAGAACAGAGCAAAGCCCGCGTTATTGAAGGCTGAGATTGCATGGAACAAAGCATAGAAACTGCCGGTCGACCATCCATATTCAGGAACCCAACGGAAACAAAGCAACGCAAAGCCAATCAACTCCGCGATCAATGCAAAGGCGATGATCTTTTTGACTAAACTTCTGAGATTGACACGCCTGTCCTGCCCTAGCGCTTCTTTGGCTAACGCTTGCTGTTTTAGGCTCAGTCTGACGCCGAACATGTACAGAAGTACCGCAGATAAGGTCATTTGCCCAAGCCCACCCACCTGCATAAGAAACATTAATAATATTTTGCCGGCAAGGGTAAAGTGAGCTCCGGTATCCACTACGCCTAAACCAGTCACACTGATTGCCGATGTCGCGGTGAACAGCGCGTCGGTAAATGAAAGGCCCGTAACAGAAAATACAGGTAGCGTAAGCAGCAAAGCCGAAGGGATGAGGACACCGAGAAAACTGGTGAGGATAATCTTGGGCTCTGAGCCCTTCTTTGGCTTATTGTCTGGCTTTAATGTGTAGAACAGCCCTTTTCTTTGAACTGAGTGCATAATCCGCCTTATGACAATGATTTAAGTCGGTTAGCCAACAAGTCTTTAGGACCCGCGATAATAACCACATCGCCAATCTCTAGACTGATATCGAGTTCAGGTGCTTTGACCAAATTGGGACCACGCTTGAAACCTAAAACATGCACCTCATTCTGCTGACATAGCTTGAGATCCGACAAAGGCCTTCCAAGCAGATTATGCCCAATGACTATCTCGGTTAACGCCAGTTCGCTGCCTAAGTCGATAAACTCTAGCACTCGTCTATCAAGCATCTTTCTTGCCACTCTAATCCCCATATCGCGCTCAGGAAGAATGACATGGTCTGCGCCAATCTTAGACAGTATCTTGGCGTGGAACTTATCATTCGCCTTGACCCAAACCGTTTTTGACCCCGCCTCTTTTACAACAAGCGTGGTGAGAATGCTGGCGTTTACGTCGGAGCCAATCGAAATCATGATCATGTCGTACTCGTCGAGGCGCAACTCTTTGACGGTCTGTTCACTGGTACAGTTGGCAACAATACCTTGCGACACAAAACTTGCTGCCTCTTTGACTCGCTCTTCATTGATATCGACAGCCAGAACTTGTGCCCCAGAATCCTGCAGTTCTTTACATACCGAGAGCCCAAAACGGCCCAAGCCAATCACAGCAAACTGTTTATCTGTCATAATTTCCCCTATCCTCAATGATTGGTGCTTGATAGTAATCTAGAGTGAACGTCGCTACTCATAATCTAACGGCGAAAAAAATTCTAATCTCTTGATTTTAAAGGTAGAGAACAAATGTGAATTCTGCTAATTTCGGGCAACTTATTTTTCTGTCATAGCATGTAATTGCATAAAGCCATCTAAAAGCAGCGATAATGCCTTTTGGAGATATTGTTAGACCATGGCTTTACCATGACACCAGCGTCATCACTGAGTGCATTCAAATCATGAACGAATTAATTCAACAAGTTCAGACTTACGTTGATGCCAACCACCATGAGTGGAGCAGCAGCGTCTTATTTATCACCATTGCCAGTTTCTTTGCATGGGTTGCTTGGCGAATCCTTCACAGTCGACTGGAAATCTTGGCTCAAAAGACCGCCTTCCACTGGGATGATCTGTTACTCGATGCATTAAAAACACCGATCAGTACGGTGCTTTGGTGCTGGCCGGGTACGGTTTCTCTCGGGCTCATTCTCCAAGGCGAGTTTGGTGGAGAGATCAACTGGCTCAGAACCCTAAAGCACATTCTCATCATCTGTACCTTTGTGTGGTTTACGCTACGCATGATCACCAATAGTGAAGAATACATCCTCGCGCAAAAGAAACGCGATGAGACCACGGTACAGGCCATAGCTAAGGTGTTTCGCCTATTCTTCATGGTCATGGGTGCCCTCACCATCATGCAGACTTTTGGCTTAAGCCTATCGGGCCTGCTTACCTTTGGTGGTGTCGGTGGTTTGATTGTCGGTTTAGCCGCAAAAGACCTGCTGTCTAACTTCTTCGGTGGCATGATGATCTACTTCGATCGCCCGTTTAAAGTGGGTGATTGGATCCGTTCTCCAGACCGTCAGATTGAAGGAACGGTGGAACGTATTGGTTGGCGTATGACCATTATCAGAACCTTCGATAAGCGTCCAATCTATGTACCCAACTCCGTATTCAGTAATATTGTGGTAGAGAACCCATCTCGAATGCTAAACCGTCGTATCCATGAAACGATTGGGTTGCGCTATGAAGATGCCGATAAGATGCAGGCTATTGTCGATGATGTTAAGGCGATGTTAGAAAACCACCCCGATATTGATGCGAAGCAGACGCTGATCGTTAACTTCGATAAATTTGGCCCGTCGTCACTCAACTTCTTTATTTATACATTTACCAAAACCGTCAATTGGATTCGTTTTCACGAAGTAAAGCAAGACGTGCTTCTGAAGGTGCTAGAGATTGTGCATGCTCACCACGCAGATATCGCCTTCCCTACACAAACCATTCAACTTCAGCAGGGTGGGCAAAGCTCTCCGGAGTTGGAACTACCGCCGTCACTAGAACACCGTCTATAAAACGACAAAGAGCCATACACATGTATGGCTCTTTTGTTATGTAATCTGAGTATATTCGATGACTACTTCAGTTGAATGCTCGTATAGGTTTCATTGATTAAACCCGAGCCTTTGCGCTTCTTCATTGTTACCTTAACAGAGCGTTTTGCATCTGCCACATCATAACGAATCGCTTGACCTAAAAACTTGTCATTACGCTTCAACTCTCGAGCTTCTAGCTTTACCGTTTTGTTGCTGCGATTGATCTTACAACGGTAGTCCCAATCATTTTTACCATCTTTCAGGCTAAGGAGAATACGTTGATTCGTTTGACCTGAAGTTGCTTTGATGCCACGTGGTTTCTTATCGATCGCTAGAGCAAGACCCGCCTTACACAATTGCTCGGCTGTAAAACCCTTTGCAGCTTCAGCTGTTGGTGCATTGAATGTTGTAATAGCGGCTAAAGCAATACTTGCGAATGCGAATTTCGTTTTCATGGATAACACTCTTCAAATTATCGAACACCGTTTCATTTAACCATCATAGATACGGTAAGTCAATAATTTATGGTATGACCACCCTTATAGCACGAACAAACCTACGTTTATCAGCGCCCAAAAACAAAAAAACCTTGCTGCAGAACAACAAGGTTTTTATTCAATGAGTTAGGTAGCGTTACTTGTTACGACGACTCTCAACTGCATCAGCCAATTGGCGTAATACTGTTTCTGTGTCTTCCCAACCAATACATGCATCAGTGATCGATTGGCCGTAAGTCTCAACCTTACCATCAACAAGATCTTGGCGACCTTCTACAAGGTGTGATTCAATCATAACACCGAAAACAGCCGCATCACCGCCAGCGATTTGAGCACTAACGTCGTCAGAAACGTTCATCTGACGCTTAAACTGCTTAGAGCTGTTTGCGTGGCTGAAGTCAATCATCACCTTCTGTGGTAAACCTGAAGCTTCAAGCTCTTGCTTGATCTTAGCAACGTGCTCAGCGCTGTAGTTTGGCTCTTTACCGCCACGCAGAATGATATGACAGTCTGGGTTACCTGCTGTTTCCACAATCGCAGAGTGGCCGTATTTAGTTACAGACAAGAAGTGGTGAGACGAGCTCGCAGAACGAATTGCATCTGTTGCGATCTTAATGTTGCCATCTGTACCATTCTTAAAACCAACAGGGCAAGACAGACCAGATGCCAACTCACGGTGTACCTGAGATTCTGTCGTACGAGCGCCAATTGCACCCCAGCTGATCAAATCCGCTACGTATTGTGGCGTGATCATATCTAGGAATTCACTTGCTGTTGGCATACCCATGTCAGTTAGGTCGAGCAGAAGTTTACGCCCCATGCGAAGACCATCGTTTAGCTTAAAAGTGTCATCCATGTACGGGTCATTGATTAGACCTTTCCAACCCACGGTAGTACGTGGTTTCTCGAAGTAGACTCGCATAACGATTTCTAGTCGGTCACCCAGTTCATCACGCAGTACTTTCAGACGCTTACCGTACTCTAGCGCAGCTTCTGGATCGTGAATAGAACACGGACCAACGATCACAAGCAGGCGATCATCTTTGTCTTCTAGAATGTTATGAATCGCTTTACGGCTTTCAAAAGTTGTAGAAGAAGCAACTTCTGTCGCAGGAAACTTTTCTAGTACCGCAACAGGGGGTAATAACTCTTTTACTTTATTAATTCGTACATCATCTGTTTGAAACATTGCTTACTTCTTCCTATTTCTATCCTTGAGCTGAGTGCACATATTGTCGGCACAAATTTTTACATCAGCACTTATCGTCTTGTTCTCTGTAACTTAACTAGGAAAAACGCGAGTTTCAATCACTAATTTAAAAAAAACGCAATTTTTTTTATGTTTTATATTTAAAACACCTCGTATAGATAAATTTACACACGATAAATTAACTACTTTACAAACAGTTAAGTCCAAAGGTGCTTAAATTTTTCGCGATTCGAATAAAAAAACCGCTGACAATTTGCCAACGGTTTTACGCTTTACATTCTTTTAAGAGGCTTCACAACACTGTCAAGACCTTCAATTTTTAATGCCAAACAGAGCTTTAACAGGTCTCCAAGCTCACCATTGGGGAACCCTTTTTTATCGAACCACAGAAGATACTCTTCAGGTAGGTCAATAAGTACTCGGCCTGCGTACTTTCCAAATGGCATCTGTACACGCGCCAGTTTCATCAAGTTCTCTTTGTCTAGCATGGTTTTATCTATTGAGAGTTAGTTCGTATCCGTTAGAGTAACACCTAAGCGGTCAACCCAGTAGTTAATCGCGTCTTTTGCGTCATCGAGTGAATCGATCATAGTCGAAAAGTCCTTATTACCGGCTTGACGATCGATCGCAGCAAACAACGGCGTACCATCTTGAGCATCGCTCACTAGCAACTCTACACTCGCACTGCCCACGTTAGTGTGTTCGCCTGTTGTTACCTTAGAAAGCGTCGACATCGCTAAGCCAAAAGGCAAAACACTACTGGTGACTGCGAGAATTGGATTGGGCGTTTCGACATTACTTAACGCGATACTAAATCTTAAGCTTCGACCATTGGGCTCACTGACCACCGTTTTATGCTCTGAAATTCGCTGTGTTAATCTCTCTAGCATATGATCTGTCAGTTCCTGTACATCGTCAGAATCTATCGAACCCTCCTCAGTCAACACAAAGATTTGATCGATAACCACCGAATCATAGTTTGCCAGTTTCTTTTTTAATCGATCTATATCGCGGAGGCCAATTCGGGCCCACACTAAATCTACCCCACCATCAGGGCCTGGGCTAAAGTCTTGATAAGAGGTAAATTTGGTGGCTTTTTGGATCGGACCACCAGCACACCCAACAAGGAGAACACTGATGGTGGTCAGAAAGAAGGATTTTAGAAATGTCATGTTGGCACTCAATCGTTAACTGAAGAAACAATAGAATGCTATACCATATATAAAATAATGTCGAAAAATTGTGTGTAATATACGATCAATTTCTAAAGTCAGTTGCTTTTCACGGTATGAGCATACTCAACAACTACCTGATTTCCCTCAATATAAGCATTTTGAATCTCGCCATCGACGCTCATGCGGCTCTGCAAATAGACGATTTTCGGTCCTTCACTTCCCTCTTTCAACGACGGCAGAACGTTTTTCGGTTCAAGATGCAACAAACGACAAAATTGACTAACAAACGACATCGTCAATGGCGTTTCACCTCGTAAGATGCGCGAGAAAGCCAATTGGTTCATTCCAAGCTTTTTGGAAAACTCCATTTGGGTAAGGCGCATACGTGACTTTTGAGACATCCAAGTTTGATAGAGCGCATCCCTATCTAGATCAGTAAATTCCATGAGGTTCCCTTTGTATAATTCAGACCTATTAATTGTGATGATTTCTATAGAAATTATGTCAACGTAAGGTTAGTGGAAACCAAAGGTTTGGTTGTGTTATGAACCCAGTTTTTTAGTTATCAGAGGCAAGATGATAATTTATAGCACGAGGCGTGATTAGCACTTGGGATGCGGTATTCAGGCACACACCATCTTTGTACATGTACCTGAATATTTTTGGTGGCTTACTTGAAAGCGCATCAAATTAAGTAATGGTCCAGCAACAGCGCCGCGAACAATATCATCAAGTGATAGATAGAGAATTTAAAGGTTTGCATGGCACTGCTCGGGGTACTGCGATACTTGAGCATCCAAGCGTGATAGATAAACCCTCCGTTAAGCAGCAACGAGGCACTGAGATATATCCAACTGCTCATTCCAACCAAAACAGGCAAGATACATACAACGCTAAGCAGCAAGGTGTAGAGCAAAATGGATGTCTTAGTGTACTCAATACCGTGCGTCACGGGTAACATGGGTATATTCACCTTGGCGTACTCATCTCTTCGATGAATCGCTAGAGCCCAAAAATGTGGTGGCGTCCAAATAAAGATGATCATCACCAGTAACCAAGCGTGAGAATGTAGCTCGTTGGTCACAGCGGTCCACCCCAGTAGTGGAGGCATAGCACCGGCAATCCCAGCAATTACGATATTTTGAGGTGTCGCGCGCTTAAGGTACATGGTGTAAACCACGGCATAGCCAAGTAAGCTTGCAAAAGTTAACCACGCCGTGAGCACGTTGACCCACATAACCAAGACAGCAAAGCCAACGACTCCTATTGATGCGGCAAAAAAGAATACTCGTACGCTACTCAGCTCCCCTGAAGGCAGAGGTCGACGACTGGTTCGACTCATCTGACCGTCAATTCTTCGGTCTATCAAATGATTGAAGGCCGCAGCTGAGCCAGCCATTAAGCCAATGCCTATCATCCCCATCATTGTTTCTTGCATCGGTAATCCATTCGGCACCGCAAGGCACATCCCCACCAGTGCGGTGAGGAGCATCAAAGCAACCACCTTAGGCTTAGTGAGCGTGAGGTAAACTCTCCATGCTGACTTTTCTCGAACAGCGGATTTGGAAGTTGGAACAAATTGAGTGTGAGTTTCGGTTCGACTAGCCATGTTTACCTCCGCCTAATGCGCTTCCTTTCAATAAAAAGTCTCTGGTTTGGCGCTGCCACACCAAGAAATTCGTCACGACTAAGGTCACTAGCAACAAAGCCGCGACTAAGTTGTGCATAACAGCGACTGAAATCGGCAAGTGGAACCAGACGTTACTGATACCGAGCCCAACCTGACAGAATAAGACGAGAGCTAGAATGACACCTAGCCTGCGTTGTCCATGTCCAGCCTGAGACCAAAGCTGATACACAGTGATCAATACAACCAATACCGCTGCCATAGCACCAAATCGATGCATGACATGAATCGTCAATCGAGCCGGATATTCCAGCACGCCAAATTCATAGTCATCATGTCCACTCTGTAATAAGTCGAACGCTTTATCAAAATCCAGATAAGCGAGCCAATTTCCTTCACAGATTGGCAATTGAGTGCACACCAATGCGGCATAATTTGATGACGTCCAACCACCCAGCAGAATCTGACCTATTACCACAACAAGGCTGATACTCGCCCAAAACCTCAACCAAAGAGATTTAAACGGTGCAAACCCCTGCCCGATTCGATTAAGACGACAGTAAAGTAGGCTTAATAGTGAAAGTAGCGTAAAGCCGCCCATTAGGTGCGCCATTACGATCACAGGCATGAGCTTTAGGGTCACCGTCCACATGCCGAGCAGTGCTTGAAAGATCACGGTAGCGCCAATAAGCAAGGGCAACCCAATTGGGGTGACGCGCTTGGAGATGCTCCATGCAGTGATCGCAAAAATCAGTAAACCCAACGTTCCGGCAAAATAGCGGTGCACCATTTCAATCCAAGCTTTGTCTGCTTCCAGCGCTCTTTCAGGATATTTTAAGTTGGCATTAGCCACGGCAGATTCACTCGTTGGCACCAGCAATTGACCATAGCAACCGGGCCAATCAGGGCAACCCAAACCAGCATCAGAAAGGCGAGTGTAAGCGCCCAAAACAATAACGACGAGGGTTAATACGAGGCTGGCTCTTACTAGTAACAGCAATGGTCTAGGGGTTGAATTTGTCATCAATGATCTCCCTATCTGTCGCAAACAAAACGCTAATCACGCGAGTTTTAACCAACTCGCGACAACTTTAATAACTTTCTTAGGTCGTGGATCAGCCCCTTAGACTGAGACACCAGTTGTTCTGGCTGAGCAACACTCTCATACACCATCACCAATTGCCCTAGCGGATCGATAACCACTATTGAAGCTTCACCCAAACGAGCACTCAGTGCTGGGTTACCATCCACTTGCGTAAAGTTTGGCAACTCAAGTAACCGGCTCTCTTGTGAACTCAGCGAAAAAACCACAGGCGTGACACGTTCACGATTTTTCCCTAGGGCTAAATGGCTCTGTTTAATGTAGTGAAGCTGTTGCTCGCACAACTGGTCACAGTCGCTCGGAGCGATATAGCCAATCAACCACCCTTGATTTGGGTCTTCGAAGCCGATATTGAGGTCGCTAAGCATCAACCTTGGCTCAACAAGCTGACCACTATTGGTCGCGCCTTCGTTGTACCAATGTTGGTCTAAAACCGTTTTGGCGATAATGGCGGGCAAGGCGAAAATGATCACTAAGCCTATAAGTAACAATCTGCCTTTACGACGCTTCTTCTCGAACGCCACCTGCGCTTTACTGTTCATGGTAGGTCTCCCCTGTGCGACGATGGCTAACAAATCGAAAACCAATCACTATCATTAACCCTGCCAACACTACTGCCATTGCAAACCACTGCACTGAATAACCAAAATGCTTTTCTGACTTCATCGCCGTTGGTCGCCATAGCAATTCATAAGGCCAGCTATCACCTTGGAACGGTTGAAACAGCACGGGCAAAACCTCAGAGGATGTGTGATCGGCTATCGCTGATATGTTTAGATTCTGTATTCGCTTCGGTTGGGTATTCTCTAAAGCCAAATCCGAACTCAGCGGATTGGTTGAACGTACATACAGTCGACCAGAAACCTGCTGAGACAAAGCGGGAAATTCGAGAATCGGCAGCTCACTGCGTTTTTTGGTTGCTTTGACGAAGCCTAAGTCCACCAACAGGTACTTGGGTTCTGAAAAGCCAGCAACCGGCATTAATTGATACAAGATATAGCCAACTGCGCCTTGGTGCGTCTGATTATCGAGTAGAAACATAGGGCCACTGGTTTGGGTAAAGTCCACCGTCACCTTAGTGCCATTGAGTGCCTGTAAGTATTGGCTGCCTGTCGTGTCTTGATGGTGTTCAATATTAGAGAGGCCATTATTCTCTAAACTATTCGCCCAAGCTTTCCACTCTGCCAAAACTGATATCAAAGGTTTGCTCGGCTGTGTCGCTCTCATCGCTAAGTGCTGCTCCAGCTGTTGCTTTTCGATGCCACGCTCTCGTTGCCACAACCCCAACTTGATTAATAGACCCACTGAAACCACAGTTAACAGAGCAACCACCCATACACCGACACTTCGGCGCGGGCTATTTCGATGATTTGCTTCATTAGGGGTTAACACCATGGTCTCATCCACATCCGTATTGTTATTTAAAGTCCTTTTGGTCGTCCTACTGTTCGTCATTGCGTTTAACTTGATGAAAGCGCTATTCCAATTCTCATCAGGAAAACACAATGGAAAACAGCTCAGTCATTTCCTCGGACGACGTGTTTTCTTCTCTGCCATTGTTGTTATTTTACTGCTACTTGCCATGGCGACTGGGTTGGTCACACCTAACCCGCGACCTTATTAGCCTCATCGTTACAATACGTAAACAAAGACAAACAAGCCCAACCAAACCACATCAACAAAGTGCCAGTACCAACTCCCAGCTTGGAACGCAAAATGGTCTTTCGGCGTAAAGTGATCCTTAGCCACACGACCCAGTAAAACGATCAGAAAGATGGTCCCTAAACAGACATGCAGCCCATGGAAGCCGGTAAGTAAGAAGAAGGTGTTGCCGTAGATGCCTGATTGCAGGGTAAGATTCATCTCTTGATAAGCATGGATGTACTCTTCAGCCTGAAAGAATAAGAAGAAGCCAGCGAGGACGATAGTGATTTCCAGCCATACCGTTAACGCCATGCGTTGATTTCGCTCAAGGCTGAGATGCGCCATATGAAGAGTGACGGAAGAGAGCAGCAAAATGACGGTATTTTTCAGTGGCAGACCTTGCCATGGCATTGCTTGCGTGGTCACGCCATCTGGAGTGGTCGTAAGTGGCCACATTGATTGAAACATCGGCCACAACACTTCGTGAGTCATCTCATTATTACCCGCTCCACCGAGCCAAGGCACCGAGATCATACGCGCGTAAAACAGTGCACCAAAGAATGCGCCGAAGAACATGATTTCAGAGAAAATGAACCAACTCATCCCTTGCCTAAATGAGCGCGAGATTTGCTCGGAGTAAAGTCCACTGAGAGACTCGGTGATCACATTGCTGAACCAGCCTGCAAGCATATAAAGCAGTACAGCAAAACCAATGACCAAGGTGAACTTACCAAACACACCACCTGCCGCGTCAGTCCCCATGTTTTGTACTGTGAGCCCAGAGCCTAACGCAACAAGAAATAGCGCTACTGCCCCTACCAAAGGCCAGTGACTCTGGTGTGGTACAAAATAGATTTCCTTTTTAGAACTCATTGCTCAACTCCTTTTGTTGATACAGGTTCTTGCGACGGCTCAGTTTTTCGCGACTACATCCTGCTCTGATGACGTCCCATTCGTAATGTTAAACAAGGTATAAGAGAGAGTCAGAGTATGAATCGACTCTGGAATGCTGGGTTCGATATAGAATATCAACCCCATCTCGGTGCTCTCTTTTGCGTTCAATGGTTGCTGATTAAAGCAAAAGCATTCCATCTTATTGAAATACGTAGCGCCGTTGCCGGGAGAGACCGACGGCACCGCTTGCCCGACCAAGTTCAGCCCTGACGTGTTGGTGGCAATGTAATTGGTTTGAATCACCTCACCAGGGTGAACCTCTAACACTCGTTTTTCTGGCTCAAATCGCCACGGCATATCCGGCTTGATGTGCGACATAAACTCTACACGTACTATTCGACTGTAATCTGGCTGCATGCCTTGTGGTTGAACAGCTGACACCGCATTGGTCTTGCCGTTAATTCCTAATGCCTCACACATCACGTCATAGAGCGGCACTAAAGCAAAGCCAAAACCGAACATACCAATCACACTCAATACCAAGTAAGCCGTCAGTTTCTTAGTGGACCGCTTTGTGGTGTTACCTTGCGTTTGTGACGTTTGTGTATGATCGTCTTGCGATTGCTTGTTCATGAGTCACCTCAGTCCACTTTTGGCGGATGTGTAAAGGTGTGATGCGGTGCCGGGCTTGGGACTGTCCACTCAAGCCCTTCCGCTCTTTCCCAAGGTTTACTTTCCGCGGGCTCGCCCCCTTTCACACACTTAATCACAAGCCATAGGAAAATAAGCTGAGACAACCCAAAGGCGAAACCACCAATCGACACCACTTGATTGACGTCAGCAAACTGAATCGCGTAGTCCGGAATACGTCGCGGCATACCCGCTAACCCAAGGAAGTGCATTGGGAAGAAGAGAACGTTCACGGAAATGACCGAAGTCCAGAAGTGCCACAGGCTCAACTTGTGGTCGTACATGTGTCCTGTCCATTTTGGCAGCCAATAGTAGGCAGCAGCCATGATCGAGAACACAGCACCGGTTACCAGCACATAATGGAAGTGCGCCACAACAAAGTAGGTATCATGGTATTGGAAATCGGCAGGCACTATGGCTAGCATTAGGCCGGAGAATCCACCTATGGTGAACAGCACAATAAAGGCTATTGCAAACAGCATTGGAGTCTCAAAGGTCAACGCCCCCCGCCACATGGTCGCCACCCAGTTAAACACCTTCACCCCAGTTGGCACGGCTATCAGCATGGTGCAATACATAAAGAATAGCTCAGCGAATACTGGCATCCCCGTGGTGAACATATGGTGTGCCCATACCAAGAATGACAAGATCGCAATACTGCACGTCGCGTAAACCATAGAGTGATAGCCAAACAATCGCTTACCACTAAAGGCAGGAATGATCGCCGAAACAATACCAAATGAAGGCAGGATCATGATGTACACTTCTGGGTGTCCAAAGAACCAGAAGATATGCTGGAACATCACCGGATCCCCGCCCCCTGCAGCATCAAAGAAGCTGGTGCCAAAGTACTTATCGGTTAACACCATGGTTACCGCCCCCGCGAGGACGGGCATGACCGCTATCAATAGAAATGCCGTAATCAACCAAGTCCAAACAAACATAGGGAGTTTGAACCAAGTCATACCCGGGGCGCGCATATTAACGATGGTGACAATCACGTTGATCGCGCCCATGATCGAGCTGATACCCATGATATGGACCGAAAATACGAACAATGCCGTGCTATCGGGGCCATAGGTTGTAGAGAGTGGTGCGTAGAAGGTCCAGCCGAAACTCGGGCCACCACCTTCTGTGAATAAAGATCCAATTAAAATGAGGAAAGCAAAAGGTAGGATCCAAAAACTCAAGTTGTTCATTCTTGGCAACGCCATATCCGGCGCACCGATCATCATCGGGATCATCCAGTTGGCAAGACCGGTGAACGCAGGCATCACCGCCCCGAATACCATGATCAAACCATGCACAGTGGTCATCTGATTAAAGAAGTCAGGCTCGACAAGCTGTAATCCGGGTTGAAATAACTCGGCACGAATCACCATAGCCATCGCCCCGCCCGTTAAGAACATCGCAAAGCTGAACCACAGATAGAGTGTGCCTATATCCTTATGATTGGTTGAGTAGAGCCAACGAGCCCATCCTTTTGGTGCTTCATGATGGTCATGATCGGTCACGTCGATTAAATCATCGGCAGTATGACTGATCGCTTGATCTTCAGCCGGCGCTGACTTCACCGGTTTGTTGATAGGTGAACTCATATCGCCTCCTTACTCATCGAGGACTCGGGTGTTGTTTGCGTATCAGACGTAGCATCCGCACTGCCACCGCCTTCGATTTGCTGTTTATATGCGTTGATGTCGGATGCCTGAATCACATCACCCGTATCGTTGCCCCACGCATTGCGTTGATAGGTGATCACTGCAGCAATCTCTTTCTCAGTTAACTGATTATCGAACGCCTGCATTGCCGTACCAGACCGGCCGTAAACGATGACATCGATATGATCTGATACATTGCCCAGAGCAACTGGACTACCCTTAATCGCCGGGAATGCACCAGGTATCCCTTCACCATTAGCTTGATGGCAGACTGAGCAACGAGACGCATACACTTGCTCACCAATGGTGTTCAGCTCTTCCAAAGAAAGTGACGCATCTAATGCTTCCTTAGCGGCTTGAGCTTCAGCAATCGCCAACGCCTTCTGATCCGCTAGCCACGCATCAAAATCATCCTCTTCCATCGCTTGAACCACAATCGGCATAAAGCCATGAGCTCGCCCACACAATTCTGCACACTGGCCTCGATAAACCCCAGGCTCATCTATCTTTGTCCATGCTTCGTTGATAAAGCCGGGGATAGTGTCCTTCTTAACCGCAAACGCTGGCACCCACCATGAGTGAATCACATCGTCTGAGGTCATTAAGAAACGAACTTTACGGTTGATAGGCAACACTAGAGGCTTGTCCACTTCGAGTAAGTAATGTGCCCCTTTGGCTTCGATACCCTCTATCTCTTTATCGCTGGTTGCCAATAAGCTGAAATACTCGACGTCTTCGCCAAAGTAGCTGTAGTGCCACTTCCATTGAGAGCCAGTAATTTTAATGGTGATATCTGATTGAGAAGTGTCTTCCATAGCAATCAGAGTTTTGGTCGCTGGAATCGCCATGGCGATGAGGATAATGATGGGAATGACTGTCCAAATAATTTCGACTTTGGTGCTTTCGTGAAAATGTGCCGCTACGGCGCCCTTCGATTTCCTATGCCTCAGAATCGAATAGAACATCACACCAAACACGACAAATGCGATCGCACAGCAGATGTAGAAGATCAGCATGTGCAGCTCATACACCTTGCCGCTGATCTCTGTGACACCCTGTGTCATGTTGTATTCGCTCGTCGCTAGGGTCGTTGGCGCAACTAACAGTGACATGCTGCTGCCAATAAGCAGGGCATATCTCAGCAATAATCGTTTCAAAAGATCTCTCCTCTATCCATCCGTATTGGATATGTGCGACCTATCAAGCGGAAAACACCGCCCAAAAAATGAAAGACTTGGAATCAGACCGAATGAGCAACCTCAAACACAGGTTGCTAACGCTGTTCTCATACTTAAAAGCTACGAGCAAACTCAATAAAAGGTTCAAAAACAGCGAATTTGTTACTTTTTGTTATATTTATGTAAAAGGCTAGTTATCGATACTCAAATATTCAAGGTCACATTAGTTACTAAATGCTCAATTATTTAATTTGTGCCACAACAAAAAAATCGAACACTTATCACTGTTTGCGCAAGTTTTACGATTGCCTTCAAGGTAATGCGAATGAATATCAATTACATTGATTGCAAAGCCGATTTCAAACTAGAAGGTTAATGAATATGCAAGATGCAATGAACTGGTTGGCGAGAGACCCAGATCCAAGAACTCGCGAAGAACTTCAACTGCTCATTGATGAAAAGAATCATGACGAAATTGGCGATCGATTTAGCCAAAGATTGGAGTTTGGTACCGCGGGTTTACGCGGAAAAGTAGGCTGCGGTCCAAATCGAATGAACCGCTTAGTTATTCAAGAGACAGCAACAGGCTTAGGTCACTATCTTGTCGACCATGTACCACAAGCGCTACAGCGTGGTGTGGTGATCGGCTATGACGGCAGACTCGATTCAAAACAGTTTGCGACTGACACAGCTTCTGTTCTTTGTGCGCTTGGCTTTAAGGTCTACTTAACCAGTAAGGTTGCAGCAACACCCGTCGTCGCTTTTGGTATTGAACGCTTTGATGCTGCGGCTGGCATCGTTGTTACAGCAAGCCATAACCCACCAGAGTACAACGGCTTCAAAGTGTACTGGGAAAATGGCGCACAAATCATTCCACCGCACGACAGCGGCATTGCTGCCGAGATCGATATTGCAGCAACAAAACCTATCCCGCTGATGAGCCTCAGTGACGCAGAGAAAGAAGAAAAATTGGTATGGCTAACGGAGGAGTATTACCAAGCTTATCGCCAAGCCGTTAACACGGCATCTTTCATTAATAAACAAGGCTCAGATTCTGATACTGTTATCGCGTACACCGCTATGCACGGCGTTGGCGCGCAAATGGCTGAAGATCTCCTTCATGATAATGGATTCCACAAGGTCTTCAGTGTTGCCGAGCAACGTGAGCCCGATGGACACTTCCCTACGGTTAACTTCCCTAACCCTGAAGAGAAAGGCGCGATGGATCTGGTTATCCAACTCGCACAAAGCGTTGATGCTGATATCGCGTGTGCTAATGACCCAGATGCAGACCGATTCGCCGTTGCGGTGAAACTGCCAGAAGGCGGTTACAAGATGCTCACAGGGGATCAGGTGGGTGTGCTCTTTGCTCAATACCTTTCAGCGAAGTCTTATTCCAAAACGCAATTGGTCGGTAACAGCATCGTATCTTCAACCCTGCTAGAGAAGGTCGCGAATGCCAACGGTGCCCGCTACTTCCAAACCTTAACGGGTTTCAAGTGGCTCACCAACGTGGGCATGCAGTTGGAAGACGATAATCATGAGTTTCTTTTCGCTTACGAAGAGGCGCTTGGCTATACAATGGGCACCTTGGTTCGAGATAAAGACGGTCTGTCAGCACTAGTGGTATTTGCTCAACTCGTTGACGAATTGAAATCAAAGGGTAAGACGGTTTGGGACTTGTTGGCTGACATCTACATGCAGCATGGTCTGTACACCAATGCGCAGCGAAGCATCGCTTTAGACCCAAGAGCCCCTTCTATCGGTTCCAAGCTGAGAAGTCAGCAACCGAGTAGCATTGGCGGTATTTCAATACGCGTAATTGAAGACTTACAATCTTCGTTACGCATCACGATTGGTGGCGCGACAGAAGCGATCAACCTGCCTGCAAGTGATGTGCTGATTTATCATCTCGAAGATGGTTCACGCATCATTGTTCGCCCTTCAGGCACAGAGCCAAAAGTGAAGGTGTATTACGAAACCGTCACGGCGTTCGAACAGGGTGAAAACTACGTTGACGCGGTACAACGTGGTGAAGTCTATATCAACCAGTTGATTGAACAGCATCAGAGTGAGCTCAACCAATAGCGCTTTAAAGCCAGCGTCTTAGAACGAAACTAGACGCTTAATAAACTGCTTTTTGGATACAAAAATGGACGCTCAGGCGTCCATTTTTATTCAAACTAGTTTGGTTTAGATTAACCCACAAATGATGACAGCATCCACAGTGACAAAATCACAAACACGCCACCCATCACCTTCTGCTGATACGTTCTGAATCGCGCATTTTCTAATAGAGGCTTGCCTAATGTGCCAGCGAGAGCAACCAGTGCAAAGTTAAAGGTCAGACCTAGCAAATTAAGTAGTAAGCCTAGAACAAGCATCTGTTCTCCAGATGTCGCTTCAATGTTGGTTGAAACAAACTGAGGCAAAAACATCACAAAAAAGACAAGCGCTTTCGGGTTAAGTAGATTACTGATCAACGCTCTTTGGTAATAGGCTTTAGCGGCAGAGTTATCGGTTAACTCAGGAGCATCACCTTGGTCAGAGCGCAGGCAATCCCACCCCATCTTCAACAGATAAGCACCACCCAATAGATGCAAAGCTTGTAACGCCAGCGGGCTCATCGCTATCAGAGCTGAAACACCCATTGCAGCCAGAACCGTAAGGATAATCCCTGATGTTGCATTTCCTAAGCTCGCAAACACACCGACTTTTCGTCCGTAGCTCATACTCGAGCTCGCAATAAGTAGCATGTCAGGACCAGGAAGAAGAAGCAGTGCAACAACGGCAGTTAAGTAAACAGGGAGTATGGCTAGATCGATCATTAGATTGTGCGTTGATATAAAAAAGGAGGCGGATTTTATATCAAGTACAAGCTATACACTAGATGCAATCAGTTGAAACCTTAGTTATTTATCGAATAAAAAACCAATCAATAACAATTCAACAACGTTATTCTCTAATCTGGTTCGATTAAATAGATGACTTAGTTAGCGACCCACTCTATCTCGACTAAGGTTTTATCACCGCATTTCAGACGCCCCAAAAACAGATCACCTTGGTGTACCTCACCGACGCCTTTTGGGGTTCCAGTCATGACAACATCGCCATCAAGCAGTGTGGTGTAGGAGCTCAACTCTTCTAGAATAGTTTGAGGGGAATACAGCATCTGAGAAACGTGGCCCTTTTGAACACGAACACAGTTAATGAACAGTTCTAGGTGTAAGTCTGTCAAATCAAGCCCATCAACAGGGACGAAACGACTCAGTACCGCGGAACCGTCAAAAGCCTTTGCTCTTTCCCACGGTAACCCTTTTCCCTTGAGGTAGCTTTGCAGTTCACGTTTAGTCAGATCTAAACCCAACCCGACTGCGACATACTGGCCTTGTTCAACGATAAAACAGATTTCGGCTTCGTAATGCAGCGGTTCTTGATGAAAAGAGGCAAGCGTTGAAGTCACTGAAGTATTCGGCTTATTAAACACGACCATGTGTTCAGGAATGGCATTGTTCAACTCTTCTATATGGTCTACATAGTTTCGGCCAACACAAAGTACCTTACTTGGCGTTGCGCTAATCTTGGAGTCCTGCCACAGCTGTTCTGGATGCGTGTTACTCATTGTCTTTCCCTGACCATTAATCGAGCACAGAGTTTAACTGATCAATGATGAAGAATCTTTGACAACCTAACACCTTGTTTCAAATATCTGATCTTCAGCGCAGTCTGATTTTTTAGGTAGGTTAGCTAATTGGAAGGGTCTGAAAGTTAGAAGGCATAAAAAAGAGCAGCCCCCTCAAACCTTTCAATTTGAAGGGGCCTAGCAAGTGTTTAGGACAGTATCCTAAGAGGGGTAAGACTCTTAGGAGTAAACACTATGCTGAATTAGTAATGGCTTATAGGTAGTAACGAGCACCGATAGTCCATTTGTCGTCAGACTTGTAGCCAGATTCGCTGTTTAGGTCGAACTGGTAAGCAGTGTAACCAACGATGTTGCTAGTGAAGTTGTACTCAGCTTGTAGTGCTAGCTCTTCACGTGCAGTCTCAGTCGTTGCACCTTTCGTTAGCTCACCTTCAACTACTTCGTAGTTCACGCTTAGGTTTAGGCTGTTTGAAAGACCGTACGCTGCTAATAGCTCGTATGCAGTGCTCTCTTCTAGAGTAGTGCCTTTTGCTAGGCCAGCGTTCATGTTCTCGTTAGACGCGTAGATACCCGCAACGTAAAGGCCAGAACCGTATGTACCGTATGCTGCAGAAACTAGGTGAGATTCAGCTGTGCTAGATTTACCAGATGCAGTGTAATCACCAGTGTTGAATGCGTAACCTAGCTTAACGCCTGCAATTGAGTAACCTAGAGTCGCTTGTACACGGTCACCGTATTTTACAGTGCTACGAGTAACAGTTACTTCACCTGTAATATCATCAACATCTTCAGCATCTGTTGTTACAGAGTTGTCACCTTGCCAACCTAGACCGAAGCTGAACTCACCAGCATCACCAAGTTGAATTGCGTTACGGTAGCTCACCATTTTGTCTGCACGACCAGTACCTAGAGCACCGTGGTTGTCGTATAAGAAGTCATTCGCGTAAGCGATTGGCATATCCGTTACGCTAGCTACGTCGTAGTATGGTGCCCATTGAGTACCAACAACTGCGCGGCCGAAATCGTCATGAGTTAGACCAACGTAACCAAGACGAGTAGCGAATGTGTCGTCACCACCGTCTAGGTAGTTTAGTTGCCATTCACCTTTAGCGTCTGCTGTGAAACCGTTGCCAAGATCTTGAGTAGCATTAAAGTTAATACGAGGAGAGTTTGAGCCTACTGAAGCATCTTCTTTTTCAGAACCATTTACGTTTACAGAAACGTGGCCGCCAACTTCAAAAGTTGTACCGTCTTCGTTGTAAAGTTCTACTGCAACTGCCTGTGTACCAAATACAGCACCTGAAATAGCAAGCGCTAAAAGTTTCTTATTCATTGTCATATCCATTTGTAACTTAGGGTGTTTGCTTAAGTACAACTTCAATCTGCGTTGAAGTTGTTACCTGTATTTAACAAGTGAGCCAACCGTAAGCCATGAATGACAAAAAAGTTGCATTAAAATATATAAAATAAAAACAACAGACCTATAAAAATAAAAAATACCATTAATAACAAAACTTTAAATCAAAAAACCTCTTCTAGATAGGCATAATGTTTATAACTATAAAAACATAAATTTGTTTTTTAATGCACAAAAAGCGCATGAACAACAATTGTTGTCAGTTACCTGTAAACCTC
The DNA here is from genome assembly GCF_030248535.1 of Vibrio sp. D404a. Classification (GTDB taxonomy): domain Bacteria; phylum Pseudomonadota; class Gammaproteobacteria; order Enterobacterales; family Vibrionaceae; genus Vibrio. The sequence continues at coordinate 36,367 of NZ_JAHGAJ010000014.1, read as the reverse complement.
AACTTCCAGACAGAAACATTCTGTAACATGATGTAACGAGTAGAATTTTTTAACGGCGTGTAATTTATTGGTTCAGCATATTAATAGACAGGTTCTACACTCTGAGTTATGACACAGAGTTGGTATTTCTCAGGCACAAAAAAAGCAACCTGTTGTTGAGGTTGCTTTTAAAGATTAAAAAGGTGACTACTTAAAGCAGGTTTCGGCCCAGCGCGCGAGACCAGCAGTAACAGAGCCGAAGTAGTTACCGCTAACAATCGGTACATTAGGCACAGCTTGTTCGACCGCTTGTCGAAGTATTGGTGAACGAGCAGAACCACCTGTCATATAGATAACGTCTGGCTTTTTCTGACCTTGCTGAATAGCCTCGGTAACCAGCTCTATCATCTTAGCTTTCGGAGCATCGATCGCTTCAACCATCTGGCCCACAGAAATATCGACCTCCACCAACTCAGACGCTACTTGAATCGCTGTTCGATACTCATTGCTTTCCGCCAGTGCGATCTTAGCCTCTTCTGCCCTTCTTATGATGCTGTAACCCAAGGTGTCGTGATAAACACGCATCAGTCGGTCAAGTTTCTCAGGCTCAGCAGCTTCCTTACGCAGCAGTTTTAATGCCGCAAGATTTTCTCTTGAGTAGAAGTTCTTCTGCGCTTCGACATTGTTGATCGCAATTGGGTTCCAGAACTGCGTCAGTGGCATATCGATTCCAGACGTGCTCTTACTCGTCATTCCAAACGGCTGCATAAGACGCTTAAATGCAAGATAGATGTCCAGATCATTACCACCAACACGTTGTCCACTGTGCGCCAGTAAGCTTGCACTGCGATCGACATGACCAGCCCAACTTGGCCCCATCTCTAGCAATGAACAGTCGGTAGTACCACCACCGATATCTACCACAAGTACCGTTTGGTTCCGCGTCAGCGTGCTCTCATACTCAAGTCCAGCCGCCACTGGTTCAAACTGAAAAGCAATGTCAGAAAAGCCAGCGCGAGTTGCGGCGCGAGTCAGTATACGTTCCGCTTGTTGGTTCGCTTCTTCACCACCTCGACCATGAAAGTTAATCGGTCGCCCAATAACCGCTTGCTGAATGGCGCACTGCGTTGAACGCTCAGCCTGTTGCTTGATGTTCGCCATCATGGCACACACTAAATCTTCGAAAAAACTGACTTGAACATCATGGAGCCCACTCGCGCCTAAGAAAGACTTTGGCGACTTTACGTAGTAAACGTCTCTTGGGTCTTCCAAGTAGAGATCCAACGCCGCTTGACCAAATGCCATATCTTCAGGAACTAAGTCGATGCTCTCTTCACGGTTAGCGGCAATCGCACGGCGTAATACCTGCTCGCCAATAGCATCACTTGGCTTAATATTTAGATGGCGAAACAGGTGTTCAGAAACGCTCTCACGCGTCGGCGCAAACACCGTAGAGGGAATGTAGTGGTTGTCACCTTCAAGAGGCAAAAGACGTGGCGCCCCTTCGATCATTGCGGCAACTGAACAGTTTGCCGTTCCATAGTCAAATCCGATGAACATCAATCATATCCCCCAAGCTAGAAAAGGGGCGTGATGCTACCTGAAATGCCTGTAAATCGCTAGAGGCTATTAACCCAAGACGAAAGTGAACTCTTCTTAACATCTTGGCTAAGTATGTTACATTGCCACGCAAATGCTTTAGGAATTGAAAAAATGAAGACACCTTGTATCGCGGCCTGTAAGAATAATGGCGGCATTTGCGGTGGTTGCCATCGAACGATGAACGAGATCATCGGCTGGAAAGGTCTTTCCGATGAGCAAAGAGAACAAGTCATGCAGAACCTATCGGGTGATGCATCAACGCACCAATGTCCGCAATGCTATCAACCGGCTCAATGCGACATCAGTGCGGGTAAAGAGACATGTTGGTGTTTTGAGTTAGAGAAAAGAGACACCAGCGGCGTGCCGAAGGTCGGCGTTTGTCTATGTCGCAAATGCCTCTCTGCGCTGCCACTCGAATAGCACCAAATATACACTGAAAATAAAAAGAGAGGGCGAGTTAACAATAACTTCGCCTTCTCTCTTTCATGCTATGTCGGTTAAGTAAACCGAGACTGCACTATTTTTTCGTCAACGCTGGCTCAGAGAAACGAACTCCTTCCCAACCTTGCTTAATAAAGTTGCGGATGTTCTGGTGATCGGTGTTGTTTGGAAACTCAAGCACATCATGACGGTAGAATTGACCGAAACACGCTAAGGTTTGCTGTTGTGACAACCCTTCTAGCTGGCCAAACGCAAAGATCTTACACGAGCCGTTGTTCTGTCCGGCGGCGTTAATAGCATCACCATTGGTAAACTCTCGCTCAGTAAATTGGTAGTTGTGTTCAATCACTGCCATTGTGTCTTCAAACTGAATACTTTCTGGCGCGTTATCGAGTTTGGCCAAAAAAGTCGATAGTTCCATTTCTCTGTTCTCCATAAATATTGTTCTGTTGCAGTGTATCGAGTTTATGAGTGACTGCAAGCCTCTCATCCTCCGTCGCTCAATAAAATTAAGCTAGTTTTCAAAAACTTGCCTTCCCGCTCATTAGACCATAAAACGTGATTTGTGGACCTCTAAAATCCATCAATTAACATAATGAAACTAATGACATAGGACTATCAGAGCGTTATATTATTTCAACACTTATTTAACACTGCTTATATGGAAATATGCCAAAAGATAATAGCCAAGAACTGTTTAGATATCTGAAGCCTGGAACACGTACAGCAGGTGTTCTTGAATTTGGCCCCCAAGATTCTATCCAAGTCAGTACTCTCTATATTGGTCACAAAGAGGACCAATATCTGGTGCTTGAGTTATCTCAAAAATCAACAGAAGCCCTAACACTGAGAAAGCTGAATAATGTCGATATTATTATCCGAGCGATCACAGATACGGAGTTAGGCCATATTGTTGCCTTTAAAACCAGTGTTTTATCTCATATCACGCACCCAGCGCATCTGATCTTCCTAAGACCGCCATCGAACTTTGCGACTAAACCAATACGAGAGCATGAGCGCTATAAAATTAACCTCAGCTGTGAGGTCTCATTCGACACCTTGACACTCGATGCAACCCTTATCGACTTCTCGATCTCTGGATGTGGCGTGTTTTTAACTCAACAGTCAGATATTGATATTGGTATGAAGATTAAGGTGTCTTCGATCTTGGATGAACACCTACCAGAGGGCTTAGCGTATAAGGTCGTCAGCAAGAAGCGTCAAGGACAAGGTTGGTTACTCGGCATTCAATTCCCTGAACACCTCGAATTAGATGAAGAGTTGAAGAAGCTACTGTTAGAACTCGCATTCAACATGGGTAACTTGTAGGCCACTCATCGCACCACAACACGTATAAAAACTAAGGCGCAACATCCTGCGCCCTAGCTCTTTGTACTACCGTTCTTTGCAGCACAGCTATTTGTAATACCGCTACTCGTTACTGGCCAAGCGATTATCCGATTGATAGTACTCTTTGAAGTGAACGAAAGCGCGATGAAGAGACTCTTCTTTTATCGGTTTTACAATAACGTAGTTCGCCCCTGCTTCCATAAACCGATCACGAGTAGAGATCTGAGCATCAGCCGTGCAAGCATAGATTGGCGTGGTCAGGTGAAGATCTTCTCGTAGCTTGAGTGTGGTTTCCACGCCACCCAAGTTAGGTAACTGATTATCCATTAAAATGAGGTCGTATGGTTGCAGCTCTGCATAGGCTAACGCCTCTAAACCATCTTTCGCCCACGTTACCTTCATCCCATATTTCTTGCAGAAGGCTTGAGCAATAAAGGCATTGGTGTGGTTATCCTCCACCAGCAGTACCTTCAATGACTTCTCAAACAGATCTCTTGGGGCAATGGATTCATCGAGCATAGGGCCACTCATTGGCTGGGTTCTATACGTCACGGGGATATCAATAACAAACTCCGAGCCAGCATCCTTGGCGCTTCGTACTCTGATGTCGCCCTCAAGCATATCCAGCAAGTTTTTTACAATCGCTAACCCAAGCCCTGTACCACCATATTCACGCGTGGTGGTCTCTTCCGCTTGCACGAACGGTTCAAATACCGCGTCTAATTTTTCAGGTTCAATACCAATCCCTGTGTCTTTTACCCTAATGATTAAGGCTGCTTGGTTGGTATTGAGCGTCGTTTCCAAGTCGAATGAGACCGATACGCCGCCGCTATGGGTGAATTTCAGCGCATTGCTCAATAGATTGAACATGATTTGATTAAGACGAATTTGATCGGTGTAAATCTCTAACTCATCAGGCAAATTGCTATCGATACTAAACGTGATCGATTTTTCTAGGCATAACGGTCTGTATATGCTGTCTAAGGTATTGACCAATTCGTTGAGGCGGAAGTCTTTCTTCTGAATATTGAACTGACCTTGCTCGATTTTAGAAAAGTCTAAGATATCGTTGAGTACCGCAAGCAAGTGCTCTGCACTATTACACAACACATCGACTTTCTCTTTGTTGCTTTCGCTGGTCATAGAGCGCTTAAGGAGCTGTGAAACACCCAAAATACCATTGAGCGGCGTTCGAATTTCGTGACTCATTTTGGCGAGGAAGTCAGCTCGAACATTGGCGAGGTGTTCAGCCTCTTCTCGAGCGCGATCGGCTTGACGCTCGGCATCTACCAGCTTGGTAATATCTTGACCTTGAACCACAACACCGGTAATACCGTGCTCAACTCTAATGGCAGACATATTCCAACGGAATACCTTGTCGCCAATCGGCACGTTAATTCCGGTAAGTTTAGCGCCTTGAAGAACCATCAATACATTCGCACGCATCTTCTGTTCAAACTCTTGAGCTAACACACCTTGATAATCATCATCCGCAAACATCGCCATACGTGCTGCTGGGTTCATTTGAATCAACTTTCCTTTTTCCGACCAAACTAGGATCGGAGAATGAGCAAAGTTAAATAAATCTTGGAACTTTTGACTCTGCTCAGCAAGACGTTCAAACGTGTCCTCAAGCGTACAGCCGATATGGTGAAACTCGTAGATGTTCGAGCCATCAAATCGCTGGGTTTCGTGGTTGTCGCTCGCTGAGCGAGTGAACTCCATCAATTTGTTAAGCTCTTTTGAAACTCGTTTATGGATCCAACCCCTGGCAAAAAAGGACATCGCAATAAGAACAACAATCACCGCTAAAATCGCTCGTTCATAATTCTCTTCAAGAGCGATAAAGTTGCTGTTCTTCTGCACAGCTCGAATAGTCAGCGGAGTATCAACCGCATTGATTTTGATACGCGCAATAGTAACGAAGTGTTCTGGAAGCTGTTCATGCACACGATAAGAGAGTATATCTTCAATGGTGTAAGGCTCATCGCCACTGAATGTGGATGTGACAGGGTCGCCATGGGCCTCAATCACAATGTTCTCACAATTACTTCCTTGTTGAATGGATTCCGCTAGCGAGAAGTTATTGTCTAAGACAATCGTAATATAGAGCTGGCCAAGCACCTCACCCGTTTTGTTATCGACGATAGGGGTTTTGCGTGCGAGTAGATGGCGTTTGCCAATTTCAGTGTCTAGTTCGAGAAAGTGCCAGTTGCTGCTGAACGCCACCTGAGAGGAGATGTACTCCAAACTGCTCTCATCAAAGCCATAAAATTGACCGTTACCATCATCCCAAGACACACCATCATGTGTGGTAACAAAGCGCATATCTGGGGCGTGATTGGGCTCTCTTTGATCAACACCAAAGAAGAAATAGCTCAACTCCTCTTTGTCACCCGTTGCAAAATACGCTTTGAGCATGGCGCTGTGGGAGCTGCTATCTTGATGAATTTGAAGTACAGACAAACGGTAATCAAACATGTTCTGAATCAGACTCGACGTTTGCTGTACCGTTCGCTTGGTTTCTTGTTTGACTATGCTACTGCTGGTTTCATAATTATGAATCAACACACCAAGCGCCATCACACCAATCACGAGAATAATGATTCGTGTGATGAGTTTCGCCAGAGTATTGCGCGGCGTGTGAGCGTAGCTTTTCTTCATTATAGTCCTGAGTATCTAAAGGCTCGTTTTTTAAGTGATTCTATACGTTCCGGTGTGTCCTCTTTGGTCACAACCTCAAAATCACCCGAGTACACGGTCGGCACAGCAAAGCCTTCTAAGTCCCATTTAATGGCTTCAGCCATCGCAATGCCGGTGTCATCATTCATGCGCATCACAGTAACATCTAGATCACCACGAGCCAACGCTTCTAATTCCGCAGAACCACCGCCCCAGCCATTGAGTTTAATATCTAGGCCAGACTCGCGAATCGCTTCAGCAGCACCAAGTGCAACATCGGTGGCGCAAGCATAGATAAAATCGAGATCTTGATTGCGTGCGATGCTGATCTTCGCCGCTTTGTAGCCACTCTCTTTATCCGATTTAGTATAAAACGAGGATTTCAACTTAAAGTCAGTCTCTTCGTTTAATTTATGAATAAACGTATCACCGCGAGCGTCACTGATGTAGCCTTCAGAGCGGTAAAGCACTGAGTACTCACTATCATCATTAGAGTGCTGGCTAAAGTAATCCGCTAATTTCATGCTTCCCGTCGCGTGGTCAAAACCAACATACATAAACGGTTGGCGCTCTTCCCAAGCACGTACTGGCGTTGTAATATTTTGCAGGATCAGCTTGGTATCCGTAGAGGTTAAAACATGCTCAATGAATTTACGGTGACGAGTGGTATCAAGAGTAAAAATCAGGTAATCCGTCTTATTTTCAATCGCTTCCTGAAGAGAGATACTCTGCTGAGTTAAATCGGCATTAACGCGCGTAAACACTTGATTAATTTGGTAGTTGATTCTTAGCTTATCCAATCGCTTTTCAAACGCTTGAATATTTCGAACCCAGTAATCTGATATCTGCTGTCCCGGGTAAACTACGGAAATAGTGATAGGGTCTTGCTGCTTGACTTGTAAGGGAACGGGATGCTTCTGAACCGCTTGGTTCATCTGTTCTGTAAGCGTTTTTTGTGCAGGGAACTTATTCAAAAATTCTTGGTATTCCCAATAGCCATTGAGCACATGTGTGCCGTGAGAAAGGGCTGGCCCCGACAATAGCGAAGCCCCTAGCAACATAAGTGAACGTTTCATTATTTTCTCATTTTTGATGAGCTACTTCGGCTCATTTATTACCTAGCATGACGTCATATCGTTGTATGACTTTTTATATATTATGTAGGACAACCGTGAAAAATGATAGGCTCAAACAATAATTAGAACATCATTCTTATTAAAATTTATGCACTTAGTTTTCAAACAATAAAAATCACTCCACTTGAGTGCGCAATCTATTTAGCTAACTAATAAAGAGAAAATAAAGTGGGTGTCAAAGGAAATTTGTTAAGACTTGAACACTGGTTCAAAATAAACCTTGGCTTCGTCTTTTATCTCGACAGAAAGTTGCTGTGTAACAAGGCGTTCTTTGCGTGTTTTAGGGAGTTGTTTAATCGCATATTCCACTTTAAGTGCATCACTCTTCGAACCAGCTTTGTGACTCCACTCCAGTAACAGCGGGCCTTTACCTTTTAACGCTTTGGCTCCTTTGCCTTGCTGATGCTGTTCAAAGCGCCGAGAGAGATCATTGGTGATGCCGCAGTAGAGCGCGTTATGACGAGTACGGATCAGGTACACGACCCAATCCGCATCTGATTTCTTCTCTGTCATCTAGATAAGAGACTCAACCAAAACTTTTAGCTCTGCAAGTTCTTGCTTTAACCCTTCAACTTCTGCCTCTAAGCTCTCAATACGTTCATTACCCGCACTTGATACCGAAACAGGCGCTGATGTAGCGAGTGCTTCTAGATCTACCTCACCGCTTAACAGATGTTGATAACGAGATTCACGTTTACCAGCTTCACGTGGCAATTTCACCACCAATGCGCCCTCTTCACGAGCCGCCAGTTTATCCAGAACCGCTTCCAACTCTTTAACATCGGCAAAGTTCGCTAAACGGCCAGTACGTGTTCTCAATTCACCTGGGGTTTGGGCGCCGCGCAATAGCATGCAGCAGATGATCGCTCGCTCTTGCTCTGTGAATTGTAAGTCGCCAAACTCAGTATTGCAGAAACGATGTTGGTACTTACTAACGCGGCTATTAAAGCCACTTTCGTCACTGACTAAACGACGAGAGATAAGCCCATCTACCGCATCTAGCACATCAGACTCAGACAAAGATAAAACGGGCTCACGGTTGCTTTTCTGGTTACATGCCGTTGTTAAGCTATTGAGTGTGAGGGGATAATGGTCAGGGGTGGTGACCTCTTTTTCAATTAAACAACCAATAATACGAGCTTCAATTGCGGAAAGTTGCGTGTTCATTGTTTTTCCTTTTTATTATTTTCAATTCCGTCGTGACACATTCAAGGCTAACCTAGCAGGCTAGTGTTCAGACAAAATCGGGACTCTTCGTTTTCGGCCTTGTTCATCAATCATCATGATCTTAGAACGATTTAATTCAATTTCCACCACTTCTAAGTTGGTGCGCTCTTTTACATAAGCGGTACGAAGCTTGTCTTGCTCACTACAAGCTTCAGAGGAGTTTGCTTCCTGCTCCTCTTTTGGGGATTCTGGTTGGTTCATGCCACATTTCATATAATGCTATCTCTAACCAAGATACTATCGTGAACCGTCTCAGAAAAACAATCGGCTAGAGAAGAGAGTGACGAATAATTAGACAACCTTACTTTTGCTTTGATCTAAAGACTGTTACAACCGCATTCGATGTGCTTTAATCAGACTCAGATAACGTATATGACGATTAGGAAAAGGAATCTATGAGTAGCGTATTTGAAATTGTTAACCAGGCACGTCGTAAGAACAAACTTAAGCGTGAACTTCTAGACAACGAAAAGAAAGTTCGTGATAACCGTAAGCGTGTAGACCTTCTAGACAACCTACTAGACTACATCAAGCCAGAAATGTCTCACGATGAAATCCTAGGTATCATCAAGAACATGAAAGCTGACTACGAAGACCGTGTTGATGATCATATCATCAAGAGTGCTGAAATCTCTAAAGCTCGTCGCGACATCAGCCGCCGCATTCGTGAACTAACGGAAGAAGACAAGCAAACTCAAGGCAAAAAATAGTCTCTTCTTGCCTAACGAATGACGCTAACCCACTTATTTAAGTGGGTTTTTTTGACCCTAAATTTTGCGACTATACTCAAATGACTGCCACAGTTGGAGTCGCACCATGTATACCACGCTTTTAATTGCTGCCCTCTTATCCACCACAGAGCCCCACAAAGATGAACTAGAGAAGCTCTACACAACAGAGCGAGAAATAAGCTACGACGATCTAGTGGTTGATGTACGAGGTTACAAGGTACCCACCAAAGCAGCTTTTCAAGGTTGGGTGCTGCTTAACAATGCAGAAAAGAAAGTTGAGAAGATTGGTAACCAACTGAGAGAGGCTGGCATCAAGGAGACCATGCCCCTACACCTTATCCTATTGCAAGGAACCGACTGGGTACTCAGCGACACGACGCTATTTAGCTTACCCGAAGCGCAAAACATGCCAAAGATGATTAAAACACTGAAGTTCATCCAGACTTACATTGAACCTGAGATTGGTGTTGTAATACCGGTATCCGGTGAACGAACCAGCAGTTACAATCAACAAGCAGGAGGGGCTCCCCGTAGTAAACACCTTGAATTTTGTGCTCTCGATATGGTGCCCTCTGAAGACATTTCACGTGAAGAGTTGCACGTGAAATTGAAGAAAATCCACTCTCAATATGGCAAAGAGCACTTTGTCGGATTAGGGCTCTATGATGGCGTTCGTTTTCATATTGATACCTGTGGCTACAGGCAGTGGTAAAGACACTTTAGAGTCAATAAGACACGAAAATAAAACATGTTATATTGACTCACATTGTAATGATTAGTTATGTAAATTTATGATTTAAAAAAGATTAAATAGTTGGAATACCTTTTGCTCTACTCATAGTAAACCAAGACTATGAGGATGCATTATGAAACCCACTCAAACGACTTTTAAAACGCTTCTTTCTGTTTCCAATGCTGGATTGATCATCACTACGTTATTGATGATCATCAGCATCGTTATCGCCTACCCTCTTGCTGACAGTTTCTCTATAGCCGCCCAAATTGCCGCGCATATTGGTACCATCGTGATAGCTGCATTCTTAAAAGTAAGTTACGTTGGTCGCTGCTTGGCACAGTACAACTTAGGGATGGAAGTACGTTAGATAAGCGCGAGTCTTACTGGGTAACCTTGCTTGTTCCTTTTAGACGATGCCCAAGTTATCGAAGAGCTCATACAGTTGATGTGATTTGTATGGCTTGGGCAAGTAGGCATTCATACCCGCTTCAAAGCAGTCTTTGATGTCTTCATCCAGGACACTCGCCGTCAGCGCAATGATCGGAAGTGGAGCGATACCCTGCTCTTTTTCCCATGCACGGATAGTTTGCGTGGCAGTGATACCGTCCATCACTGGCATCATGCAATCCATCAGTATCGCATCAAACTGCTCACCTTGAGTCACCACGTCTACGGCTTCTTGGCCATTACTGGTGATGGTGTACTCATAGCCCGCTTTTTCAAGGAAGAAACTCGCGATCTTCTGATTCATCAGGTTATCTTCCACGATCAATATTCGGCGGTTAAGCTCATGCACATCTTCCGATTTCGTCGGCTTCTCAACAACTTGAGCAGCACCCGTATCAAGCGCCAATAAGCTATTAGAAAAGCGTTTACCTAGAAACGGAACCGTATGTGTCGAGTGCACCGATTCTGTGATTTGGTTGGTTTTGAATAGATGATGCTGACAGACAATCACCTTAGAGAGTGGATAGCGTTGTTTCAATGAAGCGAGGTCATGGTCCATCGGTTGATGCAGCGTGTGGCAATAGAGCAAAACATCACAATCTAACTGCGGATTCGAAATATCATCAATGGTCGGCACCACTTCTGACTGTATTCCAAATCGTTCGCACTCTTTCGTTAATTGAGCCACATAATTAAAGCCATTAGAGACAATCACGGCACTCTTGAGGTTGTCGAAGGTCTTGGGTTTACTCTCTACGATGTCAACGTAGAAACCAAAACTGAAGATAGAACCCTCTCCTTTCACCGAACTCGCGGTTATGCGGCCATCCATCAAATCAATCAGTTGTCGACAAATCGCTAAGCCGAGTCCCGTCCCACCAAACTGACGCGTAATGCTGCCGTCTTCTTGGGTAAAGGGTTCAAACACCGAGTCGAGTTTACTCTCTTCAATACCAATCCCTGTATCCGCGACATGACATTCAATCATGCCTCGGCTCATCGAGCCTGGCGTATAAGTGACGGTCGTGCTGATCGCACCAGAATCCGTGAACTTAATCGCATTCGACAGGAGGTTAGTCAGAACTTGGCGCAGTCGATGCTCATCAAACAGCAATTGATGCGGTGTATTGGCATCGATGTTGATGTCGAGCTCCACATTCTTGCTGATCGCTTTCGAGAGAATGACGCTAACGGAATCGTAAACAACTTCTCGCAGATCCGCAGCTTGTGGCGAAAGTAATAAGTTACCCGATTCAATCTTCGAGAGATCAAGGATGTCATTCAGTAGCACTAGCAAGGTATGCGAGGAGGATTCGATATCCGCTAACACCTCTTGCTGGTTGGCGTTGAGTTGGCTTTGCGAGAGAATTTCCGCCATCCCGATGATCCCATTGAGTGGGGTTCGAATCTCATGCGACATATTCGCTAAGAATGCACTCTTTGCTCGGTTCGCGGAGATGGCATCTTCTTTGGCTTCAATCAGATCTTGATAGTGCTGCTGGTTGGCACTCATGATCTCATTAACCTTATCGGCAAACTGAGTCAGCTCATCATGCCCTTCTGTGACGATCGGTTTATGCTCTTCGGTGTTTCGATTTTGATCCGACATCCCATCAAGGATATGAGATAAGTTACGATTCAGCCTCAGAGAGGTGGTCGAGGTTAGCCAGAAAACCAACGTCGCGAAGGTAATCACGAAAACAGTGGTTAAGGTTGTACGAATCTTCTGCGCTTTAATTCGGGCTGCCAGTTGGCCTTGCAGTTCGGTCGTGTAGCTGTCGACGACTTGCAGGGTCACAATATGTCTTTGTTCTAACCCTGCGACATATTGTTTGATCTCTTGGGAATCAAACTGCCTTTTGAATATCCGCTCTCGAAAATCAACACTATCTTGATACTCTTTACTCGTAAATACGTCGAGCAACTGCCCTAGTCGAGTCGAAGAGTCATTATTTCTTAAGAACGCATTGAGATACTGGGACTGGCGATGAATAGTGCTCAGGTAGTGATCAAGACTGTCTTCTCGCAATTCGGGGTAGAGATAAAGCTTATAGCCTACCCAAGCCTCTTTTTGAGTCCAGAATACGAAATTGTTGAGGTCACTGAAGATCTTACCAGCAGTGTTGATGTTGTCGTCAGCCAAAAAGATATCAACGTCGTTGAGTTCAACGAGTATCTCTTGCAGAACATCAAATGCCCAGACTCCAAGATACGGTTTACGCTCGTTACTCGGGTTAGACAGCTCTCGTAGGATTTGGTCAAGATCATCTAGCTCATCCACTATGTCCCACTGCGCGGAAAGGCCTTCAAGCTGCTTATTGTATTGCAGTATGCTACCAAACTGTTTGGCAGCAGACGCATAGGCACTTTTACGGATTGGTGACGAGTTTGGTAGTCTCAATAGACGATAAATATCCCCAGACAACGTACTAAAGGATTGCAGCGCCTCAATCTTAACTCGAGTCGCCTCCAAGTTGGTTACCTGCTCTCTGTTGTTCAATGCCTCGTTAATAGTGAAACCGAGCATAAACAGAATCGATATAGATGACAGGAGAATCAGTCGCCACCTAATTGATATATTTATCATTTTATCTAAACCACTCCCTTCCTTGAAAGTAATTGAGCATGCCTTGTTCTAATAATAGGACACTCACGGCGTTTAATTTATCAAATATGCAACTTGTCCTCGCTAATTCTTACTGTGTAATTTATAAATCATGCCAAGTTCATGGTTTCTGTCGCAAATGTACCCTGTTGCGATTGCTATTGTGTTTACTGTTAATATCAACTTTGAATGAAAACATGGCGTTAATGACAAAAGTCATGTGAAAAAGACAAATAATATTGTGAAAAAAGCAAAATATTTTCTCTTTCAACATCACCAATCAACCTAATACGCAAGGTTTGTAGGTCTATTTAGACTTAGGTGGATAACTTTCAACCACCCTGTTTACTCATTTCGTTTATTTAAGAGAATTGATCACACTTTCTGACCAAAAATAGCAACCGTTTGCATCCTATTTTTGATATTAGTATTTTTTGACGAAAAATAAGTGCTACAAATCGACAAAGTCAATAGTGTTGCATATCACAAAACTCGACAATACAACCATTGAAACACCGAATTTCAGCCAGAATCTCTGGGTTTAATTTTACTAGCAGAATAACAAGCCATACCTTACAATCCCGCCACATAAAAATTACAACTTAAATACAAACCTATTCGTGCCATTAAAGTGACAATTTAAGATCACAGCACAACGGTTTATCCCCCAATGCAGGTCAGCACCCTACACTCGCCAAGCCTGCAAAACTTAACGTGAAAGGTCCCAAGTAAAGATGAGCCCTGAAAAGCACCTCCTAGACTGGCAAACTAGTCAAACTATTGCTGAATCTATCGCCCCAACTCTTGGTCAGCTATACCGTCAAAAAGGCGTTGAAGTCATCCTATTCGGTAAGACTCTTGTTAACGCGACGACCATCGATATCATCAAAACTCACCGACTTTCTAAACACTACACTGGCTCCCCGCTTACTCCTTCACAAACTCAACCGATCATCCAGCACCTACTATCAATGCGCCTGTCCCCATGTCGCGTCGATGTTGGTCGCCTAGCGCATCAATACTGGGAAAACCATGAAGATGTAGCGGCAATGGATGACTTCCTTCAAACGGCTCTAATGGAGTCACTTGAAGGTGAAGCGATGACCAAACCTCGCGATGTGGTTCTATACGGTTTTGGTCGTATCGGGCGACTACTTACTCGTATCCTTGTTGAGAAAAGCGGTCCAGGTTACCCACTTCGTCTACGCGCTATCGTTGTTCGTGGCGGCAAAGATGGTGATCTTGAGAAGCGTGCAAGCCTACTGCGTCGTGACTCGGTACACGGTCAGTTCAATGGCAGCATCGTTGTCGATAGCGAACGCAAAGCGATCATCGTTAACGGTAACTTCATCCAAGTGATTTACGCGAACAAGCCAGAAGATGTGGACTACACAGCTTATGGCATCGATAACGCATTGGTTGTTGATAACACTGGTGTATGGCGTGACGCTGAAGGTCTAGGTCAGCACGTGGCTTGTAACGGTGCAAGCAAAGTACTTCTAACTGCTCCGGGCAAAGGTGATATTAAGAACGTTGTGTTTGGTGTTAACGAAGACGTTATCAAGCCAGAAGATACTATTATCTCAGCAGCAAGCTGTACGACTAACGCAATCACACCTGTACTTAAAGCAGTACACGACAAGTTTGGCGTAACATCGGGTCACATCGAAACTGTTCACTCATTCACAAACGACCAAAACCTGATTGATAACTTCCACTCGGGTGACCGTCGTGGCCGTGCTGCTTCACTGAACATGGTTCTGACATCAACTGGTGCAGCGAAAGCAGTAGCGAAAGCAATGCCAGAGATGGCAGGTAAGCTAACAGGCAACGCAATCCGCGTACCGACACCAAACGTGTCAATGGCTGTTGCTAACCTAAACCTTGAAACAGGTACTACAAAAGAAGAGCTAAACACTTATCTACGTGAAATGGCACTTTCTTCTCCACTATCTGCGCAAATCGATTACACAGACTCAACGGAAATCGTTTCAACTGATCTAGTGGGTTCTCGTCACCCAGGCGTGGTTGATGGTGTCGCAACGATTGCACAAGATAACCGTGCTGTTCTTTACATCTGGTACGACAATGAGTTCGGCTACAGCTGCCAAGTGGTTCACTGTATGGAACAGATGATGGGCGTGCGCTACAAAACTTACCCAGCGGTTTAAAACCTCTGAGTATAACAAGCTCCACAACATAATAATCATATAGGCGAAGTTCATCTGAGCTTCGCTGCCCCCCTTTCCTTGAGTACTTTACGGTCAATTCTTGGAAGGTTGCCACTTGGTTCTGCTCTCTCTAACCGAACTAAGTGGCCTTTTTCATTTCAATCTCGTTTTACTTCTGTCGCTCTATCAGCCCAACTCGACTTCGACTTCACTATCAATGGTGCTTGAGCACGCCAATACGTAACCTTGCTCAATCTCATCTGCAGTGAGTGTCTCTTGGCTGCTGGACGTAACACTACCCTTAGTCACTTTGCATTTGCATGAACCACAAATTCCGCTGCGACAGGCGATGATGATAGGAACACCTGCTTTCTCAAGGGAATCCGCAAGCGGTGTACCAAGATCTGCTTCAACCTTTGCACCAAATGCAGGAACGAACACCTCAACTGGCCCAGACTGACTATTGTCTTTAATTGGTTGGCTTTCTTCAACTTTTGAGATTGGCGTAAAGCTCTCTTGATAGAAGTTCTCCATATTGAACTCTAGTTCAGTTAGATAACTTTCTACATTTTGCATAAAGCCGACAGGCCCACACAGGTAAACGGTTCTTTCTAAAATGTCTGGAGATAGACGAACCAACCAACTCTTATCGAGACGGCCTTGTGGCGCTGTGGTCCCTTGGTTGTCTTTTAATAGTAACTTGAGACTAAAGTTACTATGAGTTTCATCCAGCTGGTGCAACTCTTCAAAGTAGATGGTTTCTTGCTTGCTGCGTGCCATGTGAATGAAATCAATCTCAATAGCTGGATCATGCTTCAACCAGTATTTCGCCATCGCAATAACAGGCGTGATGCCGCAGCCTGCACTCACTAACGTCACTTTATTGGTAATTGTTGGCTGGCAATCAATACAGTTAAATTCACCGGCCGGTTTTAGCACGGCAACCTCGTCACCTTCATCCAACTCATCAACAATGAAATTCGACACTAATCCACCTTCGACACGTTTTACGGTCAGTTTCAGACGGTTGTCATGAGTATCAGAGGCAATTGAGTAAGCTCTGTAATCCATCTTTTCAGGCATATTTAGGCCAAGTGTGATGAACTGCCCCGGCTTAAAGTTGAAATGGAGATCTTGATGAATTGAGCCTAGTTCAAAGCTAACCGTGTCAGGCGTTTCATGCCATTTTTTTAGACAAACCAAAGAGATTGAATCGCTATCAGACCAAGCGTACATAGTAATACTCACTTTTATAATTTGGGATGAACGACAAAAGCCTCGGACCTTACATAGACTCAGTCTATTAGGCACGAGGCTCGGTTAGCGAGATTAAGCCGCTAGGATTGTTTTAAGATCTTGTTCTGGCGTAGAAATAGCACGCATGTCGAACTCATCTTGAATGATCTTCAGTAGATTATCCGTTAGGAATGCAGGAGCCGTTGGACCTGTGTAGATCCCCTTCACGCCTAGTGCAAACAGAGTCAGCAAGATAACGATCGCTTTCTGCTCAAACCAAGAAAGGACCAGTGTCAGTGGTAGCTCATTGATACCGCAATCAAACTCTTGAGACAGAGCTAGGGCAAGCTGGATTGCAGAGTAAGCATCATTACATTGGCCAACATCTAGAAGACGCGGAATACCGTTGATGTCTCCAAACTGGTTCTTGTTAAAACGGAACTTACCACAAGCCAATGTCAGGATGACTGAATCGTCAGGCGCTTGAGCAGTAAAGTCCGTGTAGTAGCTACGCTCAGCTTTATCACCGTCACAACCACCGACTAGGAAGAAGTGCTTGATGTTGCCTTCTTTTACTTGCTCAACCACTGCTGGTGCTGCTTCCATCAGTGCGTTGCGACCAAAGCCTACCGTGATCATCTGCTCGATCTCATCATGTTTGAAGCCTTCTTGCGCTAGTGCGCAGTCGATCACTTCGCTGAAATCATCACCCTCAAGGTGTGCAACACCCGGCCAACCTACGATGCTGCGTGTAAATAAGCGATCAGCGTATGCGCCAACATCTGGATTCAGCAGACAGTTAGACGTCATGACAATTGCACCCGGGAAGTTAGCAAACTCTTTTTGCTGGTTTTGCCATGCGCTACCGTAGTTACCTGCTAGGTGCGGGTATTTGCTGAGTTCAGGGTAGCCGTGAGCTGGAAGCATCTCACCGTTAGTGTAAACGTTGATGCCTTTGCCTTCTGTCTGTTGAAGGATCTTCTCAAGATCATGTAAGTCATGACCAGAAACCAGAATACAATGGCCTTTCTTCGTTTTCACATTCACTGCTGTTGGTTGTGGGTGACCAAAAGTATCGGTTTCGCCTTTGTCCAGCATCTCCATAACTTTGTAGTTCATCAAACCAATCTGCATTGATGTATCAAGCAGCTGTTTTAGGTCCACTGGTTCAGTACCCAAGAACGCCATGATTTGGTGGTATTCAGCGTGAATATCTTGATTTGTTTGACCAAGAACGCGTGCGTGCTCCATGTATGCTGCAGCACCTTTCAAACCATACAAACAAAGTAAACGTAAACCAATCACGTCTTCATGCTGAGAATCATGGCCACGGTTAACCGCTGCTTGAGGTGCAAGTGCAAGCAACTGAGTGCTATCTGTAGGAAGGTCAAATTGCGCTGCTGGTGATAATTCTGGGATCTCAAAACCCACCACCAACGCAGCAGCACGAACTTGCTGCTCTAAGCGCTGTTTATATTCGTGTGACTGCTGAGCGAACTCAATGATGCGCTCAGGGTCAAAATTCACATTGGTTAACGTAGCGAAAAACGCTCTCGGTGCCCACTCATCGATTTCCGTATCAATAACGTTGCAAGCGCGGCCTAAATTAGCCCAAAAAGAAACCCCTTGCAGTGAGTACACCAACACGTCTTGCAAGTCAGAAACTTCAGAAGTCTTACCGCACATACCTTGTGCAAAAGAACAACCTTTGATCGTTGGTGTTTGAATCGTTTGTTCACATTGAATACAGAACATATTGGGCTCCAGTAATAGTCGTTTGTTGTAAGTTCTTGGCTCACAATGATTTATTTTTCCTACTCCCTAGAGCACCTTCCATGCCAACTTTTAACTCATTGTTTTATATAGACAATTAACATACCCTTTGTTTAAGTGCGTATTTATGACTACAAAACACCAAGAGAATTAAACACATACAGGTCAATATGACTTTCCAAAAATTAATTGAACGACGTTCATGTTTTGTTCAGAAAAGCTTTGTTAGAGTGACAACATAGAAAAAGAGGAAATGACATATGAAAAATATCTTAGTTACTGTTGCAGCCCTATTTACTGGTCTTATCGCACTATTTACCAGCTTGCTGCTTGCTATCCCTCTAACGATTGCAGCCCTTATCACAGGGAAAAAAATTCAGAAGCAGATGAGCCAACAAGGCTTTACTTCACGTATGAATAGTCAGTACTCACCGAATCAAGATGCAGGTGTCATCGAAGGTGAGTATGAAGACTTATCAAACAAACGATAATTCAAAGCTTTACTATCATTAACAATATGATGTTAAAGAGATCACAGCGGGCTACGTGCCCGCTGTTTCATCCATACCGTTAGCAGAATTACACCGATTAAACAGACATGAAGAAAATCATTACATTGAGCTTACTTACGCTGACATTGATTGGCGTTTATGGCTGCTCCAACGAGCCAATTATCCCAGCCTATCAAGCGTCGGGAGAGCTTCCTGCTTACCAACAAGATAGCTTTAAGGGCTACCAAGCAGAAACGCAGCAATGGCTGGCTTCACATCGTGTATTTGTTTCCGACGATCATCAAAAAGAGGTCGAGCTGAATTCACCAACCGAGTACAAGCCAGAGCAACCTAACGGTCAAGCGGTATTGCTGGTTCATGGGCTAGGCGATTCACCATACTCATTTCATGATGTCGCGAGCTATCTTGCTCAGCAGGGTTACCTTGTTAGAACAGTGCTGCTCCCGGGACACGGTAGTCGTGTCGCAGACTTGATGCTACCAAGCCTAGAAGATTGGCAAGGCGTAGTGGCACACCACACTAAATTGCTGCAGAAAGAGTACGACTCTGTTTGGTTAGGCGGATACTCAACAGGCGCGAACCTAGTGACGTCACAAGCAATGAAGGATGACAGTGTCTCTGGGCTGTTGCTGTTTTCGCCTGCGTTTCAACCTAACTCGTCAGCGGTTCAGTTTGCTGAGTTAGCGAGCTACTTTGTCACTTGGGCAGACCAAGATCCTGAAGACAACATGTTGCGCTACAACTCTCTGCCAATGAATGGTGCGTCGGTCTACTACCAAACGTCTGAGATTGTGCGAAACGACCTACAGCAAGGCAAGTACGATAAACCCGTCTTTGTCTTAATGAGCGAAGGAGATAGTGTTATCGACACTCGCTATGTTGAGCAAGCCTTCACACAGTCGATGCCAAACCCAAACAATGTGATGATTTGGCAAGGCGAACGCGAACTACAAGACCCAAGAGCGGTTCGTTACAGCATGAAACTGCCTGAACAGCGCATCTCTAATGGTTCTCATATGGGGCTATTGTTCTCTCCACAGAACCCATACTATGGCGTGAATGGCAGTGAAAAGATCTGTTCTAACGGTCAAGTTGAAGGCTTAGAAGCGCAGTGTCAAGCAGGCCAAGAGACATGGTTTTCGGCTTGGGGTTATCAAGAGCCCGATAAAAACCACGCACGCTTAACCTTCAATCCTTATTTTGAAGACAACATGCACAAACTCAGTACCATGATGGCTTCTAAAGGTGTCATGGCGAACACACAAAAGTAGCCTAAAAAGCGATGCGTAACGTATCGCTGTTCCAATCAAAAAAGGCTCACCAGATTACATGGTGAGCCTTTCACTTTTAAGACGCCTGTTCTAGATAGTCCATACCACACGGGCTGCGAGTAGAATCAGTACAACACCCGAAAGTCTATCAATTAGCTGCGCTTGAGAACGAATACGGTCAACAATCAATGGGCTCGACAATACCAGAGTGATGAAGGTGTACCACAGACCATCCACAATCAGCGGTGTTGATACAATAATCACTTTGTTCATCAACTCGTTACCCAGCGCCACAAATTGACTAAACAAAGCGATGAAGAACAGTGCGATCTTTGGGCTAAGAATTGAGATCAAAAAGGCTTCACGAGCGGACTGCATGTAAGTGACTGGTTCGCCACCTTCAAGTTTTGCCGCAACACCACCCTTTGAACGCAGCGCATTCACACCTAAATATGCCAAGTAAGCAGCACCGGCTAAGCTAATGCCTTTAAATAGCATTGGCGACTGTTCTAAAACGACCGCCAATCCAATAATGGTTGCGAACGCATAAATCCCGATACCCGCAGCATGTGCCCACGCTGCAATCAAACCATTAACACGACCACCAGCAAGGCTGTGCTTAGCGATCATTGCGAGACTTGGACCCGGCGACATCGCACCTAATAGGCATATTGCCAAAAGAGAAAACCAAATTGTTATTGTCATTATTCCATTCCTACACTCTATTACTGCGAGCTATCCTCGCTGACTATGCTTTCACCTTAAGTTGATTAAGATATAAATTGAAATCAAAGATAGTCATCATTGCTATGATCTGAGCTCATACTAATGTTATAGCTGGATTTTTGCATCGCATGATACGCCTTCTCCCGTACCCACTTATGAGCAGAATCATTATCAAACTTAGGGTGCCACATCAGCCAATAGGTGTGACTGTCGGTTTCAAAAGGTAATGGGCGATAGGTCAACGGCTGATGGCGAGCCAAATTATGGGCGATATGTTCAGGGACAATCATCAAGTAGTCATCTTGGCTCAACACGTTACACGCCGCCGAGAAAAACGGAACCTTTAAGGCCACTCTTCTGCTGCGCCCTAATTGCTTCAAGGCCACATCGGCTTGACTGTCTTTATCTCCGCCACCCGTTACTTTTATATGTGAAAAGCGAATCAGATCATCGATGGTGAGTGTATCTTGTATTGCCAATGGGTGAGTGCTGCGCATCAAACAGACAGATTTGTCTTCGCCCAGCTTCATGCTCGAAACATGCTCAGGCTTTTTAGGAAACATACTCGATGCCAAGTGGATACCCATATCATGCAAGCAATCTAAGTAACTTGGGTCCCAGAGGCGATATGCAAGGTTAATATGCGGCGCAACATCGGACACATCCGCCACAATATTCGGCAGAATGTACTGCGCTACATAGTCACTCGACGCCAAAACCAATTCGCCCTTCCACTCTTTCGGATCAAAGGGCTGATCATCCAATAGGTGATCAAATTCTCCAAGCAGCGCATCGAGCTTCTCTTTTAGCTGCAACGCTCGTGACGTCGGGATCAGCTTGTTCCCATCCCTCACCAATAAGGGATCACTACAAAGCTCCCTCAACTGTGACAGCTGGCGACTCACGGCGGACTGAGTAATGTGAAGGCGCTCCGCCGCTCGACTCACATGACACTCTTCCAACAACACATGCAGTGAGCGCAGTAGATTAAGATTGATGTTACCTAACATGGGATGCCTTACTGATTCTGCTTGTTGAAGAACTCGGTGAGCACAGTGTGTGTCATCAACTGACGTAGGTCGGCATACTTGTGCAGCTGATCGCGAATGCGATTAAGGTGCTCCATGCTCTCAACCTCGACATAGAGCATCATGTCCGTCTCGCCACTGATCGAATGACACCACTGCACCCCTTCAATTTGATAAATAGATCGTGCGTACGAATCGCAGCTATGGTCACTACTCGATAGGTCAAACTTGAGTGAGATATAAGCGCATACATTCTTTGATGACGTCGTATCCGCGACGCGAGCGTAGTAGCCTTGAATCACGCGATCGCTTTCGAGTTTCTTTATTCGTGCGTTGACCGCCGATCGGGAAAGGTTGACCTCTCTTGCGATATCACTCACCGAACATCGGCCATTAGCCTTTAGAATCTCTACGATTTGATGATCAAATTTATCCATTGCGCTTGCTACTTCCATTATTCTATTTATTTCAACTATCTAATTTGACACAAATTTCAACGTTAGAACAGCCGACACTTTCACTGCCAACACCATAAACACCGTTAAAATGACGGCCGATTACGACGTTTCGCTAGCTGCATTCTGGCTAATGAAGGGGTATGCTTTCTCCATAAATATAGAGCGTTAGACACCGCAAGGCTCTCCTCCACCAGCATTAGCCAATAGAACGACCCGCAAGGACAGCGAATGACACAACTCAAGCAAGAAATCACTCTATTTTCGGGCATCGGTCAGCTCTCAACCACACTATTGGGTACAGGGCTGTTTATGATTCCTGCGATTGCAGCGGGGATTGCTGGGCAACTGTCACTGTTGGCTTGGCTCGTCCTATTTATCGCTATCTGCCCTATCGCCCTCACTTTTGCTGCGCTCGGAAAACGCTACCCGAACGCAGGCGGCACCGCTTACTTTGTACGACAAGCATTTGGTCAACGCTTAGAAACCGCAGTGGCATGGTTGTTTGTGAGTGTAATTCCCGTTGGTATTCCAGCGGCGATTGCTTTGGCTGGCGGATTTGCTCAGCAGTTACTTCCAGCACCTTTAAACGCCCCTCTGAGTGCCCAGTTTCTTACTGTAGTATTGCTGATTATCGTCAACCTACTCGGCAGTAAATCTTCGGGACGACTACAAACGGTCATTGCTTTGTCGATTCTTGCTCTCGTGAGTGCTTTTATCTGGAAGGCAGACATTAGTGCCGCCGACGTTGCCATCCCGAGTGTCGACTCTGACTCAATGTGGGCCATTGGTTCAGCTCTAGCGGTTATGTTCTGGTGTTTTGTCGGCATCGAGGCCTTTGCTCACATGGGTGAAGAATTTAAGAACCCACAGCGAGATTTCCCAATAGCAATCATCGCGGGCTGTTTTGTGGCTGGATTAGTGTATTGGGCTTGCTCTGTGGTGATATTAAAACTCGGCGCGTATGGCTCCGCGGAATTTGATGCGACGGCAATCCCTTGGGTAACAGAGCAACTGTTTGGCACAGGCTTCAAAACTGTGATCAGCATACTGGGCTTTTTTGCCTGCTTTGCCAGTCTCAACCTCTATACGCAGAGCTTATCACGCATGATTTGGGCACAAGCTCGCCAGCATAACCCAAATGGAAGAATGGCGAAGCTCAATACACGTGGAGCGCCGCTTTACCCAACCATCGCAATTGGTGGGGTTGCGTTACTCTCTTGTATCATTGGCGAACTCTCTTCTCTAGACCTCGAGTTCTTTCTCAAACTGGCTAATGGCATCTTTGTACTGGTATACCTGTTAGCCATGCTGGCGGCCTGTCGCTTGTTAACCGGCGCGGGTAAATCTATTGCCACGCTGTCACTGGCGTTGTGTACCCTAGTGTTTATCTGTCTAAGTTGGTCAATGCTGTATGCGTGTATTGTTTTCGTCACTCTGTTGCTGCCTTGGCGTCGATGGTTAGGTCGACCGCGCGTTTCATTAGAATAGGCATCATTAACGAATCTAAAGCCACTTTACTGGTCAGCGGTAAAACAACCTTGCGATGGCGCGCATCTTGTCAGGTATTTCAGAGAGTGAAATGTTGCCGAACCCTAGCACCACTGCACGCCAATCACGACTTGCATTCGGTGCGTATTCGTAAAAACTAAAAGGGCGTACCACTATGTTTTCTTGTTTTGCCCTTTCACTCCAGTCTTGCTCTGAAAGTCCGTCATACCATTTGACCGTGACATGTAACCCTGCCGCTTGACTGATCACTTCAATATCTTGTCCAAACTCTCTTTCCAAAGCAGAGAGCATGGCTTCATGTTTTTGCTTGTATAAACGACGCATTTTCCGGATGTGTCTAAGCAAGTCCCCTTCGTTAATAAAGTCGGCTAAGGCTTCTTGTGTATGGGTTGGTGAGTCGCCAGTAATCGCATCTTTGATCTCTAAACAGCGCGATACCAGTTGTTGTGGCACTACCATGTAACCAATCCTCAAGCCATTGAACATCACTTTACTCAGCGAACCGACGTAAATCACCCGTTCATCCTGCTCCAATTTGCCTGCCAACCCTTGCATACTAGTGTACGGACGGTGCGCAAACTGAAACTCACTGTCGTAATCGTCTTCAATAATCCAAGCTTGGTTCTGCTTGGCCCAATCAATGATTTTTAGCCTTTGCTCCGTGGTTAGTGTGGTGCCCATCGGGTATTGATTGCTCGGTGTGACGTACAGCGCCTTAGCGTGGCTTACTAATACTTGGTCGAGACACAAACCTTGTTTCTCATGCACTGGAATGGGCTGCATCTGAAGCTTAAGCAGATCGATGATCTTGTGAACTTGACGATACCCTGGCTCCTCCATCAATACTTCATCCCCACGTTTTAATGTCGCCATAAGAGCGATCGAGATCGCCTGCTGCGCGCCAGCAGTAATGATGATTCGACTAGGGTCACAATGCACTGAGCGACTGCTCGCCAAATAGTGACTCAAAGCCTCTCGCAGCGCCTGCGAACCCTGCACTTCTTGGTTACCCGCGAGATTCAATCGAGTCACATGTCGCTGCAGTAATCGCTGCCACTTAGCAAATGGAAAAGCCCGAATATCCGGCACGCCGGGAGCAAAGCTCTGGTTAACATCAAAACCAGCCTTGCCGTTAGAGGTACTTGATGGAGACGCCGCAGATACTTTGGCGTCTGGCTGAGTTTGCTCTGTCCTCAAAAAGTATTCAGGTTGCTCTATAGAGACAAAGTAACCCGCCCCTTTTCGACTCTCAATGTACCCTTCACTCATCAACTGCTCATAGGCAAAAATCACCGTATTGCGACTCACCTGAAGCTCTAGTGCGAGCTTACGAGTGGATGGAAGCTTGTTCCCTTTGCTCCAAAAACCTCGAACGATTTTTTCACGGATCGCATGGAACAGAGCGTTCTGCCGAGTCGCTTTACTCAGGTCTAGTGACAGGTCACCGATATCAATTGGCTGCATAACTGGATCTAAACACTCTTCAAAACTGGGTCTATTTATATAACCAGTTAACCGCTAGATTGAATAAAAAGCAATCATGGAGATGTCATTATGTTATCGAGAACCAACAGAACCACTATTAAGAAAGGCGCACACAAAGCCGAGTTTGATCAGCAAAAGCTCTATGACATCATTGATGAAAGCCTTATCGCTCACATAGCCCTAGAAGGCGAGCAAGGACCTATCGTTATTCCTATGTTGGCATGGCGGGTCGATAACCATGTCTACATTCACGGCGCAAAGAACAGCCGACTGCTTAAAGGATTGAAGAAAGGTGTTCAAACTTGCCTTACTTTCACCCTTTTCGATGGATGGGTGTTGGCAAGATCGGCTTTTCACCACAGTGCTCACTACCGCTCTGCAGTGGTTTTAGGATCATTTGAGATTATCGATGATGCCGAAGAGAAAGATCGACTGCTCAACCACTTTATTGAGCAGATCGCCCCAGGTCGAACCGAAGACGTTCGTTTAAGCAGCCCCAAAGAGCTCGCTGCGACTGAGCTACTCGCTATTCCACTCACTGAAGCCTCGGTGAAGATTGGCAAGCATGGTGTCAATGACGATAAAGCTGACCTAGAGATCCCGGTATGGGCAGGGGTATTGCCGTATCGCACCGTGGTAGGTCCAATGCAAACCGTACCAGAGCTCGAAGGAAAGATAGAAGTACCAGACTACTCTTCTGCTTACGGAACACGATGGCACAATACAAGCGCGTAACCTAAAGCAACAAAGAAAGCCTTGGTTTAAAAGTGAGCCTGAAATCGGTCGCGATACTGCTTTGGCGTCAAACCCCTATGTTTTTTGAACATACGGTTGAAGCTGGTGACATTGCTATAGCCAAGGCGTGTCGCGATCTCATCAATTGGCATGGAATAACGCAGTAGCTCCACAGCAACATTACTCAGTGCATAACCCGTAACGGTCGAGAAAGTCACACCCAATTTGTGCAAACGCCTCTGAAACTGTTGCTCTGACAGCCCTAACAGTGAGGAAACCTTAGCCAAACTTGGCAGACCAAAGTGTCGACTGTAGTTGATCATCTCATAGATCACCTTATGCTCATCTGCGGCATCTGGCATGTTGAGATAATGGTCTAAGTCGTGATAGTTCATCGCCAAATTAGCTCGACCAGCTGAAGGGACTTGGTTAACGGAGAGCCGCAAGTTACTTGGCAACCATACTTCCGTTCGAGACTGCCCCCACTGAATTGGGCAACCAAAGTAGTCTTGATAGAGCGCGGCATTCTTGCGCTGACCGGCAATGGAGACCGATGCGGGTTTAAAGTCCTCACCCAGATACATGCGCAAAATCTTCATCATGAAAATCGCAACACGAATCGAATCATGGACTTTCCCTTTGTTTGTATAAGCAGGGTTCTCATAACACCATTTGATGAGAGACCCCACCTCAGCGCCATACAAGTGCGCACCAGATTGAAGGCAATGTAGGCTTAAATTGACACGTCGAATCGTCGAAGCCAAGTCATGCCCCGAAAAGAACCAATTCGATAACGGGCCAAATCGTTCGATGTTCACCTTATCGGCCAAATGCAAAATGATGTCTTGGTTTTGCGTTGCTTGCTCTAGGTTGTGATACCACTCGTCCACTTCTCGAACCGGGATCAGGTTCATTGGGTTCTCGAAAACCGAGTGTGGAATACCCAACTGTTCAGCGCTCGCCAGCTTTTTAATTGATACTTGTTGGTACAAGCTCCAAATCCCAAGAGCGCGTAGAAAATTAGCATTGTGCACAAAGCCACCTATTTCATCATTGAAACGAAACTGTTTTCAGATATCAAATGACAAATTACATCAAAAGCACATTCATTTCGAAATAATCTGTCTTTTATCATGCACAAATAAAGACAGACCTCACAATTGCGTCTCGTATTTAATGTAGGGTTTGTCAATGAGTCTTCTTAGTGTCCCGTTTGTTGGAACCGGTGCGGATACAGCACTTCACGTTGTGGCTGGTATTGTGCTTGTCGCGACTATCGCTGCCGCAGGTTATGGTTTCTGGCGAGTGCATGAATTGCCAATCAATAAAGCACACAGCAAAGAGCACCATCAATTAGGGCTGATCACCGCACTCACCTGGATAGGGTTTATCTGGCACTGGGTTTGGGTTCTCGCCGTAATTGTTGCGTTTGTCGATATGGAAAAGGCAATCATTAATCTTAGGGATACTTGGCATGCACCTTCAAAAGAGAAAAGTACCACCCAAGAAAGCGATAGCAATAGCACTGAGGAGAAGCCAGCATGTTAGAAGGTTTAGCAATTTGGGCACTCTTCATCTATCTACTTAGATTGGTGGGAATGCCGTGGAACAAGGGAACCAAAGCGTTCGCTTACCTTGGTGGTACCTCATGGTTAATGTTCGTTTGGGTGGGCTTAATTAACTTTACGCCAATGGATCTGTCTGGCGGCTCAGTAGTGCAATCACCCCATATTCAGCTACGTCCAGATTCGACATCGGTAAGCGGTAAAACGACCAAGGTTCACATTACTCCTAACCAAGCCATCGAAGAAGGCCAGCTTATTTATGAGATTGACGACACCAAATATGTCATTGCTCGCGACAAGGCCAAGATTCAGCTTGAGTCCGCGGAAGTCGCATTAGAGACCGCGCGTCAAGAAGTAGGTATCGCGAAGATCTCATATCAGTCGTCTTTAGAAGATATCCACTCAACAGAAGCGAAAATCGAGTCTGCGAAAACGGACCTTGTGCTCCAACAAAAAACACTGAAACGCTATCTGCGCCAAAACAGTGTCGTAGAGCACACAATCACCGAATCAGATATTGATCAGCAAACGGCGACTGTTGATTTGGCAAAGCACAGCCTGACCACATTGAAGTCTGAACTTAGTAAGAAAAAAGTGGATTCTGAGAATGCCAAGTTAAACATTCAAAAAGCTGAAACTAATGTCACCAAAAAACAGACTGAAGTCGACACAGCGAACTCAACTTTGGCACAAGCTGAATGGGATCTTAAGAGCACCAAAGTGACCGCACCGACAGATGGTTTTGTAACTAACTTTATTCTTCGTGAAGGCCAACGTGTTTCAATGATGCCACGTATCCAGATGTACACCGAAGAGAAGTACGTGTTGATGCGAGTCAACCACCAAGCAATTCGCAACATCAAGGTAGGTCAACCTGCTGAGTTTGCGACTGCGGTGTACCCGGGCAAGATTTTCTCGGCCAGTGTTGAAGGTATTGTTGAAGCAACGGGTGAAGCACAAGCGACCCTGCTCGGTATCGATGAATCGGTTCGTGCTACGACAGGCAAAAATATTCAGAACAAACACCACTTCGTTCGTCTCAAGATAGAAGAGACAGAAGGCTATGACATTCCAGTTGGTTCTGTTGGCCTAGCATGGGTCAGTGGCGAAAAACCAATAAGCTTTATGGCATTCCTAGATGTGATTCGTGGCATCATTATTCGAATGAAGGCGCAGCTCTACTTCTTCTACTCGATATAAATGAAGTACAAGACATAACAGCAAACCAACTAGGCCAGCATTACGCTGGCCTTTTTAGATCTGTTTTAGGACGAGACACCCACTAAACCCCATTCCCAAAAAGCTTTCTAACCTGCCTAGAGGTAGACATATTGGGTGCATCTATATATTCCGCATATTCATCGCACCTCCTAATTACTCAACCTATTGCATTAACGACCCCATTTGCAAATCGAAATTGCAAAATGCGAATACAACGGTCAAATACGCATCAAATTGATATAAAACAGGCGTATTTTGGTCAATAAAAGTTGGCACGCTACCTGCAATACTAATATTGACCCTTCTTAAGCCGAGGGTCACCTAGCCAACTGACGTTGTTAGTGAACCTTCATTGTTCACACTATATATAAGCCAACTGCCTCTTTGCGGTTGGCTATTTTTTTACCTATCGTTCTGCAACCATTTACAGACAGCTATTCATCAACATAATAACCATCTTTCATAACCAAACCCTTCCTATCTAAGTAACAACCCCGTTTAGTAAACGTTTTCTATCTAAAAAATTAAAAAAACGAATATAAGTAACTTATTGATTGATATAAAAATAAGAAAGTTATCTCATCTTTTAGACAAGTTAATGACAAAAATAACATTGACTATGTGATTTATATCACCATAATGCGCACGTTTACCTGAAATATGGTGAACGTAATTACATTAATTCATCAATTGCGGAGGTATAAAATGGCTGCGGATAACAACTACAGTCTAGGGCCGGTTCCAACATCGGCTAGGAAAGGAGTCGCTTCATTAACAATGGTAATGTTAGGTTTGACTTTCTTCTCTGCAAGTATGTGGACAGGCGGTTCACTCGGTACTGGTCTCTCCTTCAATGATTTCTTCCTCGCCGTTCTCATCGGTAACCTAATTCTTGGTATTTACACTTCTTTTCTTGGCTACATCGGCTCATCTACTGGCCTCTCTACTCACCTTCTCGCTCGATTCTCTTTTGGTACGAAAGGCTCTTGGCTTCCTTCTGCTCTTCTTGGCGGTACTCAAGTAGGTTGGTTCGGTGTTGGCGTTGCGATGTTCGCGATTCCAGTACAGAAAGCGACTGGTATTGATACAAATACCCTAATTATAGTTTCTGGCTTACTGATGACAGCAACGGTTTACTTCGGTATCAAAGCGCTGATGGTACTGTCTGCCATTGCGGTTCCTGCGATTGCCGTACTGGGTGGTTACTCTGTACTAACAGCAGTAGACAGCGTTGGTGGCCTTGAACAGCTTCAACTTATTCAACCAGAAACACCAATGGACTTCTCTATGGCGTTAGCAATGGTTGTCGGCTCTTTCGTGAGTGCAGGTACGCTGACCGCTGACTTCGTCCGTTTTGGTAAAAAGCCTGCAAGTGCGGTACTGGTTACCATGGTGGCTTTCTTCATCGGTAACTCTCTCATGTTCATCTTCGGCGCAGCTGGCGCAGCGGCGACTGGTCAATCAGATATCTCGGATGTGATGATCGCTCAAGGTCTACTACTCCCTGCTATTATCGTGTTAGGTCTGAACATTTGGACGACCAATGAAAACGCGCTGTACGCATCAGGTCTTGGTCTGTCGAACATCACTGGTCGCTCAAGCACGATGATGTCTATTATTAACGGTATCGTTGGTACGATTTTCGCGCTGTGGCTATACAACAACTTTGTCGGTTGGTTGACTTTCCT
This sequence comes from Vibrio sp. D404a, assembly GCF_030248535.1. GTDB lineage: Bacteria > Pseudomonadota > Gammaproteobacteria > Enterobacterales > Vibrionaceae > Vibrio. The sequence continues at coordinate 6,053 of NZ_JAHGAJ010000014.1, read as the reverse complement.
ATCGCTGGCTATTCCACCAATTGGTGGCGTAATCATCGCCGATTTCTTCGCTAACCGTAAACGCTACAAAGATTTTGCAAAAGCAGAGTTCCAAACCGTGAACTGGGCTGGCATTATCGCGGTTGCTATCGGTGTTGCTGCAGGCCACTTCCTACCAGGTGTTGTCCCTATCAACGCTGTGTTAGGCGGTGCTATCAGCTACCTAGTGCTAAACCCTCTTTTGAATAAAAACGCTCTGAAATCTCAGACGGCTTAAGGAAACACTATGACAACCTTATTGATCAAGAACGCGAAGCTTCAAGACCAAGATGGTCTAAAGCAAATCCTGATTGAAAATGGTCAATTCAGTCGCATTCTAGACAATGATGATCAGCTCGATCATCAAGGTGACACTCTTGATGCGCAAGGCGGCATCGCGGTTACTCCTTTCTGTGAACCGCACATCCACCTAGACACAACCCAGACTGCCGGTGAACCGAATTGGAACATCTCAGGTACGCTATTTGAGGGTATCGAACGCTGGGCCGAGCGCAAAGAGTTACTGTCAATTGAAGACGTAAAATCACGAGCAAAACAGACACTAAAATGGCAAATCGCCAACGGTGTACAACACGTTCGTACACACGTTGACGTGTCAGACCCAACACTTATCGCACTGAAAGCGATGGTTGAGGTTCGTGAAGAGATGAAAGAGTGGGTCGATATCCAGATCGTTGCATTCCCTCAAGAAGGCATTCTGTCTTACCCGAACGGGAAAGAGTTGCTTGAAGAAGCCGTTAAACTGGGTGCAGACGTCATTGGTGCTATCCCTCACTTCGAATTCACTCGTGAATACGGCGTTGAGTCTCTTCACTATGTGTTTGAGCTTGCACGCAAGTACGACCGCCTGATCGATGTTCACTGTGATGAGATTGATGATGAACAGTCTCGCTTTGTTGAAACACTTGCCGCCCTTGCTCATAAATTTGAAATGGGCGAAAAGGTAACGGCAAGCCACACAACGGCAATGGGCTCTTACAATGGCGCTTACGCATCACGCCTGTTCCGTTTGCTGCGCATGTCAGGCATCAACTTCGTTGCCAACCCACTAGTGAATATTCACCTACAAGGCCGATTCGACGACTACCCGAAACGCCGTGGCGTAACGCGAGTGAAAGAGATGCTGGCGTCAAACATCAATGTTTGTTTCGGTCATGATGACGTTTTTGACCCTTGGTACCCACTGGGTACAGCAAACATGCTGCAAGTGCTTCACATGGGCCTGCATGTAACGCAGGTGATGGGTTATGACCAAATTAACCAATCGCTTGACCTTATCAGCAAGAACTCAGCGCGCACGCTGAACATCCAAGACAACTTTGGAATTGAAGTGGGCAAGCCAGGCAGCTTATTGATTCTTCCTGCGGAAAACGGCTTTGATGCGGTGCGTCGCCAAGTACCGGTTCAGTACTCTGTACGTCACGGTAAAGTGATCGCTGAGACGCAGCTTGCGCAGACCAAGATTAATCTTGATAAATCAGAAGCAATTAACTTTAAGCGTTAGTATCGACTACACTATTATGAAAGGAAGCAATTTGCTTCCTTTTGTTTGTTGATTAGAGTGAAAACTTAACGGGTCAAAAATTAGCAAGCCCTTATTTTTTCTACCCTAAGCCACAAAAAAGTCGCCAAATTCGTAATGAATGTGTGTACAAAGATACAGACTGTGTTAACATGCTCTCGCTCTGTTAGCCGGAGTTATTTAAGTTAGAACCAAAGTAAAATTGACAAGTAAAATCGTTACCCGTTTTTGTAAGTAGTTTTTCCTTATTTCTTAGCAATATTAAATAATTCAATTATCAGCGCATTGCATTAATGCAATCAACAATTTAGTAATTTTTTGAATAAGGGACAAATTATGTCTAACACAAATACTGGTACTGTAAAATGGTTTAACGAAGAGAAAGGCTTCGGCTTCATTTCTCAAGATAACGGCGGTGCTGACGTATTCGTTCACTTCCGTGCTATCGTTTCTGAAGGCTTCAAAACTCTGAAAGAAGGCCAAAAGGTTTCTTTCGAAGTTGAAAACGGTCAAAAAGGCCTACAAGCAGCTAACGTTGTTGCTCAATAATAGCTTTTAGCTAAAAAGATTTTAAAGCGCTGGTTTTTACCGGCGCTTTTTTGTTTCTGCTCCTCAAACAACCATCCATCGCCCTCTCCCCTATCATTCACTTCAGTGATACTTCCAGACACTCAGTTTGGTGATATGTTGCCCAATAAACACTTAGTAACACAAAAACCCTAAGAAAATGAGGTAATTTATATAGCCCTCATCCATTAATCGTATAATTTTTAAAGCAAATAGAGCGAAAATCCGCTAGTCTTGAGTTCACGTTAGATTTAGCTGGTTTATATATCTACAAGTAAAATAATGAAGAAAGACGAATTTCAGAAATCCACCGCCAATTTGAAGAAAGCGGTGCCACTTATGATGAAGAATAGAGTGTCCACAACTCCCGCGAACTACGCCTTGTGGTACACCTATGTAGACAACGCCATACCTCAATTGAATAAAGACATGGATGGCGTGCTAGAACATTATGGTATCTGTCCACCAGCGGTTGGTGAGCAGTTATACAACGACTACGTGGCAAGTAAGTCCGAAACCACCATTAACGATTTACGCGCAAACCTAGAGTTGTTGGTTTCTGAAGTCTCAAGCTCGATGACCGACACCCTAACCGACACATCCGCTTTCTCTGAGATGATCGACAAGAGCTTCGAAGACTTATCTCAAGTCGACAACAACAGCATGTCGATTGATGATGTGATGTCGCTTGTGCGTCAGCTCGTTTCTGAATCAAAAAACATCCGCCACTCTACTCAGTTTCTGAACTCTCAACTGAATGCAGCAACCTCTGAGATCAGCAAGCTGAAAAGTCAGCTGGTTGAAGTGCAAAAAGACGCGCTCTTCGACAGCCTCACCTCACTTTACAATCGCCGCTCTTTCAATAAAGACCTCACAATGCTGTGCGAGTCGAATCAAGCACTGTGTTTAGTGTTACTGGATATCGACCACTTCAAAACCTTTAACGACACCTATGGTCACCTGTTTGGTGATACGGTCTTAAAAGGCATTGCACGTAAGCTCAAGATGACTTGCCGTGATGGCATTTCAGCCTACCGATTTGGTGGTGAAGAGTTCGCACTGATCATTCCAAACAAATCACTGCGCATTGCTCGTCAGATTGCAGATACCAACCGACGCTCACTGGAAAAACTGTCAATTAAAGATCGTCGCAGTGGCAAACAGGTTGGCAATATTACAGCCTCTTTTGGCGTTGCAGAACTGCAAGAAGGGGAAAGTGCTGAGTCAATTATCGAACGTGCCGACAAACTGCTTTACGAAGCCAAAGCGCTTGGCAGAAACCGAGTTATGCCGCTTTAGTCACCGTTAGTTATGATTGATTAAGCCCAAGAAATAAAAACATTAGGGCATTAAGGCATCAAAGCACTATAAATCACAAAGCCCCACCAAGAAGGTGGGGCTTTGGTTTATATACCGTCCAACGTTGTTATTAGTGATCACAGCCTTGTAGTTAAGGTGTACTCGCCTTAAATGTGATAACAGTAATTTAGGCAGTAGTCTTCACCACTTTTCGCACGAAACTCTTTGTCTTCGCTGCACGCCTTAGGCTTACCCTTCTCATCGCCTTGTACCAAGCTGATCCAATGACGCATTGCTGCGGTCTCATGTTGCTCAGTTTGCGTCGCTTCCATTGGTGACTGACCAAAGGTGGTACAAGTTTCTAGCTGAATATCGTCGATCTCTACCAGTTCAACGCGTCCCGTTCCCTTATGACAACCAAACATCACCTCTAAGTGACTGCCACTGCCGTCACGGAACAAGATTGAATCTGGGTCGCATTTCTCACCCATAAACGCCACGAACTGCTTTGGGTGCTTCAATCCACTGTGTTGACCGTCCTTGAAGTATGCCAATATATGTCGGTAATCAATCACGTAACTGGTTACGTCTTGGTGTGAACCATTCTCTAGCGGGAACAAGCGATCAAGTAACTGCTTCGCTTTAATCTGCTTTTCCGTCTGCTGGTTCGCGCTAATTGTCTCCACGGCAAAGACAGCTTCAGCGATAAATGGCTTAGATTGTTTTTGGATTTCTGTTTTATCGAATGTCAGCATATTCATAGTCTTTCCCTCTTTGACCAGTACGATGAAAAGTCATCGGTTTTCATAGCAAAATTGTGTCCTAGAGCAATTATTCCAAACTAACGTTTAATTTCTTTGTCATTTTGTGAATTGCTTAGTTTGTAGACTAGCGCTTTTTTACCTACAATTTCACAACAAAAATTTTACAATGTGAATTTTACAAATATGGCCTTGTCAAAAAGTTTAGTTCGTCAGTCACATTTCCTAGGTACAAAAATACGTAACCTACGGAAACGTAACCATTTAACGATGGAAGATCTCTCTGCGCGTTGTATTCGTGTCAATCCAGAGTACGCCCCTTCTGTTTCTTACCTTTCCATGATTGAGCGAGGAAAACGCGTCCCTAGCATCGATATGCTTGAAGTGATTGCACAAGTTTTCCAGAAAAATCCCACATGGTTTTTGGATGATGAGCCAGAACAGCAAGCGATCACTCCGGATAAAGGGAACCGTGGTGGCATCAGTGGCATGGCACTGGAGCCGAGTTTCTTGTTCTCAAACGACATCCTTCAGATTGCCATTCCAGAAATGCTCTCCCAAACGGGCATTTCTGGACGGCAATTTGCTCACCTGCTGATTCGAGCACACCAAGAAAGTAACCAAAACCACTTCCCAGACTTAGAGCGAGCAGCGGAAGAGGTCGGTCTCAAACGCCTCAATTTAAGCGTTGAAGACCTAATCGACATTGCACGTAGCTTGGGCATACAGATTCGTTGGGTGACTCGTACGCCACAAGACGTGGTCGATGAACTTGGCATCAACGCCAAACAGTTGGTGACGTCATTCTTTGAGCCGCCGGGGACGATTTATCTCAACGAGATCCTCAAAGAGTACCCAACGCGCCTCAAATATGATCTGTCGGTCTATATCGGTCACTGTGTATTACACAGCAAAGAGGGGCTGAAAAGCGTGTTGTCGGTCGGTAACAACAACACTTGGGATGATGCTCAATCCAAGACGTCTTCCCAGCTCAACTCTCAAGATATTCTGCAAGCATGGCGAGATTTTGAATCGAGTTTCTTCGCCGGAGCTCTACTCTGCCCTAAAGTCCCCTTTAGACAGCTACTTGATAGAACCGGTTACGAAATCGACGTTCACCAAAGAGCGGGGGTTTCCCCCTCTGTTGCGATGCGAAGAATGACGGTAGTATCGCCCTACCCTCACTGGCACTACTTTGATGCTTACGGTCCGGGCAAACTCAAAGCGGTTTATCGAGGCAACGGGATCCCGCTTCCATGGGGCAACATGCGAACCGTAGCAGACCCTTGTCAGCATTGGGCGGTATTTCGTCGATTATCGGAGCCTAGAGACGGCAGCTCAGCTCAGATTTCGATTCTGAATGTTGGTGATGAACCGAGAATCTACTGCTGTGAATCGATCAATATGACGGATCCAGCGGGTAACAATCGCGTATTGTGTGCAGGTATCGATCTCAACCCTGCGATTGATGCTCAGGGTGGTGATTCAAGAGAAATAGCAGAACAGCTCAAAACCTCATGCGTTAACAACGGCGGCTCAGTAGCCATTCCACATAACATCAAAAAAGATCTTACTACCATAGCTAAGATACTCAACATTAACTGGATTGAACGTGGGATCGAAACAGAGGCTAGGCTTATTTGCTCCCGTGGGGGTGAGTGTCCACGACAACCAAGTTGCTACTCAAAATGTGGGGAGAACTGATGACAGGTGTGGCGAACTGATAACGCGACTGCAAAGTGGTTATGCAGAAACGTTAGGCAAAAAAAAACCAACCACAATAAAGGTGATTGGCTATATATTTTGTGTGAACAATAAAGGTTCACTAACAACGTCAGTTGGCTAGGTGACCCTCGGCTTAAGAA
>NZ_JAHGAJ010000013.1 GCF_030248535.1 Vibrio sp. D404a | reverse complement strand
TCCAGGACGCGCCACTTTTTAGGGTTTCCAAGTGAATTCCTGATATTGGTAATACCGATATCGAAAACCGTGCGCTCTTAGCTCAGCTGGATAGAGTACCTGGCTACGAACCAGGCGGTCGGAGGTTCGAATCCTCCAGAGCGCGCCACTATTTAGGGTTTCCAAGTGAACTCCTGATGTTGGTAACACCGATATCGAAAACCGTGCGTCCTTAGCTCAGCTGGATAGAGTACCTGGCTACGAACCAGGCGGTCGGAGGTTCGAATCCTCCAGGACGCGCCACTATTTAGGGCTTCTTTCTTACAAGAATGAAATCCTAGTATTGAGTCTTATCTTTGATAAGTCTTTGATACTAAAAACCGCGCGCTCTTAGCTCAGCTGGATAGAGTACCTGGCTACGAACCAGGCGGTCGGAGGTTCGAATCCTCCAGAGCGCGCCACTATTTAAAGAAAGCCTCGTTTTTACGAGGTTTTTTTTCGTCTGAAGCTTTTTATGTTAACCAAATGTTAACCTTTCATCCTTTGTAACTTATTGTATTTATTATAATTAGTTATATTCGATTGCTTATTCCACCTTTCTCATATCATTTTCCAAAAACAGTCCAATTAAGTCGCAGTTTATTCATCTGAAAATCATTAATTTGCCAGATTTATGTGATCTGCATGGCGAATAATTAACCTAAAGTGTGTGTTATCCGTAACACAGCCTTAAACAAAATTGACAATCTTTTACCAATCGAGATAATCCTTGGGTCGGGATCATAATTCGCTGAAATCCTGTACACATGTCAGGATGACAAAGAAAGGAAGCAACATGACTAATATAGGAAGCCTGCTAGGAGATGCGGCAACCCTAATGGTGACAGGTATGTCTGTCGTCTTTATCTTCTTAACTATTCTCGTTTATCTCGTTCGGTTGATGTCAAAACTGGTACCAGAAGAAGTACCTGAGCCGATCGCTGCACCTAAAACAATTCAAAAATCACAATCAACACCTTCTGCTGTTAGCCCACAGGTTGTGGCAGCAATTTCGAGCGCGGTTCATCAATATCGTGTTTCGACTGCTAAGTAGCATTTAAAGGATTAAAAGGAGTTAATGAGCATGTCTAAACCACTAGCTATCACAGACGTGGTACTTCGTGACGCCCATCAGTCACTATTTGCTACAAGAATGCGTATCGAGGATATGCTGCCAATCGCAGCGGAACTGGATAAAGTTGGATACTGGTCTCTTGAAACTTGGGGCGGTGCAACCTTTGATTCATGTATTCGTTTCTTGGGAGAAGATCCTTGGGAGCGTCTGCGTGAGCTTAAAAAAGCGATGCCAAACACCCCAATGCAAATGCTACTTCGTGGTCAAAACCTTTTAGGCTACCGTCATTATGCAGACGACGTGGTAGAGAAATTTGTAGAACGTGCGCACAAAAATGGTATGGATGTATTCCGTATTTTTGATGCAATGAATGATGTACGTAACTTTGAGAAAGCGGTAAAGGCAACGGTTGATGTTGGCGCACACGCTCAAGGCACACTGTCGTACACCACAAGCCCAGTACACAACGCTGATACTTGGGTTGATCTCGCTAAGCGCTTGGAAGATCTTGGCTGTCACTCACTTTGTATCAAAGATATGTCTGGCCTACTGAAGCCTTACGAAGCCGAAGAGCTGATCACGCGCATTAAAGCATCGTGTGATGTTCCTCTTGCACTTCACAGCCACGCGACAACCGGTTTATCAACGGCAACAGCTGTAAAAGCGGTTGAAGCAGGTATTGATATTCTAGATACCGCGATCTCTTCAATGAGCTGTACGTATGGTCACACACCGACAGAAACGGTTGTGGCGATGCTTGAGGGTACAGAGCGTGCAACCGGTCTTAAGCTTGACCAAATCGAACCAATCGCTGCTTACTTCCGTGAAGTTCGTAAGAAGTACGCGAAATGGGAAGGCCAACTGAAAGGTGTCGACTCACGTATCCTTATCGCTCAAGTACCAGGTGGTATGTTGACGAATATGGAAGGTCAACTGAAAGAGCAAGGTGCTGCGGATCGCATGGACGAAGTTCTTGAAGAGATCCCACGCGTACGTAAAGAGCTTGGTTACATCCCATTAGTAACGCCAACTTCTCAAATCGTTGGTACTCAAGCGGTGATCAATGTCCTAACGGGTGAGCGCTATAAGAGCATTACTAAAGAAACTGCAGGTCTATTGAAAGGCGAATACGGCCAAGCACCTGCTGAGGTTGATGCGGAACTGCAAGCGAAAGTTCTGGACGGTGCTGAGCCAATCACATGTCGTCCAGCTGACCTGCTTAAGTCTGAAATGGATGAGCTAACCACTGATTTGCTAGAAAAAGCAAAAGCAGAGGGTATCTCTCTGGCTGAAGATACAGTCGATGATGTACTGACTTATGCATTGTTCCCACAAGTGGGTCTTAAATTCCTTAAGAACCGTCGTAACCCTGAAGCCTTTGAGCCAGCACCGGGCACGGAAGTCGAAGCACCTGCTGTGGCTCCAACGGCAGCACCAGCGGCTGGTGGCATTGAAAGCTACAGCGTGAAGGTGGATGGTCAAGTTTACGATGTCGAAGTTGGTCCTCAAGGTCAACTCACTTCAGTGTCTCCTGCATCACAAGCGGCTCCACAAGCTGCGGCTGCTGCACCTGTGTCATCGAACGCAGAATCAGTGCCAGCGCCACTGGCTGGTAACATCTTCAAGGTAAACGTACAACCGGGTGCTCAGGTGGCAGAAGGTGATGTTCTACTTATCCTAGAAGCGATGAAGATGGAGACAGAGGTTCGTGCGGCACGCGGTGGTATCGTACAAGAGCTTAATGTTAAAGAAGGCGATGCAGTTACTGTAGGCGCTCCACTACTAAGCTTGGCGTAAGGGAGTACCATGGAAGGATTGATGACCTTATGGTCTGAAACGGGTATTGCTAACTTTGAGTTTGGCCAAATCTGCATGATGTTGGTTGGCTGCTTATTGTTGTTCTTGGCAATTCGTAAAGGATTTGAACCCTTACTGCTGTTACCAATTGGTTTCGGTGCAGTATTAGCAAACATTCCTAATGCTGGCTTTACTGAGCCGGGTGGTCTGCTGTACTACGTCTACTACATCGGGATCGAAACGGGTATCTTCCCACTGCTGATCTTTATGGGTGTGGGCGCGATGACGGACTTCGGTGCGTTGATCGCTAACCCTAAAACATTGTGGTTAGGTGCAGCAGCTCAGTTTGGTATCTTTGCTACTCTGTTTGGCGCAATTTTGCTTAACTATATTCCAGGTATGGAATTTACGATGGCAGATGCTTCATCCATCGCGATCATTGGTGGTGCCGATGGCCCGACTGCGATCTTCTTGGCAAGTAAGCTCTCCCCTGATCTCTTAGGTGCGATCGCGGTAGCGGCATACAGCTACATGGCACTGGTTCCTATCATTCAGCCGCCGATCATGAAGGCGCTAACGTCACCTGAAGAGCGTAAGATCCAGATGGCGCAACTGCGTCACGTGAGCAAAGGCGAGAAGATCCTTTTCCCACTTGCTGTATTGCTGATGACGATTCTATTCCTACCATCGGCAACGCCGCTAGTGGGTATGTTCTGTCTTGGTAACCTGATGCGTGAAGCGGGTGTGGTCGATCGTCTGTCGAAGACGGCTCAAAATGAGCTGATCAACGTGGTGACTATCTTCCTAGGCCTTGGTGTTGGCTCTAAGCTGCAAGCGGATACGTTCTTGAACTTAGAGACTCTTGGTATTCTTGGCTTAGGTGCGGTTGCCTTCAGTATTGGTACTGCAGGTGGTGTCCTCATGGCGAAGCTACTGAACAAGTTCTCTAAGGAAGACATCAACCCACTTATCGGTGCTGCAGGTGTATCAGCGGTACCAATGGCGGCGCGTGTTGTGAACAAGGTTGGTCTTGAAGCTAACCCACAAAACTTCCTGCTCATGCATGCTATGGGTCCAAACGTAGCTGGCGTATTGGGTAGTGCGGTAGCCGCAGGTATCTTGTTGGCGCTGGTAGGTTAACCCGATTGTGTGTTGTCAAGCGGTTGAGTTAATTGGTGGTTAATTTTCCAACCAGTGGTTAACTTAGCCCAACAAAATGGTTTATAGTCGAAGGGATGCTTGTGCATCCCTTTCTTTTATTCGTTAGGTTTTAACTAATTAGGGACGTGTTGAAATGGAAAATAGACAGATAGCGATTACTGAGTTTGGTGGGGTAGAGAACCTTGTACTTCAAACCGGTGCGATTCCAGAGCCTCAAGAAGGCGAAGTAGTGGTGAAGGTCGCGTTTTCCGGCGTTAACCCAATTGATGTTAAAACCCGTGCCGGGCTAGGTTGGGCGGCAGCGCAGAACAAAGATAACCTGCCTTGGGTACCTGGCTATGATATTTCTGGCCAAGTGGTTGCCTGCGGCGCGTCTGCAGAGCGTTTCGCCGTCGGTGCGAATGTTGCGGGCTTTATTGGTTTTCCACTGCAAGGTGGTGGTTACAGTCAGTATGTCTCTGTACCAGAGACTGCGTTGAGTGCGGTGCCTGACGCTGTGACACTGGAAGCTGCCGCTGCGCTGCCATTGGCAAGTCAAACTGCCGCACAGGCGCTAAACAAAGCCGAAGTGAAAGAGGGCGACCGCGTACTCATTCTTGCGGGTGCTGGTGGCGTTGGTCACCTAGCGGTGCAGATTGCCGTCGCAGCAAAAGCTGAGGTATACACCACGTGTAGCGAAGCTAATTTGGATTACCTTGCCACGCTTGGCGCTCATGCCATCAATTATAAGTTTGCGCCCGCTTCAGAGCGTGTGTCTGATGTTGATGTGTTGATTGACCTTGTTGGTGGTGATACCGCTCTCGATGCACTTAAGTGTTTAAAAGATGGTGCGCGTGTCGTGACTGTTCCGACACTCTCTGCAGAGCTTATTTGCGAGAAGGCTCAACTGCTGGGCTTTACGGCTACGGGTATGTTGGTTGAGCCTCAGCCAGAGCAGATGGACACCATGCTCTACATGGTCAGCGTCGGGCTTCTAAAAACAGAAGTGCAACGCATCTTCCCGATGGAAGAGGCACAAGCCGCACATTTACAGGTTGAAACCGGCCACACAAGAGGCAAAGTCTTACTGGATATGAAGTGTTAGAATCATTTAATTCACTGTTTGAAACCATAGCGCTGTGGTTCTCGGATTCCGCGCTATGGGTATTATTCATTAGTGGTTTTCTCAGTGCCACACTACTACCTGGAGGTTCAGAAGCCAGTCTTATCGCAGCTTTGAGCCTCAATCAGTTTTCTACTTTCTCAATTATTTTAATCGCGACTTTAGGTAATACCCTGGGCGGGTTAACCAACTATTGGATTGGTTTGTGGTTGCCGAATAGAACTCAATCCGAAAAGCACGGTCATAAAGCTATGTCTTGGCTGCAAAGATACGGTTATTGGACGTTATTGTTCAGCTGGTTGCCGGTGATTGGCGATCCTCTGTGTCTTGCTGCGGGTTGGCTTCGTATGAAGTTCCTGCCGAGTTTGATATTGATTGCGATAGGCAAGGCAGCGCGTTACAGCCTATTGGCTGGCATTTATTTCGGTTTTTTCTAAGGAGAACCTATGAAGAAGGTTTTACTGGGTACATTTTCTCTTATTGCCCTTGCAGGGTGTTCTCATCAAGTACCTAGCTCAACTTCCCTGTTTTCTTCACTGCCAGAAGGCATAACCCTGATTGATGAAGTGGAGCCTTCTAGCGATAAAGTGGTCATTCCCTACACCAAGTATCAGTTAGATAATGGTTTGACCGTTATCCTCTCTCCTGATGATTCAGATCCCTTGGTTCACGTTGATGTCACGTATCACGTAGGCTCTGCACGAGAAGAGATCGGCAAGTCTGGTTTCGCGCATTTCTTTGAGCACATGATGTTCCAAGGCTCAGAGCACGTTGGTGACCAAGAGCACTTTAAGATCATCACCGAAGCGGGTGGCACGCTGAACGGCACTACTAACCGCGATCGAACGAACTACTTTGAAACGGTGCCATCAAACCAGCTTGAGAAGATGCTGTGGTTAGAGTCCGATCGCATGGGTTACTTACTGGATGCGGTTTCTCAACGAAAATTTGAGATCCAACGAGACACGGTTAAGAACGAGCGTGCTCAAAACTACGAAAACCGCCCTTATGGCTTGATGTGGGAACGCATGGGTGAGGCACTCTACCCTGAAGGGCACCCATACTCATGGCAGCCAATTGGTTATGTTGAGGATCTGGATCGCGTCGACGTGAACGATCTGAAAGCCTTTTTCCTTCGCTGGTATGGCCCAAACAATGCAGTGCTGACGATTGGTGGTGACATTGATGTTGAAGATACTCTGGAATGGGTTAACAAGTACTTTGGACCAATCCCAAGAGGGCCAGAGGTTGAGAGTGCTGAGAAACAGCCAGCAGTGCTCACCGAAGACAAGTACATCACGCTTGAAGATAACATTCGTCAGCCGATGGTACTGGTGGGTTGGCCAACTACGTATCGTGGCGAAGAAACACAAGCCACGTTGAATGCGTTATCTAACGTATTAGGTAAGGGCACCAACAGCTACCTCTATCAGAATCTTGTTAAGACTCAAAAGGCCGTGAGCTCTGGCTCTTTCCATGATTGTGGTGAGCTCGCGTGTACCCTGTATGTGTATGCGATGGGTGACTCGGGCCAGAAAGGCGACCTGACAGAGCTGAACAAAGCACTGCTAGATACCTTAGATAAGTTCTCAAAAGAGGGCGTGACACAAGAGCGACTTGATCAGATCACCGGTATGGCAGAAGCCAATGCCGTCTTTGCGCTGCAGAGCGTGCGCGGTAAAGTGTCTCAGCTTGCCTCAAACGAAACCTTCTATGGTCAGCCTGATCGCATTGAATCCCAGTTAGAGCAGATTCGAGCGGTAACCCCAGAGCGAGTGGCACAAGCCTATCAAGATTTTGTACAAGATAAGCACAAGGTTACATTGAGTGTGGTTCCTCGTCGTCAGTTGGACTTAGCGGTTAGAGAAGCGACCTTTGTGACTCCGCCACGCACCTTGCCAGAATATACCAAGGTGACGGAAGACCAATTAGAGTTTAGAAAGGCGCCGCTGACCTTTGATCGCAGCGTGATGCCAGAAGTTACCTTTGGTGTGACCGCGACCATGCCTGAACTGTATCGAGTCCACTATGCCAATGGTGGTGAGCTGATTGGTACCGTGACTACAGAAACGCCGACCGTACAGCTGCAATTCCAACTGCCTGCTGGTGAGCGCTATGTCGCTAAAGGGCAAGAAGGTTTGGCTAACTTAACTGCGGCGATGATGGAAGAGGGCTCAACGCAGCGCTCAGTTGAAGAGTTACAGGCGACACTGGATAAATTGGGCAGCAGCGTTAGCATCAGCTCAGGCAGCTACACCACAGACATCTCGGTTTCATCTTTAGAGAAGAACTTAGCGCAAACATTGGCGATTGTTGAAGAGGTTCTATTTAGCCCTAAGTTTGACGAACAAGACTTCGCACGCGTTAAAAGACAAATGCTTGAAGGGGTGGTGTACCAACACCAGCAACCGAGTTGGATGGCCTCTCAGGCAACGCGTGAAGTCCTGTTTGGAGACAGCTTATTTGGACGTTCGAGTGATGGTACCGAAGCGTCACTTAAGTCATTAACCTTGGATGATGTAAAAGAGTTTTACAATCAACACTATACTCCTGAAGGGGCGAATATTGTTATTGTAGGCGACATCTCGAAAAGGGAGGCTGAAAAGCAGCTAAACTTCTTTAAAGAATGGCAGGGCGATGCGGCACCTCTGACGCGTCCGCAGATCATCACGCCATTGGAAGGTCGTCACCTGTATCTAGTTGATAAACCACATGCACCGCAAAGTATTGTGCGCTTAGTGCGTAAGGGCCTGCCTTTCGATGCGACTGGAGAACAGTACCTTGCTCAACTGGCTAACTTTAACTTGGCGGGTAACTTCAACAGCCGAGTGAATCAGAACCTACGTGAAGACAAAGGCTATACCTACGGGGCAAGCGGCTACTTTGCAAGTAACCGTGAAACAGGAGCGGTGGTATTTAGCGCTCAGGTACGCGCCAATTCAACCGTGGCCTCAATTGAAGAGTTTATCAATGAACTGAATGAGTTTAGCCAGAGTGGATTAACTGATGAAGAGGTGAAATTTATGCGCCTTGCCGTCGGTCAACAAGATGCACTCAAATACGAAACACCAAGCCAGAAAGCGGGACTGCTAAGTAACATCGTGACCTTAGGTCTTGATGAAGACTACCTTAAGCAGCGCAACGAGATAGTCGACAACGTCTCTAAAGAGCAGCTTAATGAGCTCGCTAAGCGTTGGTTTGACCCGAATGATTATCAAATTATCGTCGTGGGTGACGCAGCTTCGCTTCGTCCACAACTAGAAAAGTTAGATATTCCCATAGAAGAGCTTGAAATCATTCGTTAGAGTACACATTAAAGGGGGAGAAAAGAGAGAAGCTGTTTTTCTCTCCCAACCTAATTTATGATAGTTCTAATCAGAACGATATAAGATAAGTGAACTGAATTTTGACTGATTTTGCTGCGCGACTGAAGGAAGTTGCAACCAACCCAAAGACCTTTTCTCAGTTTGGTCGTGGCGTTGAGAGAGAAACGCTCCGTTACAAGGAAGATGGTCGTTTAGCGACTGGCCCTCACCCGAAAGCTTTGGGTTCTGCGTTAACCAACGAGTGGGTGACGACTGACTTTTCAGAATCGCTCCTTGAATTCATTACGCCAGTCTCGAATGACGTCCCGACACTTCTGAACCAGTTATCAGACATTCACCACTTTACGCAAACCAAGCTAGAGGGTGAAAAGCTGTGGCCACTGTCGATGCCTTGCTACGTTGGTAGCGAAGAAGACATTCAACTGGCGCAATACGGTACGTCGAACACAGGTAAAATGAAGACACTGTATCGTGAAGGCCTTAAGCGTCGTTACGGCAGTCTTATGCAGATCATCTCTGGTGTTCACTTCAATTTCTCATTCCCAGAAAGCTTCTGGGATAGCTTGTTTGGTGAGCAAACCGAACAAGAGCGTAGCGATGCTAAATCGGACGCTTACTTTGGCTTGATTCGTAACTATTACCGCTTTGGTTGGTTGATCCCATACTTCTTTGGTGCATCTCCTGCGCTTTGCTCTTCGTTCATTAAAGGCCGTGAAACTAACCTGCCGTTTGAACAGCTAGGTGGCACGCTTTACCTACCTAAGGCAACCGCTCTGCGATTGAGCGATCTTGGCTACACCAACAGTGCACAGAGCGTGCTTAAGATTGGTTTTAACAGCCTAGACCAATATCTTGAAGGGCTGAACAAAGCGATTCGCACACCATCACAAGAGTTTGCTGAAATCGGTATTAAAGTTGACGATGAATACCGTCAACTGAACAGCAACGTTCTGCAGATTGAAAATGAACTGTACGCACCAATTCGCCCTAAACGTGTGGCGAAAAGTGGTGAGAAACCGTCTGAAGCGCTAGCGCGCGGCGGTGTTGAGTACATTGAGGTTCGTTCATTGGATGTTAACCCGTTCAGCTCAATTGGTATTACCGAGCAGCAGGTTCGTTTCCTAGACCTATTCCTAACTTGGAGTGTTCTATCTGAGTCTGCTGAGATGGACAACTGCGAACTTGAGTGCTGGCGTGACAACTGGAACAAGGTGATCCTTGAAGGTCGTCAAGTGGGTCTTGAGCTGCAAATCGGTTGCCACGGCGAGAAACTGTCGCTGCAAGATTGGGCGAAGCGCGTGTTTAAAGATCTTCGCGTGATTGCTGAATTGATGGATGCTGAGCAAGGTGGCCGTGCTTACCAAGAGACATGCGACACCTTAGAAGCTTGGATTGATAATCCAGAACTGACGATCTCTGGCCAACTACTAGAAGAGACTAAGAAGCACGGCGGTTTAGGCAAGGTTGGCTGTGAGCTAGGTAAAGAGTACGCTCAGAAGCACCGTGATCACCAATACCAAGTCTACTCAGCAGAGCTGATGGAATCTGAGGTTGCACGTTCAGTGATGGCGCAGAAACAGGTCGAAGAGGCGAGTACTCAAGACTTTGATAGCTTCTTAGCTGATTACTTCTCGTACCTTAAAGCATAGCGAGTTTGTGGTGGAAAGGATTCAAGCCGTATCAAGTAACAAGCGTCGTCAGCTGCTATCTTCGGTCACTATGGGTGTTGCTGTTAGCCTCTTAGCTGGTTGTGCAACCCCTCCGCCTAAGAAGCAAGACAACCTGTGTAGTATCTTTCGAGAGAACCCGTCTTGGTATGACGATGCCGTCGATATGCAAGAAGAGTGGGGCACGCCAATTAATGTAGCGATGGCGTTTGTGAAACAAGAGAGTAGCTTTCGTCACGATGCCCGCCCACCGAAAGATTACCTGCTAGGCTTTATCCCATGGGGACATGTCAGCAGCGCTTATGGTTATGCTCAGGCGCAAGACCCTGCTTGGCAAGACTTTCAGAAAGCGACAGGACATGGTGGCTCTCGAACGAATTTTGACGACTCAATGATGTTCATTGGTTGGTATACTCATGAAACGCGTCGTCAACTTGGCATCTCGCTATGGGACCCATACAATCAGTATTTGGCTTATCACGAGGGTCGTGGTGGCTACAAACGTAAAACCTATAACAGCAAGCCATCACTTATTAAGGTGGCTCGTAAAGTTGAGCAGCAAGCGAAAGATTATGGTTGGCAACTGAAGCAGTGCCGCCAAGAACTGGAAGACAACCGGAGTTGGTTTTTCTAAACCGACCGTCATGGAGAAGAAGAATGCCTTTATTAGATAGTTTTACTGTGGATCACACACGCATGAATGCACCTGCGGTACGTGTGGCGAAAACCATGCAGACTCCTAAGGGAGATACCATCACAGTATTCGATTTACGTTTTACTGCACCGAATAAAGATATCCTGTCAGAGAAAGGAATTCACACTCTTGAGCACCTTTACGCTGGCTTTATGCGTGCGCACCTAAATGGCGAGCAAGTTGAAATCATCGATATCTCACCAATGGGCTGTCGTACTGGTTTCTACATGAGCCTGATTGGTACACCATCAGAGCAGCAAGTTGCTGACGCTTGGTTAGCGGCAATGGCCGACGTGCTGAAAGTTGAGAGCCAAAACAAGATTCCTGAGCTGAATGAATACCAGTGTGGCACAGCAGCGATGCACTCTCTAGAAGAAGCAAAAGAGATTGCTAAGGCTATTCTAGATGCGGGCATCTCAGTGAATAAGAATGATGAGCTGGCGCTACCAGAATCTATGCTTAAAGAGCTGAAGGTAGACTAAGTTCATTTCATCGTTCGTGAATTAAAAAAGCCCTGTTCTGAACTGACCCCATAAGGGTAAAGTTGAACAGGGCTTTTTGTTTGTCTGCTACATTGTGTCTGTCGAGTGACACTATGTATTAAAGCTGGTGGTCTCTTGCAGTATTTGAGGGAAAACGCGAACCAGTTTAATTCTGTTCTCTTCTAGCTCCACAATCTCCATTGGGTGACGTGCAACTTGAACACTTAGGTGGCTTTCTGGAATGTCTTCTAGGTGCTCTAGGATTAAACCGTTGAGCGTTCTTGGACCATCGGTCGGCAAACTCCACTGAAGCCCTTTGTTGATGTCTCGAATATTAGCGCTGCCTTCAATCAGGAAGCTACCGTCGCTTTGCGGTGTGATCTCTTCCGACAGGCTCGGTGCGATCGAGGTTGTGAATTCACCAACAATCTCTTCCAAGATATCTTCTAGTGTTACCAGGCCATTGATATCGCCATACTCATCAACAATCAAACCGATACGTTGCTTATTGCGTTGGAACTTTAGAAGCTGAATATTGAGTGGTGTTGCTTCAGGAATAAAGTACACCTCATCAGCCGCGCGCAGCAGTGTCTCTTTGTTGAATTCATTTTTTTCTAGCATCAAGCGGTACGCTTCTCGCAATCTCAACATACCCACTACTTCATCGATTTGATCGCGGTACAACACGATACGGCCATGAGGGGAGTGGGTCAGTTGTCGAACGATCGACTTCCAGTCATCATTGATGTCGATGCCCGTGATCTCGTTGCGTGGCACCATGATGTCATTCACCGTGACGTGCTCTAAATCGAGAATAGACACCAACATATCTTGGTGGCGCTGTGGAATCAGAGTACCTGCTTCATTCACCACCGTTCTTAATTCTTCAGAGCTGAGGTGGTCTGTAGCATCGTGATCCGCTTTTACGCCGATGATGCGGATAAAACCGTTAGTGATGAAGTTAACCAACATTACAAGTGGCGAAAGCACCTTCATTAGTATCGTTAGTACAATACTGCTGGCGTAAGAGACGCGCTCAGGGTAAAGAGAGGCGATGGTCTTTGGGGTTACTTCAGCAAACACCAGAACCACTAAGGTTAAGGCACCGGTTGCGATTGCCACACCAAGGTCGCCATAAATACGCATACCTAAGATAGTAGCGATGGCTGAAGCGAGAATATTAACGAGGTTGTTACCGATAAGGATAAGACCGATAAGGCGGTCAGGTCGGCTTAAGAGTTTTTCTACACGACGCGCACCCTTATGACCCGATTGGGATAGGTGTTTCAAACGGTAGCGGTTCAGGGACATCATGCCCGTTTCGGAACCAGAGAAATAACCAGAAATTACAATGAGACACGCGAGTAGCGCAAATAAGATACCCGTTGATATGTCGTCCAAAACTATTACTTTCCTAAATTTGTATCTTGATTAATTTATGACCGATGCAGATCGAGATGTCAACTGAATATAAAGTATGTCATACATTAAAGGCAAGGTGTGCACCTTGCCTTTAATAATGAACAATTAATTCAGAATGATTTCTTGAACAAAGCGACTACCGAAGTAGGCGAGTGTTAATAAGGTTGCACCCGCAAGCGCAAACCAAGTGACTTTTTGTCCGCGCCAACCTTTTTGGTAGTGACCCCATAGCAGAATGGAGTAGATCACCCAGGCGATAAAAGAGAGTACCGCTTTGTGGGCTTTGCCCTGAGCGAACATGTCTTGAACAAAAATGAAACCCGTTAATAGGGTACCGGTAAGCAAGCCGTTACCGATGAGAATAATCTTAAATAGTTGACGCTCTACCATCATCAGTGGCGGCAGGTTCGGGTTGATCACCAGTGCCTTTTTCTTCTTTAGCTTGTAATCGAGCCATGCCAGTTGCATTGCGTACAGAGCACCGATGGTGAGAGTTGCGTAGGAAAACAATGCCAACGAGATATGGATCAGCAGTTTAGGGTCATTCTCTAAGTGCTTAATAAAGGTGCTTGGGAGAAAAGCTGCGGCTAACAGATTAAGAGCAGCGAAGCTATACACGACAGGTAGAATGAACCATAGGCGACTTTTAAGCATCGCACCGCTCATCACAAGAGAGATGATAAAGCTGATTAGAGAGGCCACGTTGAGAATACTGAGATTTTGACCGCCAGCATTAAAGATCAAGTCACCCAGTAGCCAAGCGTGAAAAGCGATAGCAAGGAACGCGCTCACCAGTACCGTTTTGGCACGGATTCCTGTTTGATGTACAAGACCTGGGATGATCGTGGATATAGCCATTATGTATAGAAAGGCTGCTGCGATCGCAATTAGACTGTCCATGGTATCCATTTAAATGATTACTAATTCACGAATTATACCCTGCATCGCCCTTTGGGGCTATGGCGAACCTCACTCATTTATTGGTGAACAGCGCCCTATATCACACACCGCTATTATTAACCGCAGACAACGGGTATGACTCTATTCCACGCTAATGTATACTCACGGTAATAGTCGCAGGATTGAGCGAAGAGAAAACTATGTTTGATAACTTAACGGATCGTCTATCCAAAACGCTGAAGAATATCAGCGGTAAAGGTCGTCTGACCGAAGACAACATCAAGGATACGCTACGTGAAGTACGTATGGCGCTACTGGAAGCCGACGTTGCACTGCCGGTTGTCCGTGATTTCGTAAAGCGCGTTAAAGAAGGTGCGGTGGGTGTTGAGGTTTCTAAATCTCTAACTCCTGGCCAAGAATTTATTAAGATCGTTCAGGCTGAGCTTGAAGCAGTAATGGGTGAGTCTAATGAGGCTCTTAACCTAGCTGCGCAGCCGCCAGCAGTGATCTTGATGGCAGGTCTACAAGGTGCGGGTAAAACCACATCGGTAGGTAAGCTATCTAAGCTCCTAACTGAGCGTGACAAAAAGAAAGTAATGGTTGTGTCTGCCGACGTTTACCGTCCTGCGGCGATCAAACAACTTGAAACATTGGCTGCAGATGTTGGTGTGGACTTCTTCCCATCTTCAGCAGACCAAAAGCCTATCGATATTGCTAATGCAGCGATTGACCATGCGAAGAAGAAATTCTACGACGTGCTGCTTGTCGATACTGCCGGTCGCTTAGCGATCGACGAAGAGATGATGGGCGAGATCAAAGAGCTACATACGGCGATTAACCCAGTTGAGACGCTGTTTGTTGTTGATGCAATGACAGGTCAAGATGCGGCGAATACAGCGAAAGCCTTTGGTGATGCACTACCGCTAACTGGTGTGATCCTAACTAAGGTTGATGGTGATGCACGTGGTGGTGCGGCGCTTTCTGTACGTCATATCACAGGTAAGCCAATCAAGTTCTTGGGTGTGGGCGAGAAAACCGACGCGCTAGAACCGTTCCACCCAGATCGTGTTGCTTCTCGTATCCTAGGTATGGGTGACGTTCTGTCTCTTATCGAAGACCTACAGAAGAACGTAGACCAAGATAAAGCAGAGAAGCTGGCTAAGAAATTCAAAGAGAAGAAAGGTTTCGACCTTGAAGACTTCCGCGAGCAGCTAGGTCAAATGCAAAACATGGGCGGCATGATGGGCATGATGGATAAGCTTCCAGGCATGTCTCAGCTACCAGACAACGTAAAAGATAAAGTTGATGACAAGATGTTCAAGCAAATGGAAGCGATCATCAACTCTATGACCATGAAAGAGCGTCAGCGCCCTGAGCTTATTAAAGGCTCACGCAAGAAACGTATTGCGGCAGGTTCTGGTACTCAGGTACAAGATGTTAACCGTCTGCTTAAGCAGTTCACCCAGATGCAGAAGATGATGAAGAAAATGCAGAAAGGTGGCATGAAAGGCATGATGCGTAACATGCAAGGTATGATGGGTGGCATGGGCGGTGGCGGCATGGGTGGCGGTTTTAACCCATTCGGCCGCTAAGTCCTTCTTCCTATTAAGTTTGAGCTATCACCACCTAAGTTTGCGTAGTCAGTGAAATGCTCGCTGCGTTACTTTTCAGAGTGTTAGCTCTGTCACAGAAAGTGTACAGAGACTCTGTTGGCGAAAAAATAGCTAAACCCCTTGCATTGCCCCGGAATAAGAGTAAAATTCCGGGGCTTTAATTTGGCACGAGACCCCAAGTTATTTATTGATAAGTAGCTTCTGGGGTTAATTTATTTATTAAGAAAGCAAAGAGGACGACATGGTAACCATTCGTTTGGCACGTCACGGCGCTAAGAAGCGTCCATTCTATCAAATCGTAGTAGCGGACAGCCGCAATGCAGCAACTGGCCGTTTCATCGAGAAAGTAGGTTTCTTTAACCCTACTGCTCAAGGTCAAGAAGAAGGTCTACGTCTAGACCTAGATCGCGTTAACCACTGGGTTGGTCAAGGCGCATCTCTATCTGACCGCGTAGCTAAGCTAGTTAAAGACGCTCAAAAAGCGGCTTAATTTTACTTTAAAGTAGAAGACATAGCTTATGTCGATGAAGGATAAAGAAACGATGAGCAAGCAAGACGAAAAAATTGTTATGGGCAAGTTTGGTGCTACCTATGGCATTCGCGGCTGGCTGAAAGTTTTTTCCTACACAGACAATGCTGAAAGCATATTCGATTACACCCCTTGGTACATTAACCAAAAGGGTAAGTGGGTTGAGTTCAATGTTGAAAGCTGGAAGCGCCATAACAAAGGTATGGTGTGTAAGCTTGAAGGGCTTGAGGTTCGTGAAGAAGCTCATACTCTGACTAACTTTGAAATCGCTGTAGACCCGGCATCACTACCTGAATTGTCAGAAGATGAATTCTACTGGCGTGAATTGTTTGGTATGCAAGTTGTTACCACTAAGGGCTATTCCCTTGGTGAGGTCACTGACCTATTAGAAACTGGCTCAAACGATGTTCTAGTGGTGAAAGCAAATCTTAAAGATGCTTTTGGCCAAAAGGAACGGTTAATCCCGTACCTTGAAGAGCAAGTGATCAAAAAAGTTGATCGCGAAGCTCAACGGATCGAAGTTGACTGGGATCCTGGATTCTAATTCCAAAATTACAGAGCGAGAGAACACATGTGGGTTGGCGTAATTAGCCTTTTTCCTGAAATGTTCCGTTCTGTTACTGATTTTGGAGTAACAGGTCAAGCGGTTAAAAAAGGTCTTTTATCGATTGAGACATGGAATCCTCGAGATTTCACTCACGATAAACATCGCACTGTTGATGACAGACCTTACGGTGGTGGTCCTGGCATGTTAATGATGGTTCAGCCTTTGCGCGACGCTATTCATACTGCCAAGCAAGCATCACCGGGGAAGACGAAAGTTATCTATCTTTCACCTCAAGGTCGCAAGCTCGACCAGAAAGGTGTTGAAGAGCTGGCAACAAATGAGAATTTACTTCTTATCTGTGGCCGCTATGAAGGGGTAGATGAGCGCATCATTCAATCAGAAGTCGACGAAGAATGGTCGATTGGTGATTTTGTGATGACGGGTGGCGAACTGCCAGCCATGACGTTAATTGACTCGGTCTCACGGTTTATTCCGGGAGTCCTAGGTGATTTCGCGTCAGCAGAAGAGGATTCTTTTGCAAATGGTTTGCTAGATTGCCCTCACTATACGCGCCCTGAGGTGCTAGACGACAAAGAAGTGCCTTCGGTACTCAAGTCTGGAAACCATAAGGACATTCGTCGCTGGCGATTAAAGCAATCGCTAGGCCGTACTTGGCTAAGAAGACCAGAACTCCTGGAAAACCTAGCTCTGACTGACGAACAGGAACAATTACTGGCTGAATTCATTAAAGAGCAACGCTCTTAACGAAAAGCAAGCAGTAACCTATTAAATTTAGTATCAGTTTATTCTAGGAATTTATACAAATGAGCAACATCATTAAAGCTCTTGAAGAAGAGCAACTAAAATCAGACCTTCCTAAATTCGCACCAGGTGACACTGTTGTAGTTCAGGTTAAGGTAAAAGAAGGTGACCGTGAGCGTCTACAGGCTTTCGAAGGCGTTGTAATCGCTATTCGTAACCGTGGTCTTCACTCTGCATTCACAGTTCGTAAGATCTCGAACGGTGAAGGTGTTGAGCGTACGTTCCAAACTCACTCTCCAATGGTTGATAGCATTGAAGTTAAACGCCGCGGTGCAGTACGTCGTGCCAAGCTGTACTACCTACGTGAGCGTTCTGGTAAGTCTGCTCGTATTAAAGAGAAGCTTGCTAAGAAGTAATTCTTTTTGCATTCTATCGATAAAAGCGGAGCCATTTGGCTCCGCTTTTTTGTGTGTGTTATTTAGAGTTTCGCAAGCAAGAGATCCCCAACTCGCTCGTTCCTCGCTCTTGGGGGGACGGATAGGTTTGAGGTATGGAGTTAGTGTAGAAAACTAAAGGAGATCGCCGCGGGCAACAGTGGCCGTCATCCTGACAGCGACATCAGAAATCTAGTTTTTCAATGACGATTGGAGAACAAGCCTGCGTATAACTGTCATTCCCCTAGACTGACGAAGGAAGGAGTAGGAAATCTCTTTCAGCAAGCACTAATTCACCAGTAATAAAAAAGGATTGACGCAAAACGCCAACCCTCAACAATTCTTCTCGAATCTCGAAT
>NZ_JAHGAJ010000012.1 GCF_030248535.1 Vibrio sp. D404a | reverse complement strand
TCTGGCTCTGGAGGAGGCTCGACAACGTCTTCAACCATGTCTAGTTTTTGGGTGGCAACACTCGCCGGAGTCACGACCGTCGCCCCCATCATTGCTGCCTGCAAACCAACGCTAATTCTCAACATGTCTGTGCTTTTTGCGATGACAGTATCTTCCTTGGGAGAGAAATAGAGCCAAGCCGCAGCTATGCAGTGAATCACCAGTGACAGCAATATAAAGCCAGTAAAGGCCGAGCATCTTACTTTCATGCTTTGCCCTTACTGCTGTAAAGCTAGATGCGAAACGTTCAACTCTAGCTCCTGCAATGCTCCAAATAACGCAACGACCCTTTCCATCGGGACTTGTTTGTCACTGTGAATCACTACGCTCAGTTGGTCTGGATACATTAATTTCTGTTCAATTAGCCTTTCCTTGAGCGAATCTATTGAAAACACGCGAGCATCGTTGACTAACCAAGCATCGTCCCCATCAACCACACCAATTGAAACCACATTTTTTTGCACGTTCGCTACCGTTGGCTTTTCAACGGCTTTCGGAAGTTCCACTTCCATGGTTAACAGAGGCACGTTGATCATCAACATCATGAACGCGATGATGACAAAAATGACGTCTATCATTGGCGTCATGGCATCTTGCAGTGAGCTTGATACCTCTTCATCTTCTAAGTCAATCATGTTCGCTCTCTTCCAACTGAATACAGTGAGAAAAGTGATTAAGCACATCTGCAGCTTCCGCCAAATGAATGCGAATTCTCGACTTAATTAAGGCATGGCAAAGTACGCACACCACAGCGATAACCATCCCTGCAGCTGTTGTTGAAAGAGCTTGCCAAAGACCATCAGCAACAATTGATGGGTTGACAGGGCCATCACTCAGACCGATGTCGCGAAATGAACGCATCAAACCAATAATGGTTCCCAGCAACCCAAGCATTGGCGCAAGCGAAGCAATCGTCATCAAGCCGGATAATCTGCGTTTTAGCCGATTAGAATAACGAACCAACATGATTTTAATCGCCTCATCACGAACCTCTTTAGCACTAGATTTATGATGTACGAGTTCATCAATCACAAACTGATATCCAGTACCAGAGTGTTTCAAAATGTCCAAAGCATTATTCATTTCATGCTTGTGTAATGCCTGAAAGATCGCTTGATTGTCGCCTTTTGAAAGTCCTTGTTTTCTCAAAACAACAAACAGGCGTTCTAGCACTAATGCAAGTGCAATCGCCGAACACAACACTAAAGGCGCACCGGTCGCAATGGTCCAAGAATCAATTAACATAGTTCACCTCTTGTTTCTCAGCTGCTTGGATATGTTGCTCAAAGGCTTTAAGTCGCTTATAAACAGATATCAACTCAACAATGGTGGACCAACTGAACACAAGGTAATGTAATGATCCCTCTACCTTATTAAAGGCACGGATAATCTGCTGCATGGTGCCGAAGGTAATAAGGCCAGCAATGATGGTCGGCGTTAACATGATGTATGGCAGTATTGAAGAGAGCTGCAGGTAGCTCACTTTAAACAAATCAAAATAGAGGTAATGACGATACATAGTGACGTAATTGGTACGCACGTGTTGAAACAGCTCTTTCATCGATTGTGGTTGAGCTCGTGTATGGTCGTCTTCACCAAGCACTAACTCTTTACGCAACGCGGCTTCGGCCTTTTGGTTATTGAACTCCAAGCCCGGTAACTTCACACCAACAACCGCAAGCAGAACAGTGCCAAACAAAGCAGAGAGAATTGCTACATAGATCAATACGTGTTCTACTTCGCCAAAAAATGGCACCGACTTAACTTGTTTACTTAGTTCCCAAAGAACCGGCTGAAATGCCAGTAGTGTCATCAACGAACGTAAAAACGACACACCTAAACGTTCAACAATATTCGCAAAACGCATCGTGTCTTCTTGCACACGTTGAGATGCACCTTCAATGTGTCGAACCTTGTCCCAATGCTTCATGTAGTAACCATGCATCGCCGTACGCCAACGAAAGACATAGTGACGCATAAAGAACTCAAGTAAGATGGCCACCGCGATAAAAATCGCCGAAATCCTTAGAAAGGTCCACAAATGGCCATAAATATCATTAGCTTGTACGGTTCCCGGATTGGTCAACGCTTGTTGAATGGCATTATAAAAATCACCAAACCACTCATTCACTTGGACATCAAGCTGCACTTTGTACCAAGTTGCGAACAGAATGATCACGCTGCCTAGCCAAGACCAAACGTACCAGCGCTTATTAAAGAAAAAACTACGGAACATAAATTAGATACCTTCAGATGACACAGGCGTGCCTATCAATATTGCTTGTTTTGGTAAAGGGATGATCTGTGCAACAATCTCGGTCAAACGCTGCTCGGTCACCTGCTGATCCAGAGTGTGCATTGACTGCAAATAGTCTGGGCCTTGATACTTTTCGTAGCTAAGAGCTAAACGACGCAGCCAAGTATTTGTATCCGACAATCTCAATGATTCTGCGAATTGAATGTCGCCTTGAATACGAGGGTAATTTTCCAAAGGCAGTTGCTGAGATAGGTTTTCTAGCACCGTATTATGAGCTGCCACTAACAAGTCAACTTTCTCTGGTGCCGTAGTAAACTCTGTCGATAAGCGCACTTTATTGTCTTTATTCAAAGTCATCTCAAATCGAATCGAATACACACCACCAAGTTCATGACGAAGCTTATTTTTCAGTGCTTTTTGTACAATTGGATTCAGCGTTGATACCAAGAAACTCGATTCTGGTGTCCACATCATGTCCGCTTCACTTTTGATGGTGACTGTCGATTTATCTTCATCGTGGATTGCCTGTTCCAGAGTGTGGTATCCCGTAGGCAATACAGATTCTCGGCCTTCAAAATCTGATTTACGCGTCACTGCAGCTAAATATGGCAGTATCGACTTTTCGATGTCTTGTTCAGTGGTCTGCCCAACGATAAACAAAGAAACAGGTTGTTGGTTCAGCATCTCAACAGCTGATGAGAAACCCTTTTGGGTTAGCGACTCAACGTCTTTTGTCGTAGGAGAAATACCTTGAGGTGTCCCCCACAAAACCCCACGCTCCATAGCCAGTTCTGATACATCGTGAACGGATTCGGCTATAGCTTCTTTCGCTTGCTCGAACTGTTCAGCATTCAGTGTCCAACCCGTTTGGGTCATCCAATAAGAGAGCATTAAAGGTTCGAGGCGTGAAGGTGTCACTTTTGCCGACAGATCTAGCTGACTCCCGGTTTGAGCCCAGCTCCACATTACATTTTGTTCTTCTTGCCATCGCTTCAGAGTTTGATTCGAGAGCATCGTTAAATCAGTTTGTTGCCAAACCTGTTGAGCCGCTTGTAGCATCCAAGGCGGATACGCAGCACTGTTGTAACCCGCGTGAGATAACGCTTTGATATAGAGCTCGCCATCAGGCGTTTTTCGGTCTAGCCAAACAACTTGGTCTCCGTTAGCAAGCTTCCATTGCACGATTGCAGGGGAAAAGTGCTTATGCTTGCTCATTACATGCGCTTTAGCGAGGATCGGTGCTTTAAGCTCCACGAGTTCAGTCTCATTGTTTGAGGTCTGAGCACGTTTGGTCGACGTAACTTTTTTAGCTGGCGCTTGTATGGCTGTATATTGCTGCGACGAGATTTTCTTTGATAGCTGCTCAATTTGTTCTGCCGTAGGCAAAGTGCGGCGCTCTCCACCTGGGATCTGATAGAACATAAACTGATCGGAGGCGCTAAGGATTTGGTTGAGTCGCTCATTAAGCCCTTCAACCGTAAGTTCATCGATCCATTTGAGGGTACGAGCAGATTTGATTGCGTAATCTTCCTCCACACTGTCTTGCATCACTGCAGATGTGAGTTTGTCTTCCCATTTAGCAAAATCACGCTTTGGAATGATTTGTCGGTTTCTCTGAACGGAGGCTCTTGCCTTCTCCTTCAAAGCCAACAGGTCTGATTCATTGATTCCATTCTGCTTTAGTCGCTCGATTTCAGTCAGTACAACTTGTTGCCCTAAAGCGTGATTCGTTGTTTTGGCTGCCATCGCCGCAATCAGTCGATCATTAGTCGGCTCACTAAATGAGATATGAACAGATGAAATCGTCGCATCGTACTCAGATTTTGAGGCACGAACAGAGGGTTTGATTAGCTTTCTAATAAAGTAGTTTTGCAGCCTTTGATAAGCACCTGCCTCAGTGATACTTGGCTTCATCTCACTTCTGAAACCATACACGACAGCAGAAGTCGTGCCTTTTGGATCCTGCACCTTACCAATCACCAACCCATCTTTAAGAGGAAGCTTTACGTAGTCCCTATTTGGTACTGGCGCGCTGTCTTCTGCTCCAAAGGTATTCTCAATGGCTTCGGTGAGCTTATGATCATCAAAATAACCACTCGCCACCAAGGTCATATTGCCCGGCACGTAATATCTATCGTAGAAAGCGCGAATATCTTCAATCTCGACATCTAGAATGGCTTTCTTAGTGCCAATAGTTGGACGATCTACATAGCGAGATCCATTTCGAACGACCTGCTTTTTGGCTGTATTGACTCGTTCAGCAACACCAGCACCTCTGCGCATCTCTTCAAGTATGACTCCACGCTCAAGCTGCCAATCTTGATCTTTCATTTTTGCACCAAAGGCTAAGTCACTCAGCAATTTGACAGATTGCGAAACATCTAGAGCGTCATTGGGGCGAGTTCTCACCATGTACTGAGTTTCAGTTTGGCGGGTCATCGCGTTGATTTGAGTGCCAGTTTTCCAGCCTACTTGGTCGAAGAAACGATGCATGTCGATACTGTGCGCACGGTTCGAACGAAAGACCATGTGCTCAACAATATGAGCCATGCCGCGATGCTCATCATCAACAGAACCAGCGTTGACGATCAAACGAAGATTAAAGGGGTCTTTTGAATTTTGACTGTTATGAAAAACATACTGGAAGCCATTATCCAAATAGCCGTGATTGAGGTCTGAACTCCATTGAATTTCTTTTGCAAAAGCACCTGTGCAGGCCAATACCAAACTCGATGCAATGATACAAATAGAAACGCACCTACTAAGAAACATAATAATAACAACGCTATAACATAGTGAATAAAAAAGCACACCTAATGAGAAATTGATTTGATAATGATTATCAATAATTTTCTCATTAGCATTGAAAACGATTCCAAGATTACTATATTATGCGACGCACATCCAAGAATTTTATTGAAAGTAGCCATGCCATCATCTGGGTAAATAGAGCCAGATCATGGCTTTGAAAACAAGAATGTCATTTAAACGACCTAAAACTGCTACTTAATCGATCAAAAACCCAGTCAAAGCCATTCTTTTAAAGTGGTAAACTGGGATTATTTAGCTGAATGATTATTAATATCATTTAACTTTAGGTCTGGTAACGGTATCAGACACATGCAGTGGTATGACTTGCACAAAGTCATTTTTTGAATCTTTAAATAAAAATAAAAGAATCGACGAAATGAATAAAAATGTTATTGCGCTGGCAATTTTGTCAGCTTTAGGGAGCCCAGTCAGCTACGCTAATGAGCCAGTTGATCTTGGGGATATTGAAATATCGGATGGAAACAGCAGTAACGACAGCGCTGTAAATTCTGATGCTATTTATGAAAGCTATGACCCGATTGACTCAGGTACATCGGTAATGAGTGAAACCAGTGTCCAGAACAATAAATCGGGTGGTATTGATACAACCGATCTACTGAAATCGTCACCTTACGTTCAGATGGACAATAGTTTGGATGACGCTACTCAAGAAAACATCCAGTCTATTCGCCCGCAAAACTTCTCGATTTCAGGTGGTAACTACTACGACAATAACATCCAGATCGACGGCGTATCGGCAACGTCCATTCATGATGTCGTTAAGCCAACGAACAATGATGGTTCGACGAATAATTTGGATTGGAATAATGTCGTCGGTCAGACAAGCCAAAGCCTTTATGTAACACCCGATTTAATTGGCTCTGTTGAGATCATGGACTCCAACATCTCGGCGGAGCATGGCGACTTTGTCGGCGGTGTTGTGAACTATGAGCTTCGCAAGCCTAAAAAAGAGTTTGGCTTCAGCCTAAGTACCAGCTTCCAAAACGACAGCATGGTGGAATACCATGAGCCGACAGAAATCGATCCTGATGACGATACTATTGCTCCACCGGAATTCACTAAACAACAAACTACCGTCAGCTTTGATCTGCCACTGACAGAGAAGCTTAGTGTTCTCGCGTCCTACAGCAAAAGTACGTCTGAAGTCGAATATACACAAGATGAAGCATACGGTGGTACAACCGGCAACAATGGTGACACTTCTGAAAACTTCTTATTGAAAGGGGTTTACGAGTATCGAGACGACCTCACCTTCGAAGGTCAGATCATCCATAGTCCTTACGAAAGTGAGCGCGATTTACCGAATGCACGCAATGACCTAACCATCAGCAACTCTTCAGGCACCCAAGGTTATCTGAGTGCAACAGGCTTTTCTGGATCAACAGATTGGAACACCAAACTTTCTGTCTTACATAATGATGCATCACGTACGTCAAACAACGAACGGTACCAAATGGATGGCGAGTTCTTAGACTGGTGTAACACCACATCAAACTGTAACGATGGCGGTATCGGCGACTTAGAACAGTTGCAGACCGATTACGCCTGGACAACTTCGTTCTCGACAATGCTTGACCAAGGTACGTTGAACTACGGTAGCGAGATAAAATACACAGATGCTGGCAAGTCTCGACCAGAAGATGTGTACTACTATTACAGCATTAAAAAGTCGGCTGCCGATGATTTTATCTGCGATCCTAACGACAAATCTTGTACGCCAGATATGGCCAACTGGAAACATACTAAATACGACGCTTTTGACGCTGATGTCGGTGTGTACAGCCACGCACTTTGGGCAGAATACCTTACTCAATTTGGCCCCGTAGAAATGAGAGCTGGTACGCGCTACTCATACGATGACTTTATGGAAAACCATAACCTTGCACCGCGTTTAACTGCAAGCTGGGAGTTTATCGAAGAGACATACCTAACTGTGGGCGCAAACCGTTACTATGCCAACAAGATGATAGGTTATGCGATCAAAGAGCAAACACCTGCTCACACCTGTTATCAACGTGATATGAAAGACACCAGTGATGGCGGTTGGGGCGGCGTACCGGGAGACTGGTATGAGTGTTCAAGTCAACCAAGTGTTGATAACTACAGCGATTCAGACCTAGACACGCCATACAGTGACGAATTGACGTTAGCAATCACCATCCCTACTTTCTTAGATGGTAATGCGCGCTTCAAAACCGTTTATCGTCAGAACCGCTCACAGTTTGCAAAAAGTGATGAGCTAACGGATGCCAATGGTGATGATTACTACGAAATGACCAACGACGGCGAGACTGATTACTACGGTTACTCAATCGAATGGTCAGGTAATTATAAAAAACACTTCTTCAATGCCAACGTAACTTGGTCTGAAACTAAGAACAATGGATTAGTCGACTACACCGCCGATCCAGAAGATGAAACTGAACTTGTTTACTACAAGGGTCAGATCATGACGATGGCTGATATGTATGAAGATGACGCTCGTCAGAACTACGCCGCACCATTCAGAGCATCAGCTTCATGGTCAGCACTGTGGTTTGATGACGTGCTAATGACTAACGCGACCGTTTACTACCGCGGTAAGTATGAATATCTCACAGACACACGAGATAACTACACCGACACTGACGGCAGCAGATACGACATCTATGATGTCGAGGAGCAAAAAGCAAAAACCACTGTCGACCTCAATGCCACTTATCGCTTCCTGAAGTATAAGCAGCATAATGCGTCAATTGATCTACGAATCAAGAACCTATTTGATGAAGTTAACGGCAGCGAATCCAATTATCAGATCGGACGTTCTTTCTGGGTTGGCCTAAATTACTCAATGTAATATCAGCCGTAGAACGAATTAACCCTTCAAATAGGTTAATTCGTTCATTATTTGCGCGAGATCGGTCACATCTCGCGCAACCGACCATCCATAAAAAACAATTCCATCATTTTTTACTACCCACCTTTAAAATTGAGGTATATACTCTTTCTTATCCCTAGATGGAGGCAGAAATGGATACCCAAAACACCACGACTACGTTTCAACAGCTAAAAACCGGTGCAGACGCATACATTCAGCGTCGTAATCAACGCTTGCTAGCTAACCACCGCAAAGAACTGCGTAACTTTACACGAGCAGAAGCATCAACCTACTTAGGTATTGATGCGAAAACACTGGATCGTTACGTGACTTCTGCTGACATCGATCCACGCCGTCATGAAGACTCACAGTGGTCCATCGACATCTCAGAAATGTACAAAGTGCGCGACCTACTGCCGGAAAATCTACGCAAAGATGCGAAATTTATCCGCAGCGAAAAGCAAAAAGCGCAAGTTATGGTTATCCAAAACCAAAAAGGTGGTGTGGGTAAAACCGTATCAGCAGCGACCATTGCTTCTGGTTTAGCGACTGAATTCCACCAAGAATATCGCGTTGGCCTTATTGATATGGACGGCCAAGCAACCCTCTCTATGTACTACGCTCCAGAAGCGGAACAAGAAGGTTACCTTTCTGTTGGCGATCTTATGATGCGCACCTTTGATCTAGATGAAGGTGAAACATTTGAACAAGCCGTTTCAGAAGCATTCTTAGAAACCACCATCCCTAACTTGCGTATTCTGCCTGCAGCGCAAAGCGATCGTGCTATGGAAGGTTGGTTCCACGAGCGTGTATTTAGCCAAACTCTTGCATCACCATATTCACTGCTGCACGACATTATTGAAAGTGTTCAGGACGAGTTCGATATCATCATCATCGATACGCCACCATCACTTGGCTATGCGACGTTTAACGCATATTACGCAGCGACCAGTGTGGTGTTCCCGCTATCTATTACTGAAAACGATATCGATGCAACTTGTTCATACTTTAGCTACATCCCACAAGTTTGGGCGCTGCTAGAAAATGCTAACCATCAAGGTTACGACTTCATGAAGATTTTACTTACAAATCATCGTGATAGCTCAACAACCACAGACTTGATGAACAACCTATACGACCAATTTTCGCCTTACCTGTACTCTAAGGAGTTCAAACACAGCGAAGCGGTTCGTCAGGCATCTTCTCTTCTTTCGACGGTCTTTGATATGTCGAAAAGTGAGTATCCAAAAAGTAAAGCGACCTTCCAAAGCGCACAGCAAAACAGCTACGAAGTCACCAGCCAGATCCTTCGCGATATTCTGAACGTGTGGCGTGAACAGGAGAATAGTTAATGGCTAAGAAACGTGGCGGTAGCCCTCTAGGAAATACACCCGGCTCTATTGCCGCTCAGCAGTCAGCGGCAAAAGCGACAGTTGAAACGCTGACAAGCCAACTAACGAAAGAACTGGAGAAGTCAGGCCAAAAAGCGGCTGACTTTCTGCAGGAAAAATTCGGTATCGGCTCGGTAGGCCAACAGATGGTTTGGAAACTCGCTTCGGGTCAAACAGCAACCTTCAATGAAG
The DNA here is from genome assembly GCF_030248535.1 of Vibrio sp. D404a. Lineage (GTDB taxonomy): Bacteria > Pseudomonadota > Gammaproteobacteria > Enterobacterales > Vibrionaceae > Vibrio. Next base: position 3,361 of record NZ_JAHGAJ010000012.1, on the reverse strand, counting down.
TGACGTTGTCATTTGAACAAGTAAAAGACGAGACCTACGTTACATTCGATGTAAATGGTCGCGATCAAAGCCTGCTTACTAAAGAATCACTGGAAGACCTAAACTCGCTTGAGTTCCAACAGTTCTACCCAGCCGTTGGCCGTGAAGTGGATGGCCAAATTGATGTACTTGATGGCTCTCGACGTCGTGCTTGGTTCTTACTTCAAGAAGGACGTGTAAAAGAGTTCAGAATTCTTGTCACCCAAGATGAGATTTCGACCTCTGATGCGAAGGCGCTAGCGAAACAGTTACAAACGGCAAAAGAGCACAACCAACGCGAAATTGGCCTTCAATGCCAAACCATCATGAAAAGTGGCAACTACACTCAAGAAGACGTTGCTGCGATGATTGGTATTAGCCGCCCAGCAGTGAGCAAAGCACTGAAAGCAGCGAGCATCGACCAGAGAATTATCGCCCTATTCCCAGTAGTAAATGCACTATCACACACGGATTATGCGCTGCTTGGAAAAGTGATGAAGACATACCAAGAAGACAGCAAAGGCTTAACCGCGTTTATCCAAAAATTGGGTAAAAAGGCTGTCAATGTTCAGGTTGAACATTGTAGTGACGAGAACAAAGAAGCCCTACTCTCTTTGATCAAATCAGAGCTGAAAATTGCGGAATCTAAAAAGGTAACCGACAAAGCTGAAGTTACCCAACTAGCTGAATTTAATAGTAAAGGCATGTTTGCACGTAAGAAAGTCAAAGGTCGTAACTTCTCTTACGAGTTTGGCCGCTTATCAAAAGAGCTGCAATCAGAGCTCGACGAAGCGATTCAATCAGTACTGGATAAAGCAACGCAAGACTAGCTAACGCACTAGTTAAGGTAAGCCTCTTTATCCAGCTACAAAAAGGCTGAAACTTATACTTCCAATATAAGTTTCAGCCTTTTTCTTTTTAACCTTTCGTCTAGCGATGCTTATATTGCGTCGGGCAATAACCTCGCGAAACGTCAGAACTGCGAAACTTAGTATGCTTAGTCTTACGCCCTGATACCCTCGCCCGCCAGAGCTTAAAACTCCCGGTTTTTAACCGTTTTCGCATAAACCGAATCACGTCAGGCTCACTCAAGCCAAACTGAAGCTTTATAGCTTCGAATGGAGTCCGATCTTCCCAAGCCATTTCTATAATCCGTGACTCGCTCTCTTCGCTCAATATCATCCATCAATACCGCATAAAAAGAAGAGTCTTACGTTGATAATTGGTGTTAGGTTCATCTTCAGAGCAAAGTTTTCACCCCAAAATAGGCGTGTTCTATCTACTCGTCATACTATACAGAATAATTCTATATTTGAGATTCAACCTCACAAGACAACACAGTAACCTACTGTTTATTAGATATAATTTACTTTAGGATAGTGGCTATGAAAAACTAGGTAGAATTATTCTGGATTTAAGTACAGAAATTTTCTGTCTAAGAACTGTTAGGCTTTTGGAGAAATAATCAACATGGTTAAAAAGGGTATGCTTCTTCAGCTATTGGATGAACTCCGAAAGCTTGAGGGAAAAGGTAGTGAGTTTACCGCTAAAGAAGTAGCAGAGTCAGTCGGTTACAGTGTTAGCTCTGTAAACAAGTACTTTAACGAAAAGCTCAAGGGCGAGTACATCGTTAAAGTGAGTCGTTCTCTATGGAAATGCAGCGGTATTAACAAACTCTCTAATGACGAGTTTTTCAGGCTCATGTCCCAGAGTTTGAATACACAGTCCAAATCACCTGATGAAATTCTCTCGGATCAACTAATAAAAAGAAGTCATGATGCTTTTACGTTGGCGCTTGAAGTTTATAACCGTCCAACATTGGGGAATCGGGTTGAAGCATTTACCATTATGATGGTAAATGCATGGGAACTCATGCTTAAATCGGAACTAGCTAAAAGAGACGGTGCTTCAAGTATTTTTAAAGAGGGTGATTTCAGCATTAGCATTCGTGAAGCTATGTGTAAGCTAATCGAATCATCCGACAATGTGGCTAAAAACTTGGAAACGCTGATTGATCTTAGAGACCATGCGATTCATCTGCTAATTCCAGAGTTACAGCCTCAATTATCTCGTTTGTTCCAAGCAACAGTACTGAATTATCAAAAACGCTATAAAGCGCTAATGGGCAATAGCCCATTAGCAGGTCAAAGCGTTGGTTTGTTGAGTCTTATTGTCGATGGCTGCGAACCTGAAGTCGCAGTAATCAAAGAAACTTATGGTGAGTTAACCGCAACTCAAGTGAAAAGCTTTCTGGGCAAATTTACAGAAATGGCACGAGAATGTGACTCTGATGAATTTTCGATTTCTGTAGACTACAAGTTAGCGTTAACCAAAAAGTCTTCAGAGAGTGACTTATCTTTATCACTGAGTGATGGTGGTGAAAAAGCAATTATCATCCGCGAAACTAAAGATCCAGATGTTACCCACCCATACCATCAGAATACAGCAATCGCAGAAATTAACCTTCGACAAACACTCTTTAAAATTACAAGTTACTCTTTTCAAGCTGTTGTAAAGAAGAACAAAACTCAGAAAGCCAAGCGCTCTAACTATCATTATGAGCTAGATGGGCGTCACAGGTACTCTGAGGCTTTCATTGAATGGTTTGTGAATAATCTTAACCAGAAAAATTGGCTGGACGGTGCATTAAAAAGTCACCGGAACCGTCGGAAAAAAGCCTAACAAACGACTATGGCGTCAATGATTAGTTTTTGGCTATATTTTCATCCCACATGGCGCCATCTCTGAGCATAGAATTAAGGGTCACAACCATCTTTCTTACACACGCGATTATTGCGACTTTCTTGGGCTTTCCTGCTGCTAGAAGTCGAGCATAAGTGGCTTTGAATATAGGGTTACATTGCATCGCTGACATCATCGCCATGTATAAAACGGTTCGCACTTGCGAACGACCGCCTTGGATTACACGCTTACCTTTGTAGCGACCACTTTCACGTGTGATTGGAGCGACACCTATCAGTGATGCTGCTTGTTTATTCGTGATGTAGCCAAGTTCAGGTACGTTGCTAATTATTGATGCAGCGGCAATGTTTCCTATTCCTGGGACGCTCTGCAATATGGTGTTTTTAGCCTGATATTCAGGACTATCTTCAATGAGCTTAACGAGCTTTTCTTCTAACTTGGTGATTTGATTTTTTATCGTGGTTAACATTGGTTTGATAGTCGAATGAAGAGAAGCTGGAAGTATCTGGATTCGGTTCTTTTCCATGGTTTGCATGGATAACAACTGGTTTCGGCGAATAACTAAGTCACTCATTAAACGTATGTTTTTAGGTTTGATGATAGTAAGAGCTGGTTTGATTGCTTCACCATAGTGAGCGAT
>NZ_JAHGAJ010000011.1 GCF_030248535.1 Vibrio sp. D404a | reverse complement strand
TTCGAGATTCGAGATTCGAATACAATGATATGAGAAGGCTTCCCTTGTGGAAGCCTTTTTTGTATCTATTCGTAGCTGCTAACGATGTTGAGTGGCAAACCCAAACGGAATTGCTCAATCAATACAAACGCTAGGCAAAGCAACCACCAGCCAAGCAGGTCAAAGTCGTATATTCACCAATAATTAGAGCCATTGATTCGGCAATAAAAAAGGCCTCCCGAAGGAAGCCTTTCAATCGTGAATCTATTTAAGATTACATGTTACGCAGAGACGCGATACGCTTATCTAGCGGTGGGTGGCTCATCAGTAGCTCACTCAGTGATTTCTTACCGTTGATACCAAATGCCATCATTGAACCTTCTAGTTGTGGTTCGTGACTCACTTTTAGACGCTCAAGCGCCGCAATCATCTTCTCTTTACCGACTAGGCGCGCTGCACCCGCATCAGCGTGGAATTCACGATGACGGCTGTACCACATTGTGATGAAGCTCGCTAAGAAACCGAAGATTAGCTCAAGCACCATAGATACACCGAAGTAAACCATCATGTTGCTGCCACCCTCTTCTTCGTTGTCGTTAGAAGCAACGATGTTCGCGATAAAGCGAGATAAGAAGATAACGAACGTATTCACTACGCCTTGCATCAATGTCATTGTCACCATATCGCCATTTGCGATGTGGCTAACTTCGTGAGCCAATACGGCTTCTGCTTCATCACGAGTCATGCTGTGCAGCAGACCGCTCGATACCGCAACTAGAGAGTCGTCGCGCTTCGCACCTGTCGCAAATGCGTTGATATCTGGTGAGTCATAGATAGCGACTGTTGGCATGCCGATACCGACTTGTTGAGCTTGGCGGCTTACGGTTTCCATCAACCAATGCTCTGTTTCATTGCGAGGGCTCTCAATAACCATACCGCCCACAGAACGCAAAGCCATTCCCTTTGACATCATCAAAGAAATGAAAGAACCACCGAAACCAAACACGGCAGCCATTACGAGCAATCCAGACAAGCTGCCTGGTTGCATCCCCGTGACAGCGTATACAATATTAAGAACAACACTTAGCACCAATACAACCGCTAAGTTGGTTGCAAGGAACAACATTACTCGCTTCATTACTTTTCTCCGCATGAAAGCTGTTTTATTAAAACTTTATCATTATAGCTAAGGCGTGTACGGCAAACGCACCACCTCAAACACTTCTATTTACTTATACATATAGTCTTAGAATTAGAAAACAAGGTTAAGCATTAAATTGCAACATTTAATTACGAGACCGTGTCCAATTAAGATTTGGTATTAGACCTAAGTCTTATAGAGAACATCGACTGATCCGTTTACAGTGTGCCTAGATGATTAATTGGCTAGTCCGAGACACAAAAGGAAAGGATCATGGTTGAAGGCACTAACACTCAAATGGCTATTGATTTACTATGCTGTCACTTAGGTATCACTGAAGAAGAAGCAAAAAAACAGATCGGTATCGTGACTCCAGAGGCTGCACAAAATAACATTTCAGAGACTCAGCAGGCATTAATGGGGCTAACAAAGGACCATTAATCTCTGTTTTAAGTCGACGGATAAAAAGAAAGGGCTGCAATTATGCAGCCCTTTTCTATTTTTGGTCTTCAGCTAATGACTTATAGAGCCATCAGTGGCTGAACATCAATGTATTTACCAATGTTCTTCGACTTCGCTTTCGGCACGTAAGGAATCTCACCCAGTTTCGGCGCACCTAGCTTATCTTCAAGCATCGCAATAATGTCTGCGTAGTGCTCAGTACCTGGATTGATTCGGTTTGCTACCCAACCGACAAGGTTTAGGCCATCTGCACGAATCGCTTCTGCAGTTAGAAGAGCATGGCTTAGGCAGCCTAGTTTAATACCGACCGTTAGAACCACTGGAAGCTGTTCTTTCTTAACCCAAGCCGATAGACACTCATCGTCAGACACTGGTACGCGCCAGCCACCCGCACCTTCTACCAATACAAAATCCGAGTTCCGCTTATGTTGCGCTAGCTTCTCAGAAAGTACCGCTTCATCAATCACCACGCCATCACGCTTAGCTGCGATATGAGGAGAAGCAGGAAGCATCAATGCATATGGATTAACATCATCGTAATCGATGTCTTGAGTTGCAGCTTCTTGAAGATGAAGAGCGTCGCTATTACGCGCTCCTTCAGGGTACTGCTCACAACCCGCAGCGACAGGCTTGTAGCCAATCGTTGAAAATTCTTGTGCGGCAAAAGCTTGTAAGATCGCTTTTGAAACCACGGTTTTGCCCACTTCGGTATCCGTACCTGCAATAAATAATGCATCAATCATAATTGAATAACCCCTAAACAAACTTGATATGTTGCTGGTAAGAAACCTTGATGGTTTTGAAATGTTCGATACTCTTGCTCAACAAGCTGCAGCATTCTTCTGCTGGTCAGACCTTGTGAGCGCCCACTTACGTGGTTGGCACCAATCCCCTTAAGGTCGCGCATCAATTCAAACGCTGAATCGTACCATACTGTGATGGAGGGCAAGTCTAGTAGATGGTGGACACAGCTAGATTGCGCTAACGCAATTTTTACCTGATTGGCGGTAATAAAGTGATTGACGTGTTGATGTGAGTCAATTTTACTCCACGCCTTTTTTAGCTCAATCAGAGAACCGTCTAACAAGGTGGAGAAAGCGATTGAGCCGCCTTGGCGCGTCACTCTTTTCATTTCTCGCAATGGCATAGATAGATCATCACACCACTGAAGTGCCAAACTAGAGAAAACCAAATCAAATTGGTTGTCGTTGAATGGGAGAGCTTCGGCATCTGCTTGCTGGTATGCCACAACGGTATTACCGCACCTCTGCTTGGCTTGCTCTAACATACCCAATGACAAATCTGCGCAGACAACCGTCGCTCCTCGTTCTGCGAGTAGCTTGGAAAAATAGCCCGTCCCACACCCTAAATCCAACACCTGATAACCAGATAGGTCTGTAGGTAACTTATCAAGAAGACGCTGACCTACATCGCGCTGAAATTCAGCGTGCTTGTCATAATTTTTTGCAGCTTTTCCAAAGGCATCTGCTATCGCCTGTTTATCTTGGACAGTGTAATTATCTACGACGGCTTGCTGTGACATTTACTCTACCTCATGTTGCGTTGCTAACGCGCGCTGTAGCGAGTGAGTCAGATGTAATACTTGCTCTTCACTGTGGTTAGCAGTCAGTGTAATTCTAAGACGAGCACTACCTTGCGGCACTGTTGGCGGACGAATCGCTGTCATCCAAACTCCACTCTGTTTTATTCGGTTAGCGATACTAACGGCATGCTGCGACTCGCCAATAAGAAATGGCTTGATTGGCGTTTGTGTTTCCACATAACCAGACCAGTCTTTCATTTCTTCATGATAGAGCGCTTGTAGTTCACTCAACTTATCTCTACGCCACTGTTGGTTTTGTATCATGGTACAAGCCACACTCAAGGCATGAGCTTGAGCTGGAGGGGTTGCCGTAGAATAAACGTGGTGACGAGCAAATTGAGTAAGGTATTCCCCTACCGATTTGCTGCAAAGAATCGCCGCCCCAGACAAGCCGAAAGCCTTACCGAAAGTGACAACAAGCAGTTCTGGTTTAATACCCGACGCAGCACAACTTCCTGAGCCAAACTCCCCTAACACACCGATGCCATGAGCATCATCCACCGCCAACCACGCATTATGCTTTTGGGTCAGCTGTGCAATATCGGCTAAAGGGGCTTGGTCACCATCCATGCTGAACACCCCCTCTGTCACCACCAATGAGTTGGGTGCTGATGAAAGGAGTGAGTGTAAATGAGTTAAATCGTTGTGCTTAAAGCGCTTCATGGTTGCCGGCGACAATGCCCCCGCTTCCATTAAAGAGGCGTGATTTAAACGGTCTTGAATGAGGGTGTCACTCTTATCGAGCAGAGAAAACAACAAGGCTTGATTAGCACTAAACCCAGAACTGAAAAGAATCGCGCGCTCATAGCCTAACCATTCGCATAGCTGAGACTCTAGGTTTTGGTGTGCTGTACTAAAGCCTGTGACTAATGGCGATGCTCCACTGCCAGCCCCATATTGGCTCAACCCATCTTGCCAAGCTGAAACCAACTCTGGCTCATTGGCTAAACCTAAATAGTCGTTACTAGAGAAGTTGCTGTAAATCTTAGAGTCGAACTCAATTTCAGAACGACTTACCGATTTAAGAACGTTTAGCTGGCGGTTAAGCCCCTGCTCACGGCGGTCAGCAAGGGCTTTTTCAATACGAGAGTTAAACGCTGGCATCGTAGAACATGTCATCTTTCGTTGGGCGAGCAGCGACACGCTCTACCACTTGATCTAACAGTTCGTTTTCTTGGATTTCATCTGGCTTTTGCGCCACTTCTTGGCTATTGATACCAAGCTTCTTAAATAGCTGCATATCGGTGTCTTCATCTGGGTTTGGTGTAGTCAGTAGCTTACAACCGTAGAAGATTGAGTTCGCACCCGCCATAAAGCACATTGCTTGCATCTGTTCATTCATGTTTTCACGACCTGCAGACAGGCGAACCGCCGATTTCGGCATCATGATACGAGCAATAGCAATGAGCTTGATAAAGTCGAAAGATTCAACGTCATCGACGTTTTCCATCGGCGTACCTTTCACTTTTACTAGCATGTTGATTGGCACACTCTCAGGGTGAACAGGGAGGTTAGCTAGCTCGACAAGTAAGCCAGCACGGTCATTAGTGCTTTCACCCATACCGATGATACCGCCAGAACAGATCTTCATACCTGCATCACGAACATGAGATAAAGTATCTAGACGGTCTTGGTAAGTACGAGTCGTAATGATGCTACCGTAGAACTCAGGAGAGGTATCAAGGTTGTGGTTGTAGTAATCCAAACCTGCATCAGCCAATTCACCCGCTTGCTCAGGCGTTAGCATACCTAGCGTCATACAGGTCTCTAGTCCCATGCCCTTCACCCCTTTGATCATCTCTGTTAGATGAGGCATATCACGCTCTTTTGGATTCTTCCAAGCCGCACCCATACAGAAACGGGTAGAGCCCGCATTTTTCGCTTTTTGAGCCGCATCGAGCACGCGCTCAACTTCCATCAAACGCTCTTTATCAACATCTGTGCGGTAGTGTGCACTTTGTGGGCAGTATTTACAGTCTTCTGGACAAGCACCGGTTTTAATAGAGAGGAGTGTACTCACTTGTACATGGTTATGCAGTTGGTACTGTCTATGAACAAGCTGTGCTTCAAACATCAAATCCATAAACGGTTTTTCAAGCAGAGCTTTAACTTCAGCTACTGTCCAGTTATGACGAACTTCCACGTGTCGATCCTTTTCTATTATTTTATTTGCGCAAATCCACTTTGAGATTTTGCATTTATGCTTGGCTAGTCTACCGACAAGCTTTAGACTGTCAACACATTGATAAAAACAAAAGTTTACAACTGGTTATTATTTAATCAAATTACACATGGAACTCGTTATGGATCTCGCCTTTGATCGCCAGCATATCTGGCATCCCTACACTTCTACCCTCACACCTCTGACCTGCTACCCTGTGGTAGGTGCTAAGGGTGTTTACCTTGAAATGGAAGATGGAAAGCGAGTGATTGATGGCATGTCTTCTTGGTGGTCTACCATCCACGGATACAATCACCCGGTATTAAATGAAGCGGCACATAGCCAAATCGATAGGGTTTCACACGTGATGTTCGGCGGAATTACTCACCAACCTGCAATCGATCTGTGTAAGAAACTGCTCAACCTAGCTCCTAGCAATTTGGAACATGTATTTTTGGCTGACTCGGGCTCAGTCGCTGTTGAAGTCAGTTTAAAGATGGCATTGCAGTACTGGCATGCAAAAGGTCAACCGAGATCTAAGTTCTTAACGCTGAGAGATGGCTATCATGGCGATACTTTTGCTGCGATGTCGGTGACTGATCCAGATAATTCCATGCATAGCCTTTACAAAGGGTTCCTACCAGAGCATATCTTCGCGGACTCACCAAAGACCGGTTTCTGGGATGAGTGGAACCCGGACGACATTAATAGCTTCAGAGAAAAGCTCAGCACGCATCATCAAGAGATCGCAGCGGTGATCTTAGAGCCTATCGTTCAGGGCGCTGGCGGCATGCGTATCTATCATCCAGAGTTTCTAAAGCAAGTGAGAGCGCTGTGTGATGAATTCAACGTGCTGTTGATTCTTGACGAGATTGCCACAGGGTTTGGCCGCACGGGCAAGCTGTTTGCCTGTGAGCATGCAGATATTCACCCGGACATTCTTTGTGTTGGCAAAGCACTCACTGGCGGATACATGACACTCTCAGCAACACTAGCAAGTAAAGACGTCGCTGATACTGTGTGTGACGGTGAAGCCGGATGCTTTATGCACGGCCCTACCTTCATGGGTAACCCACTCGCGTGTGCCGTTGGTGCTGCAAGTCTTGGATTAATCGAACAAGGTGATTGGCAGTTACAGACCAAACAAATCGAATCGCTTTTCTCAGAGCAGCTTCCAAAACTTAAACAACATGAGTTAGTTAAAGACGTTCGTTGGTTGGGCGCAATTGGTGTAGTGGAAACTCACACGCCCGTTGATATGGAAGCAATACAAGCTCACTTTGTTGAACAAGGGGTATGGATCCGACCTTTCGGAAAGCTGATTTATATGATGCCTCCATTTATCAGTGAATCGCATCATATCGAGAAATTGGTCTCCGCCATAGATAGTGCACTTCAACGACCAGAGTGTTTTCAATAAGCGAGCAATGCACTCATGCATTAAAGTATGAACGGTTGTCCGTCAAAACAACCGTTCATATCAACTGCTAACTCGTTGTTTTTCCAAACAATTCATCGCAACTGGCTATCTTTACTCGCTCTACGATTGAACAATGCGTGTTGGTGAGAGGTATGTTCCAGCATCGACTGACACTCAATACACAAGCGTACCCCTTGCATCGCTAGTCGTCTTTTCTCTGGGATCTCGTCACCACACTCATCGCAATAATGAGCACTTTCTCCAGTCTTGATGTTACCTCTCACGCGACAGATCTCATCGGAAATGGTATCTTGAATTTGCTGACTAACACTGTCGTCGCCAGCCCACCCTACAGCCATATGCCCTCCTCAATATCGTTATGAGAAAATCAATTCCTACCGCGGTAGGCGACCATTATACGAACAAAATCTATTGGATATAATCTAGGACATAAGCAAATAACTATTACCTATTTGTAAAAATGGCTAGGTTCGGGCAATAAAAAACCCAGCACGTGGCTGGGTTTTCGAATCAGACGATTAGAGCATTAACCGATGTGCGTTACGCCGCCCATGTACTTCTGAAGTACGGTTGGGATAGCTATACGGCCATCTGCTTCTTGGTTGTTCTCTAGAATCGCAACCATTGTACGACCTACAGCAAGACCAGAACCGTTTAGTGTGTGTACAAGCTCAGGTTTCTTCTCGCCTTTACGACGGAAACGCGCTTGCATACGACGAGCTTGGAAGTCCCACATGTTTGAACAAGAAGAGATTTCACGGTACGTCTCTTGAGCTGGAACCCAAACTTCTAGGTCGTAAGTTTTCGCAGCGCCGAAGCCCATGTCACCTGTACATAGAACGACTTTACGGTAAGGAAGCTCCAGAAGTTGTAGCACTTTCTCAGCGTGACCTGTTAGCTCTTCTAGTGCAGCCATTGAGTCTTCTGGCTTAGTGATCTGTACAAGTTCAACTTTGTCGAACTGGTGCATACGGATAAGACCACGAGTATCACGACCGTAAGAACCTGCCTCAGAACGGAAACAAGGCGTGTGAGCTGTCATCTTAAGTGGCAGTTCTGCTTCTTCCGTAATGGTATCGCGCACTAGGTTTGTTACTGGTACTTCCGCTGTTGGGATAAGTGATAGCTTCTTAAGAGGGACGTCACTTACTTGCTCTGTTAGCGGGCTAGTGTGGAACAGGTCTTCACCGAATTTTGGTAGCTGGCCTGTGCCGTATAGGCTGTCGTGGTTCACTAGGTACGGTACGTACATCTCTGTGTAGCCGTGCTCATCAGTGTGAAGATCTAGCATGAATTGAGCGATTGCACGGTGTAGACGCGCAAATTTACCCTTCATTACGATGAAGCGAGAGCCAGAAATCTTAACTGCACTTGCGAAATCAAGACCACCAGAAAGCTCACCAAGATCAACGTGATCTTTTACTTCGAAATCGTAAGTCTTTGGCTCACCCCAACGAGAGATCTCTACGTTGTCGTCTTCGTCTTTACCTGCTGGTACTGACTCGTCTGGCAGGTTTGGAATCGCCATTGTGATCGCTTCAAGCTCACCTTGAAGATCTGCTAGTGCAACTTTAGCTGCGTCTAGTTCTGAGCCTAGGTTACCCACTTCTGCAAGGATGCGCTCAGCTTCTTCGTGATCGCCTTTCGCTTTTGCTTGACCAATGGACTTCGAGCGAGAGTTACGTAACGCTTGCAGTTCTTCAGTTTTCATTTGAAGGGACTTACGTTTTTCTTCAAGTTCACGAATTGTCTCTACATCAAGGTCAAAGCCTCGACGTGCTAATTTTGCCGCTGTTTCATCCAGCTCAGCTCGAAGTAATTTAGAATCCAGCATTGCTAATCCTATGCTTTAGTTATTTGAATATTCAGTAGCTTGACCACTGAAACACCACTAAACCGCCAAAAATGATGATTATTTCATCATTTTTTAACGATTTAATCTGAATTTTATGACTAGGTTAAGATATCCAAAAAAGGCTAGTTTTCATAGCGTTTTTGTGGGCTTTTTGCGTCCAAATCCGCCAGATAATCTAGCTTTTCGCCAATCTTGGTCTCTAAGCCTCGTTTTGTTGGGTAATAGTATTGTCGCTCACCCATTTCTGGTGGCAGATACTTCTCCCCCGCCGCGTAGGCCCCAGGTTCGTCGTGAGCATAGCGGTATTCTTGCCCGTAGCCCATGTCCTTCATCAAAGTTGTTGGTGCATTTCTTAAATGATGTGGGACTTCATACTCAGGTAGATTATGCGCATCAGTCAAAGCTTGCTTCCAAGCGGTATAGACAGCATTACTCTTTGGTGCGCAGGCCAAATAGACAACCGCTTGTGCAATCGCGCGTTCACCTTCTGCAGGGCCAATACGAGTAAAGCAATCCCAAGCGGAAATCGCAACTTGCATAGCTCTTGGGTCGGCGTTGCCAATATCTTCCGATGCAATCGCCAACAAGCGCCTAACGATATAAAGCGGATCACACCCTGCGGCAATCATGCGCGCTGACCAATACAACGCAGCATCTGGGTTAGAGCCACGAATCGACTTATGTACTGCTGAAATCAAATCGTACCAAATGTCGCCTTTATTATCGAAGCGAGCTACCTTCTCGCCAGCGACTTCTGCTAGCAATTGAAGCGTAATCGACTTGCGGCCTTGCTCGTCGTCTTCCGCCATATCATAGAGCAGTTCAAGATAATTGAGTGACATGCGCGCATCGCCGTTGACTAACTCCGCTAAACGGTCCAATACATTGTCGGCAAAGTGGGCACTCACATCACCTAAACCACGCTGCTTATCTTCAATCGCTTGACGAATCACCAGAGCAATGTCGTCCGTATTCAGCGAGGTCAGTTTATAAACACGGGCACGTGATAACAGTGCGTTGTTGAGCTCAAAAGATGGGTTTTCTGTGGTTGCACCAATAAAGGTAACGGTGCCATCTTCGATATGCGGGAGAAACGCGTCTTGTTGGCTCTTGTTGAATCTATGAACCTCATCCACAAACAAGATGGTGCGTCGACCTGCTTGCTTATTTTCGCGCGCTTTCTCGATCGCAACACGAATATCCTTAACTCCGGAAGTGACCGCCGATACACGTTCAACCTCGGCGTTGGCATAATTCGCGGCAACTTCAGCCAAGGTGGTTTTTCCGGTACCCGGAGGTCCCCACAAAATCATGGAGTGAATGTGTCCAGCCTCAAGCGCTCGGCGCAGAGGTTTTCCGGGGCCCAAAATATGTTGCTGACCAATGTACTGCTCGACGGTTTCTGGTCTCATACGAGCAGCAAGGGGACGAAAATCTTCGTCCCCCGAAAAGTCTAAACTGTAGTTACTCAATGGCTATCTCTTGATTCACTAGTTATAAATGACTCAAAGGCTTAGTTTCTTTGGTCATCAACTTCAACGCCTTCTGGAGCGCTGAAAGTAAAACGGTCACTGCTTGGCTTACCCAAATCAACATTGCTGAAGGTGAACTCGCCTTTTTGACCGTCTTGTTCAATGACATTAAAGCCTTGAACAATACCCTTGTCATTGATCTGAATTTGGAAATCCCCTTGATTCGAATCAACAGCTGTCGGCTTAAGCGTAAACTGGTTACCCGATTGGGTCACATTGTAGTTGTCCCAGTCACTTTCTTGGTTACGAGTCAGCAATACAAACGGGGTTTGCGCGGTTGCTTGCTCTTGCCAGTAAATGCTTACCTGCTCAATGAACGGGCTGTAATACCATAGGCTTTGGCCGTCAGAGACCAATAGGTTTTCGTCAGGGAATGTTGTTTCCCAGCGGAACAGACTTGGGCGGGCAATTTCTACTGTGCCCTCTCCTTCCATGACGACATCGCCATCTGGGCTTGTGACAACCTGTTTGAAATCAGCACTAAAGCCAGCGTTGAGTGCTAATCGGTTGCTCAGTTCTTCCTTTGGTGAAGCGAAAACGGAAAAACTCATAAATAGAAGTGCGAATGCTTTTTTCATCAATAATCCTGTTACAACTAAAATCGATCATAACCCATATGACCGACCATTAAGGTTTGAGTTCCTATCAACGCGATCAAGCGTTTACTCTTTTGGCGAAGCCGGTGCTAACACTTCACGGTTACCATTGTGGCCCGGAGGACTCACAATACCTTGCGCTTCTAGCTGCTCTACAATACGAGCGGCTCGGTTATAACCAATCTTAAATCGTCTCTGAACACCCGATACTGAACCGCGACGTGACTGCACCACGTGTTCAACAACTTGGTCAAACAGTGGGTCAACGTCTTCATCCCCTTCCATCTTTTCGCCCGGAAGTAGGGTTTCAGGGGTCTGTTCACCATTGGTGATTTCATCAATGTAATTTGGTTTACCACGTGCTTTCCAGTCATTTACGACCGCGTGTACATCATCATCCGACGCAAACGCACCATGAACACGAATCGTATGGCTAGAGCCCGGTGGCAAGTAGAGCATGTCACCCATACCCAGTAGTGATTCTGCGCCACCTTGATCCAAGATAGTACGAGAGTCAGTTTTCGTCGATACAGTAAACGCCACACGAGTCGGAATGTTTGCTTTGATCAAACCGGTGATAACATCAACCGATGGGCGCTGCGTAGCAAGAATCAAGTGAATACCCGCTGCACGCGCTTTTTGTGCCAGACGTGCAATCAGCTCTTCTACTTTTTTACCTACAACCATCATTAGGTCTGCAAACTCGTCGACAACAACAACGATATACGGCAGTTTTTCTAACAATGGTGGCTCAGGATCCATGCTGTCGCCAGCTTGCCACAATGGATCATGAATTGGGTGTCCCGCTTCTGCCGCCATTTTCAGCTTATCGTTGTAGCCCTTGATGTTACGAACACCTAACGCAGACATTAGCTTGTAACGTCGCTCCATCTCGCCAACACACCAACGCAGCGCGTTTGATGCATCTTTCATATCGGTAACCACTTCTGATAGTAGATGTGGGATACCCTCGTAGATAGAAAGCTCAAGCATTTTCGGGTCAATCATAATGAAGCGCAGATCTTCTGGCGTCGCTTTGTAAAGCATACTCAAGATCATCACGTTCACACCCACCGATTTACCAGAACCAGTAGTACCTGCCACCAGCACGTGAGGCATTTTTGCGATATCAGCGATAACAGCTTCACCCGCAATGTCTTGTCCCATCACAACGGTGGTTGGTGATTTGGCTTCGATAAACTGTTGGCTGCCCACTACATCTGAGAAGAATACGGTTTGACGACTCATGTTCGGCAGTTCTAGCCCCACATAAGGCTTGCCCGGAATAACTTCAACAACACGCACCGCCATTGCAGACAGCGAACGCGCCAAGTCCATAGAAAGGCTAGAGATTCGGCTCACTTTCACACCTGGTGCTAGGTCTAACTCAAATCGAGTGATCACAGGCCCAGGGAAGATATCGACAACCTCTGCTTTGATCTTGTAATCAGCCAGTTTAGATTCCACCAGACGCGCAATCTCTTCTAGTGCATCACGGTCGATAAAGTTATCACGCTTCTCCGGATGATAAAGCAGCTCCAGCGTCGGCATAGGAGATGTTGGCTTAGGCAAGTTCGGCTCTTTTTGAACCAAGAACGGATTCTGCGCAGCTGCCATATTCGCTTGCGCTTCAGAAACGATATTCTGGAACGCTGCAACATCTTGATCTGGGTGCGCTGATTCTTCTTCTGTCACCTCTTCCCACGGCAAATCGATCGCTTGTTCATTGCTATCAGACTGCGGCTGAGGTTCAGTCACTTCTGCAGACGCTTGCGGTGCGCTTGGCTCTTCCCAAGGCGTCTCGTCTGCTACAGGAGCATCTTGCGCAAATGCAGGTTCAAACTCTTCATGAGCTGGATTGCTGTGTAACGGTTCATCGGCAGTCGTTGGCTCGATAAACATCGGCTCAGGAATCACTTCTGGTTCAGGATCAGAGGTAAATGACGGCTCCTGATGTTCAGTGGCTTGCGAAACTGGTTCCTGATGAACCGGCTCTTGGTAAACAGGTTCTTGGTGAACAGGCTCAGCTGAAAACTCTGGTTCGTGATTCTGATATTGTGCAGGTTCAGCAGGCTGTTCTTGCATATATTCTTGGTATGCTGCTTGAGAGTGATGTGCTTCAGCTTGGGTTTGTTCCGCTAAGTCATCTTCATCCATTGCTGCATGCTCAAGTTGCTCAATCGTCGCATTTAGCTGTTTAGAACGCTCAACGCCCTCTTCTAATGGCTCTTCTGGCGCTTGATAAATTGGTTTCGGCGTTTGAATCGGCTGTGGAGCAGGCTCGGCTTGTACTGGAGCGATATGTGCTGGCGCGCTCGAATCAGGCGCTTTGGTTTTAACCGGTTGCGCGGCAGCCTCTGGCACTTCCGTCGGCATATGAATATTGTAATGACGCTTAGGCTCAGTCGATTCTACTGGCTCTACTTGATCGGGTTCTGCGGTTGCAGAGAAATGCAAACTTGGATCGCTGGTCAGTGGGTCGTACTGTTCCTCAACATTTTCAATGGCAGGCTTGTGATCTTCAAGCTCTAGCGCATCATGTTGTTCCGTCTCTCTCAGCTCTGGCTCGAGCATCTCTTGATCTTGACCACGCACTTTATTTACCAGCGCAGTAAATAGTCGAATCGCGCTATCACCCAGCCATTCAACAATACTCAGCCATGAGATACCCGTTAATAGTGTAAAACCTGCTCCCCATAGGAACAGCAGAACGAGTGTCGACCCAAGAACATTCAGCGTAGGTAGTGCTAGACTGGTCATCACATCACCAATCACGCCGCCCGAAGAGAAGTACCAGATATCATCGAAGTTGATGTCGGCAAGGCCACAGCTGGTTAATAGAAGAATAGTGAGGCCCAGTAAGCGCGTACCCCAAAGCATAAAGTCGATGGTTTCGTCTTCATTACGTTTACGAAACAGGACCCATGCAGCCAAGGTAACAAGAATCGGCAATGGGTAAGCAAGAGAACCGAATACAAAAAAGAGCGTATCCGCTAACCAAGCCCCAACGTAACCGCCCGCATTTTGAATGTCACCGCCCCAAGCCGTTTGCGACCACGACGGATCCGCTGGATTGAAGGTCAGCAGTGCGACGGCAAGAAGAATAGAAAACAGCACACCTAAAATAAGGCTGCACTCTCTTAAACGTTGGGTACCCGTCAAACGAGAAGACTGAGGCTCTTCACTCGTTTTAATGATTGTTTCGACTTTGTTGCCGCTCTCTTTGAACATAAACCAGCTTTATAAATGTGTTTGATAAAAACTACTGTTGATTTAACCATATCAAACGGAAAAACCCAATTCCAGAAAGCAAGAAAGCGGAAACTAAGTTCCGCTTTCTTGCTGTTCGACCATTGATGATTAACGAGTTTTAATCACCAGCTGGTTGGTTTGTTTCACTTCTTCCATTACCACGTAAGTACGAGTGTCGTTTACGCCAGGCAGACGCAGCAGCGTATCACCTAGAAGTTTACGGTAAGCACCCATATCCGATACACGTGTTTTTAGAAGGTAGTCAAAGTCACCCGACACTAAATGACACTCTTGGATGTCGTCTAGCTTTTGAACGGCGGTGTTAAATTGTTCAAACACATCTGGCGCACCGCGGTTCAATGTGATTTCAACAAACACCAAAAGTGATGCATCTAGGTACTGAGGATTAAGCAGCGCTGTATACCCTGTAATGTACCCTTGACGCTCCAAACGACGAACACGCTCAAGACACGGAGTCGGAGAAAGACCCACACGTTTTGATAGTTCAACGTTCGAAATACGACCATCTTTTTGCAACTCATTAAGAATGTTGCGATCGATACGGTCTAGTTCCTTGGACGGCTTCTTATAGTTGTCTGCCATTTTTTATTCCACCTTATTACTTCCTTGCAAAAAAATATACTACAACTTTTTAATATTCAGTATCAAATTTTATCTCAACGTATCTATACTAGATATTAATTCGACAGAATTACCCTACACACAGTTAATACAACTACTATAGATTATACAACCAAAATAAAATGAGGAGTCAGGATGATCATTGGCGTACCTAAGGAAATCAAGAACCACGAGTACCGTGTTGGTATGATCCCAGCTAGCGTGAGAGAACTTATCTCACATGGTCACCAAGTTTTTGTTGAAACCAATGCCGGTAACGGTATCGGTTTTTCAGACGATGATTACATCGCTGTAGGCGCATCCATTCTTCCTACTGCTGCTGACGTATTCGCGAAAGCAGAGATGATTGTAAAGGTTAAAGAACCTCAAGCTGTCGAGCGAGCTATGCTTCGTGAAGGGCAAATATTATTTACTTATTTACACCTTGCACCAGATTTTCCACAAACTGAAGAGCTTATCAAGAGCAAAGCTGTCTGCGTAGCCTATGAGACTGTAACAGATAATATGGGTCGCTTGCCACTATTAGCGCCAATGTCTGAAGTTGCAGGCCGCATGTCTATTCAAGCAGGTGCACAAACTCTTGAAAAATCTCACGGCGGTCGTGGCCTTCTACTTGGCGGCGTTCCAGGCGTTGAGCCAGCGAAAGTTGTCGTTGTTGGCGGCGGCGTAGTAGGTGCTAACGCAGCTCGTATGGCTGTTGGCCTACGTGCAGACGTAACAATCCTAGACCGTAACGTTGATACACTTCGCCGTCTAGACGAAGAGTTCCAAGGTCGCGCTAAAGTGGTTTACTCTACTGAAGACGCAATCGAGAAGCACGTTCTAGAAGCTGACCTAGTTATCGGCGCAGTACTCATCCCAGGCGCTGCAGCTCCTAAGCTAGTAACAAAAGAGCACATCGCTAAGATGAAGCCAGGCGCAGCTGTTGTTGACGTTGCAATCGACCAAGGCGGTTGTTTCGAGACTTCTCACGCAACAACGCACGCAGACCCAACTTACATCGTTGACGACGTAGTTCACTACTGTGTAGCAAACATGCCAGGCGCTGTTGCTCGTACATCAACATTCGCACTAAACAATGCAACACTTCCTTACATTGTTAAGCTAGCGAACAAAGGCTACCGTGAAGCACTTCTATCTGACGAAGGCTTCCTAGAAGGTCTAAACGTTATCCACGGTAAAGTAACGTGCAAAGAAGTTGCGGAAAGCTTTGACCTAGAATATGTAGACCCAGCAGAAGCTATCGCAATGTTCAACTAAGAACATTAATAGACAGTTTTTCTGACTAAAAATGTAAAAGCCAGCTTGAAATCAATCAAGCTGGCTTTTTTATATCTTATAGCTGGAACACTCATCTTAGCGATCAAAACTAGTCTGGTTTCCGTCCTCTTATTAGAATATTACGCGGCGTTATGTGCCGTTCGCAGAATTGTTCAATAGAGGTTTGGTACCCTTGCTCCTCTAAATACAAGGCTCGGTCGAGAGCAAGCCACATCTCTAGTGGTCGTCTAAACACCTGTTGAACTAAACTCAGGCGTTCCATATTCCAAAATAGCTGCGCCCCTAGCCTTTCATAGAAATCAAAATCTACTTGTTCGGATAGTAACAGCGATTTTTTGTCCGCTGCCCACCAGCAGAACGATTCAAAACCTTCAGACAGCTCAGATTTTTTGATACTCGGAACCGGTTGGTATTCCATCAGCCCAAGCTCACGGTTAACGAGCTGGCTAAAGCCGAGTCGGAAGCTCATCTCTAATTCACGGTGTCTCTTAACACGCTCTCCACCCGTTACCGTCTCTTGCAATGGAATTCGTAAATCAGACTTAGAGAGCTTGAGCTTAGAAGACTTCGCCGCTTGCGACATAGGTTGATACTGTTCAGACTGAATTAAGTGATAGCAGCAAGGAGATATTGTCACAGCGGGTAGTTCATGACTCACGGCTTTATTGAGTAGCGTCACGTGCAAATCGCCACACGCATGGAGCGCAACAGCGTGCTGATGACGATTGAAGACGGCATTAGATTCCGCTGAAAAAGCATCACCTTGTACAAAGTGCATAGGTAACATCTGCGCATTAGCGATCGCTTGACCGCTATCACACAGAGATTGCTGCCATTCAAAGCTCGTAACTTTTTGCTGCGACTGTTGAGATAAGATTCGACCAAGAAAGCCCTTGCCTGCACACCACTCTAACCATTCACTGCCACTGTGGTGATGCAAAACCGCTTCACTCATCGACATGATTTGTTCTAGTTTGCGTCCTGGAATCCCGGTATCTGTGCCTTTGGGTAAATCTAACCCTTTGCGACTTAATGTTGGTAGTTCAATCGCATCAACAATGCTGTTCAGGTCAGGGAAAAACGCGTTTAACTCATTCACCAAAGACTCAGGCTGCTCTTTATACGCCTGAATTTGCTGTTCATTGAGTGCCTGCAACCAAATAAATAGCGCTTCGTTATGATCTCGCCAAGGGAGTTCGTCTTGTTGGCAAAGATGAAACGGTTCAGATCGCCAATAAACTTGGTGCTGATTTAGAAATGAGTCAAGAGTTTGGAATTTGGATTGCATGCTTCCCCCTGTAATGGGAGCGATTGTAGGTGGTACAAGGGAAAATAGAAAGTATCTAACGGCCTTCAAACTAAATCAGGCTCACCATAAAGAGGTGAGCCTGAGGATAAAGGTGCTATCTGACGGGCAGTTCGATGTCTTTGAACATCTCTTCTATCTCTTCATTGGATTTGAGAGAGATAGCCTGCTCAACGACTGGTCGCGTTAAGTGCGGTGCGAAGCGCTCCATGAAGTCGAACATGTAAGAGCGCAAGAAGGTGCCTCGGCGGAAGCCAATGCTGGTCGTACTCGCACCAAATAGGTGACTCGCATCAATCGCAACCAGGTCAGTATCTTGCTCTGCGTCGATCGCCATGCTTGCTATCACACCTACCCCGATACCCATTCGCACGTATGTTTTAATCACGTCAGCATCTGTTGCCGTAAACACCACACGCGGTGTTAATCCAACTTTATTAAAGGCCGTATCAAGTTCAGAACGTCCGGTAAAGCCAAATACATACGTCACCAAAGAGTATGCTGCCAAGTCCTCAATCGTCACATTTTGCTTTTGTGCTAGAGGATGATCTTTCGTCACGACGATTGAGCGGTTCCAGTGATAACAAGGCAACATAATTGCGTCTTGATACAAGTGCAGCGCTTCAGTAGCAATAGCAAAGTTCGCAGTACCCTTCGCCACCGCTTCAGACATCTGACTTGGTGTACCTTGGTGCATGTGAAGCGAAACCTTTGGATAGCGGGCAGTAAAGCCCTTGATCACATCTGGTAACGCGTAACGTGCCTGAGTATGAGTCGTTGAAATATTCAATGTACCCATCTCTGGATGTGTATGTTCGCCCGCTACCGCTTTAATGCTCTCAACACGAGCAAGAATTTCTTGGGAGATACGAACAATGTCTTCGCCCGCTTGCGTCACCTGAGTCAGGTGTTTACCGCTACGTTCAAAGATCTGAATGCCTAACTCATCTTCAAGCAATCGAACCTGCTTACTGATACCTGGTTGTGAGGTATAGAGACTCTCTGCCGTGGCTGACACATTCAGGTTGTGATTGACCACTTCAACAATGTACTTCAGTTGTTGTAACTTCATCGGTAACCTCGTAATCCTTTACTCATTTCTGTGCTAACTTATTTAAAAAGTGAGCGAGTTGAACTTGTCTAATATAATTAATAGTTATAACGCCTTAGCACCCAAAATGACAGGAAAATTGAATTTTTATAAAGCCAGATATGAAACCACCACCACTCCTTTGTAATCCATCCCTCATTATCAAGAAATAGTTTGTAGTTTTTGATTACGCAGCGATGCGATCAAGAGATAATGACAAATCTTAATTTACAAGTGCAGATAAGCGATTTACGGGTATAGATACTTTATGGAATCGTGTATCCTCTGAAGTTAGCGATAGAACACAACAAGCAGACGCAATTATATGAATATTGGTTTAATTATTGCCTTAGTAGCCATTCTTTTGGTGTTGGTATTAGGCTACAACATCATGCTTCAGTATAAAGTTAAGGTGGAAACAGCGAAGAAACAGGAATCTTCTCGTTATTTGACCATTATCGATGGAACGGAAGAACTGATTGGTAACGCGCATCACATGCCGTTCAGCCAAGACCTGCTGGTGTGTCTAAACACACGTATCCTAGACTCTCTTGAAAACATGTATGAGTTAGATCCAAAGAACAAACAACTCGCTCAGCGTATCGAGAGCGTGAAGCAACAGATAACCCAGTTGAAAGAGAATTATCAAGGCGGTGAAAGTACGGCTTTCCGTGTCCCAAGTAGCGATAAGCAAGCTATCATGATGTTGAAGCTGGTTAAGCGCCTTCGCGACACGATTCGTAGCGAACACAATAAAGGCCGTTTTGAAACGCAGGCTTACGTTGCAGAAAATGCACGTCTAGAGACCATTCAAATTCGTATCAACATCGAGAACGTAATCAAGCGTGCCAACGACTCAATTGCTCGCGGTCAACCGGGTACGGCAATTCAGCTGCTGCGCAAGGGTATCGATGCACTGACCACGAAAAACGATCCTTATTCAAATCAGGCTCGTGAAAAGCTGCAAGAGATGCTCAACGACCTGGATCAGAAACGCCAAGATCGCAACGCGCAAGAGCTTCAACAAATGGAGTCAAAAGAGCGCGAAGACGATATGGATGCTCTGTTTGGTCAGAAGAAGAAATGGTAATTTCGAACACCTGATTTTTCGCAAATATAACAACATGACTAAGGCTGCCAAACGGTGGCCTTTTTTACACCCATAAGCCCCTCCTAACCTTAAAGTTCCTATGGTAATATCTCGTTTTTCCAATCGACTCAAGCCATAGCATGTACCAAGAACTATTAGCGCCAATTCACTCTTTCCTAAAAGCTGAAACACCCGACACCTGGATCGACGAAGCAAAGAAACCAGAAAACCTTCACATCATTTTGCGTGACCACATGCTGTGTGAACTAAAAGCGGCTCAAAGTGCCCTATTTCTGATTCGTAAATACGCGGTTGATAAAGAGAGCGCTCAGCAATTAAACGAGTGGATTAAGCCATATGAAGAGTTCGCTTACCGTCGCAAAGGCGATCTGGAATCTCTACGTGGTAAGAGCAATGCATCCAAGCAAATCACGGCCAAAAACGGTTGTGTGTATGGCGATGACTTGATTGATAAAATGGTACTGCTGATCAAAGAAGAGCTTCACCACTTCTATCAAGTGATGGAGCTAATGGAAAAGAAAGGTGTCACATACCAACCTATCGAAGCCGGCCGCTACGCAAAAGGCTTGATTAAGCATGTGAAAACCTATGAGCCAGACGCTTTAGTGGACAAATTAATTATTGGTGCGTTTATTGAAGCACGCTCTTGTGAGCGCTTTGCCAAGCTTGCCCCTTTCCTAGAAGAAGATATGGAGAAGTTCTACGTGTCTCTTCTTCGTTCAGAGGCTCGTCACTACCAAGATTATCTTGAGCTCGCAGAACAAATTGCAGGTAAGGATATTTCCGAGCGTGTAGCTCATTTCGCACGCGTCGAAGCCGACCTGATCACATCAGAAGACAGTGATTTTAAATTCCATAGTGGTGCGCCAGTATAACCCGCAAAGAGAGCACGCTCCACTCCAAACAAAGAAGGCCAGCTATTTGCTGGCCTTCTTATTGGTTTCGCGCTCGCTATAAGAGAAAGTTAAGCTAGCGTAGCATTGATCTCTGCTAGAACAGCAGCAGGATCTGAAGCCTGAGTAATTGGACGACCAATAACAAGGTAGTCAGAACCCGCTTGGATGGCTTTGGTCGGAGTCATGATACGTTTTTGATCACCGACTTCTGCACCCACTGGACGGATACCTGGTGTCACCAGTTTAAATTCCTGGCCAAGCTCGCCTTTTAATAGAGACGCTTCTTGCGCTGAACAAACCACACCATCTAACCCTGCGTTCTTCGTTAGTTTAGCTAGACGCATTACCTGCTTCTGAGGTTCAATATCAAGGCCAATACCCGCCAGATCTAATTGCTCCATACTTGTGAGTACCGTAACACCAATAAGCAATGGACGATCTTTACCATAAGGTTCAAGGATCTCACGTGAAGCCGCCATCATGCGCTCACCGCCACCAGCGTGGACGTTCACCATCCAAACGCCCATTTCAGCGGCTGCACGTACTGCTTTTGAACACGTATTTGGGATATCGTGGAATTTCAAATCTAGGAATACCGAGAAACCACGCTTGTGTAATTCGCGAACGAATTCTGGCCCAAATAGAGTAAACATCTCTTTACCGACCTTTAGGCGACAAGATGCTGGATCGATTCTATCAACAAAGGCCAAAGCATCAGCTTGGTTGTCGTAATCCAGTGCTACAATGATTTTTTGATCGTTCATTTCATCTCCTAACGCAGTTTATTGTCTTAAATTTTACTCATAAAAATGCAGCCCGAAAGCTGCACTTTTCAATTTGGTCTAACATTGACCATAAATCTATTCACCATCAAGGCCACGAATTGGCTTGATCGTTCCCCACCCCTTACATGAAGGGCAATGCCAATACATAGAGTGGGTAGAGAAACCACACTTCCTACAGCGGTAGTGAGGCTTCATTTTTAACTGTTCACCAACCATTGATTGCAATGTGGTCAAGCTGTTCTTAGCTCTCCCCTCTTCTGCTTCGGCAATATGGTAATCGATCAATCGATAGAAGCCTTTCATGGTTGGGTTTTTAAGAAGTTGCTTGGTTAGCAGTTCTTGTGCTGAGCCCACGTCTTCATGCTGCGCAACAAGTTGCGCCAACATTAGCTCAGCCGATACGCCAGCTTTTTTCTGAATACAGACTTTCAAGAACTCGACTAGCTGCGCCTCTTGACCTAAATGGTGGTAGCAATCGGCCAACGTTGGCAGAACTTCACTGATGAAATCGATATCTTGATCGATCACTGACTCAAGGTATTCAATCGTCTTCTGATACTCTTCATCAGCTAAATGAAGCTTCGCTAAAGCAATACTCGCTCGCACACACTTAGAGTCTTCAGACAACGCCTTTTTAAAATGCTGCATAGCTTTTGACTTATTGCCTTCAGCTTGCTCTTGCATCGCTAACTCACACCAGAAATGAGCTACGGTAGCACGCATCTTAAGTTTCTTATTGCTGATCTTAATCAGCACATTGCCATATTGAATGGCTTTGTTCCATTCGCGGGTTTGTTGATAGATAGAAACCAGCTGCTGCAGAGCGCTCTCTTTATGATCAGGCTCTTCAACAAGTTGCTCGAAGATTTTTTCTGCTCTGTCTAGGAAGCCCGATACCATGTAGTCTTTTGCGAGTTGCTGTAGTGCGAGGTTCTTTTGGTCGATAGTAAGACCAGAGCGGGAAATTAGGTTTTGGTGAATACGAATCGCGCGATCGACTTCACCACGAGAACGGAATAGATTACCCAAAGCTAAGTGAGTATCAATCGTCTCGTTGTCGACTTGGAGCAGTTCGATAAAGTGATCAACCGCTTTATCAGACTGATCTGACAAAAGAAGGTTCAGACCTGTTACGTATTGACGTGAGATCTGATGGGATTGCTTTTGTTTTTCTTGCTGAGCATTACGATTACCCATATACCAGCCATAAGCGGCGGCGATGGGCAAAAGTAAGAACAGTAACTCTAACATTCAGTATTAGCCTTTCTCAGCTATCAAGCTTTTGGTTCTACAGCGACTTGCTTAGATTGCTTGTTTAACTTTTTCTTTAAACGATGGATTTGTAGCTGAGATTTCATGTGCATACTACCGAACACAACCCATGCTAAGACAAACCCCGAAACAAATACCACTCCAAGAAGAGTTGATAGATGGAAGTCACCTTGAGCAAGCAGATAATTGAAGTTCACGATAGTTTGGTTTTGAGAGCCTAAAGCCAGTGCAATTAGGAAAAGTGCAATAACAGCGACTATTTTTATAATTTTCATATTCATCACTCATTGGTTAATTAGCAGTACGATTATGCAGGAAAATTACTTATCAGACCACCATATTATGGTCATAAAAAAGCGGCATACATTGTAGTATGCCGCTTTTCAAAATTCCGATAAGTAATCTACATTCCTGTATTTACTCGTTCGCGTAGCTCTTTACCTGGTTTGAAGTGAGGAACGTATTTACCATCCAGCTCTACTTTGTCACCGGTTTTTGGATTACGGCCAACGCGAGGCTCACGGTAGTGCAGCGAGAAGCTACCAAAACCACGAATTTCGATTCGATCACCACTTTCTAATGTTGAAGCCATATGCTCTAAAATGTCTTTTACAGCGTCTTCAATTTCTTTTGCAGAAAGATGCGTTTGCTCAGCGCATAGCCTTTCAATTAATTCAGACTTAGTCATAGTTACCCTCGTTGGTTTTCTTTTTAGAAATTATAGACCTATCGGAAAAATAAGCAAAAAAAAAGGGACCCTTAGGTCCCTTTCTTAGCGAAAAATTAAATTATTCGCCTTTAGCAGCTTTGAATGCATCTGCCATTGCGTTACCGAACGCGCCTTCGTCAGACTTGTTCAGTGAAGCCATTGCTTCTTGCTCTTCAGCTTCATCTTTAGCTTTGATAGATAGGTTGATTACGCGGTTCTTACGGTCTACACCTGTGAACTTCGCTTCAACGCTGTCACCAACGCTTAGGATTAGAGACGCATCTTCTACGCGGTCGCGAGAAACTTCAGAAGCGCGGATGTAACCTTCAACGCCTTCGATTAGCTCGATAGTAGCGCCTTTCGCGTCAACTGCAGTAACAGTACCGTTTACAAGAACACCTTTCTTGTTGTCAGCAACGTATGCGTTGAACGGGTCGTTTTCCATTTGCTTAACGCCAAGAGAAATACGCTCACGCTCTGCATCTACTGCAAGAACAACTGCTGAGATTTCGTCGCCTTTCTTGTACTCACGTACAGCTTCTTCACCAGCAACATTCCAAGAAATGTCAGATAGGTGTACTAGACCGTCGATACCGCCTTCAAGACCGATGAAGATACCAAAGTCAGTGATAGACTTGATCTTACCAGTAACTTTGTCGCCCTTAGCTTGCATTTCTGCAAATGACTGCCATGGGTTAGCTTTACACTGTTTCAGACCTAGAGAGATACGACGACGTTCTTCGTCGATATCAAGAACCATAACCTCAACTTCGTCGCCAACATTAACAACTTTAGATGGGTGGATGTTCTTGTTAGTCCAATCCATTTCAGAAACGTGTACTAGACCTTCAACGCCTTCTTCGATTTCAACGAAGCAGCCGTAGTCAGTTAGGTTAGTAACACGACCAGAAAGCTTGTGACCTTCTGGGTAACGCTTAGCGATTGCTACCCATGGATCTTCGCCTAGTTGCTTAAGACCTAGTGATACGCGAGTACGCTCACGGTCGAACTTAAGAACTTTAACTAGGATTTCGTCACCAACGTTAACGATCTCTGATGGGTGCTTAACGCGCTTCCAAGCCATATCTGTGATATGTAGAAGACCGTCAACACCGCCAAGGTCAACGAATGCACCGTAGTCAGTAAGGTTCTTAACGATACCTTTAACTTCAGTACCTTCTTGTAGAGTTTCAAGAAGTTCGTCACGCTCAACGCTGTTCTCAGATTCGATAACAGCACGACGAGAAACAACAACGTTGTTACGCTTCTGGTCTAGCTTGATTACTTTGAACTCTAGCTCTTTGTTTTCTAGGTGAGCAGTGTCACGGATAGGACGTACGTCTACTAGAGAACCTGGAAGGAAAGCACGGATACCGTTTAGTTCAACAGTGAAACCGCCTTTAACTTTACCGTTGATGATACCAACAACAGTTTCAGCTTCTTCGCAAGCTTTCTCAAGAACGATCCAAGCTTCGTGACGCTTAGCTTTCTCACGAGAAAGTTGAGTCTCACCGAAACCGTCTTCAACAGCGTCTAGAGCTACGTCTACTTCAGCGCCAACTTCAACTTCAAGTTCGCCAGCAGCGTTCTTGAACTGTTCAGCAGGGATAGCAGATTCAGACTTAAGACCAGCGTCAACAAGAACGAAACCGTTCTCGATAGCTACTACAGTACCTTTAACGATGCTGCCTTGTTGGAATTCTGTTTCGTTTAGAAACTCTTCAAAGAGTTGAGCAAAAGATTCAGTCATTATTTAATCTTCAATAATTAAACGTCCATGGGTATCCTACCGCATGGGGTTGATAAATTCGCCGGTTATCATCCTTGCAACCAACGTTCTTGCCGACTCGGTAAAAATTTACCCAGTCAGTTTCGATTCAATATAGTGTAGTGCTTTTTCAACTACCTGCTCAATATTCATTGAGGTAGAATCAAGCACAAGCGCATCCTCAGCAGGGCGTAATGGCGCTACTGGGCGATTACGATCTCGGTCGTCTCGCTCTTGGATCTCGCTCAAAAGGTCGACAAATTTAACATCTAAGCCTTTGCCTTGCAACTGTTTAAGACGGCGATTCGCGCGTTCTTCAGCACTTGCATCAAGGAAAATTTTCGCTTCAGCATTCGGGAAAACAACGGTACCCATATCGCGACCATCGGCAACTAGGCCAGGTGCAGCACTAAAAGCGCGTTGACGACGCAGTAAAGCCTCACGAACTCGTGGCAATGCCGCCACTTTAGACGCAGCCATTCCTGTTTCTTCTTTACGAAGTTCGCCTGATACATCTTCGCCTTCAAGAATCACTTTTACTAGTTCACCCTCAGCAATAAACTGAACGTCTAAATGCGTTGCTAGAGGTACTAAAGCATCTTCAGACTCTGTGTCTACACCGTGATGAATTGCTGCCAAAGCTAGTACGCGATAAATGGCACCCGAATCTAGTAGATGAAAGCCTAGCTTTTCCGCTAGCAACATACATAGGGTACCTTTACCTGCACCGCTTGGGCCATCAACCGTAATCACTGGGCTTTGAGAAGGCATGTTTTACTCCACGTTTCTTCGTAAGTTATATTCCGCACTCGCATAACACGACTGCGTTAACAGGCGGCATATTATAGAGAAAAATTAGATTTGGAGCGAGGTAAATCTCACATTAATCCTCGACGGGGTTTTATTGACGAACTATCTTTGATCTCGATTAACGCCAATCAAATTACGATGACCTAAAAAGACAAAACCCCGCTACGACGCGAGGTTTAGATTAAATTCAACTTAGATGGCATCAAGGCTAATCATCAACCGATTATAGCTCTAACCGCTTCCAAATCGTCTGGAGTATCAACACCCGGAGCTGGCGCTTCAGCCGCGATATCTACGTGAATCTTTTCACCATACCAAAGCACTCGCAGTTGCTCCAAGCACTCAATACGTTCTAGCGTGCTTGGTTCCCAATTGATATAGGTATTAATAAAACCAGCACGGTACGCGTAGATTCCGATATGTCTTAGCAGCGGTGATTCAGCGCTAGTGCCGTTATTGGCGTAGGCATCACGATCCCATGGAATCGTCGCACGACTAAAGTAAAGCGCATAACCATCTTTATCCGTGACAACTTTCACTGCATTTGGATTGAAAACTTCATCCACTTCTGTGATTTCAACACCGAGTGTTGCCATTGGCGCTTGGCTCGCTGCTAAGTTGTTCGCCACCTGATTGATAATACTAGGTGGAATCAGAGGCTCGTCGCCCTGTACGTTCACGATAATATGATCGTCAGGGATCTTCATGACATCAATCACCTCAGCCAGACGCTCAGTACCAGACTCATGTTTAGGTGATGTCATGCAAACATCGGCACCAAAAGCTTTAGCAGCCTTTTCTACACGTGCATCATCGGTCGCAATGATAACTTTATCTGCACCTGCTTTAAGTGATTGCTCATAGACCCACTGGATCATCGGCTTACCACCGATATCAGCGAGAGGCTTACCCGGTAAGCGGCTCGATTGATAACGAGCTGGAATAACGACCGTAAACGACATGATTATTTACCTTCATCCATTGAGATTGCGCGCGCTTCAGGCTCAAGAAGCACAGGAATACCCTCTTTAATTGGGTACGCAAGTCGATCAAGTTTACAAATCAGTTCTTGCTTATCTTTGTCAAAAGTCAATTTACCTTTGCACACTGGGCAAGCAACGATTTCAAGTAGACGGTGATCCATAGTATTCCATAACCTCTTCTATTTTTTGCATAACTTTGTGTTGTGATGCTTGGTCAAACTGTGCAGATACTGGCAGATACCACCAGTTCTCTTGGGCATAACTTTCGCATTTCACAGCGTCTTTTTCTGTCATGATGATGTTCTTCCCCTTCTGTGCGAGGGCGTAAAGCTCATCTTTGTTAAATTCTTTATGGTCGGCAAAGCCTTGAGTATGAACGACTGCCGCACCAAGGTCTGCCAGTGTTTTGAAAAAACGTGGTGGATGACCAATCCCTGCAAATGCGATTAGCTCAGCTAATTGGTCAACGGAGGCTTTCTCTCCTGTCTTTAGATTTACCGCTTCGCTTGGGGCCAAAGACATTGCCATCTCATCATGTTGCGCTTGGCCACCATTGTTAATAATAAAATCAACCTCGGTTAATCGCGAAACTGGTTCTCGCAGTGGACCAAGAGGTATTGGCTGCTCATTGCCAAACCTGCGAGCACCGTCAATCACGACAAATTCCACATCTCGCTCTAAAGCATAATGCTGAAGACCATCATCCGTCACAATAACGTCAACGCCATGGTCTAACAATGCTTTCACCGCATTTGCTCTAACCGGATCAACAGCCACGGGGGCACCGGTGCGTTTCATGATCAATCGAGGCTCATCACCACAATGAGCTGCAGGTGTGCCCTTTGACAATACTAATGGGTAATTTGGCGCTTTCGCTCCATAACCTCGTGACACAACACCCGGCTTGTAACCCTGAGCTTGTAGCATCTCAACTAACCAAATAACAACCGGTGTTTTTCCATTACCACCGGCAGTAATATTGCCAACAACAATCACTGGCAACGGCGCGCGATAAGACGCCTTTTCCCCACTCTGATATGACTGACGACGCTTGTTACTAATGTAGCGAAACAGTCGACTCAATGGCCACAAAAGCGGCCAGAGCAGATATTTCAGAGGGTGGTTTTCAAACCAAATCTTTTCAACCACGGCGAATTCGATCCTTATTCACCAAATTGGATGCGGTGAAGTTGAGCATAAGCACCATCATGCTGGATAAGTTCAGCGTGGGCACCGCGTTCAACGATATGGCCGTCATCGACAACCAGAATCTCATCGGCTTGTTCGATGGTGGATAAACGGTGAGCAATCACGAGTACTGTTTTGTCTTTTTGCAGCTCATCCAGCGCAGATTGAATAGCACGCTCTGACTCCGTATCAAGAGCAGAGGTTGCCTCATCAAGAATCAAAACAGGCGCATCTCTTAGTAATGCACGAGCAATCGCGAGTCGTTGGCGTTGGCCACCTG
Organism: Vibrio sp. D404a; assembly: GCF_030248535.1. GTDB lineage: Bacteria > Pseudomonadota > Gammaproteobacteria > Enterobacterales > Vibrionaceae > Vibrio. The sequence goes on along the minus strand of NZ_JAHGAJ010000011.1, from coordinate 132,314 downwards.
ACAAGCTCGCACCATTCTCACCGATCACGGTATCAAAGCCATTCTCCATACCTTCAATAAACTCAGTAGCATGTGCAAGTTTAGCCGCATGTTCAATCTGCTCGCGGGTGTACTCTTCTTCCGCCGCATAAGCGATGTTGTTGGCTACCGTATCATTGAATAGATGTACGTTTTGCGAAACCAATGCAAAGTGCTCACGCAGGTTACGCAGTTCGTAGTCGCGAATATCATGACCATCGAGCTCGATTGAACCAGAATCTACATCATAAAAACGAGTAAATAAGTTAGCGATGGTACTCTTCCCTGAGCCAGAGCGACCAACTAGAGCCAGAGTTTTTCCCTGTGGTATCGAGAAGCTTACATTTGCAAGCGCAGGAGAATCTGCACCTTGATAAGTAAATGTGATGTCTTTTACCTCGACCTCACCCTTCACAGATTTTGGCTTCAATGTGCCTTTGTTTTCTTCCGTTTCTAAGTCCATTAAGCCAAATAAGGTTTGGCTCGCTGCCATACCACGTTGAAACTGAGATGTTACGTTGGTCAGTGCCTTTAATGGGCGCATCAAGCCAAACATCGCCGAGAATACTACCGTAAACGTACCCGGTGTTAGGTCTGCCTTTATAGAATCAACACTAGCCAAGAACAGAACGACAACGATGGCTACAGAAGCAATCATTTGAATAATCGGGTTAGCTGCAGCTTGCGCCGTCACCAACTTCATTGTTTGTTGACGCATCTGATTGCTGACCTTATCAAAACGTTCTTTTTCTACGTCTTGACCGCCATAAGTTAATACAACTTTATGACCTTTCAGCATCTGTTCAGAAGACGATGTTACGTGCCCCATGCTGGTTTGCATGTTCTTTGATATCTTTCTAAATCGCTTAGAAACGACACTGATTGCCCAAGCGACAACCGGCGCAACCGCAAACAACACTAGAGAAAGTTGCCAGCTATTCCAGAACATCAAAACCAATAGGCCGATGATACTCGCACCTTCGCGAACAATACTGACCAAGGCTTTACTGGTTGCCGCCGATACCTGTTCAGAGTCGTAGGTAATACGTGATAGCAGTGCACCGGTTTGCTCTTTATCAAAGAAGGATACGGGCATATGCATGAAGTGATTGAAGATTTTGCGGCGAATTTCCATCACCACATTACCGGAGACCCAACTCAAACAATAAGTTGAGACAAAGCCACTCATACCACGAATGAACATCATGGCAAAAATAATCAATGGGAGTGTACGTAAGAAATCAGACTCTGCGTTACCAAAGCCTTCATCAAGCAAAGGTTTTAACAACGAGATCATGTAGGTGTCAGAAACCGCATTGATGATCAGCGCAACAACCGCTACAGCCAAACCAGATTTGTAAAGTCGAATATAGACCCAAAGTCGTTTAAAGGTTGCCCAGGTACTTTCATCTTTATCTATAGACATAGAATCGCTTAATTTTTCTCACAATAATCTATCTATTCTACTCCCTTCCTGACCATCTGCCTATACCAAGGCTGTGCTCTATCTTCTCTAATCGCATGATAATTCCAACCTTTAGGCCTTATGGTGATGGTAATTTGACCGCTTTCACCTGTATCTAACCATTTAGCATTAATCGTTTGATATCTCTCAACAACCTCACGATGTGGCATCCCCCAGCGATTACCTTTAGCCAACGATGCGATGACCAGAGAGGGCGACACGGCCTCGACAAAACGCTGAGTCGATGATGTTTTACTGCCATGATGAGGCACGAGCATGACATCACTTTCTAGAGCTGAGCCTTTTCTTGATAACATCCACTCGCTGATAAGCTCAATATCTCCAGTGAGCAACATTGAAAACTGGGATTGTGGATCGAACAAACGTACGACGCAGGAGTGAGGATTATAGGCACGTTTGGCGAGTCTTGGCGGCCACATCACCTCAAAGTTTATCCCTTGCCAATCCCACTGCTCGCCAGCAATACACGAATTGACCAAAGGAAGCTCTTTCTCGGCAAAACCCTGACTGCTTCGAACCCAAAAGCCTGACCGCGACTTCAATAGATCATCCAATCCGCCAGCATGGTCTGAATCGAGATGACTCAATATCACCCCGTCTACTTTTGGTTCTCCTCTTTGTCTAAGTATCGGCAGCAAAGTCGAAGTCACGACAGAGCCTCCTTGCCAATGGTTACCCAGATCATAAATCAGACTGCGCCCGTTTTTTTCAATCATCACGGCCAATCCATGCCCCACATCCAACACATCAACTCGCCAGTCAATACGTTCACTGCTCGGACTCACCCAGCGTAAACTTGCGATCAATAAGATTAAAAACGTCATTGGAGGTTTAACATAGCGGTGAATGAACAACCCAACAAACACAAGGATACTTAACCACTGTGCCGTAACCCTATCAAACACCCACCAATACGGAGGTGACCAAGCCGCCGATATTGAAACGGCTTCGAGCAGAACGTTGATCCCTTGCCATAAAAAAGGCGTGTCACTCGAAAAAAGAATTTGGCAAACCAGAGAGAGGAAAAGCAACGGCATAACAACGAACGTTATCCAAGGGAGCAGTAGCAAGTTATAGACAAGAGAAAGAGCACTCACTCCCTGATAGTAGTAAAGCGTCATAGGAAGCAAGAGAAGCGTCAAAACACATTGAATCTTAACCACCAGCATAGCCTTGCCCAAAGGGCCATCTTGGTGCTCACTAGAGTTAAACAAGGAAACGGCATATAGAACAGCTGCAAGCGCCCCAAAAGAGAGCCAAAAACTACTTGTGAGAATTGAGTAAGGCCACATCAACAGCACAATGCAGACGCTGAGCAAAATAAAATTTAGACGCCCAACACTTCTTCCCTGCCAAATGAAGTAGCTCCCTAAGCAACACATCACAACCGCTCTAAGCGTTGGTAGCGTAAAGCCAGAAAACCAACTGTAGATGATCGCGATGAAAAGACCGGACACAAAAGGTAGCCAAATCATAGCCGGCATCATGCAACGTAAACCACGCCCAACTTGATAGCCGATGCCAAACGCCATCCCAATATGCAGTCCTGAAATCGCGACCAGATGAACCAACCCACTACTTTTCAACTCTAGCCAGCGCTGCTGAGAAATGAACTCTCGATAACCAAAGGTCAAAGCCAATATCAAGTCCTGATTCGATAGCGTATCTATCTTAGCCACTACTTGGTTAAACCAAATCGCACGCCACGATGGTGACGAGTCGATGCGATAGCGCGTACCCGATTGATAAGAAGCATGCGCCACTATTCGTTGGCCAAAAGAGTACCTTTCTAAGTCAAAACCGGCTTCATTAAGTTTGCCTAAAATGGGTTTCATCTTTACGTTCAACTCAACTTTTTCGCCTTGAGTCACTCGGAATGGGGTAAATAGTCTGGCCTTCACCCATTGCCACTTGGTTAATTTCTCACCGTTAATTGATCTAACTACAATTACGCTTTCATAACCTCGCCTATTTTCACTAAAAAGGCTAACAACCGACGCATTTATGGTAATATCCTGCCCGGACTTAAAGAGTACAGTTGTTTGCTGTTTTACCAAACCACTGACCAATAGAACCACAATCAACCCCGAGAATAGACCTCGTAAAGGTTGGAAAACGCTATACTTGGTTGATGACAAGAGAACCACTAGCATCAACCAGCCCCAGTTCCAATTGGGCATCACAGGCCATAGGCTTGCTGACGTTAACGTCACAGCAAAAGACAATAAAAACCAAGTATTAAACAAAAGAGTTACTTCCTATATGCCAAGAAAGTTTATTAAGCGTTTTATGCCTGACCATGAGCTAATCAAGCGTCAGAAAGCATTAAAAGTTTTTGGCAACGTGTTATACAACCCAAATTTATGGTGCTTGAATCGACGTTCTGCCGCAGGCGCATTTGCCGTTGGTCTGTTTATGGCCTTCGTGCCGCTGCCCAGCCAAATGATCATGTCTGCAGGGCTTGCCGTCGTATGTGGCGTTAACCTGCCATTAGCGGTGGCATTGGTTTGGATCAGTAACCCCATCACCATGCCGGTGCTGTTCTACTTTGCGTACAAAGTTGGTGCCTTTGTCATGCACGTCCCGCCGCAACCGTTCCATTTTGAGCTGTCTTGGGATTTCATTCTGGCGCAAATGAGCACTATTGGGCCCCCTTTCCTACTAGGCTGCCTAATCTGTGGCATCGTATCCGCAATGATTGGCTACTTCGGTATCAGAGGGTTGTGGCGCTACTCAGTAGTAAGAAGCTGGAAAAAACGGCGAGTCAGATGAAATGAGGCTGTCACGATAGCGTTAGCCTAGGTAAGTAGAAAGAGAGATAAACCCGAGCGGCTAGACATGAATTCGTTTTTTGTTGCAGTGCTTTCAATCACTACTTAGAGATCGTGAATACGACGCGATTAAAAAAGGATCCCAATTGGGATCCTTTTTTGTACGTGCAAGCTCTTAACTCAGTGCAAGCCAACTTAAATACAAGCAGAGGCTTATTTCGAACTTAATACCGCTGCGGGGTTCAGTTTTGCCGCGCGAGAGGCTGGATATAAGGTCGCTAGCAAGCTCAAAACAATCGCGGTACCTGACACAATAAACACATCGCTCATATCAAGCTGTGAAGGCAGAAAATCCACAAAGTAAATATTGCCGGACAAGAACTGATGATCTATGAGCTTCTCTAAGCCTTTGATCAAATGAGTTAGGTTCAGAGCAACAAGCACCCCTATCACACTACCCACCAAGCTTCCTAGTACACCAGAGAAGGCACCCTGCCAAACAAATATACGTTTCACCAAGCCATCAGAAGCGCCCATGGTTCTCAAAATAGCGATCTCTGACGCTCGGTCTTTCACCGCCATCATCAGTGTTGAGACGATATTAAAACAAGCAACACCAATCACCAGCACCATGACTAAATACATAATGGTTCGTACCAGCTGAATATCACGATACAAAAATCCATATTTCTGCTGCCAACTGCGCAGGTAAACATAGACATCTAACTGGTTTCCTACCTCACGAACAATGTTGTTTGCATTAAGAACATCGCTGACTTTAAGTGAAACACCCGTAACTGCATCGTCCAACTTAGCATAGCTTTGGGCATCCTTAAGTGGTACCAGCGCTAGGTTATGGTCAATCTGTCCATTCAGGGTCAGTAACCCGGTCACCTTAACGCGCACACGCTTTGGCGCTTGAACTTTAACTGAGCCATTCGCTGTCGGAATCATCAAAGTTAAGTAGTCCCCAACCTTAGCTCCAATGGCATCGGCGACGCCAGAGCCCAAAATGACCTGCTGCTCACCACTCTTGAAAGACTGCCATACCGACTTATCAATAAAACTACTAAGACTAGATACCTGCGATTCAAGCTCTGGATCAATACCACGAACCTCGATCGCTTTAAGCTCTTTTCCGCGTTCCGCTAACGCAGTAATTTTTACGTAAGGTGCAGCTGCAAGCACTTTTTCATGCTCTACCGATGCATCAATCACATGCTGCCAACGATCGATCGGTTTATTCACACCTTCAAACTCACCGTGTGAGATCACCGACAACACACGAGATTCTAACTCACGTTCAAAGCCATTCATTGCGGATAAGCCAATGATAATCACCGCAACCCCCACCGCTATACCGACTGTCGATGAGAGAGAAATAAACGAGACCATTTTGTCGCGCTGTTTCGCCCGACTGAATCGCCCACCAATTAACAGAGATAAAGAAGCAAACACTAATTCACCTCCTCATGGACATTGACCAGCAACCCATCTTGCATGTGCAGTTGACGATCCATTTTTGCTGCCAATTCGCCGTCATGCGTAACCACCAAGAAAGCCGTGTTGTATTCACGGTTCAGCTCTCGCATTAAGTCATAAATAGAGAGCGCAGTCGCATGGTCAAGGTTACCCGTAGGTTCATCAGCTAAAACTAGAGAAGGTTTATTGACCAGAGCACGTGCAATAGCGACACGTTGTCTTTCACCGCCTGATAGCTCAGATGGACGATGATCAACACGATGACTCAAACCCACTTTATCTAATAGTGACGCCGCTTCTTGTTTCGCTTGGCTTGGTTTAACGCCGCCGATCAACAATGGCATCGCAACATTCTCAAGCGCAGAGAAGTCGGCTAATAGATGATGGAACTGATAAACAAAACCGAGGTGTTGGTTGCGCAGCTTTGCTTGTTTGTTTGAGCTAAGCGTTGCCAAGTCTTTCTCTAAAAAGTGAACGCTGCCCGATGACGCATCATCCAGCGCGCCCAAAATATGCAGCAAGGTACTTTTACCAGAACCAGATGTACCGATAATCGACACCAACTCGCCCTGTTCAATATCAAAACTCACGCCCTTCAACACTTCAGTATCGAGTGAACCTTCGCGATAAGTTTTGCGGATGTCCCGACATTGAAGAAAATTACTCATAACGAAGAGCCTCAGCAGGTTTAACAGAAGACGCACGGTAAGATGGGAAAACCGTAGCAATAAGACTAAGTGCGATCGCCAACAGAACGACCACAACAATTTGAATCGGGTTAATCAGTACTGGCAGCTGACCGCCAAATGAGAATAGAGCTACACCCATCGCTTCAAGAAGGGTATTAAGATTCATCGCTAAAATCACGCCTAATAGACCGCCAGAGAGAGCACCGATGACGCCGCTACTTGCACCTTGAACCATAAAGATACCCATGACTTGCCCGTCTGACATGCCTTGCGTCTTTAAGATAGCTACCTCTGACTGCTTCTCCATCACTACCATAATGAGCGCGGAAATAATATTGAAAGCTGCGACACCAATGATTAAGCCAAGCATCAACCCCATCATATTTTTCTCCATGCGCACAGCTTGGAACAGCTCACCACGTTGGTCACGCCAATCGCTCCACTCCCAACCTTGAGGTAGAGGCTTCTCCGCTAAGTCTGCAACTACAAACGGGTCTTCGAAAAACAGTCGCCAACCAGAGATGGTATCTGACTTAAAGCGCATCAAGCGGCCAGCATCTTCAATGTGAGTAACCATCAACTGACCGTCAATATCGGAGCCAGTATTAAAAATGCCTGCAACGGTAAAGTTACGCTGGCTTGGAATACGACCCAATGGCGTATATTGGCTTGCCGAAGTCACCATAAGGCGCACTTTATCGCCCAAAGAGACTTTTAGGTTGCGTGCGAGTGTATGGCCTAAAAACAGCTGATACTCTCCCGCCTTCAAAGAAGACAAGCGTCCTGCAATAAGATGATTCTGCAGCGGATCATCGGACGCAGGTTCGATACCAATCAACAAACCCGCAGCTAACTGAGCTGGGCTCTGGATAACCGCTTCACTGCGTACTAAAGGCTCGACATGACCATTTAACGAAAGCTGTTGAGCGAATTCAGGTGGCGTACCGGTGAGCTGTGTTTTTGCCCCAGTTTCAGACACTACGGCTTGAGGTAAAACACCGAGAATACGGTCTTTGAGCTGCGCTTCGAATCCATTCATTACTGATAGAACAGTAACTAACGACAACACACCAATCGTGATCCCTGCCGTTGACATATAAGACACAAAACGGCTAAAGCGATCCCCTGAACGGCCTTTTAGATATCGCAGACCGACAAACATAGAAATAGGATGAAACATACTTTGAACCATCGAGTAGAGTTGCGGGTTAATGTAACGGGATTTACTTTCACTGTGTAGGGGTTAACTGCAAATATAGAGTGAATTCACCCAATTAGTCGACGATTTACCCTAACCCACCACAATTGTTGCTTCTAAAACAAACTATTTGTCACTTTCCCTATGCTGACCTTGATTACTGTAGCCACATAGCGATAATCAATAGATCACTTCAAGGAACCAAAGCATGACAGAGCAAGAATTTTTCACCGTCCACCATAGCCTTACCGCCAACATCGAGCCGATGGTAGAAGATTTTGTTCTCCCGTCACCGATTCAGTTTGAAGCAGAGATTCCAGCCCCATTTGTGGTGGCGAGTGAATTCAGCCAACTTGATCTGATGGCCGATAGCGCACGTAAAGAGCTAAAAAACAGCGACCTAAAAAATGTGATCAGTTTGCTCGATGCTCAAAACTCTAAGCTCAATTTGCTTCTCAGCTTCATGCTTTCTCAACAAGACCAAGCCGAGTTTCGCACCCACACCTATAGCTTTGGTGCGAGTCAGTTTTCTTGCTTTACACAAAAAGACATTGAAGCGGGAAGATATGTAAAAGCGAAACTGTTCCTTGAACACCCAGCCGCGGCGGTTTATTGCTACGCTCAAGTAAGCAGTTCGCAGCCTAGAGACGGCGGATTTGAAGTTCAATTTAAATATGCGCACCTGCGTGACACAGACCAAGATCTATTGATTAAAGCGGCCTTGCACCAGCAACAGAAGCTACTTCGTCAACGCTCACTCGATCGAGATAATAAGTAAATCCCATGACCGACACATCGATTTTTACCTTACCGACGCCAAGTGGCGCGGGGGACAAAAAACATTTAGGTAATCTAATAGGCTCTTCTCTGGCAGCTTCTATCGCCGGTTTAGCTGAGCAACACAGCAGTCATACCTTACTTGCGGTTCCAGACCCTCAAATCGCACTGAAATTGCAGTCAGAAATCGAACAGTTTACCCAGCATTCCGTCAATTTGTTCCCAGATTGGGAAACACTGCCGTACGACAGTTTCTCCCCACACCAAGAGATCATTTCAGACCGAATCGCTCACCTGTACGCGCTGCCGACACTCAAGAGCGGGATTACGATTGTCCCGATTAGCACACTATTGCAACGCCAATCACCAAGAGAGTTCTTACTTCAGCACACATTGATGGTGAAGACTGGCGATCTCTACTCATTAGAGAAGCTGCGCTTACAGCTTGAAAAGTCAGGCTATCGCTATGTTGACCAAGTATTTGGCCCGGGTGAATACGCCAGCCGAGGCTCGATCCTAGATTTGTTCCCAATGGGCAGCAAAGACCCATACCGTATTGATTTCTTCGATGATGAGATCGATACCATTCGAACCTTCGATCCTGAAAATCAGCGCTCAATCGCCGACATTGACGAAATTCGCCTGCTGCCTGCTCATGAGTTCCCAACATCTGACTCTGCGATTGAAGATTTTCGTATTCGTTGGCGTCAGCAGTTTGAGGCTCGCCGTGAACCTGAATCTGTCTATATGCAGGTGTCTAAAGGAACATGGCCAGCCGGTATCGAATATTGGCAACCTCTGTTCTTTGACCAAACTGAAACCCTATTTGACTATGTTGCCGATGACACACAAATCTTGGCACTGGGTGACATAGAGCAAGCGGTAGACACCTTCTTATCTGATGTCGAGCATCGCTATGAACAACGCGGTGTCGATCCATTACGTCCACTGCTATCACCTGACCAACTTTGGTTGAAGAAAGATGAACTCTTCACTCACTTCAAACAAAAAGCTCAAGTAATTCTGAGTGTCGATAGCATCGAAGAGAAAGCTGGTCGCACCAACCTTCCGGTTTCGGCACTACCAGATCTGAGCGTCCAGCATCAGAATAAAGAGCCCCTGGCTAACCTGCGTAAGTTTACCGAGTCATTTACAGGTAAGGTGGTGTTTTCAGTCGAATCTCAGGGTCGACGTGAAGCACTGAGCGAGCTACTTCAAGGGATCAAGATTCGTCCAGTTGAAGTCGAGACACTGATTCAATCACTCTCAGAAAGCGACAAGTTCAATCTCGTCTTAGGTGCTGCTGAGCATGGTTTTATCGACACCCAACGCGATTTGGCTTTCATTTGTGAAAGTGATCTTTTAGGTGATCGCGTTATTCAACGCCGCAAAAAAGATAAGAAAAGCGTTAACAGCGATACTGTTATTCGCCACCTTGCCGAACTGAAACCGGGCCAGCCTGTGGTTCACATCGACCACGGTATTGGTCGTTATATCGGTCTGCAAACCCTTGAAGCGGGCGGCATGAAAACCGAGTACGTGACGCTTGAATATCAAAATGACGCCAAGTTATACGTACCAGTTGCCTCACTTAACCTAATCGGACGCTACTCAGGTGGCGCTGAAGAGAGTGCTCCTCTGCATAAACTTGGCGGCGAAGCGTGGCAGAAAGCCCGTAAACGCGCTGCTGAGAAAGTGCGAGACGTGGCCGCTGAACTGCTTGATGTCTACGCCAAACGTGAGCTCAAACCGGGCTATAAGTTTATCCTAGACCGCGGCCAATACGCGACCTTCAAATCAGGCTTCCCATTTGAAGAGACTGACGACCAATCTATGGCGATCAACGCTGTAATGTCGGATATGTGCCAACCAAAGGCCATGGACCGTCTAGTGTGTGGTGACGTAGGCTTTGGTAAAACCGAAGTGGCGATGCGCGCAGCGTTCGTCTGTACCGATAACGAAAAGCAAGTCGCCGTATTGGTGCCAACCACCCTACTTGCGCAGCAGCACTTCGAAAACTTCAGAGATCGATTTGCCAATCTGCCGATTCGTGTCGAGGTATTATCACGCTTTAAATCTGCTAAAGAGCAGAAACAGATCTTGGCAGATGTCGCAGAAGGCAAAGTCGATATCGTCGTCGGCACACACAAACTGCTCTCCAATGACATCAAGTTCCACGATCTGGGGCTATTGATTGTCGACGAAGAGCACCGCTTTGGTGTTCGCCAGAAAGAGAAAGTCAAAGCGATGCGTGCGGATGTCGATATCCTAACACTGACTGCAACGCCAATCCCACGAACGCTGAACATGGCGATGAGTGGCATGCGCGATCTCTCGATCATTGCCACACCGCCAGCAAGGCGATTAGCGATTAAAACCTTTGTCAGACAGAGTGACGATGCTGTTGTCAGAGAGGCAGTGTTGCGTGAAATCATGCGTGGTGGACAAGTTTACTTCCTGCACAATCAAGTAGACACCATCGAGAAAACCGCTGAATCACTGCAAAAGTTAATTCCAGAGGCACGTGTCACCGTCGCCCACGGCCAGATGCGTGAACGCGAACTCGAACGCATCATGAATGATTTCTATCACCAGCGCTTTAACCTGCTTGTGTGTACTACCATCATTGAGACGGGTATCGATGTACCAACGGCAAACACCATCCTGATGGATCGCGCGGATAACCTCGGTTTAGCACAATTACACCAGCTGCGTGGTCGTGTAGGCCGTTCTCACCACCAAGCGTATGCATACCTATTAACGCCGCACCCTAAAGCGATGACCAAAGATGCAATTAAGCGACTCGATGCGATTGCTTCATTGGAAGACCTAGGCGCCGGCTTTACCTTGGCAACTCACGATTTAGAGATTCGTGGTGCAGGTGAACTGTTGGGTGACGAGCAGAGTGGTCAAATCCAATCCGTCGGCTTTAGCCTGTATATGGAGATGCTAGAGCAAGCCGTTGAAGCACTTAAAGAGGGCCGAGAGCCATCGCTCGATGACCTTCTGCGCGAACAAACCGAGATTGAGATGCGTCTACCGGCACTTCTGCCTGATGACTACATTCCAGACATCAATACACGTTTATCGACTTACAAACGCATTGCGAGTGTCGCCAATAACGACGAACTGGCTGAGCTTAAGGTTGAGTTGATTGATCGCTTTGGTGTACTGCCCGATGCCACCAAAAACCTGCTATCCGTTTCTGAATTGAAACTGGCGGCAGCAGCGATCAAGGCGAAGAAGATTGAAGCACACGATAAAGGCGGCTTCTTAGAATTCTACCCAGACGCTGACATAAACCCAGCCTACCTTGTTAAACTATTGCAATCTCAACCGCAAAAGTTTTCAATGGAAGGGCCAACTAAATTCAAGTTTACGGTACCATTGGTAGACAGACGGAAGCGAATTCAATTTGTCGGTGATCTACTGAGCGAATTCAGACAGAACTTGCTGCCAGCAAGCTAATTCTTCAATTTCACTGAGCATTTAATTTATCCAGCCGGCTCTCTGGCTGGGATACGGAGTAAAAATGAAACGACTGATCCCACTACTACTATTGTTGGTCTCGATGCCAAGTTTGGCGCAAAGACAGTTTGATATAGAAGTGATCATTTTCAAGCGTGCTGTTGATGCAGAGAAAGTCAACGAATCATGGCCAAACAGCCTCCCTGAGATCTCGCTTGAGCGCGCTGGTTCTTTCCAAAACTCTCAATTCAGAGCTCAGAAAGGTGTGCAAATGCTACCCTTCTCAGCGTATGAGCTGACGGGTGAGAAAGAAAAACTGCGCAAGCACGCGGGTTTTGAAGTATTGATGCACACGGCTTGGCGCCAAGGTGATGAAGGTCGAAATGCGGCCCCAGTATTTCGTATTCAAGCGGGTAAAGACTATTCGAAATCGTTTAATGCCGATGGCTCAGAAAAGAGTGCTGTTGTAGCGACAAATGATAACGGTATTACTGAAGAGACCATTGATAAGCCTCTATACGAACTAGACGGCAAGCTGCAGATCTATGTTCAACACTATCTATACGCTGAAACTACTTTGGATCTGAAAGCACCAAGTGTTCGTGAAGTCACACTTCAAGAGCAACAAATCGAGCTAGACTCGCCAGTCAGTGGTGGTGACAGTACTATTCAGGTCGGCAATTTGACTGAGATCTCTCCAACAGTGAAAGTGGAAGAGTTCCTTAAGAGCTACCGTATGGACCAGAAGCGTCGCATGCGCAGTACTGAAACTCACTACCTAGATCACCCTCTATTGGGCATGATTATTCAGGTTCGACGCGTCGCGCAGTAATCAGTCAATAAACTATACTTAGTTTCTTATCGATACGCCCTCCTAGTGAGGGCGTTTTGTTATTAGGAGGGCATGATGAGTCCAGACTTCCACATTGTCACACCCCGTTTAGTCCTTAAGATAATTGAAGCCTCTGATGCAGCAGAGTTCGCTCAATGCATTCAAAAGTCATCAAGCCTATTTCGTTGGATTGATTGGTGCCACAGCGCTTATTCAGAGCAAGACGCCGAGAAGTTCATTCTTGCCACGCGACTAAATTGGGTCAAAGCGGATGCCTTCGGCTTCGGTATTTTTGATCGTGAAAGTAACGCTCTTATGGGGATGGTAGCGATCAATGAGCTCTACCACACCTTTAATATGGCGAGCTTGGGCTATTGGGTCGCAGACAAATATCAGAGGCAAGGCATAGCAAAAGAAGCCATGTTAGCTTTATTTGAGTTCTGTTTTGCGCAACTCAAACTTACAAGACTTGAAATAGTGTGCGATCTCGACAACCTGCCAAGCCAACATCTGATAGAGGCTTGTGGAGCCACTCGTGAAGCGATAGCTCGAAACCGATTCATCTTTAATGGACAGCCCAAAGATGGCGTGGTCTACGCAGTGCTTCCACCAAGTTATGGGCACGAAAAACGAACATAAACCGATGACATAAAAAAAGAGCTCCTGAGAGCTCTTTTTCGTACGTCTTTATTTAATCTGCTTATTAGTGAAGCTTAAGGTTTGGACGCAATACGCGGTTAATACGGCCTACCAACATCATCAGTGATGTCTTAATCACACCGTGCAACGCCATTTGGTGCATGCGGTACAGTGAAATGTAAACCACACGAGCAATACGGCCTTCAACCATCATAGAGCCTTTGGTTAGGTTACCCATCAAGCTACCAACGGTAGAGAAACGGCTAAGTGATACCAAAGAGCCTTTGTCTTTGTAGATGTATGCTTTCTGCTCGCGACCGTTCAGCTTAGCGATGATATTGCTGAATGCACAGCTTGCCATTTGGTGTGCCGCTTGAGCACGAGGTGGAACGAAAGAACCATCCGCTTGAGTACACTGAGCTAGGTCACCAATAACGAAGATGTCGTCATCACGTGTTGTTTGTAGTGTGTCTTTTACAACCAATTGGTTAATACGGTTAGTCTCTAGGCCACCAATATCTTTAATGAAATCTGGTGCTTTGATACCTGCTGCCCAAACCATGATTTGTGCTGGGATCTTCTCGCCGTCTTTGGTTGTCAGGCCATCAGCATCCGCTTGTGTCACCATCGTCGTCGTACGCACGTTCACACCAAGCTTAGTCAGCTCTGAGTGTGCAGCACTTGAAATACGAGGTGGTAGAGCAGGAAGAATACGCTCACCCGCTTCGATCAGGTTTACGTTTAGCTTGCTTGAGTCAAGGTCGCCAAAACCGTAGGTACGCAGCTCTTTTACCGCGTTGTGCAATTCTGCAGAAAGCTCTACACCTGTTGCACCTGCACCAACGATAGCGATATCAACCGTACCTTGACCGTTCTTAGCATGCAGCTTTAAGAACTCATTGTTCATTTCAGTACGGAAACGGTGCGCCTGCTCTGGGCTATCTAGGAAGATACAGTTGTCACGTACCCCTGGAGTATTGAAGTCGTTTGACGTAGAGCCAATCGCCATAACAAGAATGTCATACTCTAGTTCACGGCTTGGCATCAGTAGTTCGCCATTGTCATCACGCAGTTCGCTCAGTGCGATAACTTTGCGCTCACGATCGATGTCGTTCAGGCTACCCATTTGAAAATCAAAGTAGTGATTCTTTGCATGAGCACGGTAGCTTAATGCATCAACACCTTCATCCAGAGAACCCGTTGCAACTTCGTGCAATAGCGGCTTCCAAAGGTGGCTCGCTTTGCGGTCAACCAATGTGATCGTTGCTCGTTTTTTGCGCCCTAGGGTGCGCCCTAGCTTGGTTGCTAGTTCTAAACCACCAGCACCACCGCCTACTACGATAATTTTTGTCACGATGACAATCCTCTACAAAATAAATAAAAAGTGTTCGGCTCGATTACTCCAACCGATAAATTCTGTTTTTTACTCGGGAACCTGCGCTGTCGCTAAAGGAATGATGTAAACGTATTTGTTGTCCTGTTACCGAGTGTTTAGAGGGGCTCAAACTAAAGTCGTCTGCTTTAGCGTTTTCACGTGGAAAATGGGTCTACCTGAGAGGTAGAGCACAAATAAATGGGCAAGTTTATGACTCGCTCTCAATTTTTTTTGATATTTATCAAAATATTTTATTACCGAACATTATATAGAGCAAAAACGTGACCGCAACTAAAATCCTTACCTTCAATGAGGTTTCGCAGAAAAAATAGTTAACGTTTGCGTCAGTTTCATTCAGCTGCTCAATTCGTCAGGCAAAAAAAAGCAGCACTCGTCAAAGTACTGCTTTCTCGATCAACATTAAGTCGGGCGTTAGGCGTTCTTAAACGCTTTCATCGCCTGTAAATGCTGGGAAATCTTCTTGAACTTATGGGACTCTTTCTCATCCCAAATGATTTGGTAATAGTCTTCAAGTGCTTCAGCTGTTTTGCTGTTATCGTGGATCTCATCTTCACGAGATAGGACAACCAGACAGCGATCTTTGTTCTTCATGCGATATTGGCTGACACACTTTGTTGCAATATCTTCATACTCTTCAGGTCGGTCAATTCGCCCCATCATGTTCTTTTCAGGCGTTAGGTTAGGGTTAAAAATCACCTGCTTGATGCCGCAAAGAAAACCAATACGTTCAGACCAATAGCCGCCTAAACCTACCCCACAAATAATCGGGTGTGGATCATCAGACTGTTCAATCACTTTATGCACCTCTTTCAACAAGTGCTGCATATCGTGTTTTGGGTGTAAGGTACTGTAGTTAATGAAGCGAACGTCATCGTCAATGAATTGCAACTGCAGTATTTTTTCGTGGTTGCCCGGGCTTGTCGAGTCAAAGCCATGTAGGTAAATAATCATTGTACCTCCCTGGTAAAATGCTGGTACGTTTTGATAAATCTAACATGAAAAATAAGGTTTTAAAGTACAGATATCTGAATTTGCATTTTTCCCATCCTAAACGTGATCCTAGCTACAGAAAGTGCAACTAAGTGCTCTCGCTTCGTCCAGATATTCATCACCACCCCACAGTTGATGAGCCAACAAATACCAGAGCATTGCCATCATTCTGCTGCGTGGTAGCCAAGCCTCGACACCCTCAACCCAAGCCTGCGTGTCATGGATACCTCGAAGCTGACAATACTGTTTCACCGACTCTTCAACAGGTGCATTAGCAACAGAAAGAGTTAGGGTGAGATCTAATCTAGGGTCAGCCAACGCCGCATACTCCCAATCAATGATTTTTATCTCTTGCTGTTGACGCACAAGGTTGTAGCCACCCAAATCAAAGTGACAAAGCGTATTCTCTATCGGAGGTATATCAGGGGTAGCACGCCACTCCCGATAAATGCGTTCGAACTCCTCTCCACGGTGTTGTTGATCAAGTCGAAGCCAATAGTGGTCAACTCGGGCAGTAAAGCAGAAAGGATGTAGGGGTAAGCGCTGAGTATTAACGAGGTGCACCGATACCAATGTTCTCATTAACTGCTCAAGTGACAGATCTTCATGAATCGTATTGCCTTCAACCCATTCGACTAGCAAGCCCTGCTTATTGATGGTGATAGGCTGAGGCGCGATCTCAAGGCGTTCAATAGCCGATAACACTTGATACTCTTCATGGCGAGAGATACCAAAGGCCTCTGTAATAGGAGTGTTAGGTCGCCAAACATAAGATTGGCCATCTGCGTCCATCAGTTTCCAGCAGCGGTTAGTTAGGCCACCCGTCAAGGTTTGGGCCTTAATAGGGGGCTGTTCAAAATAGCTGTCGAGTGAGCCTAAGCTCGCATCCAGTTTTTTAGCCTCTTCCCAGCAGAAAATCGCCATACTCCCTGTTCTCCCTATAAAAAAGACACCAACGTAAAAACGCCAGTGTCTTTTATTTTACTCAGTAACCATGTAACGCAACATCTGCACTACTGCTTGGCCCAATTATAGACCTAGCAAGCTCTTAGATTTCTGCTTACGGATTTCAGTCTCGTCTGCCCATTCGATCAAGCCAGACTCAAGGTCCATTAGACGCATTGTCATTTTGTAGTATACGTCTTGGTCGCTACCGTCTTTCTTAACGATGCTTGATAGGTTGCCGTAAAGCATGTACTGAGCACCTACCATCTTACCGAACTGGATAGCAGAGCTTTGATTCACAAGCTCATCATTGTTTTGGAAGTTCAGTTGTTCACGAACTGACTCTACACGATCCATATCAACAAAACGAAATTTACCCGAGTTCAGCATTTTAGTGCTGATGGTATCCGTGATTGACTCAGTATCGATGTGCTCGCTGGTTTTGTTCTTGATGCGCTCAACAAACACGATTGGACGCTGATCACGGGTAATGTAAGAAACCGAACCAGAAGCCATCATGCTATCAACCATTTCACCAGCAATCGTTTGAAGGTCCGTTGAACCGAAATCGATGGTCGTGGTTTCTACCGCTTGCGCATCACCATAACTTACTTTGTTTGAACAACCGCCTAGAATTACAGCTAATCCCAATAGCGCAATGACACTCTTTTTCATTTTATTTCCTCACATATCAAAGTAGAACAGCGCCCTACTCACAAATTTTGAAGGCTAAGCTGAATGCCGTTGTTAGGCCGACTCCGCTTAGCCACTAAAGATTACTGTTCCCGAAACTGTACTCGAAATTGAGTTGCTTTCGGGTTCACTGAAATTTCTGACAAGGTAATCGTCTCGAAACCACGAACAATCGCTTGCTTCCAAGGGCCCTGTTTCAAGTTCACTTCTAGGCCGGCATCGTCATACCAATAGAAACGATACAGGATATTTTGATCACCCTTGTAGTCGCTCGTTAGACGCACAAGCCCACGCGTATGACCATCGACTTGATCGGTTCTTACATCATCGACCAACAATCGGCTACCAAGAACCTTGTCACCAAAAAATACGTTTTGAGTTAGACCATCAACACGCACGCCTGCTGTGTTATCCGCACAACCTGCTAAGGCTGCAACAGCCGCCAAGCTCACTAACCATTTCTTCATTACAGCCTCCCTAGCTGCTTATGCCACATTGTGGCGTTATTCCCTTGGCGAGAAACCCAAACCAAGGTGGTTTGTCCATCTCGCACATCAAACTGATATGACTTACCACCCGCTTCTAAGGTGTAGTTACCAGCGTTAGCAACATAGGTGCTGCTCTTAACTTGAGCAGGCAGTGACTGCCAACTGCGGGTATCTGGCTGCTCAGTCAAGGTGTTCCAGACATTGAACAGCAAGTTGCCAACATCATCGCCGTTTGCTGCTTCCTTACGAATTCGGTCTTTGGCAACCACACGCAGCGCTTGGCGAATCACAATACTTGGCAAACGCTCTGATAGATCGTTCTGTGCCATCGCATCAACATCGGTCAATAGGCTGCCATTAAGCGCTGTACCGTTAATACGAATCGATGCGAACCTTTCGCTCGGCTGATTTGAATAGTATGGCAGAGCTAAAGAATATATGGCGCCTTGGTCACGACTGTCATAAATGGGTAAATCCAGACGCCAACTGTCCATGGCTTGTACAACGCTCTGCTCATCTAAGACGATAACTCGTCCTTGCCCACTCTTAAGAGCAGCTGGCATCGCGTAGCGCTTTTTCATTTTCGCTAAATCTTCACGCATGCCTAAGCGTTGAGCGACTAACATTGCACGCTCAATCACCTGTTGGTTATCTGGCATCACAGCTAATGCGCGGCGGTAATCAACGTAAGCACTGTTGAGGTCATTGGATGCCTCATACAGCAGCCCAGATAAGAACATCAAATAAGCATTCTGAACCGACTGCAATTTTTTACCCGCATCCGGGTAGTTCGAAAGAATGCTGCCAACGTTCGCCGAAATTCCTTTTGATTTGGCATCATTGGCCGCTCTTTGAAGCTCAGCTTCGCGCTGCTTCTTTGCCTGCTCTTGAACTTGGTTAGCGCGGCGCATCTCGACCAATGCACCCTCTAAATCATTCTGTTTGAGGTAGTTGAGTCCTAGATAAAGGTGTAAAAAGCCCAACTCATAATCAGCTGGGGTATATTCTGTGATGTTGTCATTAACTGCCAATGCACCAACACTGGCGGCACTGTCAGATACTGACACCACGGCTTTATCTTGCTGAACCCTCACTGCTTGGTCTGCTTGTTCAAACCAAGACTTACTCTCTGGGTATTGCTGGTCTAAGAGATAGACACGACCTTTTTCAAGGTTATCCAAAATGTCGCCTGCAGCGTAGTCTGGTAGCTCTTGCTGCGCTTCAGAATAGTCACCCGCTTTAAGCGCTTGGTAAACGCTCTGGTTCTGAGCACTGTAGTGACTAAACAAATTGCCCGCCGACATGCTCGCACACCCGACAGTCAATGCCGAAATCATAGCGACTGAAACGAACTTAACGTACTGTTTCAAAGATTAACTCCTGCCTATCTATACCAACCAACGCTTTGGACTACAGTTCAAGGTTAAAGTTGGTATAGAAAGTCATTTTTTTCCAATTAGCTCATCAATAGTGGGCCTAATGGGCGACCACCAACGAGATGCATGTGAATGTGGTAAACTTCTTGGCCACCGTGCGAGTTACAGTTCACGATCAAACGGTAACCATCTTCAGCGATGCCTTCTTCTTTCGCGAGTTTACGCGCCACTGTAAATAGACGTCCCATCATAGCTTCATCTTCCGCTTCCACATCATTAGCGGTTGGGATCAACTTATTAGGGATGATTAGAATATGACTTGGCGCACGAGGGTTAATGTCACGAAACGCAGTCACTAAATCATCTTGATAGAGAAGATCCGCAGGAATTTCTTTATTGATTATTTTGCTAAAAATGGTTTCTTCAGCCATGTTTTTCTCCAATAAAACATTTACTTCTAAGAGCTTTGAGTATGCGTCAAGCCAGTAGAAACCTCAATCAACCTGAGCCAAAGCATAATAAAAAACAGTGTTCAAATCAAAGAAAACCCAACCAAGCGCAAAAGAATACGATCCCGTATATAGGCTACCGCTATTTTTGAAGGGTGCGTCATAAAACGTGTGACTGGAACTCAATAGAATGCTGACACTTTTGTTACTTTGTTTTGGACCGGAATTTCGGTCTTGCATTTTATTTTTAGGGAGAAGGCCATGAAAGGCTCAGTGATCAAACGCATGTACGCGGGCTTCGCACTGATCATCATCATGTTTGCAATTACGATTACAATCATGATGAGTAGCATGAATCAGATACACAGTAATTTCGAAAGCGTCTCAAAATCTTCGCTGCCTCTTGTCACCCTTTCTAACCAAACCAGTGTGCAATTGTTGTCGGCCGATAAGTCATTTAAAGACTACCTAACCACACAGAATCAAGAGCGTATGACCGCCATGCGCAGTGAATTCTCACAATCACAACAAGCTTTTTCTGCTGTTCTACAGCAATTAGAAGCGGCAAGTGCGACCAACCCAACACTCGTAGAGCGTGTTGAACAGCTAAAACAGCTGGAACAACGTTACTTCGCCGAAGCGGAAGAAGCGATGAACAACTACGTCGCCATGTTCGTAGCACAAGAGCAAGTACAGAAAGCCTCTCGTGAATTCCAACGCCTACACTCAGAACTTACCGTAGGAATGAAAGAGTACATCGCCGATCAGAAAAGCATCTCAGTTAAGGTAATGGCTAAGAGCTACTTCATTAAGCTAAAAGATGCTGAGGTAATCACTTCTGATGCGTTGGCGAGCTCTGATGTCGATCTGGTACAAGGCGCCGTTAACAAGAACAAAAAAGCAGTAACTCACCTTAATTACGCCTACCGCGGCTTAACAACTCAGCTACCAGAACTAAAAGGCGCGTTCGATGAGTCGGTACAAAAGTTCACCAAAGACGTTGGTCAGAAAGGCGGTGTACTTGATAAACACAATAACTACCTGCAAGCGAAGAAGGCACTCTATATCAACATCGCTAACCTAGCGGTAGACGTTGACCAAGCAATGGCAGTACTGGACTCATTCAACGTCACGGCGGGTGAACAGCTTAATAGTTCACTGGCAGATGCAGGCGAAGTCTACGACCAAGGCCTAATGAAAGCTATCGCGATTGGTGTTGTAGTGACTGTATTCGCAGCAGCGATTGGCTACCACATCGCTCACAGTGTGCGTGAACCTTTGACTCGTATCTTGCATGCACTTGAAGGACTAACACAGGGCGATATGACTAAGCGTATCGACATTCGTTACGACAACGAATTTAGCCGCGTGAGCCGTCATATCAACACTCTTGCTGATAACCTGCATAATATCCTAGTTAAGCTGAATGAAGCGTCTGATGAGCTAACTGAAACAGCAAGCATCAACCAGAAGACCTCTTCAACAACGCAAGATCAGCTGAGCAACCAGCGTGAACAAACTGCGAATGTCGCGACCGCAATGACAGAGATGTCACATTCGGTGCAAGAAGTGGCAAGCAGTGCACAAAGTTCATTGACTATGGTTCAACAAGTAGAATCTGCGTCTGAGTCTGGTCGTCAAATCATGAACACCAACATCAGCACGATTAACCAGCTTGAGACTCGCCTCAACCAGTCGGTTGTCGCTGTAGGTGAATTGCAACAAATGAGTAGCCAGATTGGCTCAATCCTAGATGTAATTCGTGGTATCGCAGAACAAACCAATCTACTTGCATTGAATGCAGCGATTGAGGCCGCTCGTGCGGGTGAGCAAGGTCGCGGTTTCGCCGTAGTAGCCGATGAGGTTCGAGTGCTTGCTCAAAAGACCACGCAATCGACCTCTGAGATTGAGACCATGATCAGCAATCTACAATCCAGCTCTAAGACGGCGGGTAATGTGATTGAGAGCTGTATGAACGATATGGAGATGTCGGTCGAACAGGCATCCAACGCTAACAGTGCAATGGAAGAGATTCAGGCTCTGATCTTAGAGATCAGCCACATGAGTACGCACATTTCTCAAGCCGCTGCTGAGCAGAGCGAGACGTCGAGCGACATCGCTAGAAACATCGAAGACATTAATCATATTGCGGACGCAAGTTATCAAGCGATGTCGTCGATTGCTCAAGCGAGTGAAAACCTCACCATTCTTGCGAATCAACAGGGCGACTTAGTGCACCAATTCAAACTCTAGGTCCACTTTAAAGCGAATAAAGGTAAGACTTTGCTCGCACCAAATCGTTAACTGACTGAACAAGGGTAACTTTTATCAAAGGTTACCCTTGTTTTTTTAGGGCTTTGTCATTATATGAGTATTATGGCTTGCTGCTTTCCGTTCCGATCCCATTTTGAGCGAGCCAATATTAAGGAATATATATGGCTGTTCACGTTGGCATTATTGATCAAGACCCTATTCGCTTGATTACTCCGTTACTGGATAATCGAACTGTTAGCTCTCACATCGTTTTTATTGGCGACAAGAACCAAGAAGGCATGTATCTACGCCTTCATAACGTCTTGAAAAAGCGTGATATTACCAGCGAATTCTTTGAAATCCCGACCATAGTCAACACCTCTGTTATCAAAGAGTCGATTCAAAACCTTGCCGAAGACCTAAAGGCGCGCGGGCAAGAAGTGAAACTCAACGCGAGTTGCGGCCTAAGACACCGCCTGCTTTCTGTTTACGAAGTATTCCGCACTTACCACTGGCCAATCTTTGTGGTTGAACCAAACAGTGACAAGCTGTGTTGGTTATACCCGAACGGCAAAGAGGATGCGCAAGTTCAAGACCGCATCACCATTGATGACTACCTAACCGTGTTTGGTGCTCGCGGCGAATTCAATGATTTCGAGCTGCCACCTCAGCTAGATCAGAAACTGTACGAACTGGGTGAACGTTGGGCGAGTAACGCTCTAGAGTTAGGGCCAGGTTTAGCAACACTCAACTACCTCGCAACGACGTGTCGCAAAGAACAGAAGCTTGATGTAGAGCTGTCTGAAAAGCAGCAAGGCTACCGTGAGCTCAACATGCTTCTGACCGACCTGGTTGAAGCAAAAATCGCGACCTACCAAAACGGTATTTTGACCTTTGCGAACGAAGATGCACGCCGCTTCTCCAACGGTGAATGGTTAGAAACACTGGTACACAGCACGGTGAAACAGATTCAAGATGACATGCCAACCATTCAAGACCGCTCGTTAAACGTTCAGGTATATCGTCAGCTTGGTGAGCGTGAAGTGCGTAACGAACTGGATGTTGCATCGGTAGTAAACAATAAACTGCACATCATCGAGTGTAAGACCAAGGGTATGCGCGATGATGGCGACGATACTCTCTACAAACTGGAATCGCTGCGTGACCTACTGGGCGGTCTTCAGGCCCGTGCTATGTTGGTGAGCTTCCGTCCACTTCGCCATAACGACATCACTCGCGCTGAGGATTTAGGGTTAGCTTTGATTGGCCCTGATGAATTGAAAGATCTTAAGACGCACTTAACGTCTTGGTTTGCAGCAGCAGGCGGTCACGAAGACCTAGAGTACTAAGTAAGTAATCTACTAAGTGTCACTCGCTAACCATTCAAACTTCTAAAAGGCGCTTTGTGCGCCTTTTTGTTTGCCCTAATTTCCACCCCAAAACCAAGACCGACAAATACAAAAAAGCCGCACCTCTCAGTGCAGCTTCTTCATCATTCAACTGGCAATACTAAAGTCAGAATTGCCGTCAAATTCAATTCGATTACAGCATTTTACGTGCAGCTTCTACAACCACTTTGATTGAGCGTGCTTCTGTCTCTTTTAGCGTCTCGTGATCTGGGATCTCTTTCTGTGTACGGTTAATAATAACGCCCGCAACACAACCCGCTTTCAGACCAGAACTTGCACACATAGTTAGGAGTGTTGCAGATTCCATTTCGAAGTTAAGAACGCCCATGTCTTGCCACTCTTGCATAGAACCTTGGAAACGCTTAACAACGCGACCAGAGAACGTGTCGTAACGCTCTTGACCTGGGTAGAACGTATCGCTTGATGCTGTAACACCCGTATGAACCGTTGCACCAGACTCTTCTACTGCCGCTTTCATTGCTGTTGCGATTTCGAAGTCAGCTACTGCTGGGAACTCCATTGGAGCAAAGTGTAGGCTTGCACCGTCTAGACGAACAGAACCCGTTGTTACAATCATGTCACCCACGTTTACGTGAGGTTGGATAGCACCCGTTGTGCCAACACGTAGGAAAGTGCGTACACCAAGTTGCGCTAGCTCTTCTACAGCGATAGATGTAGATGGACCACCGATACCAGTAGAACAAACAACCACAGGCTTACCGTCTAGCTCAGCGCGGTATAGTGTGTACTCGCGGTGGCTCGCTAGAAATACTGGGTTTTCCATTTCATCAGCAATTTTTTGTACGCGTGCTGGATCACCTGGGATGATCGCTAGTGTCGCACCTTGAAGATCTGCTTCAGTAATACCTAAGTGGAAAACAGCTTGAGACATAGTTTGCTCCTTGTGGCTTATTGAGTGTTCATCACCCTTATCTAAGCGCATTATAAGTTTGTGGGGTACGTGTTTACTCTAACCAAGCTATTTACAAAATGAAGTGACAATCGTCACACCTAGCCACGCAACATACACTCAAGTTTCACGAAAAACCGATTGGTATCACACTTTCACCGCAATCGTCAGACTTCGTTGCATAATAATGACGAAAAAAACGCCTCCAGTTCATAAAACGCAGAATTGTTCATCTGCACTTCATAAACCAGAGGCGTTGGTAGTCAGTCGGTACTAACTAATCAGTCTGCTTTTGACTTAAATTGCAACAATCTAAGCGCGTTTAAAGTCACCAATGCCGTAGCACCACTGTCTGCAAGTACCGCAACCCATAGACCAGTAATGCCAAACAAGCTGGTCACCAAGAAAACGCCTTTCAAGCCAAGTGCTAAAGTGACATTTTGGCGAATGTTTCTCATGGTCGCCTGTGACAACTCAATCATGGCTGGCAATTCGGTCAAGCGGTTGTGCGTCAGCGCAGAGTCGGCAGTCTCTAACGCGACGTCTGTGCCGCCGCCCATAGCAATACCTACATTGGCGATTTTCATCGCTGGTGCGTCGTTAATACCATCACCGACCATGGCGACGTGAGAGCGCTGTGTTAGCTTCTCAACATAGCTCACCTTATCGGCAGGTAGCAGGCTTGCTTTGTATTGCATGCCCACGACCGAGCTGATCGCTGCAGCGCTACGTGGATTATCTCCCGTTAGCATAATCGACTCGACACCCAATTGAGTTAAACGCTCGACGGCCGCTTTAGCATCACTGCGCAGCGTATCTTGCCAAGCAATCAAGCCAATGACTTGTTGAGGCAGTTCAATCGCTACCACCACTGTCTTACCTTGCGTTTCTAAAGCGGCAATACGTTCTTGTACCGAAGTATCGAGCGTAAACGTCACTTTTGAAGGTGCAAGCACCTGATAAGTGAGACCATCAACATCCCCTTCCACACCGCTACCAATAAGCGCACGCTTGTTTTCAGACTCTGGAATATCAATGCCTAACCCTTTCACCTTGTCAACCAAAGATACGGCCAACGGGTGGCTTGAACCGACCTCAATCGCACCAACAACGCGCATTAGACTCGATTCTTGCCAGTTCTGCATCGGTACAACGTCGGTAACTTGTGGCTTGCCTTCGGTCAGCGTACCCGTTTTATCGAATGCGATGGTTTGTACTTTGCCCAGTTGCTCTAACGCTGCACCACCTTTGATTAGCGCGCCACGTTTGGCCGCTGCTGCTAAACCAGACGTTATCGCTGCTGGCGTTGAGATAACCAATGCACAAGGACACGCGATTAGCAGTAGTGCTAGACCACGGTAAACCCACGTTTCCCACGGTTGAGCAAACAAACTCGGTGGAATCACAATCACCATCAATGCGACAAACATCATCAGCGGTGTATACCAGCGACTGAACTTATCTAAGAATCGCTCCAGTGGCGCTTTGCGTGACTCCGCTTCTTCAATTAAGTGAAGAATACGGTCTATTGCATTCTCACCTTGCTTAGAGGTGATGGTAATGCGAATCACCTTATCGACCACCACAGCTCCCGCCATGATGACACTATCCTTGATGTGCTCAACTGGCACTGATTCGCCTGTTAACGCGCTCTCATCAAAGCTGGCTGCGTCTGTGATCAATCGGCCGTCTGCTGGCAGTCGAGCACCAGGAGAGACTTCAATGACATCACCGGGCTGAAGCTCGTTCACCGCAACGTCAACACGTTCACCATTAATAATCTGAGTCGCGTTTTCCGGCACTAGCGCCATTAAGGCTTGAACACCACTGCGTGCGCGAGACGAAGCAAAGGCCTCTAAGCGCTCACCAATTAAGAATAACAACAGCACCATTGCTGCTTCGACGGTCTCACCCAGATATAGCGCGCCTAGAGCGGCTACACTCATCAGGGTTTCAATAGCAAAGGGAGTACCAGAACGAGCTAACTTCACCGCCTGTTTCGCCACAGGATAGAGACCCAGCAAACAGGTGATAATAAATAATCGCTCACTCACCACAGGGCTAAGGTCTTTGATTAGTGTGGCAAACAACATTGCTGCGGCAATCGCAATGATCTGGAGGTTTGGCTGGATATAAGATTGCCAGAAGGTAGTCGGTTCTTGCTTTTTCTTAGCGCCGACTTCACTCAAACTAAACCCAACTTTTTGAACAGCGGTTTCAATGGTTTCGACGAGATTTACCTGATCGTATTTCACGACCAATTTTTCTGTCGCAAACAGAACCTTAGCTTCAACAACGCCGGGAATAGCTGAAACAGCTTTTTCTACTTTTCGCGCACAGGCTGGACAATCCATACCTGCAACAAGCCAACTCTTAGTGAGTTTGCTCTTTAGTTCAACAACGGAGGACAGCCGGTCCGCTTCTCCACTGTCTGAACCACAACAACTCTCTCCACCGGCAGACGACTCGGTCGTTGCACAGCACGAAGATGAGCTGGTAGAAGCTGCAGTAATGCTCGTAATTTTGGGACTACCGCAGCTTGAAACTACGGGTTTGCTTTGAATATCCGCTTTGGTTGAGCGGCACGCGGCATGTTTTGCACACATAATAAATTCTCCTTAATACTCGACTGCTGAAGGGGTTCCTAGTTGAGATAGGCTAAATTCCCCTCCAGTACACCTGAAGTATAAACCTTGGAGTCATCTCCAAGGTCAAGGAGAAATCACGAGAAAAATGCTTAAGTTTTTGCGTCGCTCAACTCTTCTCGGTTCGCTGAAACGTCATCAATCAATACCGCATCATGAGAACAGAATGGCTGAGTGTTCAAACTCACCATCGACACATCTTCCTGCTCAACCTCAACCTGCGAGCCTTTCATCAGCTCAGCAATATGGAAACGCAGCACTAACACGCCAAGTATCCCGAACAGCACATTACCCAGCGCTTGGCCGTACAACACGCCAAGAGCACCAAACCATTGAGATCCAAAGTAGACAAAAGGCAGCGTCCCTAAAGTGGCTTTACCTAGGTTTAACGCCGTTGAATAGAGAGGTTTGCCCAAGTTGTTGAACGAGGTGTTCGCAACAAACAGCGCACCATTGAAGGTAAAGGTGATAGCAACATAACTACAGAATGCCGCAACAATGATGGACGCATCTCCTTGTAAGCTGAACATTAGAATCACATAGTCTTGGAGGAAGTAGAGCAAGATACACACGGCAATGGTGTAGACAGTGGTCACCAACAACGAGTTATTGAGTGTCTCTTTCACTCGATCCATACGCTCGGCGCCAAAGTTCTGCCCAATGATTGGCCCTACAGCGCCGGACAGAGCGAAGATCACAGCAAAACAGACCGGTGTTAAACGGCCAATTACCGCAAACCCTGCAACAAAATCTTCGCCATATTGCGCAATACCCGTTGTCACGATTGCATTACCAATTGGCGTTGCGGTGTTAGTAATAATGGCTGGCAAGGCGATAGCAAGAATTGGACGAAGATTGAAACGCCAATGGGTAACCGAAGGTTTTGCCACTAAATCATGACTGCGAATCAGTGGGTAAAGAGAGAAGTACAACACAGTAAAACGTGCAATGACCGAGGCAATAGCAGCCCCTTCAATGTTCCACCCAAATCCGAAAATGAACAAGGGGTCGAGAATCGCATTCACGATGCCCCCCGACAGGGTTGCCCACATAGAACGCTTAGCATCACCAGCAGCTCTTAGCCCGGCACCTGCCGCCATTGCTAACGCTAAGAATGGACCACTCGGAAGAAGAATCTGTAAATAGGCTTGTGCCCTTTCTGCGGCAAGCCCCTGTGCGCCAATCGCACTCAGTAGTTCAGGAATATGGGCATACATCAAAGCGGCAACGAACGAGCTGATCACAAACGCCGTCATCATGATACTGACACTGAGCTGTTTGGCGTGGTCTCTATCTTTAGCACCTATCGCTTTGGAGACCAATGCGCCCATGGCAATCGAGGTACCAATCGAAACAGAGGTAGAGAAAAACGTTAGTGTACCTGCAAAACCAACAGCGGCCGCCAATTCAACCTGACCCAACATACTGATAAACAGCATATCTAGCAGGTCGACCACGAATAGAGCCATCAAACCAACAGAGCCTGCACCTGACATCACCAAAATGTGGCGCATTGTTGAACCTTCGACAAACTTGGCCGTTTGATTTGACATAAATCGTCCCCGTGATTGAAAGCGTGAAAGCAGTGAGAATTCTATAAATAACAAAAGGCGCTAGTGCGCCTTTTGTCAATTCAGGTTATTCGTGAAAATTATCATTTCTAACAACAGATTATACCGGATGTTGGAAGCAATCATCTAGATTTTTACCAATCGCTCTTAAAACATCAGTACGAGTGATGATGCCGACCAGTCTTTCGTTATCGATCACTGGGTAGGCTTTCGGCTTACCCACCTTCATTAAGTCTGCGAGTTCGATAATCGATAGGTCTGGAGATACTGAAAGCACCTCACGGTACATACAATCACCCACAGTGTGTGTGTCTTGACAGAAGTAGCTCACCTTAACAAGCTTCTCTAATAAATCTTGTTCAGAGAGAAAGCCAATAACCTTCTCACTCTCATCAATAACAGGACCACCCATGTGGTGACTGCGCATTACTTTGTCTAGCGCGAGACTTAACGGCATATCAGGAGTGAACGTCACAACCTGTAGCGTCATGTAATCTTTCACTTTAATCGAATTCATCGCTTTCTCCCTAAAAACTCTTAGCCAGGTCTTATGTCTTACCTATAAGTTAATTGTTGTCTAAAATCTTGATTTTACTAAATGGATTTCAACAATTTTATTGATAGGCAAAACCTTATTCCCAAGAAATGTGAGGAAACACAAGGGCTGAAGCACATAAAATGAGGTGCATTAATTGTAATGAAACCTCTTACAACCCCTTACTTATTCGCACTTTTTTGGCTGATGAGATCCTGTAATCTCTTTGCTATGTACGATTTTGAATCAGCAAACGATTTATGCATCATCAAGAAAACCTGTATGCCTTTGTCTATTTAGACGCTAACGGCATGAATAAAACCCTCGTTGGCCACTTTAATAACGAAGAGCGCCCCTTCATTTCGGATTGCAGCGAAGAGATCACGCAAATGTCCTATGCTGCGATTGAGCATGCCGCTAAACATGAATTAAAGATAAAGCTGGTTAAGTATCAGAAAGAGCATGAGATAGATTTTAGCCGCTTCGTAAAGCCATAAGCCAAGTTATTGATTTAACGACACTCTGATCTATAGCCTATTTGTGCCGTGAAAACAGACTAGGACAGAAATTGAATTCAGCGACAAGTTTCCGTATGGTAACGCATCAATATCATCCAGACTCTCAGTGTTGTTTCTGCTCAACTTAGGCACATTATGACTTCTCCCCTACTCACAAAAATCAAATCCTTTTTCAATGAAGTGTTAGATTTTCAATCGCGCATCTGGGTTATTCATATTGTGGAAGAGGCGATCACCGACCAGTCTTTTGTGATCAATGAGGATGGTTTTAAAGAGCCATTAGAGTGGATGAAAAAGCGTGGTTATAGTCAGAACATGCTGGAACGTGTCGAGAAAATGGGTATCTCTCAGGTGATTGAATTACAGCTAGGAGAAACATCACACCGCTTGATGCGAGTAAAGTAATCGCACACAAAAAAGGCCAGCACCGCTGACCTTAATGATTTTTACGCTGTCGATGTTCGAAAGCTAACGACGACAGTACGCTTCCCATAGTTCAGAAGCACGCTTGTACGCTTCTGGTTTATCGTGAGTTTCAGCAAACAGAACCGCCGTCATGGTATCCACCACACTGTTGGCCATCATCTCCATCTCATCTTCAGGCGTGCCGAGTACGCAGCTATCGGGGACTGAAAGCCCTTCATGCATGGTGCCTTTCCAATAAAAAGATTCAACTTTCTCCGGAGAACTCAGCCATACCGTTTGGCTTACCTTGGGGTTGTATTCCGACTCACCATTTTGACCTTTGAAAGAGATCACTGAGTGCGATTTATTGCCAATGACATGCTCGACTTCTGCGTGCAGTTGAGGGAAGCCCGGGTGAAAGCTACCGCGAACGCCCAATCGACCACCACCAGGATTAAGTGCACGCACCACAGTATTAATTGGAGTACGCAATCCGTAACGATGCTTCCAACCAATCATAGTTTGTGCCTCTGGAGCAAAATTGGCTAAAGGAAGGTAAGCAATACCCTCTTTTTCTAAAACCTCTTTGGCGTGCTCCGGGTTGTCTGCACACTGTACATTCACATCGTCGAGGTGTGTTTCTACGTGAGTGCGGCCGCTTGGCTTATCCATATAGCCATGCATCAAAATCTTATAGCCACTATCGGCTAAAATTCTTGCCGCCAGTAGGTTCCACGGTTTGCCGCTGCTGGAATCATTGCGCTTACCAGCATAACAAGGCCAATCAATGTCCGCGCCTAAGTCCGGGACTCGAGACTGGAATGCTTTAACAAAACCAGCAATCTCCTCATTAGTCTCGTTCTGTACGCGAATTAGCATCAGTAGCATCGCCATCTGGTCGTCTCCAACTTGACCACTTAAATACTCATCCATGATGCGATAGGCCTGTTCAAACGTCAGAGGCTTACGACCCCTTTCTCCTCGTCCAACAGTACGAATACACTCTAAAATACTACTCATTGATGTCTAATTCTCTTCTCTCTAACAACTAAAAATTAAGATACCTTCCTCGATTCTATGCTACCCGGCGAGCCAAGCAAAGCGCTTCTACACAATCGCGGATACTAAAAGTAAACTAGTTAGTGTAAAATAATAGAACACCATGCTAATTTTAGATTGAGTTGTATTTCTAATGACCTTTAAAAAAACACTGAGCCAAAAGAAACGCGAAGCTATTGTTGAAGCAGCGATTGCAGAGTTCACTGAGCACGGCTATAAATCCACCAGCATGGATAAGATATCGGCCAGAGCAGAGGTTTCAAAACGTACCGTTTACAACCACTTTGCCAGCAAAGAACTATTACTAGACGAAATTCTCGATAGCATCTGGAGCAAAACCTTAGCGGCGACTCACTTCCCTTATCAGCAAGAATTGTCACTGACTGAACAACTGACTGCGATTGCCAATCAAGAGCTCGACCTGCTTGAGACCGAGGGTTTTATTAATCTCTCTAGAGTGCTTTTTTCTGAGTACTTCCATAACAAAGAACTCGCGTACCAAGCGATGGAAAAATACTCTCAGGCAGAGAGCGGCTTAACCATTTGGATAAAAGCAGCACTGGCGGACGAGCGTCTAATCGAGCTTGACCCACACTTTGCCTCGACACAATTTATCGCACTGCTGAAGTCTTTTGCGTTTTGGCCGCAAATCATCGGCCATGCACCTTCTCCAGACGCCGCTCAGCGCAAGCACATTATCGAGTCGAGTGTTCAGATGTTTTTAAAGCAGTACCAACGCTAACTGCCCTACACTCAAATCCGTCAGTGTTTGTGCTGGCGGTTCCCGTTTCTATACGTATACTTCCCGTAACATCCATTCTGGCTCTAGCCAAGACAACGAGTAACTCTATGATCATTTTGACGACCAACTTTGGTGATATCGAAATCGAGCTTAACTTTGATAAAGCACCCGTCACTTCTAAGAACTTTCTAAAGTACTGTGAAGAAGGCTTCTACGAAGGCACAACCTTTCACCGCGTGATTGACGGTTTCATGATTCAAGGTGGCGGTCACACGATTGATATGACAGAAAAACCAACACGTGCACCTATCGTCAACGAAGCCAATCGTGGTCTGAAAAACGTTATTGGCTCTATCGCTATGGCACGTACTGATGCACCTCACTCGGCAACGGCTCAGTTCTTTATCAACCTAGATAACAACGATTTCCTTGATCACACGGCAACCACGAATGCAGGTTGGGGCTATGCGGTATTTGGTAAAGTAACGGCCGGTATGGACGTCGTTGAAAAGATTGGTGTAGCACCAACCACGACACGTTGGGGCCACGAAGATGTACCTTGTGAAGATATTGTTATCTCAAAGGTCACCGTTAAACAGTAAACTTCTCTATCGTGAATCAAAACGAATCAGCTTAGATTAACTCTCGCATACTAGGCGGCACGTCGATAAGCTCTATGTGCCGCTACTTTAACCCCAGTCGCTATTCAACGAGTAGCATTCTGTATTTTATTCTATACAAAATCATTCATTTAACTTGTCATTAACAGCTATTATTAGGTAGACCGTACGTGATATTATTCGCCCGAATTTAGGCAGAGTCACTACGAACTCTTTTACATTGGATGTAATACCGATAATGACGCGAACTTCCCTTTGGGCTACGACACTTCTCTCTTCGACCGCTTGCATGAGCAGCTTTGCTTTTGAGGTCGACACGCGAGAGTCAAATCAACCTATCGTCGACGATAAGTTTCGCGTCATTGCCATTCCGTTTTATGACCCGAGTGTCGACACCGGAATCTCAATCGTACCCATCTATAACTTTTATGGTGAAGGCGAGACAAAAAATGCCTCAACCTTATCTGCCACGCTGACTTATACCCAAAACGACAGCTACTACATCAAAGGCAATGCCGATTTATTGTTGAGTGGTGACTCGATACGCTTTTCAGGTGAGATGGGCTATTCCAGCACCAATATCACCTTGGTCGATCTCGTGGATACCAACCATCAAGAGTATTCATTTGATGGCGACTTCTATTTTAAAGTGCACAATAACATGTACCTCGGTGTTGGCCTTGATTACTCGAGCGCCCGCTATCTAGCAGATACCCCAAAAGATAAGTTTTTATTAAAACTCACTGGATTTAGTGATGAATATGAAGCCGATGTAGGTGCAAAACTGTCTTTTCTGTGGGATGAACGAGAGCACTACTATTACCCTTACCACGGGTTTATGTTCGAGCTTACTTACCAAAATCATGGAGCTTGGTTAGGCAATGATGACGAGGAGACCTACTCGTCGATATTTTCAGACTATCGTTACTTCCATAGCCTCACCCATAACGACAACCATATCATCGCCAGTCGCTGGGTAGCTCGTTATCTATTGGATGCAGAACAAGCGCCAAGCAGTGCATACAGCACTTACGGTCGACAAGGCAGAGAAGTACAGCGAGGATTTGTAGCTGGTGATCACATTGCTTCGCACATGACTAACCTTGAGCTGGAGTATCGGTATTCTATCAATGGCTCCAGCATTAACTTTCTCAACAATGTTGCTGTTGTCGGGTTAGCCGGTGTAGGTAAGGTTTTTGGTGAGCGACTCAATCCGACCGACCCTTTCCATAGCTTTAATGACAGTGATTTACTCTCTATGGTCGGCTTAGGTTTACGCTACCGATTAATGCGCCAAGAACGAATCAATGTTCGCATGGACTTCACCTATAACAATGAGAATGAAGTACTCGCTTATTTCAGCCTAGGCGAGAATATTTAGGCCTAAGCTGCTCCTCATAAAATCACAAACGCCCAACAGTGAAAACTCTTGGGCGTTTTTCATATTACCAACGTGAACGGTAGCTGCGGTGACACGCTCGGCATGTTCCATTAGCCTTGTCCAAACCACTTTGTGCTGCAGATTTGTTCTGTTCCAAGCTTGCTTGCAGTAACTCTTGGTAGCCTTGATTCATTTCCAGCATCAAACGCTCAAACTTTTCTGGTTTATTCCAAACATCGGCTTTGGCTTTGCCGCCCTCACTGCCTTTATCAAAACTCATTAGCAAGGTTTCGCCGTGCGCTGTTAATTGTTGACTGCTCTGTTGCACTGAAGCCCATTCCACATTGCTCTTTTTTAGCGCAGAGCTTGTCGATTTGTTCAGTTTTTCAATTGATTGAAAGGCATCTTGACGAGCTTGTACCGCATCCACCGTTTGCTCAGCGGCAGCGTGAGAAGCAGAAAGTGGAGATATAGCGATAAGTGTAACAAGGGCAGCTAAAGATAATGGTTTCACGTTAAATTTATTCATAGTCGATTCTCTATTCTGGCCGATTTTCCGGGCGGTTGGTAAACTCAATGAACATTAATTTACACTGCAATAGTTGCAGTTGCAACTATTGCAGTGTAAATTAAATTCAAACCTACTTAATTTGGAATGACATTATGAAGATTTGGGATCTACCGACTCGCCTTTACCACTGGCTGCAAGCGGCACTGTTCATTGGATTGGCCGCCTCTGGTTTTAATGGACAAGGGCCACACATCTATCTAGGGCTAGCACTGTTTGCCCTGCTACTTTGGCGTATTACTTGGGGTCTAGTAGGAAGTGACACCAGTCGTTTTACTCAATTTATCTCTTCGCCAGTAATGATCATTCGATACCTAACCGGCAAAGGATCAACCAAGCAAGGTCATAACCCTTTGGGCGCATGGATGGTGATCGCGATGATTGGCACCTTAACCATTCAGTGTGTGACCGGCATCGTTATCGCGGGTTTGTTGGATAATTTGCTTGATCAGCTGTTAACGGATGATCTATTCGACATGATGGTAACGATTCACGTGGTTGCTGCACGTGCTCTGGTGGTATTTGTTGTGTTGCATCTAGCCGCAATTGCGATCTATAAGCTGCGCTCAAAGCCGTTAGTCTGGGCGATGATCAGCGGACGCAAAAAAATGATCCCAAGTGACGAGCAGATCGATACCGGTGATGTTTTACACTTCGCCTCAAATACCAAGGCTTTTATCGTGCTAATTGCGGCGGTATTAGTTACGATGGCAATAGTTGTAGTATCACTATTCTAGATAGGTGTTAGATAATGTCTGAGACGTTTGATAGACAAAATAGCTTTGGCTGGATGATCAATGTTGTAGCCAACAAAGCGTCCAAAGATTTTGACCATGAGCTAAAACAACATGGCTTAACCATCGCCTTATGGCCAACTCTGATGTGTTTGTGGGAAGAAGAAGGCGTCACTCAGAAAGACATCGCGATCAAATCTAAGGTGGAGAACTCGACCACCACTCGCACCTTAGACAAGCTGGAAAAACTGGAATTGGTTGAGCGTAGAGCCGACCCTGAAAGTCGCCGCTCTTTTAGAATTTACCTCACTGAGAAGGGCAAAGCGCTCGAAGAGACGTTGATCCCAATCCCAATGCGACTCAACAAAGAGCTACTGAATGCTCTTGATGAATCTGAACAACAGCAGATGATTGGACTACTTAAAAAAATGGTCGCTGATATGTAATCGCTGTCCCTGCGCCACGCTTGCACCATAGCAGCCGTGGCGTATTAACCTCTTCGAGACAGGCGAATGTAGCAAAACAGTGAGCCAATGATCACCGCTCCACCGGCCAGCTTTTGTAACTCAACCATTTCACCTAATAGCGTCACACTCAAAATCAGCGTCCATACAGGTTCTAAAATCATAATGAGCGCCGCCACTTCCATATTCACAGAGTGCTGCCCTAATGTTTGTAGCAAGTAACGAATCGCCGTTGCTACTACAGCAGAAACCGTAAACCAGAATATCAACGAACCTGTGATTTCGAATTCAGGCTGTCCCGTCATCGCGGCAAATGCCATCCCACTAATGCCAACCATAAATAGCTGAATACAGATAGAAGCGATTGGTTTTACATTGTTGGTCACGCGCTTGTTCATCACAAAATGCAGTGACAATAATATCGAAGCCAGTAAGAAGTACCCCTGACTCTCCTCAAACGCCCAGCCATTGGTGAGTGTCAGCAGCAACATACCGATAATGGAAACAGGGAAAGATAGCCAGAATGCGCGATTGGGTTTCACGCGGAAAATGAGCCAAGAGACAAACGGTGCGATGATCATCGCCAAACTGGTAATGAACGCTCCTTCAGACAAGCTATCGGTGATTGAGACCGCATACACCCACACCTGAAGCGACCCTGACAAAATCAGCCCCACACCCGCAATAGAGAGCAGTTGTGACCAACTCAATTGACGAATCAACCGAAAGCAGAACGGCAATAAAATCAGGCTCGCAATGAAAAAGCGCACACCGATAAATAGCGGTCCCGGCATCTCCAGAACCACCAGCTTTGAAGCAATCCATCCGACCGCCGCCAATAAGGTTGCGCCTAATAGATAAATCTCACCACCGAGAGCTTTTAATTTCATCAATCCCATTCCTACAGCCAGCCCAAGCTAGCCAAATATCCGAGCCTGAACAAAAAAAGCAACCCCACGTAAGCAAGGTTGCTATTTTACAAAATGAAACAGTATAAACCGTCTTTATTGATTAGGCAGTATATTCTGGGTAATCCGTTAGACCTTTTTCTGCACCACCAAACAAGGTGTTAGGATCGTGCGCAGCCAATGGGTAACCATTTTGAATACGTGCTGGTAAATCTGGGTTCGCAACAAATGGGCGACCAAAACCAATCATATCCGCTGTACCTTCTGCTACTGCCTCTTCGCCACGTTCGCTGTTGTAACGACCAGCCCAAATCAACACACCTTGATACGCTTCACGTACCGCAGCTTTGAATGCTTTCGGCGTTTCTGGTGCATCGTCCCAATCCACTTCAGCAATGTGCAGGTAAACGATCTTATAAAGGTTAAGTAGCGCTGCTGCTGCCGTGTAAGTCTCTACAGGTGTCGCATCAACGGTACCATTCAATGAAGTGAAAGGTGCTAAACGAACACCAACACGGTCTGCTCCAATCGCTTCAACCATAGCTTCAACCACTTCACCTAGGAAGCGCAGACGGTTTTCAATTGAACCACCGTATTCATCAGTACGGTTATTCGCTTCAGAATCAATAAACTGGTTCACTAGGTAACCGTTCGCAGCATGAAGCTCAATACCATCAAAGCCCGCTTCAATCGCATTCAGTGCCGCTTGGCGGTACTGCTCGATAACCATTTTGATGTCATCTTTGGTCATTTCACGCGGTTCAACCACATCCACAAAGCCCGGTTCGTCGGTACCGTTGTCGATAAATACTTTTACGTTTTCCGCTTTCAGTGCTGACGATGAGATCGGCTGCTCGCCACCAATGTTGTCTGGGTGAGTCACGCGACCTACGTGCCATAGTTGAGCAAAGATCTTACCGTTCTTTTCATGTACAGCGTCTGTTACTTTTTTCCAGCCCGCAATCTGCTCTTGAGTGTAGATACCCGGAGTCCAAGCGTAACCTTGGCCCATTGGCGAGATTTGCGTACCTTCAGCGATAATAAGACCAGCAGAAGCACGCTGCGCGTAGTATTCCGCCATCATCTCGTTAGCAATATTGCCCGGTTGTGTTGCACGTGAGCGTGTCATCGGTGGCATCACGATACGGTTCGCTAGCGACAATGAACCCATTTGAATTGGTTGAAATAGTGCGTCTTTCATTATTCTGCCCTTATTATTTTTCTAGTTGGATAAGTTCGATTGCGTAACCGTCTGGGTCTTTCACAAACGCGATGTGTGTTGTGCCACCTAGAACTGGACCCGGCTCACGAGAAACATTACCGCCCAATGCTTTAATATCTGCACATGCCGAGTAGATGTCTTCTACGCCTAGCGCCAAGTGACCAAAAGCATTGCCCATTTCGTATTCGTTGGTGTCCCAGTTGTAGGTCAGTTCGATAGTCGTACCACCCTGTTCATAACCAACAAACACAAGTGTGTAGCGATATTCCTGATTTTCGTGACGCTCTAGCTCTTTCATACCTAGCACCTTAGTGTAGAACTCGATAGATTTATCTAGGTCAGCGACGCGAATCATAGTATGTAGGAATTTCATAATTTCACCTTAATAGGGTCTGCGTAATCGCAGCAAAAAAATCATCGGCACAAGCCATTTGTTGAGGTGAATCTTACGGACTAAACTCGCCACCGTGAAATTATCATTAGCTATCAATCTAATAATTTTTTGTTATCAAGAAGAGTTCGAGCCAAATAGCAACGCGAGACGGAACAATCTCAGACTGGCTGATGATTAAGCCGCCTGAGAAGCTAGAAGTGCAGTATTTTGTCGTTGGTTATCTCTGACATTTTTTGAGTTGAGCCCAACAACTGCTCTCTAAACCAGCGATGCGCAGGGTCTGTCGTTTGGCGCTTAAGCCAGATCAGATAATGAGAAATGGGTTGATACTCGAAAGGTGGCTTAAAAATCTGTAGCTTGAGCTGCTGTTGAAACTGCAACGCCAACGATGTCGGCAGCGCCGTGATGTAATCAGACTGGCTCACGAGCAACATAATGCCAAAGAGCGACCTACCACGAAACACGACCTCCCTTTGGGACAAATCAAGCGACGTATAATGCTCAAGGCTTCTGGCCTTGCGGCGTCTTCGCTCCAGTACCGCATGCTTCTCTTGAAAGAACTGTTCTTGCGTAATTTTGCCTTGAACCCTAGGGTGATCCTCTCTACAAACCACGACAAAATCGCTTTCAAACAATTGAACACTCTCAATACTTGGATGCTCTGGCACCAGAATATCGATCATTGCATCGTATTTGTTGGTCAGGAGGTCATCATAAATTCGCTCATCGTCGTCATCTTGGTCGTAGACATTCAGCTTTAGATTTGGGTTGGGTAGCGAAGCAAAGTGGTCAAGCAGCGCCCATTGTAGGTGTTCCGGGCTAGAGATAAGAAACTTACGATGAGAGCTCAAAGGGTCAAAGTCAGACATCGAGCTGAACACTCCATTAAGCTGTTCAATCGGTGCTTTGATTTGTTGATAGAGCATCAGAGAATAAGAAGTCGGTACCACGCCGCGCCCTTTTCGAACAAACAACTCCTGCCCGACTTCTATTTTTAAACGGTTTATAGACGTGCTTATTGTCGACTGATTGGTACCAAGCTGGCTGGCCGCCTTACTCAAACTGCCTTGCTCCATGACAGCTGAAAACACAGCCAAGAGATTGAAGTTGGGAATGTCGTTACTCATAACTCACCTTAGAAAGGATATTATGACCACCATAGTATCGGATTTACGATATTACAAACTCAATAATTCCATCTATTGGTACTTTGCACATAAACAATATAACCAATGCATTCGGTTGATTAAGCCACAGCTTTGATGGATATTGGGTTTATCTAAATGATCATCGATAATTTGAGGCATTACCTCTCAAGCTGTTATAATCATTATAATGTAAAGGAATACCGTGATTCAGCTAGCTTACATAATCACCGCTTCTTTGATCTTGACCAATCTATCATCAAATGATCGACAAACCAATTTGATCGCTTTCAAACTATTTGAACACCTCTAATTATTCACCCAATGAAATATCGTAATTACGATATTATCAAATCGTAATTCTTCGTAGATACGCTCAAATTCTCTTCCTATTATCCTTCCAACAAATTAATCCGACCGCGAAACAAAATACAAATAAATGCATCAGGTATGGATTCGCCACATTTACATAATGCACATTGTTTTCTATGACGTGGCGATTTAGCACGACTGGTTTGTTCGAGGGTAACTCCTCAATGTACTGAGAATTCGTTGCTTAGATTAAACAATGCCACTTTCGACGACACCTTTGTCTATTATCACACGCGTAATAGCCATCAATTTTCAAAGTGCCACATGACACTCTAGGCCTGATTCTCTCTTGTTAGATTAATAGGTAGAGATATGAAATTCCTAAAAACTGTTTTGCAGAAGATCTTCGCCATCGTCATGGTGCTGGTGAAATTCTGTTTATTTATGGCCGTCATGATTGCAGGTGCTTGGGCGCTTGCTCCATTGGGCAAGATTCACTCAAAAGACATCGACCTGTCCCAATTCAATAATCATCCCAACGAAATGATGATGAACTTTTTCCAATCTGAATATTTTTCTGGCTACCTGTTTGCCGTCACCTTAGCTGTGACACTTGCGGCGATTTACGGTTTATGGCAACTGCATGAGCTTGGTGTTCACAAAGCAAAAGAGCACAAAAGCGCCCATGTACAGATCGTATTCGCACTCTCACTCTGCGGTCTATTTATCAGCAAAACCTTCTGGGTGATTGCACTTGTGATTGCATTGGCGAACTGGAAACACATTGGTCAATCGCTCAGTGAGGTGATTCGCCGCGGTATCCAGCCAATAGCGCCGACTACACCACCAAGCCCAGTCCGAAATGAAGACACCCCTCGTACCGAAAAAGAGGCTGCATAATGAAAGAGATGATGATCCCATACATTCTGATTGTATGGTCGCTGTTTGCTACAGGCGCACTCAAGAAAACCATTAAGAACTACACATGGGCCGCGATTGGTGGTGTGCTAATTCTTGCTGTATTGGCGGTTATTTCTCGCCTATGGGCACCGGTTGATCTTACTAATTCAACCACAATAAAGGCGCCCCATGCGGTGATGTCACCTGTGTTTGGCCAACAGATCGACGAGATCATGGTTGATCACAACCAACATGTGAAAAAAGGCGATGTGCTTTACACTTTAGTCGACATCAACTCAGCGGCGGACAAAGCCAAGATTGAGTCGTCAATTGTGCAGAAAGAAGAGCAAATCAAACAGATGACACGCGATATTGATCGAGCGGATACCTCTCCAGAGATCTTCAATGCGCGTGATATCGAGAAATACAACTCAGACCTGCGTGTAATGAATTCTCAACTTGCTTCTCTAAAAGCTGACTTACAGAAAGTAAACTGGGCGCAAAAGAAGAAGACCATTACCGCAGAGTTTGATGGACAGGTCTCTATCGTTAACATCGCTGAAGGCTCAGTGATGGGTAACATGCACCTCTACAACACCAGTAAAAAGTTCTTAGAGATGCGCGTCTCTGACCAAACCTATGGCTACGTTCAAGAGGGTGATTTTGCGGAGTTTTACGTTGATGCGTACCCAGGCCACGTCTTCCGCGCTAAAGTACACAGCTTTAACGCAGGTACTGGCGAAGCAGGTATTTCGCCATTCCAAGGCCCACAAAGCGTTGGTCAGCACGTAGTACGTAACGGCAATGGCTTAGGTCGTACCGTGGTTCTAGAAATCATCGAACCAGAAGGCTACAACATCCCAATCGGTGCAACGGGCGCAGCTTGGATTTCAGCAGAAAAGCCGCATCCGTTCTGGGGCTTCATCGATGTAATCGGCGCAGCCACAGTTCGCCTGCAATCGTACAAGTCGTACTTAGGTG
Organism: Vibrio sp. D404a; assembly: GCF_030248535.1. Classification (GTDB taxonomy): domain Bacteria; phylum Pseudomonadota; class Gammaproteobacteria; order Enterobacterales; family Vibrionaceae; genus Vibrio. The sequence goes on along the minus strand of NZ_JAHGAJ010000011.1, from coordinate 90,941 downwards.
CGTGGTAAGAAAGACGCTTAACAAGCACGTTCGAATGCTCAGTACAAACGAAAAGGTGAGGCTCTGTGGCCTCACCTTTTTCATTTCATACGCTCGCTAATGAGCGATAGCAGTTGAGGTGTTCAAGCCCTTTTTGCGTGTCATTAGGTGGAAAACCACAGGCACAAAGTAGAATGAAATCAAGGTAGTCAGTACTGTACCGCCAACAATCGCGACTGCAAATGGAGGCCAGAAGCCACCACCAGCAATAATCAGTGGCATAAAGCCACCCACCGTTGTGATTGTGGTTGAGGTGATATGACGTGTACACGACATTACTGCGTTAACCACTGCATCGACACTGCCTGACGACGCCTCTTCATCGAGCTTCAATTCGGTAAGAATGACGATCGCTGCGTTAATGGCAAGACCGGCAATACCCAGCATTGCGATGATCACCGTAAAGCCAAACGGGTAGCCAAATATCCACACCGACAGCAATCCAAGTCCACCAGCCAAGGCTGCTACCATAAAGATAATGGTACTTAGCCTGAACGAGTTGAACGACATCACGACCACCAGAACCATCAATACCACCACGACCGCTACATTTGAGATCAGACTGTTGACTGAGTGATCGCGCTCTGCCGACTCGCCGCCAAAATCGATACTGTAGCCCGATGGAATTTCGTAGCTTTCTAAGCGTTCTTGGAACTCATTAAGTACGGTTTGTGGTAGAACACCCGCTTCAATGTAGCCCTCAATGGTGTTCACACGCTGGCCATTTCGACGAGTAATCGCGCCGCGACTGGTCGTCAGCTCTAGCTCTGCAAGTGTCGAGACATTAATCCCGGTTGAATAAACTTCTGAGTTAATCGGCAGGCGAATATTGCTCAGGTGAGTTAAGTCTTCACGAGCATCATCAGCGACACGTACACGAATTGGCACGGACTCACTGCCCTCAATCACCGAGCCGCTCTCACGCCCCGTTAATGTTGTTTGCAGAAGCCCAGCAAACTGATTCAATGAAATACCATTCAACTTGGCGGTGTCTTCATCCACCTTGAGCCACACTTTTGGCGTACCCGGTTGTAAAGTCTCGCGAGTATGGGTGACATGCGGAATGCCCGCTAGAATCAAACGAACGTCTTCACCTATCGCTTTCAATGTATCGAGGTTTTCACCGTATACACGCAGCTCCACAGGGGCAGTAAACGGAGGGCCTTGATTCAGTTTACGAACCAATATTTGCGCCTCAGGCACTTCCTTGTCTAAGACCTTTTGCAACTCGGGTATCAAGGCGTTTGCCTGTACAAAGTCTCCGGTTTTGACCATCGCCTGTGAGAAGTAAGGTGCGTTATTCTGCCTAGCTTGCAGGTTGTAGTAGAACGATGGGAAATTTGCTCCTACTAACCAGTCGATACGCTCTACCTCTGGGTAACGATGAATGATTTCATCAATACGCTCTGAGGTTTGCTTGGTCGCATACACGCTTGCTTGAGGCGGCATGTAGACCTGAATCTCAAACATATCTCGGTCTGATGGTGGGAAGAACTGCTCAGTAAGCTGAGACATACTCCAGTAGCCAGTAAACGGCACTAAAAGAACCAAGGCAATAGTGACGATTGGATGAGTAACACCAAAACGTACCGATGACGAGAACCAGCGTGTCAGTGCAGGAATGCGTAACCCAGTCATGTACCAGTGATGCTGACCTTGCTTATCGACGTCGCTCAATTGCTTAGGTAGCAGCCTAGTTGCCAAGCCCGCAATCAGTGTATGAGAGATAACGTACGAACCAATCAATGAGAATGACACCGTAATCGCAATACCACCCACAAACTCGCCAGAGGCACCCGGCATCAAAATGATTGGGGCGAATGCCAGTACTGTAGTGAGCGTTGAACCAAGCAGCGGTACCCACAAGTGCTTCAATGCATTCATAGTCGCTTGTGCACGCTGCTGACCTTTAAGTCGATATGCTTGAATGGTATCGACCATCACCACCGCGTTATCCACCATAATACCGAGCGCAACAATCAAGCCTGTCACTGACATTTGGTTGATCGGAACCCCGGTCATTTTCATGATCGAGAGCGTTAACAGCGAGGTCAAAGGCAGTGAAATCGCCACCAAGATGGCTGCACGAACGCCCAGCGTGACGAACAATACAATCAAGATAAGGACAAAACCGATCATCAAGCTTTCACCCAAATCGACTAAACGGGTCTCGGTGTAGCCTTGCTGATTGAAAAGCACATTAACGTGAACGTTGCTTGGCAGCTCTTGTTCAAACTTTTCGATAACCGCATTGGCGCGCGACGTCCAGTTATCCACTCGCAGATCTGGGTGCATGCGTGCAGCAACAATCACTCCCGGCTCACCATCGATAATGGCGATTTGATCTTGGGGTGTTTTCTCGCCTCGTGATACCGATGCGATATCTTCCAATCGGATGATGTGCCCATTGGCATCCGTTGCTATCGGTACTTGTTTGATGCGCTCAATAGAGTCAAGTTCAGACTCAATCTCTAGACCGAATCGAGAATACGCACTGACGAGTTCACCGGCAGAGTTCTTAGCGTCTGCGCCTTCAAGCGATTCCGCAATGTTGGCACTTGAACGCCCTAGTGCTGCCGTATCAGCGGTACGTAAGCTGATTTGAATCTCTTCTTGCGGCATACCGTATTCATCAACAAACTCAGTACCCGATAAGGTTCTCAAACGCTTGGCAAGCTCTTTGGCATAGCGTCCAAGCGTTAATCGATCAGGCTCACCAACACCTGTCCAAGTGAGAGCCGTTATAGTGGTAAAGGCATAGGTATGGTCGCTGTCGAGGTCAGGAGACTGAGCGCCTGCTGGCAGCAGTGGTTCAACATCCGATAGCTTGTCACGGGCCTGTGACCAAACAGGTTCAGGCTCGGTAATGGTGTCATCCAACTCGAGCGTGACGATAGAAACATTTGGACGTGAGGTTGAACTCACCAACTTCACTTCACTGAGTTCACGGAGTTTGTTCTCGATGACTTCTGTCACCAAGGTTTCCACTCGCTCGGCACTAGCCCCCGGAAAACTGGTGGTGATGTTAGCGTAGCGGTTTTCGATGACCGGATCTTCTGCGCGTGGCAGAGTCATGAAAGCGGAGATACCACTCACCATCAGCAAAGCGGTCATTAAAATAAGCAGTCGCGTATTTGAAATCGTCTCTATGATCTTCATGGGCAACCTACTTAGACGCCAATTCGGTCGGGCTTACCGTTTGTCCGGGAACCAAGCGATGAAGACCACTCGCAATCACATGCTCGCCTTCAGTGATCGCGCCTGTCACGTAAGCCTGTTGGTTGTTGGCAAACAGAACCTGAACACTGCGTCTCTCGACCAGATTATCTTGGCCGATAACAAACACATTCCATACACCACGTAAGCCATCAATCAAGCCTGTTAGCGGGATCCAAAAGCCTTGATCATCAATATTTTCGTCAAACTGAAGGTATGCCAACTGCCCTTCTAACACAGGCGCTTGTTCAGGAAATAGGTAGCGAAGGCCAACACTGCGGGATTGGGTATCCACCATTGCGCCCGGATTCACGAGGCTCACATCGTATGACTCATTCCCAACACGGATATGGGGAGCAGAGAGTGAGCTCACCTTCTGCATTTGATGAGCAGGAATACCGATAAAGGCTTCTTTCCCCTCAGATGCTAGTAACGTCAGCGTAGGGTTGCCGACATTCACCACGTCACCCAGAGATACAAAACGTGTCGCAATGGTTCCAGAATACGGAGCAAGGATAGTCGACTTGATCAGTCGTAGATCATTAGCTTTCAACGAAGCATCGATGCGTAATAGATTGGCTTGAAGAACACGCTGTTCACTGGTTAATGAATCAATCTCAGCCTCAGCACTGAACCCTTTTTCTTTCAGGGAACGCTGACGTTTTAGATTCGCTGCCACCAAGTTCAACTGAGCTTTCACTTCCTCAGCCTGCGCTTTAAGTTGGCTTGATTCCGTTTCCAGTAATTGAGTATCAAGCTGAATGAGTGGCTGACCTTTTGTGACTGTGTCACCCACATCAACCATAATATCTTCAACCTTACCCGCTAACTCAAAGCCAAGGTTCGCCTGCTGCCCCGCTCTTACGACACCGACATATTCGCGCTGCACTGAGTAAGAATCAGACTGAGCTAAAATCAGTGTTTCCACCGTAAGAATGGTTGGCTCGACCGCGATCTCCGCTTGAGTTGCTTCACCGCACCCAGCAAGAAGAGTCGAAAGCGCGACAGCTACTGCGCTGCTCTTCATCAATTTGTACATAATACTGTTCCTGTGCAGTATGTAATCGTCCTATTTTTAGACTAACCAAACCAAACTAGACTGTCTAGTTTGATTATGTTAAAAATAAGTTTCATCGTTATTGATTGATAAAACCATCACAAAACGCATAATGCTTACCCTGTGACAAATGGCACCGCATTTTGCACGCTAAAGACTGACAAATAGCGAAACAACGAGAAACAGAGACGTGACAAAAATCATCAAGAGTGAGCAGAAGAGATCGCAGATCTTAACCGCAGCAAGCCAGCTTTTCTCTGAACATGGCTTCAAGATCAATATGGATCAGATCGCCAAGGCAGCGAACGTTTCTAAGCAGACGGTCTACTCTCACTTTAAAAACAAAGACGAGCTTTTCGAAACCTGCATGCAGACCAAGTGTGCAGAGCGCGAACTGAGCCCGGCTGCATTTGATATGAATGCTGAAGTGGTGGATGAGTTAGTGAAGTTTGGTGTGAAGTTTCAAGACTTGTTGCTTGATGAGCAGTCTAGGCAGACTTTCCAAAATGCGGTGAGCCAATCAAACACCCACCCAGAGATCGCCTCTATTTATCTAGAAACAGGCCCTCAAAAAACCACCAAGCTGCTTGCCGATTACTTGCAAAATAAGATCGATTCTGGTGACTTAACCCTGTCTACTTCAAGCTCACCGATCATTGCTGCGCGTCAGCTGCTACTTATGTTTCATGGAAAGTCGGCGTATTGGTCGTTCTTCGGACACGACAGCGGAGAATCCGATCAAGAGAGGCTCAACTACACTCGCGAATGTGTGGCTCTGTTCTTAAACGGTAACCGTTAATAATCCGACTTTATCTACCACTTAGATGCGTTTTGCCGCAGAAGCGAGCAATAAGTCGTAAAAACACTGCGCTGCAGAACCGGTTTTCGCACCTTTCGGTAGCGTCAAATGCAGTGGAACTTGGTAGCTATGTGAATGTTCAACATTCAAGACACTGAGCTTCCCAGTGCCACGACTCTCTACAATATGATGCGGAAGACGGCAATACCCGACACCTTGTTCCACCGCTCGAAATGCGTGGTCAAAGTTGTCCACCGTAATGCGCTGACTCGACTTCAACCAACCCACATCTTTTTTGTCAGCTTGCTTTTCAACCGAGCCTAAATCTCGAACCACAATTTGTGGCAGTGTCGATAACTCACTCAAAGTAACCAAGGACTGTTTCGCTAATGGATGTGAATCGGCGACCACCGGTTTCAGCGAAGTCACGCCAAATGCTTCTGCTGGGTAATTGGTGACAGGCAAGTTGATTATCGCCACATCAGCTAACTGCTGCGTCACCATTTCGGTCGTTTTAGACAGTGATGTCTCGATGATCTGAACGGAGGTCGTGCTGTTGGACCCAAGAAACTTCGCCATCACCGAGTAGACCCATGTAGGGTCACAAAGGTGATCCACAGCGATGGTGATCTCCGACTCTATCCCTTTCGAAAGCTGCTCGCTGATCACCTCTAGCTCCCGAGCCTGCTCAAGCATGGTGCTTGCTCTTCTCAGCAGCGATTTACCATCTTCAGTTAACACCGCTCTGCGGCCTTCTACCTGCACTAAGGAGACCGAAAGCTGATCTTCCAACTTGCGCAATGCATAAATCAAGGTGGTGTGGCTCTTATTTAACTGTAGAGCCGCAGCCTGAATGCTACCCGCGCGGTCAATCTCATAAAGAGTCTGCCATTGGTCTAAGGTTGTTTTTATTCTCATGGTCTAATTTTTTGAGAGTTATTGGCAATATTATGAACTTTTCTGTGCATTTTTTACAGGCAATACTTAACTCATCAGCAAGCAACAACCCTTTTGCTTGCCGTAATACTTAATTACTACGGAGAAGCACCATGAAACTACTACAAGTCGATTTTGATTTTGCAGGCCCATTTGGCGAAGAGATGGCAAATACACTGGTTGATTTAGCAAAATCGATCAATAACGAGCCGGGTATGATCTGGAAAATTTGGACAGAGAGTGAAGTCGAAAAACTGGGTGGCGGGATTTATCTTTTTGAGGACCAACTGAGTGCTGAGACTTATCTCGCAATGCACAGTGCTCGATTAAAAGAGATGGGCGTAACAGAGGTGCGCGGCGTCATTTTTGATGTTAATCAGCCATTAACGACCATAAACAAAGGTCCAATCCACGGCTAAGTCAGCTTTGTACTATTGAAGTGCAACAAAGCTATTGAAAACAAATTAGAAATCGTGAAATAAAAAAGAACCAGTGACAGGCTCGAGATAGAGAGATACAAGATGAACAATAAAACGTTTTTAAGCCTACACGGCATTATTTACGCAGGCTTTGCCATTGCGCTGTTTTTCCTGCCAACGGTTATGTGGCCAATGTACGGTGTGGAGATCAACGATAAGTACGCGTACTTTCTGTCTCAACACACCAGCATCTTCCTTGGCGGTATCGCAGCCATCACTTGGTTATTACGCGATATTGAACCAGGCGTGAGTGCTAAGAAACTCATCCAAGGCTTAGTAGTGACCAATATGTTAGGGGCGATTATCACCTTATACGCCGCGTTCACGAGCATCTTTGTTGGCTTTGGTTGGAGCGACCCAGCGTTCTTTCTTTCCTTATCGGTATTGAGCGTTTTGCAGGTTCGAAAACAAGCTTAACCAGACGTAAGAAAACATAAACAAAAAACACTCGGTATAAACCGAGTGTTTTCGCATCTAAGAGAGTCTTGAACAAGAGAAATGAAAAGTCTATGAGCGACCAAGCATGCGGCTCAATGTGCCATCTTTATCGACAAACTGATGCTTCAATGCACCCAGTACATGCAAAGCCAGCGCTAGAATAATCAAGTTCACAGAGTTGACATGAATAAATGATGCCGCAGACTGCAACCATTCTGTTTTCTCACCAGCCGCAATCAACTCCATACCAAACAGATCCAGACCTCGACCACCAGCAACACTCATCACAGCGCCAGAAATCGGCATCGCTAATGTAACCAATAATAAGAAGTGATGGACGCCTTTCGCGGCAACTTCTTGAGCTCGCGTTAATACCGCAACACTCTCAATCGCGCCCTCTTTAATGCGCCATACCAAGCGTAAAAGTGCTGCCAATAGAACAATCAAGCCCAAAGATTTGTGCAGCCCCATCAATTCGCCTTTTTCAGGGCCACGCGGCATGCCTTCGAATTGAAGTCCAATCACAAACACAACAAGGAACAAGATGCCTGTCAGCCAATGAAAAACAACAGTCTGTTTCGATAACGATTTATTCATAATGACCACTTAATGTCTCTATACCTGACGCTATTTTTACCTATTACCATTACATTTTATATGGTAATTACGTAAAGTTAGGTAAAGACAAAAAGAGGCGGGCACAAGGTTATTTACTGTGCTCTACATAAATCAACTCATCGGTATTGAAGCCGCGCTCTTTAGACATGGCTTTGAACTTCTCCATCACCTCTGGGGCGACTTCTGGCGTTCTGGCGAGTAGCCACAAATAATCGGTATTCGGACCAGAAACAAATGCGTATTGATAATCCTCTTTATCCAATTCAAAGACGATATAAGCACCGTAGAATGGACCAAAGAACGACACTTTCAAGTAGCCTTGCTCACTGCCTTCCACAAAATAGGCTTTGCCTTCCGCCTCATTCCACTCACCATCTTCTGCTGAGTAGCCGCGGTTAATCACCTTTACGCCACCATCATCACGCAAGCTGTATTCTGCACTCACACTAGTAAGTCCGCGCTCAAATGAGTGATCCAAGCGAGCCACTTCGTACCACTTCCCTAAGTACCTATCCAACTCAAATTGCTGAACGGGCTTAACCGTTTCAGGCATACCAACACAGCCCCCTAATAGGACCACGCTCAGCAACAATAATAATTTTTTCATCCTAACCTCGACTTGTTTTAATCATAATTCGAGTAAGTCTAAGAAGAGCTTCAACTTACATCCTTGGTAATACGCCAAATCCATTGTATTGGTTCATATAACAGTAAATTATTCAGCGGCTTATGGAAATTATTTCGCCTGTAAATGAGTTAACCAATCCTTATTTCATTAGTGTATAACTGTGTTTCTTTTCAATATACTCAGAGAGCACCTAAACGAGAGCGCAATCTGGGACACTTTATTATTAATACTTCACGATATGCTTCTCGCCACTCGCTTTCTATACTTATAAAACAGTGGAACATGGAAGAAAAATAATGAATAAAAAACTCACGCTATCTCGCATGGCATCGGTTCTCTTACTTGCGAGCCTAGGGGGTATTCCATCCGCTATTGCTCAAACCCACACAGATTCACCAGCCAAATCCGCCGATCAGATATTCACCAATGTCGACATCTATGGGCATCGTGAATCAGACTCCATCGTCACTCACCAAGGAAACATCATCTTCATCGGTGATCTATCGCAAGCTCAGTCCTTCCAAGGATCTCAAACCGATGTCATCGATTTAGAGAACGCCTTTGTGATGCCGGGCTTCATTGACAACCACAACCATGTATTTGAGGCCGCATCAGAGATGAGTGGCAATTGTGAACTCGACTCAGAAGCCACGCTTGAAGAACAGATCCCCTACCTTGAAGTATGTGCGGGCGATGACTCAAAGGGTTGGCTAATGGGTTACGGCTTTTCACTAGAGGCCATTTTGAATCACCCTTCCGACTACACGCCACTTGAGATCATTGACTCAATCTTCCCCGATCGTCCAGTGGTGATCATGGAGCAAACCTCACACTCCATGTGGGTGAACTCGAAGGCTCTAAAGATCGCTCGCATCAGCGACCAATCTCCAAACCCACAAGGTGGCTACTACCTAAAAGATGAAGAGACGGGCAAGCTCAACGGCATCTTACTCGACAATGCGGGTGACCAAGTTATGGAGATTGCTTGGAATAGCCAAAGTGAGCTATTTGAACAGAGCTACCAAGGCTTGATGGCAGGGTTAGACGAAGCGGCGGCACACGGTATTACCACCATTGGCGATGGCCGAATGTATTGGAAACGGGGTTGGTATGATGTTTGGCAAGAGGCTGAACGAAACCAAGATTTGACCGCGCGAGTGTCACTTCGCCCTTGGGTGTATCCAGAAATGGCGATACCTTCTCAGCTTGAAGTGTTCGAGAAAATGCACTCCAACGACAAGTCACGCCTGCTTTTGGTTGATCAGGTGAAAATGTACAGCGATGGTATTGTGATTAACGGCACCGCAAAAACATTGGCGCCCTATCTAGAGACCTACCTTACCGACTCGCCAAATGGGATTAACTACATTCCACCGCAGAAGATGAAAGAGTGGCTCACCGCTCTGGATAAGATTGGATTTAGTGCTCATATCCATGCGATTGGTGACGGTGCTGTACGCGAGTCACTCGATGCCATCGAACATGTTCGCGGTCTTGGTTCTAAAAAGCCCTACACCTTGACCCACGTTGAACTGATCGACCAACAAGATATTCCACGTTTTCGCCAGTTGAACGTATCTGCTGACTTTCAGGTAGGCTCGGACTACGTGGCACAACACGATCACGAATGGGCGATTGCCTTCTTAGGCGCCCGACGAGCCAGAGCCATGATGAACCTTAATGCAATACAAAGAACCGAAGCCAATATTACGCTCAGTAGCGATTGGAATGTCCACGATATCAACCCATTGGTGGGCATATCCAATAGCCTGATTATGGGCGAGACAGGGCTTACCGACATTTACACCGCCATTGATGCGTATACCCTCTACCCAGCAAAAAGCTTAGGTATTGATGATATTACAGGCACGATTGAGGTAGGAAAGTCGGCCGATTTGGTGGTTTTAGACAATGACATAACAACCCTCACAGCAAGACAAATAGCCAAAACTCAAGTGCTCATGACGGTGTTACAAGGCAAGATTGTTTACGAGTCGGAGTAGCATTGCCTAATCATTCGTTGCAAAGTAAAAGAGCCAGCGCTGTGCTGGCTCTTGTTATTCTATAGGCGGGTTTACGCTCGCGACTGTTCAGCTAACTCTTTATCACTGTCATCCAGTGCAAAGTAAATCTTTGAAACCACAACTTCTGAAATCAAGATAACAAATACCACAGCGAAGAAGGCAACCACACCATTCAGCGGGCCAGTAAAACTCACCTTGTCACCAAACAAAATATTAATCGCTTCCAACATCACGAACTTAGAACCAACAAGGATGATGTACGTCGAAATGCCTCGGTACACCTTCGGTGCTGTGCCCGGCTTACTCTTAAAGTAATCGGCAATCTTATGCTCTAACCCAATAGACAGTTTGAGTAACAGCTGAAGAAGAATCGCAGCGATGAATGAGATAGTAAACGACTCAATATTAACGTACTCCCAATACTCATCGAAAAAGTTAAGCACAACTAGGTCCACCAGCACAGCTAACGTGTAACCTACGAATAGACGTTGTGGTGTATTGAATCCGTAAACCTTTTCTACTTTGCTCATTCTGTTCTCTCTCTGCTTTCTTAACTTCGATTTGTGTACAGTCTAGCGCTAGAGATTCTCGAAAACTTACCATTTCATGACACCTCACCAAATGCAAAAGCCAAACCCAACAAACTCAAACTTCCCATACAAAAGATAGATAGCTCCCTATTTTTATCGAATGAGAGACGAAAAAGAAGCGACGCGAACCACCATCTTCAACTGATCATTGTCGATTGTTCTCCCGACAACCGTTCCATCAAGCGAGTTCACACTCTGTGTGTTCAACGACGTTCTACCTACCAAGGCAAGCTGCCTTTTTATTAGGCATTGTTTTCTTGCTACTATTAAACACAGGTTGTTGATTTATGGATAAATCGGACTGGAAATAAGGATGATATTCGAATGAGAAAAACACGGACTGCACGCTTACCTTTGGCAACACGGTTTTCGTCACTGCTACTCGCCAGTTCAGTGTTGTTCGGGTGCAGTAACTTTCGACACTTATCTCAAGAAATAGAAGCGATTGATTCGATTACCAACCAGTACCAACTCATTTTGAGTCAACCTGCGACAGATTCAGCGGTGGTGATTGAGCAAATCAAAGACATTAATAAAAGCGAGGTGGACGGCTACGACGGCATTATCGATGGCGACCGTATCGACTTACAGCTATCGAATAACATCCATTATCTGCTGGTTTTTGAAGATAAGAATCAAGACTTAACCCTACAAGCCGACGAGCCGTTCAGTATCGTTAACCTTCGTAATCACCAAGATAAATCAGCCATCGACGTCTCACTAGAGGTCAATAAGAATGAAGTTCCGCGCGCCTTTGTTGATCGCTCACTCTCTTCGCTGCTAAAGATCGAACTGGATTTGGTTGATATCGGCACCGTGGTGAATCTTTCGGATCCGCCCTTTAACAGGGATAATGCAGCGCTGGGGATGTGGCAACCTCTGACGTTTTTACTTGAGGATAATGCCGGGCTCTATTTTTTGTCAGAATACGACCCAGATAAAATCCCGATCTTATTTGTGCATGGCATTAACGCCACCGCATTAGACTTTGCCCCACTGATTGAAAAAGTCGACCAATCTAAATATCAGATCTGGGTCTTCAACTACCCTTCAGGCTTGTCTCTGGCATTGAACTCCAAAGGCCTAAATAACCTGTTGCACACTGTCGTGACTGAATACCAGATAAACCAACTTCATGTTGTCGCTCACAGCATGGGCGGCCTTATCGTCGCCAACAGTATTCGTCAGTGTCAAATGGGTCATCTGTGCGATTTTGTTAGTAGCATCAGCACCATCTCTTCCCCGTTCGCTGGCGTGGCATCGGCTAAGAAAGGGATAGCTTATTCGCCTGTCGTCATGCCAGCGTGGGTAGAGTTGAACCCAGACGGCCAATTTATTGCTGATCTGTTTAGTGACGTTGAGAAGACTCATGCACCGCACTTTTTGGCCTTTGGCTATAACTCTGGCGAACTGTTTAATACCAAAAGCAATGATGGTGTCATCAACCTTTCCAGCCAACTTTCGCGCCCTGCTCAACTAAATGCCGACCAAATTCGTGGCTACAACGAAGACCATCTTAGTATCTTAGATAACGATGATCTTTTTAACGACCTATCGGACTTTTGGTCAAGGTCGGAACAAAACAAATGATTTGCGCTCAGCCGCTATGGCCCTTTCGCATACGAACTGATATGGGGATGGCCAAGCGAGCAAGTGTCATAGATGTTGCTCTTGAGGATAATTGGCTTAAAAAAATGGAACGCTCATGCGTTCCATTTTTGTTTGAGTGAATGGTTAGAAATCGAAATCCACTTTCACATAATAGGTGCGACCCACTTCTGTCTCTTCATACACCTGCGTTGATTGGTCTAATCGCTCATCCGTCAAGTTTGTCACACCAGCACGCAGCTTGAAGTTTTCGTTAAACGCATATGAACCGCCAAGCGATACGATAGAGTATGCATCCAGCTCTTCATCATTCCCGTCTTTTTGCTTACCGGTATAGTTCAGGCCCGTAAAGAAGGCTAAATCACGCGTTGCAAACCAGTTGATATTTGCATTGGCTAACCATTCTGGTGTGTAAGCAATATCTTCATCGTCTACTTTGTTTACTGCATCGGTATAGGTTGCGTTGGCAGTCAATGACCAACTTGCTGAAAACTCATAACTGCCCTCTAGCTCAACACCTTTAGTCTCAACTTTATCGACGTTCTCATATTGAATAATGGTCGAGGTTCCATTGAAGTACGGTGTTAAGTCACGATCAATCAGGTTTTTAACATCATTGAAAAAGCCTGTCGCTTGCACATAACCATCGGCCCCCGAGTACATCGCAGAGAACTCGTAAGTCTTGGAGGTTTGTGGTTTCAGATCTGGGTTGCCTATCAGTGTGCATCGACCGCCACAGCTGACTAATGAGAAGTCCTCAGACGATTGGAAAAGCGTTGGTGACTTAAAGCCTTCACCGTATCCACCCTTGAAGGTTACATTGTCGATACCGTTATAAACAAAGTAGACGCGTGGGCTAAAATCGTTACCAAACTGGTTATTATGTGTAAGACGACCACTCAGTGTTGCCGCAAAATCATCCGTCACAAAGTACTCATCTTGAACGTAAACAGCACTCTGCGTTACCGAGCGGGAGCTTGAGTAATCACGCTCATTTTCCACACTGGTATAAGAGACTTGGCCGCCGAATGATAGGATCTGGCTTTCAAATTGGTCGACCACAAACTTGGCATCAACAGTGTGATTATCTTGGCTAAGCTCTGCTTCATCCACCATTGGGTGGAAGTTGTTTTCATGCACTTCGGCGGTCTCGTAGAAGTAACTCGTGTCCGATTCACCCCAATCCCAACTGCGCGTATGACCAAGTGTACTCGTTAGTTTCTTGCCGTCGTAGTAACTGGTCGCGAGCATATTGAAATCACTAAAGTAGCTGTTCTCAACTCGATCATCTTTTGAGTACGACACATCAAGATAGATGTCGTCTCGATCTGTAACAAACCAGTTCAGAGAGCCACGAAATACGTTACGCTTCTGCTCTGTCTGTGGAGAGAAGCTCGCACCCGCATCTTCCGGGAACCACGCATTACGCTCACTCACATCGACAGTTGCTGTGTACGTCAGCACATCTGGAATGATAGAGCCGCTCACAAACACATTACCGCTTTTCAGCTCGCCGTCGGCATCAGACAGTAGTGCGTTCGCCTTATTATCCTCAGGCATGCTGTAGGTCAAGCTACCCGAAACCTTCGTCTCTGTTGAAGCTTGCTTAAGAATCACGTTCACGACACCACCAATCGCCTCACTGCCATACAGCGATGACATAGGCCCACGAACCACTTCAATTTGCTCAATGGCACTCATTGGAATGCTCGACAAATCAAATGATGCTCCACGAATCACGGTTTCACTTGAACTGATACGACGACCGTTAATCAAAAACAGTGTGTAATTTCCGTTGGCTGAATTTTGGTTCTGCAGACCACGAATGATGATTCTTGGCTCTGCACCTGTTGTTCTTGCAACGTGTACGCCGGCCACACTCTCAAGTGCCGTTGAAATATCAGTGGCTGGCAGTTTATCGATCTCCTCACGGGTAATTACCGATATTGATGCCGGCGCATTTTTTATCGCGGTTTCGTACTGGTTCGCCGTCACCACCATAGTTTCAGTAGGGTTGCTCGCTTCACTCGCCACTGCAGATAACGAGGTTGTAGCCGCCAATGTAACGGCCAATGCTAATGCATGCTTTTTCGTTCTAATCGTTTTCATGTGTTCCATTTCTTGGGGATTTCCTTGGTCATTAATCTTTAAACAGGGGGGTTAATCTTTGAACAGAGTGGTTAATCCGTCCGCAAGCAAGACGCGCCAACTGTAGTAGTCATGGCCACTGGCGACACTTTTGAACGTAACCGGATACCCTTTTTCTTTTAGAGTGGTAAATAGTTTTTGATTGGTTTGATAGATACTTGCGTTGACTGGCTCTGTCTCAAACACGCCAGCATTGAGGTATATTTGAATGTTCTTTTTGGTGCTTGATTCAACAAGCTCACTCATCCAGCTGTGTTCTTGATTTGCCTGATCCTTTGCGTTGCGTGGCTTCCACCAAAATGAACCTGACTGGCTCAATACTTTTCCAAAGCGTTCTGGGTGCTGCAAAGCAATGAACATCGCAGCGAGCCCACCAAAGCTAGAGCCTGAGATCACGGTATTTTCTGCACTCGGGCAGATAGAGCGCTCACGACACAACCAAGGCATCAGCTCATCGGCAAGCATGTTGGCGAATGCTTTATTCGGCGTTAACTCTTTGGCACGAAAGCTTGGTCTAATCGGGTTTACAAACAACACCCGCATTGGTGGGATCGCCTTACTCGCGATTAGGTTATCCATCACTATTGGGGTTGGCACTTTGTCGAGATACGCTTCACCATCAAACAGAACCAGAAGCGGTGATGCCTTGTTTAATGAATAGCTTCCACTCGGTTCATAGAGCCTGAGCTTTCTTGCATCACCGCCTGCCGTTTCACGGTAACTAATATCAGTTACCTGACCTTTCGGGTTGTCTTGCTCAGTCGTCACGCTATCGCTTGAGGCACGATTAAGAGTCAGTGTAGAAGCAGACCCAAATACGCCAGTATCTGCGCCAAAAGTAGGAAGAAGATTCAGTGGATCCGGCGCCGCTGTTGCAAGTACCGCCTTTCTTTGTTCGCGATTAACATCTTGTTTTAATTGCGGAACATTGGGCGCAATTCGGTAAGAGAGACGCGCACTATCCGGTACTTCAAAGGAGTGAAACCAAATGTCACTGCCTTGAATGTGGCTGAGCTGCGCATGCCCTCCATAGGGCGCGCCTAGTAGACGAACATTGTTAACATCGCCTCGAAACAAGAAAGTGATGATCGCTTTGTCGTTAGGTTGGTACTCAACTAATGGTGCGCCCTGAGACTCAATGATTTGCCAGAACTTTTTTTCCGCATCTTTTACACCACCCTCAATATCGGCAGCGGCTTGTGACAGCGTTGGGCTGAGCATAGGTAGCTTGGGAGACACATATTGATCTTTCTTCAACGGCACTGGGTTGAGCTGCATTTCAATCTTTGATAACTGCTGCTCGGCAACATCGACTTCAATTTTGTAAGTATCCGCTTGGTCTACGTACCAGAAAATCTCCGTCTCACGAGAGCTATGATTGAGCAACTTCTTGATTGGGTCGCCCGAGGAGTTAAAGGCGATAACCTGTTCAATATAGCCTTCGCTACGGATATAGCCTCGGTAATACCCAGGTTCATCAACCTTTAAAAAGGTACTGTTTTGTGTATTCAGCTCAATATGCTGTGGCGTGTTTGCTTTAACGATCATTGCTTGAACACCCGTGATTTGAGTGAACAAAGCCGTTACGAGAAGAATCCATTTCATGATAAACCAATTGCTGTTAATGATATTAATTATCATTTATGGTAATTTTCTTTTTCCTTCGGTAACAGCAGATTGAGTTATCCAAAGTAACTGGATTGTTATGAAAATTGGCAGGAGCTTATGAATAGTCGAATATCTTCATCGTTTAGAAAGAGTGCCCTCGTTCGCTGGGTAGAGAGTGACGAGAAACATAAAATGGTCTCTGAACAGCTTACCGAAACCGATCCACTTATCGAAGGCAATGTGGAAACTTGTAAGGTAAAAGAAAGTTTCTCACTCCATTGGGGAACAACAACCGAGCTCAAGGACCACCAAGTTATTTCAACGGCGCGTAAGGCTCTAATTTTCATCATTTTAACGGAAGGAAAGCTCGATTTTAGCTACGACGATTCGAACTTTGTAATGGACTCTAACCATGGCTACCAGGGCTTGATGGTGAACCTTGCAAAGCCAGCAACGTTCAGACGGACTGTCCAAAAAGGCAACAAGGTTTCTAAGCTAAAAGTGCTTATTCCACAAGAGTGGATTCAAGAACGCATAGAGGCAGGTAGCCGAGTTGACGATTTCATTTCACAACATTTAGCCAATTTTGACTTGCACTCCAACGACAACTTACGTGAGCTAATAAACAAGATCATTCAGCTGCATAACGGTCATGACACCTTCAAGAAGATTAAGTTAGAAGCGCTAACTCAAAGCCTTATATTGGAGGTGTTCGAACAGCTAACCAACAGTGATCGCCCCGTTGAGCCAATAACACTGCAGCTTCAACAAGCGACAACAGACAGTGCGAAAAGCTCAATTGATGGGTTAATTAACTACATTGAAGACAATCTGGATTCCGAGCTCTCCGTGAAGGCTCTGGCGGAATACGCGACCACCAGTGAATCCAACCTTAGACGAAAATTCAAAGAGGTGATCGGCTGTAGCATCAAAAGCTACATCAGACGTCGTCGTTTGGAAGTCGCTCGCAAGCATCTAGAACAAGGTTTAGCTTCGATCACCGAGGTCGCTTACTATGCTGGTTACCGCCACCCTTCTAACTTCACCAATGCCTACAAAAAAGCCTTTGGATATCCACCTGCTTTTTCAGTCAACAAACGGGATTAAAATTCGTTTTTCTTCACTCTGAGTTGTTCCAATTTACTCTAAGCAGCTAAACGAAAAGGGATTGGTATCTCTACCAATCCCTTTCAGCACTTACTTATACAGTACCGGCTTATACCAATTACAAACTCTCAATCGCTTGCTGGACTGCTGGGCCGATTTGACGTTTGCGTGAAGTGACACCTTCTAGGGTTAGCATGTCACTTGTTGGTTCAGCGTTGAACGCCGATTTAATCACTTGATAGTCGCTTTCATCCACCCACAGCAGGTTTGCTTCTTTATTCTTAGTGTCTGTGATTGAGAAGAACAGGTGATCTAAGCCATTTTCTTGCTTGTAAGCCTTCATCGCGGCGAGTAATTCATCTTTACGATCGATCAGTTGCTGCGCAGTTAGCGTTTCCGCGACACCGATGCCTACCTGTTTTCCGCCGTAGTTAAAGTTCTTGTAGTCCAGTGTCAGAATTGTCTCTGAAGATAAGTGGCTCAAATCCGATTTAGCTATGAGCATGTGTTGGCCGAAATCTTGAATATCTGAAACGCCTGCAATTTTCGCGAGCTTCTCTGCGTATTCACGATCATGTTCAGTGGTAGTGGCTGATTGGAACACCACTGTATCAGAAAGGATCGCGCCTAAACCGACACAAGCAAGGTGCTGAGGCAAGGTTACATCCAGCTTTTCAGCGTTGTCCGCCAGAATCGTCGCAGCCGAACCCCAACCTCGAATATCCATCTCAACAATTTGTGGGGTATTAATCGGTGAACCACCAATCGCATGGTGATCAACCACTGCCACTATCGATGATTGGTCGATGGTCGGCGCGAGTTGAGTCACTTGGTTAAAGTCCACCAGCCCGACACGGTATGAAGAGTAATCTGTCTCAATACGTGGGGATTCAGCATTACAGTAGTTCAAGATAAACGTAGATTCTGGATTAATCGCCTCTGGCACCGTCGCGGTACCACCATAGATATGAGCCGCTAACATTGCAGACATCACCGTGTCGCTGTCTGGGCTAAGGTGCCCCGTCCATACTAGGTCTTCTGTATTGTCATTCGCAGACTGTTGAAGGCTGAATGCATAACTGGCTGAGCTGAAAGACATGATGATGGCGGCAACGACAGGTGTAAACTTCACGGGTATTTCCTTATTTGAGTGCTTTTGAATCCTATAAATTAGTCATCAAAAATTTCAAAACCGTTTCAGCTATATTTCATAATTACTTCAGTAAGTTACGAAATGTAATTCCCGCCTCTTTCAGCAAACTCGCGTTAATGTTTGTATCTAAAGGTATTACTGTCGTCAATAATCTCAATTTTAACAGGTACCGTTCCTTTGGTCGTATTACCTATTTGTGCAAAAGACTTATAAGAAAGGTCGATCACTCTTCCTGATACGTAAGGGCCTCTATCGTTGATTTTCACATCGACGGATTTGTTGTTCGCCGTGTTCGTTACCCTGACAACAGTGCCAAAAGGCAAGGTTTTGTGCGCTGCCGTGAAGTTATACATATTGTAGGTCTCACCACTGGCTGTGAGTTTGCCGTGAAACTGTTTGCCATACCAAGATGCCTGCCCCGTCAGTGAATGTGACTTGGCATACTCTTTAGTCTTTGAACTACCGACAGCAGATGTCGAGGTACATCCGGCTAATAGCGTCAGAATAAGCGCGGTAAAGATAAGGTGGAATTTTTTCTTGCTAGTTAGAGATTCGATTCTCTTCATGTGTGTCCGTATGCGTTGTTATTGGTGTAGTTTGTCGTGGTGACCAGTAACCTAGTAACCTAGCGACCCAGTGCTAAGTATAGATACTGCTCAACCAATTCCACTATCCGGTATGGTTCCTCAATGTTTTCATGTGCCCTAATGGGTGGCGTCATATCTATGAAAGGTTTTATCTTCCTAACGTCAAAATTCACCAAGCTTTACGTATCTCTCTCAAACTAAAACAAAAAAGGATTGGTATCTCTACCAATCCTCTTTAGGAATGTTTCGGTTTTTCTACCTAATGCAAGGTAGTCACACCATTACTCGTAATCAGTTGAGTAAGTGTCTTCGTATGAGTGTGAGTAGAACTCGAACAGGTTGCCAAACGGGTCTTCTAGGTAAACCATTTGCGCTTGTTTTAGCTCGTCTTCTGGATGGTAACGCATGATGTCCATACGCACCTTACCGCCATACTCTTCTACACGTTTAATTGCTGAATCAAATTGCTCTTTTGGTAGCTGCACACAGAAGTGGAAGATACCTAAACGAGAGAAGTCCACTTCGTGACGCTCTTGACGCTCTTTCATTTCGAATAGCTCAACGCCGATACCATCTGAAGTTACTAGGTGCGCAATGTTGAAACCTTTGAAGCCTTCGCCAAACACAGCAATACACATACGGCCGATTGCTGATTCGCGCTCTTCCATCACTTTAGTGTTGTTCATCACGATTCTCAGACCTAAAGCTTTAGTGTAAAACTCTACTGCTTGGTCCATGTCGCCTACCATGATGCCTACGTGATTCATTTTCATAACTTTCTCCAATTCGTTTTGTTCTGTGCTTCGCGAAGTCTAGCTTCGGTATTTCGTTTCGATGAAGAGAGTATAGTCAGAAAAATTAATTAATTTAAATTATCATAAATTATATTAATGATAATTTTATTTTATCAGATATAGATGGTCTGATGTGAACTCAATAAAACTACAGTAGTTGAAACACGTAACGCTGAGAAAACGGCAGAAAAAGCAAATCACAAAAAACAAAAAAGCCGAGTCACTTTACATGACTCGGCTATAAAACGGGTTAGCTTACGCAGGTTGGTGCAGCATGAAAGCCACGACCATGGCCAAGCTGCCACCCAAGCAACGATTCACCATCACCATCTGTTTTGGTGATTGCAGAAGGCGCTGCAACATGGTTCCACAATACGCCCAAACCAACATACACAATACGCCGGTTCCAACCATGATGGTTGTGATTGTCACCACTTGAATCAGGTAGTCTGTCTGCGTGGTAATAAACTGAGAGAATACAGTGAGTGACGCTATCCAACCTTTCGGGTTCAATACTTGAATCAACACACCAGACATAAACCCTGAACGATTCACCGACTCTTCTTGCTCAATTTCCATATTGGCAATCGACCACGCCATAAACAGTAAATAAGCCGCCCCAAGGTACTTCATTACCGTGTAGATCTCTGGGTAAAGGGTAAACAGGCTCACCAAGCCAGCACTTGAACCCGCCAGTATGATGATAATGCCAAAAGCGTTACCAGAGACAAAAGGCAATGTTGCCGCAAATCCATATCGGCTTGATATCCCAAGCAATGCAATGTTTCCTGCTCCCGGTGTAATTCCAATCGATATTGAAAACAACAAGAACGCCAGCATTAATTGAGCGCTCATTCTTTCTCTCCTAGTTGATAAAACGTTAGTGGGAGAAGAGTTTACAGATTCGAGTAGGAATTAAATTGCTATATGCGTTAGTATTAAATCAAATTTGAGCAGACTTTTTCTAAAATCATCATGAAAGTGAAAGAATCCACCAACGAAGTGCTGGATGATACGGATATTGCCATTCTTGGGCATATCCAAAAAGACGGTCGCATGAGTAACAGTAAGCTTGCCGAGAAGGTCAACCTGAGTGAAACACCTTGCTGGCGTCGTTGGAAGCGCATGGAAGAGACGGGCTATATCGATGGCTATACCGCGCAGCTCAACCGTAAAAAGCTTGGCCTTCATGTGGCAGGTTTCACCTTAGTGACACTCGGTAATCATGAGGTTGAAAACACCGAGCCTTTTGAAGAGTTTGTCGCAGTGACAGACTGGATAACCATGTGTCACTGCATTGCAGGCGGAGCAGATTACATGATTCAGGTGTTGGCGAGAGATCTGGAAGAGTATTTCGAGCGAATCAGTTCAATTCGACGAGTAAAAGGCGTCAGCGCAATTCAGTCCAATATCTCTGTGAAAGAGCTCAAGAACAGCTACCAACTCCCTCTTACCGATTAGTTGGTTTCCAAATAAGAAAGCCCAGTCAGCGATAACGCGACTGGGCTTTTTGCTTTAGTTCTTACAGAAACCTAATTCTTACAAACCGTTGAGACTGAATCCGGATCTACTCACAAGGGTGAGCAAGATGAATAAGCGCCAAACCGCCCAATGACGTTTCACGATACTTCTTATTCATGTCTTTACCCGTTTGATACATGGTCGCGATAACCTTATCCAGCGAGATCAAAGATTTACTATTACGTTTCAGTGCCATACGAGACGCGTTAATCGCCTTCATCGCACCCATCGCATTTCGCTCGATACACGGTACTTGTACTAAGCCACCAATTGGGTCACACGTCATGCCCAAGGAGTGCTCCATTGCGATTTCTGCGGCAATGCAAATCTGCTCGTTACTGCCACCGCGCAATGCAGTTAAACCCGCAGCCGCCATAGAAGAGGATACGCCAACTTCACCTTGGCACCCTACTTCGGCACCTGAAATTGAAGCGTTGGTTTTGTACAAAATGCCAATCGCGCCCGAGACCGCTAAGAAGTCTTTTAGCTGCTTAGTATCGAGCTCTTTAATGAAGCGATGGTAATACATCAACACCGCAGGAATCACGCCTGCTGCGCCATTGGTTGGTGATGTCACCACCTGACCGCCCGCTGCGTTTTCCTCACTCACGGCAAAGGCAAACAAGTTAATCCAATCCATGATTTCCATTGGATCGTTTTCAACCGCAGCATTCGCTTCTAACTTTTTCAGTAGATTTGGCGCACGACGAGTGACGTTCAACCCACCATCAAGAATGCCTTCAGTTTCAAAGCCACGCTCCATACAACGCGACATTACACGCCAAATTTGGTCGGCCTTTTCTGCAATCGCATCTACATCTTGGAAAGCCGACTCATTTTTCAGAATCATGCCGCCTAGGCTCATGCCGTTTTGTTCTGCTTGTTGCAGCATTTCTTCTGCATTATTAAATGGGTAAGCCACCGCAACTGGTTCTGTTTTAGTGCCGTTTTGCAACTCATCCGCAGTTGCAATAAAGCCACCACCAATTGAGTAGTAGGTTTCATCGACAATCACGTTTCCAACGTTATCAAACGCCGTGATCTTCATGCCGTTCTCATGCAGTGGCAGATTATCCTCATGAAACAGCATATCTGTTTGGTAGTTGAAACCGATAGTGTGGCTGCCGCTCAGCTGCATTTCACCACTGTCGATTGCGCGGCGCATCGCTTCATTCGCACTGGATATTTTTATCGTGTCCGGCTTATTGCCCAGCAAACCTAAAATGGTCGCTCTATCAGTGTGGTGCCCGATTCCGGTCAGCGACAGTGAACCATAAAGGTCGACCTGTACTCGAACCACATCCGTGATTCTCTCCTCAACTAATTGAGTGAAATGAAAACCCGCAATCATTGGGCCGTTGGTGTGAGAGCTTGATGGCCCTACACCAATTTTGTAGATATCAAAGATCGATAACATAGATATACCAGTAAAAAATCGGTCAATTAAGAAAGAACGGCATAGAGCCAATCAGGAATAACAGTACAAGCTGCCACCGTCACCACAGCGAAGACCAACAAACCATAATGACTTGCCGTCGGCTTGGCGAACAAATGCTTTTGCTTGGCGATAAATTCGTTTTGTTGCTGTGTAACCTCTCCCCAGAAGCGGCTGACAAGCACACCCAACACTAAGAACACTACTGTGCCAATGAGTGCAAACCACGGCCAAGAGATACCACTGTATTTAGCAATAAACACCACAACCACACTACCAATGCTGCCCGCAATCACCCCCTTTTCATTCGCCTGTTTAAAGAACAGACCAAGAATGAAAGAGCCAAGACGAATACCGACGAAAATCGAAGTTAGGCTGGCAATGGTTTTCAACACCGATTCGTTTGAAACGGCCAACAAAGCAGGCACCACCACCGAAGCGGCAGCAACAAGGCTCATTTTTCTCGCCACCGATTCATAATGCGCATCTGAAGCTTTCTTGCGGAAAAATCGCTTATAGAAATCAAAGGTCGCAACGGTCGCCATTGAGTTATAGGTTGAATCCAGCGTCGACATAGCAGCGGCTGATAGCGCTGCGATCACTAAACCAACAATGATTGAATTTGTGTGGTTAAACACGAAATCGAGAATCACTTCGTTGCTGTTTTCAAAGCTGGTGTCTCGATAAAAGACACTCAACAGAACGCCCATTACCGCGAAAAATAGATAGATAAAGAACGCACCGTAACCACACAGCAGCATAGATCGCTGTGCCGTCTTAACGTCTTTTGTCGCGAGCGTTCTTTGAATAATCAACTGGTTAGTGCCGTATACACTGAGGTGTAAAAAGCTAACGGCTACCACACCCGCCCACAACGTGGTGTCGACACCCAAATCGAATTCAAGGTTAATAATATTCAGGTGCTCGGGAGACAAAACCTCGCCCGCATCAATTTTCATAAGCAACAAAGCAAAGATCGCAATGCTACCGATAATCAGCACCGCCGACTGCAGCATATCGGTCCATATTACCGTTGAGATACCACCCGCATAGGTATACAAAGCAGTAAACAAACTGATGTAAATGATCGCCTCTGAAATATCGATAGGCAGCACTTGCACCAGAATCAAAGCAACAGCATAGAGAATGACGCCCGCTGAAATGCATTGGACAACAAGAAACACGATTGAATTGATCGTACGAGCAACAATGCCAAAACGGTGCTCTAAGTATTCATAAATCGAAGTCAGTCCGAGTTTATAAAACACTGGCACGAAGAAAATCACCGCAAAAAAGATCACGATTGGATAATTCAAATGCACGCTCATTGCTTCCATACCAGAACTGTAAACCCAGCCCGGCATGCCAACGAACGTCATCGCACTGATGTAGGTTGCAAGAATCGACACACCTGCCGTAAACCAACCAAATTGTTTTCCACCAGTTGAAAAGTCGCCACCTACGCTATAACGCTTATTTACTAAGTAGCTGATAAATATTGTAGTTAGCACATAAAGAGCAATCACCACAAAACTTGAGTACGTAACCATTTTGAGATTCCGTTTATTGTATTCTTCTAATCATTCGCCGCCAATATTACTGAAAATTGTCTTTATTCCCTCAAAAACCCACAATAACTGTGACTATTATCACTAAGATAGACGAATAAACGCTCAAATTGGCCAAAACCGCCCTTTAATGAGATCTAGATCACTAAAATAGACAAATTGGGTACGCACTCATTTTAAAATTGACTTCGATCACGGATCTAATATCCACAAAAATTCTATTATCTCTACCGAAACGAAGACAGTGTGCTAGATATTAATCATACCCACACTGGAATCAAAACTATAAACACCCTATATGAAATAAAGGTTTATCGGTCATGACTACCAAAAAACACATGAGCGAAGTTCCTATGATTCAAAGGGTAGCTGCCTATCTAGCGATACTGGTTGGTTACTTTTTCTATTGTTATAACTTTGTAATTATTGACTACGTACGCCCATACATTGTTGAAGCGTATGATGGTATTAGCCTGTCAGACACTGCCCAGTTCTATACATGGCAGTCGGTTGGTGCACTGATTGGTGCTTTGAGCTGTGCTTGGTTCGCAACAAAATTTGGTAAGAAATCCACTCTTATTGTCATCACAGCCTTAAATGGTGGTGCAACCATCGTCAACATGATGTTCACCGACTACGCAACTTGGGCTGCAATGCGTTTTATCATTGGTTTGTCGCTGGGTGGTTACTTCACAGTAGCAGTAAGCCTGATGATCGGCCTGTTCACACCGAATGTACGTGGTAAGTTGACCGCGTTCGCATCTTCTATGTTCTCTGTTGCTCTGATGGTAATGGGTGCGTATGCAGCATTCATTTCAAGCATCAATGCGCCATGGGAAAGCCTAATGCTTGTAGGTGGTATCCCACCGTTGGCAGCAGCAGTAGTGATGATCTTTGTTCTACCAAGCGATAGTAAAGTGATCGCTTACGGTGAAGAAGAGCAAGCAAAAGCTGAAACGACAGATGCACCAGCGAAGAAAGGTTCTTGGGGCGAAATGCTCAGCAAGTCTTACCGTAAGATCACATTAACGTGTCTATTACTGGCTGGCCTTAACTTCTACGGTTTCCAATTCTTCGGTGGCTTTGTAACCACTTACCTACGTGATGTACGTATGTTCGACGGTGCAACCATCGGTCTTATCTTCTCTATCTCAGCGTTTGGTTCACTGTTTGGTGCATGGTTCTGGGGTTGGGCGGCTGACAAATACGGTCGTAAGGTGAACGCGTTCGGTTTCATCCTAGCGGGCATCATGGTTTCAATCTTCTTCGTAGCGCCTGGCGACATGGTGATTGGCGGCCTAAACATGCTGGCTCTACTTGGCCTGATTTACAACTTCGGTCTGTCTTCTTCAGCGGTATGGGGTGGTTACTTCTCAGAACTGTTCCCAGCACACCTACGTAGCTACGGTGCAGCTCTATTCCACGGTGGTCGTATCCTGGGTATGTGGGCGCCAATGGTACTTATCTTCATTCAAGAGCGTACCGACCTACAAACTGCGATGTGGGGTTCACCAATCGTCTGGATCCTTGCTGGTCTTCTATGGCTAACACTGCCAGAGACATTGAAAGGCGGCATCTTCGATAAAAGCAAGAAAACTGAAGCAGCAAAAGCTTAATTCGAAATTCACACGCTGAAATTCAGAGATTCAAATACGAAACATTAAAGCCGGCTGACAAGTCAGCCGGTATCAAAATCCAAATCGAGTCCTGTTCCGAAAGTTGACTCGACAACACAAAGAGAAATGATTATGTCTAAATATCAAGAAGCTAAGCGCATTGTTCGCGAATACTTTGATGCAATGGAAAGTGCAACTCACGAAAACGTTGCTGAAGTACTAAAAGCACACACTTCTGAAGATTACTTGTGGCGTGGTGTCTACCCATTCCGTGAGCAAGAAGGCGCGCAAGCTGCTGCTGACGTATTCTGGGCTCCAATGATGAAATCAATGACTCGCATGCAGCGCCGTCAAGATATCTTCATCGGTGGTAACAACGAAATCAATCCAGATGAAATTTGGGTAATGAGCATGGGTCATTTCATGGGTCTATTCGACGCTGAATACCTAGGCATGCGCCCGACTGGTAAAATCATGAACGTTCGCTACGCAGAATTTAACTGTGTTGTTGACGGCAAGATCACTAAGACAGGCCTATTCCTTGACCTACTAGGCATGATGGATCAAGCGGGTTGCTACCCACTACCACCATCAACAGGTAAGCACTTCGTATACCCTGGTCCACGTAACCACGACGGTCTACTATTCGAAGATGCAGCTCCAGAAGAAGGCGTTGCAACACTTGCTCTTGTAAACAAGATGGTTGATGACCTATCTGCACTTAACGACAGCGGCGCAATGGGTTGCCCACCAGAAGTACTAGAGAAGAGCTGGTCTAAAGACATGATCTGGTACGGCCCTTGTGGTATCGGTGCGTCTTACACTATCCCTCGTTACCAACAGCAGCACCAACTACCTTTCCGTAACAACCTGAAAGACAAGAAGTTTAACGGTCACGTTTGTCGCTTCGCAGAAGGTAACTTCTCTTGCTTCTTTGGTTGGCCAAACCTATCAAACACACCCGTTGGTGGTTTCCTTGGTATGACGGGTGGTGAAGTACGTGCAGACATGCAAGTAGTTGACGTTTACTACCGTGACGGTGACAAGCTATCTGAAAACTGGGTACTGATCGACCTTCCTTTCTGGCTAAAACAGCAAGGTCTAGATGTATTCGAGCGTACTGCTTCAATCCTGAACCCAACACTGTAACTGTGTCCTATTGTCTATCTAGTCCATACCTACACTAGATAAACATGACTGCCGAGGGCTCCTTCTCGCCCTCGGCAACTTGCTCCACCCAAGATAATCAATTTGTGCCTCACGGATGGGCACCCCCTGCCAAACCATTACTAATATAACGGGCTTGAAAGCACGGTAGCTTTCTACGGCCTGAATAAAGAGAATTACAATGAAAAAGTCGATTCTTTCTGCAGTGATCCTAACAGCACTTACTTCGGGCTCTGCTTTTGCAGCGCACACCTTTACCAATGACGCGGGCGATAGCCTAACACTGGATGGTCGTTTTGACCTTCGTTACCAAGATAAAGGTGGCGATCATAACGGAGAATGGAACAGCGGTAGCTCTCGTTTCGGCCTTAAAGGTCAAATGGGCCTAGATAACGGCTGGACCGGTTTTGGTCATGCTGAATGGGGTTACAATTCTGGTGCTAACGGCGACAATATTTACGACCGACTTCTATACGCTGGCGTAGAGCACGACAAATACGGCAAGATTGCTGCAGGTACTAAGCAGTGGTCTACTTTCTACGATGTAGCATGGTACACAGACTTAGGCCGTGTCTTTGGTACTCGTGGCTCAGGTGTTTACAACCTGTCTGATTGGGGTATTGCTTCAGGTGCAGGCCGTGCTGAAAACTCCATCACTTACCGCAATTCAATCAACGACCAAGTAAGCTACGGCTTTACTTACCAAACAACACGTGAAGACGTTGCTCTGTCTGGCTCAGACCGTAGTTCAAATTCAGGAACAGACAATCGAGCAACAGCTACTTTGAAGAACGGTATGGGTGCGTCGATCACTTACAAACCGTTTGATGGCGTAACACTTGGTGCGGCCTACCATCAAAATGAATTAGCAGACCTGTCAACTAGCGTTGAAGGAGCTAAAGATGGCGACAACATGCGCATCATGCTGTTGGGTGCCAACTACAGCAACGGCGGCTTCTACGCTGGTGCGACTTTCCATGTAGGCGAGAACTGGGAGTCTGTTGAGACTTCAACAACAAACAATGTACTAATGGATACCCTTGGTGGTGAAATCTACACATACTACCACTTCGAAAATGGCCTACGCCCTACGTTGAACTATAACTACATGGAAGATCGTGGTGACGAGACAGAAGGCTATGAGCGTAACTTGCTTATTCCTGGCGTTGAATACCACTTCCAGAAAAACAAGTTCCTAGTTTGGACTGAGTACCAATTCGACCTAGGCAAAGATCAGCTTGTTGGTAACACATTCGAAAACCGTGATGACCAGTTCGCTGCAGGTATCCGTTACTACTTCTAATCTCTGGTTCTCACGACCAAGTCGTATAACCACTGCCTAAATAAAGCTCTGCCCCGTTATCCCATTAACGAGGCAGAGCTTTTTGGGTTATACCCAGCTTACAACCCAATTAGATCACCCAAGCCTTATTTAACATAGAACTTGGGTGCATTGTTTTTTTGAATACGTACCTACTTATGATACTCTACACGCCATTAATTCGGCTTAAAATGCATGGTCTATGAACTCTCCAAAACACGCTTCGGTACCGAAAGCAACCGTAACTTCAAAAGATGTCGCTAAACTGGCTGGCGTTTCCCAATCTACTGTTTCTCGTGTGTTTGTCCCGGGCAGTTCGGTTTCTGAAAAGACCAAGCAGAAAGTATTTGAAGCCGCCAAAGCACTCAACTATCGCCCTAACGCTTTTGCACGAAGCCTGACGACCAACGAATCTAAATTGATTGGATTGGTTTTCCCAGATGCGGATTACCCTATCCACATGAAAACCCTGCAACTCATTTCAACAGAGTTGCAAAAGCAAGGTTACTCAGCAGTACTGATTCCGTGGCAAGTCGATGGTAACGACAACCACTC
The DNA here is from genome assembly GCF_030248535.1 of Vibrio sp. D404a. Lineage (GTDB taxonomy): Bacteria > Pseudomonadota > Gammaproteobacteria > Enterobacterales > Vibrionaceae > Vibrio. The sequence continues at coordinate 61,929 of NZ_JAHGAJ010000011.1, read as the reverse complement.
GATTCCTAACATCTTCCAATATCGAGTCGATGGTGTGATCGCCGCATCAGCAACCTTCAATAAGTCTCTTTATGAAGAGTGTGAAGAGTTCGACATCCCTATTGTTCAGTATGCACGCGTAGTGGAAGGTACTAAGAGTAGCCATGTCGTAAGCGACAACTATGCAGCAGGCCAAGTTGCCGCTCAGCACTTGCATAGCGTTGGAACAAAGTCAGCGGTTTACCTAACCGGTAATGTCCCTACTTACACCAACGGCGAACGTGAAGCCGGCTTCTGCTCTGAGTTCGAAGATCTAACAGGTAATCAAGCTCGCATTATCGAAGCGGATTATGACTACCTTGATGCATTAGAAACAATTAGAGCAATGTTTGCAGAGTCATCTACGCCAGAAGCGATATTCTGCGCGACGGATAACTTGGCGATGGCAGTCATGGACGTAGCTCGATTAGAGTTCAACTTACGCATCCCTGAAGATCTGCAAGTGATTGGTTTTGATGATATTCCTCAAACGCAGTGGCTTAACTACCAGCTCACCACGTTCAAGCAAGATTTCAAACGCCTTGCTCGTGAGTCAGTAAAGATTGTAGTGAACCAAATTCAAGACCAAGACACTAGCCTAGTAAAACTCATGGTTCCGGTGAAGTTTATTGAGAGAAAAACGACGCTCAAATAGAACCAAAACTAAGACACTCTCGAATAAAAAATCCCGCTCATCTAGAGCGGGATTTTTATTTGGATATTTAATTAATTACCCACACCACCGGTATTGTCTGGCTGAGTTTCTGGCGTTTTAGGTGGCCACTCTTTGAAGGTCGCTAGATGTTGCTGTACAGCCGCTTGCGCAGGGCCAAATGCCCACATCTTCTGCCCCATCCACTTCAAGTACATGCCTGATTCTTCCGCTGCTCGCTCGTAAGGATCTCGACGTAAGTTAAACAGTAGCGGTGCATTAAGCTCTTCTTTCGGGCCACTCCAACCATGATTCTGTACCACGAAATGCGCCTTCCAATCTCCTACTCGAACCGCTTGTAGCTTGTCTCGTTCGTAGTAGTAAATCTCTTTACGATTCGACTCACCTTTCTCAGTCAACATATCGACTTGGTTATAGCCGTCTAGGTGTGCTTTAAATCCATCGTGACCTTTGAGCATTTTCTCTTTCAGATCTGCAGGACCACCAGCAGCTGCAACAAGCGTTGGTAACCAGTCCATGCCATCAAAAATACCGTTACCCACGCTACCAGCAGGAATTTTACCCGGCCAACTCACGAGAGCAGGTGCACGAACGCCACCTTCCCACGTTGTACCTTTCTCACCGTGGTATGGCGTCATGCCACCGTCTGGCCATGTCATGATTTCAGGGCCGTTATCCGCAGTGAAAATGATGATGGTGTTGTCAGCGATACCGAGCTCTTCCATTTTCGCCATCATTTCACCGACATGATCATCGAGATCTTTCATCACCACTTCTTGAAGCCCCCAACCATTTTGGCCGAGCATGGCTTCGTATTCAGGTGAAAGGTGCGTCCAAACGTGACCACGTGATGGACAATACCAAGTGAAGAATGGCTTATCCGCCTCAACCGCTCTTTCGATAAAGTTAATGGCGTGTTTATTCACTTCATCATCCAGAGTACGCATACGCTCGATAGTTAGCGCGCCATCGTCTTCAATGGTTTGACCGCCTTTGCCATCGGATTTCGCGTAAATCACGTTACGAGGTGCGAAGGCATCTAACGAGCCATCTTTTGGCCAGTCTGGATCTTCGGTGTATTCCATCGCATTCAAGTGATACAACCAGCCCCAATACTCATCAAAGCCGTGCATTGTTGGTAAGAATTCATCACGGTCACCTAAGTGGTTTTTACCGAACTGACCTGTCACATACCCCATGGTTTTGAGAATTTCTGGCAGTGTTGGTGTATCGGCGTGTAATCCTACAGGCCCTCCCGGCAAGCCTACTGTGTGCATGCCCGTTCGCACAGGAAGTTGACCTGTTAAGAACGCAGAGCGCCCAGCAGTACATGATGGCTGTGCGTAGTAATCCGTGAGCAGCATGCCCTTTTCAGCAATGCTATCGATGTTCGGTGTCTGACTACTCATGACGCCATTATGGTAGGCACTCAAGTTAGAAATGCCGATGTCATCAGTAAAGATCACAAAGATGTTTGGTTTATCTTGAGCCGAGAAAGCGGACAGTGACCAACTCCCTAAGACCACCATCAGCAGCAAGTGAAGCATCCTTTTCATAGTTTGTTCCTTATGCAGTTTTAGACTGTTCGTTATTGATCATTTTTATTCCCACCAAGCCAAAGCCAATCTCAAGCACCAGATACACCACTAACAACCAATGTGGCATGCCATCGACCACCAAGCTGAACACTCGTCCAGCAGCAAGACCTAGCATGAAGATGACCAAACTATAAAGAGCAGGAAGACGATACTTTTGAATCATTGCGCCAGAAAGCCAGAAAAGCACCAAAGCCAAATACAGCCCCATTACCGCTCTAAAGATGTGAGAAACGTTAACTGGGGTAGCATCAATAGCGAAAAGATAATCAAGGGAGACCGTTGGCGCATAGCCATAAGAGAGGGCAATGGGTGTTAGCCCAATGGCAGCAACAATGAGAAAAATACTCTGTGGATTCATGCGATTGCTCTTTATTTGACCTGTTTTAGAAAACATAGCCTACAATCAATTTTAAACAAGTTGCATATCTAACAAATAAGTTTCTTGTCATAGTTATTCAGTCATTCATTCGAACATTGAAACGTTATAGGGATATTTATATGGCTCAATGGAAATACTTACTTGCTCCTGTTATCTGTACGGGCTTAATCTCAGAAGCTCAAAGTGACGAGGGTCGTGATTCAACAAAGAAATGGCAGCACAGCGTAGAGATCTACGCGTTGGCTCTTAATATTCGTGGTGACACCTCGATTGCAAACCTCTCTACCGACGTTGATGTAGATCCTTCGTTTATCATGGATCATCTAGACATGGGCGCCATGTTGAGACTCGAGGGCATCTACGACAATCAATGGGGCTATTATATTGACTACAGCTTTATGAAGCTCAGTGGTAAAGCCGATTCTATTTGGAGCAATTTAGGGTTGTTGAAAGGCGAAGTAGACATCAGGCAAGGCGTACTCGAAACCAAGGGTTTTAAACGTTATCAATACGACTTCGGTATGATCGACTACATGGTGGGTTTTCGATGGTGGGACAACGACATCGATACCAAACTTTACTCTACTGGTGGTGGAGGTTTGATCAATAACTCGCGTTCATTGGAAGAGGATTGGATCGATTATCTGGTTGGGGTGCGTTGGACACAAGAACTCAATGCTAGTTGGAAAACACATGCAAGCCTTGATATTGGCCTAGGCAGCGATACCAACTTTACTTCAGGTTTGCTTCTCGGTGCACGCTATCAAATTAACGATTGGTCTGACTTGAACATCGCCTACAAATCGACCTGGGTTGATTACGAAAACAAAGGGACCTTTGAGTATGACACCGCATCACAGGGGTTCCTCATCGGCTGGGCTGCTCATTTTTAAATCAGTATTTTCTTTACCAGTGAACACCAACTCGCATACTAACCGTGGTTTGTGTTTAACTTCTATTAAAACACCCCCTAATTCAATCCTATTTAAGCTCTAGAAACAGTTAATTTTCTAGGGCTTTTTTAGTCTATTTTAGATAGAAGACATAAAATAAACCATTAATAATCAGAACCTAAGACTTGCAACACCCTCACCCATCACATCTAAAAAAATGTAATTACCCCCTTCAAAACCACCAGCTTAGTTATTGATAAATTTAATTGCTCTTAAACCTATTTGAACGGTGTTTTTTATTTTCAAAATATCACTAGAATCCTCTCCCGAAATTTATCAACTAGAGTGACAACAATGAAAAAATTAGTTTTAGCAATGTGTATTATGGCGTCAACTTCAGCACTAGCATCAAATGAGATGTATGCTTTGGGTGGCGTAGGCATTGATAGTGGTGATGTCGGTGGTCAATTCACCTTCGGTAGTCAAATCATGCACAGCAATTGGCATGTTGAATCAACGTTGCTTGCGATTAGCTTAGATGACACCTATAGCTACAATAATGGTAATGACACTATTGAGAAAAAAGAGAAGTTCGATACTTTGATGTTCTCAGTAGCCCCTATGTACAAACACAGTTTTAGTAACAATTTCGCTATTTTTGGTAAAGCCGGTTTGTTCTTCTCACACTCAGACACAAAATTGACCTTCAACTACTCTAACCAAAACAGCGAGGTGTCAAAAGGCTCCCATAGCGATATTGGTTTAACTTATGGTATTGGTGCAGAATACAAATCAACACAACCTGTATTTGGAAACTCTAAATTACTAACTCGCGTAGGATTTGATTGGTACGAATTTGGTGGCTCAAGTGGCTGGTACACAACGGAATCAGTATTAGGAATTCAAGCAGGCTTCACTTTCTAATAGCCCTGCTAATCGTTCGCTAATAATCTCTAGCCAACGATACAATAGCCTCGTGCTATACGAGGCTTATTTAACAACACACTCTTGCTTCATGATTTTGAGGCCGACATCGAGTGTTTCTGTCCAGGCTTGTTCGACCTGCGCATCATAGTGCGGGTCGAATTTTTTGACCGTATTGAGGAGAGATTGAAACCACTCATTAAGCTCTTGCTCAGAGATGTGCATTCCTAAATCTTTATGCTGTTTACCCAAGCGCTTTACGGAATTTCGCACACTTGGTAAACCAGAAGAGTTATAGATCAAGATGATTGAAGCTTTGAGCATCTTGGTTTGCTGCTCTAACCCGACATTGGCGAATCGCTCCGAAAACCGTGGGTTGTGCTCACAGAAATCCGCCAAGAATGACTCTAGAAACTCTTGGTCAATTCGGCATCGCTCAAAGCTCTCGTAAAAACGTTCGTTATGTTCCATCTAACTCTCCTAACTTGGCCTCTACCATTAGTATATGCAACTATGGCATAAAATGGGTCGCACAGACCTTATTGCCATCGGGATCACGCAAATAAGCCATGTAAAGTCGACGAACGCCTGAGTCTCTTATTCCCGGCGCATCTTCAATACTGGTGCCACCATTTGCTAAGCCGATACGGTGTCATTCATCGACCGCTTCTGGTGAAGTCGCAACAAAGCCCACTGTCATTCCGTTACCAACACTGGCAGGGTCGCCATTAATAGGTTGAGTTAACCCCAACACACCGTGTTCTGATAAGTAGAGGCAACGACCTTTGGGGTCAACCACACCCTCGCCCTGCCCTAACGCTGCTAGTGTCGCATCGTAAAATGATTTTGCTCTCTCGATACTTTGTACACCTAGAAAAACATGGCTAAACATAAACTGTCCTTATTTGTGAAATTAAGACCAAAGTAAGAGGTTATAAGAAACTTGTCCAGTATGATTTTCGAACACTAATAATGCCCAAATAGTCGAATGAGGTTGAACGGTCAAAAGGGAATAATTTTCAATTCGCTTACGTTCCAGCAACGCAATTAGGGTATGATTCGATTTCAGCTCTTATATAACTCACAAAGACGACCGTATGCCTTCACTATCATTTTCATTCATCCCCGTTGGGGTTCGCTTTATGTTGCTCTCAGCATTAGGTTTTGCACTGATGTCAGCGTGTGTAAAGTACGTGAGTAACTACGGTATTCCGGTGTTTGAGATTGTCGCGGCTAGGGCTCTGGTCTCACTGATCATTAGCTACGTCGATGTGAAGCGAAAAGGGATTTCAGTTTGGGGTAACAACAAGCCGCTGCTATTTGTCCGAGGCGCAGTAGGTACTGCGGCTTTAATGTGTGTTTACTACGCCGTCACCACCTTACCACTGGCAGAAGCAACCATTCTTCAATACGTTCATCCCGTATTTACTGCTCTACTCGGTGTTTTATTTCTCAAAGAGCGCATACAGACATCGACTATGATCTGCATTGCCTTCTGCCTTGCTGGTCTTTTTGTCATGGTTCAACCCAATATGAGCAGCGACATCACCAACGACCTGCCGCTATTTAGCATCATGATTGCTCTGATTGGCGCATTTGGTAGTTCTATCGCCTATGTGATTGTACGCAGGCTGAGCCAGACCGAAGACAGCTCAGTGATTATTTTCTACTTTCCCTTGGTTGCGCTACCGGTATCACTGGCACTGATCTGGAACGACTTTGTGTGGCCAAGTCTTTTCATCACTGTGATGCTAGTACTTGTCGGCGTGTTTACTCAGATTGGTCAATACGGCCTAACCAAAGCGATGCAGACTCAAGCGGCAGGCAAAGCGTCAGCATACTCTTATGTGCAAATCGTATTCTCAGCGCTATTGGGCGTATGGATATTCAATGAAGTACCATCAATTTGGACTTATCTTGGCGGTGGTCTGATTGTGACGGGCGCACTTATCAATGTGTTTGGAAAGCAGCTGCTCAAGCCGTTTAAAAAAAGTGCATAAGCAGTTAGGTCTTATCCTCTTTATGTATAAAGTCGCCCCTGTGGCGGCTTTTTCTTTATCATTCCTTCTTAATTTAATTACATTTCAACTGGATAGGGTGCTATTTGTCGGTCTATAAATAAAGAAGGCACCGTCATTTCAGCCAAATCAAGTGAACCACTATTCAAATAAGTTTGTGGATTAGCTCAAACACGGTGTTCGCAATAAACATGTAACATGAAATCATTATTGTTTTTCTTTCCACGCTAATAAACCGTAGCGAGACACCCGTGACTTTTAAACACAATTACGACTTCGATCCGACCTATGGATACGACCTAGACCAACTCTTACAAGTTGAAGCGAGTATTACGCCAGCGGACTTCGCCTACTTTTGGCAACAGAAGTATGAGCGAGCACTGCAGGTGACGCCCTATGTTAGCTTGCAAGACACTGGACGTATTGTGAATCACTGGCGTGTTTTTGACTGCTACTACAACTCAACGGATGGCATTCGCATCGGTGGCTGGTTGTTGTTGCCCGAGAAAGAAGAGATCAACTGCGCGGTGGTTTGGGCACATGGCTATGGCGGACTTGATGAGCCTGACACCAGCTGGCGATTAAAGCATACCGCGATTTTGGTCCCTTGCGTTCGTGGCATTAGTCGCAGCCCACACCCTCCGATCTCAGACGATCCCTATTGGCACGTTCTTCATAATGTTCAAGACCGAGAGCACTACATTTTAGGCGGATGTGTTCAAGACTTGTGGTGTGGTATCTCTGCGCTGTTAACGCTTTACCCAAACCTGAAATACAAGGTAGGTATGATCGGCAACAGCCTAGGTGGCGGACTTGCCATCTTCGCCACTGCTTTTGATAAGCGCATCAAACGCTGTCACTTTCATGTGCCAACCTTTGGTAATGTATCGCTGCGCTTAACTATGCCTACGATTGGCAGCACACAGGCATTGATTGATTTTGGGAATCAAGCCCTGCTCGCCCGCAACCTGCCCTATTTCGATACCTCATGTGCCGCAAAATTTATTACTCAACCCTCACATTGGGGGCTCGCTATGTTTGACCCTTATGTTGCACCTCCCGGGCAATTCAGTGCCTATAACGCCTGCAAAGGGAATAAAGAGCTGTTTGTATTAGAGGCTGGTCACTTTATCTATCGAGGGGAAGGCAAGCAACGACGCGAGCTGCGTAAAAGCGTAGAGGCTTTCTTTAAAACGCTGGGGGATTGCGATGAATCGTGAGTACCATAAGTGGTGGAGCCCCAACTTAAATCGTAATATGGAGTTGCTTGTATTTGGGCATGCTGGGGCAAAGGTATTGGTGTTTCCGACACGTACTGGCCGCTTCTATGAATATGAAAACCTCGGGTTAGTCGACTCCATTGCCGATAAGATTAATGCTGGGCAATTGCAGCTCTACTGCGTCGATAGTATCGATACCGAAAGCATGTATTGTTTTTGGGCGCATCCTTTTGGCCGAATGCATCGCCATTGCCAGTATGAAGAGTATATTCTCAGAGAAGTCATGCCATTAATGGCAAATAAGAACAGCCACCCTTGTACTATCTCTCATGGGTGTTCATTAGGAGCCTATCACGCTGCCACTTTATTCTTCCGCCATCCCCACTTGTTCCAAAAACTGGTCGCATTCTCAGGCCGTTATGACCTCACTTGGAGCACTGAATCATTCAAAGATCTGTTCGATGGTCAATACAATGATGAAATCTACTACCATACTCCAACCCACTTTCTTCCAGGCTTGCCGCCCTCAGATCAACTAACGCAGATCAAAAATAGCGATATCGTGTTTGCGATTGGTAAAGAGGATCCGTTCTTAGAGAACAACCATCAATTGAGCCAAATATTAAATCGGAAAGGGATCCGTCACCGGATGTACGAATGGGATGGTCGAGCGCACCGTGGCCGCTTTTGGCGCCAAATGATCCCGCTCTATCTTTGAATCTAAAAAGCGAGATCAAAACAACTTTAAGCAACGTTAATCGAACAATTCAATGACTAACTTATTGTCTTTAATCACTAAGTTTGGCTCTGCCGACTTCAAAAGTGCCTCTTGCACCTTCGCGCCATCAAGCTTATAAACTGGCTGTTGTGATAACGCTAGACCGATCATCGACACGGCTGGTTGCAGTAAATTAGCAATGTTGTCAGGTAACTGCTTTCCACTTTCATTGAAGTTTTCTAAACGCAGAGATTTTAAATACACCTCTCCGCTCTCTTTGTCATACTCTGGAATCGCACTGAATTCGATGTCGAGATCCATCCCAATATTTTGCATATTAAAGACTTGAACCTGCGCGTTGGTGTTGGCAAAAACCGACACACGATCGGCATCTGCTCGGCCAATTTTTACCTGCAGATCTTCGACGGCGACTTGCGCATACATCATGTTTTCAACACCGACCGATTGGTTAAGCTCAACCGAATCTTGCAAATAGTCAGTCATGTCTTTCTCTGTGATGCTGTAACTGGCACAGCCTGCCAAGGCCAATATGGCGATCATCGGCAAAGAAAATTGCATTGCTCTTTTTATCATGGATACCCACTCTGGATGATGGTTTAAAGGGGGAGTTTACCTAGAACCCGCAAAACAGCAATGCTAGGCTTACCTCGCCTAAGTATAGTATTTCCGTGATGACCGTCTTATCAATCAGTCCTTAGGCTCACAAGGATGATCAAACAGATGCGGCATTGCGTATGTCTAACAAGGAAGTAAATTGGAAAAGCCACGGAGAAGTGATGCCACAATTGACGATTTTTTACGACGGGACCTGCCCCTTGTGCTCAAAAGAGATGGCAGCCTTAACCAAGCAAGATACCGACAACCACATCAAAACCGTCGATATCTACAGTGAAGAGTTTGCTGACTATCCAAATATTGATGCCAATGCCGCCAACACGGTTCTGCATGCTTTGGACTCACAGGGGCAACTCATTCTGGGTTTAGATGTCACTCATAAAGCGTGGGATTTGGTTGGCAAAGGCTGGCTATACGCACCACTTCGTTGGCCAATCATCAAACCATTAGCAGACTGGTGTTACCTGCGTTTTGCTAACAACCGCTACAAAATCTCTTACTGGTTAACTGGCGTTGCTCGTTGTGACAGTAATGGTTGTGACATCGGTAATAAGAGCAACAGTAAAGGCTAGCGGTGGCAGCAAAAAGCCACCGCTCTTAACCTAAGCTGACAACTTGATGTGCCCTGCCGCTTTGATCTTTACGTGTACGCGATTCCCTTGTAGATAGCTGAGTGGGATTTCGCTGCGCTCTATTACGGTCACATTGTCAGAACAAGCACCCGCTTCAATCGCCATTTGTTTGGCTTGCTCTTCTAGTTCAAGCATCACTTGCTCTCGATCATTCGGGTCGATAGAGACGATCTTATCGAACTGCCCAGAGATCTCACCGAGGGCTACACCGATAGCGTTAGCCACCTCAAAATGCTCAGGGCGCACCACTTCGCTGACCCCTTCAAAATGGTCGGGAAACAGGGCGCTGCCTCCACCCACCATGATCACAGGAACACTGGCTGCTGAGGTTTTCATCTTATCGATCCCCTCCTCCACATCGCGAACCATCTGCTGATATACGCGCTCGGCTTCTGCTTTATCGATACCAATATTGGATTGAAGATTATGCTCAGCCTGCCAAGTCATTTGTTCCGTTTTCAACGCGATATCGGTAAGGGTAAGCTGATCGCCACCGAAACTGCGTGCGCTGTGTGTCAATGTGTGACCTACACTCTCAGGGCCAAGCAGAATGTCCTCACCCTCAAATCGAACCATGGTGCCGCCACCAATCGCCAGCGCAAGAATATCAGGCATACGGAAGTTGGTTCTCACCTCACCGATCTCTACCGCAAGGCTCGATTCTCGTGGATAACCGTGGGTCAAGACACCGATATCAGAGGTGGTTCCGCCAACATCAACCACAATCGCATCTTGTAATTTGGTTAAATGGCTCGCCCCGCGAATAGAGTTGGTTGGGCCACAAGCAACGGTGAGAATTGGGTATTTAAGTGCAAATTTTTGCGACATTAAAGTCCCATCGTTCTGTCCAAAATAGGGCGTGGTTTGAATATTGTGTTTAACCAGTGCATTGCAAAAACCATCAACAAAGCGTTTGGCTGTGCCTTGCAGAGCCGCATTTAAGATCGTCGCATTCTCGCGCTCTAATAAACCTAAACTGCCCACTTTATGCGAAAGCGAGATATTCACGTCTGGCAACTCTTGCTCGACCCACTCCGCGACTTGGCGTTCTTGAGCACCATTTACTGGAGAAAATACGCCGCATATCGCTATCGACTCAACTTGTCCCTTCATCTGACGGCAGATATGGCGGATTTCTTGCTCTTGGATATCAGCGATCAACTGGCCGTCATATTCATACCCACCGTGGGCTTGATAGAAATGTTCACCCAACAAGTTTTGCCATGCTTGGCTCCAGCCACACAGAGGAGGCACGCTATCACCACTTGGCAGTGACAAGCGAATCATACCGACTCGATCCAAGCCTTTGCGCTCAACAATCGCGTTGGTGCACTGCGTGGTTCCTAGCATCGCGTGCTGAACTTGATGTCCCTCTACTCCAGCCTGTGAGAGCAGAGCCGTAATGGCGTTATCGATCCCGCTAGAGATGTCATGCGTGGTAGCGGTTTTGATCTTCGCGATCACATTGAGGTTTGCATCCAGTAGTACACCATCGGTGTTGGTACCGCCAACGTCGATCCCGAGACGACAGTAATCAATCTGATTATTGCTCATACGACTTCCCCTTTAGTACCGCTTTTAATTGTTCAATTGGCTGATAATCTACGCTGTATCCGAAATACCCTGGACCTGCGACCTGTATACCCTTTTCAGAGCGCCACTTCGGGTCACAAGGGTAAGCAATAAGGTCGATTCGTTGCCCATAGCGCAGTTGCTCTGTGGTGATAGGTTTGCCGGTTTCATGATCCAGAATCGAAATCAGATCGGGTGTCGATGCCAGTAAATTCTCTTGGGACATATCTGCTCGGCTACGCCCTTTATGTGCCAGCAATAGCTCGTTCTGAAACTGTACGAAAACACTGTCGACGCCGGTATCTTCAAACTGAGCGAGCCTCTCAATCACCACGCCACCAGTCGCAAAGCCGCCATCCGTTTCACGTTGAATATCCACAATTTTCCCGCTTATCAGAGTGTGTCCACCGACAATATCAAGCACGGCTTGAGTGCCACTCTGATTGTTGTCGTTCGCCTCGCGAATCGCGGCACCGATATTCATTGCTTGAGTTAAGGTTGCTGGAAGCGCACTGCGTTTTAGATTGTGCCCACGCATTGGATAATCACACATCGCTGCAGATCCTCCCATCTGCTCAGTGATCGGGCGAGCAAACTTTTCTGACCAAAGCCCATCAACCGGATATAGGGTCACAACGTTGCCGCGCTCATCGGCTAAGGTGTTGGGTGCTGAAGGCAGGTCATCCAAGAAGAACGTCACCATTTGCGCCTCTGGAAACGCGCGTCCCATGGCGTCACAGTCAACCACTGGGATATTTTTTTGCGCCGCGACCATGATTGGAATCAGCGAATTAAAACCACCAACTTCAATCGGAAACGTCGCTGAAATGTTGGTTTCCAGTGCCTTCTCCATCGCTTCAAACGCTACCAGCATTTGATCTTTTGAATTCAGTTTTTCAACCGCGACCGTTGGCGCACCTATCATTGAAGATGGCACGGTCATCCAACCATCTTCCACCTCGTCTAAGGCAATAATATGGACGGGTTGCTTTGCCGTCGCGATGGCGTGTTTTGCCATAAGCGCGCCGCTGTAGGGGTCACCACCGCCACCAGTTCCTAATACCGTGGCACCCAACGCAATATCATCAATCATCTGTTCAGTAATAATCACAACGACTCTTCCTTATCACTCGCAGAACGGCTCTTGTCCGAAACAGCACTGAGCTTCACTAACACAAAATAGAGAGCACCTGCCGCTAGAATGCCATCTAGGGCTGAGATACTGGTAAGCGAGAACAACTCGAAAAACTCTGGCGCGGTACAGGCACTAAAGGCGGTACCAAATGCCCATGAAACAAGGCCCTTAAACATCCAATTGGGCACTTGTTGAATGCGCTCAAAGTTCATTTTGCTCGCATCAATCAGGTAGTATTGAACAATATAGACACCGGCTGCAGGCGCAATGGTCACGCTCAATAGCATCAAGAAATCGGTAAACTTATTCACCATGCCAAGCTGCGCGATACCAATCCCAACAATGGTCATCAGCACCACTAACACTGGGCGTGGAATATTTGGCAGTACCATCGACATACACAAGCCACCCGAAGTGAGGTTACTGCTGTTGGTCGTCCATTGGGCAAACACCAACACAATGATGGCAGCCATACCAAGACCTAAGCTGAAGAACACTTCAACAAGGTCATCTGTGCCGGTCATTTTGGTAAGAATAAGCGCGATAAGGATGATGGCACTGTTGCCGACTAAAAAGCCGATGCCCGCACCTAGAATGGCGTCTTTACGAGTTTTAGCATAACGAGCAATGTCAGGAGCAGCCACGGCTGCCAGAATCCAGATAGACATAACAAACGAGATCGCCTGACCCAAGGTGAGAGGGTCCGTAATACTTGGCGCAGCACCGCCTTGATAATCGGCCGCCATAAACAGGCCAACGGTAATCAGAGTGACCATAAGCGGCACCGAATAGGTACTGAGTTTGCCGAGTGCACGCACGCCATAAATTGCCGTCATCATCATGAGGACACTGCCAGCAATCAGCGCGGTCAGGTGAGACACCATGATGTCGTATTTCATGAGCGCATCGACCATGATGTAGGCGAAAAAATCGGCCTGAAAAGCAAACCAACCGACCAGAGAAACACCGTTGATAAGACCTAAAATCTTACCGCCATTGCGGCCAAATACCGCGCTACTGACCAGCGGAGTAGATACCCCAGCTTGAAAGCCGATGTTGGCACAAAGCATGGCGATAACAGCGAGCAGCCCTGAGCCGACAAAAGTGGCAATAAGCGCGTCTTCAAAACCAATCCCGCTACTTAGAATGGAACCTAGGAACAAGCCTGAGATATCAATACCAATCGCTAACCAGATCAGGCTAATCACCCACCAAGAGCGTTTGGCTTTCTCCGGTACAGGCTCTAATTCGAAGTCATCAATCTTCTTGTGGCTCTGCTCAGTCGCTTGCTCTTTCATATAAGCTTGTGTTGCCATAACGCCATCCATGCATTGTTATTCCATAAGTGTGAATAAAGCATACTGATGTATTTATGGTTAATAAATGAATATAATTAAATACAAACATAACAAAAAACAAATGTGAATGAGAAGATGAACCCAAACAATAGGTTAGATAAAAGAGACATCCGAAGATTGGAGTTATTTTGTGAGATCGTCGAGCAAGGTGGTATCAATCAGGCAGTCGCCAGTACAGGGATCAGCCAACCTGTGCTCAGTAATCAACTTATTGCGTTGGAAAAAAGCTTAGAATTAACATTATGCCAACGTGGTCGAAAAGGATTTCAGCTTACCCATGAGGGTGAGCAAGTCTATAAATATGCAAATCAACTCAAATCAACACTGACAGACTTTGCCTATAAGCTTCGCGGCGTACAAACCGAGCTATCAGGGCATGTTCGCATTGGGTGTCTCGATAATACAGTTACCCTGCCCAACAACCCTCTGCCTAAAGCCATCGAGTCATTTTATCAATTGAGTGATAGTGTGGAAGTGAGCGTCGATGTCGGCGACTTTACTCAACTCAATGAGAAATTGGCTAAGAACCATATTGATATGATGATCGTGGTGTTGGGGTCACATCAAAAGTCAGCCTTTCAACATAAATACCCACTGTTTGATGAAGACAGCTACCTCTACGCAAGACGCGACTTAGCAGAACAGATCATGGACAGGGATTTCTCACTAGATGGCTGTCGAATCAATATGGGCGGCTATGCCAAAGACGATATGCTGCGACTGTTGAACATCGAGCAGTATGACTCGGTGAAACCGTTCGACGGTTGGCATGTCGAATCAGGTGTGATTTTGACCTTGGCAGGCACACACCTGAGCTTTTTGCCATCACACCTAATCGACAGAGGGCACTACGACCAAGCACTGATCGCCCTTCAGCCCGATAAATGGCACCTCAAGAGTCAGTTTTATCTTGTGATGAAGCAACCCATAGATTCACTCTCTCCTGCTGCCCGTGCGTTCTTTGATGAAATCACCCAGCAGCAGGCGTAAATCAGCTCGCCTTTTGCGAGCTCCACTTAGCAATCATGTTGAGTAGGTCGGCTCTTTGCACCGGCTTAGTCAGATAGTCATCCATACCAAACTCCGCGCCCTTCTCTTGGTCTTCAAGCAGGGCGTGCGCTGAGAAAGCAATGATCGGGCACCATGACGCCAACCCTTGATCCTGAAACTCTCGAATCTCCTTAGTCACGCTGTAACCATCCTTATTTGGCATCGAGATATCGGTAATTACTAAGTCTGGTTTGAGTTGCTGATAGACATCCACTGCAATCACACCATCTTCAGCCATGGTTAGCTCTACACCTGTGCCATCTAACATTTTTTCAATCAGCACTCGGTTAATACTGCTGTCTTCGGCAACCAATAGATTCACGCCTGTCAGGTCAACTTGATCCTCTGTTTCAAGCGGTACGTTAGTGCTGACGAGGTTTTTAAACAGACTCTGCACCTTGTGATGCGTTATTGGCTGATGCAGGACCTCGCAGCGCTCGTTAATGCAATGACTGGAATCTTCAGCCGATAGCGGCTCGAGCAGAGACACAGATTCACAATCAAGCACCTCTTTCGCAAGATGAAGCGCCTGTTTTATCTCCCCCTCCTGTTGCACATTGACCAGCATACGATCAAACCTTGGTTCAGTCGCCCATTGGGTGGGGACTTGATCAAGGTGTTGATAATGTGTCACCTGCAATTCCAACTCCGAGGCCAAGGTATTAAACAGCTCGACTCGTGGCTGGTAGTCATCAATATAAAGCACAGAGCAGTCTTTGAGTTTGGCGCTCGTTTTATCCGCTTCGCTTTGCGTTTCTAGCTTCAAACAGAAACTAAAGCATGAGCCTTTACCCAAACTTGAATGCACCTTGAGTTCACCATCGTACATCTGAATCAAACGCTTGGAGATCGCAAGCCCAAGCCCAGTGCCTTCGTACTTACGCGTCACTGAGTTATCGACCTGCTCGAACTTCTCCATGATGTAAGGTAGACGATCCTCGGGGATGCCAATACCCGTATCAATAACGTCAAACTGATAGAAACTGAACCCCTCCTTTTCGACTTCACTGACTTTAAGCAGCACGTGTCCCGTCTCTGTAAATTTAATCGCGTTGCCAATTAGGTTCAGTAAGATCTGATTGACCCTGCCTTTGTCCGCTTTGACCGTGCTGTTGAGTGACAAGGGCATGTCGACCAGTAACTTCAGCTGCTTCTTGTCAGCTTGATAAGCACACAGAGAGGTACAGGTTTCGACCAACTCTCTTAGGTCGAACACCTGATTGGTAAGGTTAAGTTTGCCTGCCTCAACCTTGCTGTAATCGAGGATATCGTTGATGACGGTAACTAAGTTATTGGCTGATTTATTGAGTAGTTGCAGCAACCCTTTTTGTTCTGCGCGTTGCTCACTCTCCACCAGCAACTCACTGATCCCCATGATTGCGTTCATTGGAGTACGGATCTCATGACTCATGTTGGCCAAAAACTCAGACTTGGCTTTAGCAGCCTTGTTGGAACGCTCCAACGCCAGTGACAGCTTCTCTTCAATTTCACGCCTGTCTGAAATATCACGTTCGACGGCGATATAGCGCTGCAGCTCACCTTGCTCGTCCAGTACAGGAGACAAATCAAGCTCAACCCAATACGCTTCTCTCGATTTGGTGTAATTAAGTATCTCAACACGGATAGGCTCGCGTTGTTTAATGCTATTGGAAAGCTGTTCAACTGTATCAGGACTGGTGTGCTCCCCTTGAAGAAGTTCGCCCGGAGACTTGCCTACTGCTTCTTGCATTGCATAGCCGGTCAGCTTCTCAAAGGCCGGATTGACCCAAGAGATCTTACCGTCAGGGTTGGTGATTATGATGACATCACGGGCGTGCTCCGCCACTTGCGCTAATTCGGAGACCTTTTGAGAAAGAACCCTTTGTTTCTCTGCCTCTTGCTCAAGTTCTTGCTGGGCAACATTCAATGAATGCGACATTTTATTGAACGCCCGGCACACATCCGTCACTTCATCATTGCCCTTGATATCGATACTCGCGCCGGGACCATGCTGCTCGACCTTAACCACAGCCTTTCTCAAAATATCTAAGCGATTCATTAAGTAAGTACCGAGAGCAAATGAAAACAGTGCCACTAATGTGATTTCGACAATCGCGATGACAAAGCTCGCCTGTGTGGCAAGGCTAAGAATTTCATGGATGCCGTCGACTCGGACACCCATTTCAACATAACCGTAGGGCTGACCATCCAACGTGATTACGCTGCTGACGTCATAAACACCATCACTGACCTCAAAAGGACGAGCTTGTGTATTGACGCCCTCATAATCACCTTGCAGTGTCAGCTCTAGTTTGTCTTGATTCAATATCCGGATATAAGCCAAGTTATGCTCACTCACGACCGACTGAGCAAAACTATCTAGATAGGCCAAATCGGTGGCGATCACCGCATCACGAGACGCTTTAGCAAACACACTCACTAGCTGTTGGCTACCAAGCTCGAGACTCTTTTCATTCGAGCTCTTTAACCAATTCAAGCCACTGAATATCAAGATCCCTAGTGCTAACGCCTCAATCAGCGCGATACCAATGATCGTCTTGGTTCGAAGCTTCATAGAGATATACCAAGATCAACAACATCATTCCAATCGCTGTCTTGTGCTGGCTCAAGCCCTTTGATCTTCAACATCTGGTAACTCTGCTTCGCCTTAGAATCATCATCCAATGCCAACAGGGCTTGTTGCAGGGCGTCGAGTACATCAGAAGAAACGCTGTTTGATACCGCAATCGCATGAGGGGTGTAACCTGCTGTTTGGTAGATAACCTCTAGCTTGTCTTTGGTTTCACTTGGGAGGCTGTTAAAGGTACGAGAAACCCCACCGCCTGCTGGGTAAAGCCCTCTGGCGACGCTTAGGTAGACAGAATCATGAGAACCAACATACTTAGGTTCAATGATGACGCCTTGGTTGGTCAACTCTGATTGGTTAATAATGGTCGCGGCAAAGGCTCTTGGTGCAGGAAAGGCCATCTGCTTATCATTGAAGTCTTGCAGCTGACCATCCCAACCCTTTTTCGCCACAATGATGCCCGTGATCTTTTTGTCTTTGGCCTTAGCAATTGCAGTGTAGCCCGGGGTTTTATTGACCAAGGTGAAATGGTACGGATTCATATAGGCGATGTCGTAATCACCATTGGTGAGCCTCTGCTCAAAGGTTGGAATATCCCTCGCGGTTGCAAATCGTATTGATACGCCAGCTTGCTCTCCCCACGCCTCAATGAGTGGCTGCCACTGTTTCGCCAGCTTAGCCGCCGATTGCTGCGGCACCACACCAAATACCAACTCGGTCTTTTCTGATGCATGAATTGGGCTTACCAAAAGCCCAAGCGACAAAACCATTATCGAACCTAGCTTTCCTAAGAAAAGTCTCATAGTCATCAAAGCTGCCCCCTATCCTTGTATTCGAACTTAAAACTCGTCATCCATAGAATTAAGGATAGAAAACTATATGCATTTGAACAGGATTTTTAACTCAAAAAAATCAGCATCTTGGCTTTCGTATTGTCGCGCAAGTCGTTCCCTTTCTGCTCCGTGCGGCACGTACAAAAATACCGCAATCGCTGCGGTATTTAAGGTAATGACACTCAGTTAAGTCAATCTACTCAATATGAGTGATGAATTGATACTTGTCTGAATCGGCTTGGGTTAGCCAGTGCTGCCCATTAAACGGAGCCGAGTCGAGAGTGAACAGGTAAAAGTCGATGCCTTTATCCCCCATCACCGCATCAAAGTACGTCGCTTGCTTGCGATGGCTTTCATCTGTGTATGGGAAATCCTTCGCGGTCTTATCGGCAGAACCCCAACTGTGAACACCGATTTGCTCAAGCGTTTCAAAGTTATCAACCTTGTTCGCGCGCTGCAGTGTACGGGATTCACCCGCGGCGAATAGATCGGTGCCACCAGAGAACACGGAACCGTTAGGCGTCACCACGGTATGCATCTTGTTCTCATGGATAAGTAGGCCCGTATACATATTGATGTCGTCGTCCGCGCTTCCACCAATATGATTGTCAAACTTCACCCACATATCTTGGCCCGTGTATTTTTCTACGATGTCTTTGAGCTGCAAATACGTCGTTACGCCAAGCGTTGAGTTGTTGCGAGGGCTATCTGTTGGCTGAATTTCTCGATAGATATCGTCAAAGGCGAATGAGGTAACAATATTCACTTTTGCACCCGATTCAGACGCACTTAACACTGTCGAGCCGATAGAACCCATCGCCTCAAACCCGTCAGTGTAATATTCGATCTGTATCGAATCGCCAGAACCAGTAATGTCTGACTGGATCAGTGTCTGCTCTCCCGATGTCGTACGCTTATTAGAACCACAATCAAAAATGCTGAGTTGACCGCTTGGCGCATAAAGATAGCAGTAGGGTCTGTCGTTGTAGACAGCGACATCAAGGGTATTACCATGATCATCCACCATTTTGGTGATCAGCAAATCATCACCGAAAGCCTCAGCGTACATAATTCGATTGTAATACTTACCACCGTATGTGAGGTTCATGCCTTCAAAGTAGTCCTCTCGCTCTTCAACGATTTCTTTTAGGGCACTTTCAGTAAATTTATAGTTGGCCTCTGGCTTAGTGACCTTAGCTTGGTGAGTCCCATTTGAACTCGAGTTGCAGCCCGCAAGGATCAGTAAAGGAACCGAAAGTAATAGGGTTCGAGATAGTTTCATGATTGTTCTCCCAACATGTTTGATGGGGAGAATGCTAAAAGAACCCTCTGTAATTCGCTGTATCAATGATGTATGGAAATGTATTTGCATATCATTACAATACATCTCGATATTTTATAAGTGTTAACATCACGTTCGATATACTTATAAATCAAAGATAAGTCGATTCTAGCTTTCGCCACGCTGTATTAAGACAACGACACGAATACTGAAAAACAAACGGTCGCCCGATATGACACAACCACGCATGCTTATTGTTGAAGATGACTTAAAGCTTCAACAACTTTTAAAACAGTACTTTGTAACTCAGGGATTCGACGTTACAACCCTCGATGATGGCAGTGAAGCAGAGACGCTAATATGCGAGGCCCAGCCTGATATCGTTTTGTTGGATTTGATGCTGCCTGTCATCGACGGCCTTACAATCTGCCGACAGACACGTGCGCACTTCAACGGTAAGATTTTAATGCTGACCGCGAGTGATGATGATTTTGACCATGTGGCGGGGTTAGAAACTGGGGCCGACGACTATGTTACAAAGCCGATTAAACCTCGTGTTTTACTGGCGAGAGTCCGCAGCCTTCTACGTCGCCAAAGCGAAAGCCCAGCGGTTGAGAAAGACGAAGATGTGCTGCAGTTCGGTCAACTGATTCTAAATAACAAATACAAACGCTGCGAACTAGAACAAACCGCGATACCTCTGACTGACAGTGAATTCGACTTACTGTGGATACTGGCTAACAAACCCGATACCGCCCTTTCAAGAGACTTGCTGACACAGGAGCTCAGAGGGATTGAGTATGACGGGTTTGACCGCACTGTCGATAATAAAGTGGTTCGCCTTAGAAAACTGCTCGGCGACGACAGCTCCCCAGCAGACAAAATACAAACGCTGAGAGGCAAAGGTTACTTGTTTGTTTCCACCGCTTGGGATTAGTTCGCGCCACCCAATTCAATAGCGAGAGAACAATGAAACGCATCTATCTGGAATCCATTTTAGGCTTATTCGCCTGCTTTATGGCGGGCTTGGTTGCTTATGAGTTTTCAGTCTACCGATGGACAACGGATTATGAGTTCGTTCTAGAAGATTATGAAGCAAGCGCCTACCAGCAATTGGTTGAGAATATTGCGTTAAACCAAGGTGTGGCAGAGGCGGAAAAAGCCATTGCACAATTTGCTGAGACCACTCGCTATACACTCACCCGTTATTCAAATGCAGATCCAGCCCCCGTTGCCATCAGTGACTTTTTTAGTCGCTATCCAGAGACATCAACCCTATATGATGAAGAGCGCGATCTCTGGTTTCACTTCGCAGGCTCAGACGCAATTTATCGCTATGCTCCCGACGAAGAGACTCTAGTCCGTCAAAAGATTGAGCTAGAAGATGACTTACTGTGGCTGTTCTTTATTGCCAGTTTTGTTGTCTACACGCTGGGTCATTTACTTATCATTTTCCGCCGTGTCAAAAAGCTTGAGAAGGCGACCCTAAGCTTTGCCTCTGGTGATTTATCAACCCGTGTTACCACCTCCAGCGGCAGTGCCATTGGTACTTTGAATCAGTCATTCAATGTCATGGCAGATCGTATTGAACACCTGATTAGCACCAATCGTTCACTCACCAATGCCGTCGCTCATGAACTGCGCACACCTGTTTTTAGAATCCAGTGGCAAGCAGAACTGCTTAAAGATACAGAGCTGAGCGACGAGCAGCGCACGACAATTGAGAGCATCGTCGAAGATACCGAAGAGATGGAAAGCATGGTCGATGAACTGCTCTATTTCTCGAAACTCGACAATCAAAGAGTTGAGCCAGAGCTAGCAGAGTTAACCTTGAGTGACTACCTCAGTGTCACCCTGCCTCGCTGGCATCGAGAAACCTCACTCAACCTTGTGCTTCTGTCTGTCGATACGGCATTAAAGGAAGAGAAGATAAACGCCGACGAAAACCTTCTCAAAAGAGCACTGGATAATGTGATTCGCAATGCGTTCAAGTTTGCCGAGGCGCAAATATTCATTGAGCTATCAGAGGTGGAAAATACCTCTAGCAATGGAAAATACCTCGCGATTCATATTCATGATGACGGACCGGGCGTCGATGACGAACATGTCGCGCATCTGTTCGACCCTTTCTATGTCGGCAATAAAGCGCGTAACAAGGGCAAGAGCGGCCACGGTTTAGGGCTTTCTATTGTTCAGAAGGTGTGTGAGCAGCACGGTGGTTACGCCGCTGTTCGTCGCAGTAAGCTGCTGGGTGGTGCGCAATTTACACTGCACTTCCCAAAATGTAATTCTGACGCTGACAAACCCATACAGTAAGCACGCATCAAGTTTGGAATACTTTCTCCATCAAACGGCTTATCCCACATACCTCATAACGATAAGCCAACCCTTTACATTATTTGATTGGAGAGAACGATGAAAAAATTCATGCTTATCGCTGCACTATCTATGGTAGCAACTGGCTGTGCTCAACAAACATTTGTTATGGCTCCTGACGAAGCAGAAGTCACAACCGATGCGCCTCAACACTTTTTTATTAACGGTCTAGCGCAAGAGAAAGAAATTGATGCAGCGAAAGTCTGTGGCGGTATCGACAAAGTCGCGAAAGTAGAAGTTCAAGAGACGTTCGTAAACGGCCTGCTGCGCACCGTGACTTTTGGTATTTACACACCACGTGACGCACGCGTTTACTGCAAAGCGTAATCACTACTCACCGAAGTAGATTACGACTCCAAGGCTTTTGACATGCAAAAAAATCCCCAACCAGTGGC
Source organism: Vibrio sp. D404a (assembly GCF_030248535.1). GTDB lineage: Bacteria > Pseudomonadota > Gammaproteobacteria > Enterobacterales > Vibrionaceae > Vibrio. Next base: position 39,653 of record NZ_JAHGAJ010000011.1, on the reverse strand, counting down.
TAGACTGATTGGGGATTTTTGTATTCGTTTGACTATTTAAGAGGGTCGCCCTCTGGCAATGCACTGTGAATCCAAACGGCTAAGCGTTTCTTAATATCCTTCCCTTCTTGCTTATCAGCAGGGAGAGGCGTTATTTGCTTTGCATCGACTAAAAACAGGTAGATAGCCTTTGCTTTCACTGATTGTGACATGCTCGGGTCATTAAGTTTAAACCCCTGCATTTCTGCAAGCTTGGTCCCGACTTCCATCGCCTTTTTAAACAGTTTATCTTCGTTCTGTAGCTTAGTGGTTTTCGACATTCCGTCACCTTCGTTGTTACAAAGCAGTGACTTCAGTATATATCATTTATTAGTGTCGACTTTTTGCATACTTAGCACTTTCGAACAAAACAAATATTGGTTTTGAGGTGCAATACACACTCTTATCATTAGGCGACAAACGATACCAAGCTGACTTTGACGAGCGACTAACTATGCCTTTTTCACGTACTTGGCGGTTACCATCATCTCACCAGCGCCATCAAGCTTACAATCTAACTGATGGTCCTTGCCATCGTTCATACGCTTAATCACACCCTTTGTGCCGATCTTTAACACCAAAGAGCTGCCTTTTACTTTTAGGTCTTTCGCAAGCGTGATCTTATCCCCTTCCGCCAACAAGCTGCCATTCGCATCTTTAATATTGAGTTCGCTCTCTTTAGCAACCTCTTCAGGGTTCCACTCATAAGCACATTCAGGGCACACAAGGTGGCTTTGGTCTTGATAAACATATTCAGAGCTACAGCTCGGGCAAGGAGGGAAAGACATAGTAATTACTTCCAAATACAAATTTTTGCTACATGGTAAACGCTCTGTCTATGTATAGCGAGGGGAATTGGAAAACGATAGGGGTTATCAGTATCAGTCACTCTTGAATGCCACAAAATAACCCTAGAATAATGACAACTTTTCTTGATGCTCAGGTCTTATTTTGTCTACAATGACGCACTTTTTATTTACTGTAAGTAATCATCATGACAGATAACACACAAAAGCCAGCTCTACCAGATCGCCTAGCGGGTAACCCACGCAGCCCACATCACGTAGCTGAGTGTTTTGAGCACCACATTGGCATTCGTCTAAACGGTAAAGAGCGTACTGACGTTGAAGAGTACTGCATCAGCGAAGGTTGGGTAAAAATCCCTTCTCCTAAAGCGCTAGACCGTTTCGGTCGTCCAATGCTAATCACATTGAAAGGCACAGTAGAAGCATTCTACAAGTAAGCCAAATAGATTAAAGAAACAGGGCTCAATGAGCCCTGTTTTTGTTTTTGCGTAATTTGGATAACTTTATTTTCTGGCTAACCCGCTCGTAAGGCTAAGATCTCAGTCAGATCGTCGGTTTCGGTATAACGGCTTAAGCCTTGCTCTTTCGAAGAGATCGCCACAATAGACATGCGGTCGGCAAGTTCATTGCCTTCAATACCAACGTGACCATTGACGTGATAGATGGTGATTTGGGAAGCAAGCTCTTGGTAAAGTGCATACGCCGCTTTAATGATATCGAGATTTTTTATCTCACCACCAGATCTGGTCCAGCCCTTTTTCTCCCAGCCTGATGCCCATTTAGTAATGCAGTCTATCGAGTATCTTGAGTCGCTATAAATGGCAACCGATAACCCTGCTTGCAGTTTCTCTTTTGCAAGAATAAAGGCTTGCTCTAAACCTTGTAACTCAGCGGTATTATTAGTTCCCATCGGCTGGTACAAGCCATACCACAGCTCAGAAAGCTCATTTTTCAAGTAAACCGCTAAGCCCGTTCCCGCTTCTCCGGGGTTTGGCTCACATGCACCATCTGTAAAAATCTTGATATCAAACGGCATATCAATGATTTGCTGCTGAGTAAGAGGTGGAGTCTTGGCTTTACGTGTCGTGCTTGAATTGGAAAACGCCGAGTTAGAACCTGATGCAGGTTTAGCAGAAGCAGAAGAGCTACCACCAAAAGCAGACTCAGCTTCACCTAATGTAGGGAACGACTTGAATTTCGCCCCAGCAAAGCCATCTACCTGCGCTTTACACTCATTCCAAGTGGTAAAAATACCCGGTTTACGACCTTTCCAAACCACATAATATTTCTTAGCCAAACTAACTCCTTACCAAAACCTAACGACACAAGTAGTGAATCAGTACATTAGAAGTCACAGCGCTGAGTGTTGCAAGGTCAATCACTCAAAAACAGGTCTAAAGAAACTGCGCTCATAACTCACAATACAGTCAACTTCATCGGCAAATTCAAAGGCTTTAATGCACTCAGGATCGTTTAACGACAGCGTTCGATACTCTTCATAAGCCGCCAAGCTTTCAAAAGAGAACAGCGCCAAGGCAATATTATTTGCGCCCTCCGAAGGCAAGAAGTAGCCATTGTGTTGACCGCCAAATTTAGCCACCAGCGGAATCCACATTTTCGCGTAGGCCTCAAACTCCTTAATCTTCTTAGGATCAATCACATACCGAACGTAACAAGTAATCATATACCGCCCTCAATTTATGAATAACATATCAAACCTAGCTTGGCCTTCAGGAGAATAAAAAATCAACCGCAACAAGGTTATAAAACAAGAACACCGCCATACTGATACCAATCGTCAGCAACACATTGCCCGTCTTCCAAATCAATAAGAAAGTCACCACCCCAGCGATCAGATATGGGTTCTCAACACTTAGCCAAAGCTCTTTCTCTGGAGCAAATACAATCGGCCCCCAAATCGCCGTCAATACTGCGGGACCTGAATAACGAAGTAACCTGCGTGCAGAGCTATTGAGCCGCAATGGCACCGCTGGCTCAAGAAATAAGTAACGACTCACAAACACTATCGCGGTCATTAAGAGTATGGTTAACCAAATCATGACGACTCTCCTTCTGTTACCGAGTGGCTCGTCAGGTTTCCGTCTTTATAGCTCTCGCATAGGTATCCAGAAATCATGCCGGCTATCGACGCGATCATCAGCGCACCCTCTACTTGATGCACCGACAACACAACAGACACCAGCAGTGAAACCATTACACACACAATAACCGGCATAGTATTAATCAGCGGGAACACCAGTGCGATGAAGGTCGTCGCGACAGCAAAATCGAGACCTATCTCATTCAGTGATGGGATTTGACTCCCTGCGACAATGCCAACAAAGCTCGCCATATTCCAGAACAGATAAAACACGCCACCGACACCTGCCGCGTACCAGCGATTGAACTCTTGTTTAGACTGACCACTGCATATTGCGAACAATTCATCGGTCAACCAAAAACCCAACAGCAAACGCCAGCGCGCAGGCAAACCGCTGATTTTATCGCGCATCGAAACGCTGTATAAAAAGTGGCGTGAGGTAATGAACAAGGTAGTCAGCAACATAGTGCCTAAACCAATACCGGCCTTAAACATGCCTGCCGCAACCAGTTGTGCTGAACCTGCAAATAAGATCGCAGACATTGCCTGCGCTTGCAGTGGATCAAGCCCTGCATCTATCGCATACGAACCCGCGAGTATTCCCCATGGAATCACCGCAATACTCAATGGCATCCCGGCTAATACCCCTTTCCAAAGCTGAGATTTTCTCGTCATATTGATACTTCCATTTCAATTCCATTAAATCTTAGGGAACAAGTTAGTCGGCTTAACTTAATCGCGATTGTACAAACTTGCTCGATACTGAGCGTCACAACATCTTGATGTACTGCCCCGGCGTATAGCCATTGGCTTTTTTAAAGTGGCGATGAAAATGGCTTTGGTCGTGAAAGCCACACTCTTGAGCAGTGTCTGAAATAGAGTGACCACGTTTGAGTAAGGTTCTCGCCATGCGCAATCGAGACTGGATTTGATAAGCGTGCGGAGGCAAACCAAACTCTTTTTGAAATGAACGAACAAGGTGATATGGGCTAAGAGCGGCCAACTTAGAAAGCTCTTCCAAAGAGACATCCGCTTGTGGGAAGTCATCCAAAAACTCTTTCACTAACACCAATTGTCGCTGCGTTTTACTATCAAGTTGAGGTTTAAGGGCGCTCTTTCCGTGACGGCTGATGAGTTTCACTAGCATGCCGTACATGAGTGTTTCACGTAACAAGCGATTGTCCGATTCATCAATGGTATTGAAGACCAAACGTAATTGGTTAGCGAGTTCTGGGTCTTCCACCACCGCACGCGGAAAGTAAGGCGCGCCGTAGTTCGGTAGGTTAAGTTCTTGGGTTATTTTCGCAAGCTGCTCTGGCAGTGGATACATAGCGCGATACGCCCAACCACCTTCTGTGGCCGAATGCCCGCTATGCACTTCATCGGCGTTCACCAAGATAATCGCGTCTTGAGGTGCTACATGATGACCACCAGTGCGATAGAAGCGTTGCGCGCCCTGCTCGATCACTCCAAGCGTATACCCTTCATGGCTATGGCGAGAGAAGTTCTGTTTTTCGTATTCCGCGTTCAAGATCTCAAGGCCACCAAGCTCTTCAGTTATCTTGTAATCCGCTTTCTCCCGTTTCGCCTTTTTCATCTCGCTATTCCTTCAGCTACCACCATCCTCTCAACCCATCAGTGTACTTTATAAGTTAACCAAGCTTTTGTACAAAATTGCGGTTTTACTCGGCAAAAATAATCAGAGTCAGCCCCCAGCTAAATCAGACCATATGCGCCAATTTATCCATTTATCTACCACATCAAAACATGACTCACCTCATAACTATCCATTCGAACTGTGTATGGATAGCTAACGAGATCACGCTCCCATAATTGATGATTTGCGTTTTTACTACACAAATAAATAATACAAATACACCAATAACAAGGTCGTTAGTATGATGAGTGACTCGCTACAAAAACCAATAATGGGCTTACAAAATGGACGTCCCACGATAGCCGTTTTAGTGGGGTCTATGACTTCCCACTATCATGAAGGCATCATGCGAGGAGCCGCCCATGTAGCCGAGCAACATAATTACAATGTGATTGGATTTTGTGGTGGCGTGATCAAATCAACCGATCATCTAACACTCGCGCGAGATAAGGTGTTCGACCTCGTCAATATGGGGCTAATCTCTGGTGTTATTAGCCCCTTCAGTTCTCATATGCGCTTTGTTAATGTAAGAGAAAGTGCAGAGTTCATCCATCAATTTTCCAAAGTTCCCATCGTTAACATTGGCAGTAAAATCAGCCCATACACCAGTATCTCTACCGACTACGAAACGGGCTTTGCTGAGCTCTTTGACCACTTTGTTAATGTTCATCACTTTCGCAAGATTCTCCTAATTCGCGGCCCTGAACATCACGCGTCTTCAGAAAAAAGGATGCACATCTACAGGGAGCAACTTGAAAAATACGATATCCCTTTTGATCCTGATCTCGTACTTTACTCCGATCTAAAACGACGCTCTGCCAAGCAGGAATTAGAATGCTTCTTGTCAGACAAAAACAAACCCATCGATGCTGTGATTACCATTAACGACAACCAAGCATTGGGCGTGGTCGATGCTTGCCAAGAGCTTAAGATTAAAGTGCCTCAAGATTTGGCGGTTGTTGGCTCAATGGACACACTAGAGGGTGCCTTTTCTGAACCGCCGCTGACCAGCATCAGGGAGCCGCTGTTTGAACTGGGTCGAGCCGCAGCGATAGAGGTGATTGCACAAATCGAGGGACACGCGCCTGTCGATGAAGTGAAAATCCCAACCTCACTGGTTATTCGCGAGTCATGTGGATGTAACACCCCAGAACTAATAACCAACAACCAAACACAAGCTGATAGCCTTCATCACATCAGTAAGCAAAGCATCTTTGACGATACTCACGAACACATCGTTCAGGTCATTGCCCAGCATAAAGGCGCCATCAGCAACGAGCTTGTTCAACACGCCCTTGATCAGTTTCAAGATGCACTAGAAAACAACAACTATGCTGATTTGTTGACTAGTTTGAAGCAAAACTTAGATGATTCATTAGAGTCCGACGATGTGCTGTTTTGGCTAGAGGTGAGCTCGAAATTTCAGATTAATGCCCTGCGTTATTTTGAGTTGAGTTCAGACCCAGCCGCTTTAACTCGCTTTATTGCCGCACTCACCACACTTAAAAATAGAATTGAGCAGACTGCGATTAAATTTCAGAGCTTTGAGACCGAGTACTACCTCAACTACTTCCGCGCCATCGTCAATAATCTCAACGCCTCTTTCGACTTGGGAACCATCAAAAAGTACGCCATTGATATCCTAAAACTCTCTGAGATGTATATCTCAATTTTCAACGATGCCCATGCCGATACTCTAACGGCCACCAACATTATCTCGGTTCGCAATAAACAGCCGATTCCATCAGACAAGCAGGTATTCAATGCGAGTCATCTGATCCCGAGTAACGTTGAGGCTTACCAGCAGCGCTACTCATTAATGGTATTTCCGCTCTCTTTTGCCAACAAGCCGATCGGCTTTATGACGGTGAACTTGAGCAACCGTAAAGGCACCGCATTTGAAAACTTGCGCGCTATTATTAGTTCTGCACTCAAAAACGAAATGCTGATTCAAGATCTAAAGAAAGCGGAAGAGCGCTTCAGTGATATTGCGCATAGCACCTCAAACTGGCTTTGGGAGACCAATCTCGATAACTGTTTTACCTACTGCTCGCACTCATCCAGCGAGATCATCGGCTACCGACCAAGCGATCTGATTGGCAAGCCGATCAACTCGCACAATATTCAAGACAACAATAGCTACATTAACGCGATGCAAGGGCAACAAAATCTGGTCGACGTCGAGTGCTGGTTCAAGCATCAAGATGGACGGATCGTCTGTCTATTAGCCTCAGCAAAGCCGATCACCAAAAACGGTGCTTTTAGTGGTTATCGGGGCGTATTCGAAGACATTACAGAAAAACGTCTACAAGAAGAGAAAATCAAGAACCTCGCCTACTCGGATGTGCTCACTGGACTCCCCAATCGAACGCTCTTCCAAGATAAGCTGGATGAAACCATTCGCTTCTCTTCTCGAGATAACAAGAAGTTCGCCATCATGTTCATCGATTTGGATCACTTCAAATACATCAATGATTCGATGGGGCATGCAGCCGGCGATCAGTTGCTCGTTAAGCTATCCGAACGCCTCAATCAGTCACTCCGCTCTAGAGACGTGTTGGCGCGACTCGGTGGTGATGAATTTGTGATTATTCTACCGGATATCAAAACCGAGCAAGAAATGGTCGACGTAGCTCAGAGGATTTTTGAGAGCCTCAAACGTGAGGTGATCGTTTGTGATAAGCCTATTTTTGTCACACTGAGTTTAGGGATCAGTATCTACCCGAATGATGGGCTCGATGCTGAAACACTATTAAAGCGTGGCGACAGCGCGATGTATCAAGCCAAATCTCAAGGAAGAAATGGTTACGCCTTTTACAACAAGCAGATTGAACAGAAAAACATTCGACGCAATACCCATGAGGTGATTCTGCGTGAGGCGATTGCGACCCATAGTTTTGTGCTCCACTATCAACCACAAGTGTCGGTTGAAACCGGAAAAATCATCGGTTTTGAGGTGCTAGTGAGAATCCAAAACAAAGAGCTGGGGATTGTGCCACCCAATAACTTTATACCATTAGCCGAAGAGCTGGGATTGATAGGCCAAATTGACCAATGGGTGTTTGAGAATGCCTGTGCTCAGTACCACACGTGGCAAAGCCAAGGGCTGAGCGATGTTCGACTCTCTATCAATCTCTCGGCCATTCAACTGCGCAGCAATGCGGTTTTAAACAAGTATATTCAGATTATGGAGGCTCATAAAATCAACCCACATAACATCCAATTGGAGATCACTGAAAACGCTCTGATCGATAATGAAGATGTTGCTCTGGAAGTACTGACAGGCTTCAAAGAGTATGGAGTGAGCATCGCGCTCGATGATTTCGGCACAGGCTACTCATCTTTAAGCTGTATCAACCTCTACCCTATCGATACCGTAAAAATTGACCGATCATTCGTCTCAGATGCGATTGATAACAAGAAGAACCAAGCGATTATCAAGGGCACTAAGTTGATTGCCGATCAGCTTAATCTCAATATCGTGGCTGAAGGCGTTGAAACCTTGTCCCAATTTAGGACTATCGCGCAACTTGGCTGCCATGAGATACAAGGATATTACTTCTATAAGCCGATGCCAGCCTTAACCGCACAACAATTACTTGAAAAACAATCGACAGGATTGATGGTTAAGGTCGATTCAAAACAACCGCAAATGACGAATTGCAATAAAGATCTCGATTCGACTGAGTTTGTTTAAACGTTGACATTAGCGTGGCTCAACTGTGTTCACATTGAGCCACTTTCAACGTCTCAAAATACAAACTCATATGAAATATATCGGTGCGCTTATAATGCTCCTCAGCCTAGCAGGGTGTACGCATAACCAATCTAAAGCATTAAGTGCCAATACCTCTTCGGTCAACGTGTATGCACAATCGATGTCGAACATGCAGCTGTGCGACACTCTCTATTACGGCCGACCAAGTAACCAAACGCTCGCAGCAATCGGTGCAGAATTTAATCGTAGAGGTCTATCCAAAACTTGGTGTGATGCCGAGGCTAATAAGCTCTACCTAACCCAAGCCATTAACTGGCTGGCACAACAAGCCGCTAGCGATGATGAGCAAACCGAAAGTGACGACTCAGCCGTAATCCTGCCTGCAAATTGATCTTTTTAACCATCGATACACTCGACCAAATCGCAAAGATAGAAGAGAGCCATTGATTAAAATTTATGCCTTAGTTCACAAGGATATGCATTTGCATTGATAGTTGTTAATGGATCGTTAATGATGCATATCCATCTCTAATATAAGGACATAATGAAATGAAGTGGATATTAGTTGCGTTGGTTAGTCTGTTTTCTGCGTTCACTTACGCAAAAGAGTGGAAGCAAATACGATTTACTGTAGAGGGCGCTTACCCTCCGTTTAGTTGGACAACGAAAGAAGGTAAGTTAGAAGGCTTTGAAGTCGACCTCGCCAACGCACTGTGCGATGAGCTCCAAGTTAAATGCGTGATATCGAAAACCGATTGGGATGGCATTATCCCTTCTCTGCTTAGTCGCAAGCACGATGCGATTATCGCTGCAATGACCATCACAGAAGAGCGCGAAAAGAAAGTTAACTTCACCATCCCATACGCTAAAGTACCAACTCGCTTCGTTATGGAAAACGGTCGTGAAATTAACATGGAAGATGGCAGCTTAAACGAACTTACGATTGGAGTGCAGCGCGCAACTATCGGAGATAAGTACCTTTCAGAAATCTACCCTAACGTCGATATCCGCCGCTACGGTAACTTTGATGAAGCCTTTACCGACTTACTAAACGGTCGTCTTGATACAGTATTTGGTGGCTCTATGGGTTTAAATACCGGATTCTTAGAAACAGAACAGGGTAAAAATTATCACTTTACCGGACCAAAATTCACTGAAGAGAAGTGGTTTGGTCGTGGTATCGGTGTCGCTGTTCGTAAGCAAGATGATGATTTAAAACTGCTGATTAACGATGGCATTCAAAGACTGATCGACAACGGTCAGCATGCAAAAATTGCTAGCAAGTACTTCTCGTACAGTATTTACGAATAAAGCAACACTGTGACTCAATAGAACGAAAAAGCCGCTCTCTATAAGCGGCTTTGTTATGAGATAGACACTTAAATGGCTAACCTAGATCGCTAGCCCACTAGCTCAGTTAATTGCTGCAAAGAAGGCAGTGCCGTCATCGCACCTTTTTGCGTGGTCGCAAGTGCGCCACAGCCATTGCCCCAGTGCACCGCAGCTTCGACCTGAGCCCAAGAGCGCCAGTCAGTATTCTGAGACAGCTTGGCTAGCAAGCCACCAACGAATGCATCACCCGCACCTGTTGTATCAATAACTTGCTCAACTTTAGTGCCCTCAATCACTCGACGTTCGCCATTGTAAACCGCCAATGCACCACGTGCGCCTAGCGTCACAATGATCAGCTTGTTAGGTGCAACATGTAGCGCGTCCAAAGCTGAATCTAGTGTTTCAGTTCCTGTTAAGAACGTTAGTTCCTCTTCAGAAAACTTCACCACATCTGCCAGATTCACCGCACTCATCACAACTTCTTTGATTTGTGATGGTTCAGCCCATACCTCTTCTCTTAGATTAGGGTCAAAGCTGATAAAGCCGCCTGCTGATTTCATTCTCTTCATCGCTTCGAGCGTTGCGCTGCGTGATGGCTCGTTAGCCAAAGCGATAGAACAGCTGTGCATCCATTGCCCAGATGCAAATGTTGGGATGTCTTCGACGCTGAAAAATTGGTCTGCGCTTGGCTTAACCATAAAGGTAAAGCTGCGTTCACCATCATCATCTAAGTCGACAATCACTGTAGATGTTCGCTGAGCCTCATCCAGAAGCATGTCATCGGTATTCACCTTCTCATCCGTTAGGGTTTGCTTCATAAAGCGTCCTAGCGGATCTTGCCCAACTCGACCAAAGAAAGCGGTATCACCGCCCAATCGAGAGATGGCCACAGCAACGTTTGCTGGTGCGCCACCTGGGCATTTTAAATAACGAGTGTCGCCATCTGGAATCAAATCCACAACAGCATCTCCAGTTACCCAAACCTTGTTCATATCACTTTGCCTCTCGTAACGACGTTTAAATTAGAATTCGTAGAACAGACGTACACGAGCACCGAAATCATCTTCTTCAGCAAAGGCTGATGCGTCCGATTGTTGGTCCAGTTTGTTATCAACCATCGTGTAGTATGTACCTAGAAGAATTGAAAAATCTTGTACTTCAAGTACATCACGGAATGCGTAAGATGCATACCATGTTGATACATTTACGTCGCCTTCAGCCCAAGAAGAAAACTCTTTGTTTTCATACTCATTGACTGCGTGAATGTAGCCTAGACCAAAGTTATTCCAAAGTGCATTAACACCCGCTGTTAGATTGTTTTCGTCTACAGCATCCATGTAAGCAACGTTCGCATTTACACTCCAATCGCCGCTGGTCCAGTTACCAGTCAAGCCGTAACCCGTACGATCTGAGATATCAACACCGTTCGCCACAATCGCGTCTGAAACTAGGTTGGTTTCCACCGAAGCGGCTACCTTGAAATCACCCATTTGGTAAGCCACAACTGGGCGCACTAGGAATGAATCTTTAACTGTATCGATTTGCTCACCGTGGTATTTACCTTCAATGCCGCCATCGAACAGGTTAGAGCGGTCACCGAGCATTGCACCAACTTCAACATACAAGTTGCCAAAAGTTTGGCTGTACATGATTTGGCCGTCTGAACCGCGACCACGCGCCTCTTTCGCTTGGTACGTGTAAGCTGCACCGTCTGAATACAGGTCGTTAGCAGTGTCACCTGAGTACTCTAGGAATACATCAAGACCAACAGGGAACATGTCATAAGCTTCAAAGCGACCCGCTTTAATTGCCCAGCCGTCTTTTTTACCAAACTCAAAGTACGCATCATCCAGTGCAATATTGCCTGTGCTCTCAAACAGAGGCTGTGCTTTAACACCCACATAGTGGCCATTGCTCGTGTACTTTTCGCCAGCAAATTCGATTAGAACGCGGCCGTCTTGGTTAAATTCGCTGTCATTATTATCGTGTGATTCACGGTCTTGGTAGTTGAAGTTCAACTCGACGTTACCGCCAACAGAGAAGTTACCTTCTTCCGTATCAACAATGCTGATTCCAGCGTTCGCTGTCATTGCAGCCATTACTGAAGCCGCAGCGAGCGACATTTTTAGTGTATTTTTCATGCTAAACCCTATATTTTGGCAATAAGAGGCCCTCCCCGACGAGGGCCTTGTTTTTTTGTTTTGGAATAATTTATTGGTGGCTAGCGAGTAGCCTGTATCGCAGACATGTAATGCAGTGTGCCAGTCGCATTATCTAGCGTGACCAGAGACAGCTCATCAATGAAGATGCGAGAGGTAAACACTGTCTTGCCGTTGTCAGCAAAAATTTCAATCGCTGAGTTATCGACAAAGATGCGAATGGTTTGTGCTTGATCTAGGCGCTGTGCGTAACGAACTGTGCCGTATGCTTCCGCATGTAGATGTGAAACATGAGAGCGGTCCAGAATCAGCTCATCGCGATCACCTTGGAACACCATCTGTTCACCTTTCTGGTTAGCCAGAGTCAGAGTGAAAGACTCATCTACATTCAGTTCCAACTCAAACGCACGTGACGTCAATGCCACAGGAGTAGAGCCTTCAACATCCACTGAGTTTTGACGCAGCGCTTCAAGCTCTTTCAGTGGTGTCTGAATTAGGTAACTACCATCAATCGTCAACTCACGTGGCAGAGTCAGCATGTGTGCCCAGCCATTCTTATCGGTTGGGTAGTCACTTTTTGAGTTACCGAGCCAGCCAATAAGAATACGACGTTGTTGGTCATCCAGATAAGTTTGTGGCGCGTAGAAATCGAAGCCTTTGTCCAGCTCACGGTAGCCTTGGTTGTTGAATACTTTTGATTCAAAATCAATACGCTCACCGACCATGTAAACCACTGAGAAGACGTTCTTAAGATCGTACTTATTATCTGAACTCACGCCTTGAGGTGAGAAGATGTAAACCCCGTTATCATCGGTTTCGTAGTAGTTCGGACACTCCCACATATAGCCAAAGTCTTCGAGGCCCACATCGATGTCACCCATGTGGTGGTAATCATCAATGTCGTTACCGTGGTAATAAGCCAGCGTGCCCTTTTCGTTGTGATCTTGAGCGCCAATCAACATGTGATAATCGTTGTCACGACACACCAACACCGGGTCACGAATCTCTGCGGTATACGCACTCGGATCGAAGTCAACCACGATACCTTTCTTTTCCACGTTACCTTGCTTGTCCATAATCGCGAGAACTTGAGTCGGATGACGTTGGTCATTCTCCTTTTTTAAATTCGCCGTATAGAATATGTACAGCTGGTCATCGTGTGGTACACCAACACCGGTATAACAACCATGATGGTCGTAATCTTGGTCTGGGTACATCGCGATACCGCGGTCAGTAAAGTTCACGAAATCTTTGGTCGATACGTGGTACCAGTGCTTCAAACCATGCACTGGGCCAAGCGGGAACCACTGGTAGAAAATGTGGTGCTCGCCATTGAAGTAGCTCAAACCATTCGGGTCATTCAACAGACCGTGCTTTGGTGCAATGTGGTAGCTCGGGTAAAACGGGTCTGTTTGTGTTTTGTGTTCAATATCCGCCAAATACTCCTCGCTCACCTCGTGAATTCGGACAAAGCGGTTTTGACGATTAGAAAAATCCATAACAACTCCAAGAAAAAGATATTCACTCAAATAGGTGGTGAAAAATTATTTAGGCTCTTTGTAAAGCAGCTTGGTTAATGCGAAAGCCGAAGCCGCACCCACCAACATAACCAGCACATACATTCCTAGACCGCCGCCAAGGTAAAGCAGAACACCCGGTAACATGGTTGCGCCCGTACCCGCAGAACCAATACCCGCAATCGCGCCCAAACAGCCACCTAATGCACCGCCAATACAGCCATACAAGAAAGGTTTTACGCGAGGTAAGGTAATCGCGAACATGGCTGGTTCAGTAATGCCGAATAGAGCTGGCAACGCTGCACCAAACATACCGGTACGCTTCACTTTGTCTGTCTGCATCGACATAACCGCCATTGCCGCACCAAACTGGCCTGCAATAGCTGCCGTACCCAATGGGTTGATATAGTCAAAGCCTGTGTCTGTCACCATTGCAATCGTGATAGGCACGATGGTGTGGTGCATGCCTGTCACCGCCATGAATTGAATTGCGCCGCCGTAAATCAAGCCACCAATGCCGTATGGGATTTGTAAGAAATAGAGCACGGCTTCGGTAATGAGTTTTTCAATGCCAAGTAGGATTGGACCAACGAACACCAAGCCTGCAATCAGAGAGACCAACAACGTAATAAATGGTGTCAGAATCAAATCCAGCACTTCAGGGATATGTTTGCGTGATGTGCGCTCAACTAAGGCAGCAAACCAACCCATAAATACCGCTGGAAGAATCGAGCTTTGTAAGCCAGTTACCGCAATTTCGAAGCCCATGAATGGAATCATCATCGCTTCTGCGTTACCAAAGGCAACATCCCATTTGCTCGCCAACTGCGGTGCCACCAGCATCAGACCCAATACAATACCGAGCACTGGGTTACCACCAAACACGCGCATGGCAGACCACGTCACCAACACTGGAATAAAGATGAAGGCCGTGTCAGTTAAAACTTGAGACAACGTATTTAACTGTGGCGACAGTTCAATACCGAAGCCGTTAACCAACAGCCCACGCAAGCCCATAAGTAAGCCGGTTGCAACCAAGGCAGGAATGATGGCAACAAAGATGTCAGAGAAAGTACGTGTTACGGTTTGGAACGTGCTGACTTTGTCTTTGTTCTCTTCAGTTTGTGGGGCTTCTTCAATGGCGTCATTGCCTTTCATGATGGCAAAAACCTTACCCACAAAACCCGTCCCCAAGATCACTTGGTGCTGACCATTTTGGAAGAAGTATCCATGTACTCCCTCCGTTGCGCTGAGTCCTTCAGCGTCGACTTTTTCATCTTCCTTGGCCACAACACGCAGTCGTGTTGCACAGTGATTCAGTTGTGCGATATTGCCCTCACCTCCCAGCAAGGCCATAACTCTATTCGCTACAACTTTCGCATCTCGCGCCATAAATTTCGTCTCCAAAGAGTGCAAAGAAATAACAACCTGTATCTAACTTGTATTTATACTAATACAGGTTAGATACAGGTTGTATTTTTCATTGTCGTTTTTTGTTATTCGTCACACTTGTTGTTTACCTGAAATGCATAAGATTGCTTACATTCAAAAACCTATAGATAAAAAAATAGCCCACAAACGTGGGCTATTCGACACTCTCTAAACTCGTGCGGTTATCTCAAAATCATACAAACTAGATTTATAGTAAACCGTTGAGTACTCATATATTTTCTGCTCTTCATAGTAGTTCTGAGATTGGTTTATCAAGATGGGATCAAACTCTCCAACATCTAAAAATTGCTGAACTGTCACATCAGGCAACGCCGGTAATAACTTTTGTTGCGTCTTGACCATCTCAATACCGTGACGACTCAAATATTCGAACTTTGATCCCTTGAGATCGTCTTTTGTTAGGTTGGGAAGTAGTACTCGTGGGATGTAGAACTCTTCAAATGAGACGACTTGATCGTTAACCAGTCTTAAACGACGAGCAAAATTAACGGGCTCGCCAACAGCGATATTGAGTTTTTGAGCGACAAGCTCATCTGCAGGTTGCACCTCAAAGGCATCGACAATATTGGTCGCTTCTAGACCCGCACCTGCCGCCTCTTGCGCCAAACCAGACATAGATAAGAAGTCATGACGCAGTTTATTGGATTTAACAAAACTGCCTTTGCCCTTCTCTGAAAAGATATAACCGCCATCATTGAGCTGCTGCAACGCTTTACGCACCGTAACTCGGCTGACTTTCAACAGATCAACCAGCTGATTTTCAGAAGGTAGCTTACTGCCCGCAGGGTAAGTGCCTTTATCAATCTCACGCTTTAACTCTCCCGCGACTTGAATGTACAGCGGCTGCAGATTTTTTTGCTCAAATAACTCAGTCATAATTCCATAAAAACTAAGGGGGTTCGGTTCATATTACTCAAGCTATCAAGGAATACCAAGCCTACAGAGCGAGAGAAAACAATTTCTAACCAAAGAGATGAGGAGAAACAGAGGTGAATTGGAAGGGTGAATTGGAAGGGGCCAGAAAAGCAAAAAGCCGCTCATGAAGAGCGGCTTTTTTAAAGGGTGGGAACCCAGCCACATCCCGGCACACAAGTCACTCGCTGCGGCTGCTTCCTTCCGGACCTGACCGAGTTCACGAGCTATTGTTGCGGGAGGACCAGGCCCCCATAGATTCGTTTTCTAAGAGGCTTGCCTCAAAGAGTGACTGGATTATTAAGCATCCCCGCAACCATTGCAAGCCCTTCCACCCTATTTTTAAACAATTGTGGTCTAAGTGCTTATCCTTTACTCAAACCACTACTAAATCGCAGGTAAATTGGTCATTTACCTGTGAAAAAGAGAGATAGGAAACAAATGCTGACGTTGGAGCTATGAACGCTTAGATATCGATATCTTCGTTATCTTCTGTACGAATAATGTAGTCCGTCATCCACGCAGTGCCTAACAAGCATAACCACACAACAAATACTGGGCTCGGTACCTCAATGCTCGGTGTAATCACCAGAGCAGCGAAACCAGCTGTGGGCAGTGTCCAGCACAACAGCTTATTCCAGCGGAAGGTTTTGAGCTTAGTCATCGCCTCCATTGACGCCATGATGCCCGTTACACACAAGGCTACTAGTGCCGCATAAGGTAAGTCTGCTATCCAGAGTGGCAATATCAGAAACAGTGACCACCAGCTATGTCGACTAGCCGGTTTGAGGTGATTCGCCGCCCACCAGATGACTATGATTGATAGGGTTTGAAGAACCGTAACCCAAGGCGTACCGTCAAGCTTACCTGCAGACTGAGTCACCATAATGCCGACTTGCAGAGTCGTGACAATTAATCCTGATACCACAAGCACTGACAAGCTACTACGGCGTGAGAAAACAACCATCAGAAGAGGGAACAACACCCACGCACTGACTGATAAAGTTATAGGCTGCATTGGAAGTGTTAGGCCGTATACGGTCATTGAAGCAAGCAAAGCTAAGCCTGCGACTCCTCCTTGCGGCAAAATCCATAGCGCGGGGATAACCATAGCCAAAACGGGAATGTCGCCGTCACTTAAACTAATAGCTCGGGCACAAACAACCGCTAATAGGGTTGTCACTAAGAACTGAAACGTTGAAAATACCATAGCTCTCTCCTTCTACCGATCCGTGGTATTAATGAACTAGGAATAGTTAGTATGGACCAATTTTTACCCCAAATCTTTGCTGTAATTCACCAAATTCCCTATGGGAAAGTAACAACTTATGGAGACATAGCACGTTTTTCAGGCTTTCCAGGCTATGCGCGTCACGTAGGCAAAGCTTTGGGCAATTTACCAGAGGGAAGTCAGCTCCCTTGGTTTAGGGTCATTAATAGTAAAGGCGAGATTTCGTTAAAAGGCGAGGACTTCGAGCGACAAAAGCGTCATTTGGAAGAGGAAGGCGTTGAGGTGAGTGAGACAGGTAAAATTAAACTCAGAAAATACAAATGGCAGCCGTAACGCTGCCATTGTTCTTTATTCAGCTCGTTCTCTTAGAGAACAATGAATTAACGAACACCAACCAAACGCAAATCCAGTGATTCTGTGTTAGCTGCATCTGTGATCACAGGTGCAATTGTATCTGTTGTGAAACGCAGCTTGCTATCAACATGGATACTTGCGCGCACATTGTAGCGATGGTTCGCCTTAATCTGGCTAGCGTCGTACTTCAGTTCAAAAGCAAATGGGACCTGCTTGCCATCGGTTGTGAATTCTTGAGTCGCCAATACCTTTGAAGGTGCATCAGCCAGTGAGATATCTTCTAGTGTTACCGTTACTAGTGCATTTTCAGGAAGTGCAATGCGCTCTCGGTAACTTACCGTACCGGTTACCATTTTCATGTTCTCTGCGACAACCTCTTGAGCTGCCTCACTTTGTTCAGTGGTTTGGCAGCCAGCTAGGAAGCCAAATGAGATTAAAGACGTTGCGATTAATAAAGCCTTTTTCATAAGATATTTCTCTCAATGTGTTTGCCGGATATAGCAAAACTGAATGCTAATTATAAGAGAGCTTTCATATTCTGTCTTGAAACCCTATGATTTATTGACAGATATTTGACTGAGCAGCCCGGTTAACCCTTTAACCTGCTCTCATTTTATTAAGAGGTATGCTGGCAATGAGTCAACCATTAAAAGAACTACTAAGTTTACTTCAGCTAGAAAAATTGGAAGAGGGTCTATTTCGAGGACAAAGTGAAAACCTCGGCTTACCACAAGTCTATGGCGGACAAGTACTCGGGCAGGCGTTATCTGCTGCGCGCTATACCGTAGAAGAGGACCGCAGTGTTCACTCGTTCCACAGCTACTTTCTATTTCCGGGCGATCCAGAAAAGCCGATCATCTACGATGTAGAGAACCTAAGAGACGGGCGTAGCTTCAGCACTCGCCGTGTTAAAGCGATTCAAAATGGTCGACCAATCTTCTACCTGACCGCCTCTTACCACGGTGATGCACCCGGCTTTGAGCACCAAAATACCATGCCAGATATTCCAGGCCCTGAGAACTTTGCTTCGGAGACTGAACTGGCTAGCCACATCGCGGAATTTTTACCAGAGAAACTACGTAAAACCTTCTGCGGTGAAAAGCCAATCGAAATGCGTCCTGTAACCGTGGTAAACCCACTCAAGCCAAAGAAAACTGAGCCAAAGCAATACCTATGGGTGCGTGCCAACGGCGAAATGCCCGATAACCACCTGATTCATCAATACCTACTGGCTTACGCTTCTGATTGGGGTTTCTTGGTTACGGCTCTGCATCCGCATGAAGTCTCTTTGATGACACCAAACTTCCAAGTCGCCACGATTGACCACTCAATCTGGTTCCACCGCCCATTCAAAATGGATGAGTGGCTGTTGTACGCGATTGAAAGCCCAACCGCGAGCAACACGCGCGGTTTAGTTCGAGGTGAGATCTACAACCAACAAGGTCAGTTGGTGGCAACGGCGGTTCAAGAAGGGGTCATGCGCTTCACTAAGTAAGCTAAACCATATTCGTTAGTAATGCGTGAGCATAAAAAATAAAGGGCTTGAGTCACACTCAAGCCCTTTTGATCGATGTCCTGCATTTCGTCCTACAGCGCTTATTCTTCGACAGGCACCACTTCCACCTCTTCGCCTTGCACGCGTACTTTGATTCCGTTGCCAGCATCACGAATAAGATTAATTGGTGATAGCACTACCCCTTTCACAGTACCTTCTACAGCGCCTTGAGTGGCCGTTTGTGCCAAGACCTTACTCTTATCCACCAGCTCTGTCGCTTGAGTCAAAATTCCCGGTACATCCGCTCGTAACTGTTCAGACTCTTGAACAACAACCGGTATCACCTGCTCACGATAGGCCTGACTTTCCGCCAGTACCGGAGGCACAACATCGACACGGTAGCGGGTTACCTCAGTGAGTGTTGGAGGAATGACGTCGGTACGCAGCACTTCAATCTCTTTCAATACCGACGGTACGGTCTCGGTTCTGACACTTTTCACTTCAGATAAGATACTTGGGATCTTGCCATCAACCGAGGCGACAGTCTGGTTTACCTCATCAACGGTCTGGCGCACAGCTTCCACCGTCACAAGCACCTCTGGGGCAAGCTCATCAATATGCTTGGCTAATGCGAGCCACTCTTCCACTTGCAGCTCTTTGGTCACAACAGACAGATCATCAATCACTTGCGGGTAGGTATCGACCACCTCTCCGACTTTGTTAGTGAAAGAAAAAATACTGTACCCCAAATAGAATATGGCCGTGGCTAATAACAGTTGAATGGCCATCGCGATTCTTGCTTGCATAAACTTCCCTATTTATAACTTCTTATACTGCTACTTCGATTGCGAGTTCGAAACAGCAGGCTATTCATCTTAGATTTATGATTTAAATTGTTTATCTCTAATTATAGCGGCAGTGCGGTGGTGTATTTCAAAGGCTCCATCGCAAATGTCGAGGTCACGTTTGAGATACCATCAACACTGTTCACCAAACGCTTGTAAAACTCATCAAAGCATTTCATGTCCTTCACTTGCACTTTGAGCATGTAATCATATTCACCTGCCATTCGGTAGAACTCCATCACCTCTGGGAATTCGGTAACAGTGCCCACAAAACGGCCATACCACTCATGTGAGTGATCACTGGTTTTTACCAATACGAAAGCAGTAAATGAGAGATCCAGCTTCTCAGGGTTGAGTAGCGCGACACGTTTTTCTATCACCCCCTCCTCTTCTAGACGCTTGAGGCGCTTCCAACAAGGGGTTGTGGTTAGGTTCACGGCTTCAGCGATATCGTTGAGTGACAGTGTGCTGTCTTGCTGAAGTAGACGTAGTATCTTTTTGTCTGTGGCGTCGATCATGTTTTCAATAAAAGCCTATAAAAGAGAAATTTTTTCTACTTTGTCATCAATATGAAGTAAATATAGCAAAGTTTTTCTCTGCAGATCTCGCTAATTTAGTGACATAGCAAAGATAAAAATAACAACGTCAAAATTCTGGAGATACCCCTATGTGTACTGACCATAAATGGATCAACAATGCCATCCGCAAAATCGAAGCAGACTTTCAACGTTCTGCCGATACTCACCTTATCAAACTTGATTTGCCGAGTGTTGAAGGCATCGATATCTACCTAAAAGATGAAAGTACACACCCTACGGGCTCTCTAAAACACCGCTTAGCGCGTTCACTTTTCCTATACGCGATTTGTAATGGCTGGGTTGGTCCAGAGACCACAATCATTGAATCGTCATCTGGTAGTACTGCAGTATCAGAGGCATATTTCGCTCGTTTGCTTGGCCTACCTTTCATTGCGGTTATGCCAAAGTGCACAGCCAAGAAAAAGATTGAGCAGATTGAGTTCTACGGCGGCCAAGCTCACCTAGTTGATCGTTCTGACCAGATTTATGCTGAGTCTCGTCGTCTGGCTGAAGAGCTCAATGGTCACTACATGGACCAATTCACCTATGCAGAGCGTGCAACCGACTGGCGCGGTAACAACAACATCGCCAACTCGATTTTCAACCAGATGCAGATGGAAGATCACCCTATCCCAGCATGGGTCGTGATGAGCCCGGGCACTGGCGGCACTTCTGCAACCATTGGTCGTTTCATTCGCTACCAACAACATGAAACTAAGCTGTGCGTTGTCGACCCAGAGAACTCGGTATTCCATGATTTCTTTAAGACAGGTAATGTGGACCTCACTGGCGACAAGGGCAGCAAGATTGAAGGTATTGGTCGCCCTCGCGTTGAGCCTAGCTTCATCACCGGCGTGATTGATGAGATGCGCACCATTCCAGATGCTGCAAGTATTGCGACAACGCACTGGTTGTCAGAACTGCTTGGCCGTAAAGTTGGCGCTTCAACAGGTACCAACATGTATGGCGTATTACAGCTGGCAAGCGAGATGAAAGCACGTGGCGAGAAAGGCTCTATCGTGACGCTGTTGTGTGACAGCGGTGAACGTTACCTAGACACTTACTTTGATGACGAGTGGATTCGTGAAAACATCGGTGATATCGAACCGTTCGCGGAAAAACTCAAAGTGTTTAACCAAACTGGCGAGCTGTAAAAACTCGTTTGTATAAACAACACCGAAAAACTTAAAACAAAAAGCGGCATGAAAAGGTTCATACCGCTTTTTTAACAAGGGTCGAGTTGTTTACTCTGGTTTTTGCTTCGCTTCGAAAGCGGCTAACTGCTCTGGTGTAGCCTTTGGTTGGTGGTTCTGTTTCCACTCATCGTAAGTCATGCCGTATACGCGCTCACGAGCATCATCGATATCGATGTCTAGACCTTGCTGTTCCGCTTCAGTTTTATACCACTTACTGAAACAGTTACGACAGAAACCCGCTAAGATCATCAGGTCAATGTTCTGTACATCTTTGTTGTCATCTAGGTGGGCCAGCAAACGACGGAAAGTCGCCGCATCCAGCTTGTCTTGTTCTTCTTGAGACAGATTTTTATATTTGAATTCAGCCACGTTACATTCCTTATTCTGTTCTATTTTATTGAGCCTTGTTGTTATACAAAAAAAGCCTGCGATTCTCTAGGAGCAAACGCAGGCTTTTCAAGAAAATCAAAGGAATTACATTGAAACCATAACACGCCTATTCATCGAACGGCCAGATGCAGTGGAATTTGGCTCTAATGGGTCCGATTCGCCGAGCGATTCAGTTTGGAGTTCACTCAGCTCAATCCCTCTATTACTTAGATAATTCGCAACCCGTTTTGCGCGCTCCAAGCCCAAATTGTAGTTGTAGCTTTTCGATCCAGTAGAGTCAGTATACCCCTTAATGCTCAATACATTTCCGTGATGATGCTGATTAGCGATTTCATCTAGTATCTCTTTCGAAGCTGCCGTTAGGGCGCTCTGGTCAAAATCAAAATACACTCTTGCTTCATAACGTGAATTGCTCTCTTTATCTCGAAAGCGAATCAGGTACTCATGACATGCCTTACTAAGAACTTCACTTGATATACTACCTTGTTCTTGGCTATTCACTTCCTTCTCGATTACAGAAAAGCTTCCCTGATTTAAGGCTACAATATGCTTATTGTCTTTAGGTTTAACATGATAGTTACCTTGAGTTTGATTCGGATAACATAAGACCTCTACATCTTTATTACTCTGAGAGTAAGCCTTGGTAGCTAGCATCAGAATAGACAGCCCTAACGCCACAGTTAAACCATAAATATTGTTCATTTTATTACCTTTTTTCATTCTATTTAAGGCGACCTATTTCTTCAGATACTAACTCTAGGATCTTACTTTTTAGTTCGTCTCTATCTTGTGCTTTGAAAACATTACCCTCTCCCAAACAATTGATTAAAGCTACGTTTTTAGATGTATCATAATCAAACCCAACGCCGGCTATTCGAGTATGCAATGGTTCTCCAAGATCGTTTGTTCCTGTATTTAACTTCTCCATTACCATTTTGCATAGCCCACCTTTAACGACACTTCCAGATATATACTTTGGAACCTCTACACCATCAGACAAAATAATAATTATTCTTTTCGAATTATAAGAATCACCTTCTAACAACTTTGCTGCTCTTGTTAAACCAGATATAAAGTGTGTTCCCCACCCAAGTGGACGGTATTCAGAAATACGGCTATTAAAATAATTAAAGTCTGATGTAAGCTTCATTTCTGTATAGACTTCATAACGTTTCTGTTTCTTGTTTTTCCTAAAAGCTTTTTCCCCTTTCTCTACATATGCGTCTTTTTTAACCATAGGTAGACAATTTTTCTCACTTTTCTCCTTCCAAATATTCTTAAGGGCATCTCTATAATTTA
Source organism: Vibrio sp. D404a (assembly GCF_030248535.1). Classification (GTDB taxonomy): domain Bacteria; phylum Pseudomonadota; class Gammaproteobacteria; order Enterobacterales; family Vibrionaceae; genus Vibrio. The sequence continues at coordinate 16,593 of NZ_JAHGAJ010000011.1, read as the reverse complement.
TTGACTCGAACTGCAACTGTGGTATTTTTGGATCTGCTGAATTTATATCGTAGTCTTCATTTCTTTCATAAACCTGAGAAAGCTTACAATAACTTTTCTCCCCTATGACTTTTGTCGGTGTTGCAATAAAAAATGGAACAATTCCTACTCGATGTTTTCGGCTAACATCCGGATTATCTTGCATCTTAAGTTCATCAACAACTTCTTGAATAACATTATTCATATCCTCATATTTCTTACCAGAACCACTCCAACTATCATTCATGGAATTAGAATAATCGGCTACAAAAAACACATCCACTTTTTCAGCTTGATATTTAAACGCTGTTGATGAACCGCTAACCAATAGTATGTTGTCAACTTCCTCATCCTGCCCCCAACCTGGGAGCCAACTAGACTCTTCATAAATCGCACTCACCTTATATTGATGGTATCTTTTTCCACCCCTTTTTAGTCTTTCCAAGCACTCAGGAATATCTTCACATGAAGAGCGAAATATCTTGAGGTCTTTAAGTTGCCCATTACCACCTAGGTAATGGTTAATCACATTTATAGCAATATCTCTGTTTACTTTACTACCAGAACCTTCACCACTAGAGTTGCCATTTGATGCATCATGAGCGCTTAACGATAATGCCGCTAATTCAGCAGCATCACCAAGCCTAGCTTTATTTTGCATCGCATGTGCACCATCAAGAGCTAACGTAAACAACATAAAAAGCATGGGCATAAATAAAACAAAGAGAATGGATGCATGGCCTCCTTGCTGCTTTATTCGGAACATAGTATTTAACGTCCTATCATTATGGATTCAGAGCACACTAAATCGTAGTTAGCTCCAATCAAGCTACCAAACCAATTATCAGTTTGATAACAGACGGAAACTCTATAAAGAGGTACTCGACGGCCCCAACTAGAGAGTACTGATAGAGACTCTAAGTCGGTAATCAGTTGACTTGTCGTAAACGGGAGGCCAAATTGATGCGTTACAATTGGGTTCCTTTTGCCGGTCTTAGAGAAGGTCATTTCCTCTACGTGAACCCCAAACCTATCACGGCTGAAAGTGTTAGACATTCGGTTTAACGAAAGGGAAGTAATCTCATAAATTTGTTTAGCTTGGCTATAATTCGATGAACTCACTTGATCGTAAAGTTGGGTTCTCTCTTTCAAAATACTGACTGCAGAAAAAGAGAGACGATCTAACTTTCCCTTCATTGACATCTTAACCACTAAGTCGGATGCAAAAATTAATAGCAAACTGAAACATACACCAACTATTGCAAACTCAATTGAAAAGCTACCTCTTTGACTAGATATAGAATTGGTCACGTTCATATTCCTGAATAGATAACACTTCTCTTTTCAAAATGAAGTCATCGGTTAATAAAAAGTCGAATAGTGCTTTATATTGATACTCGATGTGATAAATAGCAATTGCACTACCCTTCGGATTCCCACACTGAGTGAAACTCTCACCTTCATCAAAAGCACAAGATTCAGTGACACCTGCCAGTGCGTTTATTGATTCAATATAATAAATTGACATGCGGAACTTGTTTTCATCAATAATTCCAGCCCACATATTGGTATTTTCAATCACAAGCTGTTTGAAACTATCTTTATAGCTCCCCTGATTAATCTTTGATTCTCGTACTGATTCCGTAATAATTAGGTCATTGATTGAGCTAATAAATGACAAATAACTAAGTTCAATAAAACAAACACACATCAACCAAAAAGCCATAAAGCCGAAAACAAATTCTATAGACGCAACACCTTTGTTAAAACTTCTAGACTTCATTGTTTCCACCTATGGCTAAAGAGGAACTTTGAAGTGCGATATATTTTTCTTTCCACATTGGGTCATTTCTACTTCTTGATACTTCAAACCATAACTCGACTTGTTTAGACTTTGCCAAAGCGAATAGCAAATTTGATTTAACTTTTCTATTGCCACTATCTTTGTTAAAAATTGGCATTAGTAAATCAACTGCATCCTGATATTCTCCCTTGAGTATATGGAGAATAGCGAGGTTATTACTAACTACATCGTCATCATGATAGAGAGCTTTTGCCTTTTTAAAATATTCACTTGCGGCTTCATAAGCTCCCAACTCCGAACTAATCACTCCAAGAAGGTTAATTGCGTCAGTATTTTTTTTATTTATATCCAATACAGATAAGGCGACTCTTCTAGATTTTTCATTATTTCCTTGCTGATTGAGCGCTGATGCCTCAATAAACAGAGATAACTCTGTAGGTTCGTTTTCTAGATTGACTTTTTCAATAAAAAACAGAGCAGATTTAGTATCATTCAATTTTAGATAAGCTTGTGACAACTTGATCATCACTTCAACATCATTACGATTTTTCAGCTGTTCTTTATATAAGATCACCAATGCTTGGTTGTTATCGGATTCAATAAGCAACTTCTCTTTCACCAACCAATCTTGTGAAAACTTGTGCGAAGAGGTGCATCCAAATAAAAATATCAAACATAACGCACTCAATGTTCTAAACATTTTCCATCATCCTCATTACACCAGGCGCAGCAATTAAAATAACGATTGGAATCATTATGAATGTAATTAAGGGAATAGACATTTTAGCTGCTAACTTGCCTATTTTTTCTTCTAGAGAGAGCATATTTACTTCCCTAATATCTGACGCTAATATGGTTAGTACTGAATATATTGAAGTGCCATATTGAATGCTCTGTTTCAGAGTCACACAGAAACTGCGCATTTCGGTGGTGGGTACTTTTAGTTGTAACTCATCTAACGCTATATCTAAGCCCACTACCTTTGCTCGGTGGTTTGTTTGCGAAACTATATGGGCTAGGTCTTTATCAAAGCCTTCCAACTCTTCAGACAAATAAGATAAAGAAGCTTCTATCGTCATGCCTGTTTGCACACATACTCCCATCAGATCAAGTAAGTAAGGCAACTGACTTGATAACGATGCCTGAAGCTTGTCTTTCTTGCGTTTAAGATACAGGTCCGGAAATAGAAGTATCGTAATTACCCACAACGAAAGACAAGCTACTTGCGTCATCAATTCGTGGGTTTCGCGCACGTAGCTCCATATCGCTATTCCCCCAACTAATAGCATGACGTACTTAGTTGGTTGAAACAGGTTTGCGTATTTAAAGTTGTAAAAACCGGCAGCTGAAAAGAGTTGCGCAGCGTCATCTTTTCCGGAAAAACTCAATTGGGAGAGTATCCCTTGAATTGATTTCGAGATCGTTTGGCTTTCAGCAGTATTCTTAGTGAGCATTGAGCTGCGTTTTTGCTTTAAAAGGATGCTCTTTAAAAGAAAAAGCAGCCAAATAGCGCTCAAAGTAATGATTGCAATATCCAAGCTCATAACACTTTCTTTAATCGACATTTATCTGACACTCTTCATCAACAGCCAAACTATAAACATACCGATACTTTCACTAATGAGAACGTAATAGAGAATTGGGCGTCCAGCGTCGGAGTACATGACATACTCAAAGTTTTCTGGACTAAGGTATTGAAGTGCAAATAAAAATAAGAACGGAATTGCTCCGACTATCTTCGCTGAGATCCTGGCTTCTGACGTCAGGGCAAATTTTTTCTTGTCCACTGCCCTAGCATCAAACATGACGCGATTTAGACGACTAATAATCTCTTTTAGTTGACCACCGCGAATCATATTGGCGCGCATCGAAATTACGAAAAAATAAAACGTTGGATACGGGAATCGGTTGCAAGATTTGCTGAAAACGACTTCTGGCGGTTCACCAACTTGAAGCCTGTCCGCCATCAACTTAAATTCACTTCCAACAGGGCCAGCGAGGTTTCTTCCTACGAATGCCATTGCTTGAGTGATACTCTCACCCGCACTCACTGCGCTAGCAAGCATGTTGAGAGCATCTGGGAACGTTGATTCGAAGCGCTCTTTTTCTCGCTTGTTCAAGAATGAAATACCCCAAACCATACCGAGTAAAAGCGTTACCAAGGAGACCCACATTTGATTCATTCGCAAAAAGTTTGAATTCAAATACAGACTGAACATCAATAATAACGAACAAAAAACGGCGATTTTAATTAGATAGAGTGGCCCTAGTTGATTCGCTAAACTCTTGGCGTATCTTTGGAGTAGTTCAATAAAAGACTCTTTACTTAAAGCACTTAAGTTAAACGCCTGCTTATTAGTATCTAAAGAACCAACAATCACTGTCTTGCCGAACGATTCCAAGTACTCTTTTTTATTGCCTTTATTACGAAATGCAAAAAAAGAGAACAGTAAAATGACGCAGCCGGTAGTGATCAAAAAGATCGGTAAAATCATAAGGCCTCTGCATTTTTAAACACTTGTTGCAACTGCTCTTCTAATCCAAAGAAACGACTTTTCTCGACAAGAACTGAACGTTGCATAAGACCTGATGTCATGAAGTTGCCACGTAGTTCGCCGTTTGGCCCTTGGCTAGAAGTGGGAACGAATTTAAAGACCTCTTCCATCACCACACTGTTTCCCTCAAGGCCTACTACCTCTGAAATACTCATGACCTTTCGGCTGCCATCGTGCAATCGGCTTATCTGAATCACAAGATCAACAGCACTGACTATTGTTCTTCTAATCGCTTCTAATGGGAGATTTTCCGTTCCCATCATAACCATAGCTTCGACACGTGCGAGAGCGTCTCGTGGCGTATTTGCGTGTAACGTTGACATTGAGCCATCATGTCCAGTGTTCATTGCTTGCAGCATTTCAAACGCTTCTCCACCGCGACACTCACCAACAATGATTCGATCTGGACGCATACGAAGAGAGTTAATGACTAAGTCACGTTGAGTTACCGCACCAGATCCTTCAATACCAGCAGCCTTGGTCTCTAACCTGACTACATGAGGCTGTTGAAGCTTTAGTTCTGCCGCATCTTCAATAGAAACAATTCGCTCTTTATCTGAAATAAACTGAGACAAAGCGTTGAGCATTGTCGTTTTTCCAGAACCTGTGCCTCCTGATATCAATATATTCAAACGGGCACGAGCAGCGATCATTAGGATCTTTGACATTTCATCAGTCATCGCACCAAAATTGACTAACGAGTCTAGTCCCAATGAATTCTTCTTAAACTTACGAATCGAGATTGAAGTGCCGTCTATTGCGACTGGCGGAATCACGATATTGACGCGACTACCGTCTTCTAATCTTGCATCACAAGTTGGGGATGAATCATCAACTCGTCGTCCAACGCGTGTGGCAATCCTTTTAGCAATTAAAAGTAGCTGAGACTCATCAATAAAAGTAACCTTCGATACTTCGAGTAAGCCGTTACGCTCAATGTAGATTTGATCCGGCCCGTTGATCATAATGTCGCTAATGGACTCATCTTCCATTAACGACTGAAGAGGACCCAACCCTTGGAGCTCATCAACTAGACTTTTAACAAACTCATTCCGAACAACTTCAGGAACGGATACACTTTGACGCTCAAGTAGAACATTGATCGCATTCGCAACTTGCTTAGTCAGCTCTTCCTTTGTTAATTGGGTAACATTTTCTACCTCAAGGGCAGTAAAAATTTGCGTGCGCAACTGGATAAAAATATCTTTTAATTGATCTAACATTAGCGCTTACTCATCAATCTTTGGAACCATGATGGATTTGCAGCTACTGTCTCTCCAAGCAATAAAGACGTTATCTCATTGAGCCCTTGACGAATGCTCAGTTTCCCCTCACTCAGCTTTTTGCCTAAGATGAGCTGTTCACCAGCACTCTGTTCGTAAGGTAATACCACATCGATAGGTTGGTTGAGGTACTTTTCAATTTCTTTCTTTGTAATCGTCGCACTCTGTTCAGGACGTGGGTGATTCAACACCACTATGTATCGAGAACGGCAATTAAGCTCTTCCATCTGAGTGATAAATTTAACGGTTTCTCGTAAACTGGAAACCGTAGGCTCAACGATTAAAATGATGATCTGACAATGTTTTGATAGATGCTCTGCATCTAGTTTGGAGCAACCGCCACGAGACAGATCTTCAATGATAAAGTTATTCTCTTTAGCTAATTGGCTTGATAGCGCGCGTGTATAAGACTTAAGCTCCTCTTCACTGATATCATTGGAATCGACACCCAATATGGACAGCATGTCGCTCTGCTTAGAGACTAGGCTTTGTGCATAGGTGATATCCAGATTTGCTGAAAGCGTACCCGTTTGTAGGGGTTTCTTTCCATAACCTTTCATCCCCATAAAAATATCTAGATTGCCTCCTAAATAATCGTGATCAACGATGAGACATTTGCTGTCTTTCTCGTTGGCCAACAGATAAGCAACTTCAGAGGTTAGTAAAGTTGTTCCCACACCGCCTTTACTCCCCCAAAAAGCGACTTTTTTTGCATCTCTATTTTTTCCTAAACCTGCTTTTCTTTGACGATTTTCATGCACGTTTCTCACGAAATCGATAAGCTCCTGCTTAGTAATAGGCCAAAAGAGGTAATAGAACCCCATATCTTTTAAATTACGAATGGTCGAAATCGAATCCTCACTACCAACAACAATGACTGATGCCTCATTGGGTAATAAGTGACTGATCGTTCTCATATCTTGGGTGACATTAGAGCTATTATTTAGCTCAACAATGACGATTTCGATTGCAGATGCTCTAACATGCTCTCGAATAGATTCTTCATTATTGTTCACAACAACCGGTGACATAATTCCTTCGAATCTATACGCCTCTTCAACCAAGTTGCGACACTCTGGCGTTTGTTGGAAAAGAACTGTGGTGATCCTTTCTTCATACGCTTCTTTAACCGAATCTGTTTTGAGTAGATCAACAAGATCAAACATATTTTTTACCTCAAGCAAGCCCTATCAATTACGCTCTATCACTTTTTCAGGGTTAACCTTTGACTTCCAAAGCAGCCCATCTAACGAACAGCCCAAACTATTCTGGTCAAAATTCCCAAGCTTTTGATAATTGCAAACACCACTTCGCACGACATAGTCTGTAAATTTAATTGTAAAATCGGCTTCTTTTGGGTCTTCTCTAAACGTTATGTTTCTGCTATCGACACCGACTTTAAGAAGCCACTCTCGAGTTTTGGTCGCAAACTCTAAACCGGGCTTATTAGCCCAAGTAATAACAAGAGGTTTGCTAAGTATCAGCGCTCGATTACTGGTTAGGAAAACATCTAACTGTTGGTTGAACGACTTATTCTCATCAGGGGCAAAGTCAATTTGAAAACAGTGGGTTACAGGAACAAGCTCCAGTTCTGCGCCTTTTCTATCTTTCACAGCGCAACCAGAAACCAAACTTGCAACGACAACTAGTAACAATAAATTTTGTTTCATTGGATGAAACCTCCAGTTGAAAAGATCTCTTTCGCCCAACGTTTACTCTCAGGTGAGGAGGTATCAGGCAACGCAAAAAAGCGCCCCAATGTCGAACTTCTTTCCATTACAGGCAATTGGATCTCTGTCGAAGTGACCGGTTTGATCAAGCTAACTGTTGCGACAATAATCAACTCTGTTTTATTGCGTTCAGTTTGGGTATGTCTAAATAAAGCACCTAGAACAGGAATGTCGCCTACAAAGGGGATCTTATTCAGACTCTCTTTCTCTTCTGAACTCATCAATCCTCCTAATACAAAGCTCTGCCCGTCGCCCAATTGAATCGTCGTCATCGCTCGACGTGTTTTGAGCGCGGGTAAATCATAGGCATCATTGGCATATTGAGTATCAAGGGAACTGACTTTCGGAATTAACGACAGCTTAATCTGGTCGTCTTGAGCAACCTTCGCCATCACGTTGAGACCAATACCAAACTCTTTAAATTGAACATTGGTTTTGTCGTCAATGACGGTTACTACAGGTAGCTCTCCTCCGACCAAGAAACTGGCGGTTTCACCTGAAATAACAGATAGGTTTGGCTCGGCTAATATCTGTCCAATGCTGCCGTTATTTGAAGCAGTAATAATAGAAACGATATCCGATGCACTGAATGAACTAAGTTTATTAACGAATACGCCTGCTTCACCTAGGCTATTGTTAAAGTATTGAACACCAAACTCTTCAAGTACTCGGTGAGATACTTCCGCAATAGTAATTTTGACGTTAACTTGTTTGACGGCAGCAACTTCAATATTGTTAATAACACCTTTGTATTTATCACGAGTCATAAAATCAACTGGCCACTCTTCATCTTCAAAAGTCCAGTGAAATTGTTGCTGCTCTTTTTTCTTATCTAACATTGAACCGACGAGAGCATAGATTTGGTCTTTTATCTTGTGTGAAGAAACCGTTCCACTAATAATAACTTGCTGATCAAGGTTACTAATCTCTACGGTTGATTCAGGAAATCGTTTTTTTATTTGTCGGGAGATCGATTTAAAACTACGCTCGACCTCAATTTTTTTTGACAACAACACCTGATCATCATGATCAAACACAATTAGCGAAGTCGTACCTACATTGATTCCATATACGGCAATCTGCTTTTTACCTATCACTTGGTAATCTGCAACCTCTGGATTAGCAATAAATACGGACTTGATTGAGCTTTTTGTTGCAAGTGTTGTCGCTTCATCGACTAGCAGACTCATATCTGACTGGCCACTCACTTTACTGGTCCATAACAAACACAGAGAAACCAACCAAAGCGCTTTTAATAATGATTTCATGTTTTGACCTAATTAAATGTTTTACTCTTGGCGCGAAACTCAGTAACAGCATGAAAGTAAGGTAAAACATCTCCACTATCTGCCTGAAGCGTATTAATCTTGTTCTCGCCTGTAGATTGGTAGATATCTAAATCACTAACTCTTTTTGCAACTAATAACTGGGTTAATTGTTTAGGTGTCAGCTCCAAAATGACGCTAATCGATGTTTCACTGACATCATCATTAATGCTTTCTATTTCTTGGACCTTTAATACCCGAACATTCATGAATAACGGTTCAATCGATACATAATTTTCTGCGATAGAATCAGACTCTGAAATAGAGATAATATCAACATAGCTGTCTTGAACAATTCCACTACCGAAAACCTGTGATTGGGGAAACGCTATGGAATAAGGGACTTTACCCTTAGATATAATGAAATTTATGTAGCCTTCGTCATCAGGTCGAATCATGTCATTTGGAAACAGATACTCTCCTCCTTCCATGTCATCTAAAAATAAACCGCCAAGAATAAAGTCTATTTCCACATCTTTTTTAACGCCTATGTTATTTGACTCTTCCTCAGTCAAACTTTCGATTACAACATGGCTTCGTTCTAGCTTCTCGCCTTTTATTACATTTTTATTCAATCGATAAACCATTACTTTTTTAACTGGTTCAACTTTGATTTCTGTGCTTTCAATCTGGTCAAGAGACAACCTTTGTATCAAGCTATATACACCAAGCGTAATTATCAAAATCGGTAAGACCAATAAGATTTTTGTTTTCATATAAAACCACTAAAAGCTCGCAAGCGCTGTAAATAAAGACCCTACACATATCGCAACGGCGTATGGAACACCTCTATGCTTCTCGTTATTGCCAAATAAATAGCTTATCGCTATCTGTATGACTCCAATAGTGACCCCAGTAGAGGCGGTAATAAAAAAACCTAAAGGTAACAAACTAGGATCAAACAAAGGACTGAAAGAAGCGATTAGCTTTGCATCCCCAGCGCCCCAAACGCCGATTAGAAAAAGAAAAAAACCGCCGATTAGAAAAATTAAGCTTATTGTTATTGTTCCCCAATCACGTTCTGAAGATACCCATAGAATCAGCGAAAGAACCAAAACCATTAAGCAGTATTCATTTGGTATTTTTCGGTAACGGATATCAGAATAACAAATTAAGATTGAAATGGTGGCTAATAATAGCCACCAGACCAATGAAAGGTTACCGATCATTAGGTTTTTACTTACTTATTGGCTTCAGTAATATTCTCTGTGATTGTTGTCATTGAGCCTTGAAGTGCACTTTTCAGACCATTATCACCGTTAAATACGGCCAAAACGATTGCTGAAATTGCCACACCGATAATTGCATATTCAATTGCAGTTACACCTTGCTGGTCTTTTTTGAATTCAGATAGTGCAAGCTTTGTGTTTACGTATAGTTTTGTGAACATAATTTTCTCAGATTTTTTGGTTTATCTAACAACATAATGGCTAAACTCAAGATAAAAACATAACCATCGTGTTTCTAATTTTTCAAGCCAGAAAAAACTAACAATAAATAACTGATATATATATTAAGAGAATGTAAGAAAAGTGAACATAACTATATGATACGCGACTTACAGTCCCTTAAACTATCTTACTTAATTTCTTATATATTATTTTCAATAATGGAGAGATATTTTAATTAATCATGTAAACAGAGGTGTTATGTACAATCTAACTAAGATATTAATTTCGACAGCTTTACTACTGCATAGCACTCTTGGCTTTTCGTCACCAATTGAAGGTAAGCAGTACTCAAAGTTAAGTGAACCATACGAAACTAGCCACCCGCATGAAAAGTTCTTTTCGTTAACATGTGGACCGTGCTGGAAGATGACCTCTATATTGCACCCCAGTGAACAATCTGGTGAGTTGGAACTGAACCGCGTTCACGTAGTATTCAACGACTCTACCCGAGCTTCAGCAAATCTTTATTATGCGTTCCTTGTTCAGAAAAAAAGCATTAGTAGTGAAATGCTCAATGACCTTTTTCATTTTCAACAAAAATATTCTTCAAACAATCAAAACAAGCGACGAGAATTGTTTGAGAAATACGACTTATTAGTACCCGAACAGATGTCAATAAATCAGAAGCAACAGGTTGATTTTTTGATGAAAAATGCGGAGTCTAAAACTAAGCAAGCACAAATTACGAGAATCCCCAGCTTCGTGGTAAATGGGCAGTATCTAGTACGAATTAAAGGCCATAGTTCTGTACAAGACCTATTAAACACACTGCAATACCTCGAAACCCAAACGACACAACAAAATTAACAGTTCAACGTTAAGGCTCTGAGTTAAAGATGTTCGAGCCAATTAAACGTTGAGCACCATTAACAATGACCATCAAACCTTAGGGACTACCATGAAAAAGATTGCTGTGATTTTAAGTGGCTGCGGTGTATTTGACGGAGCCGAGATCCATGAAGCGGTATTAACGCTACACGCTATTGAAAAAGAAGGGGCGACATGGCATTGCTTTGCTCCTAATATCGACCAGTTACATGTGGTCAACCACCTGACTGGCGAGGTAACGGAAGAGTCGCGAAACGTACTGGTCGAGTCAGCGCGAATTGCTCGAGGTAATGTTCAGGATGTCCAACAGCTCGTTGCTCAAGACTTTGATGCCTTGATTGTGCCGGGCGGTTTTGGTGCAGCGAAGAACTTAACCACCTTTGCTGTTGCTCAAGCAGATTGCCAGATCAATGAAGATGTTAAGAACGCATGCCTTTCTTTTTCACAAGCTAAGAAACCCGCTGGCTACATGTGTATTGCGCCAGTGATCATTCCTATGGTTTACGCTTCTCAAGCAAAGGGCACAATCGGTAACGATGAAGACACCGCTAGCGCATTCCAGCAGTTAGGAGGTGCGCACCAAGAGTGCCCAGTAGATGATATTGTTATCGATGATCAGCACAATATTGTCTCTACTCCTGCTTATATGTTGGCTGGCTCTATTTCGGAAGCCAACTCAGGTATCGAACGTTTGGTGAAAGAGGTTATCGCGAGAGCGTAACAGCTAACAGCTCCTCTCCCATACTCCAAACAATAAAAAAGCTCGACTTCCATTCAGAAGCCGAGCTTTTTAGTATTCAGTCAAAAGACTGTTTATCCGTGTGAGGTACGACCTACCGTGTCGTGACTCAGTGCTTTGTTTAGCTCTGCCTCTACGTGACCCGGAGCTCTTGTTGCACCCGAGATCAGGCGGTACATCGCAGGGATAACAAACAGCGTTACCAGCGTCGCAAAGCCCATACCGAAGAAGATAACCGTACCTACCGCAACGCGGCTCTCGTAACCCGCACCCGTTGAGGTAATCAATGGAATCGCACCCGCTAGCGTGGTAAATGCCGTCATCATGATTGGACGCAGACGACGCGCCGACGCATCAACAATCGCTTTTTCAAACTCAATGCCACGGTCACGCAGTTGGTTGGCAAACTCTACGATCAAGATACCATTCTTAGTTACCATACCGATCAACATGATCATACCGATCTGACTGTAGACGTTCAGACCTTGACTCATCAGCACCAAGCCTAAGAAACCACCAAAGATCCCCATAGGTACAGTGAACATCACCACCAGTGGGTTGATGAAGCTTTCAAACTGAGCAGCTAGTACCAAGTACGCTACCAACATCGCCAAGGCAAACACCACAAGAATGCTCGATTGGTTCTCTTTAAAGTCTTTCGACTCGCCAGAGTAGCTCACCGAGATATCACCCGGCAGCATCTCAATCGCCTGTTCATCAAGGAAATCAAGGGCATCACCTAAGGTGTAGCCTTCCATCAAGTTGGCTTTAATAGTGATCGATTTCTGCTTGTTGTAGTGAGACAAACGAATCGACGATGCCACTTCCTCAATCTTAGTCAACGTATCCAGCGTAACTAATTCACCCGATTGAGTTCTCATGTAAATTTGGCTGAGATCATTGGCATTGTTGAAGCTGTTCTCGTCACCACGCAGGTAAACGTCGTACTCTTCACCACGCTCAACGAAGGTTGTTTCACTCTTACCGCCCAGCATGATCTCTAGTGTGTCTGAGATATCGGAAACACTCACACCTAGTTCAGCGGCACGCTGTTTATCTACCGTCACCAATAGCTCAGGCGTTTTCTCTGAGTAATCGATGTCCGCGCCTTCCATCATTGGCGAGTCTTCAGCTGCTTGCTTGAGGATCTCTGCCCACTTTTGCAGTTCAGGGTAGTCAGAGCCACCAAGAACAAACTGAACAGGTTCACTCGAGCCACCACGGAAGCCCGGCATGAATGGGAAGATACGCACATCTGGAATGCCGTTGAGTGCCTTACGAACTTGTCCTAACGCCTCTTGAGCGGTTGCATCACGTTCATCCCAGTCTTCTAGAATCATGATAACAAAGCCCGTTTGGTCACCTGCATTACCGCCAAACGCTGGCGATTGCAGGCTGAACGACTTCAAGAAACCCTGACCAAGCAATGGCATCAAGCGTTCTTCAACCAAGTCCATATTGGCAGACATGCGGTTATAACTGGTTGCATCCGCACCACGAACAAACGCAAAGATAACGCCTCGGTCTTCTTGAGGAGTCAACTGTGCAGGCACTTGTTGCATCAGGCCATAACTACCACCCAAACACGCGATGATGATGATTGGTGCAGCCAAACGCCAAGCCAGCGCACGACGCAAAACGCTGCGATAGCCTTTTTCTAGCTTGCCGAAAACACGCTCAACGAAGTGGTTGAAGCGATTCGGTTTCACGTTAGCTTTTAAGATCTTGCTGCCCAATACTGGCGTCAGGGTTAAAGCAACCAGCGACGAGAAGATCACCGACATCGCCAGCAATACTGAGAACTCCGTAAACAGCAGACCCACCATACCGTCCATAAAGGAGATCGGTAGGAACACCATCACTAGAACCAGCGTAGTTGCAATAACCGCGAAACCTACTTCACGAGTGCCTTTATAGGCAGCTAAAAGTGGTGATTCACCGCGTTCAATGTGGTGGAAGATGTTCTCGACCACTACGATCGCGTCATCCACAACCAGACCAATCGATAAGATCAGTGCCATCAGCGTGATCAGGTTGATCGAGAAGCCAAAGTAGTAGGCAGCGATAAACGATGAGATCAACGATACTGGCACCGTCACCGCAGGGATCAAGGTCGCACGAGCTTGGCCGATAAATACGTACAGCACCAAGATAACCAAACCACCGGTAACAAACAGGGTGCTATATACCTCAGAGATTGAACGGTCGATAAAGACAGTTGAGTCATAATCAATCGCCAATCGCGTACCATCCGGTAAGAACTTTTGGATGTTCTCAACTTCTTTGTGGACCAGATCGGCAACTTCAAGCGGGTTAGCATCCGATTGTGGCACGATACCCATACTTACGTTGACGATACCGTCACTCTTGAAGGTCGAGTTTTCGTTCTCAGCACCAATATAGACATCCGCAACATCTTTTAGGTAGATAGGAGAGTTATCCGATGCACGCTTAACAACCAGATACTCGAAATCTTCAGCTTGGGTATATGAACGTGCAGTACGAACCGACATTACGATCGCGTCATTACGTACCTCACCACCCGGGCTCTCAATGTTCTCATTGCGAAGCGCCGTGGTGATATCAGTAGCGGTTACACCACGACCTGCCATCAGCTCGGGCTTGAGCTTGACGTACATTACCTTGTAGAGACCACCCGAGATGTCCACCGAGCTCACACCTGAAATCAGACTGAATCGGTCGATAAGCACACGTTCGGTGTAATCGGTTAGTTGGGTTCGGTCCATCTCCGTAGAGCTAAGGTTTATATAAAGAGATGCCTCACCACTACCGTTGTTCTTATAAACAATCGGATCGTCAGCCTCATCTGGCAAAGAACGCTGAGCTCGCGCCACCGCATCACGGACATCACTTACACCAGTATTTAGGTCGTAACCCAACTCAAAGGTGATAGTAATACGTGACGAGCCATTACGTGTCGTCGACTCAATCTCATCAATACCACTGATACCAGAAAGCTGATCCTCAAGGTTGGAGGTGATCTGGCTTTCAATGATGGTCGCAGAAGCACCTTCGTAACGAGTACTGATCGAGACCACAGGGCTCTCAATGTCTGGCATTTCACGTACAGCAAGCTTACTGAAAGAGACAATACCAAACACCACTAACAGCAAACTTAGAACCAGTGCGGCGACCGGTCTTTTTACTGAAACATCAGATAACAGCATTAGTTAGCTTCCTCTTGCTGAGGTTGACGCTTTGCTGACGTCGTCACACCAAGCTCTTGAACCTGTACGCCATCACGCATATTCACAATGCCTTGAACCACGATCTTGTCACCAATATTGATGCCTTTCTCGATCACCACTTCGTTATCGATACGAGCGCCTAGGAATACTTCGGTACGGGTTGCTTTGTTATCTTCGCCTACAACATACACATAACGCTTAGTGCCTGAATATTGCAGAGCTTGTACTGGGATGATTGGCGCTTCAACTGCTGGGAAGTCCATCTCAGCTGAAACCAACATACCTGGTTTTAAGTAGTCATTCGGGTTATCGAAGTGGATACGAACACGCAGGTTTAGCGTTTCTGTGTTAATGCGTGAGTCGATACCCACGACAGTGCCTGAGAATTCAGTATCGCCCCATGCGCTTGTGCGTGCTGTTACTGTCATACCTTTTGAAAGCATCGCTAGGTAACGCTCTGGAACCTGAAGATCTAACTGCATCACAGATAAGTCATCCAGTGTCACCAATTCAGTACCTGAACTGACGAGTTTGCCGCGGCTAAAGTCAATAAAACCCACGGTGCCGGAGAATGGTGCTGAAATATGAAGATCTTTTAGGTTGGCATTTGCCGCGTCCAATCTTGCTAACGCGATTTCAACACTGGTTTTCTGTGCGTCAATTTCTGTTTGAGTAATCGCATTTCTTTTCACAAGACGCTCAAACTCTGCCAATTTACGACGCTCGTCTTTTAGATATGCTTTTGCTTCAGCCACGGCGGCCTTCGCTTTATCGTCATCCAACTGAACCAACAATTGGTCTTTCTTAACGTCTTGGTTAGCTTTAACGTGAATAGAATCCACTTTGCCAGAGATCTCCGAAGAGATGATCACGGATTGTTCCGCTTCTAGCTTACCAACGAGTGAAAGTGACTGGTTAACTTGATGAATATCGACCTGCTCAGTAACCACGGTTACTGCGCTTGGTCCCATGCGCTTAGCGACTACGGCTGGAGACGCCAAGATGATAGATAAGCTAAGTAGAGATAAAATGGATTTATGTGTCATAACGATAGTCTGTAAGTTAGATTCGAGATCTCTATAAAGTAATTAACCGTATTCTATCAACTGATAGTGTCGAGTAACGTCAAGAAGTGTAAATGTAGCTAAATTCCGCTGACATTCGAGGCTATAGCATAGCGTTCAAATTGAAGTAAGCGTCGCTTATGTCCATTTAACTGCTATTTGAGCCCCTATTACGGGCTCAATAATTTAGGATGACAATACGGTACAGCCAGAACATATGTTCACTTACCGAGCAAAACGCGCACTTTTCGCTATCTTTGCCCAAAAAGGCAGCATTCAACACAAAACCATAAGAAAAACTCTTTACAGGTTAAACGTGTTTGCTATGATGCGCTCCGCACTTGAGAGATGCGTTGGGAAAAACATTTCTTAAGCCTATCCACCAAGAGATAGGAAAACACCCCTGGAGGGGTTCCCGAGTGGCCAAAGGGAGCAGACTGTAAATCTGCCGGCTCCGCCTTCGATGGTTCGAATCCGTCCCCCTCCACCATATTCTTCTTAGCTCCTTAGAGATAAGAAAACCTCGATTGAATCGTTGGGAAAACTTCAATTGAGCCTATGTTAGATAGGAAAACACCCTGGAGGGG
>NZ_JAHGAJ010000010.1 GCF_030248535.1 Vibrio sp. D404a | reverse complement strand
AGAGACTATCTCTTTAACTACCGAAAGTGATGATGTTGAACGCTTTAGAATCGCGACCGACGAATTTAATCCTTCAGGCACGCTGACTTCGAATGGTTTGGAAGTAGAACTTCGCGAGTTCCCAGCTGACTCTGGTCAATACACAGGCTTTACAACTAACGCGCTGAATCAAGAAGTTGAAGTCTTCACCATCAACTTTGATGACGTCGTGTTAGGTCGTTACACCTTTACGTTACTTGAAGCGCTTGACCATGAAGATGGACTCGACAATAACACCTTAAGCTTTGATCTACCTGTTTATGCGGTAGACAGCGATGGTGATGACTCTTTGATGTCGCCACTCACAGTGACCATCGAAGATGATGTTCAAGGCATGAGTAATGGCATCTTGAATATCGAAGAGCCGACAGTCGCCGATCTGGCTGCAGGGGTGGTGACCACAACCACGA
The DNA here is from genome assembly GCF_030248535.1 of Vibrio sp. D404a. GTDB lineage: Bacteria > Pseudomonadota > Gammaproteobacteria > Enterobacterales > Vibrionaceae > Vibrio. The sequence continues at coordinate 98,637 of NZ_JAHGAJ010000010.1, read as the reverse complement.
TTGATGTAATGCCAGAGCAGAGTGCGGATGGCGCGACGATTACAGAGTTCACTTATGATGGCAGCACGCCATTGACGCTTGACCAAACGGATACGGGTGAACAAGAGTTTATCTTCACCGAGGGCTCACTGTTTATCACTCTTGAAGGTGACGTGCGATTTGAGCCAAACCGCAACCTAGACCATGAAGATGGCCCAATCGTGAAATCGATTGTGGTGACGTCTAGCGATGGTGACGTGGATGTCGAAACCGCGACAGTAACCCTAACCATTACCGATGGTGACATTCCAACCATCGAAACCGTACCAAGCGTGTCGCTATCAGAAACGCAGCTTGCTGATGGTTCAACGCCAAGTGGCAGCGCGGTCAGTCAAACTGAGACTATCTCATTCACCAACCAAAGTGATGATGTTGAGAAGTTTCGAATTGAACCGACGGAGTTCAATGTCGGTGGAGCACTAACGTCGAATAACATTGCGGTCGAAATAAAAGAAGACCCAGCCGATTCGGGTATTTACGTAGGCTTTATTGATGACGGTGGCACGGAAGTTCCGATATTTACCTTGAGCTTCTCCACAACTACATTGGGCGAATACACCTTCACACTACTTGAAGCGTTAGACCATGCTGATGGTCTCGACAATAACGAGCTAACCTTCGATTTGCCTGTCTACGCAGTGGACTCTGATGGTAATGACTCATTGATGTCACCGTTGTCAGTGACCATTGGTGATGATGTCCAAGTCATGGCGACCGGCACGTTAGATATTACCGAGCCAACCGTCGCAGATTTAGCCGCTGGTATTGTTACCACCAACACTATTGATGTGATGCCAAAACAAAGCGCTGATGGGGCGGTGATTACCCAGTTCACGTACGATGGTGGTACAGCGCAAACTTTAGATCCAACTATTACAGGTGAGCAGAAGTTCACGTTCACTGAAGGGGACTTGTACGTTACCATTGAAGGTAATGTCCGCTTCGAGCCTAACCGAGACCTCGACCACAAAGGTGGCGATATCGTTAAATCACTCGTGTTTACTTCAAGTGACGGCGACGTCGATGTTGAGACAGCAACAGTGACTCTGACCATCACCGATGGCGATATCCCAACCATTGAATCTGTACCAAGCGTCACGCTAGCAGAAGCCGGACTGGCGGATGGCTCTTCTCCAATCATGGGGGCGGTAAGCCAAACTGAAACCATTTCATTCACTAACCAAAGTGACAATGTTGAGAAGTTCCGATTAGAGCCGACGGAGTTCAATACAGACAATTCATTGAAATCGGATGGCTTGATCATAGAACTCCGTGAAGAGCCAACGGGATCAGGTAACTATATAGGTTTCACCACTGATATCTCGAATGTTGAAACTACTGTCTTCACATTGGATTTCAGCTCAACAACGTTAGGCGAATACACTTTCTCGCTTCTTGAAGCAATCGACCATGCACCTATTCAAGGCAACAATGATCTGACATTCAGCTTGCCAGTTTATGCAGTTGATAGCGACGGCGATGACTCACTCATGTCACCACTGTCTGTGACTATCACTGATGATGTTCAAGTCATGGCTGGGGTTACGATTAGTATCGAAGAGCCAACGGTCGCTGACTTGGCAGCAGGTACACCAACGACTTCTGTCTACGATGTGCTCACTAGCGCAAGCGCTGATGGTGCCAATGTTACTCAGTTCACTTACGATGGTGCAGTTTACGCGCTCGACCAAACGGACAGTTCTGAACAAGAGTTTACCTTCACTGAAGGCTCGTTGTTCATCACCATTCAAGGTGAAGTGCGCTTTGAGCCAAACCGCGATTTAGACCACTCAGGTGGTGATATTGTCAAGAATATCGTAGTGACTTCTAGTGATGGTGATAGTGATGTACTGACCTCTACGGTCACGCTGACCATTACCGATGGCGATGTTCCGACTATTGACGTGATCCCGCCAATCTCACTCTCTGAATCAAACCTTACAGGTGGTTCTGACCCAACAGTTGCTGCTGTTAGCGACACCAAGGTCATTCAATTCACGAACCAAAGTGATGATGTGGTCTCGTTCCGTATTGAGCCGACCTTGTTCAATACGTTAGGTGCTTTAACATCAAATAACTTAGCGGTGCAGATCAAAGAAGATCCGAACAATCCTGGCGACTACATCGGCTTCGTTAAAGATACGTCGAATGTTGAAACTAACGTCTTTACCATCAGTTTCTCGGATTCAAACCTAGGCCAATACACCTTCACACTACTTGAAGCACTCGATCATGCAGATGGTTTGGACAAAAATACGGTCATCTTTGATGTTCCCGTGCTTGCGGTTGATAGCGATGGTGATGACTCTTTGATGTCTCCGCTAACGGTGACTATCGAAGATGACGTTCAAGGCATGAGTAATGGCATCTTGAATATCGAAGAGCCAACAGTCGCCGATCTGGCTGCTGGGGTGGTGACCACAACCACGATTGATGTAATGCCAGAGCAGAGCGCGGATGGAGCGACGATTACTGAGTTCACCTACGATGGCGGCACGCCGTTGATGCTTGACCAAACGGATACAGGCGAACAAGAGTTCATCTTCACCGAGGGCTCACTGTTTATTACCCTTGAAGGTGACGTGCGCTTTGAGCCAAACCGCAATCTCGACCATGAAGATGGCCCAATCGTGAAATCGATTGTAGTGACGTCTAGCGATGGTGATGTGGATGTCGAGACCGCGACGGTAACTCTAACCATTACCGATGGCGATATTCCAACCATCGAAACCGTACCAAGCGTGTCGCTATCCGAAACGCAACTTGCCGATGGTTCAACGCCAAACGGTAGCGCGGTCAGCCAAACTGAGACTATCTCATTTACCAACCAAAGTGATGATGTAGAGAAGTTCCGACTTGAACCGACCCAGTTCAATACTGGCGGTACCTTAACTTCGAATAACATTGCAGCTGAGCTAAAAGAAGATCCAGTCGATTCCGGTAATTATGTTGGCTTTATCAATGATGGCGGCACTGAAGTTCCGGTGTTTACCTTGAGCTTCTCAGGTACAACCCTTGGGGAATATACCTTTACGCTGCTCGAAGCGTTAGACCATGCAGATGGATTAGATAACAACGAGTTAACCTTTGACCTGCCTGTTTACGCGGTGGACTCAGATGGTAATGACTCACTGATGTCACCGTTGTTAGTAACGATTGGTGATGACGTACAGATCATGGCAAACGGCACACTCGATATCACCGAGCCAACCGTCGCAGATTTAGCCGCTGGTATGGTGACCACCAACACCATTGATGTGATGCCAAAACAGAGCGCTGATGGGGCGGTGATTACCCAGTTCACGTACGATGGCGGTACAGCTCAAACGTTAGATACGGCCATCATTGGTGAGCAAGAGTTTATCTTCACCGAAGGTTCGGTGTTCGTGACCATCGAAGGTAATGTGCGTTTTGAACCGAACAGAAACCTAGACCACGAAGACGGCGATATCATTAAGTCACTCGTGTTCACTTCAAGTGACGGCGACGTCGATGTTGAGACTGCAACGGTAACGCTAACGATTACAGATGGCGATATCCCAACCATTGAGTCGGTGCCAAGTATTGCGCTTGCGGAAGCAGATTTAGACGATGGCTCGTCACCAATCGTTGGTGCGGTGAGTCAAACAGAAACCATCTCGTTTACTAACCAAAGTGACAATGTTGAGAAGTTCCGATTAGAGCCAAATGAGTTCAATACAGATGATTCTTTGAAATCTAATGGGCTAGCGATCGATCTTAAAGAAGACCCGGCAGGCTCAGGTAACTACATTGGCTTTACGAACAGTGCAACTAATGTGGAAACACAGATTTTCACTCTCAACTTTAGTGCTGCGCCTCTGGGACAATACACCTTTACATTGCTGGAAAGCATCGACCATGAAGATGGTCGTGGTAATAACGACCTGACGTTTGAACTACCGGTTTATGCGGTGGATACGGATGGCGATGACTCGTTAATGTCACCGCTGTCTGTCACCATCACCGATGATATTCAAGTGATGGCGAGCGGCTCTCTAAGCATCGAAGAGCCGACGGTCGCTGATTTGGCTGCAAGTACGCCGACAACATTAATCTTCGATGTGTTGACCTCACCAAGTGCTGATGGCGCGAGTGTGACTCAATTTACCTATGATGGCACGGCTTACACGCTCGACCAAAGTATAGCGACTGAGCAAGAGTTTACCTTCACCGAAGGCTCATTGTTCATTACTACTCAAGGGGATGTTCGCTTTGAGTCGAACCGAGATTTAGACCACTCAGGTGGCGATATTGTTAAAAGCATCGTGGTGACATCGAGTGACGGGGATGAAGATGTTCTTACCTCGACAGTGAAACTGACCATTACCGATGGTGATGTTCCGACTATTGATGTGATCCCGCCAATCTCACTCTCTGAATCAAACCTTACTGATGGTTCAGATCCAACAGTTGCTGCTGTTAGCGACACTAAGGTCATTCAATTTACTGACCAAAGCGATGATGTGGTCTCTTTCCGTATCGAACCGACTCTATTCAATCCATTAGGTGCTTTGACATCGAATAACTTGGCGGTTCAGATCAAAGAAGATCCTAACAGTGCTGGCGATTACATCGGCTTTATTAAAGATGCGTCGGATGTTGAGACCAATGTATTTACCATCAGTTTCTCCGATTCAAACTTAGGCCAATACACCTTCACATTGCTTGAAGCGCTCGACCATGAAGATGGTTTGGACAAAAATATGGTCACCTTTGATGTCCCAGTGCTTGCAGTTGATAGCGATGGTAACGATTCGGCAATGTCGCAACTTAAGGTGACTATTGAAGATGATGAGCAAGAGATGAGCAATGGCATCTTGACCATTGAAGAGCCAACGGTTGCCGAACTGGCTGCTGGGGTGGTGACCACAACTACGATTGATGTGATGCCAAAGCAGAGTGCGGATGGTGCGACGATTACAGAGTTCACCTACGATGGCGGCACGCCGTTGATGCTTGACCAAACGGATACAGGCGAACAAGAGTTCATCTTCACCGAAGGTTCTCTGTTTATTACTCTAGAGGGTGATGTCCGCTTTGAGCCAAACCGCAACCTCGATCATGAAGATGGTCCGATCGTGAAATCGATAGTGGTGACGTCTAGTGATGGTGATGTCGACGTCGAGACCGCGACAGTAACTCTAACCATTACCGATGGCGACATTCCAACCATCGAAACCGTACCAAGCGTGTCGCTATCAGAAACGCAGCTTGCTGATGGTTCATCGCCAAGCGGCAGCGCGGTCAGCCAGACAGAGACTATTTCGTTTACTAACCAAAGTGATGATGTTGAGAAGTTCAGACTTGAACCGACGGAGTTCAATGTTGGTGGAGCACTAACCTCTAATAACATTGCGGTAGAGCTAAAAGAAGATCCGGCAGATTCGGGTATTTACGTCGGCTTTATTGATGATGGTGGTACGGAAGTTCCGGTATTTACCTTGAGCTTCTCTACAACCACATTGGGCGAATACACCTTTGCACTGCTTGAAGCGTTAGACCATGCTGATGGATTAGATAACAACGAGCTAACCTTCGATTTGCCTGTCTACGCAGTGGACTCTGATGGTAATGACTCATTGATGTCACCGTTGTCAGTGACCATTGGTGATGACGTGCAAGTCATGGCGACCGGCACGTTAGATATCACTGAGCCAACCGTCGCAGATTTAGCCGCTGGTACTGTTACCACCAACACTATTGATGTGATGCCAAAACAGAGCGCTGATGGGGCAGTGATTACCCAGTTCACGTACGATGGTGGTGCAGCGCAAACCCTAGATCCCACGATCACCGGTGAGCAAGAGTTTACCTTTACCGAAGGTTCTGTATTTGTGAGCATCGAAGGTAACGTGCGTTTTGAGCCAAATCGAAACCTAGACCACGAAGATGGCGATATCATTAAATCACTGGTGTTTACTTCAAGTGATGGCGATGTCGATGTAAAAACTGCGACAGTAACGCTAACGATTACAGATGGCGATATCCCAACCATTGAATCGGTGCCAAGTATTACGCTTGCGGAAGCAGAATTAGACGATGGCTCGTCACCAATTGTTGGGGCAGTAAGTCAAACAGAAACCATCTCATTCACCAATCAAAGTGACAATGTTGAGAAGTTCCGATTAGAGCCAAATGAGTTCAATACAGACAATTCACTCAAGTCAGATGGTTTGATCATTGAGATCCGTGAAGAGCCAGTAGGGTCGGGTAGTTACATTGGTTTCACCACTAGCATCTTGAATGTAGAGACGACAGTATTCACCGTAGATTTCAGTAGCACTACATTGGGTGAATACACCTTTACCTTATTGGAAGCTATCGATCACAGACCAATTCAAGGTAATAACGATCTGACATTCAACTTGCCGGTTTACGCGGTTGATACCGATGGCGATGACTCTCTAATGTCGCCGTTAGCTGTCACTGTCACTGATGATATCCAATCATTAGTTGCTGGTTCTATGACCGCCAAAGAGCCATCAACAGGCGTTGAAACATCTAATACCATTAACCTAATGCCCGACAGCAGTGCAGATGGTGGAACGCTGACTAGTTTCAGCTATGACGGAGAGCCGCTACAAACACTGAATCAAAATGTAGCGGGGGAACAGTCGTTTACTTATGACGAGGGCACACTGTTTGTCTCTATTGATGGCAGTATGCGATTTGAACCCGTATCCGATCTAGACCATTCAAGTGGCAATATCACCAAAACTATTTTTGTTAATTCTGTGGATGGCGACGGAGATATTGTCAGTACTTCGGTCTCACTGGCTATCATAGATGGCGATGCGCCGGTTATCGATACTGTGCCTGATATTGCGCTCAACGAAGCGAATTTAGACGATGGGTCTTCATCAACAGGAACGGCAGTGAGTGACACTAAAGTTATTACCTTCACTGAGGGTAGTGATGACGTCACGCACTTTAGAGTTGATACCACCAACTTCAACACTATGGGAACCTTGAAGTCGAATGGCCTTGCCGTTGAAATCAAAGAGCAGCCAACGGATTCAGGCAACTATGTAGGCTTTGTTACTGACGCGTCAAATGTGGAAACCAATGTTTTCACGTTGGAGTTTTCAGACAGTAACCTTGGCCAATATACACTTACTTTGTTAGAGGCTTTGGATCATGCTGATGCAAGCTTTGCCAACACTTTAGACTTCGATATTCCCGTGATAGCGGTTGATGCCGATAACACAGATTCCGCATCGTCTTCTCTGAACGTCACGATTACCGATGACTTGCAACAGACTCAAAACCAAACTTTGAGCATTGTTGAACCTGTTACGACATCTGGTGCTGGCGGGCCTCCTTCAACAGGTATTGTGGATGTAATGCCAAAAGACAGTGCTGATGGCGCAACGGTCACTCAGTTTATGTATGGAACTGACGGACCGTTCGTCTTAGACCAAACAAACTTCACTGAGCAAGAGTTTGCCGTTGCAGATGGGAAACTGTTCGTTAAGTTAGATGGTTCTGTACGTTTTGAGCCAGGCCGAAATCTCGACCATTCAGGCGGTGATATCGTTCGCACCATTACGGTCACTACAAGTGACTTTGATAAAGATGTCGAAACAGCGACGGTGACGCTCACTATTACGGATGGTGTTGACCCTGTAATCAACATAGTGCCAGACGTTTACTTGTCAGAAGTGAACCTAACCGATGGATCGATGCCAAGTTCAGGGCCAGTGAGTTCAACGCATACCATTACTTATACCGAAGGAAGTGATAATTTCAGCCATTTCCGTATCGATACCAATGAATTCAACTTTGGTGGCTTGCTGAAATCGAACGGTCTCGTTGTCTCGCTGAAGGAGGAACCAGCGGACTCTGGCACTTATATTGGCTTTACTAGCGATGGTCCAAACAATGAAACAGATATCTTCACGATAAGCTTCGATAGTGTTAACAAAGGTCAATTTACGATCACCTTGTTAGAGGCGGTCGACCACCTAAATGGCCTCAATTACAACGACCTTAATTTCCGTTTGCCTATCTATGCTGTTGATACGGATGATTCAGAGTCAGCACGACGCGATATTGTGGTAACGATTGAAGATGACATTCAGCAAATGCAGGATGGAATCTTAGCGATTACTGAGCCAACTTCAGGCACACCTACAACGGCGACTGTTGATGTCATGCCATTGCCAAGTGCCGATGGTGCGACCATTACTGAGTTTACCTACGATGGTGGGCTCGCAATCTCGCTTAATCAGAATATTGTTGGTGAACAGGAGTTTACCTTCACGGAAGGTTCTTTGTTCGTCACGTTAGATGGTGATGTTCGATTTGAGCCAAACAGAAACCTAGATCACTCGGGTGGGAATATCGTTAAGAACGTTGTTTTCACCTCTTCAGACTTTGATAACGATGTCTTTATGTCGAGTGTCCGATTGACCATCATAGATGGTGAAGACCCAGAACTGAACGTGGTTCCTGGCGTCAACTTATCGGAAAGTAACCTATCCGATGGCTCTGCTCCAGACTCGAATTTGATTAGCGAGACAAATACCATCACAACAATTGCTAGTAGTGACGACATCGCGAAGATTATCGTCAATACCTCGCTGTTTAATGTTGGTGGGACGATCAAATCAAATGGATTGGTCGTCGATCTACGAGAGGACCCAGTAAATTCGGGAGACTACTTGGCGTTTACTACGGTGTCACCGGGTGTTGAAGTCCCTATTTTCACCCTAACGTTTGATAACCTAATTCCAACTAAATATACCTTTACACTGCTTGAACATCTAGACCACCCCGATGGCGACGGAAACAATGAGATTAGCTTTGACTTATCGGTTCGCGCTCAAGATACAGACGGTGATCTCTCTGATCCTAAACCGCTTGAAGTCATCATTAGTGATGATGTTCAGGTCATGCAATCTGGAGACCTATTAGTAGAAGAACCTACTTCGGGCACGGTGACGAGTAATGTGTTTGAAACCATAACGGGGCCAAGTGCAGATGGTTCAACAGTCACTGGGTTTACTTACGATGGCGGATCAGAGGAGTTACTGGATCAAAACGATACTAATGAGCAAGTTTTTGTTTACCCAGAAGGGACGCTGTATATCAAGTTGAATGGTGACATTCGCTTCGAGCCAAACAGAAACTTAGATCATGAAGATGGCGATATCATTAAGAATATTGTGGTGAACTCTCTAGACCGAGATCTCGACCCAGAAGATGCAACTGTCAGGTTAATAATTAGTGATGGCGCTCCTCCAACGATTGATATCATTCCACCTGTGGGCTTGAGTGAAGTTAACTTAGCCGATGGATCTTCACCAAGCTTACCTGTTAGCCAGACTGAACAGATGACGTTTACAGCAGGGAGTGATGACGTCAGCTACTTCCGCATTGAGACCACCGAATTCAATGATAACGGAGCGCTTAAATCCAATGGGCTCTCTATTCAATTGAAAGAGGATCCTTCGGTTTCTGGTGGCTATATAGGGTTTACTACAGAAGATCCTGTTAATGGACCTGAAGTCGAAATCTTTAAAATTAGTTTCTCGTCCTCAGTGTTAGGACAATACACCTTTACACTGCTGCAAGAGATCGATCATGCCGACGTGCAGGGTAATAATGACCAAGTATTCACTCTGCCAGTTTACGCTGTTGATACTGACGAAACCGATTCAGCGATGAAGCCGCTCAGCGTGACGATAACCGATGACGTGCCTGAAATTACAGATACAGGGGTTGGCAGTACCTTTATTGTTGATGAAGAAGATATAGGTAACCCAACACAAGCGACAGGCTCATTTGTTACAACTGAAGGTGCCGACCAAGTTGATGCTTACGAACTTCGTAACATAACGACTTTAGAAGCGATGCTTTCGTCTGGAAATGAAGGTATTGAGATCACTGAAGTCACTGGTGCGGCTAATACCACGACTTACCAAGGTGCTACAGAGACATCGGGTGTCCCAATCTTTACTCTAGCATTGACCAATGATGGTGATTATACCTTTACCTTGTTGGGGCCACTAAACCACGCCACCACACCTACAAACCTCGATACGCTGACCATACCTTTCGACGTGGTAGCGGTCGATGGAGATGGTGATGATTCGAATCAATACCGATTGCCAATAGAAGTACTGGATGATGGTCCAACAATGACCGACCCAACAGGAGAAACTATTGTCGACGAAGACGATTTGGCGGGAATTGGTTCTGACCAAACCGAAGATACCATCATAAATGGCTTGTTTACCATAGATGAAGGTGCTGATGGCGTAGTCCTCTATGAATTGGTAAACCCTGATGCCGTCTTAACTGGGCTAACCTCTGAAGGAGAGAACTTAGAGTGGCTTCCGGTCGTTGAGAGTGGCACAACCTTTACCTATACCGCACAAACAGAGACAAGCAACGAAGCTGTGTTTGAGATTGTGTTCGATACCAGCGACAACAGTTATCAATTTGAACTGTTTAAACCACTCGCTCATCCGAATCCAGATCTGATAGCACAAAACAGCATTCCATTGAACTTCTCTGTAGTGGCTGAAGATTTCGATGGCGATCAGTCTAACGCGATCGCTCTCAACCTATCCGTTACAGATGATGTTCCACTAGTTACGACTCAATCTATTACTCGTCTTGAGGGACAGGGTTATAACGGCTCAAAAGTGAACATGTTTGCCACTGCAACGGATACTGGCGCTGATGGGGCTGTCCTTAGCCGTATAGAGGGTATATCTGACAATGGTTCCAATATCGTCTTCCAACGAGGTAACAATACCGATTTCAGTGATGCATTGAATATAGTAAGTGGACGCAGAACTATTCGTGTATATGAACAAACTGAAGATGGAATGGGGGGAACGGAAGAACGACAACTAGGGACATTAAGAATCAATTCGAACGGTGAAGTTGAGTTTAGAGCAAATAGCTATCTGGAGCACGATGGCGATGAGATTAACTTCTCCATCAATGTGATCGCGACTGATGGAGATTTAGATACCTCTGAAACCCCGTTAGATATCACTATTGTCGATCGCGATTCAACAGCTATTTCATTGAAAGTGACCACTACTGAGGATATAGGTCGTGATCCTTCAATTGTTTACGCTACCGGTAGTGAACCAACGGGAGGTGTTGAAAATACCTTTGATAACCAAGATGGTTTGCCTGACACGCCAGCTAAGGTCGAATTGCAGGTTAACTTTTATGACCGAGATAACAATGAAGACATTGGTCAACTGAAGATTTTCGACAACACCAACCATAGAGGCACCTTCTATTACTACGATGGGGCAGAGTATGTGAAATTGGCGGAAGACGTCGACGGTAATTTCATTCTAGATGGTGCCGATATAACGCGAACTCTCGTGCCTGCGGTATATGATCCAGACAATCCAAGCGATACGATTGCGACCATCGAAAATCTCTACTTCGTCCCTGATAGAAACTTTAGTACCGGTGAAAATGGCGTCAGAATTAATTATGAGTTAGAGATCGACAACAACGGTGTACCTGATCATACCGTAAGCTCTAACTTCAGAATTGAAATCGAAGCCGTAGCGGACGAGGCTATATGGGATGATGTAAATAGCACATTCACTTACCTCCCTGATACCGACAACATGAACCAAGATATACCGGTGACGGAGGATGGAAATACCATCACTCTTAACCTCGAGGCTGATACTCAGGATACGTCACGTTCAGAGACTATTACTTATCAGCTGACGGTCATTGAGGGCGCTGGGAATTTCACCCTATTGGATAGCTCAGGTAATCCAATAGGGCCTGTTGGAGGTCCATATATTATTGATGAGGCAGACATCAATAGCACAGTCGTCGACCCGATTGATAACTTCTCAGGCACTATTCGCTTTGAAGCGGTAGCGTTAACCGAAGAGACACGTAACCCCTTTACGGACAGCGATAACGCAGGAGCGAACGATAAAACGACGGCTAGTTCTGAGGTCAGGATCTTAACCATAGATGTACTTCCAGACGCCGACTTGGGCACGTTAAGCGTGAATCGTAAAACCATCAATGAAGACAATATTCTCGACCCAGATATTGTTGGTGATCCTAACAACACAATCGCGTTCACGCTTGATGAAGTGATTACGATGACGCCATCTGAAGATATGGATGCGTCGGAAACGCTATACGTGCGGATTAATAATATCACCGAAGGCGCCGAGCTTTATGAGTTAGATACAGACAACGTTATCCCATCCGTGACCATTGAAGGTGTCGAATATAGAGAGATTCTTTACTCTCAACTTGACCAAGTTGAAGTGAGACCTAAAGAACACAGCAACGAAGACTTTAGCTTTGATGTGTTAGGCGTTGTCAAAGATGAGGCAGATCTGTCAACAGGTACAGTGGTTGATGAAGTTACCTTTGGTCCTAAAACGGTCAATGTTGAAGTCATTGGTGTTGCTGATGTGCCATTTGGTGGAACTAACGGCACCGATTGGGAAGAGTTTACCGATGGTGGCGTGAGTGGAGTACAAACAACCATTCAAGAGAGTCAGAACGGAGACAGCTTCGCAGTTCTTGACTTCACGGTGTTGTCTGGTGAAAGAAGACCAGATGATCCTACTGATGCCCCGCTTGCTGGTGATGGTTCGGAATCGATAACCGTTATTCTATCTGGTATACCAGATGGTGTTGTCATCGAAGACGGTGACGGTACCGTGATTGATTTGAACTTCGTTGGCTATGAAGATGATATCAATGGTAACCCTGATCTTGATAAACCCATCTATGAAGCAAACATTACTGAAGCGGGCGTAACGTCAGGCATCAGAATCCGCCCTGTTGACTCATCGACCGAGAATATTCACATCCAAGGCCGTATCGTCGTTACAGAGAACGACGGTCATACCTTAACGTTTGACCAAGAAGTTCGAGTGTTGGTTGAACCTAGAATTGACACTTCTGCGACCTATAGTAATACAACCACAGGTAATGAAGATACAGCGATCAATATCGATTGGCATCCACAAGGTGCTGACTACATTGATGACGATGAACATTTCACATCCATTACCATTAATGGTATTCCAACGGGTGTTGTCGCGGTAGTGAATGGTGATGTGGCAGTCGATTCCAGCACACCGGGCACGCTAATCATTACGCCTAAAGACGCTTCACAGACACCAGAACAATTTACTCAGATTGCTTTGGCGAATGACTTTATCCAGATGACACCACCACAAAACTCGAGTGTGGACTTTACGCTGACAACTGTCGTGGAGATGGAGGAGAGAGATTTCGAGTACACCGATGATGCGATTGTTGGTGAGGGCGGCCGTGTGGTCGCTAACCCAGCAATTACAGGCACCATCACCGTACAAGTTGTGCCTGTGGTGGAACCTGAAGATCCAGACGGAGATAATGTTGACGAGAACTATATTGTTTTCTCCAATGAAAACGGGACTGGTGAATTAACATCAATTACTTCTGATAACGCTGGGGTAATCAAATTCACAACTAATAGCGACAACCAAGCCGTAGATGGCGGTGGTGTTGAAATCTTGGATGGTGAGTACGTCATCCGCTACAAAGAAGATGATGTTTCTCCTGTATTTCCTATCAATGAAGTCGTTAACGAAGTTGTGATTCAGTTGACTACTACGACCAACGGCATATTGCCAGAAGAGGTGTTGAGTCAATTGCTCGTGACTGGGGCTGTCTACGAAGGTGATGGTCGCTGGGTGGTGACAGACGAAGATGCGTTTACGATTAGTGCACCAGAGGGCTTAGATCTGACTGCACCATACACTGATGGTGATGAAAACAATACCAGCAGCATCAAAATGACGGTGTTTACTCAAGTAGAAGATTTGGGGGATGAAACTGATGACCAAAATTCTGCAATTGTTCAAAGACAAGGTGATGTGACGTTAACCTTCCCTGAAGATATTACAGGAGGAGGAGAAATTGCTGCTGATATCGTCGTGACACCAGATCAGACGATAGCCGCACAAGAAGATACACAAGTAATGCTTGGTGACGAGCTTGAAAATATCATTAGTTTCATTAATGGCGATACCTTTGACGATGAAATCACGATCATTTTTGATGATACGGTTACGATCAGTGATCCGAACTTGAATCCAGATCCTAATCCGGAAGTGTTCCCGATTAGCATAGAGGGCAGTGGTGAAATCGATTTTGTGAACGGTAAGTATGTCTATCAAACAACTTTGGTAGATGGCACAGCGCCAGATTTCTCTGACTTACTCTTAAATTTACCTGCTGATTATTCGGGTGACTTTGAGCTGCCATTTACGGTGATCACCAAAGATCTGATATCGGGTGATGAAAAGGTTCTTAATACCAGCGCCATCATCAAAGTGTCTGCGGTAACCGATGTAGCGCCAAGTATTTCTGTGAATATCACGGGTTCTCTGGATGATTCGTTGAACCCAGTCGATATCGATGGTCAACCGGGCGCTGAAGCTGTCGGTTATGAAGACACCTATATTGTGCTCGATTTCTCAGGTTCTGTTGCAGACCAAGTCAATGGTGTTGAAGGCGGTGATGAGCGTTTCACTGATATCACTTTAACCTTAACGGACACAACCAATGGCGAATTTTACAGTGATACAGGAACGCCGTTGGGCACATCCATCTCTTTCACCGAAAGTGAGATTGAAAATGGTGCCTTGTCAGGTGTGTTGTTTAGACCGAAAGAAAACTTCCCGACTTATGATGATGCTAATGATCTCGATATTAGTACCGTTAGTGTTACCGTGAGTGGCAATATTCTTGATACGGCGACGTTCAATGAAGATGGCTCTAGCACCACGGAAGATGCAACTAGCGAGTTTTTCTCGACGCCGGTGAGCTTTGAAGTCGTGCCTGTTGTCGATGGTATTCAGATCACAGGGCCGGGAACCAACCCGAATATCATTGAGATCCAAGGTCAAGAAGATCAGGAGATTTCATTGTCTGGAATGAGCGATCCAGTATCGATAGCCTTGACGGATTTAGACGGCTCAGAAGAGTTTGTCTCTATCAAGTTCACCGATGTTCCTGATGGTTTCCAATTTAGAGTAGATGACAGCTCTGACTTTACCGTTAAGAACAATGGTGGAGGAGTGTGGAGTGTTCAATTGCCTTCAGATGCCTCAACATCATTCAATTTGGACGACATATCCGTGCTACCGCCGAAAGATTTCAGTGGTACATTCGAATTTGGAGTGGAGGTCTTTACACAAGAATCACTACTAGGTGTTCCAACCAACGCGGGCACGTTACCTAAATTCCAAGTGCATGTATTGCCGGTAGGGGACGATATTGATACCGACCCAACGGATTCTGTTTCTGGCAATGAAGGTGAGAATATCGATATCGCAATCAATGCGAGCATTCTTGATAAAGAAGATTCTGCGCCTGCGCTTACTACCGAGAATGACCCAGAGACTATCCGTGTGGTGGTTAGCAATGTACCTTCCGATGCTTCAATTTTGTATCCAGATGGAACAACGTTAGGTACATACGATGCAGTTTCAGATACATGGACACTAGATGTCGATGCGATAACACTTGATAAGATCGTGTTTAACTCAGGAGAACATAACTCCGATACAGGTAACGCACTTGGTATTGATGCTCCTTTGTCTATTTCAATTCGGGCGGTCGACACAGATGCCGATAACACCGAGTATTTGGGGCCAGAAACGACCTTTAATGTGGACTTAGTGATTGATCCAATCAATGACCAACCAACCTTCGTTAATATTGAAAACTTAGAGACACCAGAAGATACCTCTATTGCCCTGAGTGATGTGTCTGGCTTCAAAATTGAAGACCCAGATGCCGTCTATGATGATCCAAATGCGATATATATACTAGATTTAGAGGTCGACAAAGGTACCTTGAGTTATACCGCTTCTACAGGGGTAACCGTAGATCCTGTTTCCGGTACTGGAACTGAATTGACGCTTACCGGTACTTTGGCGGACATCAATAATGCTCTGGACAATGGTAGCGTTAGATTTGAATTAGGTGCAGACCAGAACTATTTAACGGATGGTGTTGCTACGGTCACTGCCACTGTTGATGATGGTGGAAACAACGGTTCACCGGGGCCGCTTACTAATGTATCCACATTTGAAATTAAGGTTACCGAGGTTAATGACGACCCTGTTGCGAGGGATGTCGATTTAGGCTCAATATCAGAAGAAGGCCAAGTAACGATCATCGAAGCCGACCTTCTAGCTGCATCTTCGGACTTGGAGAATCACAACCTGCAGATCACTGATTTAGTGATTACTCAAGGTAGCGGAACACTGCAACGTTTTGAAAATGTCGCAGGAGCCGATGACGCAATGATTACTGGGCCTTATTGGATATTCACTGGCGCGGATGACTTCAATGGTGATGTTAAGTTTGATTACACCGTCGAAGATGATGGGACAACCAATGGTGTAGCGGATCCGAAAACGGATACCGCAGAGCTAAGTTTGGTGGTGACTAGCGTTAATGACATGCCTGTTGCCCCTGATATCAACTTAGGAACGATTGCTGAGGATGATCAAATCGTGATTAAAGCTGAAGATTTGATTGCAGCATCGACCGATCCTGAAGGAGATAACCTGACAGTAACCGATGTCAGCCTTACATCCGGTCAGGGTCAGTTACAGTACTTCGAAAACAGTGGTGGCGCAGACGACCCGTCGATTACTGGTCCATATTGGGTATTTGATGCCAACGATGAATACGATGCGGCCAGTGGCAATATCAGCTTCACCTACACCATTCAAGATGATGGACAAACCAATGGCGTCGATGATTTTCTAACAGACACTGGCGATTTGAGCTTAACAGTGACAGGTGTTAATGATTCGCCAGTTATTAATAGTGACAATGTCACGTCAACGATCGACGAAGATGTCGACCAGCTGATTAGTGGTATTACCGTAGCAGACCCTGATTACGTTGGTCTTCATGCGGGTGATTTCATGACCGTCACCTTAAGTGTCGACTTTGGTACTTTATCAGCGACGCTACCGGGCTCGACGACGATAACAGTGAGTGGGCAGGGTACTAGCTCAATTATGCTGGAAGGGACACCTGCCGACATCAACGGTATTCTCAACACACCAACCAATCCTGTTGGGGTGTTTGTGAATACGCAATACATTCCTTCGAACAGTATTAAGTTGCAAGTAGTCGCGGAAGACAGCGGTAACCCATCTGGCATTATCATCGAAACCCCACCAGAAGAGTTCACGATTCAGGTAACTCCGGTCGCGAATGCACCGAGTTTGTCTATCGACCCTGCAATGAACTATGTTCGCAACATTACTGCAAGCCAAACAGCGAGTATGAATGGTATTCCACTGGTTGGTATTGTAGCGGCGTTGGCTGATGTTAATGAGATCCTGACTCTGAATATCAAAGATGTACCGGCGGGTGCCTCTGTCATTAGTAGTGCGGGTACCGTCGCACTCAATGGTGGTGTCTGGGTAGCATCCGCTGATGCGATTGATAGCCTGAAAATTGTTGACCTTCCTGAAGATGCAACACCACACACGATCAAGCTGGAGGCGGTTTCATCGGAGTTGGACGACATGAATATGGTGATATCTCCAGGGGCAACGTCTTCCGAGATAGATCTCAATCTGACTATTGTGGCGGATGCTACCGATATCGACCTCAGTACGACATCGGATGATGTGCAGTTAATGGGAGATGGCGGTAATGCGGTTCTTGAAGCAGGCAGTGGTGATGATCTTATCGAAGGAGGCAGTGGTAACGACGAGCTGATTGGCGGTGATGGCAATGATACCTTAATCGGTGGTGATGGTTTCGATATCCTGACCGGTGGCGATGGTATGGATGCGTTTGTCTGGCTCAATATTCAAGATGGCGTTGAGGATACGATTACCGACTTTGATTTATCGGAAGGGGATAGCATAGACCTGAGAGAAGTATTGCCTGAGCTACAAAACACTACGCTAGATATGGCAGTGTTGCTGCAGCACATAGATGCAAAAGTTGTAGACGTTAACAATATAGAGCTAACGATAAACCCAGATGGTATGGGCACGACACAACAAGTGATCGTGGTAGAGGATCTTGCTCCGCAATTAACTCTAGCTAGCACCACACCTGTGGACATCTTAGATGCTCTGGTTCAGCAGAACGTGATTACTCATGGCTAAAAGCTAAAAGCTAAAAGCTAAAAGCTAAAAGCCAAAAGCCAAAAGAGAAACGCCGACTCAATCGAGTCGGCGTTTTATTTGTTGGTCGGGTAGAAGAGGACTACTTTAAAGAGTTCTTCTGTAGTAACTCATCTTCAACACCTTTGAGCTTCATCTCATCCATAATGAAGTTAACGGTGTTCAATAGACGCTGCTCACCCTTTGGAATCAAGTAACCAAACTGGCTGTTGGTAAACGGTGTCTCACAACGCGCTGCTTCTAAGCGTTCATCGGTGACTTGATAGAACAAGCCTTCTGGTGTTTCTGTCACCATCACATCGACTTTGCCTGTTGCAACCGCTTTAGGCACATCAAGGTTATTTTCGTAGCGAGTAAAGCTGGCTTGCTGTAGATGCTGGTCTGCAAACGCCTCGTTCGTACCACCAATGTTCACGCCCACTTTCACAGAAGGCTGATTCACTTTATCAATGGTGTTGAATTGGTCGGCTGTGCCTTTGGCAACGAGGAAGCATTTGCCAAACGTCATGTAACCTTGTGTTTGCTCAGCAGCGAGTTGACGTTGCATCTTACGGGTGATTCCCCCCATTGCGATGTCGTACTTGTCTGATTCAAGATCGGACAGCAGATCTTTCCAGCTTGTGCGAACAAGCTTAAGTTCAACACCCAGTTGTTCGGCGATGTGTTTAGCCACATCAATATCGTAGCCCGAATAGCCCTTGCCATCGAAATAAGAGAAAGGTTTGTAGTCACCCGTCGTCCCGACTCGGAGAGTACCGGATTCTTGAATGTCTTCGAGTTGGTCTGCGAACGTGAAACTGCTGACTGCCAGAGTAATAGAAGCGATCAATAAAGATATCTTTTTCATTGTTATTGTCTGTTGTGTTTGTTTGGAAGGATTAAACTAACAGAAAGAAGAGAAGAAAGAGATCAAACCAATGTGTAATTCGACTTTATAGCGAAAAGTGGTAATTAGTCTGACTATTTACTGACATATTGTCTGATAAATAGGCGACGATAAGCTTAATACGTCTAGCTGATCACAGATTCTTACTCAAGGTCATTGCACAATAGGTTTTGCACCAATATAATATAATCATACAATAACACATTACTTGAGTTTAGGAGTTAGTTATGACAAAACCTGTCATTGGTTTCATTGGCCTTGGTCTTATGGGCGGCAACATGGTTGAGAACCTACAAAAACGTGGTTATGAGCTAAACGTTATGGATCTTAACAAAGAAGCAGTTGCTGCTTGTGTAGCTCGTGGTGCAAAAGAAGCAACTTCTGGCAAAGAACTTGCGGAAAACAGCGACATCGTAATGCTATGTCTTACAACGTCTGCTGTTGTAGAAAAAGTAGTTTACGGTGACGAAGGTATCCTAGCGGGTATCAAAGAAGGTGCAACACTGATTGACTTCGGTACTTCTATCCCAGCTTCAACTCGTAAGATTGGTGAAGACCTTGCAGCGAAAGGCGCAGGTATGATTGACGCACCTCTAGGTCGTACACCAGCTCACGCTAAAGATGGCCTACTAAACATCATGGCTGCTGGCGACATCGAGACATTCAACAAAGTTAAACCTGTTCTTGATGAGCAAGGAGAAAACGTATTCCACCTAGGTGCTCTAGGTTCAGGTCACGTAACTAAGCTTGTAAACAACTTCATGGGTATGACGACTGTAGCAACAATGTCTCAAGCATTTGCTGTTGCAAAGCTGGCTGGCGTTGATGGCCAACAACTGTTCGACATCATGTCTGCAGGTCCATCTAACTCTCCATTCATGCAGTTCTGTAAGTTCTACGCAGTAGACGGCGAAGAGAAGCTAGGTTTCACTGTAGCAAACGCGAACAAAGACCTTGGTTACTTCCTAGAGATGGTTTCAGACCTAGGTACAGAGTCTCTAATCGCTGAAGGTACCTCTAAGAGCCTACAAGCTGCTGTTGATGCAGGTCTAGGTCAGAACGATGTACCAGTGCTGTTTGATTACTTCACTAAGCTAGAGAAGTAATACAAATAGACCCTGCTCATGAGGATTTTTCTTCCTTTTCTCTCATGAGTAGGGTTGCTTATTTGTCTGACTTAATTGTCAATAAACCAACCTAATATCATCAACTACAGCGCTACTTCTTTGTGCGTTTTTTTCGCCTTTCTAATCATTTTTTCCATTCTATTTTTTATCGAAAGTTCTCTTAGTCTAGAGATTTCACAAGCATTAAAGATCTTAAAAACCAATATTTTATTCGTGTGCGATCTACGCAGACAGAAACTCCATGTTACTCTTAAATCATAATAGAGTGAGAAATTCACAATTCTGACTTGCGAATATCGGTTTAAGAGAGAGGTAGGCATGAAAGTGTCTAAGAAGGAGCGCAGAATCATTGGTAATGCGCTTGATGAGTGGCAATCCCAAGGCGTTTTAACACAAGAAGAGCATGACAAGCTGGAGAGTACCTTTGAGGTGTCGGCTTTTGATTGGACTCAGATCGCGCGTTACTCATTCACCATCGCCGTGACATGTGTTGTATTGGCGACATTATCCTTTGTGTTTGATGAGTGGTTGATAGAGCTGTTCAAGAGCATCTTTACTGCGCCAGAACTAGCAAAGAGTCTGTTTTTCTTAGCTGGGGCTGTCGGCTTTTACATTTTCGGTATTCGCAGAAAGAAACTTTACCCAAGCAAAGTGTTGGCCAATGAGGCGCTGTTTGTACTCGGGATGATCAGTACCGCGTTGTCGATCTTTTTCTTGGGTAAAGTGATTGAGACCGAGAACCTCGCACCGCTCATTCTGCTGGCTGCGGTGATTTATGGCTTGATAGGCCTTTGGTTGCCATCGCAAACCGTCTGGATATTTGCCTTGATAACACTCGGTGCTTGGTTTGGGTTTCACTCCTACCAAGGTCAGTTAGACGGGTATTACCTAGGCATGAACTACCCATTACGATTTGCTGTGTTTGGGGCTCTTCTATTAGCGTCTAGCCTTTATCTGCTTCCAAAAGTGTCCATTGCTACCGAGTTTGAAAGCGTGACTAAGTTTGTCGGGCTTCTGTATTTCTTCTTTTCACTTTGGCTACTCTCCATATTTGGCAACCATGCTGATTTTAGTATTTGGTTGGATGTAGAGCAGTTCTCGATTCTGTATTGGTCTATTTTACTGCTGGTGGCTTCGTTAGCGGCGCTCTATCTAGGCTTGAAGTATCATGACGACATGACTAAAGGCGTTGCCTTGGTGTTCATCTTTCTGAATCTCTATAGCCGTTTCTTTGAGTACCTTTGGGAAGGCATGCACAAAGCTTTGTTTTTCGCGATTCTCGCGGTGAGTTTTTGGTTATTGGGGACTAAAGCGGAGAAGATTTACCAGTTGAAGCTACCCAAGACTTGATGTGTTAGAAAACATGTCAGACAATATTAACAATTGATATTAATTATCATTAACTTTATCATCTGAGCACTTTCTTGATTAAGGTAAATATTCGCCTCTTTCGACTATGTTACCTTGATTAATGTGAATCTCTACTTGAGAAAGCAAGAGCCTCGAATCTACGGAGGCTCTTTTTTTGACTTAAACTCACCACTGTTCCGAGTTAAACCCGAATGAATCTGACTCATAAAGATTATTTTACGATTGCTTTTCCTTTTATTGTCTCGACTGTTACGCAACCTTTGCTTGGCGCGGTCGACACTGCCGTTATTGGTAAACTCGGTGTCGCTGAGCTGATTGGTGGCGTCGCGATCGGCACCGTTATCATGAACACCTTGTACTGGTTGTTTGGCTTCTTTCGTGTCAGTACAACAGGTCAAAGTGCTATTGCGCTAGGCAGAAACAGTCACTCAGAACAGGCGAGTAGTCTGTTTCGCCCATTTGTACTGGCTTTGTGTGTTGGATTGATTTTCATAGCGCTGCAATCACTGATTTGGATGGGCGCAGAATGGATCATCTCACCAGATGCCGCGGTGGGTGAAAACGCGAAGATCTATTTTGACATCATGATTTACGGCGCTCCGTTTGTACTGTTGAACTACACCATCATCGGTTGGTTAATGGGGCAGGCCAAAGCCAAAGAAACCCTGTTCACACAAGTGTTTGGTAACGTGCTCAACATTGTGTTGGATATCGTGTTTGTACTCTATTTTGATATGGGGATAGCAGGCGTCGCAGTTGCTACTCTGATAGCACAAGTTACTACATTTGCTATCGGTGTTGGCTTTGTTTTCAAGACATGTCAATTCTCGCTGTTCGAACATCTATCTACAGCCAAAATGTCCAAGAAAGATCTGAAAGTCATTATGTCTTCGAATATGGACTTGCTGTTACGTACCATCTGTATTTTGGTTTTCTTCAACATGATGGCTCGCGTCGGTTCGCAGCTTGGCTCAGACGTATTGGCAACTAACGCGATACTGATGCAAGTGACCTTCATCGTCAGCTACATGTTCGATGGCGTGGCGAACGCGTCGAGCGTCTTTGCAGGTAAAGCGGTGGGCCAGAAGAACCCTAAGTTGCTTGATAGTGTGATTAAGCTGAACACTCAGTGGACGACGGCGTTTATTGTGGTTTTGACGTTGTTAACTGTGATTTTCAAAGAGCAAATCGTTATGTTGTTTACGACGTTACCCGAACTAAACACCTTGTATCTTGCGATGAGCCCTTGGTTATTGGTGTTTCCATTGGTCGCAGGCTATGGACTGACGTTTTACGGTATTTTCACAGGGACAGGTACAACTAAACCGGTCAGAAATTCGAGCTTCATAACGCTGATTGTTTTTTTGATTGTACAGTTACTGGCGGTGCCGCAGTGGGGTAATCATGGTTTATGGTTAGCCTTTACACTTTTTTATGTTGGACGTTTCGTTTTCTTATATCCATCCATCCAACAAGTACGAAATAAGTGTTTGTAACTATATATTTATAAAGCAAGCCAATTTATTTGGGACTATTGAAATTCCTAACTAATAAGGGGCGGGGTGACTCGCCCTTTATTCTCATAAACAGAGAAAAGAGTAAGATTTAACCCTTACGAGATGTTTTCTTCGCCAAACCCTCATGATAGTATTGTTATGTTATATTATTACAAGCTAAGCTGTCGTGACTACACAACCAATACTCGCCGTAAATCAACTCCAAATCTCGGATTCTCATCACTCCTTTTTTAGCAATATCACTTTTACTCTAGCTGAGGGTGAAGTACTTGCCGTTATGGGGCCTTCTGGGATTGGCAAATCAATGCTATCTAAAGCTGTTGCTGGTTTCTTACCTAAAGATGTCTATGCTCATGGAGAGGTCTTTATCAACGGTAAGGAAGTGAGTGCACAAGCTATGCTGCAACGAGAATCGGCACAGAGACCCGCTGTTATTTTTCAAGATGCACTGCAAGCTCTTAATCCGTTGGCGTCGGTTGAACAACAGCTGAGCTTGGCGTTAACCAATAATAAAACTCGTCTCAATGCGGCTCAACGAACCACGGTTACCGCCCTGTTGGAGCAGCTTGGCTTTAATGATGCTGAAATGGCATTGAAGCAGTATCCGAGTCAGCTTTCTGGTGGTCAAAGACAACGTGTCTGTATTGCCATTGCTCTGCTTGGTCAAGCCAATCTATTGATCGCTGATGAGCCGACTAGCGCGCTCGACCCCATTACTGAAGCGGAAATTCTCACGCTGTTTAGAGACAGTATTCAACAGAGAAACATTGGTGGCATGTTGATCACTCATGACTTATCTGCGGCACTGGCTTGTGACAAGCTGCTAGTCATTGCTGAAGGTACGATGGTCGCTTACGGCTCTCCGAAAGAGGCGATTACTTCGAGTGACCATGAATTCTGCCAACAATTGGCTTTATTGCTTCCTTAGTTCAAGAGCTGGAGTGCAACATGCATAACCATACACAGCCTATGTCTGCGCAAGTTCGTTTTGAAAATGTGAACGTGCATTATTTTTCAAAGCCAGCTTGGCTTGGCGGTAAACCGTTTAAAGCGCTCGATCAGTTGGATCTAACTATCGAAACACAGAACCTAGCGATTGTCGGTCCATCGGGAGCGGGCAAGTCTACACTTATTGAGCTGCTTTTTGGCTTGCGCAAACCGACATCGGGCGAGGTTTATGTGTGTGGTCAGCCGCTGTCATTGAGCTCAGAGAAGCAGCGTCGCGCTTTGTGTCAGCATATTCAGCTTATCCCACAAGAGCCGCAGTCCAGCTTAAACCCTTACTACACGGTAGAGCAGCTCTTGTTAGAGCCGCTAATTAGTATGGGCTTAACTGAGAACAAGCAACAAAAAATTGAAGATGCGATGCGAGATGTTGGCTTAGACCTAACACTGCTACCTCGTCCGTCGCGTCGCCTTTCTGTTGGTCAAGCTCAAAGGGTGGCGATTGCGCGAGCATTGATCGTCGAACCATGCGTATTGGTTGCGGATGAACCCACCAGCAGCCTAGATCCGGTGAGCCGACAACAAATTCTCGACCTATTTATTTCTATTCAACAGCACCGTCAGATGAGACTGATCTTGGTCACACACGATCTCAATGCCGCACAGGCCTTGTGTGACGATATCTTAGTTCTTGATAAAGGCAGCGTTGCAGAACACGGCGACGCAGACCAAGTGATGAATAAACCCAAACATATGACTACTCAAGCTTTATTGAGTGCTCAGCAAACAAATCATGAATTCACAAAAACCATTGGAGAGGTTTCGTATGCACCTTAATACGCCTAAGTTAGCCGTTGCGTTAGCGTTAAGTACACTGCTAACAGGCTGTTTCGATTCTGAAGAAAAGAAACAAGAAGCTGAAGTTACAGCGACACCAGAATCATCAGAAATCCGTGTTGCTATGATGCAACCACCAAGAACAGGTCTGTCGCCGCTGTCTGACGATGCGTTTAAGTTATCTCGTTGGAGCACAGCTGAAACACTGGTTAACCTGAGCGATCAGTCGGTTGCTGAGCCTATGCTAGCAACTGAATGGGAACAAGTTGATCCTATGACTTGGACGTTCACAGTTCGTGAAGGCGTTAAGTTCCATGACGGTTCGGACCTTACTGCTGCGGCAGTGGTTAACTCGCTACAACAAGCTTTAGATGCTGCGCCGAAGCCACGAATCCTTGATGGTATCGAGTGGCAAGTTGAAGCAATTGGTGACTTTAAGGTACAGATTAAAACAACGTTTAACGATCCTCTTCTGCCAAGTCGTCTATCAAGCCCGCAACTTTCGATTCTATCGACTGCTGCGTACCAAGAAGATGGCCGTGTGAACTCGATTAAAGCGGGTACAGGTCCATTTATTCTGACTGAAATCAACGGTACTACCAGCGCGAAACTGACACGCTTCGATGGTTACTGGGGCGAGAAAGCAAAAGTTGAAAACGTTCTAGCTGAATACGTACCAAACGGTTTTGCTCGTGCGGCTGCTCTGCGTACTGGTGAAGCAGACGTTGTAGAAGCGGTTCCTGTTTCTCAAATCGCGATGATGGATCAGTCTCAACTGCACGAAGTTGCGATGCCTCGTACAAACACGCTTTACTTGAATAATCAGTCTGAAGTATTCAGCCAATTTGCTCTGCGTAAAGCGGCAGGCCAAGCGGTGAACCGTGAACAAATCATTGAAACAGTTTACGAAAATCACGCTGACCTTGCTAAGGGTCTATTAGGTCCAGCACTAGCGTGGGCTGCACCAGTTCGTGATAAGAATCCTCGTATGGAAACAATGGAGATTCGTGAAGCAAACGGCGAGAAGATCACGATTGGTACCTTTACTGACCGTGCAGAACTGCCGGAAGTTGCGGTTCTTCTAAAGCAACAGCTAGAAGCGGCTGGCTTTGTGGTTGAGCTGGATGTTCGTGAATACGCTCAAATTGAAAATGATGCACTTGCAGGTAAGTTTGATGCCTTCATCCTATCTCGTGCGACTGTTCTAGATTCGGGTGACCCAGTTGCTTACATGCAGAGTGACTTTAGCTGTGACGGTTCATTCAACCTAGGCCAGTTCTGTTCTGAAGAGGTGGATGCTGCGCTAGACCATGCTGACCGTCAACCTCTTGGTGAACTGCGTCAACAAGCAATTATTGAAGCTGAAAACTTGATCCTTGGCCAATACGCGGCGATTCCTCTATTGCACGAGCGTGTTATTCAAGGCGAAAGCGACCGAGTGAAAAATGCACAGCGTGACCCACGTGAGCGTCGCCTGATTGACCAGTTTACTGAGGTAAACTAAGTCAATGTCACTTGTTGCTAACATGCGCTTCAATTGGGGCGCGTGTATGCCATGGCTGTCACGCTTGCTTTCGTTAAGCGTGGTAGTGGTACTTGTCGGCTTAATGCCTGATATCGCTGGGATTGACCCAAGTCAGGCGATACTGCGTGCGCGAGCGGGTGCTCAGCAGTTGATGACTCCGGAAGCTCTGCAAGCGATTCGCGCAGACTTACAACTCGATCGCTCAGCGATGGAACGTTTGTGGGACTGGTTAGTGCTGGCTGTTCAAGGCGATCTCGGCGTCTCTTGGGTAGACGGCTCACCTGTTATGCAGAGTGTTCAGTCTACGGCAAAAACATCACTGTTCCTTATGGCATGCGCACTGTCATTGACCTTGGTGTTCTGTCTCATCAGCGTGCTTTTTACCATTCATCGCTGGCAACAAAACCGACTCGATAGTCAACACAACAGCTTAAGCTCTGTGTTGGTGTCTCTACCCGAGTACGTTATTGCATCACTGCTGATTTTGGTGTTTGCGATTTGGCTAGGGTGGTTTCCGCCTTATGGCTGGACGAGCACTCAAAACCTTTGGTTACCGACGCTCGCGCTCGCGTTACCTGCAAGTGGTTTATTCAGCCGCTTATTGAATGACAGTTTGATTCGTGTTCTTGATGAACCTTGGGTGATTACTTGGCTATCGGCCAACATCAGCAAATTTCAGATCTTGAGATTTGCCTTGTGGCGAGCGCTGAGTAACCTGATCCCTCAGTTAGCGATGATTGTGATCGGTTTGACTGGCGGGGCAGTTGCGGTTGAGCAGATTTTTTCGATTCCGGGTATCGGCCGTTTGATCCTTGGCGCAGCGAAGTCACAAGATCTACCTCTGTTACAAGGTGGTTTGTTGGTCTTGCTAGCGTTCTCGATTTTGATCAGCAGCATCAGCATCATGATTCAACGTGCTTTGCTTGGACACAGTGCCACCAGCGGAAAGTTGATCAGTAGCCACAGTACATTTAGGTTTACAGAGAATCGAGCTAAAAGAATCGCAAGCTTGACCATCTTTGCTCTACTTATCTTGTGTGCAAGCTGGGCGTTGATTCGCGATCCTTACCTCATTCAATTCTCTAGACTCGCACCACCAAGTCTTGAAGCGCCTTTTGGTGCCGATGCTGTTGGTCGTGATCTGCTTGCTAGGGTCGGTGGAGGCATGTTCTCTACCATGAAAATGGGGATACTGGCGACCTTCCTAAGCCTAGTGATTGGCTTGTTGCTTGGTTTTGTGACTCGATACAGCCAAGGGCTTATTGAGATCACCAAAGCGGTTCCATATATCGTAGCAGGCCTATTGGTGGCTGGTCTAACGGGGATGAACCCAAACAGTGCCTTAATCGCTATTGTACTGGTCTCTTGGGCGCCATTAGCTGCGCACTGTTCGAGCTTAGTAATGGAAGCTAAAGCGCAGCCTTATACACATTTGGCTCCAGTTTGGGGAACCAGTCGTTTGCGTGTTTTGCGTTTTTACTTGCTCCCTTACGTGCTACCACCACTGGTAAGGCACGCACTGTTGCGACTTCCAGTTATCACCCTGAGCTTAACCTCATTGAGCTTTATCGGTCTAGGTGCGAAGCCACCAGAGCCGGAGTGGGGCTTATTGATTGCGGAAAATCTACCGTATATTGAGCGCTCTGCAGTGGGCGTTATTGCCCCGATTGCTGGATTGGTCATGCTCTCGGTAGCAATAAACTTGTTGTTTGATGATTAGGTTTTGATAACTACTTGTTTTATGACGAGTGGCCAACGGCAAACGCTGCACAATGACTAAAGTAAAAGCCTCTTGGTTCCATGTGACAAGGGGCTTTTCTATTTGCGACGTACTTTAGGGTGAAATATCTGGCATTTACTGTTTATTCAGCATTCACCAAAATTAGCCCCTGATAACCACTCATTTCAACTTCAGTCACTGGTTCACCTATGTTGCCTTGCGCGTCCACCGGACTCATCTGTTGGTCGAGCTGAACAGTAATGACGGGTGCCTCAAAGTAACTGGCGTTTCGTCCATGGAAATCGGTTCGATACAGTACCATTCCTTTATCAAATTTGCGTGCCAGAACCATCTCTTCGGGTCCACCATTCACGACTTGATTCTCTGATTGGTATGCAAAATAAGTGTAAGTCGGTAAAACATGGGCCATGCCGTTAGGAAGATCTTGATGTACTAGTTCGCTCATCGCGCTATCGCCAACAATGGCGTAGTCAGCAGCATAGGGCGTCGAAGTCGATAGCATCAAAGGTATCGCATTATGACCTTCTGGGATTGTTCCAGAGGGCGCACCAATATCGACTTTGAGAAGAGATGTAGGTTGATACGCGATGTTCTGTGCGATACCACTGGTATAGTAATTACCGCTCGTGGTGTTGTGACTGCCATACAGGTAACTGCTGTTCCATTGATTGAAGTAGCTTCGATCGGTGTGGTGGTTAAGGTAATAGATCGCGAGCGCTGAATATTGGTCTTGCTGCCAATTATTTTGAGTGTTACCAAAATACTGCACGCGTCCGTATCGTGTAGTCGCTTGGAAAATCACCTTTTGCCCCGCTAGTGCCAAGGCGGAGTTATCCCAGAACTTAGAAATCCCCGCGTAGCCGCTAAAGCCGGTGGTCGGAAACAGGTAGTGCTCACGTAAGTATAGTGAGCCGGCGTCGATCAGATGCGATTGTCCGTTTCGACCATAAAGATTAGCCGTCCCAATATTCAGTCCTATCAGTGACCCCGGTTGGTCGGTGGCCAGATGGTTTAAGAAGGCAGAAAACTGCTGCTTGTAAAGCGTGTCTGCTTCATTAGAGCCAGCTACCGCTTGAAGCTCGTCAATATTACCGCCAGAGTGAACATAGAACTGATTGTTGCCAAGTAACTTGTTAGTGTCATCGTTGTAAGCCCCATTAAGACCCTGTTCAGCCCAGTTATTGGCGTGATAGGCAGACATTGCGTCTTGATAGTCGTTGTTAGCTAAATTTGTTAATGCCCAAGAAGAGGCCTGATTCCACATTCGGCCGAACGGGATCACGCGCGATTCCCAACGAAAGCGTGCGGTCGCATTTTTGTTTGTACGGGCCTTGTATTCAGAGTTAGATAGATAGTTATCGTTATTGAGATCGGCAGCGTGATCAAAGCCTCTGATCTTACGCCATCTCTCTATTGCTCTTCCATCTGGTGTTGTCTCTGCTGCGTCAGTCAGTTTCACCGTTGGGAATGAATTTTTGAGTTTGATCTCTTTCAAGCGTGGGCGGTACTCAGCGTCGTTCCAACGAATACGTACTGCGTAAAGACGACCACCGTCTCTTAGGTATTCAGACCCAAAGTATTGGCCTCCACCATAACTGGCACCACTGCCATCGTGCGTAGTGGCTCGCTTCCAATCATCCGGCATATGCCAAATCACTGTTTGGTTTTTGGTCATGTTGAGGGTTTTGTCTTTCTTGATTTGAATGTTCTGCCAGTTGGTGACTTGACCACGTTCGTCGATAGCACTTGGGTATTCGATAGAGAAACTGCCGCCCGTTGCAAACTGAGAAAACTTCAGTGTTAAACGGTCAAAGCGTTCGGAGTGATAGACGTAAAGTGCACCGTCATTGTCAGAATGTTCAAAGACATCAGCATCCCAAGGTGGTTGTTGGTAAAGCCAGAAGCCTGCGTGTGATTGGTTGACGGTGTAACCGACAATCATGGGCTTTCTGTTGAGAATGGTATTTTCACCGTGCGTTGCATCCACTTCGGCAATCACAGTGTCTTCGGAAAAGTGAAGGAAGAAGTCTTCATAGTTTAGGCCGTTGGCCTCGGCATAATTTCGCAGTTCATCTTCAACCCAACTCGAATTCACTTCGAGTTTTTGATTGTACATGTAACCCAAGGTGTTGGTTTGTGCATTGTCGCTGGCTTGCCCGTAAGAGCCAAAAACAATGTCGCTGTTGTCCAGCTCCCAATCGATGACCTGTTGGGCTGTTAGAGCATCTCCGTTGTGATTGGTTGTAGATTCATGTTGCCCTGGAAGAATAAAAGCAGCACCTGCAGAAGGAAACTCAGTTGAAAGCGCGTTGAGCGAGATAGCCCATAGCGAGACTGTTAATATAGTTTTCATCATTCCCACAATTCCAGCAAAAATTGAGCAAAAAGCGATACGTCAAAATGACAATCAAATTAGGAAAAAGTATTGTTGATTGGACTTGTGGATTCAAGGCACAGACAGGCGCTAATTATTATGCAACCTGTTTAAATTACTTTAAATCAACTAGCTAGAATGGCGTTTTTTTAGCGTTTTATATAAATTTTATTGTTTGTTTTAGTGTGAAGTCTTGTTCGAGGATTCTCAATTTGAGAATTTAGTTGAGATAGAAGGATGACGCAGAAAGACAACATCCCAACAGATTTTGCCGAAGAATATTAGTGTTCAGTGTGATCATTGCAACGTGTGTTAGCCTAACTGGCGCTATGACCAACAATAAAAGAGGCTACTATTTCGCTTTGTACTTGTGTAGTAGATCCCATGGAATATGACACAGGTGGTGATTCTCTGGGTGGAGTGAAAGGTGATGCTGGTGGATGTCGTCGCTCGGCACAAAATGAGTAAGAGGCAAAACCTCTAGAGTGACTTGTTCAGCATCATCTCGTGCTGAAATGAAGTGTTTGGCTTGTTCGAGGTGGGTTGGGTTTTCACTGTAGATACCGGTTCGGTACTTTTCGCCAACGTCATTTCCCTGCTTGTTGAGGCTATATGGGTCGATAATCTCAAACAGGTGTTGGATAAGCGTTTCAACGGTGACTTTGGTGGAATCAAACTCAACTTCTACGCATTCAGCATACCCATCGTATTCACCTTGGGTGGTTGGATTGGTGCCATTAGCGCGACCTGCTTTGGTGTCTTTAACGCCGGGTACGTATTTAATAAACTCTTGCACGCCCCACAAGCAACCACCGGCCAAGTAGATCTTCTCGATTTGATTCATTTTAAACTCGCTTTTACTGGATGCGAGCATTGTCAAAGATACTGCTGATGTTTGTCAATGAGGTTAAGAGGGCGTTTTCAAGTAGGATTTAGCGGAGAGAAGGCAGCCCGTTATATCGGAGGCTGCCTGAAGTAGCAGTGGGCTTCAGTCAGAAGCGCGTGTTTAGAAGCGAATGTTTAGAAGCGAACGTTGTAGTTTTGCGTTAGCCAGTTTCGAATCCATTGCTGGTCTTGTTCTGAAATGTTCAACGCCATGCGAAATGCGTTTTCAGCGTTTTCGTTTACCGCTTGTGGGTAGCTACCGAGGATTTGTGGAGAGCGTGTTTTGAATTCTTCAGATTCAACCACTTCTTGGGCTGCTTTACGCCATGCTTGGACGATCTCTTCCGGTGTATCTTTTGGTAAGAAGATGCCTTTTTGCGCGGCGAACCCTGCAACAAAGAAAGAGCGCCATACATTAAACTCTGTGCCTTGCGGTTTCTGTCCGTGGATCATTTCATAAACTTCTGCGAAGTGGGGAAGGTCTGGGAAGGTTGGATCACGTTGCAGCTCGCCATTGGCGTTCATGACACCCCAAGACATAATTGGAATGGCTTTTCCTTCTTCCACCAGTGGTAGTACTTTTTTGATGTAAGCCGCTGTCGTTTGGTAGTCGGTATTCACTTCTCCACGCTCAAAGGCTAAGCGGCCTGCACCTCGACCACTCATGCCGAAGATCGCTTGTACTGGAATATCTAAGATATCCAAAGCGAGTAGTGGTACTAAGTCGAGGGATGTTGCCCCTTGGCTCGCGTATTTAAGCTCTTTTCCTCTTAGCTTGACCAGTTCTTGCGCTGAGTTAATCCCTAGGTCTTTGCTTACGTAGAATACGCCGCCTGTTGGGGTCGCCAGCACTGGGTTCCAGTCTTTGTATTCATAAGCAACACGTCGATCGCCTAATAGGTATGGGAGCTGCGTCGATCCTGATGTGCCTAATACATTCAGGCCATTAGTTTTGGCGCGTCTTTGAAATTGGTTCGCCCCTTTCGTTGAACCACCACCGGGAACGTTCTTGATCACCACAGTAGGTTCACCGGGTAGGTGTTTAGAGAGCATTGGCGCGTAGAATCTAGCCCAAGTATCCGAGCCGCCACCTTCTTTAAACGGAACGATCCATTCAACACGTTTCCCTTCGAGGTTTACCTCCTCAGCTATGGCGACGCTCGATAGTGTGGCGAACGCCATTGTTAAGCCTAGTGTTATTGGTCGAACAAGCTTTCTGAGGGTGGTTCGTTGTTTGGAATTGCTCATGTCACTACCTCTTGTTATCTCAATTATTGGAGTTGTGAAGGTCATCAATGGAAATCAGATGAAGAAACGCGTTCGCATTTTGACCATGAGTTAACGTTAAGGGGCTAGCCTGTCATCGACCTGTCGCGAGATAGTTTTGAGTGAGAGAATTGAACTTATTTTATATTTAACTTTATGATTATTATGAATATTTAATCCCTGAAAACCGAATGACCCCGACATCAATAGAAGTCGGGGTTGGTAGAATTTGTTGATTTTAAAACTACTGCTCGTTACGAATCAAAGCTGCTAGTCTGAAGAAACCATGCACCATTTTGCTGTAAGGCATTAATAAGAATAGAGCGGCGACACTCGCTAAGTGAATAGCAAGCATGAAAGGCAAAAAGCTGGTATCGCCGAGTATCCAAAGCAGTAATCCAGTTGTGCTCACGGCGAATAACAGTGCAATAAATGCCATTTCGCCACCCCATACTCGAACATCACCTAGGTTCTTATCTGCCTTGGTTTTCAAGACCATTAACCCTAAAGTACCCGCGCTGAGTAAGAGCCCGCCTGAAACGCCGAACAGTTTAGGGAGTGAGAAAAGCCCGTAAGGTGCAGGAATGTTCAGAATGTAGTGCATCAAGGTAGCAACACTGGTGGCTGCAAAGCAGAGCAAGAATCCCCACATGGTGGCTTGGTGGAAGTAGCGTCTTGCGTGAGAGAAGCGGTCTTCATCTTCAAAGTTACACCCGTGACCATGACCACCGGCTAAGTTCTTCATCTTTCCGGCACTGATTAACGCGTTTTTCACATGTGAAACCGTAATGGATTGACCATTGATACTTGTCCAATAACTGCGGATGCTAATCGCAACAGCAAGCAGTGGGAATAGGAACATGGGAGCAAACAGCGCCACCAATACGTTATGAGAAACGAGATCGTAAAATGTAGTGTCTGAGCCAGTTGGAGAGGCCTGCATGACTAACATGAACAGGGCGAATGCAGCGATAACTAAAGACGCAATTGCTACACCGCTTTTATGAAAACGACTCGCAAGGGCTGCGGGAAACGCATGCTGTTGCCAAGAGTCCTGACGAACTTGAGCAAGTGCTTTTGGCACATTTAATTCGAATTGATGCGGGGCAGTAAATTGGCACGCGTAAAAGCATCCTCGGCAGTTGTGACAAAGGTTGGCGAGCTGAGAGATGCTGGCATCGGAAAACTCGCGCTCTCCGTGCACAGCAGGGAATACAGAGCAGTAGCCTTCACAGTAGCGACAAGCGTTACAGATTTCGAGTTGTCGACGTGCTTCTTGAATCGGGGTGATGTCGGTTATTTCAATGGTTTGAACCGTACTAGCGTTGTGCATAATCTGCGGCCTCCTTGCCTGCAATTCGACCAAAAACTGTCCCTATAGCCATACCAAATCCAGCTAAATACCCTTGACCAAGAATGGAGCCCGCCATGGTTTCTCCTGCAGCCCACAAGTTTTTGATTTGGCTATCGTTGATACTTTGTACCTGTGCGTTTTCATCGACCTTTAAACCAAGGTAAGTAAAGGTCACGCCTGTTTTTAGGCTGTAGCCATAATAAGGGGGCGTGTCGATAGGTCTTGCCCAGTTGGTTTTGGCTGGTTGAAGGCCTTCGGTGGCCAAGCCATCCAATTCGGTAGGGTGGAAATCTCCCGGGCGACAAGCAGCATTGAAGTCAGAAATTGTTGTGTTGAGTGGCGCGGCGTCCAATCCCATTTTTTCCGCCAGCTCTTCCAATGTGTCAGCTTTGATGGGTGGGAAAACAGACGGCATGAACAGGTCAATGGATTTAGAATCAATGATCACATAACCCGTTTGTTCCGGTTGGTCTGCCACTAATCGGCCCCAAATCGCGTATCTTTTGGGCCACACGTCTTCACCTTCATCATAGAAGCGCTGCCCATGTTTATTAACGACTATTGAGAAGGGAACACAATCTAAACGAGTGACAATACCGCCATCGTATTGTGGTGAGCGTCCATCAATCGCAACAGCGTGGCACTGAGTTGGGTCACCAACCGATTGAGCTCCTTGATCGAGTAAGTTCTTGAGTACAACGCCTCGGTTATAGGGCGTGCCACGAATCAGGAAATTTTGAGCCGAAGGTCCCCATGCATCAACCAACCAGTCGCGGTCGGCTTGGAAACCGCCAGAAGCAACCACAACACTGTTTGGCGACAGGCGCTTTACTGAGCCTTGATGGCTAAATTCAACTTGGGTAATGGTTTGGTCTGTGACCTCTAAGTGCGTCACTTGCGCTTCGTACAGAATATCAACGCCAAGCTGTTCAGCCGTTCGATAGTAGGCATTGACTAAGGACTTACCGCCACCCATGAAAAAGGCGTTTGTACGAGAAAGTGAAAGTGTGCCCGACAACGATGGCTGAAAACGCACACCTCGCTGTTCCATCCAGCGGTAACACTCTTTGGTATTTCGAATCACCAAGCGTGCGAGGTTTTCGTCGGTTTTGCCCTTGGTGACCTTCATTAAATCATCGAAAAATTCGTCTTCGCTGTAGGTATCGGTAAGCACATCCATAGGGTCAGAGTGCATGCAGCGAAAATTGCGCGTATGACGAGAGTTACCTCCGCGATAAGGTTTTGGTGCGCCTTCCAAAATGATCACGCTTGCTCCAGATTCTGCTGCAGTCATCGCGGCGCAAAGGGCTGCATTGCCACCGCCAACAACAACGACATCGTAATGTTTGTTCTTCATAGTCCACCCAAATTTGATTGTTTTTATAGGCTTTTCGAAGTGATCATAGCGAGCAAGCCTGTCACAAACCTGTCGTGCAGAAATCACAAAATAGGACTTTTTATCGAGGATCGTGCGGAAAGGTGACAAAAATGATTTAGAGTAAGTTGTTGGATTTATAAATAGGGATGTTTATGAGAATTCTGGTCGTAGAAGATGATGAAGTGTTGGGTGAAGCGATTGTTCAACGGATCCAAAGGCAGGGACATGGTGTCGATCTGGCGCAAAATGGAGGCGAAGCTGATGCGATATTACAGCATCAGGAATATGACTTTATTATCCTAGATTTAAACCTCCCCAAAATGAACGGCGAGCAAGTGCTGAAAAAGGCGCGTAAACGAGGTACGTCTACGCCTGTGTTGGTACTGACGGCTCGCGGGCAAGTGGAAGACAGAATTGAGTTACTTGATTTGGGAGCCGATGATTACTTAACCAAGCCATTCGATTTCGGTGAGTTGGAGGCGCGCTGTCGAGCACTACTGAGACGATTTCGTGGTCAGGCGGAGAATGTGATTCGCTATGGCAACCTTAGTTTAGATCGCAACGCTTGTTCTGTTTCCATCGATGACCAGACTGTGGATATCAAACAGCGAGAGTTTCGCTTGCTTGAGATTTTTCTGACCAATACCGGCAAGGTGATGAGCAAAGATGAGTTGCTCGATAGATTATGCAATTTTGACGAAGCGCCAAGCCCGAATGCCGTGGAACTCTATGTGGGTCGACTGCGCAAGAAACTGCAGCAGAGCGACATTGAGATTCGGACTCTAAGAGGGCTAGGGTATTTACTAGAGGGGTATCATGAAGCCCAAAGGTAAGCGCTCGATACGAAGTCAGTTCGTGATGTTGTCCGTTGTTTTACTTATCACCATGGGCACCGTGGTTTACATACTTGCGGATAACTACGGGAAGCACACCGCCAACAGCTCCTTTGACCAGTTTTTAACGGGCGCAGCGCTTCAGATCTCAGAAAACATCAGTCTTCAAGAGCACAAGATCGCCGTTGATCTTCCTTGGTCTGTGTTTGAAACTCTGTCTTTAGCAGAGAATGATCGTGCCTTTTATCAAATCATCGACATGCATGGGGTTCATCTTACTGGCTATCAAGATTTACCTTTATCTGACGAGTGGGTTTCTTCACCCTCAACGGCTTCTACAACCCCAGAAGCACTATTTTATGATGCCATTTACAGCGGCGAAGAGGTGCGTTTTATCGCTTACGGAAAGCTGCTGACAGAGACGAATTATTCTGGATTGATCACCATAGTGATAGGGCAGACTAAGCGAGCCAGAGAAGCATTTGCTGTCGATATTACTCTCAACGCCATCCAGCTGGTTTTTCCTTTTATTTGTGCCGGTTTCTTTCTGGTTTTACTGGGTATCTGGAAGACACTGCAGCCAATCAATCGACTCAACCGCAGTATCGCAAGGCGTACTTCATCCGATCTTACGCCCATCAAGCATGAAGTGCCCGCCGAAATTGTTCCTCTGGTAGGGAGTATCAATCGATTTATGGCGCAGCTTGATAACAGTTTGGATCGCTTAAAGAATTTCACCAGTGAAGCTGCCCATCAATTGAGAACACCATTGGCAGGTATGCGTTCTCAGACCGAAAATGCCCTTACAGAACCAGACGATAAACTAAGAGAAGCACAGCTGCAGCGGGTATTGGAGTCTTGCGACATGCTTGGCTGCACAATCGATAAGCTACTAGAACGGGCATCACTTTCTCATCGCATGCAGAGCCAGCAATTTGAAGCGGTCGAATTGGATGAGCTGGCAAAAAAGGTGTGTCGAGAGGTCGTGTTATCGGCGCTGCAGAATGGCGTAGACATTGGTTACATCGGCTCTGTAAAAGCGACCGTATATGGTGACGAATTTGTACTTTCGCAAATGCTTCGCAACGTGCTGGAAAACGCCATTAAACACAGCAAGCGTGGCGACGCGATTGATATAGAGTTGCATGAGCTTGAGACACCCAACAAGGTGATGTTGCTGGTGAGGGATCTCGGTGTCGGAATTGAAGATGAGGAGAAAGAACATGTATTTGAGCGGTTTTATCGCAGCCCAACCAATCCGCGCTCAGGAACTGGCCTCGGGCTTGCTATCGTCAAAGAGATCGCCGATTTTCACCAAGCGGAATTGGAGCTACTCGACAATAAACCGCAGGGACTCATCGTGAAGTTTGTTTTTCCGACAATCGAAAGGAGTACACAATGAGGCTGGGTGGAATAAAGTCATGGTTAATGCTTTCTTTGGTGGCGGTTTGGTCGCTTCCAGCCACCGCAGCGCCTAGCGTTAAACAGAGGCTTAAAAACAGTGAGTTACTGGTTCGAGGGGCGGTCGATATTCGTGAAATTGAACCTTTTCTCACCGAGTTTCGACGAAGAAACCCCAACATCGAGTTGACTTATATCGAATCCAGCACCATCGAGCTTTACCAAGGTATGGTGAGCGGTGATTTTGCTGATGCAGACGTTATTGCAAGTTCGGCAATGGATCTACAGGTGAAGCTAATTAACGATGGTTACGCGCAACCTCATGTGTCCCTTGAAACGCAAAGCTTGCCCAAGCGAGCCAAGTGGCGTGATGAAATTTTTGCCTTCACCTATGAGCCTGCTGTGATCGCATACAATCATAAGCTCTTGAAACGCATTGCCTATGAAGAAGAGCTAGAGTTAGAAACTCGCGCCGATATGTTGGAGTTTATACGAGAGCATAGCGACAACATGGATGGTTTGATTGGCACCTTTGATATCGACAGTGTCGGTGTTGGTTACCTTCTATGGTCATACGACAGCCAACAAACAGCGAGCTATGGTCGTATTCTAGAATCCTTTGGTGTGCATAACGTCAGGTTGTATTCCAGCAGTAAAGATATGTTAGAGTCGCTCAATCGTGGTGATATCGCTTTTGCATACAATGTGTTAGGCACTTATGCCAATAGCGCGACGCATAAGAATCCTGACGTCAAACTCCTGCTGCCAACGGACTATACAACGGCCATCATGCGCACAGCCTTTATCAATAAAGACGCCAAGAATCCTTATGCCGCTCGCCGTTACATTGATTTTCTGCTCTCGATGAGCGGGCAGCAATTGCTTGCCGATACGTCCAGCTTATCTCCAATCCGCACTAAGGTTGTCGCTAACAATAGTGATACGTTCTTTTTCCAGCAAGAGCACGGGCCAATTCGAAGTATTCCACTTGGGCTTCGATTGTTGGTGATGACAGATGAGTTAAAAAGAGAGGTGTTGATTGATGAATGGAAGAGCGCCTTAATTCACCCCGACTCACTCGATCATTAGATAGATGCGTGAGTGTTTCTTAAAATCTACAAGATAAACCCTAAGAAACACTCTGCTCAAATTTCTAGGCAAGCGATGGGCTGTGTTACTGCCACATCACCAAAATAGCGGCAATCGCAATGAAGAATAGCGCCAGCATGTCTTTGTTTTTGACCGGCTCTTTCAGCCAGAATATCGAAATCAGCATGGTAAAGAAAACTTCAATTTGTCCCAGCGTTTTGACGTACGGAACTGCCTGTAGCGACATCGCACTAAACCATCCAAGAGACCCGATAAAGCTTGCAATACTGGTCATGATCACCAGCTTAGGTTTGGTAAACATCAGCCTTAGCGTTGCGCGATCTTTAATGATCAAATAGCTCAACAAGAGAATGGTCTGAGTAAGAATAACGATAAACAGTACCCAAGCGGCGCTGTGTGGAAACGGTAAGTTGAAGCTCAAGCTGGCTTCACGAATCCAAAGCGAGGTGAGGGCGAAGGCAGTACAACACGCCAGACCAATTGAGGCTGTTTTTAGTGACACACTGCGCACGCCATTGGCACAACTAAGTAGAAATACCGCGACCATACCAAAAGCGACACCTACCCAACCAAGTACTGTCAACGAGGTGCCGAAAAACAGTATCCCAAGTACAGCGGAAACGGGAGCTTCACTTTTTGCTAACCCGGCACCAATAGCAAAGTTACGCTGCTTAAACAGCACCACCATCAAGCCAGTCGCGATGATTTGCATCACCGAAGCACCCGCAAGAAAAAA
The DNA here is from genome assembly GCF_030248535.1 of Vibrio sp. D404a. Classification (GTDB taxonomy): domain Bacteria; phylum Pseudomonadota; class Gammaproteobacteria; order Enterobacterales; family Vibrionaceae; genus Vibrio. The sequence continues at coordinate 59,109 of NZ_JAHGAJ010000010.1, read as the reverse complement.
GTAAGAGTGCCCAGAGAATGTAGGCATTGGCGCATCTTGATACTGATACAGACAAAACAGGTAAATTAGGGCGAGTGGGCTTGCCCACAAAAAGCGCGCGAGCGTTACCCCAGAGACATTCAAGGTTTTGCTTAGTCGGCTTTGAAAAGCGTTTCTCCATGCTTGGCTAGAAGCGGCAAGCACAGTGAAGAGTATCCATTCCATGGTCGGTTTCCTTGGGAAGGGAAAGAGAGCAGCGCTGGTCCACGCTGCTCGATATTGTTTTAGCTACAGGGTTATAGGTAGCGAGCTTTTAGGTGATCTTGGAAGAACTTCGCGTTCAGTGTTTCACCCGTCGCGCCTTTCACCAACTCATCGGTGGTCAGTAGGCTACCTTTGCTCCAGATATTGCTCTCAAGCCAGTTAAAGATAGGGCTTAGATCGCCAGATTGAATCACTTGATCGACGTCGACGGTTTGCTTCATCGCTGCCATGAATTGTGCCGCGTACATTGCGCCCAATGTATAGCTCGGGAAGTAACCAAATGCGCCGTCTGTCCAGTGAATATCCTGCATACAGCCATTAGTGAAGTTACCTTGAGTGCTTAGCCCTAGGTAATCTTGCATCTTTTGGCTCCAAAGCTCTGGTACATCGGTATGTTTGATGTCGCCATTGATCAAGTCACGCTCAATCTCGTAACGCAAGATAACGTGCGCAGGGTAGGTAAGCTCGTCAGCGTCGACACGGATGAAGTCTTTCTTCACACGTGTGTAGATCTTCTTAAAGTTCTCTTGCTCAAACTCTGGGCCAGTGAATTGATTCCCCGCCATGCGCGCTAAGTGGGCGATGAAGGCATCACTGCGGCCAACTTGCATCTCAAAAAATAGAGATTGAGACTCGTGAATACCCATAGAGCGCGCTTCACCTGCTGGGGTGCCTGCAAGTGATTTTGGTAGCCCTTGTTCGTAGCGTGCGTGGCCAGTTTCATGAACAATACCCATTAGCGATTGTACAAACTCAGATTCATCGTAACGCGTGGTAATACGCACGTCCGAAGGTACACCACCACAGAATGGGTGAACACTTTCATCCAGTCGACCATGTTCGAAATCGAATTTAAGCAGCTTCATCACTTCAAGGCCGAGGGCTTTTTGCTTCTCTGTTGGGTAGTTGCCCGCAGGTACGATTAATTGTTCATTAGATTGCTTATCGATCACTTGATCAATTAGGCCCGGTAGCCATGTTTTCACGTCACTGAATAGCGCATCGAGAGAAGCAGAGTTGGTGCCCGGTTCGTAGATGTCTAGCATGGCATCGTAAGGCGTTAGGCCTGCAGCGTCAGCACGGATTTGTGCCTCTTCGCGTGAAAGCTCAACCACTTCACGCCAGTTCTTCTCAAAACCGACCCAGTCATTTTCACCGCGTTGTGTGCGCCAAGCATGCTCACACTTCGAACCAGCCAAAGATTTGGCTTGAACCAGTTTTTCAGGGAGTAGGTTAGCTTGTTGCCACTGTCTTTTAATTTCACGCAGTGATGATTGCTGTTCTGTGTTTAGATTTTCATTCTCAGCATCTGCGATCCAATCGGCAAGTTGTGGCTGTGTCATTAGACCGTGAATGTGAACCGACAGCTCGGCCATTGCTTCACTACGAGCTTGGTTACCACCAGAAGGCATCATTGATGCGGCGTCCCAGCCACAGATTGCAGATAAATGTTGGAAGCGTGAACATTTTTGAGAATGTTCAACCAGTTTTTTGAATGCGCTCATCATAATTCCCTGAGAATAAAAGAAATAGTTTATCAACCTACGCCACAGTGACCAATAGGTTTGTTCGACAAAGCGACCTTGGTTGTAAATAAATTGTAAATCAGCAAGAGGTGTCAGCGTTCGAAACACTGTTCTTTGTATTTATAAAACGGTATAGATCCATAACACAAAGCTTAACAACGACAGGTAAATTGAGTTAATCTGCACCACACATTGATGCTTGGTGGTGGTTTGATTACCTAGAGCATGCGAAGACCTTATTGAGCAAGGATGCGGTTATGATTCTTAATTTTGAAGCCTTTCTGGTGGCGATCACCATATTGACGCTTACCCCGGGGCTAGACACGGCACTGGTGATTCGAAATACCACGCGGTCAGGAATGAGAGACGGTGCGGTGACGAGTTTAGGCGTGTGCTTGGGCTTGTTTGTCCACGCGACATTTTCTGCCATCGGTATCTCAGCGATTCTGCTTCAATCGGCGGAGCTGTTTCAAACGGTGAAGTTTATTGGTGCCGCTTACCTGATTTGGCTTGGTGCATCGAGCCTTTATGGTGTTTGGAAAGGCAATGCTGGCTTTGAAGTATCTGACGCCAAACATGAGACCTTGCGAGCATCACGCTCATTGAGAGAAGGGTTTCTTTCCAATGTGCTGAACCCTAAAACGGCGGTTTTCTATCTTGCGTTCTTGCCACAGTTTATTGACCCACAAGGTTCACCATTTATGCAGTCGATGCTTATGGCGGGTATTCACTTTGTGATCGCGATGGTTTGGCAGTGTGGCATCGCGGGTGCGGTCGGCTCAGCCAAACAGCTATTCAAAAGCCCTAAAGTGATTGGTTGGATGGAAGGCGTAACGGGTGCCGTGCTGATTTCGTTAGGTATCAAACTAATGTTAGAAGAGCCACCAACACCGACAGCTTAGTTAGTCTGGTTTAACAGTGTATAGATATAAGAAAGCCGAAGTATTTCACTTCGGCTTTTTTATACGTCAAATCTAGCGGTTGATAAAGCTCGCTCTATCAAAACCTGTCCAATTCAAAGCTAGTCTATTTCAACGATTGTCTCTTTCAACGTTCGTTTCAAAGATCAAGCCACCGATGTGGTGCGAGTCTCTGTTGATTGTCCCTTAGAAGTCATTTGGCTAAAGAACTGTTTGGTCTCTTCAATCACTACGTGACGCAGAAGGATCAAACCAATTAGGTTTGGAATCGCCATTAAGCCATTCACAATATCCGCCAGTAACCAAATCATATCCAGTTTTAAGAACGCGCCCGAAGCCACAAGTGCGATAAAGATGATCTTGTATGGAAGTACCGCTTGGGTGCCAAACAAGAACACCACACAGCGCTCACCGTAGTAGTTCCAACCTAAAATAGTGGTAAAGGCAAAGAAGATAAGACCAACCGACACCAGCATTGGACCTAGCGTGTCTGCATTCAAGCCAACGGCAAACGCATGAGTCGTCATCGCAGCACCTGATAGGTCAGTCTGCCAAGCACCCGTTAAGATTAACGCAAGACCTGTCATGGTACAGATGATGATGGTGTCAAAGAAGGTACCTGTCATAGAGATAAGACCTTGCTTAACACACGAGTCAGTCTTTGCTGCTGCGGCGGCCATTGGAGCACTACCTAGACCTGATTCATTCGAGAATACGCCACGCGCAATACCCGATTGAATAGCGAGCATGATGCTTGCACCCAAGAAACCACCGGTTGCAGCCGTGTTAGTGAATGCTGAGGTAATCACTAAGCTAATCGCATCAAGCAGTTGATCCGCATTTGTCACCAGCACGCTCATACACGCGACGATGTACATAACCGCCATTGTAGGTACGACTTTTCCTGCAACCTTAGCGATGGATTGGATACCACCTAAAGTCACCACAGCAACAAGCAAGGTCAATACAACAGCTGATAACTCACGTGATGCGCCAAACGAGATTTCCGTAGCGTCTAGAATCGCATTTACTTGCGGGAAGGTACCGATACCGAAGCACGCCACACCCAAAGCAAATAGAGCGAACAGCACTGCTAGAATTCGAGAGCCAACACCGTATTGCAAGTAGTACATTGGTCCACCGACCATTTCGCCTTTGCTGTCTGTTTTACGGTATTTTACCGCCAGTAGACACTCTGCGTATTTGGTTGCCATGCCGAATACAGCCGCGAGCCACATCCAGAATAGGGCACCCGGACCACCTAATTTAATGGCCGTTGCAACACCGACGATGTTACCCGTACCAATAGTGGCAGAAAGTGCAGTACACAAAGCAGCGAAACTAGAAACATCACCATTGCCTGATTTGTCTTTGGAAAACACCATTTTCAGTGCGGTCGGTAGGTGTCTAAACTGGAGTAGGCCTAAGCGAAAGGTAAAGTAGATACCCGTACCGACTAATAAAATAAGAAGCGGTGGTCCCCAAACAAGTTGGTTGATGGTTTGTAATGTTTCTTGTAGGTAGTTCATAGATTCCCCTTAATAAATAAAAATTTAAGGAGAAGAGTGAAAGGGCAGTGCTAATCGATCACGATCGCACCACTTAATACATTAGTACTGTAGTTAGTGTTCTGAATTAAGGTTGTTGCTTTCCACTCCTCTGTCCTTTTGCCTGAGAGTTTCACTTAGCGAAAAACTTACTGAGAAGTTTTGGTCTCTAAGCTTGCTCCTTCGGCGACCGATCTAACGGTTCTCTCCAGAGGTTCCTCCAACGACAGTCCTCGCTTTTCTGATTTTCATCAGTATAAAGCACCTGAAAGATTTACTTCTTCGGCGGGTCAATCTAACTAAATGTTAATATTTAGTTAATAACCACTCTCCTGCAGTCTTCATCGGAACAATTACCTAATTAATTAGGTAATCTGTAGGCGTATCCTAGATCAGAAAAACTGTGATGTCAGCAGCAAAATATCTGTTTGCACAAATCTTGTTCAACTAAATGATCAAACAACGCGACTCTGACGTAACTTGCTTATTTAAATGGTATAAAATAGAGAAACAAGGAGGAGTTATGACTCGACTGATTGCGATTGTTTTTTTATTAGCCTTGGCATTTGTGCTGTTTCGTTATCGAACCAACGAAAAAGTGCAGAAAAGCGTAGTGATTGTCATCGTAAGTAGTTTTTTGTTGTATACCGCGAGCTTAATGTTCTCGGAGTTGACGCGCTAACACTCAGGGATAGGGCTTGATAACAAAGTATATGAGTGAAATAAATCTATCACCTGTTGTTGCTAGACTAGTGGTGACGGCGTAACGTAAACGAATGGGAGTACCCTTGTGAGCCAACATTCTGGGCAAAATGAACAAGATGAAGTGGTTGTAATTGAAGAGCGCGATAAGCGAAGCCAGTTATATATTGGTATAGCGGCGGTGATTGGCTTGGCCCTTGGTGGCTTGATTGGCTCTTCAGTGACGGCGTCTAAGTGGGAATCGACCTATCAAGTTCTAGAAGCTCGTTACCAAGAATTGAATAGCAGCAAGCAGCAGCTTGTGACCCAAGTTGAAGCGAAAGTGGCGAAAGTCGATTCAGAGATCGGTAGTCAGGTTGAAGCTGCACTTCAAGAGCAAGCACAGGCACACCAAAAAGAGCTGGATGAGCTATCCAAGCAGACTGCAGTATTAGAAAAGGCGAACTACTCGTTAGAACAACAACTTAACGAACAGAAAGTTGCGCTTGACCAGTCTGAACAGAATAATCAAAAGCTTAATCGTCAAGCGGATATGCAGTCCACTATGTTCGAGCGTTCTCGTGAACTGTTTCGTAAGGAGCTGCAAATTACCCAGTCGTTGGAAAAGCTTGAAGCAGAACGCGATAAGCTAGAGCCCAACCTGAAGCCGCTTAAAAAAGAGTGTGATACCTTTCTTGAAGGTACGTCATGGGATGCTAAATCTGATGCGTGTGACAAGCTCGACGCGGCAAACTCGCGCTTGAGTGATATCAGACAGATGATTGAAGTTCACAGAATGGACCTTCAACAGATCAAAGACCTGACGGAAGAGATTGGTTTGTAGCTTTATTCTAAACATCCGTTTGTCTGGTGATAAACAACATTGAATATAAAAGTCCGTATCTCTGTTTGATATGGACTTTTTTTTAAGTGAAATTACCTTTGATGTAGGTAATCGAAAAAGAGTAACCCATGAAGCAGTCGATCAAGTCGGTTAAGTTAATTTTGGGCGAGCCTTGCAAAGCCATTGATAGCCCTATTGAGCAAAGCGAACCCTATATAGAGCCACATCGCCATGAATATTGGGAGGTGATTTGGTGCCTGAATGATCAAGGTACACAGCAGATTGACTTCGTGGAGTATCAGAACAAAGTTGGGCGCTTGTTCACGGTGGCGCCCGGTCAAGTTCATTGCTCGGATGAACAAAGTAGCGCGGTCCGTTTGTTGGTTTTTGCTCACGGTTTTGTTGAAACCAATAAACGCAGCACTCAACTGGTCGATACTGTCTTTGCGACCAGAAACGCCAGACCTCCCTATATTGATTGTGATCCAGAGGCTGATGAATACCTGTTGCCAGTGTTCAAAATGATTCAAGAAGAATGTGCTCGAGAAGATTGTGACTGGCCGCTGGTGGAGTCTTTGATCAACTGCTTCTTACGTTACATGATGCGCTTTGCCAGTAACATTTCGCTAAAAGGGGAAGAGCGTGATCCCCGAGTTGGTAAAGTGATTGAATTGATTGAACTTCACTACCGAAACGAAAAAAACAGTCAGTTCTACGCAGACGCTTTAGCTCTCACCACCAAGCGCATTAATGAGATCGTGAAAGGCCAACTCGGTAAAACGGTCACTCAGTTAATCCATGATCGAGTAATACTTGAAGCAAACCGCGATCTTGCTTTTTCAGATAAGACAATCAAGACGTTGGCGTATGAATTGGGTTTTGCCGATCAGGCCTATTTTAGCCGCTTCTACCGTAAACATATGAAAGAGTCTCCTGCTCAATTTAGAGTGAGATGTTTAGATAGTGCAACACTATAAGCAGATAATCCCTTTAATCAGCTCGTTCGTGTGATGATAATACCCGCCATCAATTTCGATGTTCTGGGTGTTCATAACGACTATGGCAATTAATCTAAAAACGGATCCGATTTCTAAATCCTTCTACCAATATTTATGGCCAGCTCTGACAGGCATGATCATCAAGTCGCTATTTATTATGGGCGATGCGATGTTTATTGGTCAGGGGATAGGGCCTGATGGGTTAGGGGCGATCGCACTCATCATTCCTCCATTTTCCATTTTTACCGCTATTGCGATGATGATCGGTATCGGTGGTGCTGCACGCATGTCGATTGATATCGGCAAGGGCAATGCCGATTCGGGACAGATGTGGTTTAGCCAATCGATGCTCTTGGTGACGATTCTGTCCTCGATAAGTGTAACGGCAGCGATTATCTGGCTCGATGAGCTGATTGCCTTGATGGGTGCAACAGGCTACATGGCGGAACTGGCTCATGAGTATTTGGCCGTGCTATTGCCATTTTTTGTCATCTATTCAATCGCTTGGGTTCTATCATGTTTTGTGCGTAATGATACCAATCCACGCTTAGCGACCTATGCGATGTCGATTGGCGCGATTACCAACCTAGCGTTTGATTACCTTTTCATTATCGAGATGGGTATGGGTATGAAAGGGGCTGCGATGGCAACGGCTATAGCTCAAGTGGTGATCATCTCAATTCTCCTGACTCACTTTGTGCGCAAGAAGGGTATGTTAGAGTTGAGTTTCAAGGGCATTGGTTTAAGTAAAAGCCGTGAGATAATCGCGATTGGTGCGCCAACGTTTTTTATTGAACTGACGTCTGCACTGACCATACTGCTGTTTAACTATGTGTTATTGACCCAGTTTGGAGAGAGCCACATCATAGCCTACGGTTTGACGACTAATGTCGGGGTTTTGGCCTTGTTCGTGATGGTCGGTATTGCACAGGCTTGTCAGCCAATCATGAGCTTCAACCATGGTGCGAATCAGATCCAACGTATTGAGCAAACACTGACTCTAGGGTTAAAAACGGCCATTGGTAGCGGTGCAGTATTCTTGGTGCTGGTTTGGGTATTTTCTCCTCAGATTGCACAGTGGTATCTCGGTGAGGCGACGGGCTTGATTGCGCTCTCTTCAACGGCGCTAAGCCTATTCTTCTTAGGTGTTCCATTAATGGGGCTAAACCTAGTGATTGCGAACTTATTCCAAGCGATTGCTAAGCCAAAACAGGCGACGTTGATATCATTGGGTCGTGGGTTTGTCTTCGTTGCGTTGGGTGTAATGCTGCTTCCATACTTGTTTCCAGAGAACGGAATTTGGGCAAGCATCGTCTTTGCAGAAGCGTTAACGGCATTAATGAGTATCACCATGCTCATGTCGTATCGACGTCGATACATGCAAATGCCAGAGCGCGCCGAGGCGTAATCAATACCACAAAAGAAAGAGCCACTCGTTAATTCGAATGGCTCTTTTAGTTTGTTTATCCGCTTATGCTCATCGCTTTGATGTTAATGGGATTTGGAACGGCTCCACCCATTGAGCATGAACATTCAGCAAGACTTATTTATATGCTTTGATCTCGCCTGATTTCACTCGTGTAACGAATGAGTGAAGTTCTTTCTTAACAACAGGCATCAAGAAGTAAAGACCAAGAATGTTGAAGATAGACATCGCGAAGATAGCAGCATCAGAGAAGTCGATTACCGCGCCGAACTGAATTGTCGCACCGATTACAACAAACACACAGAACATCACTTTGAAAATAAGCTCCGTTGTTTTGCCTTCACCGAATAGGTAAGTCCACGCTTTTAGACCGTAGTATGACCAAGAGATCATAGTCGAGAATGCAAACATGATAACGGCTAGTGCTAGGGTGTACTTGAAGAAGCCTGCTGTTTCAGTAAACGAAGCCGCTGTTAGTGTTACACCTGTTAGACCTGAACCATCGAATGGACCTGTGTTTAGACCTGCGATAGTGATAACCAGTGCCGTCATTGTACAGATAACAACGGTATCAACGAACGGTTCTAGTAGAGATACTAGACCTTCAGTGATTGGCTCTTTTGTTTTAACCGCAGAGTGAGCAATTGCAGCTGAACCTACACCGGCTTCGTTCGAGAAGGTTGCACGTTTTAGACCTTGGATAAGGGCACCAATGAAGCCACCGACAACACCTTCACCAGTAAATGCGCCAGTAAAGATAGCATTAAAAGCAGGACCTACTTGATCAAGGTTTGAACCGATAACAATCAGAGCCATACCGATGTATAGCGCAGCCATCCAAGGTACAACACGCTCAGTTACTGATGCGATAGAAGGCATACCGCCAACGATCACAGAGAAAACCAAACCTGCTAGTACAAAGCCAGTGATGATGCCGTATTCGCTTGGAATATCAAATGCGTAAGTTAGCATTGCATGCGCTTGGTTGGCTTGGAACATGTTACCGCCACCCAGTGAACCTAAGATACACATCAGAGCAAAGCCGATTGCGAGTGCTTTACCCAGTCCACCCATGCCACGCTCACCAAGACCTTGGCTTAGGTAGTACATTGGACCACCTGATACAACGCCAGACGGTAAGATAGTGCGGTATTTAACACCTAGAGTACACTCACAGAACTTAGAAGCCATACCAAGAAGGCCACACAAGATCATCCAGAATGTTGCACCAGGACCACCAATAGCGAGTGCAGCACCTACACCTGCGATGTTACCAAGACCGACGGTTCCAGAAAGGGCAGTAGCTAAAGCTTGAAAATGGGAAACTTCGCCGTCTTCTTTTGAGTTAGGGTCTGTGTACTTGCCTCTAATGATATCTACAGCCATACCGACTCGTTTAAATTGAACGAATCCAAAGTAAACAGTAAAAATCACAGCAGCTAGTAATAACCAACCAACGATAATAGGAAAGTTGGCTTCGCCAACCGGTACACTTTTGAATATTAACCCAACGAACCACCCAGTGTAGTCGTTGAAAAAGCGATCAACACTTTGGCTTAAATTACTGATTGTTTGATTAAATGACCCTTCTTCTGCAAATGCGGTGGAACTGAATAATAATATAAACCCTAAAAATAATGCTTTTATGTTTTTCATGGTTTTCCCTGTCTTTTACTAAATTTTATTTACTGCTGTTGAGCTTGCTTTCTATTAACTTTTATTTTCAACAAGTTATCTATTCATTTGGTCAGCAACAAACGGCTTGTAACTAACTCAATACTTCAAATAGATATAATTACTGAACAAGTTTTATATGGATATAGCTTCTCTGTGTGAGTAAGGTCATTTTTATTTATATAACTGACCTTGTTGATAATCCTATACATAAAAATAATAGCATCAAAGATTTTTTTACAAAAAATTTACATTTGTTTGGGGTCAGTCATCGTTTTTTGTAAGTCATTGTTTTGAAATCGCGATTATTGGCCATTTAGAGTGGACTTCCGTTTGCTTGTCGGGCCAAACGTATCAATTTGTGTTGGTCATGTTGCCAAAGGGAGTGTTTTGAGCTTCTGGGGATATATCTTAGTGCGGTAAAAAACTGCTGATAGAGTTGACCAAGTACTGAAGGCTTAGTCGTATATTTTGGCTGTTGGAAAGTGAGGACTATTTACCGGAGTTACCTTATATTTGGATAATAAAAAAGCCCTTTATAATAAAGGGCCTTTCGAAAAGTAACTGTTAGTGTACGTTATTTTTATAAACCGCAATGCTTGATTCTAACGCTTATTTCCAATGGTTATTACCTATAACCAGAAGCAAGCTTCTTCGATTTGTAAAACATCTTAATCGCTAATAGAGATCCCCAAACCGCTACTTGTATCCACAATAAAGTCCATTGTGGTGCAATATCTTGCCAAGTGGCACCCATTTGATTAATCCCAAGGAAGCCTTGTATCGCAGGAGTACTTGGGAAAAGCTGTGACAGTCCAACCAACCAAGCTGGCATCATCTCTATTGGCCAGATAAAGCCTGACGAGAATATTAGAGGCATTGAACTGATCAACACGACAACGGTGACCCATTCTCTTCTTGGTACGACTTCACCAATCAATAGACCAACTAAACAGCTGCCCAAAAGGAAAGGGAGCAATAGAGTCAGCAATTGACCGTGTGTGGCCATTGAATTGATGCCATACAGATCAAAACTCGCGCCAAAATAGTACATCGATAACAGGTAATAGATACCCACAAGTACACAGCAGCGCGCAATTATGAGCTTAATGCTTGAGACACGAGACCAATAACCCGGTGTCGCTTGGCTGTTTTGTGTTGCACTGATTAAGCCTGACGCCATGGCCAAGGTTTGTTGAAGGATCAAAACAAACACCGCTGGCACAACGTAATCGATGTAACCCATTCGGCTATTAAACGTTGGTTTCAAGTTGAGACTGAATGCACTATAGCCATTGGCTGCGCTCTCTAGTGGTACACCGTCAATCAATAAATGACTGACTTTAATTTGTGCCGCCAGTGTTCCGCCTGCTTTGGCTAACCCTTCCACAATGGTGCCGTAGACGAGAAAGAAAGAGGCATCGCCCGCGTAGGAGAGTGTTGGACTTTTACCTAGCAGCAAATCTTTATAGAAGTTCTCTGGGATCACCAAAAAGCCACCGATTTCCTGATTAAGCAAAGCTTGCTTGGCATCAGCGAGACCAAAATCACGACGAGTGATATCTATTTGCGGTGTTGCATCCACCATTCGCTCTAGCTGATAACTGCTCTGGCTGCGATCCAAATTCACCACTGACGCTTTTAATTGTTCAGGGGTTTGCTGCGCGTAAGGCAAAGGATAGAGAAACGAGTAGAAAATCACGCCGCCAAAGACGGTCAATAACACTACAGGATTTCGAACAACGGCTAATAGCTCGTGCTTAAGGAGTTCTATGAAGCTGAAGGATTTCATTGTGCCACTCCATTGACTGGTTGAGCGTTTAAGTGTTTACGAATCAGCAGTAAAGTAATCAATGCCGGTACAAAATACCCTAGCGTTGGTAACAACTGAATAATGGTTTGTGCTGCGTCAGCACCGTAGCTTGAAAGTGCGGTTTGAGCCTCAATATAGTGGCTAATTGGCAGAAGGCTACGCCATGCTTGTGCGGCAGCGTTCATGTCTGTTACCGGGAAGGTAATTCCCATGAAGGCAAAGCTTGGTGCGGTAAATGCACCTGCAAAGCTCATGGCTCTCGCGGGATCGAGTGTCAAAAAGAAGAAGGCGCTGCCCATGATCATGCAACAAACAATAGTGATTATCTGCGCGAACACTAGTGGAACAAAGCTTCCGTGATAAGGCCAATCCAACAACACGTAAAACCAGCCTATAAAACCGACACCAAATGCTAGGAAAAGTGCGAAGTAAGGCAGAAGGGTGGAGCTGAGCGCTTTTGCAGGTGATTTCCCTAACCATGCTTTTAGGCCTAACTCGCGACAGTTAGCGGCCAAAACCAAGATGGTGCCAACCACAATCATGATCTGCCACAGGGCAGGGATGATCGCGGAAACCAAAAACTGAGCGTAACTGGTGTTCTTGTTAAACAGTGGCGTGATCTGACTTTGAACCGTAACGGCTTGACCCAGCGCAGACTTAACCGTTTTGTCGCCAGTTGATAACTGTTTAAGCACTTCCACTTGCGCGTTAAATGTTCCTTGCGCCTGCAGCAGAGCAGAATTGACCAACTTACCGATCAGAATAAATTGACTGTTGTAGAACACCGACACCTGCGGGTTGAGGCCAAGGTAGATATCTCGCTCAAAGTGCTTGGGAATAATCACGTATCCATAGATATCACGAGTGATCATCGCTTGCTTAGCTTGATTGATATCAGTGTACTTTTGCGTCACTGCTAGGGTCGGTGAGGCATCTACCATGCGGACAAACTGCTGTGAAAGCTGGCTATGATTTAAGTTAACTACCGCAACCGGGAGATCTCGGGCGATCCCTTGAGAGAAGATCAACCAGATACTGGCGGCCAACATCAGCGGGATCCAGGTCAGGCTCGACAGTAACCATTTATCTTTACGCACAATTTGCCACTGAAGCGCAAGATTGCTCTCAGTGGCGTTTGTGTTGATGGGTTGGGAAGATTGGGACATAAATGACCTACAGCTCTACCACTAAACTCATGCCCATGCGCAACGTGTCTTGGTTACCGACAGGTCGAGCTTCAATTTCAAAGGTTCTTAGATCGAAGCCTTGAGCAGCATCCGTAGAGCGCCAAGTTGCAAAATCACCCATCACAGCGATATGGCTCACTTCAAATGTTACGTTCTTATCAAGTGCAGGAAGGTAAGCCTCGAATTGAGTGCCTTTTTCAAAGTACTTGAGATGATCTTCACGAACGTTGAGCACGGCCCACGCATCTTGTGTGTCGATAACAGTGACAACAGGGAAGCCCTGAGGTGCTAACTCACCACTACTTAGAAGCACTTGGGCAACTTCGCCATTGAACCAGCTGTGGATTTGCGTATCTTTCGCATAAGCCTCAACTTCAGCAACTGCGCCCGCTGCCATTAGTGCTTTTTGAGCTGCTGCGAATTTGGTTTCGTCACGAGCGCCTTCTTGAGCCAGCTTATACATTTGCAGCGCGGCGCTTTCGGTGTATTTCGCGGCTTGCCATTGTGTTTTCGCTTCGTCGCGTTTCTGCTCAGCAACAACGCCATCTTTATAGAGGTTGTTTACACGCTGGTAGGTCTTTTCCATTAAGTCTGCTGCAGCTTTAGCTTTTAGCCATTGGTCTTTCGCCGCTTGGATTTGCTGATCGCGTGCGCCTTTCTCAGCCTCTTGAGCCAATGCTCCAGCGGCTTTTTCTCCTGCTTTCGCTTGCTCTAATTTGGCATCAATCTCAGGGCTAAGTAGAGAGAAAACGAGTTGACCCTTTTCAACCGTATCTCCTTTGCGGACAAAGACTTGGTCGACACGGCCCGGTACCTTAGATGAGATACTGTATTGCTGAGCATCGATCTGACCTTGAATTTTAATAGGTTGAGGAAGGTAAGCTTGATAGAAGCTATAGCCAACCCAACCAACAATGCCAATACCTATGATTGAAGCGAGAAGTGGTTTAACTGATTTCATGAATCATCCTTTTGTATTGGCATTGTGAGAACTAGGGTAAACGGCAGACGTTGAATAGCTTGGGAACGCATTCATTTCGCTGCTGAGTGCCAATAGCTTGTTAAGTGAAACGAGGTATTGGAAACGGGCAACGGACTGTTGAGTTTTGATGCTAGCTAGGTACAGCTCGGCGTCAACGACTTCAAGTGATGTAGACAGACCTTGGTTAAAAGCTTTTTTGCGTAGTAGTAGGTTTTCTTGCGCTAGCGACAAGCTTGAGTTTAGACCTTGCACCTCTTCAACAGCTTGTTGCGCTTCGAGGTAGGTTTTCTGAACCAATACCGTGAGGTCTTGTTTCGCTTGAGATTTTAGGTACTGAACTTGTGAAACCGCACTGTGCGCAGCGGCTACTTTATCAGAGCGACCTGAAGTATCGATCAGTGGCACGTTGACGCCAATACCGACTAGCCAATCTGGTTTCATCTCGCTCGCCAGTGAGTCATCTTCGTAAAGGCTGTAGTCACCGTATAGATAAACTTCTGGGTAGTATTTGCCTTTCTCTGCTTTAATCAGGCTGCTCGCTTGTTTCTCTTTCGCATCTAAGATTCGTAAGCCGGGGTAGGTGGTCAGTGTTTGATCAATAAAGGTGTCCATATTTGGCAAATTATTATTGATGAAAAGTGACTCGGAAGGCTCAGCTGTGTCAGATAGACCGAGGATTTGAGTAAGGGCGAGTTGAGCGATTTTTAGATCGTTTTGCGCTTTGGTGCGCTCTACCACTGCTTTGTCTAATGATGCGTCTGCTTGTAATCGCTCCACACGCGCGATTTGTCCTTGCTCTTCAAGTTTAATCGCGAAATCTCGGTGTTGAGTTAAGCCGGCTTCCACTGCTAGACGGGTTTGAACCACATCTTGAGCGAGGATCACCGAGAAGTAGTATTTGGTAAGATCTTCGTAGCGTGCCTGTTTCTCCATCAACAGCTGGCTTTGTGCTTCTTCGCTTTTACCTTCAGCAGCCGTTTGTGCTGCGGTAATTCGACCACCTGTAAAAATAGGCCATACTGCACGAATAGAAGAGCTGAAGATATCTTGCTCAGTGATGGTAGATGTCACTCCACCAATTAAAGGTCGTAAGATTGCAGATACCGTTGGGTTTACACCACTTAAACTGTCGGCAAACTGCTCACCATTGATGGTTACATCGCTGTCGAGGTGGGTGTAGTTTGCGCCTAGTGTAACCGATGGCAGGTTGAGGTTACCGGTCGCGTTTTGTAAATGCTGGTAACGTTCAACATTGGCTTGCTGCGCTGCTAACGAATTATTGTTTTGTTGCAGTAATCCCCATGCTTCTGGAAAGGAGAGAGGCGCAGCAAAACTGGCCGAACTTACGCAGCTAATTAGCAGAGCGGCCAATGAAAACTTTGGTCTGAATTTTGGTGTTGTCATCTTCATACTTACCAAATTAGAGTAATAACTCTAATGTTAACAGGCCGATCCGAATTTGTCTTGAACTGATTGAGCAATTATTAAATGCGATGGGTATTACGTTCAGTTTAGATGCGGTGTTTCATTAGAAATAGAAAGAGCACGCTAGAGCGTGCTCTTTAACTAGGGCGTGTTGACCTTTCGTGGTTAAGTTTTGTTCGAGATAAAAGCGTTTTAATCGCGGCGAGGGGGAAGTAGTCTAGTCATTCTAAACAAATCCCCCTCAACAAAGAGTAAAACGCTTTTAGCCGAACCCTTCGGGCAGCGTTTGCTGGTCATTTCTACTGCGTTATCGGCTTTTCATGTAGGCTAGCTACACATCAAAACCTCTGCCTTGTAGAAACACCCAGCAACTCGCTGCAAAAATCAGCTCGAAAGATCAACACGCCCTAAATATAGAAGTGATTGTTTTAAAATGAAAATGCTCTAATCAAAGCCTGGGCAGTGGTGATCTGCACGCCAAACTAGATGACGTGAACCTTGCATTGTTTGAAGCAAATCTCTTCCGGACATTTGAGGGAACGCCAACAGTACTTTGAGATCAAGTGGCGAAGTAGCATCTTTTTCATAAGCTCTGACGTGCGTAAATGTCGATTGTAAGTTTTTGAACAGCATAGCCTTAGTAAGGCAAATTCCAAAAGAATCGCGTTTCATTGCCTGGTTTCCTTTTCAACAATGTTATTACGTTATGTTTTTAATCCGTTTTTGAAATCGACTGCGTCACTTTTGCCAATCAGCATTTATTATTGGAGTGTCTGAGAACTAAAGACTACCTCTTTTGTTGTTGTGATTTTGGTGGAGAATCGACCTTTATCAATAGGGTGGTTCTTCACATTTTACGTAGGAGGGCTCATTTCCTACGTGCTCTTGTGACACATACGATAATCGCTAATTGTTACCAATGTGTTACTAGTTTCGTTGTGTCTACGCTCAAGAGAAACGGCGTCTCTTAATTGATAGCTTTATATCTAATTTGTTATGTGCAACTAGTATAATTGTATTTTTTATAACCAACCTAAAAAACAGCTAAAATCGGAGTGATCTAGGTCAATAATTAATCAGGTAACTGAGTGCAAGAGCTAAGAAATTCTAAAAAACGATTTTGAGGCTTTGTCTAAATCTGAAGCGAGTCGGTTTTAGACTAAAAACTCTGTTAATAACATGCGCTTTAGTCACAAATCTGAACCTTTGAAATCTCTCGTAATTAACTTGGTGTTAACATTGCTAGATCGCATAGGGAGTAGGTGTCGATGAAGTGGAGCAGTATCAGCTTTAGAAAAAGATTGCTGATTATTATGACAGTGACAGGGTTAGTCGAGTTGTTGATTCTTAGCGCAGCTGGTTTTGCCTACATCAAACATTCTCAAGAAGAAGAAATGGGGCTAAAAGCGTTAGGTGTTGCTGAGTTTCTGTCTGAATCTCCTCGTGTTATCGAGCTGATCAATGCCCACTCAAGTGATCCGCTAATATTGCCCCAGCCAGACGCCGACCACCAACAACGTTTTCGTAACCTAACTCATCTGATTGGCGCTGCTTTTATCGTAATAGGCGATGATAAGGGCATGCGGCTAGTACACCCTGTCGATGAAAGGTTGGGTAAACCAATGCGAGGCGGTGATAACCAAAAAGCACTGGTTCATGGGGAGTCTTATGTCTCCACAGCCAAAGGGTCGTTAGGTCTCTCGGTTCGCGGCAAATCTGCGGTGAAAGATCACAATGGGACGATTATCGGTGTTGTCTCTGTCGGTTATCTGCTTGATTCGTTGCAAGATAGAATTGAACCCTATTTAGCCTTCTTAATTATCATGGCGCTTTTAGTTGTGGCAGTAAACGCGCTGATTTCGAGTTACGTATCGAGACGTTTCCAACGAGCGATATTGGGTTTTGAGCCGGAAGAGATTGGTCGTTTATACGTTGAGTTAGATGTGACTATGAGTACCGTGAAAGAGGGGATACTCAGTATCGATAATCATGGCGTTCTTCGTTCAATCAACAAGAGTGCCTGCGATATCCTGTCTATTGACCGAGAAGCATCTTTAAACAAACCATTCTCTCAGGTGGTGCCAAACAGCGACCTTGAACAACTATTATCGAGCGGGCAATCGGACCACGACATTGAGCTTTATCTCAACAACAAACGAATTATTGCTAACCGCAGCCCGATCATTGTCGCTGGTGAGGTGGTGGGTGCTGTGTCCAGTTTTAGGCTTCGTGATGAGATTAACGACCTAACCGAGCAACTTTCACAGACCAAAGAGTATGCTGATTTACTGCGCTCACAAACCCATGAGCATCGCAATAAGCTCAACACCATCAGTGGCATGTTACAGATGGGAGAACTTGAAGCCGTTCAGCACCTTATTGGTCAAGAAACCGCACATTATCAAAGCCTTATTGAGTTCTTGCGAGAGACAGTCAAAGAGCCACTTGTTGCAGGCATGCTGCTTGGTAAGACAGAGCGTGCCCGTGAAATTGGCTTAGAGCTGATGGTTGAAGAGGGCTCAAGGCTGGAGACATTACCGACGTGGCTGAATGCCGACGACGTAGTGACGATTTTGGGGAACCTGATTGATAACGCCTTTGACGCAACACGCATGGCGATTAGCCAAGACGATCCTTTTCCACCTGCAAGACGCATTATTGAGGTCTCTGTGAGTGATTATGGAAACGAGGTTATCCTTGAGGTCGATGACAAAGGGTGTGGCTTACCTCAAGGCTTGGCGATTAACGAGCTGACTCAAAAAGGAGTTTCAAGCAAGGCTAAGCAGAATCGAGGCGTAGGTTTGTACCTTGTGAAACAACTGGCAGACCGCTACCAAGGCCAACTTGATATGGTAGAGAACAGAGATTTTGGTACTAGGATGACCGTCTATCTACCCAAAGAAGAACAGATTTTACCACCAGATGTACATGCACAGAAAAACACACCGTTTAAGGAAGAGCACTAAATGAATGCAGTCACTAAAGTCATGGTTATTGAAGATGATATTGCGATTGCAGAGTTGCATCATCGATACTTGGAGCAGATGGGTGGCTTCGAGGTTGTTGGGATTGCGACATCGCAGTCTGAAGCCTTGATGCAGCTCGATATACTCAAGCCTGATCTTGTACTGCTTGATGTCTATCTGCCTGACGGCTGTGGGCTAGATATTTTGAATCATGTAAGAGGCAACAACCAAGGCTGTGATGTCATCTTAATCACAGCGGCACGCGATGTTGATACGCTTCAGCAGGCAATGCGTGGTGGTGTTGTTGACTATTTGCTAAAGCCAGTAATGTTTCCACGTCTAGAAGCTTCACTCAAAAAGTACCGTTCGCAGCAACAAGAGCTTGAGAGTGTTTCCGATCTAAACCAAGGCTTAGTTGATAAGATGATGCAAGCAGCGAATCAGGCGGATTCAAAACCAGTGGCAACCCTTCCTAAGGGGATTGATGGTGTAACCTTAGATAAGATTCGCGCGCTGTTTGAGAGTTCGGAGACAAAAGATCTAACAGCCGATGAGGCAGGGGAGCGTATAGGGGCAAGCCGTACTACAGCTCGTCGATACTTAGAGTATTTGATTACAACTGGAGAACTCAACGCGGATTTGAATTACGGTACCGTGGGTCGGCCGGAGCGTTGTTACAACAAAGCCGTCCGATAGTCTCCAATCGGCGTCGGTAAAAACAGGCGCTGTTATTCCTCTTTATCTCCGCATGTTAATACGTTGGTGCTATCTATAGCATTAACGCCTAACCTAACGATGGTTTTATAAAACCAGTTTGGTAATCATTCACCAATAACTCCCGACTCACCACCAATAACTCCCTACTAATATGTCCAACTCGTTTTTCGTGCTACTCCACCGACCAGATACCATTTATTTTTCACTACAATGATTTGGAATGCGAGTTCCGTTGTCTTTAATCGATTTTGTTCTAACTAATGGCAATTTATTTGAATGAAATGAGTCATAATTTAATCGATTGCCCTCACAGTGGTTGATGTAAATCAAATAGTCATAGACAATACTGACCCGAATTGAGGTGATCTATATCACCCTCGTTTACCAAACGCATTCTCTAGTGTGATAGGCACTCGCTATTGAACTAATAGCCAAGACCTATTATCTATTTTTGTATGTCGCTGATACCGTTGGCGAATACTGAAAACCTTGTTTTTATAGGAAAGATGATGGTAATACCTGAAAACAGCAGCATCGTTATTTTTGGTGCGTCGGGCGATCTTACTTACCGTAAGCTGATCCCTGCTCTATACCACCTGTATGCTAGCAATCAACTACCAGAATCCTTTGCGATTCTTGGAGTGAGCCGTACTGAGTACAGCGACGAGTCTTACCGTGAAAAACTGAAGAAATCTCTTCAGGAAATGGAAGAAACTGAGCCAGAGACGCTAAACGCGTTCATCAATCATCTGCATTACCAGGCGATTAATACCTCTGACACAGAAGATTATGCTCGTCTAGCACAGCGTCTAGACAAGCTAGAACAAGATTATCAATTCGAAAATCACAACACTCTGTTCTACTTGGCAACCCCGCCAAGCCTTTACGGTGTGATTCCAGCAAACCTTGCGGCACATGGCCTAAACGATGAATCGAACGGCTGGCGTCGTCTTATCATCGAAAAACCATTCGGCTACGACCTAGAGTCTGCGCAGAAGCTGGATAAAGAGATTCACCATCACTTCCAAGAGCACCAAATCTACCGTATCGACCACTACTTAGGTAAAGAGACAGTTCAAAACCTATTGGTTCTTCGTTTCTCGAACGCGATGTTTGAACCACTTTGGAACCGCAACTTCATCGAATACGTTGAAATCACTGGTGCTGAGTTCTTAGGTGTTGAAGAGCGTGGCGGTTACTACGACGGTTCAGGCGCAGTACGTGACATGTTCCAAAACCACCTACTGCAAGTACTGGCGATGGTTGGTATGGAGCCACCAGCACAAATCAATGCAGACTCAATGCGTGATGAAGTGGTGAAGGTTCTTCAATGTCTGAAACCTCTAGAAGATGAAGATCTGCGTAAAGATCTAGTGCTAGGTCAATACACTGCATCGGACGTTCGTGGTCAACACTTATTGGGTTACCGCGAAGAGAACGGTGTTGCTGATGATTCTCGTACAGAGACATACATTGGTCTAAAAGCTTACATCAATAACTGGCGTTGGAATGGTGTACCTTTCTACGTGCGTACCGGTAAACGACTACCAACACGTGTTACTGAGGTTGTGATTCACTTTAAGAACACGCCACACCCAGTGTTTGGTCAAGATGCACCAGAGAACAAGCTAATCATCCGTATCCAACCGGATGAAGGCATTCAGATGAGCTTTGGCTTGAAAGAGCCGGGTGCAGGCTTCAAAGCGAAAGAAGTGAAAATGAACTTCTCTTACTCTGACCTGCAAGAGACTCAAATGCTAACAGCGTATGAGCGTCTACTTCTTGATGCACTGAACGGCGACGCGACGCTATTCGCTCGTACCGATGCAGTAGAAGCATGTTGGAAGTACGTTCAACCTATCTTAGATTTCAAACAAGATCCTCAGGCACTATTTGGTTATGCTTGTGGCACTTGGGGTCCTCAAGAAGCAGATGAGCTTCTGCAAAGAGATGGCCGTGCATGGCGCTTCCCATGTAAAAACCTAACAGACACGGATTACTGCGAACTATGATCAACCACAAGATCTTTGAAACGCCAGAGCTAGTTGTAGAAAACCTAGCAAACGAAATGAAAGCGTACAGCGAGCAGGGCAAACCTGTTCACATTTCACTGTCTGGCGGTAGCACACCAAAAATGCTTTTCAAATTGTTGGCGCAAGCGCCATACGCAGAAGGCATTCAGTGGAACAACCTTCACTTCTGGTGGGGCGATGAGCGTTGTGTGGCTCCGGATGATGCAGAAAGCAACTTCGGTGAAGCAAACGCGCTTCTATTCTCTCAAGTAAACCTTCCTGCTGAGAACATCCACCGTATTCGCGGCGAAGATGAGCCTAAAGCAGAAGCAGAGCGCTTTGCAAAAGAGATGGCTGATGTGATTCCTTGTGAAAACGGCACACCTGTTTTTGATTGGATTCTTTTAGGTGTTGGCGCAGATGGCCACACTGCATCACTGTTCCCGGGTGCAACGAACTACCAAGATGAGAACCTATCTGTACTGGCTTCTCACCCTGAGTCTGGTCAAATCCGTGTTTCTAAAACAGCAAAAGTTTTAGAGGCAGCAAAACGAATCAGCTACCTAGTACTGGGTGCAGGTAAAGTTGAGATCGTTAAAGAAATTCATACAACTCCTGCTTCAGAACTGCCTTACCCGGCAGCGAAAATCCAGTCTAAAACTGGCGAAACAGAGTGGTTCCTAGATTCAAATGCAGCAAGTGCTATCGCGTAAGTGCGAATAGCCGCAAGGAGATATAAATAATGAAAGGTGATATCGGTGTAATTGGCCTAGCAGTAATGGGTCAGAACCTTATCCTAAACATGAACGACCACGGCTTCAAAGTTGTGGCTCACAACCGTACTGCTGCGAAAGTAGACGAGTTTCTAGAAGGTCCAGCTAAAGGTACTAACATTGTTGGTGCTTACTCTCTAGAAGAGCTAGTTGAGAAACTAGAATCACCACGTAAAGTGATGCTTATGGTTCGTGCTGGTGACGTTGTTGATACGTTCATCGACAACCTAATCCCACTTCTAGATGAAGGCGACATCATCATTGACGGTGGTAACACTAACTACCCTGATACGAACCGTCGTGTAGCGCATTGTCGTGAGAAAGGCATCAACTTCATCGGTACTGGTGTATCTGGTGGTGAAGAAGGTGCTCGTTTCGGTCCTTCAATCATGCCAGGCGGTGCGGCTGAAGCTTGGGAAGCGGTTAAGCCAATCTTCCAAGGTATCTCTGCAAAAACTGACGCTGGCGAGCCATGTTGTGACTGGGTTGGTAACGACGGTGCTGGTCACTTCGTTAAGATGGTACACAACGGCATCGAATACGGCGACATGCAGCTTATCACTGAAGCTTACCAGTTCATGAAAGATGGTCTTGGTATGTCTGCAGATGAAATGCAAGCAGTATTCGCTGACTGGAACAAGACTGAGCTAGACAGCTACCTAGTAGAAATCACTGCCGACATCCTTGGCTACAAAGATGAAGACGGTGAGCCTCTAGTTGAGAAGATCCTAGACACTGCTGGTCAAAAAGGTACTGGTAAATGGACGGGTATTAACGCACTAGACCTAGGTATTCCTCTAACGCTTATCTCTGAGTCTGTATTCTCTCGTTGCCTATCTGCACTGAAAGACCAACGTGTTGAAGCTGAATCTCTATTCGGTAAGACAATCACGCCAGTTGAAGGGGATAAGCAAGAGTGGGTTGACGCACTACGTCAAGCGCTACTAGCTTCTAAGATCATCTCTTACGCTCAAGGCTTCATGCTAATGCGCGAAGCGTCTAACGAGAACGGTTGGGATCTAAACTACGGTAACGTAGCACTAATGTGGCGTGGTGGTTGTATCATCCGTTCTGCATTCCTAGGCAACATCCGTGATGCGTACGAAGCAAACCCAGACATCGCGTTCCTAGGTTCTGATGAGTACTTCAAAAACATCCTACAAGGCAGCCTAGCGGCATGGCGTAAAGTAGCAGCGAAATCTCTAGAGTCTGGTATCCCAATGCCATGTACGATTTCTGCGCTATCTTTCCTAGACGGTTACACAACAGCTCGTCTACCAGCTAACCTGCTTCAAGCTCAGCGTGACTACTTCGGTGCTCACACTTACGAGCGTACTGACCGTCCACGTGGTGAGTTCTTCCACACGAACTGGACCGGTACAGGCGGCGACACTGCTTCAACAACTTACGACGTATAATCGTAATTAGTTGTTTTAAAAATGAAAAAGGATGCTAACTGGCATCCTTTTTTGTTTCTGTCAACACACCCTAGTGATTTCTAGTTAGATACCTAACCAACATTAAGCCTGGAAGCTGGTCACTTCTTCTTTGTCAGAAAACTGCTCCCTTACTGCCATACAGGTATCTAAGTTCTGCTTAAGCGCTTCGACACAGTTTGGGTCGAACATAATGCCAACGTTTTCTTCGATGTACTCCAGCACATCATCAAGCTCCCATTCAGATTTATAGGCTCTCTTACTCAGCAGGGCATCAAACACATCTGCTAAGGTAACGATACGTGCTTCCAATGGAATTTGAGTGCCACACAGTCTGTCTGGTAAGCCAGTTCCATCATAGCGCTCATGATGATGGCGAATAATGTTCTTCAGAAACTGTACTTCATCTTGAGAGATAGAGTGATTGTCAGAGATAGACACCACGTCCTCAATCATGGCCTCACCATAGAGCGTGTGTTTATTCATGATGGCGCGGTCTTCATCGCTGAATCGCTTGGTGCTAAAAAGTACATGGTCGGGGATTCGATACTTACCGATATCATG
This sequence comes from Vibrio sp. D404a, assembly GCF_030248535.1. Lineage (GTDB taxonomy): Bacteria > Pseudomonadota > Gammaproteobacteria > Enterobacterales > Vibrionaceae > Vibrio. The sequence goes on along the minus strand of NZ_JAHGAJ010000010.1, from coordinate 35,375 downwards.
AAAAGGTGCATAAACACGAATTCGATGAATGAATTGATAGGTGATTTCCGGCTTTTGCTCAGACATCGCTCGAGCCAAGATCTCGCTGTAGCGTCCCATGCGGATTAAATGCTCTTTGGTTTCTGGATCTCTTGCATGGCCCATATTTAGAGCAATCGCGAGAGAGGTTTGAAAGTGTTTTTGGTTCTCATGCAGTCGCGTAAACAGACTCGCAATGAGCTGCGATAGATACGCAATGTCAGCTTGTATGCTTTTCTGATTAAAGAACCCAATCGCGGTGGCGTTGATAAAGATAAAGCCAAGGTTTTTATCACGATAGTATATAGGGGAGGTGTAGCTACTTTGATGCCCAATATCGATCAAGCGACAAATTTGCCGTGTTGGATTCATCGTCGATAAGTCATTGATAACACGAACTGAAGGTAGCTCAGACATCTTACGTAATGAAGATTCCGGCCTAATATTGTACTCGACATAGTTATGGCTTGCCTCTTGGCACAGCGCGTCGGAGACAAAGTAATTGGTGGCCTTATTCTCGCTCGTTAAGGCGATGGACAGACGTGATAGCGTGGGGTAGCAAGCACGAACAAGCTGAAACAGGTCGTCTAACGTGGCTGTGATGTCTTGATCTTTAGCCGCGACTTTACTGAGTTGGGAGTAGTCAAACATGAGCTGAGCTGACCTTTATTTATAGTTATATAATTGTTTTTCTTTGACTTATTGATTTCTCATATTTAAGAATATGAACATACCAGTCCTGTTAACGAAATGTAATTGCATCATCTTATAAATCCTAATCGCATCACTAAAAATGTGGTTATTACATTTAGGACTCATCCATTTTGTTAACTGGGTTGGGTTTTTGTTATCTAGATCAGAGTTTCTTATCCATTTTAGGTATTTACAGCGATTCTCGTTCCAAAAAGTAATGCCTATAACTGTGGCGCCTATTAATAGCTAGCGATGGAATAGGAGGGCTGATGTGCGGTGAACTGGTTAACAGTGGCGAGGATGCTGACAAAATTTAGGCATTTGCTTAGTGCTTGCTTTTTGTTGAAAGTCTGACAATTGGAATGACTATATCTCGCGCAGTTAAGCCATAATTTTCAATATAAACGGATGATCATTAGGAGAGTGACAGGCTTTGTGCCATCATTACTCTCAATAACAGGCGTGCAGGATGCAGACCTAAGCAAATAACCGTTATTGATGATGGTGAACCAACGCACGCGGAGTGAGTCAATCGCTCTGCTTAAAGGTACGACAATGACTGATGAAGAAAGAATTGAGCTGCAGCAAAACAATCCGCTGCATGGCTTGAAGTTAGAAACTATGATCACTGAGCTGGTGGATCATTACGGTTGGGAAATCCTTGATGCAGCAATGCGCATGAACTGTTTTAACACCAAGCCATCTGTTGCAAGCGCTGTAAAGTACTTGAAGAAGACTCAATGGGCGCGTGAAAAGGTGGAGAACTTTTACCTGTATCGCTTCAAGCGTATGCCAAAAGCATCGGATCTTGAATACCAAATGCCACCGCGTTCACGTACATTCCGCCATGGTCTAGAGCCAAAAGAGCCGATGGAACTGACAGTCGAGTCAATCCTTGCTTCACAAGCCAAGGCCGCGTCGTCATTTAAAGCGCGTCGCTCTGGCGGTAAAGGTCGAAACTTCCGCCGCTAAGCGGTTGTATGAATATAAGCGGCTGCGTAAGTAGAGTAGATACAAAAAGGAGCATGATGCTCCTTTTTTCTTTATTGGTCTCAGGTTAACTGGTAATCCGGCTTAAGCGGTAACCTAAGTTTAAGCGAAGGCCAATAAAAGCTAGTGCGTTTCAGGCTTCGCGATTTTTCTTTTGGTTCTTAAGATAATCACCGACATAGATCGCCGCACTGAAGACAAGAAACAGAGCAGAAACCGAAAACAGAGCGGGCATATGTAGTATCCACGCAAAGGTTGCTGCTAAGAACGCAATAAAGCAGATAAGTCTGCTTGATGACATAACATGACCGAGTTTGATGTTCATAATGCCCCCTAATATGCTTGCTTCTTTTACGGAGTAATTATCTCACTATTGGATAAAAATTAATCTAAATTAATATCAAACAAGGTGATTATCAGGCTCTCTTCACAAATTTAGCGAACGCTATTTTAATGAGTGGAAATAACGCTCCCAAGTCGCATCAGCTGTATAGCCAAAAGATATATCTGGCGATTTTTAATAACGGTCAATTGGCGTAGAAAAAGTACGCGGTGATTAAGAAGCTTGCCACAATCACGGTGTTGCGGACGTAATTTTGTGGGATGTTGCGTGATACCTGAGCAGAGTAGTAGCCGCCGACCAATGTGCCGAGCAATACCGCAAGTCCTGAACTCCAATCAATCGAACCATCAATCACAAACAGCACAATTGCAGCCATTGATGCACTCGCGGAAACCAAAAGTTTAATCCCGTTCATAACATTGATATTGGTGTAACCGGCAAGCGCCAAATAACTCAGTGTTACGATACCGAGCCCAGCATTAAAGTACCCGCCATAGACACACACCAAAAGTAACAGAAGCGCCGAGAAGAATGCGCCTGCGCTCCCCACGTGTTTGTGCTTCGATGCGGCTTTTTTAATGAAGCTGTTGATCTTGCCACCAAAGGTAAAAAGCAGTGCCGCGAATAACAGTAGCCAAGGAACAGATTGAGTAAAGAGTGCTTCTGGAGTGTGCAATAGCAAGAAAGCACCGATTGCACCACCTAAGACACTCAGAATCAAAGTCAATTTGAGTTGTTTTGTACCAGATAGGATCTCTTGTTTTAATGCATAAGCGCCGCTGACGTAGCCTGCACAAGACGCAAAGGTATTGGTTGCGTTGGCAGCGACCGGAGGAACGCCTACAAATAGTAGAGCGGGGAACGTAACAAAACTGCCTCCTCCTGCAATGGAGTTTAATATGCCACCAAGCACACCAGCGAGAAAGAGTATCAGCCATTCCATGGCACAGTTCCTAATTGAGAGACGAATAACTAACTTACTGCATTTTGAATCTAAAACCAGTCTTATCAGAATGTTATGAACAAGTTTGTGATTTGTTGCAATGGATGCTTAGACCATCAATAAAAAAAGGGAGCCGAAGGCTCCCTAGGTAAAGTGCGGTTTGATTACGCTTCCACAGGCTTAGCTTTAAGGCTCTTAAACAGCTTCATAAATAGAGGGCTGAATAGAACCAACACCGCAAGGATGGTAAAGCTCATAGTAATCGGGCGCTCCCAAAGGAAACTTAATTCGCCGTCACTGATCATAAGTGCACGTCTTAAGTTCTCTTCCATTAACCCGCCTAGGATGAAGCCTAGCAATAGAGGCGCTAATGGGAAGTCGGCCAATCTCAATCCTATTGCTGCCATTGCTACAAGCAACATGATAAAGACATCCATAGTGTTAAACGACACCAAGTAAACACCAGTAATTGAGAAGAACAGAATCATAGGTAGTAACACGGTTCTTGGCACAGCGAGTAGCTTAGAGATGTATGGGATCAGCGGTAGGTTTAAAATCACCAGTACGATGTTACCGAAGTACATCGATATGATAACTGACCAGAATACATCAGGGTGCTCAACGAACAGACGCGGACCTGGCTGAATACCGTAGGCAATCAAAGCACCAAGCATAATCGCCGTCGTACCTGAACCTGGGATACCAAGTGTTAATAGAGGAACAAACGAACCACTAGAAGCTGCGTTGTTTGCCGATTCTGGCGCAACAAGACCACGGATACTGCCTTTACCAAACTCTTTCTGCTTCTCTTTTGGTGCCAGACTACGTTCCATACCATAGCTAAGGAAAGCTGCGATAGTGGCACCAGCACCCGGTAGTACGCCAGTAAAGAAACCAAGAATAGAAGAACGAATCGATACAGGGGCTACGTCTTTAACTTCTTCTTTAGTCACTTTCATGCTGCCGATGTCGGACATCTTACGGCTTTCTTCTTCACTGGTGTCTTTCTGAGGTTTAAGCACACCCATCAGAGTTTCACCAAGCGCGAATGTTGCCATCGCGAGTAGTAAGAAGCTAAAGCCATCCATTAAATCGGTTAAGCCGAAAGTGAATCGTTCAACACCGACACCTTTATCGATACCTACCGTTGAAAGCATTAAACCAAGAATGGTCATCATCCATGCTTTGATAACTTGTCCCTGTCCAGCAAAGGCTGCAACTGCCGACAAGCCAAGTAGCATCAGCGCAAAGTAGTCTGACGATTGGAAGCTTAGCGATACGCTTGCAAGCGCTGGTGCCGCGATAAGAAGCATGATTGCTGATAGCGTACCACCAGTAAATGAAGAGTAAGCCGCCAGTGCAAGTGCTTTACCTGCTTGGCCTTTTTGCGCCATTGGGTAGCCATCAAATGCAGTTACCACGGTTGATGAACATCCCGGCGCATTGATGAGAATCGACGAAGTGGAGCCGCCAAATACCGCACCATAATAAACACCAGCCATTAGGATTAAACCTGAAGAAGGCTCTAAACCGTAAGTGATTGGGATCATTAGCGCGATCGCAGAGATAGGCCCTAAGCCCGGTAGCATCCCGATAAAGGTACCAACGAAACAGCCCACGATCACCATCATGATGTTCATCGGCATTACCGCGGTGGAGAGTCCTTGTAAAATTCCATCTAACATAATGCGGTTCCTACCAAAGTGTGTAGATAAGCCCAGGTTCTAGATAGATATCTAACCCCTGAGTTAATAGAAGATAAAAAACGATGACAAACGGGAATGAAGCACCAATTAAGATTGGTTTTCTGCGCTCACCCAGTAGGTAAAAGCCTGCTAATAAGAAGAAGCCGGTTGCCAGTACAAAGCCTAGATAGGTAAGTCCAACACCATACAGTGCCATTAGAACTAAGAAACCGATCAACAGCTTCCAATTTAGCGGTGTTGTATCGCAGGATTTCTTCGGTTCTTGTTTTCCGGTTACGAGTAAGATCAGCGCCAACCCAATACCCGCGAAGGTGAGTAGGGTTGGTAGTGTTCGTGCTGTAAAAGGTTCGTATTCATCACCGGGGAATAGTGGGATAAGGGTTGTCTGGTAGCCGTAGCACAAGCAAACCAATAGGAACACTAGGGCACCGATTCGATCGCGAGTGAGTAGGTTCTCTTTGGATAAGAACGTGTTCGATTGTTCCGACATATCCAACTCCATAAAAATAAAAAAGCCATGCATGAGCGGGTTAATGAAGAATGTCTAGGATCACTAACGGAATGTAGGAAGAGAGTAGTGCTCAACTGCCTACAAATTACAAAGGAGATTGAGTGAACTCATGCATGGCAAAACAGAGAATAAGGAAGGGGGAGCTGTCGGTTCCCCCTGAATAGTTTTGTTACTTGAGGAAGCCAAGCTCGCGCATTAAGTCGCCCATTTGCTTCTCTTGGTCTTCTAGGAAGGAGTAGAACTCTTTGTCGGCTTTGTAGTTGTCGATCCAACCATTACGGTCGCGAACTACTTGCCACTCATCAGTGGTGTACATTTTGTTAAGCGCTTGGTTCCACTCATCAATTTTCGCTTGGCTTGTGCCAGGTGCAGCAAAGAAACCACGCCAGTTAGCAAACACAGTTTCATTGCCGTACTCAGTTAGCGTTGGGATGTCTGGTGCTGCATCTAGACGTTTAGGCGCTGTCACAGCTAGTACTTTTACTTGGCCAGATTTTGACATTTCCAACACTTCACCAAGGCCTGTTGAAAGTAGCTGAGTTTCACCCGATAGAAGCGCAGCCATTGCTTTTCCGCCTGCATCGTAAGCAATGTAGCGAACTTTACGAGCATCGAAGCCTTCGCCTTTAAATGCTGCCGCGACGACTAGATGATCCATGCTGCCACGTGCTGAACCACCAGCAATTTTCACTTTACGCGGGTTTGATTCGAACTCTTTGACTACATCTTCCCAAGTATCGTACTTAGAGTCTGCCGACGTTACGATTGCGCCATAGTCCGCAATGGTTGCGGCTACTGGAGTAAGGTCACGGAAAGACTGAGGGAAAATACCGGTTAGAGAGCGAACAACAATCGGCGTTGAATTTACCATCAGCGTATCTTCTTGACGCTTGGCTGTTTCAATCAGGTGAGCAATCGCTTTACCGCCGCCGCCACCAGAAAGGTTTTGGAAAGAGACGTTTTCAACGATGTCAGATTTTACCAGCACATCACCAGTACCACGTGCCGTCATATCCCAACCGCCACCTGCGCCGCCAGGGATTAGAAAGTGGATTTTCTCTACGTCTGCCGCAAAAGTGTTGAATGAAAAGGTAGCGGCGATCACAGTCGCTGCGATAGAGGGTTTCATTGCCTTGAACATGTTTCACGTTCCTTATGTCGTGTTCTCTTATCTAACCGAGAAACTTATTGGTGTATTAGCTACCGGATACATCTCAAATACCCAGTGGATGTTCAAAGGTTAAGGTTGTGTTAATTAATTGTCATTAATGTGGTGATATTGAGGATAAAGTGCATTGAAATAATAAAGTGCATAAAGTTCATGGCTCGCATTTTCGAGTTGCAACCCCATGAGTTAAGCTGTTTGACTTTACAAAATGTGCTAATAATAAGGGGTGAGTTATAATTTAACCCTAGGATTAGAAAGGGAAAAATGATGTGAGATATATGGGATGATGGATTTGTAATCTTATAGGAATAAAACTTGAGAGTTATAACGTAAAAACTCTAAATATATAGAATATTGTATTGATATTGAGAATAGTCATTAACATAATGTGATGACAGCTTTTCAACTGCTTGTCGATAATTTCGCAAAAATGTACTGAGTACTTGGCGAAATTGCTTCGAAAATCCTCATGGAATTGAGAGAAATTGTTCAAGGACAGAAGATAAATGAAAGATGCAAAAATTTCGTTGCGGTTTACCGTGGGTGGAATGTTTTTACTTGCAACCATTTTAACAGCGACGGTGGCTGTTTCTCTTCAATACTATTTTAGTAAAACCATGGCTACCGAGCACACCCTGTCGAAACTGACAATGGTATCTCAAGAGCTTAGTGACTATGTTGAAGCCATCGATTCAGATGCAATCAATACCGCACAACTGCTATCGTCGGTGAACCGCTCGATAAGCAGTCAAATCTCTAAACAAGAAGCGCGCAACATCCTTGCTGAAGCAATCAAAGACAATCCACTTTTTTACAGCATCTATATCGGCTCTTCGAACGACAATTTCTTCCAAATCATTAATCTTGAATCATCGCCAATTGTGCGAGAGAAGATCGGTGCTTCCAACACCGACCGATGGGTAGTGATTGAAATCGGTAATAGTGCCAACGGACGACTTCGTTATACCAGTTATTATGATGAGGCATTCCGTCTGCGTGACGTGGTCACAGAGTCGAGTAACTATTTTCCTACGACACGCCCTTGGTATATCTCGGCATCGATGGATACAGTCGGGAAGACTCAACCATATCTGTTCCAGCATCTACAAATTACTGGGCAAACATATTCGCTCGCTTTTCAATCCAAGGACGATCGAAACAGTCAGCACGTGATTGGTATTGATATCGTGTTGTCGTCTTTGGCAAATAAACTGTCTGCTTCAGCGCTTGGGTTAGAAAAAGATAGCCAAGTGGAATCCTTCCTCTATTCAAAATCGGGCAATATTATTGCGACCAACCGTGAGCGTGAGCCACAAGAGGCAGTGCTTGAAGTTAAACCGATTTATTTAACCAATGCTCAAAAGTCTCTGATTGCTGATTCCGGCGCAATCAAAATATCCAATCAGAATGATTGGGGCCCAATGGACTTTTCCGTTTCAGGGCAACCAAACGGTTATGCGATTGATCTTCTTAGCTTAATCAGTCAGCAAACCGGGATTAAGTTCATGTATGTGAATGGTTTTTCGTGGCGCGAGCTGACGGAAAAGTTTCGAAACGGTGAGCTAGATGCGCTGCACTCGACATTAAAATCTGACACAAACGGTTTGAATGGGCATTTCAGTGCACCGCTATATCAATTGCCTTTCTCTGTAGTCACACGAGCTGACGATTCTAATATCAGTACCTATGAGGCGCTGACGGGTAAAAAAGTCGCCATTCTCTCGGGCTGGTCGATCATTGAGAAACTCAAGCAACAATACCCGAATATCGATCTGGTTCCTTTCTCTAGCCTAAAACTGGCGTTTGATTGTGTCGAGAGCAACCAGTGTGATGCCGTATTAGACGTTAAACCCGTATTAGATTTCGCATTAGAGAGATTCTTCCATTCCGGACTGCATAACAGCATTGAGTTAGTGGATCTCCAACAAGATTATGCCAGCGACTTTCACCTGGTTTTGAGCGATGAACACCAAGCGTTACTACCGATCATCAATATGGCGCTAAATAACATTACGCCAGAGCAGAAGTCGGCACTGGAAGCGAAGTGGTTTCATCATGATGCAATAGAGAGCGACACAACGGTTCCCTATACCGAGCTTTATGAGTTAATACCTGCGGCAACTTTGCAAGGGGAAATGAAGCGAATACAGCTTGATGGCGAGTACAAGCATCTCTATCTGCGAAAGATAGAAACAGGGGAACACTACTCAGAATATTTTGCCGTGGTCATTCCTGAGCAAGAGATTTACCAAACGGTTCATGAACGAGTGTTAACCTCGATTGGCATTACGGTTTTATTGATGGGACTGACGCTGCCTGCTGCGTGGATATTTGGTGCGCCAATCGTAAGGCCGATTCATCAGCTAAGAAAAGAGACGCTTAAGATTAAACAGCGTAATTATGATGACGTAGCACTGGTCGAAACTCGAATTAAAGAGGTGTGGGATCTTTCTCTGTCTGTGAAGGATATGGCGCGAGAGATAAAGGATCACGAGAAGACTCAAGAAGAGTTTGTTGAAGCCTTCATTAAACTCATTGCACAAGCGATCGATGATAAGTCTCCATACACCGCGGGTCACTGTAATCGAGTACCAGAGCTAGGCATGATGCTAGCTGAGGCTGTTGAAGCGTCACAAGAGCCATTATTCAAAGACTTCAAATTTGCTAACAATGATGAAAGACGTGAGTTCAGAATTGCGGCTTGGCTGCATGATTGCGGAAAGATCACCACGCCTGAACACATTGTAGACAAGGGCACCAAGCTTGAAGCGAATTATAACCGTATCCACGAAATTAGAATGCGCTTTGAGGTGCTATGGCGTGATGCGGAGATTCAAGCACTAGAGAAACAGCTCTCTAAACAGCAAACCAAACAAGAGAGTGATAAAGAGCTATCTTTAATCCAGAAAACACTCATCGAAGACTTTGAATTCATTGCAACATCGAATGTCGGCGGTGAATTCATGAGTGACGAAAAGGTTGAGCGCATTCGTCAGATTGCCGATAAAGTCTGGTATCGCCATTTTGACGATCGACTGGGATTGTCTCCAGTTGAAGAGCTTGCTCTAAGCAATACGACAACAACGCTGCCAGCTCAAGAGAAACTGCTGTCGGATAAACCTGAACATATCATCCCAAGGGAGAGAACGACGGAGTACGATCCTAAACTAGGGATTCGGATGTCGGTTCCTGAACATCAATATAATCTTGGTGAGGTTTATAACCTGTCGATTGCGAGAGGTACATTGACGACAGAAGATCGCTTTAAGATTAATGAGCACATGATCAGCACCATTAAGATGCTCGAGAACCTTCCTTTCCCTAAAGAGCTGAGTCGTGTCCCGCGCTACGCATCGACGCATCATGAAACGTTGAAGGGAACAGGGTATCCGCGTCAATTGACCGCTGATGATCTATCAATACCGGAGCGTGTTCTTGTTATCTCCGATATTTTTGAAGCGCTTACAGCTTCAGACCGTCCTTATCGTAAGGCGAAGCCTATCAGCGTAGCGGTAAACATCATGCACAAAATGGCGCTTGATGAGCATATCGATATTGAATTATTCCGCCTATTTTTGACCAGTGGTACGCATCTTAAATACGCGAATATGCATTTGAAACCAGAACAAATAGATCATGTTGATATCGAACAATATATGAATTGAAAAGTAGTGTGGAGTTGAGGTGTTAACGGAGACCTGATTGTTATTGTGAAAAAACTCAATTGAAGGATTGTAATTGAGCTGATAGGTATATATCGTATGGAATTCTGCTAGGGCGGTATTTTAATTATAATTATCAACACGGATGTCAGACTATATGGATAAAGTCTACAGGGCGGAGAAGAAGTTCTCTATTCGGTTTACGGTGGGTGGCATGTTTATCTTGGCTACTATCATTACCGCAATATTGGCGATCTCTTTGCAGTATTACTTCAACAATAAACTCGCTACCGAGAATACGTTAACCAAGTATTCCATCATCGCAAATAACATTAGTGATTATGTTAAAAGCTCGGATGGGGAGAGCAGCTATACCACAGGGTTGTTGGCGTCGATATTAAGGGCGACCGATGAGCAGCTTGATGAAGAGACGTTAAAGAAGATCTTTGCGGATGTACTTTCAAATAACGCACAAATCTACAGTGTCTACTTAGGGCAACAAGACGATAACTTTTTCCAGCTGATTAACCTTGAGTCTTCTCCAATTGTTCGCGAAAAAATCAATGCAGCGCCTCAAGACCGTTGGGTGTTAATTCGAATTTTCGACCAAGGCGAGAAGCGTGTTAAACAAACTCATTTCTTGGATGAAAACTTCAACCTTCGTCATCAAATTTCTGAAAACAGTAACTACTTTCCTACGCAACGCCCTTGGTTTGAGAGTGCGACAGAAAGTGTCAGCAAAACGGAACCTTATCTTTTCCAACACCTAAAAATCACCGGTCAAACATTCTCGGTAGAGTTACCGGACCACCAACTTGTTTTAGGTGTTGATGTCTTACTGTCGTCTCTGTCAGACAAAATGAAAGGCATATTGGCCAGTTCAGGAGCCAGCACCGGAGTGGAAGCGTTTGTGTTCCGTCGCAATGGGGAAGTTACCGCGACCAACTTAGCGCCCGATTTTTCAGACGAAATGCCACCCGCAGCAAAGTTAGAATTGACAGCGGAGCAGCATCAGCTTGTTGAGAACACACGCTCATTAAAAGTCTCTAACCAAACCGCTTGGGGCCCAATGGATTACGCTATTTCGGGCGAGCCAAGAGGCTACGCAATTGACCTACTTAAAGAGCTGTCTCGCTCTACGGGTTTAAAATTCGAGTTCATTAACGGCTTTACTTGGAATGAGTTATTGCAGCAGTACACGGATGGATCTCTCGATGTGCTTCATTCACTGCAGAACAATAATCAAGGTTACGCGACAGGGGCGTTTAGTGATCCAATTTACCAACTGCCTTTCGCTATCGTAGCCAACAAAGGTTTTGGGAAAGTTGAATCTTTGAATGAGTTCAATGGCAAGCGTTTGGCGATTCTATCGGGTTGGTCGATCATCCCTGAATTTAGAGCTCGATTCCCACAAATTGATTTGGTTGAGTTTTCCAATATCAACGACAGTGTTAATGCTTTAAAGGCAGGCGAAGTGGATGGTTTCTTGGATAGCTCTGCGATTTTGAAGTCCGCAATTCAACAGTATTTCTTAGTCGATATGAAGCTTAATGAGGAGATCTCTGAGCTGGTGGAGCACTTCCCATCTAATTATCATATTTTGATGCAGAAAGGTGACCAAGATGTCGTTGAGATCATTAACTTAGGTATAGCGAATATTAGTGAGGAGCAGCGCAGCTACCTTGATAATAAATGGTTAAACCCAAACAGAAAAATTGCCAAAGAGGATATGCGCCGAGTTCCTTACCTAGAGTTGTATGAATTTGCTCATACCGACGCACTTCATGGACAGCTAGTGAAACGCAACGTTTCAGGTATCGACAAATACATCTACATTACGCCAACGCGCTCTCAAGGCGATGGTGAATACTTCGCGGTTCTAATTCCTGAAAGCGTGGTGTTAGCACAGGTGATGGATAAGGTGACCAAATCTGTCTTGATCACCGGTGTTTTCCTGTTCGGCCTATTACCATTGGCATGGCGTTTTGGCTCTCCGATTGTTAATCCAATCACCACGCTGATAGCACAAACGGATCTGATTAAAGAGCGTCACTATGATGATGTGAAATCGGTTAACACACGCATCTCAGAGATCGACGAACTATCAACGGCGATTGTTGATATGTCGAAAGAGATAAAACGTCATGAAGAAGCACAAGAAGCGTTTGTCGAAGCCTTTATTAAGCTTATTGCACAAGCAATCGATGATAAGTCTGCTTATACGGCAGGGCACTGTAATCGTGTACCTGAGCTAGGGCTGATGTTGGCGGAGGCGGCAGAACAGTGTCAGAGTGGGCAATTCAAGTCGTTCAAGTTTAATAACGATGATGAACGCCGAGAGTTCAGAATCGCAGCTTGGCTTCATGATTGCGGTAAGATCACAACACCAGAGCACATTGTCGACAAAGGCTCTAAGCTAGAAGCGAACTATAACCGTATCCACGAAGTAAGAACGCGATTCGAAGTTCTGTGGCGTGATGCTCAGATAGAGGCGCTAACGCAGCAATTGGAAGGTCAACTGAGCAGAGAAGAAATTGACGCTAAGCTCAAAGCGGCTCAGGCTCAACTGCAAGATGATTTCACGTTCATTGCGACTTCTAATGTTGGTGGCGAGTTCATGAGTTCAGACAAGGTCGAACGCATTAAACAAATAGCTGAAATTACTTGGACACGTCATTTCGATGACAACCTTGGTCTTTCACCGGTTGAAGAGCTGAACAAACAGAGCAGTAGCAGCTTACCTGCGACAGAAAAACTGTTGTCGGATAAACCGGAGCACATTGTTAAACGCGATCGCCCTATTGAGTTTGACCCGCAGCATGGCATTAATATGGATGTGCCAGAGCATCTGTACAATCAAGGAGAGGTATATAACCTCAGCATTGCGCGTGGCACGCTGACGGCAGAAGACCGCTTCAAGATTAATGAACACATGATCAGCACCATTAAGATGCTAGAGAACCTACCGTTCCCTGAAGAGCTCAGCCGTGTGCCACGCTATGCGTCAACGCACCATGAAACTCTAAAAGGAACAGGCTACCCGCGCAAGCTGACTGCTGATGATCTTTCAATACCAGAACGCATCCTAGTGATCTCAGATATTTTTGAAGCGCTCACGGCCGCAGATAGACCCTATAAGAAGGCCAAGCCTATCAGTGTAGCGGTGGATATCATGTATAAGATGGCGTTAGACGAGCACTTAGATCTGGATCTGTTTAGGTTGTTCTTAACCAGTGGTACCCATGTTCGATACGCTCAAGAGTATCTCAAACCTGAGCAGAACGATGAGGTTGATATCTCTAAGTACTTAGAGAAGGAGGCGCTGCTAAAAGCGGTGTAAAACTTCAGATGAATTAGTTCAGACTTTAGAACGAAAGGCGAACCCAAGGGTGCGCCTTTTTGTTTTCGTTTTCCTATTTTACCCATTCATATTCTTCTCAGGCCGTTCAATGATTGCTTTTGTTGACAGTCCGATTCCTTAAAATGGCATCCTTACAACATTGTCGACACTGTAATTTGTTGCCGTTAATCGCTAAATCTAATGGTTTATCAAAATTAATTATTAATAATCAACATTTTAACTATGTTCTGGTTGGTTTTTATAGGTGGTTGTTCATTATCGATGAACCTATACCTTAGTCTAAATTGTCGACAATATGCTTGATTGTTGACAGCTTTGCAGGTTATTTTGTCATCAATGTTGAATGATTGTTAACACATAAGCCTAGGTTGAAGTGAAATCATCAAAGAAAGAACAAAGAATTAGGGTGGAAAGAAGATGGCAACGATAGCAGTAAATACCTTGTTTAATGATGACCCTAAGTTAAAAGGGGGCGACAAAGAGCATACTAAGTCAGCCAGCCTGACCGAGTATCTGATAGAAGCAATTGTCAGTGGTGAACTTGAGCCGGGCGCAAAAATCTCCGAGCCGGAGTTGGCTAAGCGATTTGAGGTCAGCCGAGGGCCATTGCGTGAAGCGATGATGAGAGTGGAAGGGCTTGGGCTGATTGAACGTATTCCTCATGTTGGTGCTCGCGTAATTACTCTTTGCGAAGAGAAGCTTATCGAGCTCTATTCCGTGCGAGAAGCGCTTGAGGGTATGGCAGCGAGATTGGCGGCTCGATACATCACAGCCGAAGAGTTGATGGGTTTAGAAGGGCTGCTACTGACCCACTCAAAGCACATTGACCAAGTCGATGGTGCTTCCTACTTCCATCAGCATGGCGACTTTGATTTCCACTATCGAATCATTAAAGCCAGCCGCAACAGCAAGCTAGAGTCTCTGTTGTGTGACGAGCTGTACCATCTATTACGCATGTATCGTTACCAATCTCCTCGCGCTCAATCACGCCCTATTGAAGCACTCAACGAACACAAGTTTATTCTGCAAGCAATCAGTCAGCGAGATGAAGAGTTAGCAGAAATGTTGATGAGACGACATATATCAGGCAGTCGCCGCCTTATCGAGCAGCGATTGCAAGTTAAACAGGACGCTCAATAAATAGAGCGAACCTAGAGTGACTAATTAAATCGTGGTGACTGCACCAGTTCGCAGTAACACCAACAGAAATCGAACACATCAGGGAGAGAAATCATGAATCTATCGCCAGGAGCTAAGTTTCGTGAAGCGGTTGCAAACAACCATCCGCTGCAGATCGTCGGAACCATTAACCCTTATTGCGCCATGATGGCGAAAAACCTAGGGCATCAGGCTATCTATTTGTCAGGAGGTGGTATTGCCAATGCGTCTTACGGACTACCAGATTTAGGTATCACTACATTACACGACGTGCTGGTGGATGTAGAGCGTATTACAAACGCCTGTGACCTGCCACTGTTGGTCGACATTGATACTGGTTTTGGCGGGGCATTCAATATCGCTCGTACTATCAAAGCGATGGAAAAAGCAGGAGCCGCGGCGGTTCACATGGAAGATCAAGTGGCGCAGAAGCGCTGTGGTCACCGCCCAAACAAAGCCATTGTGAGCCAAGCTGAGATGGTCGACCGAGTAAAAGCAGCGGCCGATGCAAGGGTAGACAGTGACTTTGTGATCATGGCGAGAACAGACGCTTTGGCCGTTGAAGGCATCGATAGTGCTATTGAACGCGCGATTGCATGTGTTGAAGCAGGTGCAGACATGATCTTCCCTGAAGCGATGAATCAGCTTGATCAATACGTGAAGTTCTCAACAGCGCTGCAATCGGCAATAGGCCGCCATATTCCGATCTTGGCCAATATTACTGAGTTTGGTCAGACACCCTTATACAACTGCAAAGAACTGGCAGAGGCTCATGTCGACATGGTTCTTTACCCGTTGAGCGCCTTTAGAGCGATGAATAAAGCGGCAGAAAACGTCTACAAGCACTTGTTAGTCGAAGGCAATCAAGAGGCGCTGCTTGATTCAATGCAGACACGTAAAGAGCTTTACCAGCACCTAAATTACCACGATTACGAGAATAAGCTCGATCAGCTGTTTGCGAGTGACGAGAGCTAATAGAGCGGCTCAGTAACGTAATTAGAAATAACGAATTTAAAGAAAAATTAAGAATACTTAATCCAATAACGTGAAACGGTTAGTTCGACCTTTAACAGCCAAGTGACTCTATATTTTGGATGAAATATGCGCTTAGGACTGAATCAAAAACGCACCAAAGAGTGCAGGCAGCTAACACAGAGAAGGAGTTCATCATGACCACTACATTGAGCAACAAAGCAAGTGTCGAAGAGAAAGCACCAGCTAAGGCACCGCTCGGCGGCGCGGGTCTTCGAGGCCAAAGTGCAGGCGAGACCGCTTTGTGTACTGTAGGTAAATCGGGTACAGGCCTGACTTACCGCGGTTACGACATTACAGACCTTGCCAATAATGCCCAGTTTGAAGAAGTGGCGTACCTGCTGCTTAGAGGTCACCTACCGAATGCGAAAGAGCTTGATGATTACAAGACTAAGCTTGTTGGCTTACGCGGCTTACCTGATTCATTAAAAGCAGCGCTAGAGCTGATCCCTGCGGATGCCCACCCAATGGATGTGATGCGCACGGGTTGTTCCATGCTGGGAAATATCGAACAAGAGACAGATTTTACTCAACAGCTTAATGCTACAGAGCGAATGCTTGCGTTGTTCCCAGCCATCATTTGTTACTGGTATCGCTTTAGTCACGATGGCGTAAGAGTGGATACTGAAGATCACAGCGAGGCGTGTATCGGCGGTTACTTCTTGAAAATGCTAACCGACGAAACTCCAACTGAGCTACATAAGCAGGTGATGCATTGTTCACTTATCCTTTACGCTGAGCATGAGTTTAATGCTTCAACATTTGCGGCACGTGTTTGTGCTTCGACCTTGTCCGATATTCACTCTTGTGTGACCGCAGCGATTGGTACGTTGCGAGGGCCTCTGCATGGTGGTGCGAATGAAGCTGCGATGGAGATGATTCAAGATTGGCAGACACCAGAGGAAGCTGAATCCAATATCATGCAGATGCTTGCCAATAAAGACAAAATCATGGGTTTTGGTCACGCTATCTACCGCGAAAGCGACCCACGTAATGCTCTGATTAAACAATGGTCTAAAGCGCTCTCTGAAGAAGTAGGTGACACAAAACTCTATACCGTGTCTGAGCGCGTAGAGTCAGTCATGAAGCGCGAGAAAGGCTTATTCTGTAATGCGGACTTCTTCCATGCTTCGGCGTATCACTTCATGGATATCCCAACTAAGCTGTTCACTCCGATCTTTGTGATGAGCCGTTTAACTGGCTGGGCTGCACATGTGTTTGAGCAGAGAGCCAACAACCGAATTATTCGCCCAAGTGCTGACTACACTGGCCCTGAGCACCAAGAGTGGTTGCCTATCCATTTGCGTTAACTGTGACGATAGACAGAGTGATTGCTCTGTCGGTAATGGATGTCGTTTGGTTCTATCTAGGCGTCATCCACCTTTATCGAGCAGTGAAGTTACGCCCAATATGGAGGGGCGATTATGACCGAATATACCCAAGACCGTGAGCAGTATCGAAATCAGTTTCGAAAAGTGTTGCCGGGAACTAACCTTGAATTTTATGACGTACGTGACGCGGTTGAGCAACTTGCTCCCGGTAGTTACGATACCTTACCTTACACCTCTAAAGTGCTGGCCGAGCAGATTCTAAGACGTTGTGATATCGATTCACTACAAGCCAGCCTAGAGCAGATCATCGAAAGAAAACGAGAGCGTGATTTCCCTTGGTATCCTGCTCGCGTTGTTTGTCACGACATCCTTGGCCAAACCGCATTGGTTGATCTCGCCGGCTTGAGAGATGCAATTGCGGATCAGGGCGGCGATCCAGCCAAAGTAAACCCTGTAGTTGAGACACAACTGATTGTTGACCACTCATTGGCTGTTGAACACGCTGGCTTTGAAAATAACGCTTTTGATAAAAACCGTGCAATTGAGGAGCGCCGTAATGAAGACCGCTTCCATTTTATCGAGTGGTGTAAAACGGCCTTTAAAAACGTCAATGTAATTCCCGCAGGTAACGGGATCATGCACCAGATCAACCTTGAGAAGATGTCGCCAGTTATTCAAAACAAAAACGGGCTTGCGTATCCAGATACGTGTGTCGGTACCGATAGCCATACTCCTCACGTTGATGCTCTGGGCGTTATCGCGATTGGCGTTGGCGGACTAGAAGCTGAAACCGTGATGCTGGGTCGACCATCAATGATGCGTTTGCCTGATATTGTGGGTGTTAAGCTCACTGGTCAGCGCCAAGAGGGGATCACCGCCACCGATATTGTGTTGGCAATTACCGAGTTCTTGCGTCAAGAGCGCGTTGTTTCTAGTTACCTAGAGTTCTTTGGCGAAGGTGCTCGTGCTCTTTCTATTGGCGACCGTGCCACGATCTCTAACATGACACCGGAATATGGCGCCACTGCGGGTATGTTCTACATCGATGAGCAGACCATTCAGTATCTCAAGCTAACGGGTCGTGAGCCAGAGCAAGTCGATTTGGTAGAGCGCTATGCTAAGCAAGTTGGGCTTTGGGCTGATGATATGACTTCAGCGAAATATGAGCGTGTGCTTGAGTTTGATTTGTCTCAGGTTGAGCGAAATCTTGCTGGCCCGTCTAACCCTCATCGTCGACTACCTACTTCTGAGTTACAGCAACAAGGAATCAGCCATGAAGAGCTGAATGCGAGGGATGACGGTCAAATGCCAGATGGCGCAGTGATTATTGCTGCTATTACGTCTTGTACCAATACCAGTAACCCAAGAAATGTGGTTGCAGCGGGCTTAGTCGCTAAAAAAGCCAATCAGTTGGGGCTTGTTCGTAAACCGTGGGTGAAAACCTCGTTTGCTCCGGGGTCGAAAGTGGCCAAGCTTTACCTTGAATCGGCAGGCCTCTTAGATGAACTTGAAACGCTGGGTTTCGGTATTGTCGGCTATGCCTGTACTACCTGTAATGGTATGAGTGGCGCGCTAGATCCTAAGATTCAACAAGAAATCATCGACAGAGATCTGTATACCACAGCGGTGCTATCTGGAAATCGAAACTTCGATGGTCGCATCCACCCTTATGCCAAGCAAGCGTTTCTTGCATCTCCTCCACTTGTTGTGGCTTATGCGCTTGCAGGGACAATGCGCTTTGATATTGAGAAGCACAGCCTCGGCAATGACGCGTCGGGCAATCCGATCTATTTGAGCGACTTATGGCCAAGTGACGAAGAGATCGATGCAGTTGTAGCGCAGCATGTGAAACCACAGCAGTTTAACGACATCTACATTCAAATGTTTAAGTTGGATGAAGGGCTGTCTGCCAGTGAGCCTCTTTACGATTGGCGCCCGAAGAGTACCTACATCCGCCGCCCTCCTTATTGGGAAGGGGCTTTGGCAGGGGAGCGTTCGCTGAAAGGAATGCGACCACTGGCAATTCTGGGTGACAACATCACCACGGATCACCTTTCTCCGTCTAATGCGATTCTTGCGAGCAGCGCAGCCGGTGAATACCTAGCCAAAATGGATGTGCCAGAAGAGGACTTTAACTCTTACGCGACTCACCGAGGCGATCACTTAACCGCTCAACGTGCCACCTTTGCTAACCCTAAGCTCTTTAATGAGATGGTCCAAGAAAATGGCAAAGTGGTACAAGGCTCACTTGCTCGTGTCGAACCTGAAGGCAAGGTAACGCGCATGTGGGAAGCAATCGAAACCTACATGGACAGAAAGCAACCGCTGGTCGTGATTGCTGGGGCCGACTATGGTCAAGGCTCTTCTCGAGATTGGGCTGCTAAAGGTGTTCGCTTGGCGGGTGTAGAAGCGATTGTTGCTGAAGGTTTTGAGCGTATCCACCGCACCAACCTAGTCGGCATGGGCGTGCTGCCACTGCAATTTAAAGCAGGGGAAAATCGCAATACGCTCAAGCTAGATGGCACAGAACTGTTTGATGTCCATGGAGATATCACACCAGGCGCTGATCTCGCGTTGGTTATTACACGTCAGGATAGTAGCCGAATGGATGTGGCAGTGACTTGTCGTCTGGATACCGAAGACGAAGTGCATGTCTATCAAGCTGGCGGCGTACTTCAACGCTTTGCCAAAGACTTTTTGGCTCAGTAGGGAGGCATTATGAGTATTCATCAATTGAAAATTGCGGCCACCTACATGCGAGGCGGCACTAGTAAAGGTGTTTTCTTTAATCTTGTTGACCTGCCAGAGCGTGCGCAAACGCCCGGTGAGTATCGAGACAAGTTACTGATGCGCGTTATTGGTAGCCCAGATCCTTATGGCAAACAGACAGACGGTATGGGAGGAGCGACATCCAGTACCAGTAAGATTGTGATTGCATCTAAGAGTGAGCAACCCGGTCACGATGTCGATTATCTATTTGGTCAGGTTGCAATTGATAAACCCTTTGTCGATTGGAGCGGTAACTGTGGAAACTTATCAGCTGCTATCGGGCCTTATGCTATTCATGCTGGTCTTATTGATCCTGAACGAGTCCCAATGAATGGCGTTGTTGAAGTTCGGGTTTGGCAAGCCAATATCGAGAAGACGATTATTGTCCATGTACCAATGATTGATGGTCAAGTTCAAGAGGTCGGTGATTTTGAGTTGGATGGCGTGACTTTTCCTGCTGCAGAGATCCAAGTCGATTTCATGGAGCCTGCTGGTGAGGCTGGCAGTGTATTACCAACGGGACAAGCGGTCGATTGGCTTGATGTACCCGAGTTAGGTTGCATTGAAGTGAGTTTGATCAACGCGGGGATCCCAACCATTTTCGTCGACGCTTCGGTACTGGGTTACACGGGTACTGAACTGCAAGATGATATAAATTCTGATGCGAAAGCGTTGGCACTATTCGAGTCGATTCGAGCACATGGCGCTGTTGCCATGGGCTTGATTGAGGATATCAGTGAGGCGCAAACGCGTCAGCACACGCCGAAGGTAGCGTTTGTATCGCCACCAAAACCGTATAAAACATCGAGTGGGAAGATGGTGGAAGAGGCTGAGATTGACGTCTTGGTTCGAGCGCTGTCCATGGGCAAACTGCACCACGCCATGATGGGAACGGCAGCCGTTGCCATTGCGTCGGCCGCTGCGATATCCGGAACACTGGTTAATCGCGCTGCAGGCGGTGGTGAACGCGATTTTACGACCTTTGGACACCCTTCTGGAACATTAAAAGTGGGAGCTGGTGCTTCGTTAACCCCTAAAGGGTGGGCGGTAGAGAAAGCCATGATGAGCAGAAGCGCTCGGATCCTGATGGAAGGGTTAGTGCGCGTGCCTTGCCCATTGTAAATGCTTGGGTCATGGCACGATCTGTTTATTACTACATTGGCTGTGCTTAGACCCGAATAGGCTATTCAATACGGGAAATAACACGTAAGGACAAAAGGTCAACAAGCCGAGTATACGGCTGATCGTTTTCTGACGAATTCAAGGAGGAGGCGTTATGTCTTCTACACTAGAGCAAAAAAAGCAATCAATTGAAACTTCAAACCAAAGCGCGACGCAAACAGGTGCTTACCAAGCTGCTTATGATTTTGCGACGCGTAACCCTGAGCAATACTGGCAGAGCCAAGCTCAATGTATTGACTGGTTTGAAGAACCTACCCGAATTTTAGAGAAAGATGACAATGGTATCGAGCGCTGGTTTGCGGATGGCGTGATGAATACCTGCTGGCTTGCACTTGATTATCATTGTGAGCAAGGGCGAGGTGACACCACTGCATTGATATATGATTCACCTGTAACTGGCATAAAACAGCGCTACAGCTATGTGGAGTTACGCGACCAAGTCGCAAAAGTGGCTGGGTTACTCGCGGCGCAAGGCGTTGAGAAAGGCGACCGTGTGGTTATCTACATGCCAATGATTCCGGAAGCAGCAATGGCGATGCTTGCTTGTGCGAGACTCGGTGCGATTCACTCAGTGGTATTTGGTGGTTTTGCTCCTCATGAGCTGGCGGTGCGTATCGAGGATGCAGAGCCCAAAGTGTTGATCACGGCTTCCTGTGGTATCGAAATCAATAAAGTTATTCCGTACAAGCCACTGGTTGATAGAGCAATCATGGATAGTCGCTGGAAACCACAAAATGTACTGGTGCTTCAGAGACCTGAATGTCCCGCTGATCTGAATAACGAGCGCGATCTTGATTGGCAACAGCAGATGGAACAGGCGTTGCCGCATGCATGTGTACCTGTGTTAGCGACTGACCCACTTTATATCTTGTATACCTCAGGCACCACGGGCAAACCGAAAGGGGTTGTGCGTGATAATGGTGGGCATGCGGTTGCGATGAAGTACTCGATGAGCACTATCTACAACATGCCTCAAGATGGTGTTTTCTGGGCAGCATCGGATGTTGGTTGGGTCGTTGGTCACTCTTACATTGTCTATGCCCCTTTGATTCACGGCTGTACAACGATTTTGTTTGAAGGCAAGCCAGTTCGCACGCCCGATCCGGGTGCATTTTGGCGAGTCTGTGAAGAGTATTCAGTGAATGTTCTGTTTTCTGCTCCCACGGCATTTCGCGCTATCAAGAAGGAAGACCCAGAGGGTGGATGTCTCAAGCAATATGACCTATCAAAGCTCGATACCATTTTTATGGCCGGTGAGCGTTTAGACCCACCAACCCTAGAATGGGTTGAAAGTAAAACGGCTAAACCGGTTGTCGATCATTGGTGGCAGACCGAGACAGGCTGGGCGATAGCGGGTAATCCGACCGGTTTAGAGCTGATGCCTGTGAAAGCTGGTTCAGCGACTAAACCTGTTCCGGGTTATCAAGTCGAGATCCTTGATGAGTTAGGAGAAAGGACTCAACCAAACCAACAAGGCTTTGTTGCGATTAAGCGTCCTCTGCCTCCCGGTTGCTTGCCTACGGTTTGGCGCAACCATGATCGCTTCGAAACGGGCTATTTGAGTCAGTTTCCCGGTTATTACGTGTCGGGCGATGGAGGGTACCTAGATGAAGAAGGTTACCTGTTCATTATGGGACGTATCGACGATGTGATTAACGTTGCAGGTCATAGATTGTCGACCGGTGAAATGGAAGAAATTGTCGGTGGTCATCCTGCTATTGCTGAATGTGCGGTTGTGGGAATTCACGATGACTTGAAAGGGCAGCTTCCGCTTGGATTAGTGGTACTCAAAGATGGCGTGAGAGTCGACGATATTGAGCTTCAAGGTGAGCTGGTCGGTAAGGTGCGTGACGAAATCGGTGCGGTAGCTTGCTTTAAACAAGCGCTGGTGGTTGAGCGCTTACCGAAAACTCGTTCGGGTAAGATCTTGCGTAAAACGATACGCCAGATAGCTGATGGTGAGCAGTATGTGGTGCCTTCAACTATCGATGATCCATCCAGCTTAAAAGAGATCGAGACGCGACTCTCTAAGGAGACATAGCTTTACCGTCATGATGAGATCCCGCTTCAAACTAAACCGTCTAATAATAAACATTAGGCGGTTTTCTTTTTAGTTGTCTATTTCAATCCCTTCACCGATGAAAAAGCACGAGTGCAATGTTGAATATCGTACTCTAAGTGAGGATCTGGGCTTGTAACGATGCCCGGCGCAAGTAAACTAGGCTATAGTGATATTTTGTGAAATAAAAGAAGACGCTACACCATGAGCCTAACATTGAGAGCTGCGCAAAATTCTGACCTTGAGCAGCTGAACGAGATGATGTTCGACCTCCACCATTTTCATCATCTGGCTAGCCCTGAGCACTTTAAAACGGCACAAGAAATTGAACAGGAAAAGAGTATCGCTCGGTATCTTGATGACCCTCAATGCTTGGTTTACGTCGCCGTCAAAGGGCAGTTGATTGTTGGCTTTGTCACGGGACACTTCTGTGAGTTGGTGTCTACGGTGAGTAAACCTGTGCAGATGGGTAGTATCGATGAGCTGTTTGTGTTGCCTGATTACCGTAACCAGTCAATCGCAGAGAAGCTCTTCAATAAGCTAGAGAGCACGTTTGACGATTACGGAGTGCAACAGGTGTTCGTCGAGGTATGGGATTTCAACGGCAATGCCAAGCACTTCTATCAAAAAATGGGGTTCATACCGCACATTCAATGGTGGAGAAAGTCATTGGTTAAAAGCTAGGCTGCGCTTAAAGAGCCACTCTATTACACTGCGTTCATTTCGTTACTATTTTTATCTGTTTTTGGTTTTGTAGGTACTTTCGTTGTTATATCGATTCTTTCTCGTTTTATTGGTTTCTATTTTAGGTGTGACCAATGCGTCCGCACAAGAGCAATTGCCGGACAACTTAGCGGGTGCGCTTTGCCTAGTCCGTGCTGATGACCAAATCGTTTTGGTTGATGAACTCATTACAGGGCAACTGTCACTTCCGGGCGGTACGATTGTTTCTGGTGAGCCTGCCTATGTCGCCGCTCAACGAGAGACATGGGAAGAGGCTGGCTTAGCTGTAACGGTTGGTGACGTTCTGGGTTACACAGATGGGGCAGTCATTTTTGATTGTATCTCCGATTCAGAGATCATTAGCTACGATACCAAGAATGAACTTGGCGGATTCGAATTACCGATTTGGTTTGCACCTCATTACGGTGTCGAGGTGAGTCGCGCTATGTTGTTGGCGCCACAAACATTGGACGCGAGTGAATATCGCTACCCTGAACAGTGGGGAATGATAGTCGAGATGTTTGGCCGTGCCTCAGATCAACCAGTGACCTATGTATCAGAGTTGGTTGGAGCGGCCCCTGCGATTCACCAAGCTGAACTTAGTGCAATTACGATGCTGCAAAATGGAATCAATTCACTACCTAGCCTAATCGGTAATACGATTTTGGCGACGAATCTATTTGCTCAGCCGTGGATATTTATCATTATCCTACCTTTGGTTGCGTGGCACTTTGGTCGTAACTTCGCGTTAAAATTTGGCTTCACGCTGATCTCTGTGACCTTGCTTACTCTCATTGCTCACCAAGGTTTTGGCCTGCCGCGTCCACACGCTTATCTCCCGACGTTAAAGCTGGTGGAGAGCAGTGGTTATAGCTTCCCAAGTATGCTAGCTGGAATTTGGGTGAGCTTGACGAGCCTAGCTGTGTGGAAACTGAAGAAGCTGGATGATCAGAAAGCTTGGATGTGGATTGGTATTGGTTTGTTATGGATTACCTTGTTCAAAGCTTATTCTGGTAGTGCTTTCTTCAGTGATGTGATGATGGGTGCCGTACTTGGCGGGTTAGCCACTTGGCATATTGTGAGACTGGATGCTAAACCAGACGTGAATATTAGTGAGCTGCTTAGCTCAAGATCGGTGTGGTGGGGGCTGGTGGTGATTTCGATTGTTTTGACCGTAATTTGGCCACTGCCGACGTTCAGTTTTTGGGTGGCGGTTCTGATGACCATTGCTTGTTTGGTGACACTCACTCACGCTAAGCCACTAACAGGGCAGTTCTCTTTTAAGATTGTTGTCGGAGTTATCGCCTTGCTATTGATGACAAACGGTTTGATCAGTTGGGCTGGTAGTTTTGTGTCGTTCAGCGGTATCGGGTCATTGATTGTCGAAACCTTGCGCTTTCCATTGCTCATCTTACTTGGTGTGGTCGGGTTTCGATTACCTTGGAAGAGAGTTTAGATAAAAGAAAAGGCTGTGATGACAGCCTTTTTCGTTTTTGTTGTTTAGAGTTTCTCTAACACGTCAAAGCGATTACTTGTCGAAGATAAACTTGTCGATTGCTTTTGCTACGCCGTGATCATCATTGCTAGCGGTAATGTAGCTAGCAATTTTTTTCGTCTCATCCATCGCATTTTCCATTGCGATACCAAGGCCAGCGTATTCTAACATGTGGTGGTCGTTTTCAGCGTCACCCATACAAATCACTTCCTCTGCATGAATACCTAAGTGGTTAGCGATAGCCTCAATGCCCACACCCTTGTTAGATTTTGGGTTCAAGAACTCAAGGAAGAATGGCGCACTCTGAACAATGGTAAATTGTGACTTCAATTGTTCTGGTAGCTTACCGATGATCTCTGTTAGTTTGCTTGGCTCTGCAACAATCATGGTTTTGATGATCTCGTGCTCATCTTCAAGTTGAGCAAAGTCGTATTCGGTAATGTCTAGACCGTTGATACGTGCTTCAATGCCTGTGTACTCATTGTTTTCAGGCGTGATTAGACCATGAACCTTACTGAACGCATGAACATAGCCACCAAGCTCGTTCGCGATATTCGCGATTTCTTTTGCGGCTTTGCCGTGGCTAATCTCGCTATGAATCACTTCTTTGCTTGAAACGTTCTGTACCATCGAGCCGTTGTAGAAGAGTACGAAGTCATCTTCACCATTAATGTTGAGCTCGTCTAGCTTACTCTGCATTCCTTCTAGAGGGCGACCTGACGCAAGTACGACCTTTACACCAGCAGCTCGTGCTCTGGCAATCGCATCTTTGTTCTCTTGTGAGATGACTTTTTCACTGTTTAATAGTGTGCCATCCATATCCAGAGCAATCAGTTTGTACATGGGGTTCCTTACTTACTAAAAATAAAAAGCTAACAAAAATATCTGTGGCAAGGATAAGGCAAGTCGAAAAAGCAAGCTAGGGATTTGATCAACGGATTTTGTAATACTCATTTGTTTGACCCAAGCCTTTAAGTGCTTTATCGTCTCCGCCTAATTTGTTTTACGAAATGATTCGAGCTGAGGGAAAGTTGTACAAGATTAATGAAATGTTTGAAACCATTCAGGGTGAAGGTGTCTTTACTGGTGTTCCAGCGGTGTTTGTTCGCCTGCAAATCTGTCCGGTAGGTTGCTCTTGGTGCGACACTAAACAGACATGGGAAGCACTCGCTGAAGATGAAACCTCTCTTGGCGATATTATGGTGAAAACAGAAGACTCGCCAACTTGGTCAGCCGTTGATGCCCAAGGTATTGTTGATCAGTATGTAAAGCAGGGCTTTAATGCTAAACATATTGTCATCACTGGTGGTGAGCCGTGCATCTATGATCTTGTACCATTAACTGAAGCCTTTGAAAAAATGGGTTGCCGCTGTCAGATTGAGACCAGTGGTACATCAGAAATCAAAGCAACGCCTAACACATGGGTGACAGTGTCACCTAAAGTGGCAATGAAGGCGAAGCTAGAGATTCTAGACAGTGCTCTGCATCGTGCCGATGAAATTAAACATCCGGTAGGCACGTCTAAAGACATTGACCAATTGGATCACCTACTAGAGCGCGCGGATGTCTCTGAACAAACGGTGATTGCGCTGCAACCGATTAGCCAGAAAGATCGAGCAACTCAACTCTGTATTGATACTTGTATTGAACGTAATTGGCGTTTATCTATTCAAACGCATAAGTATTTGAGTATTGCTTAAGCACAGAATCAACATTGTTGAAAAGGATTAAAAATGAAAAAAGCCGTTGTTGTATTTAGTGGTGGACAAGATTCAACTACTTGTTTGGTTCAAGCACTTAAAGAGTATGATGAAGTTCATGCAATCACCTTTGATTATGGTCAGCGTCATAGATTAGAAATCGAAGTTGCGCAGAGCCTAGCAAAAGAGCTTGGGGTCAAAGCGCACAAGGTTATGGATGTAACCTTACTTAATGAGCTTGCAATTAGCTCGCTTACGCGTGATGACATTCCTGTGTCGCATGAACTGCAAGAAAACGGACTTCCGAATTCATTTGTACCAGGCCGTAATATCTTGTTCTTAACGCTTGCAGGCATTTACGCGTACCAAATTGGTGCGGAAACGGTGATTACAGGCGTATGTGAGACAGATTTCTCTGGCTACCCAGATTGCCGTAATGACTTTGTAAAAGCGATGAATTCTGCACTAGAGCAGGGCATGGATAAAAAGCTGGATATCAAGACTCCACTGATGTGGCTAAACAAAGCGGAAACTTGGGCTCTGGCTGACCAGTATGATGCACTTGAGTTGGTTCGTGGTAAGACACTGACTTGCTACAACGGCGTCATTGGTGATGGTTGTGGCGATTGTCCAGCGTGTGAACTGCGTAAAGTGGGTCTTAATGATTACCTAGGCAACCGCGAACAGATCATGGCTGAGTTAGTTCGTAAACAATCGGTGAATTGCTAGCGCTACTTGCATCGATAGGGTCGTTATACGCATCGATGATGCAGTTTCGGCCATTGCTCTTAGCTTGATAGAGCGCTTGGTCGAGAACTGAATAGAGAATATCAAAGTCACTCAATGATTTCTGAGTCGCTAAATAGGCGAAACTTGCAGTAATCGTGAGTGGCTTTTTTGTTTCTGAGAGAAATTCGCTCGACGAGATGGCGTAATGAATCTCTTCCACTCGCTCACGAACATCTTCAATATCAGTCTCTTTAAGCAGAACCAGAAACTCCTCGCCCCCTAGACGACCAAATAGTTCACCTCGGTTAAGGTGTTTAGATATTTGATGACTGACATGGACCAATGCGCGATCACCGGTAGGATGACCATGCTCGTCATTGACGGACTTAAAGTTGTCGAGATCGAGAAGAATTAAGATGTGCTGCTTGTCAGGTTGTGTCGATGCTTTTGTCTCTTTAACTCGTTTGATTGTCTCAGCACGGCTGTATGCCTGGGTCATCGCATCAATAGAGGCTTTGCGACGTATCTTCCTGTTTGAGTAAAAGGTGAAACTGGCCGCGACAATAAGCAGTAGGACTATGATGTTATACATCATTTTTTGATGCTGCATTTTCTCTATTTGTAGCTGGTCGAGATGAAGTTGGCTGCGCAACTCAGAGCTCTCTAATTCTTGTTCATATTGGCTGTGCGCTAAGCTTAACGCTTCCAGTGCCAAGCGGTTATCTGTATTGCGAGTCGAGATTTGTAGCTCAGCATACTGCTCATAATATGAGAGTGCGGTTTGGTAATCTCGTTGAGAGCGATATAACTCAGACAACTGTTTGAGTGCATCTGCGGTGTAACTCTCACGTTTCACCTTTTGTGCGATCTGTAATGCGCGCTCAGCATAATCGAGTGCCTCTGTTAACAGTTGCTGATCTTCGAACATGTCACTGATGGCAAGATAAGCGTGAATGCGCATCACTTGGTTATTGAGAGTAGTGGCTACACTTAAAGATTCGGTTAAGTAAGTCCGAGCTAAATCGTACTGCTTCGTTGCAGTGTAAGCTCGCCCTAAACCGAGTGTCGTTATTGCCGTTCCATATGTGTGTTTGGATGATTGGAGTAGCGTTTTAGCTTGTAGAAATTGAGAAATGGCCAGATCGTGCTTAGCTTGTGCCATGTATAGCTTGGCTAAGCTGTGACGAACTTGAGCCTGTTGCAGTTCGGAAGACTCAGAGCGTAACTCGAGCGCCATCTTTAGGTAATGTTCCGACTTTTCAAACTGTTTCATCTCTTTGAAAAGGTTGCCTAAATCATTGTAGATGCCGGATATGTTTTGCCCTTTAGGGAAGGATTCAACCAAGATCATATAGGTATTCAATGCTGCTTGGTAATCACTTCTAAAGTACTGGTTGTTAGCAATCACTCGATAAGCGATAGATTTTGGCACTACTGGGTCGGCGATATCATTAATCTCCGCTTCAAGGATAGAGCAGTAGTAGTTAGCTTGATGGTAACGCGATTGCTCGTTGAGAGAGCGACATAACTGGTATTTGAGCAGCAGTCGACCCGTTTCATCGTTCTGCTTTTTCATCTGCTTGAGCAATTGGATGAAACTTTGCTGTGCAACTTGATACTGACCTTGTCCATCTAAAGTCAGAGCTTCAATAAATTGTGTCTCTAACTTTTGATAGTGCGCATCTCCAGAGCTACCGCCATAGAAAGGTTGGTTATGCTGATTCATATAGGCATAGAGTAGAGCTGAGATATAGAGTTTCTCGCCATCACTTTCTGCACTCGCATATCGGGCTTTGAGCATGTTTAATGCACGAGAGGGAGAGGAGCTAAGTGTCGAAAGGTACAAGTTGTTCCAACTTAAATTGGGTGTTTCGCCATGGTTGATTAGAGCATTACTATTCACCCCGTCAATGCCTGATTGAGAGGGTAAACTAATGAATATCATTAAGAAAAAAGAAAGTAGGCGAATCACTGGGAATGGTCTAATTCAGATAAAGAACAGCATTCTAGAATTAGTTTGATCTTGGTTCAAATAATCTGTGGCAACGTGCTAAAAATGTGTGAGTGAACTCTCTGTCTTGAGGGAGCTTGCCTAGTAACAGATAAAAAAATGGCCGCTATTTAGCGACCATTCTTTAAGATTTAAATGTTTAGCTTAGCTAGTTAGATGTACAGCTTAGCTAGGTCAGAAGGCTCTAGCTCTTTGCCTTCTAGAGAAGCATTCCAGTTAACGCCCACTAGTACAC
This sequence comes from Vibrio sp. D404a, assembly GCF_030248535.1. Lineage (GTDB taxonomy): Bacteria > Pseudomonadota > Gammaproteobacteria > Enterobacterales > Vibrionaceae > Vibrio. Next base: position 5,556 of record NZ_JAHGAJ010000010.1, on the reverse strand, counting down.
CATCTTCAGCTAGTGTTAGCAGCCAATCTTCAACGAAGATATCAAGAGGGATTTCTAGAACTTCGAAATCAGCCCACTCTTCCACGTTGTGCGTCTGAGCATCTTCTTTTGAAGACCAGAACGGCATTACTTCACTATTTTCAAATTCTGTAGAGTCACATGCTAGCCAACCTTCTTCGTTGCGAAGGCCCCATACAAGTTTGGTTTCTTTTGATTCAGAAACGAATAGATCAAGGTTTGCTTGAGTATCAGCTGTTAGTTTGCTCATGAAATAGTTCTCTATATTGATAACGTGGCAAGGTTACCATTAACGTCGCCTTAGGTACATGGCTGAAATGGGATAACCTATCTCTTTAATGGTTTATTTCAGAGTATTTAACCTTCAAGTTACCGGAATATTAAGGCTACTTTTCTATCTTAGTGAAAATGTGCCACTCTTCTTTGATGTGCCCTTTGAAGCCGGCCACGGAGGCGACGACTTTACGATTAAGTGCGTGGCTTATGTTGTCTTGGTTAACTCCACCAGATGCGGAGTCACCATAGCCAACAATGTTTATTCGAGAGGGAACAATGCCATTGCTGATCAGCGCTCTTCGTACATTTGCAGCCCGTTCTTTAGACAACATCAAGTTGTGCTCAGTGTTGCCAGTCTTACTTGCATAGCCTTGTAATTGAATGGTCGTGGTTTCATAACGCTTCAAAAATGCCGCCATTTGACGAATTTGGTTTAAGAAGGCTGGATTAATCTCTGTCGAATTGTTGGCAAACAAGATATGCAGCTGTTTTTGCTCCGAAGATTCGAAATATGAGCCGCAGCCATCATTATCGATCTCTGCACCAACAGGTGTTCCGGGGCATAGGTCTCGCGCATTGATCACGCCATCGTTGTCTTCGTCTAACAGGTCGTAAATCTGTTCTGGTTTTGGTGTCGCTCGATAAGCGTATTCATCGTCAAATTGATTAGCGGCAGCCGAAGATGACATAACCAATAGACAGGTAGAGAGGATCATTGGTGTCTTCATGGTCTAGTACTCCACTTCTTCGCGCCACTCTTCGGGCGTTTGTACTCGTAATGCTGCTAGTAGATTGCCAGTGGCGTTCATCACACGGTATTTGGCGTATTGCTCGTCATATTTAGCATCGAGATATCCCTTTCTTGCTTCGAACAGCTCGTTTTCGGTATTGAGCAGATCGAGTAGGGTACGTTTGCCAATGCGGTACTGCTTCTCATAAGAAATCACTGTGTCAGAGGCAGAATCAACGTGATCCGATAAAAACTCTTTCTGTTGAACTGTTAGGTCAAGTGCACTCCAAGACAGCTTTAGACTCTCTTCTACATTTCTGTATGCGCTTTCTCTTAGGTCTTTGGCTTTGTTGAGTTGGTACGCAGCACTTTCTGCTCTGTCTTGATCGGCACCGCCGTTATAGAGGTTGTATCTTAAACGAAGCATTGCCGAGAATTCATCGCTGCTACCTTCAGTACCGCCTGCGTCATCACGCCATGTTTGTGCTGCTTCAACTGATAAGGTTGGGTAATTCGTACTTTTCGATTGCTTGTATTGAAACTTGGCTGAATCGACGTCAGCACGGGCAATTTGAATAACTGGGTGACTTTGAAGTGCGAGTTCAAGTGCGCCATCAATGGTATATGGGATCGCTGCGGCATCGGCTCTAGGAAAGGTTAAAGCTAACGGATTTTGCCCAACCAGACGTTTAAATTGAGTGTGCGTGTCGAAGAGATTATTTTGTGCAGCCAACAGATTACCATGCGCCTTTGCGATACGAGCTTCGACTTGGGACATGTCTGCCGTAGAGCCTATTCCTGAATCGACACGCTTCTTAATGTCACGATAAATGTCTTTATGAGTCGCAAGGTTGCTTTCTGAAAGAGATAGGACTTCATAGGCCTTTACTGCATCCAAATAGACTTTCGTCACCTCTAAAGCTGTGTCTTGCGCTGTGGCCAAAAGTTGGTAACGAACAGATTCGGCATCGGCAGCGGTGCGGTCGATGTCATTCAGTGTATTCGAGCCATCCCAAATCAATTGAGTCAGAGTCAAGGTAGCTTCTTTTCGAGTAAGATCGGTTGGACCTGAGTTAGATGCGAGATCAGTGTGTTCATAGCCAATACCCGCATCGATATCGATACTGGGCCTGTAGGCGCCTCCTGAAGCATCGTTGAGATATCGCTTACTTATGTACTCGTTATACGCGCTTTTTATCTCAGGGTTGTTCTCAAGAGTAAACGCAACCGCCTGCTCAAGGGTTTGACCATTTGAAGGTAAACTCATGAGTGCAGCAAGCCCTAATGTTGCTGTTTTAATCCTATTCACTGACATCTCCGTTCTGTCCAAATTGCAAACCAATAACGCTCAGCAAGTTTATAAATGTAGCGCCAAAAAATTAACGATCTCAGCCTAGCTTTGACCACAAGAAGCAAAGATTTTGGGCGAGCATTTTGGTAAACCGTTTGTCGATTGTTTTAACAAATCTTACCAGTTGCCATATTCTTTATCTTCAAGAAACACAATAACTTATGTCGCTGTTTAGGGTGTGAAGACTATCATTTGGTGTGATCTTTGTCATTAGTCTGTATATGTTTTTGTTAAATGAATGAGTGTGAACTATGAATTGCATTGGGTTAGGTGTTATATTTTATCTAATTAGCATTTTTTACGTGTCGCTTTTTTGACACGCCACTTAAAAGTGGGTTTAGGGGTAAATATGGATATGACAATTTTAAGCCTAGTAGGCGCACTAGGTGCTGGACAACGTATTGTTATAGGCCTAGATGGCAACGTACGCGTTTTAGAAGCCGGTGAAGCATTACAACCGGGCGATCTGATTTTAGAAAGCCAAAATGAGTCTACAGAACCAAGTTTATCAGCTAAGCGTTTCGAAGATGACGTTGAAGTAGAGCTCGACCCTGATATTGCGAATATCTTTGCAGCATTAGAAGAAGGTGCTGACCCGACTCAGCTGGGCGATGAGTTCGCAACGGCTGCCGGTGAAAGTGGATCTAGCCTAGTAAACAGCGGTACAGTTGAACGTGATGGCGAAGAAACCATCCCTGAGACAGAATTCATTACGACAGGATTCCAATCTCTCGGTCTATCTGAAACGCAAAGCCTTACTCTGTTAGATGCATACCGTACACTTACCTCTGAAAACAACTCGCCTACCTTTACTGAATCTGACGGCTCATTGATTGGTGATAGTCTTTCAATTACAACAGATGAAGATACGTCAGTTGGTGGCCAACTAGAAGCAACAGATGCTGATGGTGACGCGGTCACATTTACAGAAGGTCAAGCTCCTTCGAACGGTCAACTGGTTCTCGAAGAAGACGGCAGTTGGACTTACACACCGAATGCTGACTACAACGGCAGCGATAGCTTTACTGTCATTGTCTCTGATGGACAAGGCGGTACAGACACAATTACGGTTAATGTTGACGTTACCCCGGTCAACGACGCGCCAACACTTGTCGATGGTAATGGTGATCCACTAGGTGATAGTGTTGCCGTAACGACCGACGAAGATACCCCAATCAGTGGCTCTCTTTCTGCGTCCGATGACGACAATGATTCTCTTAGCTTCTCAAAAGGAAGCGATCCATCTAACGGCTCTGTCACCGTCGATGAAAACGGTGAGTGGACTTATACACCAAATAATAATTACAACGGCAGCGACAGCTTTACCGTTATCGTTTCTGATGGCCAGGGTGGCACCGATACACTGACGGTGAATGTGGGTATGACGCCAGTTAACGATCCGCCAACACTCGTCGACGAAAATGATGATCCACTGGGTGACAGTGTAGCCGTAACGACCGATGAAGATACACCAGTCAGCGGCTCACTTTCTGCATCTGACGGTGACAATGACTCGCTTAGCTTCTCAAAAGGCAGCGATCCGTCTAATGGTTCTGTCACTGTCGATGAAAGCGGCGACTGGACTTACACACCAAACGCAGATTACAACGGCAGCGATAGCTTCACGGTTATCGTCTCTGATGGCCAAGGTGGCACAGACACGTTGACGGTGAATGTGGGTGTAACCCCGGTTAACGATGCGCCAACACTTGTCGATGGGAATGGTGATCCATTAGGAGACAGTGTTGCTGTAACGACCGACGAAGATACCCCTGTTAGCGGCTCTCTTTCTGCATCTGACGGTGACAATGATTCGCTTAGCTTTGCAAAAGGCAGCGATCCGTCTAATGGTTCAGTGACTGTCGATGAAAATGGCGACTGGACCTACACACCAAACGCAGATTACAACGGCAGTGATAGCTTTACAGTTATCGTTTCTGATGGTCAAGGGGGTACAGACACACTGACCGTCAATGTCGGTGTGACCCCAATTAATGACGCACCAACGCTTGTCGATGGCAATGGCGACCCTCTAGGTGACAGCGTTGCCGTTACAACTGATGAGGATACCCCAGTCAGCGGTTCACTTTCTGCATCAGACGGTGACAATGATTCGCTTAGCTTCTCAAAAGGCAGCGATCCGTCTAATGGTTCAGTGACTGTCGATGAAAATGGCGACTGGACTTACACACCAAACGCAGATTACAACGGCAGCGATAGCTTCACGGTTATTGTCTCTGACGGCCAAGGTGGCACAGATACACTGACAGTCAATGTCGGTGTAACTCCCGTTAACGACGCACCAGCATTAGTAGATGGTAATGGTGATCCACTTGGTGACAGCGTTGCGGTCACGACCGATGAAGATACGCCAGTCAGCGGTTCTCTTTCTGCATCTGATGGCGACAACGATTCTCTCAGCTTCTCAAAAGGTAGCGATCCTTCTAATGGTTCTGTCACTGTCGATGAAAACGGCGACTGGACTTACACGCCAAACGCAGATTACAACGGCACCGATAGCTTCACGGTTATCGTTTCTGATGGTCAAGGCGGTACCGATACATTGACAGTGAATGTGGGCGTGAATCCAATCAACGATGCACCCACACTGGTAGATGAAAATGATGACCCACTAGGTGACAGTGTTGCCGTAACGACCGATGAAGATACCCCAGTCAGCGGCTCTCTGTCTGCTTCCGATGGCGACAATGATTCACTAAGCTTCTCCAAAGGCAGCGATCCGTCTAATGGTTCTGTCACCGTCGATGAAAATGGCGACTGGACCTACACACCAAATGAAGACTACAACGGCAGCGATAGCTTTACCGTTATCGTTTCTGACGGCCAAGGTGGAACCGATACACTGACAGTCAACGTCGGCGTAACCCCAGTTAACGATGCGCCAACACTTGTTGATGGTAACGGTGACCCACTAGGTGACAGTGTAGCGGTAACGACCGACGAAGATACACCAGTCAGCGGCTCACTTTCTGCATCAGACGGTGACAATGATTCGCTTAGCTTCTCAAAAGGCAGCGATCCGTCTAATGGTTCAGTGACTGTCGATGAAAATGGCGACTGGACCTACACACCAAATGACGACTACAACGGCAGCGACAGCTTTACGGTCATCGTTTCTGACGGCCAAGGTGGTACCGATACACTGACGGTGAATGTGGGT
>NZ_JAHGAJ010000001.1 GCF_030248535.1 Vibrio sp. D404a | reverse complement strand
ACCTTTCACGTCTTGCTCTGTGATTTCTACAAATTCGCCGTTTTTGAATGCCGTTGCGTTGAATGGTTTGATTTCTGTGTTAATCATGATTTTACTCTCTCAATAATTCGGTTGTGTTCGCGCTCTCTTGCGCTGTTGGGGTTATATTGCATCGAATCATCTGAAGGGTAAATTTGGAGTTTTCTATTGATTTAGTAGGTAAAACCTATCAAAAGAAACCTGAACGAAAACAGCCCAGTACGTACCAATAAAAAACGGACCCAAAAGGTCCGCTCATTATTATGATGATCTTCAACTAATAAACGCCTACCTATCAGATCCAGAAAATCACCCTTTCGCCAGTACAAACATGTGATAGCCAAACTCATGAGCACGCTTCGTACATAAGTCAACTTCATGTTTAATATCTTTAAACGCTGCAGATTCCGCCATTTCGCTCTCAAGCTCAGCGACTCTTTGGCCTAGTGGGCCGTAATAGTTCAGCCAAGCTTCCTCACTCATTGGAAAATGGTCCACGACCTGATAACCCGCCTTGTTCATCTGCTCAATGCGCGTTTGTACCAATTGGATATCCGGGTACTCTTGGTGCCAAAAGTCGATAGATTGTTTGCTCGGCGAATCCGTGCGCCAAACCATATCGCTGATCATGAGGTAACCATTGTCACTTAGCAGATCTTGCCACGCAGAGAGGGCTTTCTCTACACCCATGATATAAGCGCTGCCTTCGGCCCACATTAAATCAAAGCTTCGTTTAGCAAACGGCAACTCAGTCATACTCGAACATTCCGTCTTGAGACGCTGAGACAAGCCGAGTTGCTCAAATCGTTCGGTTAACCTGTCTAGTGCTAACTGTTCATTATCAATCGCGGTAATCGTCGCTTCAGTTTGTTCTGCCAATACTTGAGTCGCTAATCCTTTACCACAACCTATCTCTAAGATCGTAGTCGGCTTAGTCGGTACTCGAGACAGTGCTTTTTTAGTCTCTTCTTCGCTGCCTGGTCCCCATCGCTCTAGCGTTTCAAATACACGCATAAAGTCAGCCATATAGAGATCATGTTCGTTCATATCTTTTGATAACCATTTCAATCGCAAGGCTTCTTTCTCACTAAAGCCTTGTTTCATTAACCAATCAAGATGAGCATCTGGAGCCAACTTATCTAGCCCTTCATGCCATGCCTTTAAGTCCCCCTCTCCGAGCATCGCCGCTAATAGGGTTCGAGACTTTTGTTTCTGCTCTATCTCTTCATCCAACGCTCTGAGTCGATTCTGAAGTAATTGCCTGTCTACCTTAGCCTCAAGACAAATCTTGCACTCCTGTAGAGTTAAACCACCAGCCTGCAATTGTTGAATCAAACGCACACGTTGCACATCTTTGTCGCTGTATACGCGATACCCGTTCTCTAATCGGCGACCAGAGATAAGGTTTTGCTTCTCGTAATAAAGCAGCGCAGTGCGTGACAGCCCTACTAGCTTTGCCAGCTCAGATATTTGATACATGGTTTACGCTCATTTTTGCTTAAGTTCACTACTTTAAACTATGAAGTTATAGACAAGTCAACCAAAGAACGCTGAGTGGTAGCTCACTTCGCCCTCAGGGAATTCACCGTTGAATGACAATGCTAGGAAGTACTCTGCTGGCACACCTGATAACGTTAATTTTGGCTGTGCTTTGAAGCCGAATCGACCGTAATATTGAGGCTCACCAAGTAACACAACGCCCTCAAAGCCTAAGTTTTGAACTTGTGAAAGTGCCTCACGAATCAAAGCACCTCCAATACCTTTACCTTGATGAGAAGGAGCTACGGATACTGGGCCTAAACCTAGCCATCGGCTATCGTCTCCTTTAATCAGCACTGGAGAAAAGGCAACGTGTCCGATGAGTTGTTCCTCTTCCTCGCAAACAAGCGAAAGCGTTAATGCGTTTGCTTTTCGCAGTCTTCTCACGATCAGATGCTCGGTCGGTTTTGCGCCCGGTTCATGATGAGGGTGATTTTCAAATGCTTGGTAAGTGATTGACTCTATGTGATTTAAGTCTAGTTCTGTTTCATGTCTAATGTTCATATCTGTCTATCCAATTAATGAGTATTCGCCGACAACGATTTAACGTCTCGGCGTCTTCAATAATCAAACTATAAAGTGTAAAGCTATAGACAGGTCAATGAGAAAAATAGACTTTATTGTACTTTAATTTGCCGAAAGACAGATAAGAAAAAGGCGATCATAAGATCGCCTAGTTCAATTGTGATTTATTATAGTGACTGAGCGAGTGACTCAAAGGCTTCGAGCCTAATTTTCGATGTTTCTCTGGCTGCATTGGAAGCACTATCGGCAGAAGAGAACGTCGCTATAACCACATTTTTGTCTTGGTTGATGTAGAGGAACTGACCAAATACACCACGGTAGGTCGCGATATTTTTCTCTGAGTCATGCACCCACAAGAAGTTCTTGTACCCCTCTAGATGAGAATCATACACTGCGCCCTCTTTCTGTTTGTAGATACTGTTGTTTGTGGCTTTTCTATCTTGCTCATCAACATTAAACGAATCTTTCACCCACTTCTCAGAGAAAACCTGTTCGCCGTTGTATTGCCCATTATTGACCATGGCTAAACCTACACGAGCAAAATCGCGTAATGTTGTGTTAAATCCGCCTGTTGCAATTGGGTTATAGCCGATGTCAGCCATAAAGAAGGCATCATGCTCAGCGCCAAGCTTATTCCAAATGTTGTCTGCAATGAATTCGTTTAGCGGCTGACCCGATACTCGCGCAATCACCCACCCAATCACATCCACATTTGGGCTGTGATATTCAAAGGTGTTGTTGATTGGTAAACCTTCTGCCTGCTCAAACATGCCTGCAAAACTAAGTAGATCTCGTGGCGTGTCATCTTTGGTTGGATCAATAGCCATCAAATCATACGCTGGCACAAACCCTAAGCGACGGAAATATTCATAATGTACCTCGCCTGGCGCCATATTTACGTAGTCTTCACGGTAATTAAGTGCAGATGTCATGTTTAGAACGGTGTGCAGTGACTGTTCACCAAAGTGAGTGCCAGCAAGTTCAGTCACATATTTGCTCACCTTTTCGTTCACATCGACTTTGCCTTGCTCTACCAACAATCCCAGCGCTTGGCCAACGAGCGATTTGGTGCTCGACGCCCAAAGGTGCTTGTCTCTATGTCCAAAGTCACCAAAATACTCTTCATGTAGGACTTTGCCATCTTTAATAATGATATATCCGTCGGTGAAGTCATTGATCATAGCGTCTCGAAACGTGTATTCGTTTTCGCCATATTTAAACTTGTGCTCAACAACTTCAGGACTCAAATTCAGTGGAATTTCGCTAATCGCACCGTCTCTCGGAACCATCACTACCGGGTGAATACCCATATTTTGAAACGACCAATGGTTGTAGGGGTGCTCTGTGTAGTTGCTTAATGTGACTTGATCAGCTGGCTTTGCAGGTACTGTCGACATGGGTTTGATTTCTGCAACCGCTGCGATAGAGAAGGTGCTCGCGATAACCGCGGTAAGTAATGATGGTTTCATGTTCAAACTCTCCAAGAATAGTCTTTGTGTACGCAGCAAGAATATCGTGATAATTTCGAACATATAAATCCATAATGTACGTCTAAAACGTACAAGGGTGAAATCATGATCTCAATTGAGCAAGTTACCTGTTTCACTGCCGTATATGAGCGACAAAGTTTTAGTGCTGCCAGCACTCAACTCGGTAAAGCACGTTCTACGGTACGTGAGCGTATTAATGCGCTGGAAGATCTCATGGGAGTCGAGCTGTTTATTATTGAAGGTAAGAAAGCAAAACCCACTGGTATTGCACACAGGCTTTACCCTCGCGCTCGCTTGCTAGCTCGTCAATCATTAGAATTTGAGAACATTGCCTTTTCAGCTTACAAAGGTGAGCTCAGTCGAATCAGTATCTACCATGACTCTTCGACACCAGCTCAAATGCTCACTTTGATTGATCGCTCTGTGAGAGAAAAGCACAGCAATATCGTGATTAATTGGCTTCAGAGAGATAGAACTACAAGCTTGAAGGCGGTAGAAGAGGGAGATGCTTTTCTTGCTCTCATGCCCGGGCTTGGTCACCTCCACTCTAAGTCTGGAGTTGGTAACATTAACCTCGGTGCCTTTGATTTAGGGCTATTTACATCAACAACGTCTCCTCTGCCAAAGCGGCCAATAACCATAGCGGAGCTTGGGGTCGAGCTTCAATTGGTGAGCGAAAATGACCTGTCGAATGAATTAAGGCATACCCAAGTAAGCTGCCAACTAGAGATAGTCTCTTGCAAGCACTTACTGGTCGAAAAGCTCAAATACTCAGGTTGGACAGTGGCAAATCAAGCTGATTTACTGCCCTATATTGAGGGCGGAGAGATCAGAAAACTTGAAGTCGTTGAAGCCCCTAATTTATTAAAGCAAGACTGTATTCTATTTTACAATCTCTCTTCAGAGGCCTCTGAATTAGAGTCCGATATCATCGCAACGATAACGCAAGTCGCGAAAGATTACCTTAATCGCTAAACATACCTTAAGCGCGAACAATCCCTTGAGTGCCCAAAGCGAGATTAAGTTTGTTCAAGAATCCATGAAGAAAGTGCAGCGTCGTATTTTAGTTACAACTGCATATAAAGAAATCCCCACTTCGAGAAAGTGGGGATTATTCATCAACAACGGTAGTACAACGATATTAAGTTGCCATCGATCTCTTGAACCTTGAATGGAATCTCATAGATATCACTCAAAACATCCTCACGAATCACTTCATCATATCGGCCGCTTTTCACCACTTCACCTAACTTCATTGCGACGATATTATCGGAGTAGCATGAAGCAAAGTTAATATCGTGAATCACAATAACGACCGCTTTGTTGTGCTTCTCAGCAAGCTTTTTAAGCGTTGTCATGATATCAACCGAGTGTTTAATATCGAGGTTGTTTAGTGGTTCATCAAGGAAGATATAGTCGGTGTCTTGCGCAACCACCATAGCAATGAAGGCCATTTGACGTTGACCGCCAGAGAGTTGGTCAATGTATCTGTCTTGCAGGTGACCTATATCCAAATGATGCAAAGCGCGATCAATGGTCTCGTTATCCCTATCAGTCAATCGGCCTTGAGAGTATGGAAAACGGCCAAATGCCACCAATTCACGTACTGTGAAGCGCATGTTGATGTTGTTTGACTGACGCAGCACTGATAAGCGCTTTGCTAATTCAGCAGTATCCCATTGCTCTAATGGCTTATCACCAATCACGACCTGGCCAGCATCGCTCTCAGTCAGTCGACTTGCCATTGAAAGCAGCGTACTTTTCCCTGCGCCATTTGGGCCAATAATACTGGTGACTTTCCCCTGAGGAAAAAGTGCATCAGCGTTTTTCACAACGTATTTGTCGTTGTATTGTTTACTTAAACCGCTAATTTTAATCACGAGTGAAGCCCTTAATCGAATTTATTTCTTGCAAGGAGATATAGGAAGTAACCACCACCAAGGAAATTGATGATCACGCTAATGGTGGTGTTGAAATCAAACAAACCTTCAACAATCCATTGGCCACCTAGCAGCATCATGATAGAGAGTACGATGCTTGCGGTTAGCAGAAACTGATGTTGAAAGTGATTGAATATCTGACGAGTCAACGCCACGACAATCAAACCAAAGAACAGTACTGGGCCAACTAAGGCCGTTGAAATAGAGACCATAATGGTCACCACAAACATCACTTTCATGATCAGTCTGTGTGTGTTGATCCCAAGACTGGTCGCGTTGTCGACCCCAAGCCACAACACATCTAACAGGCGACTCAGTTTATAGAGGTAAGCTAAGGCCAAGCTTAGGGGAATAATGCTCCAATAAACCAATTCATTATTAACACTGTTGAAGCTCGCAAACATCGACCCTTGAATATAAGAGAACTCATCAGGATCAATCACCATTGTGAAGAAGCTGGTTACGCTACCAAACAGGCTGCTTAATACCACGCCCACCAATAACAAGGTGAATATGTTGCGACGCTGATTCCTGAAGTAGAAATGAAACAGCACCATGGCACTCAGTACCATCACACTGGTTGAGAGTACAAAGTTGAGCTTGCTGTCCATGATGTAAGCACTAACTCCACCAAACGTCGCGACCAAGATCACCTGAATCATGACATAGAGAGAATCAAAACCCAGAATAGATGGGGTTAAGATTCTGTTAGAGGTAATGGTTTGAAATACCAAAGACGAAGAAGCGATGGCCATCGCTGCCAGTATGATTGCCAATACCTTTGGAATTCGACGCGAAAGGAAAAACTGGTAGTTATCAGGAGTTAAGCCTTTACCGATAAAGATGGCGCAAATCGCAACGGCAATCAGGGCAAATAGACTAAGTTTTACTGAATCACGCATTCGCCTTATCCCTCAAAATTAGATAGATAAACAAGCTGCCACCAATGATGCTAATCACCATTGAGATAGGCACTTCATAAGGGAAGATGATCAATCGGCCGAAGATGTCACAAGACAGAACCAATACCACGCCAAAGAATGCAGTCCACGGCAGATTGCGCCTCATGTTGTCACCAAAGAACAGTGAAACCACATTCGGTACAATCAGACCTAAGAACGGAATCATGCCCACGATCATCACCACGGTAGATGACAGAACCGCGACCAGAACAACACCAAACATCACGATTTTTTGGTAATTGATACCTATGTTCTTCGCAAAGGTTTCACCAACTCCAGTCGCACTAAATTTATGTGCATAGGTATAAGCAAGCAGCGAAACAGGAACCGCGAGGTATAAGAACTCGTAGTTACCTTTAAGCACAGAAGCGAAGTTAGCCACCGTCCACGCTCCTAGGGTTTGAACGAGGTCATACTGATAAGCGTAAAAAGTTGTAAGCGCAGAAATGACGTTGCCGTACATGATGCCAATCAATGGCACTAATACCGTGCTTTTAAACTTCAATGTCTGCAAAAAGCGTACAAAGACCAAGGTGCCGGCAATGGCAAAACAAAATATGATGATCAGGTGAACCCAGCTACTCGCGTCCACAAAATAGACCAGAGCAACAATGTAACCGAGCATCGCAAAGTCGATAGTGCCAGTGGTAGAGGGTGCCGCAAATCGGTTTTGAACGATCTGCTGCATGATTAAACCTGCAATACTGAGGCCTGCTCCCGCAAGAGTAATCGCGAGTAAGCGAGGTATGCGGCTTGTATATAGGATATTGCTATCTAATGAATTCGGGTCGAGTAGCTGAGTGAATGACAACTCGGCGACACCAACGAACAGAGATGCAATCGCCAGTGAAACCAAAGTTAGACCAGCAAATATATGGGATAATTTCATGAGTATTCAGCAAAAACTGGCAATGTCTAACACCCATTACCAGTTTAAATGTGGTTGTCTAAAGAGCGCCTTCTACGTCATCTAGCATCGTTAGCGTTGACTGGTAGCCACCCGCTGTAACGTACCAAATCACAGGCTGTAGGTATGTAATCGAATCGTTCTTATATGCTGGTGTGCTTTTTACAAGATCGTTATCAAAACGCTCTTTTGCTTTACCAGATGCTCTGCCGACTGCTTGGTCTTTATCCAAAACAAACATCATGTCTGGTTGGGCATCGGCAATGTACTCAAATGAGATTAACGCACCGTGTTTTTTCGCTTCTGACTTAACATTTTCCGCTTTATCTGCAGGTAAAAAACCAAGGTCTTTGTAGATGAAAGACAGGCGGCTTTCAGTGTGGAACATAGAGAGTTTGTTACCTACGCTCATGATCGCCATGGTCTTGCGAGGCTCAGATTTAACTTCCTCACCCACTTCGTCGATACGGGCTTGAACAGTATCAATCATCTGCTGAGCTTTCTCTTGCTCACCAAAGATCTCACCCATTACTTTCCAGTTTTCTGAGGTGGTTTTCCAATAATTAGTATTGTCCACACTGTACATGTAAGTCGGTGCAATCTGACTTAGATCTTTATAAAGCTTGCCCTGACGGTTTTCCGCAATAATCAGATCGGGCTTTAACTCAAACAGAGTTTCATAGTTCACTTCGAACATAGAACCTGTGTTTGTGATGTGCTCACCACGGTACTGACTTAGATGTTCAGGAAGCAGCTTTTTCGTGGTGGCAATTGGTTTCACGCCAAGGTTCGTAAGAAAATCGAGACTACCGTAACCCAGAACTACCACTCGCTTAGGTACGTCGTTAATTTCAACGCTGCCTAGTGAATGCTCGTAAGTTTTTGCAAATGCAGACGTTGCTGCAGAAAGAGCCAATACCGCAGTTAGGAATGTGCGGGTAATTTTATAATTCAACATAACGTTTCCGTTTCTATGTACTTTAAAAATTGGGAGCCAAACTAGAGCTCAGACAACACGCCTGAGCTCTCTAGAGAGGATTTAAAACTGTGCGCGAAGACCTAAGGTGTAACGACGACCATCGAGAATCTTTCCGTATTCTTCGTAGTTTACGTCTTCATCAAATAGGTTGGAGATACCTGCGTAGGCATTGAACGTGTCATTCAAGTCGTAGTTCGCGCCAATATCAGTGATGGTGTACGACGGCGCATCGATGACCGTGTTTTTACCTTGAATCGCTTCATCGGCACTGCGGTATTGCACCTTACCCCATAGGCTGATCTTCTCTGACATTGAATAGCTGCCTGATAAGTTGACCATGTGAGATGGGATGTAGTTAAGCTTGTCGCCTTTATTGACACCTTTGGTGATTTCACTGTCTGAATACGTGTGACTCAGCGTAATGTCATAAAGATCGGCCATGTATTTCACACTTGTTTCAACACCCATGAGTTCAGCAGAATCTTCGTTCTCCCATTGGTAAACGATGTCATAACCGCCTTCACATGCTCCATCAACGTTGACATCACAGATGGCGTTCAGAACAATCGCATCGCTGAACTCGGTGTAATAAGTCGTTAGGCTCGCATTCCAATGTGAATGATCTCTCCAGTTAATAGACGCTTCGTAGTTCCAGCTCTTTTCTGATTTGAGATCTTCATTACCTTTGTTCGCGCCGTTAACACCGCTACCACCGCCGCCTTCAATCCAACTAGAATCCGACTCCTTGATGTTTGGAGTACGGTAACCCTTACTTACGCCACCTTTAAGAACCCAATCTTGGTCTAGCTCATACACGGCATAAACACGCGGCACTACTTCGCTACCGTATTTTTCGTCATAAACGTAACGAGCACCTGAAGTTAGGACCAGATCAGAATTGATATCCCAGTGTAATTCACCGAACAATGCGTAATCATTTCGAGTCAGCTCTGTGACGCTGTCTTCTAGTGCACGATCGGGATCGTGATTAATGTTTTGATGGTTGAACTGACCACCCCAAACCACATGGCCGAAGTCAAGTAGCGTTGTCGTTTGAGAGTTCAATGTATGACGTGTGTAATCCGATTCATCCGCGTTGCCGGCAGTACCCGCTAACGTATCCACATATTCCATTTGCCAGTAAGAAACGGTCTCGTTATCTCCCCAACTAATGTCATGGCCAATACCGTAGAATTGACGTGATACGTCTAACTCAGTATCAACACTCTTATTTGGGTTTGTTGGGTTCTGACCCGACTTATCTTTCTTACCGTCTTCGACTTGAGATGCAAAACCTGCTTCAAAAGTCAGTGTTTGCATCATGCTCAGGTACCACTCTAATTTAATAGAGTTGTTGATGTTGGTTGTGTCTTTTGAGCCGTAAGAGAATTCACTTTCATCGTGCATGTATGCATTACCGGAAAGCGTTAGCATCAGATCTTCACTGCCTGCTGGACCACTCACGTAGTAGCTCAACTTCTCGCTATTTCCTTCATCGGAGTCTTCAGAAATAACAGTTTCCACGCTAACTTCACCCGTCCACGTATCCTGACCACGCTTGGTGATAACGTTGATAACACCGCCGAGAGCGTCTGAGCCATATAGAGACGACATAGGCCCACGAACAACTTCAATACGTTCAATTACAGAGATAGGTGGCAACCAATCAAACTCTGCACCACCACCATAACCGTTGTAATAAGCTTGGCTTGAACCTTGAGGTTTACCGTTTACAAGAATGAGAGTGTAATCCGAACCAAAGCCACGAATGGATACATCTGAAGTAGCACCTTTACCACCGTTTGAGCCTTCTTCCGCGTACACACCCGGCACGCTTTGCAGTGCTTCTGTAATGTTACGATAGCCTTTGTTCTCGATCTCAGATGCATCGATGACAGTAATCGACGCCGGCGCTAACGCCATCTCTTGTTCGAATCCAGTACCGGTAACGGTCATAACCTCATGTTCATTTTCCGCTTCAGCTTGTACCGCCAAAGGCAACATCGCCGCAGCAACGGCTAAGCTTACTAACGTGCGATTTGTGGTCGCGAGCATAATTTACTCCTTTAAATCTTCTTGTAGACTTCCCACTGCAGTGGAGAAAAATTAATTCTTCTTCGCTCACTTCCCCATTTTAATTTTTTAATGCATCCTAAAGCGCATTTCGATTGGGGCTCTTTACTGGCGAAGAAGTAATGGAATTGAAAACGATTCGCATTCTATACAAGTAACCTGACGCTATCCTGACGTCAGCGAAAAACATTACTGACTCAACGGTTAATCAACCAACTGAGTGAGAATTAGACAAAAATGAGAAAGATATGAAGTTATTGATCGTTGAGGATCATCCAGAGCTAAGCAAATTGCTAAAAACAGAGTTAAGCCATTTGGGACATATTGCAGACCAAGCAGCGTCTGGAAAGCAGGCTCTGCACTTGCTTACAATCAGTCGATATGACGCCGTATTGTTAGACCTAGGGCTACCCGATATTGACGGGATGCAGTTACTTTCTCAGCTAAGGAAAAATGAGACCAACGATATTCCTGTTATCGTAATCTCGGCTCGCGACGCCCTGGAATCTCGCCTTGAAGCATTGAACCTAGGTGCTGATGACTATCTCACCAAGCCTTTCAATACCATGGAGTTAGAGGCTCGTCTTAGAACAATTTTACGTCGTAGTAGTGACCGAATGGACGATCTCATTAAGTTTGGAGACCTCGTTTTTAATCGGACTGATCGCGTATTGAGCACAAACGTCGATACGCTTGTATTGGCAAAGCGAGAATCCATGCTGGTCGAAGCCTTAATGAAATCAGCGCCCCGCATCGTGATCAAAGACAACCTAGAAGAGAACCTTTACGGTATTGACGAGTCCAGTTCGACGAACGCTGTCGAAGCTTTGATTTCTAGGCTGCGTCGTAAGCTAAAGGAATTAAAATCGCAATGCACTATCGAAACCAAACGAGGTATTGGCTATCGCTTGGTATGTGCTGACGAGGGGTAAACTTTGAAATCAATGAGTCTCAACAAACGAGTTGTCGTCAGTATTTTAGTGGGCTTTATACTCGGCATTCTTACTGTATCACTCTATGCTGTTCATAGCGTAAAACAGGTAAGAAGAGTCGCGGCATATGCGCAAGCCACGGCGCTAGTAACAGGTTACGACCGCACACAAGATATCAATCAGCTACCAATAATCTTCAATGATGAGCCTATTTCCTACACCCTATTTGATCGTGATGGCAATGTTTTACAAGTGTCAGATGATCGAGAAAAACCTTTAAAACTAAAACCTAACATCGTTTATAGCGGTGGTTGGCTCCCTACCCTAGAAACCCGCGGCGATCGCATGGGCGTTCCTGTTACATTAGATAATGGGGACATCTTAATGGTCGAACAGGTCGACACCAAAAATGGTCAGTTGATTTTTCAGGTCGTCGAAGAGTCAATCAAGGTTATGCTGATTGCGCTTGTTCACCTAGGCTTGTTGTTTTCGCTCATCGTTTATTGGGCCGTTCGTTGGACGCTATCACCAGTTAAAGCAGCAGCTCAAGCAGCTGATACTATATCAACATCGAACCCGACCTTGATATCTCGCAACAAACAACCCAAAGAGATCCTCCCCCTGATCGATGCCGTAAATGGCGCAATCGGCCGTTTAACCGAAGCATACCAAGCGCAACAACGGTTCATCGCTGATGCCGCACACGAGCTTCGTACACCTTTAACAGTATTAAGCTTGCGATTAAATCAGCTCAATAGTACCGGTTGTAAAGAGTTAGGGCAGGCAGAATCTGAACTGCAACAAATCCAACATCTGACAGAACAATTGCTCGAGCTTGCCCGGCTGGAAGGCGTGATGGAAAATAGTAAAACGCCTCAAGAATCCATTGATGTGAACCGCTTACTCCGTGAGTGTATTGTTGACAGCTATCCTTTGTTTGACAACGCCAATCGCGAAGTCGAACTAGAAGCATCGCCCCATCAGATCCAACTGTCTGGATACAGTCACTTATTAAAGAGTGGTTTTAGAAATCTATTAGAAAACGCTTTTTATCACGGAGAAGGAATCGTCACCGTCACGAGTCAAAGCTACAAGGATTACTTTGAGGTCATCATTAGCGATGAAGGTGAAAGCCCAAGTGCTGAGCTACGTCAGCACTTGTTTGAACGCTTTAAAAAAGCCAATGTATCTAGCGGTGGCTCTGGGCTGGGTTTGTCAATCGTTAAGCAAATTGTACACTTCCACGGTGGACACATCACCTTTATGGATACACCTACCACGAAGATTAAAATGCAATTTCCTTCCAACACCATAAAGTAGCGCAAGAGCTTAAAACGGAAATTCGCTGCATGTGCAGTGCTGATCACAAAGTACAAATTGTTCCGTGGTCCAAAAGTTGGATGGTAAGCCTCTAACCTTCATAAACGAAAACAGCCCCAAACTGTTCAGTTGTGGGGCTGTTTTTTGACGATTAAAAGCTAGAGGTTAGTACTTCACTTCATAGTTTAAGTGGAAACGACGACCTGGTGCATTGTAGTAGCGGTTTACGTGAGCATCTGCTTGTGCGTAAGGCGTTACGTACTCTTCGTTAAACAAATTCTCAATAGCAAAGCTTACAGTACCAAATGGTAAGTCGTAATCCATGCCCGCGTTAGCGGTGAAGAAACTATCTACTGCATGATAGTCAGTTGTAGTATCACGAATATCATTAGATACATCGCGTGAACCAGAGTACAAGAAGCTCAGATTGTATCGACCATACTCACTCGCATCGTACATAAATACAGAAGTTACTTTGATTGGAGCAATACGGCTACCATCCAAAGGTTCCCATTTCGCTACACCAGATTTATCTGTCCAGTAGCGTTCGCCTTCTTGCCAAGACACTGTATTCTCATTACGAAGGTTTGCAAGAATGCTGTACCCAAGTGTGGCTTCAGCACCCCAAACTTTCTCTGGTGCACGTGAACTAGACAATTCACCCGTAGCACTTTGAGATAAAGTTGCACCTAAATCAGACTCACTGTAGAACGCGGCTAAAGAGTAGTCGAAATCAGAAACTACACCACGAATACCAGCTTCATAGTTGTCTGTGACGATAGGTTTAATTGCACCATCTACATTCTTAATAGGGTTATCTTTGTCGCCACCATCGCGGATATCACGGAGAGCTTCGTTTGTTGACATACCTTGTGCGTATGAAGCAAATAATTGGTGATCTTCCGTTAAGTAATGAGTCACACCAACGTTAAACAAGAACTCGTCAAAGCTTGGATCGCCACCTTCGACGAAGTTACCTGCATTGCCGTTACTGTAAGTATTACCCACAATAAAATCATCGACACTCAAGCGTACATACTCATAGCGCAAACCGTAAGAGAGTGATGTATCAGCGGTAATGTCACTAACAAATTGAGCAAATGGTGCAATCGCAAATTGTTCAACATCTGGAGTGTTATTGACATAACCAACACTGTTTGGCTGTTTGAAGCTCTGCTGCTCCATATCCAAGCCCCATGTCACCCAAGCCCACTCAACATCACTGCTTACATTCACTTTCATGCCATAGCGATCGAAGTCAGTTTCATTATGACCGTAAGCCACTGGTACTGCAGGATCTGTGTAATCCTTCATACCAAACGTATAAGTTTCTGTGTCTTGCGTCATCCAGTAGCCCGTTACATCGAGCATGCCCAAAGAGAAACCTAAGTCTTGGTAACGAGCTTGATAGTTCGCAAAAGTACGAGTCACTTCATTTGGAGAAGCGCCTGCGGCTTTCGCAGCTTCATGGTCATAACCATAGCCGGCACCACAGTGAACAGCTTGAGCAGGAACACCGTTATCAGGATCTGCGCCAGTCGGACACCAACCATCATTATCGGTAATATTGCGAATGCCAAAAGTAAGAGTCAACGAACGATCTTCATCAATGTTGCGATTCCAGACACCATTGAAATTAATGTTATCCATATCGTCTTCATTATTAATAGATGGTAGGCGATCGCCGTTTGCCCCGTAACTACCGCCACGTTGCTCATACCCTAAGCCCATGCGCCACTGATCCTGCGCATCACCACCTTGAGCTTCTTGATAAACATTCCAGGTAAATGCGTCACTGCCAAACTCTTGGAAGCTCGTACCAACTTTTGTGCGGTATTCAACCTCACCTTCTTCAGGCATTTTGGTGATGACATTAATAATGCCGCCCTGCGCGCCAAGGCCGTAAACTGCAGAACCACCACGAATAACTTCGATTCGCTCCACGTTTTCTGGGTCAATTGACGAGAGCTCTTGACCAAAATCTAGGAAACCATTGTTTTGAGCCACACCATCAATAAGTAGCAGAACACGACGACCACGAATCTGATTTTGACCCTTACTACTTAGGTTACCGTGAATTGATGTTCCCATGCCTGGAACAAGAGTTGAAAGCACGTCGTTAATACTGCGGCTTTGTTTCAATTGAGTCGACAATTGCTCTTTGTCGATCACCGTAACCGAGCGTGGAACGTCATTTAAAGTCTGTTGGCTACGGCTCGCCGTAACAACAATAGTTTCCATTTCTTTAACTTCAGAGCTTTCTTGAGCAATAGCTGAGAAAGTTGACACTGAAATAACACTAGCTACGGCAAAATGCAGCTTGTTTTGTTTAAATTTCATCGAATACCACTACCTATACAAATCGAAGATATTTTTACACAAAGCTTATGAGCCCGATGTTATTGAGGGCTTTATCAATGCGTGGTAGTCTAGCACGCATGTAAATAATGTAAATATCAACAATTATCATTTCCCATCTCATGAACATTAATAAATCCACAAATAAATTCATAAAATCAATATTATTTGGGGTACTTATTTGTAAATCTTGGCCAGCTCTATCCATTCCGAATGATGACTTAGGCCAGATTATTAAACAGGCTGAATATGATCACTTCCCACGAGTCGCAAGTGTTTCAAATTTTGGTGCTGAACTGCTACTTGCTCTCGGTGAAAAGCCAGTCGCTTTGTCTGACTTCCCTCAAGGACAACCTGAGTATTTAGATGATCTGGATGACATCCCAGCACTAGGGAATCGCTCAAGAACCAGTTTTGAGGCTCTCTATAACTCTCAACCTGATCTTGTAATTGGGTTAAGTCGAATGCTAGCGCCTTACCATCAGAGATATACAGAAATTGCCCCATCATATGGATTCGACTTAATTACATTAGAAGATGGTTACTCGGCGGTAGAAAAAGCAAGCTACGCACTCGGGAGAGCCGAACAAGGGAAAAAACTCAATCAATGCTTTGATCATTTTATCTCTGATTTGCAAAGCCAAATCGGAAACAGAGAACTATCGGGGCTATTTCTCACTAGCGCCGGTGTAACTCCACGAGCTTATTACTCGCACTTTGGCGCAGTGTCTCTCATGGAAGAACTAAAGATAAAAAGTGCTAGCGGAGCGTCTCCCTACTCCAGCAAAACTCCATTTTCCGGGCAAATAGGTTTGGAGTGGCTAGCACAATTGGACCCCGACATCATTTTTATGTACGAAACCGCAAAGCCCCAATTTACCGACTCAAAAGTTTGGCACAGTCTCAAGGCGGTTAAAAATAACCGAGTGTACAAAGTATCAATGAGCTGGCGAGAACCCGAGGGACCCATTTCTCGTATCTGGGTGACTATGGATATTGCACATAAGGCCTATCCAGCGCTGTTTGAAGCACCAACTACTGAGCGTGTATATGAGGTGTTGAATGAATCTTGCTCTTAATCCCACAACTTCAGTTGTTGGTACGATTAAGCGTATTGCGACTGTGCTTGCGTTTGTTGCAATCGTTTTACTCTCTTTAAGCACAGGTATTTACCAGTTCAGCTTTAACGACCTTATCGCTTTTGTTACCGATACTAGCTCAAGCAAAGAAGCGCTCGTCTTTTGGGAACTGAGATTACCAAGAACACTCATCGCCTTATTTGGCGGTGCAGCTCTGGCAGTTTCTGGGTATCTAATGCAAGACATTGTGCGCAATCCGCTGGCTTCACCAAACCTTACTGGTGTTATGTCGGGAGCCGCATTAAGCGTATTATGCGCGACCATGTTTTTATTGCCGTTACCGCCGCTATTTTGGGGTGTTCTTGGTGGCCTACTCGGCGGTGCGATTACGTTATCAATCAGTTGGAAAAACGGCGTTACCCCTGCCCGCCTTGCATTGGCAGGCATTTCGGTGAGTGCTTTTTGCCAAGCTGCGGTGACTTATATCCTTCTTTCAGACCGAGTAGACAGTGAAGCCCTGTTCTTTTGGCTAACGGGCAGTAATGCTGGTGCAAACTGGGAGGTATTTACTCCGCTTGTTTACACTGTCATCCCGCTATTTGTCCTTCTGGCTATCACCCATCGTCAGCGCGCTTACTTGCTGCTTGATGATACCGTCGCTCGCGGACTTGGCATTGCGATTAACCAATATCGCCTTGTGTTTGGAATCATCTCCGTGGTTTTGACTGCGGTTTCAGTTGGTGCCTTTGGTCCTGTCGGTTTTGTTGGATTGGTTGCCCCGCATGTCGCACGAATGATGGGTTTAGGGCTTGGCGGTGCATGCTTGATTGGCTCAGCACTTGTTACAGCCGCGGATTTATTAGCGCGTACTCTACTCATGCCATTAGAAATTCCTATTGGCGTGATTACCGCACTCATTGGTGCACCATGGTTTCTGACTCTGATCATCAAAAAGCTAAAGGGACACTCATGATACGTCGTAGTTTAATCCCACTTATGGTCGCCCTAATCCTTGCACCAATAGCTTTTATCTTACAAAGCGAAGAGCTACGCCAATCAGGCGCCCTATTCATCGCCCAAGGAACCTACCATCCATTTTGGTCACTAACATTGCCACGCTTTTTACTCGCGTTAATGGCGGGCATGATGCTGGCAATTTCTGGTTACCTTCTTCAAACCACGCTCAAGAACCCACTTGCTGACAGCGGCATTCTAGGCGTGAATGCGGGTGCATCACTTGGCGCGGTTTGTGCCATTCTTCTGCCCTCATGGTTTGGATGGGAGATATCGGTCGAGAAAGCGCTGCTTCTGTTTGCTATGGCTGGCGGCTTACTAAGCGCCATTCCGGTATTGATTGCAAGCCGACTGGGCAACGCGAGCCTAACCTTGCTAACCGGTGTTGCTATTACGGCGATTCTTGGCGCAGCCAGCTCAGCGCTGATTTTCACGATTGGTCAGGGCAAAACAGACATCGCATTACAATGGATGGCGGGTGGCATGTACGGTCGAGGCTGGGAGCAAGTCTCTTACTTGTTACCTTGGTTCTTGGGCTGCATTGTGTTTGTCGCTCTGGTTTATATTCCGCTGAAATGGGTTCGTTATGATGACTCAGTACTGCGAGGCATTGGCATCAATGGCGCACTGCTACGAGTGGGTCTACTGATTGGTACGGTGTTGATCACGGTACCTGCCGTATCTGCCGTTGGTCCTATAGGCTTTATTGGCTTGGTTGTTCCCCATGTTGCTCGTCTTCTTTGTGGAAATAACCCACTGTATAGCATCATTACCACACTTATTTTAGGCTCTACGTTCTTGGCACTATCTGACTTCTTAGCACGTCATTTGCTGTATCCAACCGAAATTCCAGCTGGTGTCATCACGGCACTGTGCGGCGTACCTTTTTTCTTATTCTTGTTAAGGAAGCACTCATAATGACTCTGTCGAACCAACCGCAAACCTCATCTGGGTTAGAAGGTCAGTCGTTAACGTCCGGTTATAACGACACGATGATCCTTAATGATGTGAATATTCGCCTACAAGAAGGTAAAGTCACCGCATTTATTGGCCCCAACGGCTGTGGCAAGAGTACCTTAATGAAAACACTGACCGGAGCTATCAAAGCGAAAACCGGCAATGTGAGTTTCAAAGGGAAGCCGCTGAATCAATGGAAACTCAAAGAGCTAGCAAAACACGTTGCGATCTTACCCCAGCACCCAACAGCACCTGAAGGCGTATTAGTTGAACAGTTAGTGGCGCTTGGTCGTGTTGCTCATAAGAAATGGTATCAAGGTAACAGTGAAAGAGACCAACAAGTGATTTTAGAATCGCTTGCCTCGGTTGGCCTTCATGGTTATGAAAAGCGAGACGTTAACTCCCTCTCTGGTGGCGAGCGACAACGTGTTTGGCTTGCAATGTGTTTGGCTCAAGAAGCGCAGTGGTTATTGCTTGATGAACCGACAAGCTACCTTGATCTCGGCCACCAGCTAGAGCTTCTAGAGGTTCTGGATAAGTTGAATAAAGAACGAGGGCTTACCATCGTTTATGTACTTCATGAATTGAGCCAAGCCGCGCAGTTCTGTGATGAACTAGTCCTAATGAAAAAAGGCCAGATTCTCAACCAAGGCGCGCCACTTGACGTATTAACCGATGAGACCCTGAAATCGGTCTTTAAAGTCGATGGAACAATGGAAGTGATTAATGGCTTCACCTACTGTCTGCCAAAATCGTATGTTCGTGAGGAAGCGATCTAATGGAAAGAATACAACAACAATTTCTCCCACTGATTGAGTTGCCACAAGATGCCAATACGCTAACACTTAAGCAGCAACAAGCTATCTTGCATAAGCACGAACCATTCTTGCGTTTAACCGTGACTTCTCACCCAGTAGGAATCAAAGGTCGTGATTGGTTTGAGACCGAGTTTTCTGAAACACTGCATGCTTACGCGGAGTCACTAGAGGCAAAATTGCCATTCAGCACACCGGTATGGCACAAAACGTTTAATGCGATTCTGTTCTCTTCACTGGTCGCGATGCGTGTGGTGTTCAACCGTGTACCAAAACTCTCTTTGGACAATATCTATATTTCAGTTGCTGATGACCACCGCATCGACAAGGTCGAAATCTTAGATTCGACACCTTACTTCAGCTTGGATGATTCTGGAGAAAAAGTTGCTTCACAGGAGGCGCTTGACGATAAGCTGGTGGAAACCATTCTCGCGCTTTCTACTTCATTGTCGGATAAGTTTAAGAAGCACAAAGTAAACCCTCGAGTGTTTTGGGGCAATATCCTTTATGCCTGTAACATCAGCTTTTCAAAGCTTGCAAATCAGCCTCTTGATGAAAAGACACATCTGATAGATGAAATGGTTGTTTCCGAGTGGCAGCAAAACCTGTACAGCAAAGTGTTACCGAAAGGTGGTGAGCTAAACGAGATCAAGAAAGTGACGTTCAATGGCTTCCAAAAGATCTATACCCGCAGAGAAACCTGCTGCTTGAAGTACAAACTGGATGGTAAAGATAAATGCGCGACTTGTAATCTGCATGATGAAAAAACTCAGCAGCAGCTGATGCTAGATAAGCTCAATAAAGCGATCGAGCACGCTGGAAATTAAGGACTTATCTCGCCTAGAACGGCAAAAAGCGGCCTATTTTAAATAGGTCGCTTCATTTCTTCTTCGTTAGGGTAAATCAAACACCAGTGCTGTCACTGGCTCTGCTGATTGGTTGGTGAAATTCAACTGACTCTGAGCTTCAACTTTAGCGCCATCACCTTTGTTTAGCTCTACTTCATCAACAGATAGCTGCCCAGCGACCTGATGAACGTATACTTTTCGCCCCTCACTGATCGAAAACTCAATGTTCTGACCAGGCTCAAGGATAAGCTGGTGTAGTGAGGCGTCTTGTTTTATGTGCAATGTGCCATCTCGACCATCGGGGGTTGCTATCGCGGTAAGGCCAAGCGTTTTACCAAAGTCTTTCTGCTGGTAACCCGGCTTATTGCCGACAGTATTTGGTTGTATCCAAATTTGTAGGAACTTTAAGTCTTCACTCTGTGAACCGTTGTATTCACTATGATAAATACCACTCCCGGCAGACATGAGTTGGAACTCTCCAGCAGGTAACGTTTGTACATTACCCTCGCTGTCTTTGTGCTCAATTACACCCTCTAGCACGTAACTAATGATCTCCATGTCGCGGTGTCCATGAGTATCAAAGCCCGCGCCCGGTTTGACTCGGTCATCATTGATCACACGCAATGCCGAAAACCCCATGTGTTTTGGATCGTAGTAGTGACCAAATGAGAATGTATGTTTGCTATCTAACCAACCGAAGTTTGCTGTTCCTCGATCGTTTGCATGACGTAATGTGATCATAATTACCCCCTTCAATTCCTGATTTAAGCCAGTTTCTTAGCTATAGCTTCGTCAAGTGCTGCCTTTCCTGCGCCCGAGAAAGCCAAAGACACACTTGCGGCTAGTAGTGCTAAGCCAAACTCGTAGCCGTTGTTTGACATGAATAGACCGTTTTCAAAATGAACCGTGAAGATCGCAACTAACATGGTTACCGCTAACGCTGCCGCCGCAGGGCGTGTGAGCAACCCGAGAAGGATAAACAGACCGCCGAAGAACTCAGCGCTGCCTGCCAAGAATGCCATCAACACTCCCGGGCCAAGTCCAATTGATGCCATCCATTGTCCTGTGCCCTCAAGGCCATAACCACCAAACCAGCCAAACAGTTTTTGAGCGCCGTGCGCCATAAAGATAATGCCAACAGGTACTCGAAGTGCCAATGCGCCAAAGCCAGCGTTTGATTGTGCGAGTTTTTGAATAAGTGCTTTCATAATCGTGTCCT
Organism: Vibrio sp. D404a; assembly: GCF_030248535.1. Classification (GTDB taxonomy): domain Bacteria; phylum Pseudomonadota; class Gammaproteobacteria; order Enterobacterales; family Vibrionaceae; genus Vibrio. Next base: position 83,479 of record NZ_JAHGAJ010000001.1, on the reverse strand, counting down.
TAAAGTTATTCGATCAAAATGAGGTGGCTTGATTGCTCTTCCTCAGCTGTTGATGAACAGTCTAGGTGTCACTAAGAGCAGAAAGAATCCGGCAGTTTTGATGCATTAATTCGAATTTTTCGAACAAGATTTATTGAACTATTTCTCGAATGAGATTGATAACAAAATATTATTAATAATATAAATTATGATAATTTCATTTAATTGCTATGACACCCTATTATTCTCTCCATCGAAGCGAAACGCTGAAAACAAGACAATTTATCTAGACAGATTTTGGAGCAGAATATGAAAATGAATCACGTTGGTATCATGGTTGGCGATATGGACAAAGCGGTAGAGTTCTACACGAAAGCGCTAGGTCTTCGCGTTGTAATGAACAACACTAAAGTGATGGAAGAGCGTGAGTCGGCAATTGGCCGTATGTGTATTGCTGTATTTGGTGAAGGCTTCAAAGGTTTCAACATTGCGCACCTAGTAACATCAGATGGTATTGGCGTTGAGCTATTCGAAATGGTTGACCGCGAAGAGCGTCATAACGTTGACTTCTCTCGTCTAGGTATCTTCCACTTCTGTTTGCAGCTACCAAAAGAGCAGTTTGAATCAGCAATCAAACGTGTTGAAGAGTTTGGCGGTAAAGTACGTATGGACATCATGCGCTACCACCCAGAAGACGACTCTAAGCAAGCACAGATGGTTTACCTAGAAGACCCGTTTGGTAACTTATTTGAATTCTACTCGCACTCTTACGAAGACACATACGCTTCTGACTACGAGTAATTATCTCATTCGGAAATAAGCAAGTTTTCAATGCCCATTAGTCGTTAGTGCTAATGGGCATTTTCTTTTTATGGGACTTTAACCCGAATACAACAGCGCAAATCTAAACGTGCTTGGTTGCGAGTTATTGCGTCGCTTTCATCAGACCAAACAGATCTTTAGGATTGCTCATGCGCGGCACTAACTCTATTGTTTCGCCAAACCCGAGCTGAGTAGCAAGATCGTAGATATAACGCAGCACTGAAAGATCTTCGAGGGCAAAGCCAACCGAATCAAAGATGGTGATCTGCTGTTCACTCTCTCGTCCAGTGCTCTTACCTGCAATCACTTCCCATAGTGGGTATACAGGGTGCTGATCTGGCAACTGTTGGATATCCCCTTCAACACGAGTTTGCGGCTCATGTTCAATAAAGATTTTGCCACTAAGCAACACATCAAGATGCAACTCGGTTTTGCCCGGACAATCCCCGCCCACGCCATTGATGTGCATACCCGGTTCGACCATATCAGGTGTTAAAATCGTCGCATACGCCTTATCTGCGGTCACCGTTGTGACAATATCAGCACCGCGCACACACGACTTTGCGCTGTCGGCTTTGATCACCTTAAGATCAGGGTAAGCCTCAAGATGCGCAGCTAATTTATCCATCGCATCTGAATCGATATCGAAGATTCTCAGCTCTTTAATTCCTAAAATGGCATGAAATGCGATGGCTTGAAACTCACTCTGAGCTCCGCAACCAATCATCCCCATTGACTGGCTCTCTTTTCTTGCGAGCGCCTTTGCCGCCATCACCGAAGTTACCGCTGTACGCAGAGCCGTCGAGATAGTCAGTTCGGTCAACAAGCGCGGATAACCAGTCGCTACCTCCGATAATGCTCCAAACGCCATCACAGTCGAAAGCCCTTGGTTTGGGTTTGATGGATGACCATTCACATATTTAAAACCATATAAATTCTGGTCTGCTACTGGCATTAGCTCGATAACCCCAACCTCGCTGTGCGCTGCTGTTCGAGCCGATTTATCAAACTCTGGCCAACGACAAAAATCTTGTTCCATATATCCAAGTAGATCAGCCATGAACGTATCGGCACCTTGCGCATTCACTAGGCGACCTAGCGCCTGTACATCCAAAAATAGTGTCATCTAACAGCTCCTCAATCTCTTATTATTCACATGCATACTGCGATTGGAGATAGTCTAGACGCGACTTGAGCCAACAAAAAGACAACAGAACGTACAAATCTTCAACTTAAACTGGCAATTTGTTAGTATGAGTTTGCAATATGTGAGTTAAAAATCAGTTAGGAGGAAAGGCGTGAGCAACCTAGACGATAAAGACCGAGAGTTAATCGCACTACTGAGAAAAGATGCGCGCATGCCAGTGGTCAACTTAGCCAAGCAGCTCAAAGTATCACGTGCGACAGTGCAGAACCGGATCAGCAAGCTTGAAAAGTTAGGAGTGATCCTCGGCTATACCGTCATACTTAGTGAAGATACTGAGCAGAGTCAGGTAGAAGCAATCATTAGCATTTGTGTAGCAGCAAAGGATGAGAACAATGTACTTAAGAACCTGCAGAGTTTTCCTGAGGTATTAAGCGTGTATCACACTAATGGAAAATGGGACCTGATAGCCAATCTGCGCAGCCCAAACCTTTCAATGTTGGGTGGCGTGCTAGGCCGAATACGCTCTATCGAGGGCATTGAGCAGACCGAAGCTAATTTGCTGATAAACAAAATCTTTTGAATGGAAATAGAACGAGAAGTTGGCCAGATAAAGACGCGCGGTTAATAAGACCGCGCTAGTCAAAAAAGGTGTAATTTGGGTTTGATATAGGTGCAGCTAGATAAAAACAATAAGTTAATGCATCGAACTACGTAATTTGTCACTTCGAGCGAAGGTGAACATCAAGAAAAAGCACAAGAGCAGTAATGCTGATGAGATTTGTAAGGTAAACAAGCTTTCAGATACAAGAGGTAACGCCAATGAAAAAACACAAAGCGCTACAATAAACAGTTCGAAAGCGGCGCCTATAAATGAATAATTATGACGAAAAAGTGCCCATCTATAACTCATTGATAACTCCATTATTGAGTTTAGTTAAAAAAAGCGAAGGAGCATGCTCCTTCACTTTTTTCGAGGTTAAGAAATAACCCCAAGCTGAGTGGGCACTTTATAAAATCATATTGACAATATAAATACTTAAACCCCAAAAGATAGACATAAGACACATTTCGTTAGAGATCTTAAAGGCGGAATATTTCCTCCGCTATTAATACAACTATTAAACAATGAGTGTCTAGAATCGACATCTAACGGTAATTGGTCATTAACTAAGCACATAAAAAAGGATTGGTAGTAACACCAATCCTTCCCGATTCATACTGCGGTAATTCACTCAATACCACTACATAGTAAAGACTGGTGACATTCCACTTTCTTGTCCATTCATAAGAAGCACACCGATGAACACGAGCAGTAGCCCGCCAAACAGTTGTAGGTAGTGTCCGGTTACCTTTAATGTGGCATTATTTTTTTGGCCACCAGCCGATAGATAACGTTTCACTAAATGCTTCCCAGTCAAAGTCATCATTGCGATAATTGACGTTGTTAGAGCAGTTCCAACTGCCATTGCTAATGCACTTAAAACCCCCATCCAATACAGTCCAACCATATTTGCAAACAGCAGTACCATCACAGCACCAGTACAAGGCCTGACACCAATCGTCACAATAATGCCGGCATATTCTCTCAATGTAGAGGCTTTGTTTATCGCCTCAGCATCGGCAACATGCTGGTGACCACATCCACAATCTGCGTGATGCGTATGAGCTGGCTTTTGAATGCTGATAGAATTCAAGGTCGGCGCTTGCATCGTTAATGGTGACTGTCCAGTTGTCGCAAGGCCGGTAATGGCTTTAACTTTGAGCTTTGGTTTGCGCATTGCTTGGTAGATATTGCGAAGCGCTTTCCAACAGATCAAAGCCCCTACCGCAGCCACTAAAGCGAAGCTCAACCAAACGAACATGTTGGCTTTATCGTTGACCACACGCATCGAGGCATTGAACCCCCAAATTAGAACGCTGACTAACAGAATAGCGACCAATGCCTGAAGTAACGCAGAGACGATCGTAAGAACTAGACTCGCTTTTGCTTTTGTAGGGTGTGTAGCCAAATAAGTGGTGACGATGACCTTGCCATGACCAGGACCTAAAGAATGCAACATCCCATAAATAAAGCTAAATCCGATCAGGTAGCTGCCTGCCGCCCACGGTGCAGACTTAGCTTCATAAAGCAGGTCTGCAAGCTGAGTATTGACTTCTCGTTGCCATTGAATACTAGCAATCACTAGCGATGGCCACATAGACCACAACTGATAAGCACCTACAACGACAAGCAATAAAGCACCAGCACCGATCAAGCAGTGGCTCGTTTTGAATTGATTTCTTTGCATTGAATTAGAACCTATAATTTTTCTTTTTTATCACACAGCATTACTGAGAATCAGTAACCTTGGCGCAGTTAAGTTTGATTGTTTGAGTAAAGAGCTGACCCAAGGTGTTATCAGGGTCGGCGTCAACCGACAACGACATTGCGTAGCTCATCTGCTCTGGAGTCGGGTTAGGTTCAACCAATTCAAGCGCACATTGCCGCTCTAACTCTGGGGATAAGCTAACGTCGCTCTGAGAATTCCAGGACATGTCAACAAAATAACTCGGGTCAAAGATGAGTAGGCGCAGCGTATCTCTTGTGACAGCTTTAGGTTTAGAAAGTGGCAGATCAAAAGTCATCACCAGTTTCGCTTTATCACGTTCAAATTTAGCATTCTTGGCAACGCTGTATTTTATCGGTGTCTCTTCATCATAAAAATAAGTGAAGTAATGCTCATACATCATGTTCTCGATGACAGACGCAGCGAGTTTTTCAAAGGTTTCTTGTTCACTCTCAGCGGCTAAGTCTTCACCGTCTAGCATATACATCGAAGTCATAGCATCAAATGACCACTCCATGGACAGGCCGGTAATCATCCCGTTTTCCCCTTCTATATGGGTTTTCATCTCAACCCAAGAGTGAGGATGAGCCTGTAAGCTAGCCGAAAAGGGAAGTAATGCGAGGCCAAAAGCCGCACATTTTTTTAAGTGGGTCTTCAATAAGCGCTTGACGCAGATGGACAGATTGCGAAAAGAAGAGTTGATTGATACAGATTGCAATTTCATGGTTAACATTGGTAGTGCGACGTAATGTTATAATATAACAAAGCATGCGAAAATTGCATCTAGTTTGAAGGTGATTAATCAAAAACAGTAAGTATACAAATATCTATAAATTCAACATTACCAATGTAAATACCTAATGCTTAATAAACCTAAATGCCGCCCATATTAAATAAAAAGCAATCACTAAATGTTAATAATAGATTACGTTATAACATCACAAAATATATGTTATAACGTATCAAGAATAAAACCCAAGACCCAAAATAAATTAAGTCATTGATATAGATGATTTTTTAAATTTTGCCACGCACCTCAAATCATTACCATAAAATACGAGTATATAGACCTACCAAATGCTTATTCCTTGGTTATAATTTAATTTGTTCCACTAGTTTTATGTATATTAAATTAACGTCAAAATAGGAATATCAAGGATGGCTTGTACAAATACTCACTCTCACCCTGAACATGTTCATGGACCAAACTGTGGTCATACGGCAATACGCCATGGTGACCATATAGATTATTTAGTTGACGGTGAACTCCACCACCCTCATGGGGACCACTGCGATACTCATGCCGTGGAAGTCAGCGACAAAAACCCTTCACACTGCCAAGCGACTCATAGCTGTGGAGATCATGTTCATGGCCCAGGATGTGGCCATGAGGCGATCAAGCACGGCGATCATATCGACTACATTGTCAATGGCAGGCTGCATCATCAGCATGGTGACCACTGTGATGATCACGGCCCAGTAGAACTCGCTTAAAAACACACGATTTTTCAGTGTGTATAAAAACAAAAAGCCACCAACTTTGCCAAGTCAGTGGCTTTTTTAGAAGAGTCAAAATATATAACTTAAGCGGAAACTATCGTTTCTTACCCTGCTGTACTAATTTCTCATGCCAAGCAGTATTTCCATCACGCTTGCTCACATCATATTCGGCACAAAACTGAGAAATGGTCATATTGTTATCGCCAGTGGCCAGTTTTAAAGCCAGCTGAACTTGCTGTAGTTTACTTTGCAGGCGAAGAATTTGACCTGCGTTTGGACTTTTCTCTTTCGCGTATTTCAGTGCTGCGTGCTTACGTTCCGCCGCTCCAGCTCTTCGATCCGCCTCGCCCAAGAGAAACTTTAGTTGACCAATCGTTTTGCCTTTCTTAAAAGCAGGGTCAAGCAGCTCAACACATTCATCAAAAGTCGGATTTTCAATGTATGGATCGATTTTATGTGCTTGTTGGCGCATCCACTCTAGCGCTAATTCTTCATCTGACATAGTGAAACCTTGGCGAAAAAAAGAGACATATAATATCGCTCATTAAGGATGGGCTGCAACACTAGATTCTACTCGCATCAGTCGTATTAATGAGCAGTTACTGTAACTATTGTATACAAAATACCTATTCTGCTAGATCGTCATCGCTATGAAGCGTTTAGCACAGCTCTTTGACCACAAAGCCTTTCATGTGCAACCTAGCTCGACTATCACCAATCTTTTCCCTTGTATCGCTCACAGCGAAATGTTGAGTAAGAACAAAACGAATACTTGCAATACTACTTACTAGATTAATTGGATTAATAAGGCTTTCATCCATTTTTCGAAGCCTTTATCACCTGCCCGAATTTACAGTTGAAATCAGTTTTTTTAAAATAAATAATCATTATTGATTTTTCATTAACAAATATTTAGTTTGTAAGCATAAGCCAAACCTGCTTGTAAAATGTGTTCTTCCCCGTATTATTCGAGCCAACAAATAACACTTAAATAAATAAGTCAGGCTCAAAAATGAAAAAAACAATTTTATCTACAATCATCGTTTCAGTTATTTCATCACCAGCGTTTGCACTAACAGTTGATCAAATGGTTGACTCACTAAATAGCGAAACCAAGCAAGTAAGCATTGCTTCTAAAAATAACGCTATGATTGGTGATAACGCTGAAAAAATTTCTGAAATCAAGCATGAATTACTTGTTAACAATATTGCTACTGGTCTAAACGAAGAGCGCACAGTTGTAAACAAGACAAATATCGAAGCTCAAGCAAAAGTGATCGCTGACATTAAACATGAGCTTCACTGGACTAAACAGCACGCCCTAGCAAACGAAGATACTCACGGCGAAGTACAATGGGAAATCAACCAAATCAAAGCTCAAGCTAAACTAGATAACGAAGCTATTGGCGAAAATCTTGATGCTATTGACAATATGAAAGAGACTGTTAAGGAAAATCGTGATATGTCAGCAACTGCCCTTGCAAAAGCAATCATCAGTGAAGAAAACATTGAGAACAACACTAGGGCCGTTGAGTCTACTACAGCAAAAACTGAGTCGAACTCTGAACAGATTGCTGACAATAAAGACCGCCTAAACAAACATGAAACTATCATCGCCGCTCACCACAAAGAAATCTATGGTGATATGGAAGGATTCAGCCGCGCCCTTACTGCTACAAGCTCAGCAGCTAAATCTGATGCTGACATTAACAAAGCTGCTATTGCTCAGAATACCGCATCTATTAAGAAAAACAGCAATGATATTGCTGACCTTCGCCAAGATTTCGAGCGTATGAGCAAAGAATATGCTGGTGGCATCGCAGGTGTCGCAGCAATGGCTAACGTTCCTCATACATACGGCAATGGTGACCTATCACTTGGTGCTGGTGTTGGTCACTTCAGCGGTGAATCAGCTATTGCAGTCAGTGTTGGCTACCGTGTTACTGAATCAATCACAACTCAGCTTGGCGTATCAGCTAACACTGGCAACGACGTAGCACCAGTTATTGGCGCTGGCGTATCAATGTCACTCTAATTAATATACTTAACGTTATCCTACTGCCATATAAAAATTAAAAAAGGCAATCCTAATTTATATTATGGCCACTTTAATTAGTGGCTTTTTATTTATCAAACAAAAAAACACTCATTATTAATTATTTAACCTACATAAACCATCCCAATCTTTCATATTCAATCTCATCAATATCTTAAATAATTTTCGTTCGTTTATTCTTAAATTCTGATCTTTGCACTATTCTTGTGGTGTATCAACTTCTTATTACGTTATTTTTAATCGTATACCTGTTTTCGAATTAACTATCTCTCCACACATAACAAGTTTTCATCACGGAGTAACGAGAATTGGATAAAACGATAGTAAATGAAAAAGGCTATGTCATCTTTAAAGTCCGTATGTATACCACCGTTCAACGCTGAAGCTAAAAATCACAAAGTCGTTTACATAAAATTAGTCCTTAGCAGCAAGGCTATACGACGGTACCCAGAACTGTTAGGTAAGCATGACAATGTTATCGCTCATTAAGAATGGGCCCAATGCCCGATTCTACTCGAATTAGTTGATTTGATGGAAAATCACCAAATTCAATTATATAAGTTTTGTTGATAGTGTTTCTATATAGACCTTATTTATCTACAAAATGATAAGTAATAAGTTCGTTCCATAAGAAAACGGAATGGGAAATGGAACGATGACACTAAATCAATTACAACAAGCACGCGATGTGCAACGTCCAACACGAGAAGCAATGCTGCAACGAGCGCCTGAAGTTCATACGTTTTGGAACAACAATAGAACACTCTTTCAAAACGCATGGGGTGAGTGGGAAAAGAGTCAAAGCTTAGCGCCACTAACAGAGTCACTTATCGACCATAAACTGCGTAATGCGATAAATAGTTCATGGGCTGACCCAACGAAAGAAGATGCAGTCAAAGATTTGCTGAGCGAAGTCGCGCCTGGCGTCTTTAAGTTTCAGTTCTTTGATGTTGAGAGTATCAAACAGCTTCGCAGCTACTTGTCTTCAGCAGCGAGCGCAGACATCCCCTTAAGACCGCCTTACGGCATTGCGTTGAATCGAGGTGGTGCAATGTTGGATGAGCGCTCAGAGGGGTACCTAGCCGCACCAAGCTTCCAGACGTTCTATCGTGAAATGTTGGATAAATACATGAGACCGATCGCACGACTTTTGTTCCCTGAAATAGTAGGTTACGACGCACAAACATTCGGTTTTTCAATACGATACCAACCGAACACAGATACATCTTTAAGAATGCATACTGACGCTTCTTCGGTGACGTTGAACATCAATATGAACCTGCCTGAAGAGACCTTCTCAGGCTCTGAAGTCAGCTTTTATGACCCAACAACTGGAGGGTTAGTTGACCAAACCTTTGAGCCGGGTGTGGCGTTGATCCACCGCGGACATGTACCGCACGCTACTGACCCTATCACGCAAGGTGAACGCTCAAACTTGGTGTTGTGGTTGTATGGAAATCGTGGGCAAATTCCGATGCAGGATGTGAGCTATACATCTATCGATGCCACCCAGCGTTGGACCACACCTACCAATAACCGTGACGCATTTGCTCCTTTTTAACGCGTCATCAGTTAGTTAGCATATCGCAGTGGTTTCATTCTCTAGATATTGGTTTGCCGAATCCACTGAGAATGAAGGCCACTGTATTCGTTTTGCATGACAACTTTTGGCTCAGTATCCTTGCCTGACTCTCCAGTTTGTGGCTCAATGGCGGCAAATATTTCATAACTCGTTACACAACGCGACGCATGAACACTTTACATCTGCTGCCATGCAATCGACACTTCTAATGAAGTAACTAGCAGCGATATAACAGAGTCAATAAAGCATTATGAACAACACGACCGAAAAAAAGTCGAATCCCCTATTCGAGATCCTTTTTAACGTATTTATCCCATCTTTTATCTTGATGAAGTTTAGCGGTGAAGAACACCTAGGCACAGCAATGGCGCTGGTTGTTGCCTTGCTGTTTCCTGTCATTTACGGTGGCATGGATCTTATCCGTAACAAGAAGTTCAATTTCATCGCCGCTCTTGGTTTCATCAGCGTTTTATTAACGGGTGGCATTGGTCTACTTGAGCTAGACACTCGTTGGTTAGCACTGAAAGAAGCCTTAATCCCGGGGCTTATCGGCTTAGCGGTATTGGGCTCAACCTTTACTCGTTACCCATTGATGCAAAAGATGCTGCTTAACGACACCGTACTTAACTTGCCGCTAATCAATGAGCGTCTTGAAGCCAACGGCAAAAAAGAAGCCTTTGATCGCTGCTTGATGTCTTCAAACTACCTATTCGCAAGTACGTTCGCTTTCTCTTCAGCAATGAACTACTTCTTAGCGACGTGGATTGTGACTAGCCCCGCTGGCACAGCAGCGTTTAACGAAGAGTTAGGCAAACTCACTCTTTACAGCTACCCAGCGATTGCAATCCCAAGCATGCTGATGATGTTTGGTATTTTTTACTACATCTGGCGTCAAGTCCGCGCAATGACTCACTTAGAAACCGAGCAAATTTTTCACACTAAGTAACGGTTTCATCTAAACAATAAAACGCCTCAAACGGAACAATTCGTTTGAGGCGTTTTTGTATTGGTGACAACGATTGTGTAACCCATTATCACAACTCCCCTTCAAACAGTGTCTCTTTTACTCATATGAAGCTTCCCTGCTGATTGACCTAACCTCTTATTGGATAAGCTTTAACAGAAGCAATATTCAATTTTTGAGAAACCTCAATAGGATTTTTCTATCGAAGAAATAGAAATAACTAATCTGCAAATTTGCCGTTTTAATGCCATTCTTAACATATAGACACATAACCATAATAATTGTATGGTTATAGTTAATTAATCATACAAATAACACAAGTATTATAGGCAACCAACCTCTCTCAATTGAGGTGCAGTGTTGGGTCTTAGTTAACTTCGTCGCATTCAGGAGATAGATATGCACGGTGAGCAAACTGGTAATGCGGGCAAATGCCCAGTAATGCATGGCGGGAACACAACGCTTGGTGGAAAAGCAACGAAAAACGTCGATTGGTGGCCTAACCAATTAAACCTAAAAATCCTCCACCAAAACGATAAAAAGTCGAACCCGCTGGATGAAAACTTCAATTACGCTGAAGCGTTCAAAGCGCTGAATCTCAAAGCAGTTAAAGCCGACCTTGAAGCTCTGATGACAGACTCTCAAGACTGGTGGCCTGCAGACTATGGCCACTACGGCCCATTCATGATTCGTATGGCCTGGCACGCAGCAGGTACATATCGAACTTCAGATGGACGCGGGGGCGGTAATACAGGTAACCAACGTTTCGCTCCACTAAACAGCTGGCCAGATAACGGTAACCTAGACAAAGCGCGTCGCCTTCTATGGCCCGTGAAAAAGAAATACGGTAATAGCCTTTCATGGGCAGACCTTTTCATCTTGGCGGGTAACGTAGCAATCGAATCTATGGGTCTACCAACTTTCGGTTTCGCAGGTGGCCGTCAAGATATATGGGAACCAGAAGAAGATATCTACTGGGGTGCAGAAAGTGAGTGGCTAGGTGACGAACGTTACTCTGGCGAGCGTGACTTAGAGAAACCTCTAGCAGCGGTTCAAATGGGCTTAATTTACGTAAACCCAGAGGGACCAAACGGCGAACCAACCATTCTAGCTTCAGGCCGTGACATCCGTGACACGTTCGCTCGTATGGGTATGAACGACGAAGAAACGGTAGCACTGGTCGCAGGTGGCCATACCTTCGGTAAAACACATGGCGCAGGTTCTGAAGAGCAAATGGGACCAGAGCCTGAAGCGGCACCATTAGAAGAGATGGGCTTTGGTTGGAAAAACAGCTTCGGTAGCGGTAAAGGCGATGACACAACCACCAGTGGTATCGAAGGCGCTTGGACACCAAACCCAATTCAATGGGATAACGGTTACTTTGACATGTTATTCGGTTACGACTGGGATCTAGTTAAAAGCCCTGCAGGCGCATGGCAGTGGGAGCCAATTGGCGTAACTGAAGATCACATGGCACCGAAAGCTCACGACGCTTCTGTGAAAGTGAAAACCATTATGACGACGGCAGACATGGCAATGCGTATGGACCCGATCTACGGTCCAATCTCAAAACGTTTCCATGAGAACCCAGAGCAATTTGCTGACGCCTTTGCACGTGCATGGTTCAAACTGACTCACCGCGATATGGGTCCTAAGAGCCGCTACCTAGGTGAAGAATCACCATCTGAAGATTTGATCTGGCAAGATCCACTTCCAGAAGCAAGCTTCTCAGCGCTTTCTAATGATGATATCGCTGAGCTAAAACAGGCGATTCTTGCGTCGGGTCTAACAGTGTCTGAATTGGTTTACACGGCTTGGTCAAGCGCATCGACATTCCGTGGTTCAGATTTCCGCGGTGGTGCAAACGGTGCTCGTATCCGTTTAGCTCCTCAAAGAAGTTGGGAAGCGAACCAACCAGAACAGTTAGATAAGGTGCTGGCAAAACTGGAAGCAGTACAAGGTGCATTCAATCAAGGTGAACGTGGTGTTTCCATGGCAGATCTCATTGTCCTAGCGGGCAGCACTGCTATCGAAAAAGCGGCACAAGACGGCGGTTTCACTATCGAGGTTCCATTCTCGGCAGGACGCGTTGATGCAACGGCAGAGCAAACCGATGAAGAATCTTTTGCGGTGCTTGAGCCAGAGGCTGATGGTTTCCGCAACTTTGCGAAGAAACTCTTCACAGTACCAGCAGAAGAGATGCTGCTTGATAAAGCACAGCTACTTGGACTGACAGCCCCAGAGATGACGGTATTGGTCGGTGGCCTACGTGTACTGGGTGCGAACCACAACAACACGCCTCACGGGGTGTTCACCGATAAAGTTGGTGTATTGAGCAATGATTTCTTCGTAAATCTTGTTGATATGGCGACTGAGTGGAAACCTGTTTGTCCAAACAACAGTGCATACTTGGGTACAGACCGAGCAACAGGAGAGAAGAAGTGGACAGCCACACGCGTGGACCTAGTCTTCGGCTCTAACTCTCAATTGAGAGCACTTGCTGAACTTTATGCGTGTGACGATGCGAAAGAGAAGTTTGTGAAAGACTTTATCGCCGCATGGACGAAAGTCATGAACGCAGACCGTTTTGACCTGAAGTAAAGCTTCGGTTAAGAAAAACAAAGGGTAGCATTTCGCTACCCTTTTCTTTTGTTTCCTTTTGAATCGTCAGATTTTCTAATGATTGCACAAACTTTCAAGACACAGTGTCCTGCATGAGGATATTGATAGCGTATCCGTTCCCACTCACAATGCCCTTTCCATTCTTCACGTTAAGCAAGGTCTGACTATTGATTTCAAAACAATGGACAGCTTACGACCGGTTCTACATTTCAGAGCTTTTTGCCTTTTGAAAACAACAATTGATGCTAATCTGATTGCTTATAGATCAGACAATTACTATTTAGACCTCGTCAGAATTTTATTTATACAAGGCGCACTATGGAATTTGAAAACAACATCTTACACCTTGGGTCGTTCTTTGCAGTAACCATGGGTATCATGGTTCTCTTTATTGGAAGAAGGCTTAACCAAGTCATCGGCTTTCTCAAAGAATTCAGTATTCCTGAGCCCGTTTCAGGCGGGATCTTAGCCTCCATTTTGTTTGGCGTTCTTTACGCGACGACCTCAATTGAAGTTCAGTTTGATCTGCTAGCACGTGATGTTTTACTGGTCTACTTCTTTACTACCATTGGTATCAACTCGAGCCTGAAAGACTTGTTCAAAGGCGGTAAACCTTTGATCATTCTGTTGGCTATCACCATCTTATTTATGATCATGCAAAACATTGTCGGTATTTCTGTCGCTTCAATGTTTGGGTTAGAGCCAGTCTTTGGCCTATTGAGTGGCAGTATCTCTTTGATTGGTGGTCACGGAACGGCTATCGCTTGGGCACCTAAAGTCGGAGAGCAATTTGGGCTAGAAAGCGCGATGGAAATTGGCATAGCGAGTGCAACATTTGGACTTATCTTAGCCAGTTTGATGGGCGGTCCTATCGCAAAATGCCTGATTAAGCGACACAACCTAAAGCCTTCTGATTCAAGTCCTGCGGTACAAACTGAAACATCAGAAAGTCAGACGCAGCAGTTGACCTCGTTCCAATTCTTAGATGCGGTGTTGGCTATTCATCTATGTGTCATCGTTGGTGCACTATTAAATGAATTAATAAGCCAAACAGGATTACAACTCCCTCTATTCGTATCCTGTCTGTTCGCTGGTATCGTAATCACCAACGTAATTCCAGACTCTTACCCAAGAATATCGGGTACCAAATGGCCTACGCGATCTCCCGCTATTACCTTAATAGCCGACATCTCTTTGGGCACCTTCTTAGCAATGTCGTTAATGAGTATGCAGCTTTGGACACTCATTGATCTAGCAGGGCCAATCTTCGCGATATTAGGTATGCAGCTACTTCTGGCCGTCATTATTAATATCTTTGTCGTATTTCCTTCAATGGGCAAAACCTATGATGCCGCTGTTGTATGTGCAGGCTTCGGAGGGATCTCTTTGGGTTCAACTCCAACTGCAATGGCGAACATGTCAGCAGTAAGCCAAAAGTATGGACACTCAGTACAAGCCTTTATCATCGTACCTTTAGTGTGCGCATTCTTTATCGATTTAGCCAATGCGCTAATCATTCCTTATTTCATGAGAATGATGTAATTAACCAAGTTTTGGTCCCCCGTCAATCCTAGTCTTCGGCTAAGAAAAACAAAGGGTAGCATTTCGCTACCCTTTTCTTTTGAATCGTCAGATTTTCACTGCACAACCCAGTCAGTAATGGAGTGAGTTACTCTGCAGACAACTCTGGCGAGTCAAATACAGTTATCTCTGGCAAGTCGCCTTCGAATTTCTCTATATTGACCAACGCGCTATGAGCCGCAGTACTTTGTGACAGCTTCGAAGTACGTTTATCGTGAGTCAGAACGTTCGGGTTTCCATGCTTATCTAGACTGCCTTTTTCACTCGGATTCTTCGGGTCATACCATGAACCAGTACACAGATAGATGGTTCTTTCTCGCATATCTTCAGTAACAACAGCCCCAGCTAGACACGCCCCTCGATCATTAAAAACCTTAACGATATCGCCGTCTTCAATTCCTCGAGCCTTCGCATCCACCGGATTGATCATCACAGGCTCACGCCCTTTAATCTTAGCGTTTCGGCTGTAACTACCGGAATCGAGTTGACTATGCAGCTTAGTTTTCGGCTGACCTGAAATCATATGAAGCGGGAAGGTTTCCGCTTGTTTTGATTTCAACCATTCTGTCGGAGGTAGCCAGGTAAACTGCCCTGGACAATCGTCGTATCCAAACGAGGCAATTCGTTCGCTATAAAGCTCGATCTTACCACTTGGTGTCGTCAATGGATGCAAATCTGGATCTTGTCTAAACTCTGCAAGCAATACAGTGTCTGGGTTAGGATCTGCAAACTCGATAACATCCCCATTTAAAAACGTATCAAAATCTGGAAGCTCAACACCTAAATTTTTCGACTCAGGGATTAGCTTTTGCCACATGCTCTCAAGCCATTGTCGTGAGGTTTTGTTTTGAGTGAAATCCTCTTCAATTTCCAAACGCTTTGCGATCTCTGTGAAAATATCAAACTCATCACGAGCTTCACCAACAGGCTCAACAACTCTAGGCATTGGGATCAAGCTGTTGTCACGAGAGCCAGCACCGATATCCTCTCGCTCTAACGTTGTCGTTATTGGTAACACAATATCGGCAAACCTTGCCGTTGAAGTCCAGTTGATCTCATTAACGATGATGGTTTCAGGTTGCTGGAATGCCTCAATTAAGCGGTTAATGTCTTGATGGTGATGGAATGGGTTACCACCTGCCCACCAAACCATACGGATATCCGGATAAGTCAGGTTCATACCGTTGTATTGGTACTCATCCCCCGGATTGAGCAACATATCGGAAATACACGCCACCGGAATAAAAGCATCAACGTCGTTTTTGCGTTGTGGGAATGCTGGCCAGCGAATAGGACGATGCATCAGTCCAATCCCACCATCAGATCCATACGCAATCGCGTAGCCACCTCCAGGTAAGCCAATTTGGCCAAGCATAGAAGCTAGAGTGATCGTCCCCCACAACGTCTGTTCACCATGTTCCGTTCTCTGAACCCCTGCAGCTGTGCAGATAAAGGTGCGTGACTTTGCCATCTGGCGAGCGAGTTGTTTAATGCGTTCAGCTGGAATTTCCGAGAGAGCACTCGCCCACTCTGCTGTCTTAGCAACGCCGTCTTTCTCACCAAGCAGGTACGCCTTAACTTCATCAAACCCAACGGTATATTTGTCGAGGAATGCGCTGTCATGAAGGTCTTCAACAAGCAAGGTATGCGCAAGTCCAAGCATGATCGCTGAATCAGAGCCCGGTACTGCTGCCAGCCATTCTGCTTCAATTTCTGCCGGAGAGTCTGAACGACACGGATTGATGTCGATAAACTCCACACCCGCTTTGCGACATGCCAGTAGTTCGTCTCTCAATCGATGACGCGCACAACCGCCAGGAGAAACTTGAGCGCTCTTAAGTGGCACTCCACCAAACATAACAACCAACTCGCCCTCTTTGGCAATAGTTGACCAGCGTGTGGCAGTCGATGTTAGTTTGTCAAAATCACCGACTATATGTGGTAACAAGATAAGTGCCGTGTTGTAGCTGTAGTTACCTTGACTACTTACAAAGCCACCAGCACAGGTTAGGAATCGCTTCAGCTGGCTTTGAGCATGATGGAAACGCCCCGCACTACCCCAACCATAGGAGCCGCCGAATATCGCTTCATTACCGTGCTCATTACGAGTGGATTTAACCGCTTTGCTGATCAGGTCGAAGGCTGTTTCCCAAGACACTTCTACAAAAGGCTCTTGACCCCTGGTGTTGTTTTTATGTTGTGGTCCGTTCTCAAGATAGCTTTTACGAACAGCTGGTTTCTTAATTCTGGCTGAGCCATAGAGAGAGCTGTGCATGTTGTCATTGATAGGAGAAGGATCCGTATCGATTGGATGTGCACTGACGCGAACTAATTTGCCGTCCTTGACCTCTGCAATCCCTGCCCCCCAGTGACTGGAGGTTGTGTACTTTTTCGTCATAGTGGTACTTAATTAAAATGATTAGAACGCTGCAATAACTAGTATGTTGACCAGCAACGCTTGCTATAGATGCCCAACAGAAGGCTTTGGCTGAAAGTTTACCCTCGCGGGATACAATTGTTCCAGACCTGATTCAGGATATTTGAGAATACGTTATTACCAACCAATAGCCGATCGAGTAAAAACAAGACCCAATGAAGATGCCTTTAATTACAACAGAGCCTCATATTCTTTGATCCCATGGACATTAAAAAGAGACACACCTGATCTTAACTGCAAAATGAAACGTAACTGGTTGCCTAAAAAGGGAAGAAAACATTATGGCCACCGTTTATGTCAGCATCGGAAGCAACATTAACCGCGAACATCACATCACCGCATCTATCAATGCATTGAATGAACACTTTGCACCATTGCACGTTTCTAAATTCTACGATTGCGAACCTGTTGGCTTTGAAGGGGACAACTTTCTGAACCTAGTTGTTGGATTCGAATGCGATATCCCAGTTGCTGAACTAGCTAACATTCTGCGTCAAATCGAATTAGACAATGGTCGTCAGCGTGAGACCAAAGCGTATGCGGCAAGAACGATGGATATCGACATCCTTCTTTACGACGATTTGGTAGGCATCATCGACGGAGTAGAACTGCCTAGGGGTGAAATCACCGAATACGCTTTTGTGCTTCGACCACTCGTCGATATTGCCGCGCAAGAACGTCACCCCACTTTAGACATCTCGTATCAACAGCTATGGGATAACTTCGATAAGGCTAGTCAAAAAACCGAATCCATACCTTTTAAGCTCAACCTCACTCAGCCTGCACAACAGCTCCAACAATATTGATTGAACTCTTAATCACCTGAGCTTTATTGATCTTTTCGTAAAACAAGCACGTAACTGACATCACTCTCTAAGGACTGGACACTGTTATGAATCACAACGCCATCATCACTATTACAAACCTCAGACTGCGAACTTTCATAGGCTTTAATGAAGAAGAGAAAACCAAGCAGCAAGACATCGTTATCAATGCAGAAATCCACTATCCCGCAAACAACCTATGTCTCTCAGACGATGTCGAGAATGCGCTCAACTACAAAAACATCTGCAAAAAAATTATTCACCATGTCGAATCTGGACGTTTTCTGCTTTTAGAGAAGTTGACCAGCGATGTCCTCGGTATTTGTATCGATCATTCATGGGTGCGATACGCCCAAGTAAGAATTGATAAGCCTCACGCACTACGTTTTGCCGACTCCGTCTCGCTCACTCTGAGCTACGAAGCAGACCACGACAACCATCAATAAGGAGTGAGCCATGTTGAACACAGAAGCTGAAAAAGTAAGAGAGGCTTTGCTCGCGAAAGGGCTTGAAACCCCGATGACACAGAGCGAAATGAATAGTGACCAAAAATATAACCGCATTAAAGGTCTCTTAACGGAAGTGGTTAGCACGCTAGGATTGGATTTGACCGATGACAGCCTCGCTGAGACGCCGCACCGCATAGCCAAGATGTACGTTCATGAGATATTTTCTGGGCTCGATTACAACAACTTCCCAAAAATCAGTGTGATAGAAAACAAAATGTCGGTCGATGAGATGGTTAAAGTATCCGACATCGATTTAACATCAACGTGTGAGCATCATTTCATCACCATCGACGGTTTAGCACAGGTTGCCTATATTCCTGAGTCCAAGATTCTCGGGCTGTCTAAAATCAATCGTATTGTTCGCTTTTTTGCTCAGCGCCCGCAGGTTCAAGAGCGTCTAACTCAACAAGTCCTTGTCGCGATACAAACTCTGGTTGAAACAGAAAATGTTGCAGTAACCATCAAAGCCACTCACTACTGTGTGAAATCGAGAGGCGTTATGGATGCTAACTCTGAAACCACGACAACCGCACTGGGTGGTATTTTCAAAACTAACCCTCAAACTAGAGCTGAGTTTTTACGATGAGTGAGACGATTCTAATTACCGGCGTGGGCAAACGACTGGGGTTCGCACTGACGCAGCAACTTTTGTCAGATGGGTATAAAGTGATCGGAACTTACCGAAGCGACTATCCCCAACTGCAACAGCTGCGCGACTGTGGGGCTGACTTACAACAGGTCGACTTTTATCAGCAAAGCAACCTAGACGATTTTCTTCATTACGTTGGTCAGGAGTACAGGACACTTCGAGCTGTCATACATAATGCCTCCGACTGGAAACCAGAAAACAAAGACAACCCGAGTGAGAACGCCTCACAAATCATGAACCAGATGATGACGGTACACGCGAGCGTGCCCTATCTTGTCAATTTAACGCTCAAAGACCAACTGACGGCTGGTGACGAATCTTCAGACATCATCCATATCAGTGATTACGTTGCGGAGAAAGGCAGTAAAAAACACATCGCTTACGCCGCCAGTAAAGCTGCGCTCAACAACTTAACGCTATCGTTTTCAGCCATGTTGGCTCCCAAAGTGAAAGTAAACACCGTCTCTCCGGCGATGATTAAGTTCAATGAACATGATGACGAGGCCTACAAAACCAAAGCTCTGCAAAAAGCACTGATTCCTGCGGAAGCCGGGTTTGAAGAAATAATTGATGGCATCAAGTATGTCCTAGCCAGTCACTATATGACAGGAAGAACCTTGCACCTTGATGGTGGCAGACACCTGAAGTAAAAGGTTGGCCTCCTTCTAGATTAACTCTCCCGCTAGAGCTTCAAACTCTCTAGTGAGAGAGCTCATATATCGCACTCTACTTGTTCAATTCGCGCTCACCACTCTGGTTAAACCAAACCCATAACGTGACAAACTTCACATTTATGCCAATTCATCTCCTGAATTGCGCGCGCTGTATTAAACGCGACTCATATTAAACTTCGCGTGAACCCACCTAGCTCTTTAGGGTTTGAGCGTTCAAACAAAAAATTCAAACAAATGTTTAAATTCATCAATTTTTGAAGCGATTTTCCACTCATTTAACTGGATGACTTTCGCTTTGATCTTGATCAATATGTTAACTGTTGCGCAACATTTCGAACGATAACTTGCATTAGAAGTGAACATTCACTTCCCCAATTTGCTTAGTACAAGGAATGAAACTATGTCTACTCAGGAAACCTTTAAAGCCTTCACTTCACAGCTAGAGTCTGTAACCAACCCGTTCTACAACTTCAATCAGCTAGTGACTAAAAACATCGAGACACTGACCAAGATTCAACTTGATAGCCTACAAGCATACAGCGCGCTTGGTAATGAATCTTTGCAAAGCCTTGCGTCACTAAAGCAGCCACAGGACATCCCTGCATACGGCTCAAAACAAATGGAAGTCGCGAGCAAAATATCACAGCAGCTAATGGAAGATAGCCAAAAGCTGACCCAACTTGGTCAAGATTTTAAATCTGCCGCTGATGAGCTAACGGCTTCTGCGGTTAAAACTGCGAAAAGTGCTTAATTTATTGTTTGTCGGTTGATGGCGAAGCTCAACGGTAAGCATCGCCATCTCTCAGCATCACTTCTTACAAGGATGTCAGAATGGAAAATAAATCGCCCTTTGAAGGTATGATGGATCTTATGTCCCAATATGGGCAAGCATGGATGGACAACCTAGGTCAGCCAACACAATCCACATTGATGAAAACCCAATCAGAAGACTTTACAAAGTGGGCAAACTCAATGGTGCAGAACCCAACCAATATGGTTGAGCAGCAGATGAATTGGTGGACACAACAAGTCAATTTGCTCAACGATTGTATTCTTGGTACTCAAGAACAAACCAAAGAGACCGATCGCCGCTTCCGTGACCCTTCTTGGAACGACACGCCACTTTATCGCTACATCAAAGAGAGCTACAAACTCGCCTGTGACAACATTCAGCAATCAGTAGAAAACAGTGAGGGTTTGGATGACGAGACCAAAACTCGCCTCTCATTTTTCACTCGCCAGTACCTCAATGCCATGTCGCCAAGTAACTTTGTTGCGACCAACCCCGAGATACTCAAACTGACCATGGACAGTAACGGTGAGAACCTTATCCAAGGAATGAAGCAATTTCGTCAAGACTTGGAGCAAAGTGCCGACATCCTCAACATTCGCATGACGGATAAAAACCAATTCACCTTAGGTGAGAACATTGCTTCGACTCCGGGAAAGATCGTGTTTCAAAATGAGATGTTTGAACTGATTCAATACAAGCCAACCACAAAGCAAGTCTATAAACGTCCAACACTGATCGTACCGCCCTTCGTGAACAAGTATTACATCATGGACGTTAACCCTGAGACCTCTTACGTGAAATGGTTGGTCAGCCAAGGTCATACAGTGTTTATGATTTCTTGGATAAACCCTAACGCACAAATGCGAGATGTCGACTTCGGCAACTACGTTACGCAAGGCGTGTTACCCGCGCTTGATGCAATTGAAAGTGTTACTGGCGAACGCGAAGTCAATGGCATTGGCTATTGCATTGGTGGCACAACCTTAGTCGCGGCCATGGCTTATCTTTCAGGTAAACGCCGCAAGCAACGTATTAAGTCGGTCACTCTGCTCACCACCATTCTCGACTTCACTAAACCCGGAGAACTAGGTGTGTTCATCAATGACCCAATCATCAGCAGCATTGAAGCACAAAACAACCAGCGCGGTTATATGGACGGTCGCCAAATGGCGGTGTCATTCAGTTTGCTCCGAGAAAACAGTCTGTATTGGAACTACTACATCTCCAACTACTTGAAAGGCGAAAGCCCAATGGCGTTTGACCTGCTCTACTGGAACTGTGACAACACCAACGTGACTGCCGCGACCCATAATCAGCTACTACGTCAGTGCTATCTAGAGAATCGACTCGCCAAAGGTGAGCTGGTGATTGATGGCGTGACTATCGATTTAGGTAAGGTAAAGTCACCAGCCTACTTCCTATCTGCCATTGATGATCATATCGCCCTGTGGGATGGCAATTTTGAAGGCACTAAACTACTAGGTGGAGACAACAAATTTGTCCTTACCGAGAGCGGGCACATTGCTGGGCCAATGAATCACGCCGACTCAAATAAATACGGCTTCTGGACCAACGACAATAACGACCAAGCTCCTTCTCAATGGCTTGCCAGTGCCGACAAACATCAAGGCTCATGGTGGGCGCATTGGCAAACTTGGGTTGATGAGCGTAACTTCTCTGAAATGATTGAAGCCCGTGAACTTGATGGAGAGCTCGACGCACCGGGTGAATACGTGAAACAGCGCATTCAAGATGTCATCGCACAAGAAGTAGAAATGGAAAAGGAGTCCGCATAATGAAGCCAGAAATCGGCCAAACTGCCACAATAGAAAAGACCCTAGATAAACAAACCGTCGAAGCGTTTGCGAGTGTCTCAGAGGACTACAACCCAATCCATTTAGATGAAGATTTCGCTAAAACCACGCAATTTGAGCGCCCAATCGTACATGGCATGCTGGCATCTAGCCTTATCTCTGGCCTATTGGCCTCAAAAGTACCCGGAGCTGGCAGCATCTATTTAGGGCAATCCTTGAAGTTTGTTCGCCCTATCTTTGTAGGCGAAACCGTCACCGCCAAAGTGGAAGTAACTAGCGTACGCGACGACAAACCCATCGCAGTGATATCAACTCAGGTATTAAACGCGAACGGTGAAGTCGCAGTCGATGGCGAAGCAACGGTGATGTACTCCGTTTAAGTCTCAAACGAAAAGTTAAGCTCCATATTCAGCGCATCTAGTTGGTTGAAGAAACGATCGATGGATGTTGCTGGATGGCTTCTTTCAGGTCATGCAAACTCATTTCTAGTAAGATTGCGGTAACAAAGAACTAAGCGGAAGAGTCCTGTGTTTACGTATAGAAGTTTTCTGTCTAAGTGCTTTCAGATTATGCCTAAAGGAAAGACTATGGAAAGTATCATCAAACACGCCATCGAATTACGCAAAGAGTCTAAGTACCAAGAGTCGAGAGCCTTACTTAAAACACTATTAAAAGATGAAACTTTTGCTGCTAAGGCTCACTTGCAGATTGCTTGGTCGTACGACAATGAGGGCAAAGAGCAACAAGCGATCGAGCACTATCTATCTTCTCTTTCAGGCTCATTATCGTCGGTAGAAAGGTTTGATGCTTTGTTTGGGCTAGCGAGTACTTATCGAAGTCTAGGTATGTATTCGAAGGCACTAACCTACTTCGAACAAACGCTAAGCGAGTACCCCAACTCTGTTGAAGTTCAGCCTTTCTATGCAATGTGCTTATACAACTTGGGGCGCCATAAAGAAGCAACATCATTACTGCTTGAACTTTTAGTATCAACCACAAGTAGCGATGCCATTAAAGAGTATCAGCGTGCCATTTCTTTATACGCTAAAGATCTTGATAGAACGTGGTGAGTTGAAAATCAGACTCAACAAGCGTAAGGCAGTTTTTAAAGCTAGTCGCATAATAAACGCAAAACCAGAACATTTATTAGATGGTTTTTATTTGAGCCTCTTTCTAGTTTGTCATTAGCGTTTATATCACAACAGTTTAGGGTGGCTTCTTGGCTACAAGTGATTCTGAGGAAGTTGTGACTGGCTGAGTACAGCTACAACCAAAATGAAGCCATCTTCTTTTGTAAAATAAGCAGTATGCTTGCCTACAGGGAAATAGAACCCGCCTGGATATATCTCATTACAACTGCGACCAACAGCTGGGTTATCAGCAAGCATTTGAAAACCAGCTAGTAACGTATCTTTGTAACTTAGCCACTGCATCTCAGAGAAATTGTTAACGGTATAGCTTTTGATTTTCCGTAAATGAGCCTGAGCTAACTTACTCAGTTTGTATTTATTATTTTGCATAGTGGGTTATAAGGCATTTAAAAAGTCTTCACCATCAACTTCATTACCTTGTGCCAAATCTTGTTTGGCTGACTCGAAACAATGTCTAAGGTAATCAGCTTTCATCGCCTCCAGCTCTTCATAGTCCTTAATAGACATTACAACTACAGCATCTTTGCTGTTTTTACTAATCTTCACAGGCTCACGTTGGGCGCTTAGAAGTAGCTCACCAAAATTACGTTTGGCATCATTTGCTGTTAGTGTGTGCATGTTCAATCTCCACATCTGGACTTACAGTAAGATTGTAGTTGATCGCATGAAATGGTCAATATAATTAAATCGTGCGATTTGTGCGAAAGGTAAACATACAAAGCATTCAAAGTTTCAAGATGCTTACTCAATTCCCCATCGAGTGTGTTAGACCTTAACCTCTACCTCGCTTCTATCCAAAAATCAGATAAAGACCAAAAATTAAAACCTGCAATGCAAAAACGCCTCCCAAAACGGAGGCGCTTTTATATCAATATCTCGTGCCAATAAAATAGCATTACGTTAGCTCCCAACGAGCTCTGCGATACTAACTGCATTTATGCCCATTTCACACCTGTTCCATGCCAGCTTATCAAAGCAGTACGCTTGGTAGGTACAAGGAAAGACTTGGGATGAAGGTTACGATCAGCACCATAGGCAGGTGTCCAAGCAGAATTAGCTTCATGGTTGGCTTAATGTATTTGTCGAGCGAGAGCTTGGCCACTCCCCCAGCCATGAAAAGCATAGGTGCGCATGGTGGTGAGATGTTCCCCAATCCTAAGTTAACGCCCACGATAGCAGCAAAATGAATCGGATCGATGCCTAGTGCCTTAATGATTGGCAGGAAAATAACCGCAGCAAGAATACTTCCGGAAATATCGTCTACTATCATGCCAATCAGCATTAACAATACATTGATCAATAAGAGTAGTACCAATTTGTTATCACTAATCTGCAGCAACGCATCCGCGATCTGATTCGGTATTTGCTGAAATACCATTGCGCGACTCATGACGAATAAAAAGAACAACACCGCGATAATGGATCCCGTCATCGCTACTGAACTGACAGTAATGTCCATTAGCTGTTTAAAGCTGATGCCTTTGTACACCATGAGTCCAATGACAACCGAGTAAACAACAGCAATAGAGGCAGCTTCCGTCGGTGTCGCCAAGCCACTGTATATGGTGCCTAAAATAATGATCGGCATAAGAAGAGCGAACGTTGCTTTTCTTCCCGTTTGTTGGATATTTTGAAACTGAGCTTTATAAGACTTGGGTTTATGTACTTGGATACCCTGCTCATTTCTCAAGATGAAATGGTTGAGTACGCAGTACCAGAGAGCGAGTAACAGCCCCGGCACTATGGTTGAGAGGAATGCTGCTCCTACAGAAATACCACTGGTAATTGAGAAAATAATCATAGGTATGGATGGTGGGATCAGCAACGCCAATACTGACGAGCAAGCAACCAAACCAGTGGCGTGCCCTTCTGGGTAGCCCTCTTTAACCATTCGTGGAATCATAATTTTGCCAATAGCGGCAATAGCAGCCGTTGAACTTCCTGAAATTGCGCCAAACAGAGTACAACTGATCACAGTCACAGCTCCCAAACCGCCTTTGATGCGCCCAACAAACGCATTAATGAAGTTGAGAATACGTTCAGAGATGCCACTTTCGGCCATCACAAAACCGGAAAAAATAAACAGTGGCAGTGCCAACAGTGAAAAGCTGGCTACTGTGTTATAACCATGCGGCAGCAAGAACGAGATGTTACTACCGGTGATATAAGAAAAGAGTAGTGCGCCTACCCCAAAAGCAAATGCGACAGGAACACCGATCAGCAGCAGCACGACGGTGACTGCCATTGCGAGAATAAATAAGGTCATGATCTGCCCTCCGGTTTAAACAGTTCGCGAACGTCACGACCAATATCGAGTAACAAATAGAGTGAAGAAAGGACAAAACCAAACACCATCGAAGAAGACCACAACCAGCGAGGCCAAGCTAGGTTGGTGCTTAACCGCCCCCTGTCATAAATTTTCATCACATATTCCATAGCGAGATAAGAAAAGAACATCAGTGCGCTGAGAGAGACAAGATATCCAAACAGCTTAATCAGCTCGATGGTTCTTGGATTGTTGACGACAAGATGAATGACTCCCCCTGTGATATGCTCCTTCGTCTTAGTTGCGTAGGCCATACCTGAAAAATAAACCCATACCCCAAGTAACAATGCGACTTCTTCGATACCAGTAAATGGAGAATCAAACACGTAGCGCAGGATGACTTGAAAGAACATCAATAGTGACAAGCTAATAACCGAGCTAATCATGATGAATCGAAGTAACATTTCTAAGAAATCACACACGCTGTAAAAAGCAGGCACATCACGTTGTGCAAGAGAGTCGTTCATAATTGCCTCACATCGCTACTTCTGAACACCGGAGACGGAATAGACTTGATCCATGATGTCTTTACCTACCGTTTTCTCCATGCTTGGCCATTCGTTGCTATAAATACTGGCCTTCGCTTTATCCATTTGCGCGTCAGTAAGTGAGACTACTTTGATGCCCGCTCCTTTCACCTTCTCAAGGTAATCAGCATCAATTTGTTCTGCTTTTTGCCAAACAACTTGCATGGTTTTATCAGCCGCTTGTTGCATTTTGTTGCGCTCTTCGTCTGACAAGTCATCCCACCACTCTTTGTTCACCAGAAAGAATCCTTGCTCAAAGTAATCTTTGGTCAGAATGTAAGTCTCTAGTACATCACGCATTTGCCAGATTTCGATCGAAGGGCCAAAACCACGGCCATCAATCACGCCAAGTTGAAGAGAGGTGTACAACTCACCATAGGGCATAGGTACCGCTGAGAATCCCCAGTCTGCAAAACGGTCAACCGCGACAGGTACATCGACCGTACGAATTTTCAACCCTTTGGTATCTTCCGGGAACTCGACAGGCACTTTCCCTACCCCTTTGCGAATTGCCATAGAGCCAAAACCCGTCGGTACGATGCCAAGAGCATGAAGGCCGATATCAGCAAAGATGTCATTGTAGATGTCGAGCATCCCACCTTTCAGACCATAGATCTGTTTAGCGCTGTTCCAATCGTCGGCAACGTAGCCGAGCCAGGTCAGATCAAGGCGTTTATCGAACTCAGACGCACCAAATGAGATGGTCATCGGGATCACCCCATCAACCGCTTGCTCAAACTGAGACTGCCAATCGCCGAGATCGCCCCCAGAGTGATATTGCGGTGTGTAGTCAGAGCCTGTTTCCTTAAGCTCTTGCATGAACGTCTCAGCGGCAAAGTTAAAGATGTGGTCGTTTGGATAAGCTTGCGCCAAAATGAAACGCTCAGCGGCTGCGTTAAATGCTACACATGAACTGACCGCTGCGAGTGCTACTGACTTGAATAACTTGTTAGTTTTCATAGTTCCTTCCTTGTCAAAAAGACGGCTTAATAAGGAATTAAGCCGGTAGAAAGATGAGTTAGAACAACTCATTAGGGAAATTTAGCTTGGGAATGAGTACTTGATACCTTCACGCACACCGGAAGATGGCCAGCGTTGAGTGATGGTTTTACGATCGGTGTAGAAGCGAATCGCATCTGGCCCATAGATACACAGATCGCCAAATCGCGATTGCTTCCAACCACCAAAGCTGTGATACGCCACAGGCACAGGTAGAGGGATATTAATGCCGACCATGCCCACTTTAATTTCGTCACTGAAGTAGCGCGCCGCTTCACCATCTCGGGTAAATAGACACGTGCCGTTGCCGTATAGGTTGTCATTGATGATTTGCACGGCTTGATCCATTGACTCAACACGAATCACTTGCAGCACTGGGCCAAAGATTTCCGCTTGGTAGCTGGTCATTTCCGTGGTGACATGGTCAATCAAAGTCGCTCCGACGTAGTACCCTTCCTGACAGCCAGCCACTTCGATATTGCGTCCATCGACAACAAGGCGAGCCCCCTGCTCAACCGATGACGTAATATGCTCTTCGATACGTTGCTTGTGCTCTTGACTGATAACCGCACCAAAGCTGTTCTCTTTCTCAGCATAATGGCCAACTTTGATAGAACGCATCTGCTCAGTCAGTTTGGCAATCAGTGCATCTGCGACTTCATCTCCAACCGCAACAGCGACTGATAGCGCCATACAACGCTCGCCAGAAGAGCCAAAAGCAGCTCCAATCAGTTGATCGACAGCGTTATCCAAATCGGCATCTGGCATTACAATCGCATGGTTTTTCGCACCACCTAATGCCTGGCATCGCTTGCCATAACGCGCTGCTTCTTGATAAACGTAATGAGCAATCGGTGTTGAACCCACAAAGCTGACGGCTTCCACTCGAGGATCTTCTAGCAGTGCGTCTACCACCAGCTTGTCGCCATTAATCACATTGAACACACCGTCTGGCAGGCCAGCTTGCTGAAGAAGCTGCGCTAGGAATAGCTGCGCTGAAGGGACACGTTCAGAAGGTTTGAGAATAAAACTGTTGCCGCAAGCAATCGCCATCGGATACATCCAAAGCGGCACCATCGCCGGGAAGTTAAATGGCGTGATGCCTACAACGACCCCAAGCGGTTCAAATTGACTCCAAGAATCAATTTGGCCTGCAACATCTTTACTGAATTCACCTTTAAGCAGTTCAGGGACTCCAGCTGCATACTCAATATTTTCAATCCCGCGGATCAGCTCCCCCATCGCGTCATGGCTTATCTTGCCATGCTCTTTACCTATCAACTCACACAGTTTCTCTGCGTTATCTTCAACCAACACTTTAAATTTAGCGAAGACCTGTGCGCGTTTTGCTGGTGGGGTTTTACGCCAATCTTGCTGTGCTCGCTGAGCAATGGTGATGACTTCATTGACCAAAGCTCTATCAGCCATTGCCAACTTAGACTCCACTGCTCCTGTTGATGGGCAGTCGACATCTAAGAAATTCTCACTGGTTTCTACCACGCGTCCATTAATATAGTGACCAATAATGTTCATTACCTTCTCCTTGTCTTATTTGTTCTCAATGCTTTCGCCTAGTGCATTAACCAGTCGATCAATCTCATCAGGGGTGGTGATAAATGGGACGCCCAGTTGAACCGTATCGCCGCCATATCGTAGGTAGAACCCTTTGTCCCACATGCGCATCGCCACTTCGTAAGGCCGTTTTACAGGTGAGCCATCTTTATGTGTCAGGGTAATTCCGGCCGCTAATCCGTAGTTGCGGATATCGCTGATGTAGGGAAGATCACGCAGAGAGTGAACCGACTCTTCAAACAGAGGAGAGAGACCATTCACTCGCTCCATGATGTTTTGATTTTCGAGTTCGTCGAGTGTGGCCATCGCTGCGGCACACGCAACCGGCGATGCGGAATAGGTATAACCATGAGGGAATTCAATCGCGCTGATATCGCCACTGTTTGCCATGAAAGCGTCGTAGATTTCACTTTGACAGATCACCGCGCCCATCGGAATAATGCCGTTGGTTAACTGTTTCGCTGTGGTCATGATGTCTGGCGTGACGCCAAATTTCTCTGCGCCACTGTAAGCACCCATTCGTCCGAATGCGCAGATGACTTCATCAAAGATCAATAGGATATTGTTCTTATCACAGATCTCTCGAACCTTTTGCAGGTAGCCCACAGGAGGTGGCAACACGCCCGCTGAACCCGCAACGGGTTCAATAATCACCGCGGCAATATTGCTGGCATCATGCAAAGCGATCATTTCATTAAGCTGCTCAGCTAAGTAAGCCCCTTGAGCTGGTAGCCCTTTTTGAAACTCGTTACCGGGAATGATGGTGTGTGATAAGTGATCGGTATCCAACCCTTGTCCATAAAGTGCCTTGTTACCAACGATGCCACCGACGCTGACTCCACCAAAGTTCACACCGTGATAGCCTTTTACGCGGCCGATGTATTTGGTTTTGCTCGCCATACCTTTCTTTCGCCAGTATGCGCGTGCCATTTTCAGAGCCGTATCGACAGACTCTGAACCATCATTGGTAAAGAACACTTTATCCAAACCTTTAGGCATCAAGTCTGCAATCCGTTCAGCTAACTCAAATGCAGTGGGGTGACCAAATTGAAACGAAGGGGCGTAATCTAATGTGGCTAACTGTTTGGTTATAGCTTCATTGATATATTGGTTGTTATGGCCCAAGCCACAAGTCCATAAACCAGACAGCGAGTCGTAGATCTTGCGGTTGTTTTGATCGGTAAAGTAACAGCCTGACGCAGAAGTCATTAATCGCGGATTACTTTTAAACTCACGATTTGCCGTAAACGGCATCCAGAGAGAATCCAACTGATTCGGGGTGAGTGCTCCATTCATGTTAACGTTCCTTTTTATCTGCTGTTACGACATGCAGCCAAAACAGCAATTAAGCAAAGTGGTAACATTTACTTTACATACCGCATTACTCGCATTAAATTGCATTTACCAAAACGTAAGTTTGCTTATTTCAAACTAACTAGAGATAGCAATGGCTAAGAAAACGATTAATCAATTTTCCCACTCTGATTTACGCCTGCTGAACATCTTTAAAGTGGTGGTTGAGAATAATGGCGTCACCCCAGCCCAAGACGTACTAGGCAAAAACAAAGCAACCATCAGTATCGCCCTGTCAGATCTAGAAACTCGATTTGGATTTTCCCTGTGCCAAAGGGGGAGAAGCGGCTTCAAGCTAACACCTGAAGGGGAGGTAATTTATCGTGCCTACTTGGCCTTACATGAAGGGATTGATAACTTCACCAATGTGATCAATTCCATCGATGAGACCGCTCGTGGCGAGCTACGTATTTACATCGACGACAACTTTATTAATCACCAAGAGATGCTGGTCACCCACACCTTACAGAAGGTCAGCCAAAAGTTTCCCAACATTAATCTGTACCTCACGATGGGAAGCAGCCAAGCAGCGAAAGAGAAGCTCAGTCATGATGAAGTCGACATTGCCGTTATGCAGAGGGCGACGCCTGACGCCGGATTGACCTATCTCGACCTGTACAAAGAAAAAGAGTATTTGTACGCGTCAAGCAACCACACCATTTTCAGACGCAGCTATCTCGACATCAGCAAAACGGATATTTTGCAGCTGCCGACAATACAATCAAACTACTCTAATGGTGTAGAGTGGTCGCGCTATAACACCAAGGCGACGACCGACGACAAAGAAGCTACGGCTTTCTTGATTTTGACTGATGAATTTGCTGGCTACTTGCCAAGCTTCTACGCCAAACAATGGCTAGACAGCGGTCGAATGAAAGCGTTAAGACCACAAGATTTCAATAACCGCATCGATTATTGTGTCGTGATGAAAACAACACGCTGCAACGAACTGCTTATCAAAACCTGGCTCGATTGTTTTGATGATATATTGAGAGAAAAAGGTTACGTCACAAACTTTGAGGCTTTACGTTAACGTTGTTCTAGATAGGACTCGCTAGTGTATAACGGAGGCTTTCAAGCCAGTTGTTCATCTTACCGTAGGGGGCTTTCGTGACTGGCAGCTGGGTGACTTCTGGTCAAATATATCTCGACTACCTAGTTAACAGACTTCCTATACTCGACCGGGGTCATTCCCGTTTTCGCTTTAAACAACTTCGAGAGGTGCTGTGGGTACTCAAACCCTAATCCATAAGCAATCTGGCTTACTTGCTCATTGGTGCTCAATAGCGCGTTCTTAATCCGTTCAATCAGTTGGTCTTGAATATACTGTTGAGCGTTACGACCCGTTGCGTTTTTCATCATATCGCTGAGGTAACTGCTCGACATACACATCGCTTCACTGAGATATTTTACGGTTGGTAAACCCTTTTCAGTGATATTGTCAGACTCAAAATACTGGTTCAAGATGATGTCGACTCTCTCCATCAAATCTAGGTTATGGTTTTGGCGGACAAGGAACTGACGCTCATAGTAGCGAGTGCAATAGTTCAGGATCAGCTCAATATTAGAAACGATAAGGCGCTGAGTATGCTTGTCGATGTTCTGGCTGTACTCTTCTTCTATCTGATAAATTAAGTCACTCAGTATGTTCTTTTCTCGCTCTGATACATGCAGCGCCTCGTTGGTATCGTAAGAGAAAAAAGAATAGCCATCCATGTGACTCGCTAGCCCTGAGCGACGAATCAAATCCGGGTGAAACAACAATACCCAGCCATGCTCATCTTCAGTTTCAGCCGTATTGCTATAATGCTGCGCTTGTCCAGGCTTGGTAAACACCATGCTACCTTGGTCATAATCATAATGGTTCCGACCATAGGTGATGTCACCAGTAATACCGGACTTAAACGCTATTTGATAAAAATCATACACATAGGTAGTGTCGCCGTAATCGTAGTTGGTGACTCTCTCATCAATTTGAATTAAAGAAACAAGGGGGTGCACCGGAGCCGGCAGTCCAAGTGCTTTATGGATCTGTGCAATAGCTTTGATGTGAACGATATCTGACATAAAGTACCTTACGACTTACTCACTTGGGTATAAATCTAACACACGATGTTTTAACGCATCCGCCATATTCTGATACTGCTGTTGGGTATGTGTTTCATCCCAAAAATTGACGTACACGCCAGTGTAGTCCTCATGGATAATAAACTTTGTTCCGAGCTCATGCGGTTCAAGATAATAGTGTTGATCAAACGTAATGATGCCCCAGACACCACCGTTATGATTCAAATGAGCATGAGGAGTAATCTCGATGACTCTGGAAGAGATGTTCGCAGCTTTAGAGTCGGTCTCTTGAAAGCGATACGTCACTTTATTACCCTCTTTAAGCTCACCATTAACCAACGTTATTGCAGGGTTCCATTGGTAATAACGTTCAATGTCAGCAAGAACTTGCCACACATTTTCAGGGGCGCTAGGAATGATCACTTCAGTATGAACCGACTTTGCACCAAGCAGTGCGCTCGCCGACACACTTGCTGCGAGCAAGGCTTGAGAACTAAAAATAGGCATAGCAAGTCTCCAACATTACTTGAGTTTCAATGACTAAAGTTAACGAACCATAAAATCAATAATTCGATCAAAGATTCTGTCGCTTAGGAAGCGTCTCATTAGCAGAGTTGTGGTAGAAAATTTTCCCACTGCGTAACGTGTCTTAGGTTTTGGGCTATAAATAATCTCTTGCACCACCTTGGAGATCACCGCCGTTGGTGAGCCAGCACCATCTTTTCCCGACTCTTTAAGGCTCAGATTTGCAACTCGCTTCGCTAAGTCTTGATAAGGTCCGTGGCCGGAATTCCCTAACACTTGTTTTGACATCACTTCAGGGAACTCAGTTTTGATTGCACCAGGTTCCAAAACGACGACGTTAATGCCTTTCGGCTCTAATTCTAGTCGCAAACAATCACTGAAGCCTTCAACGGCGTGTTTGCTCGCGTGATACCAAGCGCCCATAGGTGCGTAGATTTTACCGCCAATCGATGAAGTGTTGATAATGGTCCCTGATTGAGCTTCTCGCATAAACGGGGTCACCATTTGGGTTAATCGAGCTAGCCCAAATACATTTACTTCGAACTGGTATCTAGCATCTTCAAGGCTAGTTTCTTCCACCGAACCATATAAGCCGTAACCTGCATTGTTCCATAGAACATCAATACGACCTTGTTCTTCAATGATTTGGTTTACGCTGTGTGCGATGTCTTGTTCATTGGATACATCGAGCTGAAGCACATACCCACCCGCTAGCTTGAGATCATTCATCTCTTCAACGCGGCGCGCCGCACAATAAACAATGTGGCCTTGCTGAATGAGATCCATCGCCGTATCTTTGCCCATACCAGAAGATGCACCGGTAATGAAAATAACTTTCGCCTTAGTCATTGCTGTTCCCATATTAGTTTTTAAAAATTTCAAATTAATCTGAGGTTTACATGTACTTATTGAAGAAAGTACTGAGTCGTTCCGGTGATTGACCTAACCAGTCGTAGGCAGCCGCGCGGTTTTTAGGTAAATCGAGCATTAACAGCTCTTTTTCTCCACCGAGTAGTCGGTAATACTCATCCACTTTGTCTAATTTGGTCCACGGGTCATTCTTATTTTGAATCACTAGAGTCGGTACTTTGATGTTAGATACATGTTCAAAAAAGGATCCTGCAAGGTCTGCCCCACCACGTTTAATATTGTATTGATTCACCCGGTTGGTTAAGAAGTTCGGAATGCCCATTGCACTCATGTAATCAACATAACGCAGCGGCTGAACAGAGATCAGTGCTTTGATGTTTGGGTAATGTTGTAAGCCATTCTCCAAACCATACGCAAAAGCAGTAGAACTAGTGCCCATGCAGATACTGAGTAACCCAATCTGGCTGTTTCTATATGTAGGGTGGTTTGAAATAAAATTCACTGCGGCAACAACATCTTTCGCCTCTTCACAGCCCCATGCAATATATGGGTTAGAACCTTGTTCACTGTTGCCATGGTTACGCAAGTCGTACATCAGAACGCTGTAACCTTGGTCAACTAAATGCTTTGCTTGGCGTAAAAAAGAGATGCTTTCTTTGTAGAGCTTTATGAGGCCTTTGCCTTCCGGGGTGAACCCTGCACGACTACATTGAACGCCAAAGTGCGACTGAATGATGACTTTGTCGGACGAACCTTCGATCAGCCAACCTGATAGCTTAACGCCATCCTCAGCCTTAAAAGTGACATCTTGGTAGCTCAAGTCATACTGATCTGGCGTCTCGAATACTGGTGATTGACCGCCTTTCGTCATCATATCTGCAAGGTATTTGGTAATCATGATCATCTCTCCGTATCACAGTGCTTAGGGACGAGAGTCAGTATATCGAGAATGTTTTTGAGCGGCGTATACATATCCTAGAAGCACGTATACATATTCCGAAAGGCAAGAAAATGCTTGCAAGCATGGAAGGGAGATAATGACTTATTGCCTAAATCTAATTAATCCCGCTCGCTAGACAATGAAAGCTCTATATTGATAACGATTAGAATATACAAAATCGCAATAACAATACAGGATATACGAAGTAAGTAAGAGTCGACTAGGTTAAAGTTCGAATTGTCGGATTGGACAATAAGTAGTGCGAAAGGTGAGAGTGTAAAAGCTGAAATATTGGAGGGCTCTGGACCATAGATAAAGTAGCCGAGTACGCTTGAAGTCATGAAAGCTATAACTAACCCAAGCAAAGAGGATTCTCCAATGACTATGGATATGAATTCGTACATACAAAAACCAAAGATAGCTAATAACCCACCGAGCAAGTTAGCTTTAAGGTATTTAAAGCTTTGGTGCTTAATAGCCTGTGGATTTGTTGCAAAGCTCAAAATGCAAATAACGATTACTATTGTGTAGTAATCGGGAATTTCAATTAATAAAAATAAGAAGACTACCGGTGATAACATCATTGGAGTTCGCCAAGGGTTGAAGGTAAATGACTTTTCTGTGACATGATGTTCTTTGGATGGTTGAGTGTTTCTCAGAAACTTATCTACAGTGAGACTCATTGCCATAGCGATTGAAAGATTTAAGGCCAAAGCTACGGAAAAATCAATCGAGCTATTTGGCTGAACGAGAGTGGTCGTACAAACCAATGTGGCACATATAAGTCTAAGAGATGTGTAAAAATCATTTGAATGAAACCTGTCCTTATGTGACAGAACCAGCAACAAACACAAGAAAGAAAATACAAACAGTATGGGAGATACTTGGTATAACTGACTAATAGCTAAACCTGAGATAATCCCCCCAAGACTAACAAAAAGTATTTTGACGTAGATGTAAAAAGGTAGGGATGTCAGATCATAATAACGAATGTGTAAGCAGAGCAAAGGGCATAAGAACGCGGCTGGCCAAGAGTAAATGTATAAAAGGCTTATCGCTGAGGTGAATGTAAGAGAAAAACTCAAGATATTGATAGTTGAAGTTCTGTCTAACTTGAACAATGGTAGCTTCTCAATCTGCATTTAAGGCGTTCAATAATATCACGAAAAAGAACGCTAATGAGATTGTGTGGTGATATGAATTTCTCGCTGAACGAGTACAAATAAATTCTCCGTCCATAGACACCCTATCTATTTGAAAGGGTGTCTAGCAATCACTTATAAACATTGAGCTGAAGCTCATTTAATACTTAGATTAATTGAATATTTCTATCGAGCGTTGTTCGCATGGTAATCTTCGACAAAACGATTAAAAGCGGTATTTATTTCTTGGAATGCCTCCATTGCGTTATCTGGCGTGAACTCTTTGAATTTCCACTCAATACCAAATGTGCGCTCAACGATTTCCACCGTCATATCTGTCGCGACCATGGTACCATCTTCACGGATCTCAGCAAAACCTTCCGCCATGTTACCCGCTTCATTCACCTTGATCATCTCTTCAAGTGTGGTGCCTTCAGGAACGATAACTTCAACGCCTTTCGCACTGACACGTGCAGGATAACAACCCGGCAGGCCTTGAGGCGCAGGTACATTCATAACGCGATTTTCATCAAACAACATTGCACGTGCAATCGCCACACCGTGAGCTGATGTTTGTTCTTGGTCGCAAAGACCCGCTTCATTTGGCCACGTATTTTCTGCCACCATTGATGGGAATATTTCGCCTTCGAAATCTAGATCAGCCGTTACATTTTTACCTAGAACAGCGACGTTAATGTAGTAAGGAATGTTTTGGTTAGTGCCAAACCACATTAGCGGCATGATGAGCGAATGATGACCCGCCATGTGAACCGTTACATCAGTTTGATCAACATTGTACTTACGCGAGACGATACGCTTTATTGCTGGCTCACCGAGTGCGAAGTCACCTAAACCACATACTGGCTCAAGGCCGCGAGACTTAAGAGCCACGTGTAAGAAGTCACAACCCGAACCGTTGATCACTTTAGTGTGTTCAGAAAGACCTGCGTTTTTGATTGAGTTCATTAGATTGACAAGAAGAACTGCATGACCTGGTGCCCATGGGCGAAGACCTGTACCTACCGGGTTTGGATCGTAGATGGTTTTTGCCACTTCCAACGGTACTGAGGTACGAATTTTACCCGCAGCGAGAAGCGTTGCTAAATGAATAACCACATCTGGCTTGATCTCTTCGAGTTGAGCGGTTGTCGCTTCAACATCCATGAGGTTCATGACCACTGGCGTGATGTTTGGATACGGCTTATGTGGGTTAGACCACATTGCGTTATCTTTCATGCAACACGCCTTTTGGGTAATAAAGTTTTCACGAATATCGCCAAGATATAAATCGACACCAGGAAGCGCTGCCGTTAAATGCGCAGCAAACACGCCTACACCACCAACACCTGTAATAAGAACTCTTTTATTTGCCATGAGGACACCTCTGTATTTTTCACGTTTATCTCGAATCCTTCGAGTTGGGTATCGTCCGTGTATTGACATCACGACACTAAATTTGAGGGACGACGCTAAACAAGTCGAGAGATACGAGTATTTCCAACATGGAAATACCTTTACAAAAAATCACCAACATCAAGCAATACTACATAATGCATGTAACGAAAAATCAACAAGTTAAAGAGATTTAAAATTATAACTGAACACGCAATTTACCAATTGGAAACCAAAATGTGCGAATATGGAAAAGCACTCTGATTGCATTGTTTCTAATGTGCTGAGACAATTCACCTTACAACGGCCTATTCTCAGAGGTAACCCTGTGAAATTAAACTTAGACATTCAGAACATTCTGGTGCTGAGAAAGATGTACGAGCTGAGAAACGTTAAACTGGTTGCGGAAACCTTAGGTAAAACACCCGGTGCCATCAGTAAAAACATTTCTAAATTAAAGACTCAGCTAAACGATCCCCTATTCGTTCAAACCAAGCAAGGCTTTGAGCCAACTGCCTTTTTAGAAGAAAATTTATCCAGCTTCGACGCGATCCTTGCCAGTGTGGAATCAATTGGCAAACGTGAATTTTCTGCTGCAGCACTGCGTGATACTGTCATCATTTATGCAAACACGCTGTTTTGGGATCAATACGGCGATCAGCTCTATCTAGACTTAAGAGAGCAGGCCCCACATGCGAAGTTTTCATTTCGACGTTGGGGACAAAATCCGAAGAACCGTCTGATTGATGGTGAGAATGCGATTGCAGTACACAATATTGATGAGTCTTTACCTCAATCTATCTATCAGCGCACATTAGGCACTGATCGAGCAGTTTTCTTTGTTCGCGAAGACCACCCAGCAAAAGACATTTCGTCGCTCATGGCTTATCCAATGGTGGTTCTAAAAACACCTGGATGGAACGACCATAAATACCGGATGTTAGATCGCTTAAGAATCTTTGGCTTTCAAGTTAACCCAGCCATAGAAGTTGAGCATCCTGTTATCAGCCATAAGATCGTTCAGCAGTCTGACCATTATGGTTTGACTATGTCGTACAACGTACCAGATGGTTGCCGCGTCATTGAGCCACCCAACAGTGAAAGCTTTAATGTCACTTATGTGGTCAGTTGTCGTCGCGCACAACAACGTGATCCGCAAAACCAATGGTTGTTTGATGCCATCATCAAGACTATGAAAAAAGCCAAAGTGTAATCAAAAAGTCGCGTTTGGGGAGACAGGTAAAAATGAAAACCTGTATCCCCACCCTAATCTTGTCACTCGCCCAAAATCACCTACTCGCTCATACAATTGAACGTTCGTAAATCTTGCTTTTCCTCGTGAGGCCTTAGGCCTACCTCGTACTATCTGTCTAGATTGGCGTGATTTTTCGCGCTGTAGACAATGCTTAAGTGTATATGAGGTTCTCTCAATGAAACTAACTAGAACAGCGATGATCGTTTCTGCTCTGTTTGCGACTGGTGCCCATGCAGGTGGTATTACGCTTCCAGAGATTGCAACGTTTGACAGTGTTTCTTCGGCAGGGATTGCCAACGCAACAAACCGCACGGACGCTTCAGCGATGGCTACCAGCCCCGCAGGTTTAGCCTCCGTGAAAGATTACAGCTTCTCGGTTGGTGCCTCCTTCTTGGATGCAGCTTCCGCACACAGTGGCTACTTATACAACCCAGAATCTGATAAGTACGATATCTACACCACCACCCGCGGTAAAAAGCGCAAACTGATTCCTAGTGCCGCCTACGCAAAGCGTATAAACGACCAAGTGGTGCTTGGCGTATCTGTCCATGGTGAAGGTGGTCTTGGACTCGATTACAGCAACGGTCTAATGGGCGGTGGCATCTACGACGAACAAGCAGTAGAGTTCATCAACTTCAACTTCGGTGGTTCATATCAAGTGAACGATAAGTTCACTCTTGGTGCTGCGGTCATTGCGCAATACATGGAAGCCGAAATCAAAACCAATGATGTTGCGGGTCTTGGACGTGTTAATGCAGACGATAACTCGGTAGAGCCAACCTTTATGCTCTCCGCAATGTACGATTTTACTCCTGATACTTACATTGCTGTGAATTACAAGCACGCAGCAAAGCATAAAATCCATTTACAAGGCGTCGGGGATAAAGAGTTTAAATACCCAAGTATTCTTACCGTCGGTTTAAGCCACCAGTTTGACGAGAATTGGGGAATTAAACTTCAAACAGGCTTTGAAGAGTGGAAAGAGTATGGCAAAGGCGACAAAATCGTCGGCATTAAAGACGGTCGTGAGATGAATAACGTCTACCACTTAGGTGCAGCAGTAAATTACACTGACGGAAACATGAAGTACCAAGCGGGCGCACGTTGGGACAGCAAATCAATGAATGCCAGCGATGCTGAGTCGGACCTGCCTTTGGTCGAGCAATACGCGATTGGTGCCGGTTTAGAATACACCATGAGTAATGGCCATCGTGTTGGTCTCGCCTATGAATACCGCGATCTTGGTACGCCAACTGTTGCTTACGATTTCGGTATCATTGATTACCAAGGTAAAATGACCTCACACCGCCTGCATTGGTTAAGCCTGTCTTACGCTTACTAAGTCACGACTAGCTTTCATTCAAAAGCAGCATAAAGTGTCACTTTATGCTGCTTTTTCTATCGGCACCTTTTGAAAATTCTCACAATCTATGTTTTTTACTTTAGACAATGTCAATAGCGATTCCACGTATTTCTGTGCGAACCAATGTAAATCGCTTTGCCTCATCGATAGCCTTAAAGCGTGAGCTTTGCTTAGATGAAAAAAGCCAGCAGAGATGCTGGCTTTGGGGATACGAGAGGAAATTGGCTTTACCGCGCATTAGGCTTCCGTAATTGGGTTCTTTGCTACGTAGCGTTTGAAGCCTTCGTTGATTTCTTGGAACGCTTCCATCGCCTGATGGGGTTGGAATTCACGATATCTCCACTCCATCTCAAACTCTTCTTCAATGATTTTGGTTGTATAATCGTTCGCAACCATAGTACCGTCAGCGCGGATTTCAGAGAATCCTTCCGCTACGTTACCATGTTCGTTAACCGCAATAAGCTCTTCACGTGTTGTTCCCTCAGGAATAATGACATGAACGCCGTCTTTATTAACACGACATGGGTAACAACCTGGTAAACCTTCAGGGCCTGGTACATTCATGATTTCGTTGGTGTCAAATACGATCGCACGAGCAATAGCAGCAGCGTGAGAAGACGTTTGCTCTTGGTCACGATCTTCTGCGACCTCTGGCCATGAATTGTACTTGTGGAACTCTTTAAAGATATCGCCTTCGAAATCAAGCTTGTCAGTCACATCGGTACCCAAAACTTCCACTTTAATGTATGAAGGAATATCAAGTAGGCTACCGTAGTATGCAAGAGGCATGATCAATGAGTGGTGACCCGCTAGGTAAAGCGTTACGTCGCGCTCGTGAACATCAAGACGCTTAGCAATGGCACGAACAAGTCCTGGCTCAGCCAGTGCCCAATCACCTAGACCACAAGTTATTGGCATGCCGATATTGTGGAATGCCACGTTCAGATAATCACAGCCAGAACCATTAACAACGTGCGTTTGGATACCAGAATCCTTAATTGCCGACATTAGGTTGAATAGCAGTACACAGTGACCAGGTGCCCACGGACGCAAGCCAGTACCGACTGGGTTTGCATCGTAAACTTTCTGAGCCGCTTCAAGTGGTAGAGCCGCTCGAATTTTTTGAGCCGCCATCATTGTTGCTAAGTGGATGATAACGTCTGGTTTGATCTCTTCGAGCTGCTTTTGCATGGCTTCTTTGTCGAGCATATTCATCGAAACAGGGAAGACATTCGGACGATTCGCTTCGTTTTTATTGAAGTAATATGCAGAGTCATACACCGAGTTTGCTTTTGCAATCACGTGCTGCTCACGGATATCAGCTAAGTAAATATCAGTGCCTGGCATAGTTGAAAGAAGGTGCGCAGTATGAATGCCAACGCCACCAACACCAGTGATCAGAATTCTTTTGTTGCTCATAGGGGTTTCCTCGTTATTGCTAAATGAGTTATTCAGCTGAGATCCTTGCTGATCATGTTAAGTACCTCCTGTACTTGCCAGCTTATAGTTACCGATAAAATAGCCCTCTTCGAGGAAACGTAAGAGTTCCCAACAGGAAATTGAAACTAAGTAATTGAAAGATAAATCAAATACCAAAATTGAATCGCGTAATTATTAACAAGAGAGAGGCATTCATAAAACTCATCCGTTGATTAAGAAAAGCAAATATCCGCCTAATCAATAGCCGCCTCAATAAGTCAAATACTTAACTCACTGATATCAATAAAATAAAAGCGCCCAATCCCGATATTTGCTAATAGAACGCTTTCTAAAACCTTGTCTTAACTCCAAACCTTTCCGTAACGAGCACTCATTAAGAGCCGTGTGCTCTCTTTTCCCTCGCACGCCTTAGCGCTTTCCCAAGAGTAAATTCTGCCTTTCCTCGTTTAATTTTTGCCAACTTTCTATGATGAATTCAGTTTAAAAACCCCTACATACGAGGACATGAAAATGTTACTACAAGATAAAGTTGCCATTATTACTGGTGCTGCTTCTGGCATTGGCCTAGACAGTGTTCGTCTGTTCCTAGAAGAAGGTGCAAAAGTAGTTGCAGGTGATACCGTTGCTTCTGACGACATCCTTACGCTCGCTGAGACAAACGAGAACATCGTTTTCGTTAGAGCAAATGTAACAAGTTCTGACGACCATCAGATGCTTATTGACACGGGTGTTGAGACGTTCGGTAAGGTTGATATTGCATTTAACAATGCAGGTATCATCGGTCAAACAGACAAGCTTGGTGCTGACCAAGACATGGACGTGTTCGACAAAGTATTTGAAATCAATGTTCGTGGTGTTGCTCTTGCGATGAACGCTCAAATCAAATACTTCCTAGCAAATGGAATTGCTAACCCAGCGATTATCAACACGACGTCAATTGCAGGTCGTGCTGCTATTCCATTCTGTGCACCTTATGCAGCATCTAAACATGCTGTAAATGGCCTAACGTCTACTTACGCGGTTGATTATGCGCGTCACGGTATTCGTATCAATATGGTTGCACCTGGTGTGATTGAAACACCAATGATTACTGAAGAGGCGGACGAAGAGTCAGCAGCTGCCGTTCTTGCTGCTCACCCAATCGGTCGAATCGGTAAACCACGCGAGATCAGTGAAGTTGTTGCTTTTCTTGCTTCTGAGCGCGCGGGCTTCATCAACGGGGCATATTACAACGTTGATGGCGGCTACTTAGCAGTCTAGTAAAGCTGCACATTTGTGAACTTCTTCTTTTTAGAGCGAACCCCGCTTGTTTGGCCAGCTATCACGCTGGCCCTTTTTTTATTGTTCTGACTAACAACTTATTAGGTGGAATGACATGAAAAAAACAACCCGATACCAACACCCTTACTTTTTATTATTCACGTCATTGGTGGCGAGTCCTTGCTTCGCCCTCAGTGGGTTTCTCACCCACTCTCAAAACCATGTAGCCAATGGGTATCATGAGTACGTGGTAGAGAAAGAACATGAACACACTGCACTCAATCACAACTATGAGCCATGTCGAGATAGGACTTGGGTCGAAACTAGCTTTGCGCCTCCTTCATACCCTGACATTGTTTATCCGAAATATAACCCATTGACCAGAAAGGCGGGAGAGACAAGAACGGGTAAGCTATGCGAACGAAACAACTTACCTTTGCCAATACCAATAATGGACTAATTAAGCTTTATATGAGCCATTTACTCACGTATACAAGCGCTTTCCCGTTCGTAAATTCCGCATTTCCTCGTGCCAGAAGAATTCGAAGCCTACTATAACTGCGTAAATTAGCTCGGCTAATTTTTGCTTCTTCCCAATTGACGAGGACAAAAAATATGAAAACTCTACAAGATAAAG
Organism: Vibrio sp. D404a; assembly: GCF_030248535.1. Classification (GTDB taxonomy): domain Bacteria; phylum Pseudomonadota; class Gammaproteobacteria; order Enterobacterales; family Vibrionaceae; genus Vibrio. The sequence goes on along the minus strand of NZ_JAHGAJ010000001.1, from coordinate 40,380 downwards.
TTGCGGTTGTAACGGGTGCAGGTTCAGGGATCGGACGAAGCATAGCTATTGACTACGCAAACAACGGCGCAAAAGTTGTTGTTTCTGATATTAACGAGCAAGGCGGACAAGAAACGGTTGATCAAATCGTTGCTCTTGGCGGCACTGCTTGCTTCCAGTATGCGAATGTTGCAAACATGGAAGATCATATCGCGTTAGTTGAGCGCGCAGTATCCGAATACGGTCGTTTGGATATTGCTTGTAATAACGCAGGTGTCAGCCACGAGCTTCACGCAACAGGCGACATCACAGTAGACAGCTGGAAGTTCGTTATGGAAGTGAACCTGTCTGGCGTTTTCTACGGCATGAAAACGCAAATCGAGCAAATGCGTAAAAACGGCGGTGGCAGCATTGTAAACATCGGTTCGGTATTGAGCCAACGTGGTTTTTCGGGTGCAGGCGCTTACGTGGCTTCAAAACACGCCGTTATCGGTTTAACTAAAAACGCAGCATTGGATCACGCAGGCGAGAACATTCGCGTTAACTGTGTAGGCCCAGCTTATGTCAACACTCCTCTTGTAACGGCTGCTTTGAACGACGAGCAAGTAGAAGGCTTGAAAGTACTTCACGCAGTAGGTCGCCTTGGCGAAGAACAAGAAATTGCAGACGTAGTGACTTTCGTTAGCTCTGATAAAGCCAGCTTTATAACAGGCAACTACTACGCAGCAGACGGCGGCTACCTAATCCGCTAATCAATTAAGTGCTGCTCTAGACAAACCTAAGGCAGCACTTCTTCTCCTAAAATGACAAGAGGTTTGTTATGACAACAACTACCACGACCAAAGCGGATCCAAAGAAATGGTTTCCGCTTTATGTGTTACTGGCAGCTCAGTTTTCTACTATGTCGGACAATGCAGGTTTAGCGGTTGCTACTGAAGCTATGCTTAGCTTATTCGGTTCGACGATGGCAGAAATTCAAATGGCGAATGCCATCTATCCACTCGTGGCCGCAGCCGGCATGATCACAGGTGGCCTAACGGGCCTCATAATTGGCTGGAAGCGCCAGATGATCATTGGTGCAGCATTGATGGCGATTTCCGCTTTTGCTAGTTCTGTTGCACCGAATATGGATGTGCTTAACTATGTTGCTCGTCTGTCTTGTGGCGTTGCAGGCTGCCTCTTAATACCTGCCGTACTAGCCAACATTGCAGGTATCTACAAAGGTAAAGATCAGGCGATTGCCTTCGCCTCTATTGCGGCTTTCCTCGGTGTAGCCAGTGCACTTGCTCCCGTTATTTTCGGCTTCATGATCGACATTGCAGGTTTCCGCGCGGCATTCGCAGTCCAAGGCCTTTACTGTGCAGTGCTGACTGCGTCCGTTATTTTGGTGATTCCTAATATCGATTCAGAGAAGTTCTCTGGAAAAATCGACTTCACGGGCATCATATTGGCTGCTATCGGCCTTGCATTTTTCGTTACAGGTCTACTGAAAATTTCTGAATGGGGTTTAATTGAGCCGCTTGGCGACGTCCAAATCTTGGGTATCTCTCCATCACTCGTGTCAGTTGCTTTGGGGATTATGATCCTAATTGCTCTAATCAAGTGGGAGAAGAAGTTTGAACTTTCTGGTGGTACGCCTTTGCTTCCACAAATATTCTTAACCAACCCACAGGTACTGCGCGGTCTATATTTGTGCGCGACTGTATTCCTACTGTTCGGCTTTACATCATTTGTGAACGTGAGTTTCATGCAGCTTGTCGCAGGCTTCAATGCCATTGAATCAGCATCTGCATTGGTGGTTTTTGCGGTGGGTATGATCGTTGGCTCTATTGCAACTACCAAGCAGCTTAGTCACTTAACCTGCCGACGTGTCACTCAGCTTGGCTTCGTTTTAGTTGCAAGTGGTGTACTCATGATGTTCCTAGGTTTCGATGTTGATGGCATTACTTGGTGGCAATTTCCATCCCTACTTCTGTTTGGAACAGGCACTGGTATTGTAGCCTCTCAATCCTCATTGGTTGTAACCGATGCTCTACCTGAAAAAGAAGCGCGTCAATCGGGCGGTATTCAAGCAACATTCCGCAATTTTGGTCAAGCGATGGGCGTAGCCATATTGGGCTCCATCATGCTGTTCTCTTTCACAGGTGAAATCAAAAAAGATGTGATTAGTGCGTCTAACCTCTCTTATGAGACTCAAGAGATCATATCTCAAGAGAAACTGATTCCGTTCTCCTCTAATGAGATGGTGGTTGGAATGATGGAAAATAGCACCATTGACCAGTCTGATTACAACGAAGTGTTAGCCATTGTCGCAGACTCTCGTCTGACATCGGTGAACTACACTATGTTGGTTTTACTCATCTGGATGTCTCTGTCTATCTCAATCTGTAATGGGTTACCGAATTACTCACTAATGAAAGACAAAATATAATAGATTGTTATCTAAGATACGTTTAATTATTCCATGGTTTCAAAATGTAGTGGCTCAGCGAAACTGGCCACTACTATTGGGCTGCTCTCTAGTCACGGTCAATTGCAAACGGTGACCAAGCCTGACGGGTTGGCATGACCTCGACTCTGTTGATATTAATATGATCTGGTAGAGACGCAATGTAGAACATATGTTCGGCGATATCTTCAGCGCTTAACGGCGTTGTGCCGCGATATAAGTTATCTGAGGCTGACTGGTCCCCTTTGGTTCTCACTAGCGTAAATTCCGTTTCTGCTATGCCTGGCGAGAGGTCGGTCACTCGCACTCCAGTACCTTGAAGGTCGCAACGCAGGTTGTAACTGAACTGCTTTACGAATGCTTTACTCGCACCATAGACATGACTGCCCGGGTATGGCCACTGACCCGCTATCGACCCAACGTTGATGATTGTGGTCCCTGCCCCAACTTCAATAAGCTTAGGAAGTAGCGCGTGGGTAACGTTAACAAGACCTGTACAGTTTGTGTCTATCATCGTGTGCCAGTCGGTAAGATCGACCTTCGGCGCACCCTCCGGAGCCAACGCCAAGCCCGCATTGTTAATCAATGCCGTCACCTGTGAAAACTCGCTTGGTAACGCATCAACAGCCTGTTTAACGGCATCAGCATCACGCACGTCTAGCTGTATGATGTGCGTCGGTACACCCAACTCTTCTTTAAGATCTAGTAATCGCTCTAGGCGTCTACCCGAGAGCACCAAAGACCAGCCTTCGCTTGCAAACTTATGTGCTGCTGCGCGTCCAAAACCAGAAGTAGCGCCGGTAATAAATGCAATTTTCTTCATCTTGCTTTTCCCTTTTAAAGTAAGTCCCAATTAGAGTAAAAATGTAACGAGTGCTAGCCCCATCAGAATGGGTGCGGTTGTTAGCCTTGGAGAAAGCTCAGGCAACCATTGATGCATCTTCTTACCAATGGTGTTACCGACTAACGCAGCGGGTAGCAGCGTCATACTCGTCATGATCAAATGTCCGGTCACCGCCCCAATGACTGTTAGCCCTACAATCGACGTCATTGCACTCGCCATGAAAAATACGATGGCTGTCGCCCGAAGCTCGTTAGAACTCATCATCAGATTGAGTAAATACAAAATTAAGGGCGGTCCACCAGCAGAACCAGCCGTCATGCCAAATCCAGAGAATGCTCCGACAGCTAACGAATAACGCTTATCAAGCCAATTTAGCCTTAGATCCAACATGATCAATCCGCCAGCAACCATAGATAAGCCAGCAATAAGAAGCTTTAATCCATCCGATGACACCCATGACACTACAAACAACGAAAAAGGTGTCGCTATTAGCATCCCCGTAATCAGCTTTGTTACTAACGGCCTATCGATGTTGGCGCCAACACCTCGAATAAGACACAGGCTACTAAGCAAATCGAGAGTAATAGCGATAACAATCGACTCAATTGGCGTAACAACAAAGTTCAGACAAAGCGCAGCAATCACAGCAAATCCAAAACCTGAATAGCCGCGAACCACACCCGCAAAAACAATCAAAAGTGATCCAATTCCGAGTTCTGTCCAAGTCATGAGTTAGTGGTTCCATTGCGTCTACTGTGCACCTGACATCAGATGCGTTCCGTGTTTTCAATGTAATGAGGTTGACTTGAACGCCATAGAGCCAGTTTTCTAAATCCTTTAGGGCAGACAGACGCGGCGATACTGACCCACCACTTTTTTTAAACTGACACTACACCTCCACGAGTTTTTCTCGCCAAGATAGCGTTACTGCTCGCCATCAAGAGCGATGTTATTGCACAGGAGAATAAAATGGATTTGTTATCATCTGAAATCACTAACCAAGACGTCATTGAACTCGACAAGAACGTGTTTCATTCTTGGTCCGTTCAAGAGAGTGCCACCCCAATTGCGATAGCTCGTGGGCAAGGTTGCACTATGTGGGACTTTGACGGGAGCGAGTATTTAGACTTCAGCAGTCAGCTTGTGAACACCAACATTGGTCACCAGCACCCTAAAGTGATTGAAGCTCTTAAAATGCAGGCGGACACACTCGCAACCATCGCTCCGGCAACCGCAAACTTAACTCGAGGGATAGCAGCTAAGAAAATCCTTGAGCGAGCACCAAGTGCCTTCAAAAAGGTGTTCTTTACCAACGCAGGTGCCGATGCCAATGAAAACGCAATTCGAATGGCACGACAGTTTACTGGCCGCGACAAAGTGCTATCAGCCTATCGCTCGTACCACGGCAATACAGGCTCAGCCATCGCAGCAACCGGAGATTTTAGACGCGTCCCCAACGAATACAGCCGTGGTCACGTACACTTCTTCAACCCTTATTTATATCGAACTGAATTCAACGCGACGTCAGAAATAGAAGAGTGTGAACGCGCATTGGCTCACTTAGAGCGCGTTATCGAGTGTGAAGGCCCAGGCTCTATCGCAGCCATTTTACTTGAGACGATTCCGGGCACAGCAGGCTTCCTGCTCCCGCCAGAAGGTTACTTGCAAGGCGTTCGTGATCTTGCAACCAAACATGGGATTCAATTGATTTTTGATGAAGTCATGGTCGGTTTTGGGCGCACGGGTAAATGGTTCGCGTTTGAGCACTTTAATGTCACTCCAGATTTAGTGACCTTCGCGAAAGGGGTCAACTCAGGTTATGTACCCGTCGGTGGTGTACTGGTCAGTGAGGCGATATGTGACTTCTTCAAGTCTGAGTTCTTCATGGGCGGGCTTACCTACTCTGGCCATCCCCTTGCAATGTCTACTATCGTAGCTGCCATCGACGCCATGGAGGAGGAAGGCATCATTCATTACGCAGACGAGATTGGTAACTCGCTTCTTGGGCCATCACTGATCGCGTTAATGGAAAAACGTAGCATCATCGGCAACATTCGAGGCAAGGGCATGTTTTGGGCAGTGGAGCTGGTCGAAGATCGCGCGACCAAGGAACCACTTAGCAACGCGAAAATGGGTCAAATTAAGCAAAAGCTCACCGAACAAGGCCTACTCACCTTTATCGTAAACAATCGCATTCATGTCACCCCTCCGCTCATTATTAAGCCGAATGAGATCAAAGATGGTGTGGCGATTATCGATGAAGTTTTAAGTCAGTTCGACTAATACAAATCAGCCAAAGATTAAAACAAGTGCCAAGCAACATGCTTGGCACTTTTAGTTAATGAACCCAAAGACAAGTTGTTAGAACAACACGGTATTCAATGCGGGTTACTTCAATCCATCAAAGGCTTTCGCCAGTTCAATAATCCCCGGCTGAATGAGTTCTTTATCGATAGAGTGAAAGCCCAGCCTGAAATATCGGTTGGCATCATTGCTCATTAACGTACTCCTCATCGCTGGACGACTCGAAATGGATCGCCCTTCACTGCTCGTTGGCACACTCTCTTGGGGTGGCGTCATAAAATGCGAATGACCTGTCTCTACTAATACACCGTATTGCGCTGCCCTTGATACCAACATCTGACTACTGACTCTGTCCGGCGTTTGCAACCACAACGCATTGCTTAGCTCATTCTTAGCAAGTCGCTCACAGTATGGAATGTGCTTGGATACCGCATCATTAATAATATCCCAGCGCTGACGGGTGTTCTCTCTGAATCGACGCACAAAGCTATCGTAGTAACCCTGAGCGATGAAATGCGCCATTTCCATTTGCAGGCGTGTTGGAGGATGTCGGAGCATCAAACGGCGAAGAGCTCTGAGTTCGTAAATCAGCTCCTCTGGCGCGACGATAAACCCAAGCCTTAGGCCCGGTGCGAGTATTTTAGAGAAGCTACTCACGTAAATCACTCGACCTGTCTTATCTTGAGCTTTGAGTGCCGGTGCTGGATTTAATTCAAAGTTGCTGTTGGAGTCGTAATCGTCCTCGATGATGATGGCATCGTTTTGGTGGGCGAGGTCCAAAATCTGTTTGCGGCGCAGCGAACTCATCGTTACCCCGGTTGGGGCTTGGTGGCTTGGCGTCACGTAAAAGTAATCACACATTGATGAGAGCGAGTTGAGTTTCAGCCCCTCTTCATCCACTTGATGAGGATGCAGCTGAGCGCCCGCTAAACCAAATATGTTGTAAGCCTCTTTATACCCAGGGTTCTCAACACCGACACGAGATTCGCGGTTCATTAGCAGCTGCGACAACAGGTACAGGCCATTTTGCGAGCCAACGGTTATCAAAATCTCATCGTTGCTGGCGTGGATCCCCCTTTGAGGCAGAACTCGGGTCCGGATCTGTTCAACGAGCAGTTCAACATCTTTATCGACTTTGTCACATAACCAACCGTGGTCTTGAGAATCGGCAATCACTTTTCTCGACGCTTCACGCCAATGAGATAATGGAAACTCATCAATATAAGGTTGGCCATAGATAAACGGATATTTATAACAGCTCCATTGCGTTGGTTTTACAATTCTAGGAAACTGATGCGTGTTGACCTTTATTTTATTACCCCAATTTGGTGCAGCCATTGCACTATTTTCTTCAGTGGCACTTAATTCTATTTCCGTTTCTTCCTGACTATTTTTATAGCTATCAGATAAATAATACCCACTGCGTGGTCTACTAATTAAGTACCCATCATCGAGCAAACTTTCATAGACTAAAGACACCGTATTACGCGACACTTTTAGCTGCTGAGACAGCTTGCGGCATGAGGGTAACGCCTGCTCTGGTGCGAAGATCCCGGCCAAGATAGCCTTAACCAGATACTCTCGCACTTGTTCTTGTAGGCTCCTGGTTGAGTCAAACTCAATAAAACACTGATAGTCGATAGCCACTACGTCAACCTCCACTATTATTCTACGAAAACCATATATTTTGGCTGGAGCAAGAAATAGACCACAACCAATATGGTTATTATTTATTTACAATCTCATAGCTGTCCCATTGCGATTTAGAAATTGGCTCTACCTAATAATCCCTTCAAATATCTAAAGTGAAAGTGTTCAAGAAAAACGTTCACGATATTTAAAAGGATGGATATATGGGACATGGAATGAATGTAAAAAAATGGTTTTCGCTAGCGGCTATCACACTGGCAGTGGGGACATCAGCGAGTGCCCTCAGTGCGGATCTTCCTCAGGTATTAGAGTCTGGCGTACTCAAGGTAGCCACTGAGGATAATTACTCTCCGTTTAACTACATTGCGAAAGGTCAACCAAGCGGCATCAACAAGGACCTGCTTGATGAGCTTCGCGAGTATGCCAAGTTCGACGTGAAACAAGATATCTTACCGTGGACTGGCCTACTTGCCTCTGTCTCAGCGGGACAGTACGACCTTGCGCTCACCGGTGCTATCGTCACGGATGCTCGCCTTCAAGTCTTCGATTTCACGCCACCTATCGCTTCTGCGCAACACTACTACCTTGCTCGAACCAAGGATGATTCTATCTCTGGCGTGTCAGATTTAGATGGTAAAACTGTCGGCCTACAGGCAGGTAGTGCCTTGTTGGAGCGCTTGCCGGAACTCAAAACTATGCTAGAAGCAGACGGTAAATCACTGGGCAGAGTGGTTGAATATCAATCCTACCCAGAAGCCTATGCGGACCTCGCCAATGGTCGCGTTGACTACGTCATAAACAGCATCGTCTCGGTCAACGAGGTGGTGAAAACCAAATCAAAAGTGTTCAAGAAAGGCGAAGCGGTATCTGGCCCTGGTTTCGTGAGTTGGCCAGTGCCTAAGCAAAACCCTGAACTTCTCGCCTATTTGACCGATTTCTTCAAACACCTCAAAGAGACGGGCCGACTTGCGGAGTTACAAGAGAAATGGTTTGGCGAGTCATTTGATGACCTTCCTATCGAGCCAATCACGTCAGTTGAACAATACCATTCTCTGACAGCAGTAAACCCAAGCTAAAAGAACAACCCCAATAGCGGGCTTACTGTTTTAGCTGTAAGTCCGCCTTCAACATCAAACCGTTATCGGAGGTGCATACATTATGGATTACTACGCATGGATGCAGTTATTAGAAGGCGCGTGGACGACCGCTTGGATCTCCCTAGTATCTATTGTCCTTGGGGTTGCAATTGGGTTAGCCATTGCACTAGTAAGAATGGCCAAAATTCCCTTTATCGACCAGTTTCTCGGTGTTTATGTAAGCTGGGCTCGAGCCACTCCATTGGTCACGCTAGCCCTATTCATTTTTCTTTCGTTTCCCGCTTTTGGTATCAACTTAGATAAACACCTATCAGCAATATTATGTCTCACACTAAATACCTCCGCGTTCAATGCTGAAATCTGGCGCAATGCGTTTTTGAACTTTTCGAATGGTCAACGCGAGGCAGCGGAAGCCATTGGCATGTCACGCCTCGTTTATTTCCGCCGCATTATGTTCCCGCAAATGGTGATTGTGAGCCTACCAGCACTGGTGAACGAGATGTCTTTTCTTATCAAAGGCAGCCCAGCGATTGCCGTCATCGGAGTAGTCGACCTTACGCGAGTGACCAACCGTATCGCCGCAGTGACATACGAGCCACTTGGGCCAATTTTATGCGCGGCAGTCCTTTATATGTGCATCATCGGCTTGCTGATAAAGCTTCAAAACGTGGCTGAGCAAAAAGCCAGTAATTTAGCTGCCTAGGAGAAATGGATATGAATGAATGGCAAATCATTTGGGATCAAAAAGAAATTTTTACTTACGGCTTAGTCACAACGGTGGTGCTGTTTTCCTCGGCATCTGCGATTAGCTTCTTTATGGGTTTAGCACTACTGAGCGTACTTGAGAATGGAAGTAGCGGGCTAAAATTCTGTGTAAGAAGCAGCATCAACGTCATGCGAACACTGCCGTTCCTGATTCTCGCCTACTTGCTTTACTACGGCTTACCACAAGTCGGGATACGTATGGACGCGATGACCGCTGGCCTCGTCTCACTTTGCCTCTATCACAGTACGTATTTTTGCGAAATTTTTCGGGGCGTAAGAAAGGACATGGACGAAGGCTACATCGAGGCAGCAAAATCATGTGGTTTCTCGAAGTTTAAAATATTCACCCGCGTCATTACGCCCAACGTTTTATTTAAATCCATACCGCTCATTGCGAACCAGCTCATCATCTGCCTTAAAGACACCGCGTTTTTAAGCATCATTACCGTCAGTGAGATCACTGCAGCGGCCAACAGCATTCAGTCAACCTACTTCATCCCACTTAACGCCTTTATCGTCGCGATTGGCTTGTATTGGATGGTCAGTATTGCGGTTGAACAACTAACAAAACTAGCACTTAGCAAAGTGCTACAACGAGGGCTAAGTCATGCTTAAACAATCTGTTGAAACTCTATCGACCACTGAATCCATACCAGCCGTTGAAGCTTTACCAGCCGTTGAAGCTATACCAACCGTTGAAACTAGGCCAGAAACACCAGTTAGTGAGTTTAAAGAGAGTGCCGACCTACATATCGTCGAACCTTTGGAGCAGGCGCAATCAGAAACCGTAGACGCAATACAAACACACCCTGCTGATCAAGATTCGATTATCAAAATCATCAACCTGTCCAAGCAATTTGATGGCATTGAAGTTCTAAGAGACATCAACCTCAATATTCAAAAAGGCGAAGTAGTCAGCATTCTAGGGTCTTCCGGTTCTGGGAAATCGACCTTGCTCCGCTGTATCAACTGGTTAGAACAGCCAGAAAGAGGGTTTATCTACATCGGTGATGAGCGTATTGGCGTCAACGCAGAAACCAACAAACCCGCTAAGTATAAAGAGCTCGCCCAGATGCGCCAGCGAGTCGGTATGGTGTTTCAAAGCTTCAACCTGTGGCCACACCTTACGGTTAAACAAAATGTGATGGAAGCATTGATACATGTGAAGAAGTGGATGAAAGCCGATGCAGAATCCATGGCCGAAATCCAACTAGAAAAAGTCGGCATGTCACACAAGCTTGATAGCTATCCGAGTATGTTATCTGGCGGACAAAAACAACGTGTCGCCATTGCTCGCGCACTAGCCATGGAACCTAAAGTGCTGCTCTTCGATGAACCCACCTCTGCGCTCGACCCAGAGTTGGTTGAAGAAGTACTAACCGTTATGCAGAAGCTTTCTAAAGAGGGCTATACCATGGTGATCGTGACTCACGAAATGGACTTCGCACGCCAAGTATCAGACCAAGTCGTGTTCTTGGAAAAAGGAATATTGATAGAGAAAAACGCTCCCGAAAAATTCTTCACCAATCCAGATTCAACGCGCGTAAGGCAGTTTTTGAAGCTAGATGCATAGTCAGAGACTCAACCAAAACACTCACGACTTGATGTTTATTAGGGTCACTTTCTAGGTTGAAAGTGACCCTAATTTTATTTGCGCACTATTACCGTCATATCTCACCAATCACCCACAACAAACTCATAGCTTCTGCCTATGAAACGTATCGTGGCTAATCCCTATATCAATTCTGTCCCACCATTAAAATAGCCTTCATCCCCTTTATATCGCTAGCCGATCTTTCCTATCTAGGAGGTCAAATACCTATCTGTAGCCCCATTCATAACTTTGGAACAAACCGTTTTGTTATAAATCTCTATTAACGTTGGTCATTGAAATGAGAAATAAATTCTTACTTACAGCAATAACACTAGCGCTACCCTTCAGTTCATATGCTTCTGGAAATGTACTACCATACGAAGCCCCAGAATTTAACGGGAAGATTGGTCGCACAATCGCAGAATCACAAGAAGATTACCCACAACCCGTTGAAGCTCCTGAAGGTGCGCCAAACATTATCCTCGTCATCCTTGACGATGTTGGCTTTGGTCAGACATCCACTTTAGGCGGCCCGATCCCAACGCCAGCAATGGATGAGTTGGCTGAAGAAGGCGTTACTTACACCCGTTTCCACACAACAGCAGTATCCAGCCCAACGAGGGCGTCACTACTGACAGGACGAAACCACCACCAGCTCGGCTTTGGAACCATTTCTGAAATGTCATCGGGCTACCCGGGTTACCACAGTATCTGGGGTAAAGACTCGGCCAGTGTTGCTGAGATTTTAAAGCAGAATGGTTACAACACGGCTGCTTGGGGTAAATGGCACAATACCCCTGATTGGGAAACCAACCAGACCGGGCCATTCGATCGTTGGCCTACTGGATTAGGTTTCGAATACTTCTACGGGTTTATGGGGGGTGAAACCAGTCAGTATGAGCCTCAACTGTTTAAAAATACCTTACCAGTAGAACCTGAAAAGAAACCGGGTGAGACATACCACCTGACTGAAGATCTGGCGAGAGATGCTGTTAAATGGATTAAACAACAAAAATCCCTTAACCCAGATAAGCCTTACTTCGCGTACTTCTCAACGGGTGCCATCCATGCGCCTTTCCACGTTGGTAGCGAATGGATCGATAAATTTAAGGGCCAGTTCGACGATGGCTGGGATGCGATGCGTGAGCACACATTTAAGAGGCAGAAGCAACTTGGCATCATTCCGAAAGACACAAAGCTGACTCCAAGACCGGATGAGATCCCTGCGTGGGATGAACAGTCTGAGGACGAGAAGAAACTCTTTGCACGTCAAATGGAAGTAGCCGCTGGGTTTATGGCGCACACTGATCATTGGGTGGGTAACCTAATCAAGGAAGCGAAGGATATTCCAGGGGCAGAAAACACCATGGTTATCTATGTCGTAGGCGACAATGGCGCTAGTGGTGAGGGCACGCTCATCGGCACAACTAACAACATGATGGTACAAAACGGTTTCCCAGACACGGTTGAAGATCAGTTGGAAGTGATTGATGGTATCGGTGGAAAAGACTTTGAAAACCACTATGCAGTACCTTGGGCTTGGGCGGGCAGTTCCCCTTTCCAGTGGATGAAACGTGTCCCATCTCACTTTGGCGGAACCCGAAATGGTCTCATCGTCTCTTGGCCAGAAGGAATCAAAGCGAAAAATGAAAAACGCACACAGTTCCACCATGTTGTCGATGTCGCCCCGACTATCTATGAGGCAGCTGGCATTGAGCTCCCGACAGAAGTGAACGGTGTTGAGCAATCACCAATGGCTGGTGTTCCGATGAACTACTCATTTGATGGTGCAGACAAAGAAGGCACTAGGAAAACACAGTACTTTGAAGTAGCAGGTCATAGGGCTATTTATCATGAAGGTTGGGTGGCATCAGCATTCCATGGCGTGCCGTGGGCATTCATTGGTTCGAAAGGGTTTGATGATGTTACTTGGGAACTCTACAACATTGATGAAGACTTCTCTCAAGCAAATGATCTTGCTAAGTCTCACCCAGAGAAACTTGAAGAGCTGAAGAAGATATTCGATGAGGAAGCCAATAAGTATGACGTCTACCCATTGGATGACCGCTACGCCGAGCGCGTAGTAAACCCAAACCGTCCGTCGATTACTCGTGGTAAGAAGAACTTCAGATATTACCAAGGCACAGTGCGCATACCAGAAGGTGGTACGCCTCCGGTCTACTCACGTAGCCATACTATTGAGTCGAAGTTGGACTACAACCAAGGTGATGAAGGTGTCATCGTGGCAGTTGGGGGCAATGTTGCTGGCTACACCATCTATATTAAGGATGGAAAACTGCACTACCACTATAACTTCTTCAACAAAAAACGCTTCCATGTGACATCAGAAGAGCCATTGCCGAGTGGCACACTCGACATCAAGATGGACTACAAGCAAGAGTCTAATGAGCATGGTGGCGGTGGTACCGCAACACTTTACGTGAATGGCAAAGAAGTGGGTTCTGAGAAAATTGGAAACACGGTGCCGCTGCGCTTTGCAGTAACAGAAACTACCGATATCGGTATGGATCTGGGCTCTCCAGTGACACCAGAATACGAAGCGCCTTTCGAGTATCCGAACCGTATTGAGTTTGTGGATTACACGCTCAACTAGCGGTCACTTTATCACAGCCTGTCGCTGCCAACCGAAGATGTATTGTCTCGGTTGGTAGCAACATACAGCTCCCACTAAGCAACATTCAACAACACCTAATTATCAAGCCCCCTTTGGCCGTGAGGAATTTTCATGCAAACACCGACTAGTTGTCATGTAATGGCAAAACCGACTGGCTCAGTCTGTAACATTGACTGTGATTACTGCTTCTATCTAGAGAAAGAAAAACTCTATCCAGATCGCCAAAACAACTGGCGTATGAGCGACGAAACGTTGGAAGCTTATATCAAGCAGACTATTGAAGCACAGAAAAATGACCACGTTCAGCTTACTTGGCAAGGAGGCGAGCCTACGCTCATGGGGCTGGCTTTTTTCCAACAAGCCGTAGAGCTGAGTACAAAACACGCAGGAAAAAAAACGGTTGAACACAGTTTTCAAACCAATGGGTTGCTGCTTAATGATGACTGGTGTCGTTTCTTTAAACAGCACAACTTTCTTGTTGGCCTGTCGATTGATGGCCCCGCTGACCTGCATGACTGCTATAGAAAAAACAGAGCCGGCAAACCTACCCACGCAAAGGTAATGCAAGCGGTCGATCTGCTAAAAAAGCATAACGTAGACTTTAATACACTGACCGTGGTGAACCGAGAAAACGTGAAGTATCCGGAGCGTGTCTATCAATTTCTCAAGGGTATTGGTTCAACCCACATCCAGTTTACGCCTCTGGTCGAACGCGAAGCGAGGGAAGTCATAGGTGATCAATTACGTTTGGTTCTACCGAACGAAACATTGGCGGATGTCACCGAGTGGTCTGTACCTGCGCGTCAATATGGTGAGTTTTTAAACGCTATTTTTGACCAATGGGTACGAAAAGATATCGGCCGAATTTATATCAACATGTTCGATAGTACATTGAGCAGCTGGTTTGGTGAGAACCCTAGTATTTGTCACTTCGCCCAGCGCTGTGGTCACGCCTTTGCTCTGGAAGCAAATGGGGATTTATACAACTGTGATCACTATGTTTATCCTGAACATTTATTGGGCAATATTCACGAGAAATCTATCGAAGAATGTAATACAAGCTCTCAGGCTATTCAGTTCGGAAAAGACAAACAAGAAACGCTAAACGCAGACTGCAAACGCTGTAAATACAAGTTCGCCTGCAATGGCGGCTGTCCAAAGCAGCGCTTTGCTGTTAGCCCAAATGGCTTACCTAACCACAACTACTTCTGTCAGGGTTATAAGCTGTTTTTTGAGCATACCGCTACCTATATGCAGGAAATGTGCAGCTTACTCAAACAGGGACGATCTCCTGCAGAACTGATGTGGGCACTCAACTACAGAGAGCCCAAAACCAGTGCGACAAAAATGAGCCCTATAGGCAGGAACTCACCTTGTCCATGTGGCAGTAGTCAAAAATACAAACGTTGCTGTGGGTAATCTAATCCAATGATTTAAAAGGTTGCCACCCGCCCGCGATACGGCGCTTAATAGCATCTCTGAGCGACTTGTGTTGCTCGTTGCTAGCGTATCGCTTGTGGTAAGCCAAGCTATAATTGATAGCACTAAGCTCAATGGGACACGCTAGCGTTTTTAATCCCAACGTGTTTTGCCAGTACTTGGCAAAGCCTTCTGATACAACAGCGACCGCATCAGATTTCGATACCAACATTAACTTGGCCGAAAGCGAACCCACAACGCTATGAACCTTGCGTTCTTGAACTATCGACTTAGCGCCATGCTCAAAGCCCGACATTCTTTCCCATTTGGTGGATAAAATGACATGTTGCTGCTGATAAAACTCCTCACTAGTCATTGAGTCGCCAATTGCTGGGTGGTCAGCTCGACAAATGACTATCGCGTTTTCTTCAACAATGGGCTCAATAATCAGTGAGGGATCTCTAACCGTAAATACAGACAGTGCGAGATCCAAAGATTGGTTGCGCAGACGTTCTATCACATCCATCTGCTCAGCTGGCGTTTCTTGTATTTGAGCATGGTCGAGATTAACGACTTGATGGAGAAGCGCTTCATTAACATGTACCTCGAAACTCACATCCTCTGTCACTGCATTAATAATCTCATTGAAGCCTTGATGACATCGTGCAGCGAGCTTATGCGCATTGGCAGTAGGGCTAATACCCCGCCCTTGCTTTACAAAAAGCTGATAACCGATATCCGCTTCCATTTTTCTTACCGCAGCACTTACAGAAGGCTGGCTTATACCAAGGTTATTGCCCGCTTTAGTAAACGAACTCGTTCGGTAAACCTCAAAGAATGTTCTGATTAAATTCAAATCAAATTGCTGATCACTTTGCATAGATTTCATTTTCTGTAGAAAGGTATTTTTGCCCACTGGCATGTTCAGTATAACGACATGTTTTCTAAACCACCAAAGTGTGCTTTCAGGTGAGAGTGGTGAACATCAAGCGATTGAAAAGTCATGAGGAGCTCGTTCATGGATTCACAAAAAATAGCGATAAGTTAGTTCGACTATCGATATAAATCTAGGTAGCCACATCTATATCTCTCATAGACGGTTGCTATCTATAGGTTGAACCTATGGCAGGTATAACAGTACTTCCCTACACCTGGTTTTTCTCCCGAATACAATGAGTTCGTTGACAGGTCCCCCTCCACTTTCGTATTTTTAACTGGGAAAGCTTCCATGAAACTCAATCAAACAACACTCGCTATACTTGCCGTCGGCGCATTTAGTTCGTGCACAAATGCTGCTGGCCTTAGTATGTCTCAACTCGCGACCACCAAAAGTGTTGCTACTGCTGGCGCTGGTAATGTAACCAACGCGTTGGACTCATCAGCGACGGTTTCCAATCCGGCGGCTCTATCTCAAATCAAACAGAGCTCTTATCAAATCGGAGGCCAGTATATTGATGTCTTCTCAACATTCACACGCGAAGACAATGGAGCAACGACTGAATCATCAAAAGGCTTGATAGCACCACATCTGTCCTATGCGAAGCGTATCAACGAAAAGACGGTAGTAGGCGCATCATTACACTCGGCAGGAGGGCTTGGCGTCGATTACAGCAACGGTGTTTCTGCTGACCCAATTAATCTGATCAGCGAAAACGCGATATCTATTGTCAATTTAACAACAGCAATGTCTTATCAGATTTCAGACCAACTTTCGATTGGTGGTTCTGCAATCCTTCAACATGCAAGTATTGATGTGGTTGGAGGTATCAACTCAAGTAGTGACAAGCTTGCTTCCGGAACCAGTATTGCTCCGACTTTTGCTGTAAGCGCATTTTATTTGATGAGCGATCAAACAAGCATTGGGGCTCAATACAATCACAGTAGCGATCACGAATTTGAAGTCAGTTCATCAACAGGACTCGATCCCACAGTCGGACTATCTTGGGTTCGCAGTTTTGACGTGGGCATTCGCCACTCATTAAGCGAATCAACAGCGATAATGCTCAATGCGAAAATGGAAAACTGGCATGACTACAATGCCAAATATGACATGACTTACTCTCTAGGTTTAGGGCTACAAAAAAATTGGATCGTTGGACGCTCTACACGGGTACAAGCATCGACTCTAGCCCTGTATCAAAAGAAAAAAGAGATGTGTTACTCTCCGTCGATAAGCAATGGCGAATCGGTATTGGTGCAGAGTATTTGCTTGATTCAGGACGACAATTAGGGGTCGCCTACCAGTATCAAAACAACGGTGAAGCAGAGATCAATGCAGACAATGGTATTATTCAGCCAACAGGTGATTACTCCGATAATCGAATTCACTTCTTAACAATATCTTACCGTTATTAGTCTGGACGTGCTCTACGTGTAGCGGAGTACACTTCGAATATTGTGAATCTAAAGTGCTATCTCATTACTGCCTAGATAGCACTTGAGCAATCACGCTTTGCTATATATCTCTAAGCTCGCTCCATCAATGGAGTAGCCTGACTCGACCCCGATATCATCAGAAATGACCGTTTCTGCTTTCAAGGTTCCGGTAATGTAGACGATATCCCAAAGGTCTTTAGTGGGAGCCCCTTCTTCAAATTTGACGTAAATAATCTGGTTGGGCGGTGGTGGTGGAACGTGAATGCACGCACCATAAAACGGAACCAAAAGAAACTCAGAGATGGACTCTGAGTCCCCTTCTAATGGAATCACGAAACCGGGTATCTTTACGTTGCTGCCATGCAATTCTGGACGAGCACTTCCCACTAACGCCTGCTGAGCAACATTCGCACTGTGGTCAAGGGCAGCAAAGGTTTTATCGCTGACGCGTGCGCGTTCTCTTTCTGGGTTTAGATCAAGCCACTCAATTTCTACCGTATTTTTATAGCGAACCTGGTTTGCCGCAAAAGAGGCAGAGCTGAGTGTCACCATGATCAAAGAAGCGATGAACAATATGCGTTTCATATATTAACCTTTGTGTTGCACAGACTTGCGCGTCGATGGAAATCGCCACCGGCTTTGGGTGATAAAGCCGGTGGCGAGGGGCACAGCGAGCTAAGTCTTATTTCACCTGGTACTTACTGTTAGTACGGATGTAGATTGTCGCCTCAGAGTCACCCGTGTTGGTGATGTCATGAGAGAACTTGCCCTCAGACTCAACGTAGCTTCCCGGGTTCAAAGTAAGATCGCTGCTTTGTTCTTTTGAGTTGTACTCAATCGAGCCTGCAATCACAACGGCGCGAAACTCACTTGCGTCTGTCGTAATTTTGCCGTCAAAGCCTGCTGGCAGTTTTTGAAGCTAGATGCATAGTCAGAGGCTAAACCAAAACACTCACGACTTGATGTTTATTAGGGTCACTTTCTAGGTTGAAAGTGACCCTATGTGAGACAGAGAAGGATTGAAGCTTTTTTCAATAATCTAGCGTGTGAAATGCATTTAATAGGTCAATGTTGCACAGTTTGACATCACATATATAGATAAAAGTAATGAGCATTACATTTATAAATGAGATGTATATCTCTCTTAATATTTTGATTACTTTCTAAGCTTAGTTGATTTTTATCCAATTAAACAGAAGGTTATATGATAAATAGAATAATAACACTAAGTGGCGTTGCATTACTTTGCTCAGCGAGTGCGCATGCACAAATGCAAAATGGAAGTTTTGAAAACTGGGAAGGAAACGCACCATCTGGATGGAGTGTAATTGATTCCGGGATTGCGGTTTCACCCGCTACTGACCCTGTCAAAAACGGCAGTTTCTCTGCGCAAGTAACAGTGAATACAGGCACTCAAAGTAATACTGATTTTCTGCAAACGATATCCGTTGAACAGGGGAAAACTTATGATTTCTCTGTCGATGTTTACCACACGGAAGGCAACGTGAAAGCTCGCCTTTTTGTTGATGGCTATTTGGGTTACTCGAACAATGGTTTAACTAATCAGTGGCAGGCATTGACTCACTTATACAGTGCTACGAGCACCAAAGATATTGTTGTGGGCGTGCGATTTTATGACGATGCAGATTTTGATGGATCAGAAGTGGTGTATCTAGATAACTTTCAGCCTACGGTCACTCCACCCACGCAAAGCTGTAATGATACCCGTGCGACACTTACGCTAGTGACGGATAACTATGGCTCTGAAACCAGTTGGTCTCTTAAAAACTCAGTTTCTCAAACTCTTTATTCTGGTTCAGACTACCAAAGTAACACCACCAATGAAGTGGAAATGTGTTTAGCAAGCGGTACCTACACACTAGAAGTTCTAGACTCTTATGGCGATGGGATGTGCTGCAACGTGGGCAATGGTTCTTACAGTTTGTCAGTTAATGGGACCGTTGTGGCATCTGGCGGTGATTTCCAATCAAGCCAGAGTACACAATTTGTGGTTGGTGGCTCAACGACACCACCAACTGAACCACCAGTGTTAGGCGAGTATTACAAAGACGCAGAAGGCAAAACGGGCTTTGCACTAAAAACGGCCTTGTATCAAATTATTGATAACCATAGTAGTCAAGGTTACACCGCTATTTGGACATTGGTGTCTGAGGCTGACTTAGACGCATACTATGAGACGGATGGGTCGATTCTCGACATGTATTCAGAGAAGCCTTCAGGTTCGGATTCAATCCAGTTCACTAAAGTGACTGATCAATGCGGTCAGTACAGCAAGGAAGGTGATTGTTACAACCGAGAGCACTCTTTCCCGAAAAGCTGGTTTGGTGGGAAAGTCGAGCCAATGAACTCTGACGGTCATCATCTATTTGCCACTGACGGTTACGTTAACTCGAAACGCAGTAACTGGCCATTTGGTGAGGTAAGCAGCGCAACATACACATCAAGCAATGGCTCTAAACTAGGCAATGCAGCGAGCTCTCTTGGTTATGTGGGTACTGTATTTGAGCCAATTGATGAGTTCAAAGGTGATTTCGCAAGAGCATATTTCTACATGGCAACACGCTATGAAAATGAAATCGCGAACTGGGAAGGTAACTCTGCAAGCTCAGATGCCGTTCTGGATGGAACCAATACCACCGTGTTTGAACCTTGGTTACTTACGATGCTTAAGCGCTGGCATTCTGAAGATCCGGTAAGTCAAAAAGAAATCGACCGAAATCAAGCGGTACATGATTTTCAAGGGAATCGTAACCCGTTTATTGACCACCCTGAATTTGTCAGCCAGATCTGGGGAAATTAAATGTAACGTAACCATCATGGCAATCGTTTCATGATGACTGGATTAAGCCCAAGCATTTCTTGGGCTTCTTTTGATATTGAAAGGCATTGGGTGCATGACAGTATTCTCTGTGTATCTTATCGATAGTAACAATCAGCCTCTTTCATAAAGTCGGAACGCCGTCGTTATAACTAGTCATACAGTGAATAGTCAGTTGAGATGCAATACACGTTTCACGACTCTCGGTCACTATTTGATAAAGCAGGGACACTTGTTGACATTAAGGTTACAAATCTCAAGCAAAACTCATTAGACTCTCGATCATGACTTTTAACGAGAATCACTGGATGCACAGGCTGACACTAGCCCTTTGTTTATTGTTTTGGCTCCCTACGTTAGCCAATGCACAGAGCTTGCAAGGCAAATGGCAAGCACTCTATCAATCGAGCTGGCAAGCATCCCCAATCTTTGTTTCTCAACAAGAGTTATCCCATTACCCGAAGGCTCTGCTCAAAGACCGTAGTCGTTACCCCGATTTCAAAAAATTCAGTTGGGAGGATGTTGCGTCGTTAGCCGCAATACAGCAAACATGCCAAGCGATTGAACCTTCTAATTCTGCGTTAAACGATGCCATCGAGTTCGAGCTCGCTTTGTGTCAGCAACAAACCTTAGATGCAATCTGGTTTGCCGCTCATTCTAAACAACACCCTGCTGGTGGAAGTTTCGCGGACCGTTATGTAGCGCATTACCCAGAGACAAAAGAACAAATTTACCCGTTTTTAACGATTACCAATCCACTGCATCCGCTCTACACCAAACTACAGTCCTTAACAGCGGAAGGTAAAGAAGCCCTGCTTGATGGATATCGAGCCTGGCAACAAGGTGATGTACTTTGGTTAAGTGGAGAGCAAGGCTGGAAGGCCGTCCCGCAGGATGTTTGGAAGCCAATTGCGAAGCAACAAGGCATGACCTTATCTGGAGAAAGCTGTTCGTTTCGATACAGTAATCTCTGCATGAGTGAAACGAACAACGACACTCTTTTAATGAAAGTAATGATCTTCTCTTTGTTGATTGTTCTATTTTCAATATTAGCAAGATCACTATTTCTAAGAACAAAACAGCGTAAAGAGAGACAGTTTGTTTTGCAGCTCCTGACTCATGAACTTCGCACACCAATTACCAGCCTTGGTTTAACCGTCGAAATGTTCAGAAATCGCTACGATGAGTTCCCAGATGAAACCCAAGGTGCGGTTTGGCGTTTAATCTCTGACTATCAAAGGCTCTCTCAGCTCACTGAAAACAGTAAGGTCTATCTGAGCACTGAACAAACAGAACCTTTATTGAAGCAAAACGCTTCTCTTGAAGAGTGGCTCGATCATGTATGCGAAAAGCACAACATTGGCTATCAATGTGATTCCGGCGAAATAGAGCTTAACCTACCCTATTACTGGCTGACCATCTGTTTGGATAACTTAATCAAGAACGCCAAGCAACATGGTAAAGGCGAAGTAACAGTTACCGTCACTCTTAAAGAGAAGCTAAGAATTGAGGTCCAAGACCAAGGACATTTCCCTTCGTTGTTACAACGTACTTTGTCCAGAGTCACTCCAAACGACCCACATAAACACGATAACATGGGTATTGGCCTCACCATTGTGGAACATTTAATGAAACAGGCAAATGGACGCCTCATTATTCTTCGTAATCCAACCAGATGTATCTTGGAAATAGCTTATGAACACCCTACTACTGATTGAAGATGACCCGTTACTTGGGCAAGGCCTCGTCAGTTTCTTTGAGTCTAACGGTTATCAATGTCTTTGGGCGCAAGATTCCAGTAACGCCAACAAACTGTGGTTACGCGCCGATCTTGTCGTACTCGATAGACAACTAGAAGACGGTGACAGCTTACAACATCTTCCAAACTGGTTGCTCCTTAAAGCGCTACCCGTGATTGTATTAACCGCCAAAGTAGAAGTTCAACAACGTGTTGAGGGCTTAATGGCAGGAGCAAAAGATTATGTGACCAAGCCATTTTCAAATGAAGAGTTGCTGGCGCGGGTCATCACTCAACTGCGCCCTCTAGGTACAAGCCATCTAGCTTACGCCAACATAAAGATCAATTTATCAGAAAGAATTGCTTATCTGGAAGAAAGCCCTATCGCTCTGAAACCCAAGGAGTTTCAACTTCTGGTTCTGTTTATCCAAAACCAAGGACGAGTGTTCCACCGAGACGAACTGCTTAATAAAATTTGGGGCTATCAAGCCTTTCCAAGCACCCGAACAGTAGACAATCACATACTCCGTTTGCGTCAAAAACTGCCAACACTCCAATTAGAAACTCATCGTGGTGTTGGCTACCGTTTGGTTGGGGATTCGCAATGAAAGTAACATCGCTAACCGCTTTGCTGTGTGCGTTGCCGTTTGCTAGTCATGCGACTTGGTTTGTAGAGACACCTTTACAACGCTCCTATCAATCACTACTTGATGAGCAACCGCAGCTTGCATGGCAAGAACTACAGATCGCACTTAATCAAGAAGCACTTGATAGTCAGCTTTGGCTGCCCGTAAAACAAGAAATACTCACTAGAACTCAATGTGGAAGACAACTAAAACAAAGTGATGTATCTACCCACCATATCCAAGTGAGCTTTATTAAGCGTTACGGTCTTTCATCACAGGGCTATCAGATTAAAATCTCAGCCGAACCACGCAGCAATGATCTAAATGAACAGACTCAGGCATTCACACTCATCGCTCCAGATGGTCTTTCGATGATTGAAGGGCAGCTCGACTCGGGCGTTGATTACCAAGAAATCGAGACGAATGAGATGTTTATTAAGCCTGAATCTGGTGTTTATCAATTAACCATTGGGGCGAACAGCTACCCCATTGTTGTTGCTTTAGATGACAGTAATCGCTGGTTAACACTGAAGAATAAACTTGAGAACGCACACCTTGTAGTGACGCCACCAGAGGTTATCGATAACTGCCCTAATACCCACGTAAGTTGGCAATGGTTTGATGAAAGCTACAACATGTTAGGTTTCAAAGTGCCGATCAAGGCAAAGCAAGTTGCGGTTCCTGCACAAAGCCCTGCGGGAGAAAAGGCCAAGCACCTAAGCGCATCAGTGGAAATGTTCGAGTACCAAGGTGCGATTGAGGTCCAATACGTTCAACGCGTCGCTGTACCTTTCTAGTAAGCGTTTTTATAACTTTGATGGATATCTTGGTAGATAGTTTTGATGGGTCGCTTTGATAGTTCTTCGAGATAGAAATAGAGACATATAGGTGACAAAACATTAACGCATCTTGGGTGTAATAGCCGTAATTACTACCACGGAATCTAAACATGCTGAATATCCACCATAAATTAAATGCTTCGTCTTGTGCCATGTTAGCCCTATTCACCGCTTGTACTTTTTCAACAGAGACACAAGCGAGTGGATTTACACTTCAAGACCACAGTGGTGACAACACCAACAATACTGTTCTAATAAACCCATCAACACTCACGATAGATTGGAATGGCTTGAGCGTTAACAATGCTGCGCTAACCGTTGACGGTATCTCTCAAACAGTAGCCGAGATATCCCGGGATTCAACCAGCGCCTCTTGGACGTTAATGCCAAGCCTAGTCGAAGTAAAAGCGGAGTTAAAACAAGGTGAACTGTTCCTGCAATTCATCCTACCTTCCGATATCAAGGTAAAGCGCAACCAACCAATCGAACTGGCTTGGTTTGATCTTGCAGAAAAAGAAACACAAACACTGCTACTGCCCTTTAGTGAAGGTATGCGCGTGCCTACCAACCATAAACTTTGGGCCAACTATCTCGCCAATAACCACTCTGGGAGTAACACCACTCAAGACTTAAAGATGCCGTTTTGGACCACGCAGCAGAGCGATCAGTTCATCAGCTACCAGTTGATCAACCCAACCAATAACCAACTGTTTTTTACTGATATCAGTTCTGAATCGAGCTCTAAGAACAAATCCCTTATTGATATGAGCGCATCGCATCAATTTACCTCGCTAAATCAATCTCAACCTTTTGCTGTCCGCATAACGCTCGGCGATTCAATACTCGACGGTGCCAAGCAATACCGAGACTGGCGCATCGCTAATGGATTATCAGAATCACTAGCGTCAAAACAAACACGTAATCCAGATATCAGTAAGCTGGTTGGTGCAAGTCATGTTTACCTGTTTGGTAAAGATCCTTTGAGTATCCAAGATGTAAAAGACTGGTGGGGACTAAAAGAGTGGTACTTTGAACGCTCTAAGCTCAACATATCCGAGGAAGCTCAGCGCGAACTAGCCACTTTATCCAAGGGGAAGGACTGGTTGAGCCAATACCACAAACAGTTGCTGTTGGATTCGATTAGCCAATCACTAAAAAGCTTATACCCCGTCGCATCCCCTACACTGGCTGATAACACGATTGAGGCACAATACATCGCCGCGCAAAGCAGAAAAAAATGGTTGTCTGAATATGCCTCTTCGTTTCTAAACTCACCAGACACTTGGGGACAAGCCTTATCATCCGCCATGGTCGATAATCTAAATAATGCTGGATTGAACAAGCTTTGGTTGGGCTTTGATAACTGGATGCCTGCCTTTTATCAACCAAACGCGGTCGAGCTAGCCAAACAATCTGGTTACTTGGTTGGGACTTACGACTCCTATAACACCGCAATACCGGCTCAATTAAATGACAGTTGGTTAACCGCCCAGCTACCAGATCCAATACGAAAAACATGCGCAATTGAACAAGCTGATGGGGCATTGAAAAAAGGATTTCGTGGTAACGGCTTCTACTTAAACCCTAATTGCCATTTGGACTACGTAAAACAGCGCGCTAAAGACATCATGAACTTTGGGCACTTCAATAGTTTATTTTTAGATGTCGATGCGACCGCAATGGCACGTGAAGACTACAGTGACAATACCAGTGAATCGCAGATGCTTTCCGCTTTTAACAACCGAATGCAGTGGCTAAGCGAGCAATCATCTCTCGTATTGGGCTCCGAAGACGGCAACAGCTTAACCACCAAAGGCATTGCATTTGCGCACGGCTTAGAAACGGTTGGGTTCGGGTGGACAGATAAAGAGATGAAACAAGATCGCCAGTCCCCCTACTTTCTAGGTCGCTGGTATCCTGATCATAAGCCCGACTTTTTCTTCAAACCGGGAAAGGTTAAAGAGCCGTACAAGTCACTACTGTTTTCGCCTCAATATCGCGTTCCGCTATACCAAACTGTATTTC
This sequence comes from Vibrio sp. D404a, assembly GCF_030248535.1. Lineage (GTDB taxonomy): Bacteria > Pseudomonadota > Gammaproteobacteria > Enterobacterales > Vibrionaceae > Vibrio. Next base: position 15,201 of record NZ_JAHGAJ010000001.1, on the reverse strand, counting down.
ATGATGAAGTGATTAATACGCACCATTGGCACTCAGACAGTCTCAAGTTTACCAATGTGAAAACCAACCGTGACTTAACAGCCATGTTGTATAACACGCCCGCGATGGTGCACTTAACCAGAGACGAAGCTGTGAAAAGTACAAGCCCAAGGCTCAAAACCTTAAAACACTATCAAGATGGGTTTAAACCGATACATGAACAGCTGTGGAATAAAGCCTTGATTGATTTCTCATGGTTAAATAGCAACGGTACCGTCCAACAAACCATGTTCAGTGATGGCAGTAAGATCATCGCCAATTTCTCTGACCAAGCGTTTGATCAAGGCGACATTGATGTAGCTGCGGCTTCTATCCAAGCAATATTAAGCAATGGAGAAGTCATAAAGTGGAAAGCCGAACTTAACTAAGTGTGATTTGTTTAGTCCCTTAGCTGATAGCAAAAAGCTAAGGGATTAAGCTTTCCGAAATAGCGTTCAGGATTAAGCTAACTACTTACGCTTCTCACTCTGAAACGGTAACTCCTCTTTGTAGACCTTCAGCGATAAATGTGGGGAGTGTAAAATGACAGCTCGCTCTTAATGCACTAAGTGCACCTGTTTTGCTACCTTTTGAAAGGACTCCTTCTTTTTACAAAAGGTAGAAATTCTCAAAAGCCAGAAACAAGCATTCAATCGCTAGTGAGATTGGAATATGGTAAGAATACAATCAAAATACGGATCTCTAAGGCCTTACTATCATGAATTTCAGTATTGAACAGTTAGTCACATTTGTAGCCGTCTACGAGGAATCCTCGTTCAGTAAGGCCGCTGCAAGTTTAAATAAACACCGAACAACGGCGAGCCAGGTTATTTCCAATCTAGAAGATCTATTGGCAGTCACCTTGTTCGAAAGAGATGCGCGCAGTGTGAGGCCAACGGAAGAGGGTGAGCTGTTGTATCATTACGCGAAAGTCGCGATAGAACAAACCAATATATTTGATCAAATTGCGTTGAGTTTGGCTAGCGGAAGAAATGAAACGATTAATTTTGCTTACTCTAGCTTGATACCACATGGGGCCCTTTCACAGATCCGCAAGCAACTTGCAGTCGACTTTCCTACACTAAGAGTGAATTATATCGTCCGTAATCAACAAGAAATTGAAGACGGTATCGTCAATGGAGAGTTTCACTTTGGTTTAGTTAATGTTGACCGAAGTCGAGGCGTCTATAACAAAGATGTGACTTTTGTAGGTAATATTCAGTTTTTACCTTTTACCAAAAAAGGCGGCACATTGACTCAAGTGCCTAAGAATCGTCTCGCCGCAACCATGAGAACCACTCGCCAATTTGTGCTTACATCCTTTATAGAAGAAGGGTTAGGCAAACGCGTGATTCTTTCTGCTAATAATGAACAAATTGACCAAATGTCTTTGGTTATTAAGTTACTGCAAGAAGATTTAGGATGGGCCTGGTTACCTAGAGTGCTCTCTGAATCTCCCTATATCACCGAGCACCTAGAGCCACTTCAAATCAATGAGATGAAGTTTGGTATGCGCTTTGGTTTTTCTTTATGGAACCCGCATACAAAGCATGTTCTGGTGATAAAGAATTCAGTTATCAAGGCAATTGACGACTATATCGCGAAGTTCGATGCTCTCGAGCGGTAGAATTGCTCAATAAAGAGTTGAAATAAGATGAACCAATGGGGCCTTCCTAGCCCGTTTAACATTGGATTAGAACGTCTGGGTAATGCGGAAACTATAAACACTTGTTCTATCGACAGAGGCGTTGTATGCCGGATTGAAAATCATCTGATAACCCACGGACGTCTCAACGTTTTTAAATAGATTGATACGATAGAAAGTATCAATGCTCCACTCATCCCTTTCCATAGGGTTATACACTGGCTTCACATAGCTTGCTGCAACCCCAAACATGTCATCTTTCAACGCCACGTTTGTTTTTATGTAGCGAACAGAGCCCTGCTCTTTATATACCGCAGCGTCATCAAAGGCACGACCATAACGGAAAACCGCTATATTATTTCCATCTTTAGTTAACTGCTGTTCATGCTTCACAAACAGACCCCAACCTTCTTCACCAGTACTCCCGCCATTCGCTTTTTCTGGGTCATCAACACCATCAGTGTGCCAAAACGACAGTGTTGAGAAACCAGCCTCTTCATTTAACGGGAATAGCTTGGCTTGTAACTCAACGGCCTTGAAAAAGTCACCTTCAGTGATATCGCCAAAGTTCGTACGATCGCCATACGCATCGGCAATAACAGCACCGAACCTAAATCGTTCCGAAGGATAAAACGCCACTGCAGCACCTAAAGCGGAATCAGGATAAGCAATACTTGGTGCTCCTTGGCTGCCAACGGGCAGAAATGTTGATGTTGCATTGGCATATTTTGAAGAGCCTAGCATTCTATCTACCGTCATTTTACCTAATCGATAGCTCCAACCTTGATCTTCAGATCCGCCTCTCCAATAGAGATCGCGTAAAACAAATGTCGGGTTCGTCGCATCATAAGGATCGGCACTACCAGTCGCACTGCCTATTGCTTGCTGCCCTAACTCTACCGGTGTAAGCAAATTGCCGTACCCCCACCGAGCTTCTACCCCAAACCCTATCTGGCCCGCAGAAGGATCATCATGTTTAACGGCATTCCACGTACCATACAAAGCAGCGATAGTGGCAAGACCAGTATTGTCGAAATCTGGTTTAGTATCACTGGCAACCTGAAACAAAGAGCTGTGAAATCCGGCAAACGCAAACCCGTGTTCATCATAAAGATCTGATTTTTTGTTGTTGAAAGACGAGTAAGAGTCCTCCCAACTTTGGGCGCTAATCAGCGTACTTCGATCATTCACGTCTGCTTGCGCGAGCATTTCCATTTGAGCCTCTTCCGAAGCCAGGGATGGTAGAGCGACAGTCATTGCCATAAGACAAAGTAACGTTGAGTAATTCGATAGGCTTTTATTGTAATTTGTGTCTGTCGCAGCATTATTTTTACTCACCTGCTGGGGAGAGTTTAGATGATACATAAGATTTCTCTCGATAAAGGGAAGTTGAAAGTATTGAAATAGGAGTTTAAGGGCTCGAAAAGAACCCTTAGATTAAGCAGAATTACTCTTCTGAGAGACCGGTAGAAATCAGGATATGCTCTGCAATTTGCTCTGGTGCTTCCGCATTAGGAAAGTGACCAGTGCCCTTGATTTCGACATAATCAGCGTCAGGTGCAATTTTATTAAGCTCACGACCTATCTTTACGTTTGCAACAGGATCATCTTGCGCCCATACAATGCGTAGAGGCTGAGTATCTGTAATCGCATTTAACCAACGATCGGCATAGACGTAACGCTCACGCATGTACAAACTTTGAGCAGCAAGACGCTCCACACCTTGATCACGAAGTAGTAGTTCACTCATTAGATCGATGCGTTCTTCACTCAAGTTGCCAATTGTCATTGATGTCAGAATGTCTGGAATAACTGGAGATGCTTTACGGAATGCCTTAATTGCTTCGAATAATGTCTCGTTACTCTCGGCCAATTTTTGCTCTGGTGGTTCATCAGAGATCCACTGAATGATGCTGCCATTGGTCAGCATTGAGCTTTCTAGGTCAAAACTGAGGCTTCCTTCTAAATGTCTTGCCATCAATTCAGAGTGAACACTCGTCGAAATATCGTGGCTCACAACGTGAGCCGATTTTACATCTAGCTCATTTAGAATCTCTTCCGTAATGTCAGCCATTTCCATTAGTGAGTAACTAAACGCGACAGGCTTGTCACTCAAGCCCCAACCTACATGGTCGAATGTGATCACTCTGGCTTTATCTTTCAGAATATCGACAGTTTCACGCCAGTCTAAGCTTGATGATGGATGCCCATGCAGAAGCACGATAACCGGACCTTCACCCACATCATGATAAAAGATGTTGTGGCCTTCAATCGTCAAGTAGTTACCTGTCGCCTGCCACTCTTTTGCCGCTTGTGACAGTTCCGTATTCTGTGCTTCAACTGACACAGGAACTTGAGAGGTCGCTGCCACAGACAGTCCTGGAATCGCGAGTGAGAAGCCTAAGCCAACAACCAAAGCCGACGCTCTAAACATTTTAACTAATTTCATAATTACCGATCTCATTTCAATTCATTTGATGCCAGTAAGATTTCTGGCAAGAGTTAAGCGAGTACAAGCACTACAGTTCACAAAAGTGTTAGTCATCAACAGAACTGTTTACTTGCGGTGAGTCGCTTTGACGGATGAATAATATGAGGATTTAGGCAACGCGAGTAATCGCTAGCGATTGATGCGATCCATCAATCGGCAATTGTGTTAGATAGGTGTTTTCAAGAAAAGACTTGAGTGCCAGTAGCGGTACAGAATTTGATGTCTGTAACCTAAAACAACTGGACTCAAGAAAAATTGAATAAACGATATCACCTGTCGGGGAAATGAATGGGTTGTTTTTAGGTGGTGCCATTTTCGATCATTGATAACAAATCATTGATAGATTTTAGATAAAAATACGAACTTCAACTCTCGTAACCCCTACCTCACCATCCCCTTCAACCAAGCGACAAACAGATTTACTTTGTCCGATTTCCTCTCAGGGGCAGTGGCCACGTAATAGTGTTGCTTGCAGGTCACTTCGGTGTTCGAAAACGGGACAATCAACTCGCCAGACAAAAGCAGAGGTTCAATTAAGCTGGTTCTTCCCATTGCGATTCCTACCCCATGCTGAGCGGCAAGCACCGCTAAGTCAGAGCGGTCGAAGCTCATTCTTGAATAGTGTTCAACACCTTCGAGGTTGTTCGCATGCGCCCACACCTTCCATTCATCTTCATTTGAGTCGTAATCCCAAGCTTGGTTGTCATGCAGTAATGTGGCGTGGCGCAGTTGCTCTATTGACTCACTTAAGTTCAGTTTCTCGGCATACTCTGGCGTGCATACAGGAATAATGGTTTCTGAAAAAAGTGATTCACACTTAAGGTGTTTAGGCTGCTCGGCATCAAAATAAATCGCAGCATCAATGCCGTCTCCTTGAAGCTTTATGTTCTCATTGCCGGTTAGCAATTTGAGCTCAATTGACGGGTATAACTCTTGGAAACTGAGAATGTTAGGTACTAACCAGCACTGAGCAAAGGAAGGGCGACAATACACCGTCAGCAGCCCTGAAACGTCGCCATTTTGAACATCAAATACATCTTGGTTTAGAGCATCTAACGCTCGGCTCACCGACTCGTAGATACGTTGACCTTCTTCAGAGAGAGTGATTTTTCGGTGGTTTCGAATAAACAGTGGAATACCCAACTCTTCTTCAAGCTTAGTGATTCGATGTGAGATAGCACTGGGGGTCAAGGCAAGCTCTTCCGCAGCCAATGAAAAGGAGCAATGACGAGCAGCCACCTCAAAGGTACGCAGCTTAGATAGTTGAAAGCTGTTTAATCGGTTCTGCTTGGTGAACATATTGTCACTGGTATACATAATTTACCCAAATTTCTACGCCAATTTGATAATCAGCTTACATCATAGGTATGAGAAATTTTATTCCAAACCTCAATTATTCACACCAAATCCTTTTAGATTCAGATTTTGGTTTAATCTATTTCATCCAAATGTGAGTTATCGTCATTTGTCAGCGACCTTAAAGATCTATTTAATAAAGTTAGAAACTATGGTGAATACTAGCTTTATGAAAGACATCCACCTCTATTTGTCACAATGAAAGGTATCAAGATGACGATCGCAATTGACCAACTCACCCAACAATATCCGCTTATTGAAGAGCTAATCTCGCTCAAGGAAACAGCTTGGTTCAACCCTGCTATCACCAGCTTTGACGAAGGATTGCCGCATGTTGGACTTGATCAAAGCGACATTAAAGACGCCAGTGACAGACTGAATCGATTTGCGCCCTACCTCGCCCATGTTTTCCCTGAAACCCGTGAAAGCAACGGTATTATTGAATCTGATGTGGTCACCATCCCATCGATGAAAGCAATTTTAGAAAGTGAGTACGTAACCCATATCACTGGACAGTTGATGCTAAAGAAAGACTGCCACCTACCTATTTCAGGCTCGATTAAAGCCAGAGGTGGTATCTATGAGGTGCTGGTACTCGCAGAGAAATTGGCACTCGATGCTGGAATGCTCAATGAAAGTGATGACTACACACTATTAGCAACCGAACCATTCAAAGCGTTCTTTAGCCAGTTCAGCATTGCCGTTGGATCGACAGGGAATCTTGGCTTGTCTATCGGGATCATGAGCGCAAAATTAGGCTTCTCCGTCTCAGTCCATATGTCAGCAGACGCCAAAAAGTGGAAAAAAGACAAATTGCGCTCTCATGGAGTAACAGTTGTCGAATACGAACAAGACTACAAGACTATGGAGTAGCGGTGGCTCAAGGGCGAAAAGAAGCGGAGAAAGATCCAAGCTGTTTTTTCATTGATGATGAGAATTCGCAGTCGCTGTTTCTAGGATATTCCGTGGCTGGACAGCGATTAAAGCAGCAGTTTTGTGAAAAGAGTATTGTCGTAGATGCTGAGCACCCACTGTTTGTTTACCTTCCTTGTGGCGTCGGCGGAGGCCCAGGTGGTGTGGCATTTGGGTTGAAAGCCGCATTTGGCGATCACGTCCACTGCATTTTTGCTGAGCCTACCCACTCACCATGCATGTTACTTGGCGTACACACAGGGCTTCACGATGAAATCAGCGTCCAAGATATTGGTATCGATAATATCACCGCTGCAGACGGCCTTGCTGTAGGTCGCGCTTCTGGTTTTGTTGGCCGAGCAATGGAAAGGCTGTTAGACGGTTACATCACAATCTCTGATGAACGTATGTATCGCCTACTTCGCCAACTCAGCGAGTTGGAAGACATTCAGCTTGAACCCTCTGCGCTAGCCGGCATGCTTGGTCCGGTGATCTTGACCAACAATAACGAATACCGAGAGCGAATGGGCTTCGACGATATCAAAATGGCTAACGCGACTCACCTTGTTTGGGCCACAGGAGGCGGGATGGTTCCTCAATCAGAAATGAAATTCTATCTGGAACAATCAAGCAACTAACACTTCTTGCCTTTCGGTTGGCCACCGGCGCCAACCGCTCTAGGAATGCTCACAATCAAAAAAGGGGCGCGGTTATAACCGCGCCCCTCATCGTTCAAGTATCTATTTTTGGACAATACAAGGGTTTAAGAGAACAGCTCCGTTCGATTGCGGCCATTTCTTTTAGCCTTGTATAAAGCGTTGTCTGCAAGCTCAAGTGTCGACGATATTGGTGTAGCATCACCGTACCACTGTGCAACACCAATCGAGATCGTGGTACCCTCTTCGAGCGATGTAATATCTGATTCAATTGACAGTCGAATGCGCTCCGCGATCTCGTAGGCAACATCCATACTGGAGCCGTCTAAAAAAATGATGAACTCCTCACCGCCAGAACGACACACAATATCAACATCTCGAACCTGAGCTTTCATCAAATCCGCGGTTTGCTTGAGCAGCAGGTCGCCAAATTGATGGCCATATTTGTCATTTACAGCTTTAAAATGGTCAATATCCAATGCCAGTACAGACACAAGCGAGTCGCTATTTTGAAAGTTCTCGATAGCTCTCTTCAGTCCACGTCGATTTAACAGCCCTGTCATCGGGTCGGTCAGGTTTTCAGAGTGCAGTTTCTCTAGTTGATGAGAAACCAAATTAAAGGTGTTTTCATAACTTAGCTTGAGCTGGGATGCTTCAAAATACCAAGGTTTAACACTGCTCAACTCGCTGGTTACCAGTTGTGTGGTATCGAGCTTATTTACTGTGTTGGCGAGTTGCCACAGTGGCCTTGAGATATAAATTGCAGAAATCCAGATGAAAAACAGAGTCCCAATTCCTACAGGAATAGATTCGAACATTACGTACTGCATTTGAGATTCTAATTCTAAAATCGCTCTATCTTTCGGCGTTTGGGCGACGATCCCCCACCCAGTACTTTTCACCATAGCAAACCCTGACAGCATGGCGACGCCTTGAGTGTTTGTTATCCCCATAGCGCCATCACCTACGTTGAGCACCTCTTCAATCGCCGCGTTCCCCAACACCACTTCACCGATGCGGTTCTTTTGCGGGTGATAGATCAGCGAACGATTTCTGTCGACCACATACAGATACGAACCATCTTTGTAGTTATGGCGACTCAACAAGTTGCTAAGAAGGCTTGAGTCTTCAAGGTAGATACTCCCACCAACATACCCAAGATACCTGTCTTGAGGGGAGAATATCGGATAGGTCATGCTGATAAGATAATTACCCGCAGGCGAGATAAATGGGTCGGAAATCAAAGGTGCTTTTGCTCGCAATGACTGCCTAGAACGTTCAGTAGTGAGTTTGACACCCTTAATGTCCACGCTCACTGGCATAATCGACGCGATCACACCCTCGTCATCCACCACATACACCGAATTGAATGAATCCGTCTGTTGTTTCAGTCTCGTTGTTTCTTGAGTGACAAAGTTGGCATCATTGAGACGAGAAGAGAGCAATTGCGCACTGTACTTCAGTTGAGACATAACTTGCTCAACATACACATCGGTCATTGCTGCCATCTTGTCAGCATATACACGATTTGCTTCTAGGTTCTTATTGATAATAAGTTCGTGTTGAGCTCGGTAGCTCGAGTGGAATACGTTCATCAACGTAATAGCGACACTCAGAATACACAAAGATAAGACAAGTAGTCGTAAGTTAATTCGATGACCAATCACTGACGTCATGCCTGACTTCCATTGAAAAAAAATACCCCCCTATTTCTTGGATGATATACATCACCAGATAGGAGAGTATTATAAAGAATTTAAATTTATAAAATATATTACCAATAGTGATTCGCTAAGTAAAAACAAATATAATCAGAATGAGATTTCAATCTTATTCGAGATTAAATAACAATATATGTTGATATTAAAAACAGCCAAATCATTTAAATGTCAAACTAAAATCTCGGGTAAGCCAAGGTTTTTGCACGCCTGTCTCAAAAGTGAACCACATCTTAGTATTTGAGTTTAATGATCTTTTTCATAGTCGAACATAAAAGAAACCATACCACTTAAGGGTTAGGAAATACCGGGCACAAGGCTTATTGATAACTTGTTTATACCGCAAGCCCACTATTTAATGACCTCGCATTCAGATATAACACTTGATGGGCCGTCTCCATTAGCATATTTATTCACAATAAATACTGGTAGTCACACTTATATTTATCAAGCCAACATGACTGGTTAACATGTTTTTATTTGTTTCCATACGTTTCATTTATTCAATCAATAATTCCAAATTCGCATGATAACTTTCCCCTTCAATTGCCTTGGTTTTTCATTTAATGTGATGAAACTTGTAATCACCAGCGGCCAAAGACGTGAACTTAAGACAACTCGAAATCTTTTATGCGGTAATGAAATCAGGCACCGTCTCTGGCGCAGCTAAAACACTTCATGTATCACAGCCGAACGTCACGCGCGTGTTATCTCATACTGAGCAACAATTGGGGTTTGCACTGTTTGAACGTATCAAAGGGCGACTGGTTCCAACCAAAGAAGCGCACCTTCTACTTCCTGAGGCTGAAAAAATCTACCAACAGCTTGGGCAATTTCGTAACCTAACCAACAAGATAAAAGCCGGCGATAAGCACCTAACCATTGGGGCGCCTCCTATTTTGTCTTCCACTATGTTGGCCCCACTGATAGCTCAAATATGTAAAAGTGGTGACTACACCATTGAAGTATCAACAGGAAACCAAGACGAGCTGTGTGATGCCCTGTTAAAAAATCAAATCGATCTTGCGATTTGTTTTGGTAACGATGCCCCTAATGCTTTGGTACAAAAAACATTGGTGACATCTGAAATGCGCGTGATCAAACCGCTTTCACTAGCGGCATCAGAGCCCGTAAGTCTTCAGCAACTCCTTTCAGGCCAAAACACGCTGATAGGTTTAGACAGCCGAGACCCATTAGGAGCTCAACTCGACCAAGCAATACATACGCTGATGCCAGACTACCACCCAAAAGTAACGGTAAGAAACTACAGCTCCGCCGCGGAACTGGTCGCCCAAAACGTTGGTTGTGCCATCGTAGATCCTTGGACCGCACAGCAATACCAAGGCCGAGTTAGTTGTATCAATCTAGACCCCGCTATCGATATCTCTGTCTCTTTACTTTATGCCGAGCATGCGCCATTAAACATCGCCGCCAGAGCGTTCGTACAACAGTTAGAGAACAGCCTATAACCTCTTGTTATAGGCTGACAACAAATAAGCATTCGATATACATACCCTGCCCTTTTACTGTGGTTGCACACACCACCGTATAACAAGGATGCACAATGTCTATCGCTCAACCCTACCTACTTTTCTTAGGCGACGTCACTGACCCAATTTCAGCAAAAACGGCCCGAGGTATTGCACTTTGGCGACCAGAATTGTGCATCGGAGAGTTAAGGCTTACTAAAGAGACCGTCTCTCTAGGCTTAAATGAATTGACGCTAGAACAAGCACAAAGTCAGGGCGCCAAGACGCTAGTCATCGGCACAGCCAATGCGGGTGGCGTGATCCCAGAATCTTGGAAGAGCACCCTTATAAAAGCGGCACAGCTAGGCTTTGATATTGCTTCAGGTATGCATTCACGACTAGCCGACATTCCTGAGCTTGCAGAGCTTCAAACCGCAGGCCAAACCAAACTTCATGATGTGCGCCATTACGATGCGCCGTTGGATGTTGGTACGGGCTTCCCTCGCCAAGGAAAACGTGTCCTTACCGTGGGAACAGATTGTTCTGTCGGAAAAATGTTTACCGCTCTGGCACTAGAGAAAGCATTACAAGACCTAAACGTGAGTGCTCAATTCAAAGCAACGGGACAAACGGGGATTCTCGTTGCAGGAGATGGTATCTCCATTGACGCTGTAGTCGCCGATTTTATTTCGGGTGCGGTAGAAGCCATCAGCCCAGACTTCAATGATCATGATTGGGACATCATTGAGGGACAAGGCTCACTATTTAACCCCTCTTTTGCTGGCGTGAGTTTAGGGTTGCTCCATGGCGCTCAAGCTGATGCTCTGGTCTTGTGTCATGAAGTAGGACGACCTCACATTCGCCATCTTCCACATTGTAAAGTCCCTTCAATTTCTGCCACGATAGAAGCAAACTTGATAGCAGCAAGATTAACCAACCCTAACGCAGCATTGGCAGGGATTAGTCTCAACACATCGGCGCTCAATGATGATGAAGCCAAAATACTTTGCGCCGAGTGGCAAGAGACCTATCGAGTACCTGTTACCGACCCTGTACGTTTTGGTATTCAGTCTATTGCCCACAACCTGAATACCAAATTTTAATTGGTGAGAACGGATCATGTTAATAGAAGCCAAGGCACACAGTATTGAACTCGCAACTCCTTTTGTTATATCAAGGGGTGCTCGAACCCACTGCCACACCGTAAGAGTGACAACGTCACATAAACAACAGCAAGGTACAGGCGAATGTACTCCTTATCCTAGATATGGCGAAAGCGTTGAGTCAGTCATTGCCCAAATAGAAGCCTGGGTACCCGAGTTAGAAAACCTTTCACCTCAAATGGCCAAACAGCGATTGCAAAACATGCCAGCGGGCGCCGCGCGCAACGCCGTCGATTGTGCTCTTTGGGACTTGATTGGAAAGGTAGAAGAGACCTCATTTCCTTCGCCACATTTCCATGTCGACAATGCGATTGAAACCGCTATGACAGTATCGATTGGCGATGTCCATAAAATGGCCGAACAAGCAGCACAGTATGTCGAGCAAGGCGCATCACTGCTCAAAGTAAAACTGGATAGCGAAGCAGTAATTGAACGTGTCGCAGCGGTCAGATCTGCCGCCCCCAATTGCAAGATCATACTCGATGCAAATGAAGCTTGGGGCTCTCTCAATTTAGAACAGTTATTCGAACAGCTCGCCCCTTTTGATATCACCATGATTGAGCAACCTTTACCGTCAGGGGAAGACCATCCCCTAGCCAGTATTAAGCACCCTATTCCACTCTGTGCAGACGAAAGCTGCCACACTAGAGCACAACTTGCCGACCTGAAAGGGCTTTATGAAATGGTTAATATTAAACTCGATAAAACAGGTGGGTTAACAGAAGCGTTGCTCTTGGAAAAGCAAGCTCGCGAAAACGGCTTCTCTATTATGGCTGGTTGCATGCTGGGTACGTCGATCGCAATGAAGGCCGCTTTGCCAATTGCAACCAATGCAGAGGTGGTTGATTTGGACGGCCCGGTATTGCTTGGAGGAGATGTTGAAGACGGACTTAAATATCACTCTGGAAAACTGCACCTATAGCCTTTTCATCTAACCGAGATGTTTCGTTAGCTGCCCTCAACACAGGGCAGCCTTGCTTTCAATAGAGTGGGGACTCAAGTGAGCTAGTTCGCCCATTTCCAAAGCGGCGTGTCGAGTATTCCCTGCCCCGGAATGCAAGTTTCACCCAACTGTTTATCTAAGAAGATAGAATTACATTCAGGGTGCTCTTCTAACGTCGAGACTAAACGGGAAGCATGAGACACCACCCAAACTTGCGCCACTTCAGAAGCTTTAATAATAAGTCGCCCTAGAGCTGGGAGTAAATCAGGGTGTAAGCTGGTTTCCGGCTCGTTCAATACCAACAAAGAGGGTGGCCTTGGGGTCAACAATGCAGCAACAAGCAATAGATAGCGAAGAGTTCCGTCCGAGATCTCGGATACTTTAAGTGGTCTTAATAACCCCTCTTGGAAGAACAACAGTGAGAAGCGGTTGTCTTCACCTTTAGTGATTGAGATTGTTGCTCCGGGGAAAGCGTCGTCAATCGCTGCCGCTAACGCTTCTCGATCACCAATTTCATAAATGGTTCTCAGTGCAGCGAGTAACCCATGCCCCTCATGATCAAGCACAGGCGTAAACGTACCAATTCTAGACTGACGAATGGGTGAGTCGACATCAGTACGGAACTGATCGTAGAAACGCCAGAGTCTGATTTGTTCTCTCACTCGGAAAATTTCAGGTGCACTGCTCGGGTCGGCAAGCTCTGTAAGAATACTATCGAGCGTTGAAAGATGGTCGGCATGCACACGCCAAGAGCGGCCCTCGCGAATCTTCACTATCGGGCCCTGCCTATCGACTAAACAGCTTGCAGGTCTGTATGACGAGCCCACCCAAATACACTCTCTGCGAATAACTGGATCAAACTGAAATAGCGTCGGGTCAGGGTTGTCACCAGTATCAGGAGACGGTAGCCCTAGTGAAATACTGTAACTGAACTCTTCGCCAGCGAAGCCAAACTCCAGCCGTGTCGGTTTTCGCTTTTTGTACGCCCCTTGAATTGGTGCCGTACCTTGAATCATCTCGCGCGATAACTTTTCTGGCCCCGCCCAAAAAATGGACTCCAAACCGCCACTTTGAGCCAATGCAGAAATCAAGTTTCCGTCCGCAGTTTCGCTGAGCAGTTTTAGTGCTTTGTAGAGGTTTGATTTACCACTGCCATTAGCGCCAGTCACCACATTTAAACTCGACAATGGTGCTACTATCTCTTTTAAAGAGCGGTAATTTTTAATCGCAAAGGCTTCAATCACGGCATTTCCTTCAAGGTTTTGTTTAAGCTATCACGCTAGTGAAATCAAAAATGTAGAGAAGAACATCAACCTACATACCCTAAAATCTATAAGGCTTACGCCGATTTCAAGGCATACTTGCTTTCATAAAACTGTTGCTGCTCTTCAATCGCCATCAAACTGCACGTTTTACACATTCGAACTTTATCAAGCTTGTACTTTAAACAGCATGTTTTCCTTCGTGCAAACAGTGCATAACCACTTTGGTTTGAGGTCGATTTGATCTCCACCAAACTATTCTTCTCACCTAATATTGAAAAGAGCCACTTTTCAACAGTCTCGCTTTGGTCATGGCTCAGACCATTCTTGCGATGATCAGACAATCGAGTGAAGCCTTGCGCTAGAGCGTTGCTCAAGTTGCCCCAAAAACGTTTTCTATTCACACGTTGCTCGGCAAAAATAGGCTCTAGTTGAGCCCCAATATTAGCGACAACTTCAGCAAGTTTTTTATCTAACGCTAGGTCACTCAGAGCTCGGCTGTCTTGGTTTTCGAGCGCGATGGTATTGATTCTACCATTAGGTTCGATGTTTAAATGAATCGCCTTCGCGTCTGTCTCTGGAACAATCCCATATTTCCAGCGCAACGCGACCAAGGTCGGAAAAATCAGCTCGACAAGCTGTTTGTGCCATAAAGATGCGCATACCGCAGTCCCTAACTGAGTGTGCTCAGCATGTAGAGACATCAGCTGTGCGAAGGATTCGTTTAGCCAAGTATTCAAGTCGATATTTTCGTCGCTAAGCACTTTGAGTTCATGGCGTTGATCAACCTGCATTAATTCGTTTAACGCCAGCTCTAGCGAGTAGTGTTTTCTTTCCCCCCATAAAGATTGCAGGTGGTTAAAGTCCGTTGTGGTAAAGCCCGATGAAACCACCTTTAAGGGAGCGGCCTGGATTGATTTGATTTTCATTCTAAAACTTAACTTTGTTGTTCACAGACAAACTGTGCATTATCTATTTCACACTGTATGAGATATCGATACTGTATTCGCGCTGCTTCCATGTGACGAAATCGGGTGCAGCAGGAAACGGTTCCGCTTTTCGAACAAGCTTAATTGCGGCACGATCAAACTCACGAACTCGAGAAGGCTTCGCGATTTTATAATCTTTGATCATCCCCAATCTATCGAGGGTAAATACGACCACCACTACGCCCTGTTTACGCCTTGATTTCAATATCTTAGGCGTCACCTTTTTAGAAAGTAGGTGCTGGCGAATATAGTAGTCAAACTGCGCTTCATCAGCGATACCGCCCGCTTGGTTCCCTGCACCGGTTTCTTTTTGCTGAACGTTTTGCTGCTTCGAACCGTCTACACCTTGCTCTCCAACTTTCTTTTGCGCGAGCAATTCAGGGGAAGGTTTAACCTTGGCTTCTTGAGGTTTTGGTTCGACAACTTTCTCTTTGGGCTTTGGCTCAACTTTACGCTCTTTCGCTGGTGGTTTTTCTTTCGGTAACGGTTTCTTTTTCACTGACTCTTTCTTTTGCACCTCTGGCTTTTTTACAGGTGCTTTTTTAGGAACCGCTTGTTTTACTGGCTCTGGCTCTGGCT